>CAZFSU010000045.1:0-3776 GCA_964521555.1 uncultured Jutongia sp. | reverse complement strand
CAGACGCTTTTTGATATTACGACTAACATTCTGAATGGTATCAAAAAGATTCTGGAGAAAGAACGACCGGATGTGGTTCTTGTACATGGCGACACATCTACGACATTTGTGACTGCCCTTGCCTGCTTCTATCTCCAGATTCCTGTAGGTCACGTTGAAGCAGGGCTCAGAACGTACAATATATCCAGCCCATATCCAGAGGAATTTAACCGTCAAGCGGTGGGGATTGTCTCCCAGTTCAACTTTGCCCCAACACAGTTGGCAGCTGATCATCTGATTAATGAAGGCAAGGATCCGAAAACTGTGTACATCACGGGGAATACAGTCATTGATGCTATGCAGCACACGGTCAAGGATGATTATACTCATCCCGAGCTTGACTGGGTCGGCGACGACAAGCTTATCTTTATCACTGCACATAGGCGTGAGAACTTGGGCGAGCCGATGCATCATATGTTCCGGGCAATCAGAAGAGTTCTTGAAGAACACCCCGATTGCAAGGCAGTGTATCCGATCCATATGAATCCAGTGGTAAGGCAGGCAGCGGACGAAGAACTGGGAGATTGTGATCGCATCCACATTATCGAGCCGCTTGAAGTCTTTGATTGTCACAATTTTGAAGCTCGAAGTTTTTTGTGTTTGACTGATTCCGGCGGAATTCAGGAAGAATGCCCAAGTTATGGTGTTCCTGTGCTTGTCATGAGAGATACAACGGAAAGGCCAGAAGGTGTGGAGGCTGGGACGTTAAAAATTGTCGGTACGGATGAGAAGAAGATCTATAGAACCTTCACAGAACTGTTGGAGAACAAAGAAGTGTATGAGGCGATGAGCAAGGCATGTAATCCTTATGGTGATGGACATGCCTGCGAGCGTATTGCTGATATTCTGGAAAAAGGATATACTACTAGATAGAAAGAGGGCAAGACAGAGGTATGATGAACAAGGTGATTGCAAAATGGAACAATTTATCTGATGCAATGAAGGCATCGCTCATTTTCGCTTTTTCATCATTTTTCGTGAGAGGCATCAGTTTTTTAACTACTCCTATTTTCACGAGAATAATGGATCAAACCCAATATGGTATCATTTCAACTTATAATGCTTGGAGTACTGTGATAGAAGTCTTCGCTGTACTAGGCATGACTTCTGCTGGAATAATAAACGTGGGTTTGAATGATTATCGTAATTCGAGAAGTCAGTATTTATCAAATATAACGGTGCTTGGAAATGTCACTACGCTATTAGTCTTTGCTGTTCTTTTTGCAATCAACCACATAGGTGAACGGAAATTAATTCTCTCAGATGCTTTGCTTGGCCTAATGCTACTCCATTTTTTGTTTTATCCTGCTCAGATTTATTGGTTAACTAGGCAGAGGTATGAACTGAAGTACAAGGCTGCTACTGTGGTATCTATTTTATCTGTAGTCATTGGTCAGATCTTAGCAATTGTATTCGTACTAAATGCAACTGGAGAGCAGGGCTCCATAAAAATTGTGGCTAATGAAGTCGGTAATTTAGTTGTTGCTATTCCTTTATACATTCTTTTACTTGCCCAAGGGAAGGTATTTTTTGATAAGACCATTTGGAAACAGGTGCTTATCTTTGCGCTTCCTCTGATTCCACACTATCTGTCGCAGCATTTAATGAGCAGTGCAGATAGAATTATGATTTCTAATATGGTATCGACTGCGGATACCGGAATCTATAATTTGGTTTACAATATTGGATGGTTAGCAACGCTGATGTGGACAGCTATAAATGCATCGCTAACTCCTTTCTTGTTTGATAAGCTAAATACGAAGTCCTTTCAACGTATTAAAGATGTCACAAAAACATTGATAATACTTTACACAGCTATTTGTATAATGGCAATAATACTAGCTCCGGAAGTAATAAAAATACTTGCACCAAAAGAATACTATGCGGGAGTATATGCTATACCACCCATTGTTGGAGTGGCTTTTATGAATGGGCTCTACAATTTATATGCCAGTGTGGAATTCTATCATAAAAAATCGAAATATATTGCGACTGCCACTATTATAACTGCACTTATAAACATTTTTCTTAATTATTTTATGATAAAAGCGTGGTCATATGTTGGCGCATCATATGCCACTTTGATTTCATATGCTATTTTGATTCTTCTTCATTATAGAGGGTATAAAAAAGCACAGCCTGAATCAATTTATTATGATAGGTTTTTCTTCAAATGGACAGTGGCTTTTATCGGTATATGTATTGTTTTTACATTACTATACCGAAATGATATTGTGCGTTACTGTCTATTTGTCGTATGCATCGTTGTTGTTATCATTAAGCGAGATGTATTGAAAAAATATATTATGGAAATTAGAGATGACTTGAAAAGAGGGTGATTTAATGAGTAATGCAGTATTGCATAGATCGAAAATGGTTATTGAACAGTTGATAATGGATATTTTTTCTGTTATTTCATTTAGGAATACCATCTTGTTTGAAAGCGAAGGGGATTTCTCGGATAATTCATACGCATTTTATGAGTATCTAAAAAAAGAAGGCTATTTTGATAACAAATATAGGGCTATATGGTTGGTAGATAATGTAGAAAATGGGAGGGACGGTTGCATATGTATTCCAAAGGCAACAAGATACCCTAAGATAAAGAGACTATATTATTTAGCCACAAGTAAGTATTTTTTCTTCGATCATTGTAATGTTTTGAGAGAATATCGAAAAAGAAAAGGTCAGGGTATTTATAATTTATTTCATGGCTGTGGGTTTAAAACCACGAAAGGTCTCGTAGGAAAGACGAAGAGTCCTGAAGGATTTATTACAGTAACCGGTGATTTTTGGACTAAAATTATGGCAGACGCTGTTCAGTGTGATGAACGAGAAGTTAGAACACTAGGGTATGCTCGAAATGATTATTTTTATAACGATAACACAGATGTTTTGAATGAGTGGGAGAAAAGAAATCATTGGTCAGGATTTAATAGTGTCCTGCTATGGATGCCTACATTTAGAAAAAGCAAAAATGAAGATTTGTCAGAGAATTATTATCAAGGAGATACAGGGTTACCAATCCTGGAAAAAAGATCGGATTTAATTGAATTGAATGAAATACTAAAAGAAAAAAACGCCTTGATGGTTTTTAAAGTTCATCATCTTCAAAGTGACTATGATGCATTTAGAAAACAGTATTCCAATATACGTATTTTGAAAGATGAGGATATCATTTCTTGCAATGCCCAACTTTACCAGATTGTCACTTTGGCGGATGCGTTGATAACAGATTATTCTTCTATTAGTAATGACTATTTGTTGTTAAACAGACCCATGATATTTACTCTGGATGATTATGAGGATTATCGCAATTCAAGGGGGTTTTCAGTTGATGATCCGGCACAGTTTTTTCCTGGTTATCATGTTTTTGATAAACAGGAGTTGTTACTAGCACTTGACGAGATTTTAGACGGAATAGACACATATGCCGAAGAAAGAAAAAAAATATTGCCACTTATGCATAAGTATCAAGACGGAAATAGTTGTAGAAGAATTGCTGAATACGTAGGACTTTGAGGGAATTTATAGATGTCAAACGCCATTATCTTAGCAGAGGGCAAGTCCAACCGCTTTGCATCATTTACATATGAAAAACCGAAGGGACTCTTCCGTGTCAAGGGCGAGATTCTGATTGAACGTCAGATTGAGCAGCTGAAAGAGGCGGGAGTGGAGGACATATATGTAGTTGTCGGGTATATGAAAGAGAAATTCTTCTATTTAGAGAGAAAGTA
>CAZFSU010000044.1:0-4440 GCA_964521555.1 uncultured Jutongia sp. | reverse complement strand
AAGCACGAAATAGATACAAAAGTATCTGAAATTTATATAGAAGAGACGAGTTCGAACAACACCTAGAGGAAAACCTTGAAAATCTTGTGAAAAGAATGAAAAGTGGCAGTTACCGCCCAAATCCCACAAGAAGAGTCTATATTCCAAAAGAAACAAAAGGCAAAATGAGACCGCTAGGCATATCCAGTTATGAGGATAAACTGGTGGAAAATGCAATCGCACAGATACTGGAACAAATTTATGAGCCGAAGTTTTATGATGAAAGTTTTGGATTCAGACCGAACCGAAACTGCCATCAGGCAGTAAGGGAAATCATAGAAATGGTACAGTATCGGAAAACGAATTATGTGGTGGAAGCAGATATCAGAGGGTTCTTTGATAACGTAGACCATGAATGGCTGATGAAGATGCTGAAGCATGATATAGCGGATAAAAGATTTCTTGAACTTGTAGAGAAATTTCTGAAAGCGGGAATCATGGAAAATGGAAAGTATCTTGACAGTGAACGAGGCACACCACAGGGAAACGGAGCAAGTCCTGTACTTGCAAATATATACCTGCATTATGTGCTGGATAACTGGTTTGATGTGATTGTGAAAAGACAATGCAGCGGAGAATGTTATTTAATACGCTACGCAGATGATTTTGTATGTTGTTTTCAGAACGGATATGAAGCAAAAGTATTCCGAGAGAGATTAGAGGAACGCTTTACCAAGTACGGACTGGAACTGGCGGAAGAAAAGACGAAGATATTAGAGTTTGGGAGGTTTGCCAGGCAAAACAGGGAAAGACGAGGACAGGGGAAACCAGATACCTTTGACTTCCTTGGTTTCACGTTTTATTGCGGAATGGACAGAAAGAAACGGTTTTTCCGTTGCAAAGTGAAAACGAGTAAGAAGAAGCTACGCAGTAAAATAAAAGCAATGAAAGAATGGATAATGAACCACAGGACGTCGCCATTGGAGTGGATATTTAAAACTATCAATGCAAAATTAAGAGGGCATTATCAATACTATGGAGTAACGGATAATATAAGAGAGGTAAAAGCGTACCTGCATATTACCAAGAAAATGCTGTTTAAGTGGTTAAACCGCAGAAGTCAGAAACGAAGTTACACATGGGAAACATTTAATAACGGATTACTTAGGACATTTCCGCTGTTAGAACCAAGTATCAAGGTGAGCCTGTTCTACAGGTAAGTATGAATATAAAGTGAAAAGCCGTATGCCTTAATAGGGCACGTACGGTTTTGTGTAGGGGTATGGGGAGTAATCCCCATATCTACTAGAGGAATTATTTTTCTGAAAATATAAATGAGTAGAATTTTGGAGAAAATATTATGAATAAGACAACTGCAGAACAGGCAATGAAAGAATTAACAATGGTATTACTGTACTTTTCCAGATGGACAGAAAAAGACCAATTTTCAGATGGGAAGGATTTTTATGCATGGAAAGGTTATGATTTTGGAATATTAAATGAATTAGATGATGAAGATTATATTCGTCAAGGAAATCATCCGTCCAGAAGTAAGTCAGTATATATTACGGAGGCAGGGATTCAAAAGGCACATGAACTTTTAGAGAAGTACAACATAGCTGATTGGGAAAGTAAAAATAGCAGGTAGGCAGATATGCTAATGGAAAAGGCTGGATTGATGTGGAAAGCAGGTGAGAACATGGATGCGGAGCAGGAATATTATATAAATCTGATAGAACGCTTACGGAATTTTCCAGAAGAGACAGAATGGTTGGAATTTAAAGTAAATAATGATATGCCGGATATGATTGGAGAATACATTTCTGCATTGAGTAATTCGGCTGCGATATGTGGGAGAGAAACGGCCTACCTTTTATGGGGATTAATGATATAACACATGAAATTGAAGAAACAAGTTTTTTACCAAAACAAACTAAAGTAGGGAATGAGGAACTGGAAAACTGGCTTGTAAGAGGGCTAAAACCAAGAGTGGATTTCAAATTTACCGAGGTTGTTACAAATAAAGGAAAGGTTGTTGTCATGGAAATTCCGGCAGCAGTGAACAGACCTACCAGTTTTAAGGATACGGAATTTGTTTGTGTTGGCTCCTATAAAAAAAACTAAAAGATTATCCGGAAAAAGAACGAAAATTATGGCTTTCTTTTGAAACACGTCCATTTGAATTACGGGTGTCAATGGAGAACGTGACTGCTTCCAAAGTTACAGAACTTTTGGATTGTGCGGCATATTATACTGTGATGAAATTGCCGTTGCCGGGGAATCGTGATTCCATTATCCATAATATGGAGGATGAAGAATTTATCAGGCAGATGGATAATGGGAATTATGAAATTACAAATATGGGAGCACTTCTCTTTGCAAAGAATTTGAAGTCATTTACGCATTTAAAGAGAAGTCAATCAGAGTAATAAGATATAAAGGAAGTGGGCGGACTCATGCAATCCGGGAACAGGTTTTTACGAAGGGGTATGCAATCCAATTTGAGGACATTACAGATTATATTATGACTCTGATTCCTCAGGAAGAGGAAATTGACGGTGGGCGGAGAGAGGAACATATTATGTTTCCTCGTAAGGCAGTCAGGGAGATGCTTGGCAATGTCATTATACATCAGGATTTGACGGTGCATGGAAGCGGACCGATGATGGAGGTATTTGATACAAGGGTGGAATCATCTAATCCGGGGACAATGCTTGTGGAGATTAACCGCATTATTGATACTGCGCCACATTCCAGAAATGAAAATATGGCATCTTTTTTGCGGATTGTCAGAATATGTGAGGAACGGGGCAGCGGATTTGACCGTATGGAGGAAGGAATGCGGGATTTGACAATTCCCACACCAAAAGTAGAGACAGGGGACGATTTTTCAAGAACAAAGTTGTATTGGTATGCAAGTTTGTCTAAATGGACAAAGGAGGATAAAATACGGACTTGTTATTTGTATACCTGCTATTGCTATGTAAATGAGATTGAGGTTTCTAATGCTGTGCTGCGGGAACGGTTTGGAGTGGATGAAAAGAATAAGGCGCTTGTGTCGAGGATTATTAGAGATACTGTTGATAAGGGGTTAATAAAAATTGAAAATGATGCAGTAGGAGTACGGGCAAGGAGATATGTGCCATATTGGGGATAAATAGGTTTGTTGATTGTTTGTTGATTGTAACTTTCATAAGTATATATCTTTTATTAGGTTGCATCTGAGTGGAGAGGGGAGAGTGATTTTAAGTGAAGGCATGTAAAATTGCAGCAGCGATATCTTTACTGGGAATTATCGTATTGAGTGTATGTCTTTAGTAAACGGTAGATAATACGTACCTCGACCGATCTAATCATATATGAGATAATAGACTATATTTCTATTACAGGTATTAAATGTTAAGGTTCAACTTTTAATACCACGGAATGGGAGGTAAGTCTATGAGTTCAGAAACATCTATGGTAGCTGCCCAGTGCCGACTTCAGGAATGGGCAGAACAGATCAGGGATTGCCAGAGCCGCCCGGCCGGAATGACTGTTGTCGGCTGGTGTGCCTGCCACGGCATTACAAAGGCGAACTATTATTACCGTCTCCGGCGTGTAAGAGAAGCCTGCC
Organism: uncultured Jutongia sp.; assembly: GCA_964521555.1. Taxonomy (GTDB): domain Bacteria; phylum Bacillota; class Clostridia; order Lachnospirales; family Lachnospiraceae; genus Butyribacter. The sequence continues at coordinate 845 of CAZFSU010000044.1, read as the reverse complement.
TTGAAAATTATTTAGGAGAGGTGCCTGCACAGCAGATTGTTCCTGTATCACAGGAAATTCTGCGGCAGGAGAAAAAGAGCGTCAGTGTTCCACGGACAGGGCTGGATATTTCCATAAAAGGATTTTCCATACATATAGAGGAGCCATCCTCTGTTCCACTGCTGACACAAGTCCTTGAGGTGGTGATGCAGTATGCTGAATGATGCCACTTGTTTTAAGGAAGTTTATATCGTCTGCGGCTTATCCTCACCATATTTTTATCCTCATCTTTTTGATAGAGTATAGATTTTCCGCGTTTTTCTTTAGGAACTATGAGAATAAAAATTTATATGCGATAATGAAATCACAATATAACCGAAAGGATGTGATTTCATGAATTACAATGAAACTGTAGACAAAGTAATGGCTCTGCTGAAAGAAAAGGAGGTGTGTCTAAGCAGTCGGATATCGCATAGAGATTGCTATGAATCTCTGGGGCTTTATATGGAGCAAAGGAATGAGGGGTATTCAGAAGCTATCCGTGAAAACTGGCTTACTGATATCAAGAATGAATTACCACGGCAAAGGTGTGCTGTATGGGTACAGTATGCATACCAGTTAGAGGAAATGGCCTCTACAGGAACCATTTCTGATCGCAGGCTTTATCTTAACCAGTCAAACTATGACAAGCTGCCTATACTATGGAGAAAAGATCTCGATGTGTATCTTGATGATTGCAGCAGCCGCTGCACGGCCCGGACGTTGGAATTAACCCGAATTTACTGTTCAGAGGGATTGTTTTTCCTGAATGATATAGGAGCGCATGATATTTCTGAGATCACTTATGAGGCAGTTGTAAAACTGAT
>CAZFSU010000043.1:0-7063 GCA_964521555.1 uncultured Jutongia sp. | reverse complement strand
TGTACCGGTATGCCGGGATCATTGCCGGTATTAAATAAACAGGTGGTAGAATATGCGATAGCAGTGGGATTAGCCACGAATTGTACCATTACACAGAACTGCAAATTTGACCGTAAAAATTATTTCTATCCGGACAATCCACAGAATTACCAGATCTCTCAGTTGTATTTGCCGATCTGTAGAGACGGTGGTATCGAGATTGAGACAGCAGAGGGTGGCAAAAAGACTATCGGTATCCATGAGATTCATATGGAGGAGGATGCCGGTAAACTGGTGCATGATGAGTGGGGCGAAAATTCTCTCGTGGATTTTAACCGTTCCGGGGTGCCTTTGATCGAGATTGTATCGGAGCCGGACATGCGTTCCGCAGAGGAAGTGATTGCTTATCTGGAGAAATTAAGGCTGATCATACAGTATCTCGGAGCATCCGATTGCAAATTACAGGAAGGCTCGATGCGTGCCGATGTGAATTTGTCGGTGCGGGAAGTGGGAGCGACAGAATTTGGTACACGTACCGAGATGAAGAACTTAAATTCATTCAAGGCAATTGCCAGAGCGATTGAGGGAGAGCGGGAACGCCAGATTGACTTGATCGAATCTGGAGAACCGGTGGTACAGGAAACCAGACGTTGGGATGATGCCAAGGAATATTCCTATGCGATGCGTTCCAAGGAGGATGCACAGGATTACCGCTACTTCCCGGAACCGGATCTGGTGCCGATCGTGATTGGAGATGAGTGGCTAGAACGTATCCGGGAGGCGCAGCCGGAGCTGCGAGATGAGAAAATGGCCAGATATCTGGAAGAATATAAGCTGCCGGAATATGATGCCGAAATCCTCACGGGAGATAAACATCTGGCAGATCTGTTCGAGGCTACCACTGCGATTTGTGGTGCGCCAAAGAAGGTTTCCAACTGGTTGATGGGTGAGACCATGCGCCTTATGAAAGAGGCGGAGATGGACCCGGAGAATCTGAGTTTTTCGCCGGAAAATCTGGCCAAACTGATCAAACTGGTGGAGGCACGTGTGATTAACAGTTCTGTTGCCAAAGAGGTTTTTGAGCAGATATTCAAAGAGGATATCGATCCGGAGAAATATGTGGAAGAGAAGGGGTTAAAGACGGTGGCAGATGATGGCGCATTGCGTTCTACGATTGAAAAAATCGTAGCAGACAATCCACAGTCTGTAGAAGATTACCGCAGTGGGAAAAAGAAGGCGATTGGATTTTTGGTGGGTCAGACCATGAAGGCCACTCAGGGGAAAGCAGATCCAGGAATGGTCAATCAGATTTTGACTGAGATATTACAGGGTTAGCCATGCGCAGACTGGTATGACTTTAACCGTGAAACCGGGAATGTAGCATTTGAAAATAAGGTATGAAAAGATTAAATTGTAAATAAGGGGGAGCAAGATGATTGAACAGAGAAGAAGTAGACGAATTCCGATCACGATGCACTTGGAAGTATCTTCGGTATTTAAGCAGGACAATGTACGGGTAAATAATATTAATGCACCGATTGAGATTGTGGATATCTCCAAAAGTGGGATTGGATTTGTATCCGCAAGTATTTTACCCATTGGTTTTTATTTTAATTCCCGGTTGATTTTTCAGGAACAGGATCGAAGCCTAAACTGTGTGGTGCAAATCATTCGTCAGGAGGAACTTGCAGAAGGAAAATACAGCTATGGTTGTGAATTTGTTGGAATGGCTTCTGTGTTTGATTATATTTTTGATGAAATAGAACAATGCTATGAAGAATAAGCATGACTATGATTAAAATTTAATTTAGTGAAAAAGGCTGTGGCAGAAATGTAAATGGATTCCTGCCACAGCCTTTTGCGATCAAATCAGAACTTATGCCCTGATATCAAAAGAAAATCGTTTCATCTCTTCGGTTGCATTGGTTTTTATTTTGGTATTTAAAAAGTCATCCATAGTGACCGGAGCTTCCGCCTGTTTACTGACAACAATATTTGTCTGGTAGCCCAGCCCTATTAAATTGTCCCGCAGAATATCTGCGTTGGCACGAAGCAGGTCGATGGAAGCATCTTCTTGAAGACGGAAATTAGCCTGTATCTCCTGTTTGTTTTTATCCAGGCGGATTTCCACAGTTCCCAAGTGCTCCATATCCAGATGCAGCAATACACTCATGTTATCCGGATTCATACGGCGCTGGTTCTTTTGTGTATAGATATAAAGTTCGCTGTTGGTATCCTGATTTGGCAATTTCAGCGGTAATTGCATATAAGAGAAATTTTCGCTTAGTTCTTTCATGAGTGCAATATTGCTGGCAATATCATGTGCCTGTTGCTGCATCTGTTCCGAGTCTGAACCGGAAAGGGAATTGCCGATAAGCCGTTCTATGCTATTCATTTGATTTGCCAGTTGGTTGTACAGTTTATCCGGCTGCCCTTCTTGTTGTAGCTGTTCCGGGGTCAGGCTCCAACTGGTTTGCAGGAAACGAGAGAATACCTGTTCAAAACTTTCGGATTGGAACATTGCCTGTAAAACCGAACTGTCCGAAAGTGGCAATACGTTTTTGATGACATGCATGACTTCTTGTGTGGTGGCTTCTCCGGCAATGAGCCTGCCTACCAGGGCAGAGCTTACCGGTAATTGTTTCAGAAAGCCAGCCAATTCCTCCCGGGCATCCGCAGACAGAAGGCTGCCAGTCAAGTCATGGGCACAAGCGTCGGTGCGGTACAGATCGCAAAGGGTATTCACAATATCCGGCTGAGTGGTTGACGGGGTCAGTTCTGCACCATTTTCTCCAGCGCTTTTCAGCATTTGCATGGTATTGTTGAGAGAGTGGTTGACTGTCTCCTGAAAAGAGTGAAATAGTTTTCCGGCAAATTGCAAGGCAGAACTATTTCCATTCTGTGACGGATTGTCCGCTGTGCTGATATTCTCCGCAGGGATGGTCTTTGCTTCGGCTGCTGTGGAAGGCTGGGATTCCATGTTTTCTCCAGCCTCCCCATCGGCATCTGGAACAGAATTTTGCAGCGTTAATATATTTCGGAAAGAATCCTGCATTTGCTGCTCTGTCTGTCCGTTAGCAGGTTCCAGTGTTTGTTCTATTAATATTAATTTGTCAACCAGAGCACGATTCTGGGGATCGTTTTTCAGAGACAGGGTACCATCGATGGCAGCATCCCGGATCATGGTCAAAGCATCCCGCAGAGACAGAGTTCCATTCTCCAGTGCCTGCGCCGTTTCCTCTGTCATGGCGGTACCGGATAAGAGATGTTGGAGTTCAGTTTGTTCTTCCATAGACAGTGTACCTGTGGTCAGGAGATTGACTGTATCGGTCTGGTCTCCGGTCATGGTGATCCGCATCAGCGTTTCCGCAAATTGTGCCACCGCATCGGCAGACCCATGTTCGGAAAGTGCACTTAATAAGGAAGGAATCTCCACGGAATAATTCTGTAATTGCTGTGCCAGCATATCGGTGCCATTCCGATAATGGCTAAAGGTGGCAATACTATCTGGTGTAACTTTCATCATTAGCTTGTTCATCAGTGCTAACGTATTCATATCGGTCGTTTTATTATCATAGGCCTGTTGCATTAATTGTTGAATGGATTCCCGGCTGATGGGCATCATATTATCCATCAAAGCCTTGACAGCAGACTGATTGTACTCTGTGGATGGCAGATTAGCCTCTTCCAGTGCTTTATGAATCAGAGTAAGTTCTGTCTCCGTGAAATTTCCCACCGGTTTTATTAATACACCCTGTGGTGTAATGCTATCCAGAAGGAATGCGGCTGTTTGGCCGATGAAAAGCATCGAACTGTCGGAAATCTGTCCACGGATCATCGTATTGTTTTCTAAGGTGATGGTGATTTCGCCGCCGGATAGATCAGAGATTTCCCCACGGATCACATCTCCCAGGGATAAATTGGTGGCAGCACGTACAACACCATACTGACCGGAATTTTGTATGCCTGGATTTCCGGCAGCAGTATTTCTGGCATGATTCGCGGCAGTGCGTCCGGCCATGTTATGATTCATGGCATGATTCCCGGTATTTGATGTTTGGTGTGTGCCGAGTGGGGTGATCTTGGATTGATCCATATCCTTTGCTCCTTTTTTGTCATTCTGAACGGTTACTAATTAATAAGTATATCGGAAAAAAAGTAGTATGGGTAGAGTTTCCTAGGAAGAAATTTCATGAAAATGCTCATTTTATGAAAAAAATCATGAAAAACGCTTGACAATCGGAAAATGGAGTGCTATCTTACTGTATAGATGTTAGCACTCCATTAAAAAGAGTGCTAACAACAGCCGGACAGGAGGTGAAACGGTGGAATTAGATGAGAGAAAACTTAAAATTCTTCAGGCGATCATTCGGACTTATTTAGAAACAGGTGAACCTGTGGGATCCCGTACCATTTCCAAGGATACAGATTTGCATTTGAGTTCTGCGACGATTCGCAATGAAATGTCTGATTTGGAAGATATGGGTTATATTATTCAGCCACACACCTCGGCAGGGCGCATCCCTTCGGACAAGGGATATCGTTTGTATGTCGATACGATGTTGGAGAGCAAGGCGGCAGAGGTGGATAACCTCAAGGAGGAACTGGATGAAAAGGCCGACAAGATCGATGTATTGCTCAAGGAGATTGCCAAGTTTCTGGCATCGAATACCAATTATGCGACGATGGTATCCGGACCACGTTATCAATCCAAAAAAGTTAAGTTTATCCAGTTGACAGCAGTCGATGAAGAGAGTTTGCTGACGGTTATTGTCTTGGATAATAACCATGTCAAGAATCAGTTGATCCGCCTGAGTAATCCGGTGGATTCGGAACGGGTAACCAAATTGAATTTTGTGCTCAATACCGCATTAAATGGTTTGGATGTCACAGAAATGAATCTGGCTGTCATTCAGCAGATTAAGGAGCAGATGGACGGGGATTCGGGTGTGATTGATTCGGTGTTGGAAATCATAGGTGCGGCTCTGACCGAGGATGAAGATCCGGAGGTTTATACCAGTGGAGCGACGAACATCTTGAAATATCCTGAATTGACAGATAAATCCAGTGCCGCGGAGATCTTAAATGCTTTTGAGGAAAAGAAAGTGATTAATAATTGGCTGGAGATACCATCCAATCATACAGCGCCATCCAATGAAACACATGATATACAGGTATATATCGGTGATGAAACACAGGTGGCCAGTATGAAAGACTGTTCGATGGTGACAGCGACCTACCGGATTCATGAAGGGGTCTATGGCAAGATCGGTATCGTGGGACCAAAGCGCATGAATTATGATAAGGTAGTAGGAACTTTGCAGTCCCTGATGACACAGTTGGATGACATTTTCAAAGATAAATAATCTGCATTGGATGTGGATGATTTATAGATAGCATTTTAGGGACAAATGTTCCGAATCGAGATAAGCAATTAGAGAGGTGGTTAGTACTGTGGCAGATACAGAAAAAACAGTAGAACAGGAAAGTGTAGAAGCGGCAGATTCGTCTGTGGAAACACAAACTGAAGAGGTCAGTGAAGAAACTGTACCGGAGAGTGCCGGGGCAGAAACTCCGGAGACGGCATCAGAGGAAGAAACCAAGGAGACATCCGGAGAAAAAGATGCAAAAGTCAAGAAATTGTTTGACAAGAAAAAAGATAAGGCACAGGCAAAATTAGAGGAAAAAATTGCCGAGTTAGAGGAAAAAAGAGTACGTCAGTTGGCAGAATTTGAGAATTTTCGGAAACGTTCTGAGAAAGAGAAATCCCAGATGTTTGAGATGGGTGCCAAAGATGTGATTGAAAAAATTCTCCCGGTCATTGATAATTTTGAACGGGGATTGTTGGCGGTGCCGGAGGAGCAAAAGGACGATTCTTTTGTTCAGGGCATGGAATTAGTATATAAGCAAATTCTCACAGCATTTGAGGAATTGGATGTAAAGCCGATCGAGGCGGTGGGATGCGAATTTGATCCGAATCTGCACAATGCGGTGATGGCGGTGGATGATGATAACCTGGAAAGCGGTACAGTAGCAGAGGAATTACAAAAGGGTTATATGTACAAAGAGAGTGTCGTACGTCACAGTATGGTGAAAGTGGTAAACTGATGGATATTACGGTTGTAATCCTGCGATATTTTGTTCGGCTGGTGCAAAGCACCATTCTATTTCCGAATCAATATGGGATTCCCAATGATATCTGACAATCAAATTAATAATTCATTAACATTTATCATAGGAGGTAATCATTATGAGTAAGATTATTGGTATTGACTTAGGTACAACAAATTCATGTGTTGCTGTTATGGAAGGTGGTAAGCCGGTCGTAGTAGCAAATACAGAGGGAGCCAGAACAACTCCTTCTATCGTGGCATTTACGAAAACAGGTGAAAGACTGGTGGGCGAGCCTGCGAAGCGTCAGGCAGTAACCAATGCCGAGAAGACGATTTCTTCCATTAAGAGACATATGGGTACGGATTATCGTGTATCGATTGATGATAAGAAGTATTCTCCACAGGAGATATCAGCGATGATTCTGCAAAAGTTAAAAGCCGATGCAGAAGGATACCTGGGAGAAAGTGTATCAGAAGCTGTAATTACGGTTCCGGCATACTTTAATGATGCACAGCGTCAGGCAACGAAGGACGCGGGTAAGATTGCCGGTTTAGAGGTGAAACGTATTATTAATGAGCCGACTGCGGCTGCGTTAGCCTATGGTTTGGATAATGAGAAAGAGCAAAAGATCATGGTATACGATCTGGGCGGTGGTACTTTTGATGTATCCATTATTGAGATTGGTGACGGTGTCATTGAAGTTTTGGCTACTTCTGGTGATAACAGACTGGGTGGCGATGACTTTGATGAAAAGATCACACAGTATATGATTAGTGAGTTTAAGGCGCAGAATGGTGTTGATCTTTCTAACGATAAGATGGCATTACAGAGATTAAAGGAAGCAGCAGAGAAAGCAAAGAAGGAATTGTCATCTGCTACCACCACCAACATTAACCTGCCATTTATCAGTATGAATGAGAGCGGTCCGCTCCATTTTGATATGAATCTGACCACAGCCACGCATAGACCG
>CAZFSU010000042.1:780-7379 GCA_964521555.1 uncultured Jutongia sp. | reverse complement strand
TCTCTATGTTATCCACATCATTGGTTTGAAACTTGATATACCCATATGCATCCCCATTTTCCCCTAAATACTTTGGTATGTCCTCTACAGGTATGGTCTTCTGGAAAACCGTATTTCCGCCGGGCTTCGGCACGGCCTCCCGGATGCCTTTCATCAGTTCTCTTTCACTGTCGCTTAAGGAACTGACTTTCTTTAACCGCAGGTGGTTGAATTCCTCACGGGTGATTCCATAATGCTCCAATACTATATCGGTAAGCTATAAATTGTTGGAAAAGCTATCAAAATATTTCTTAGGATTTTGACAAAAATTATTTGCATCAGACTTTTTCATCAATTTTACTATATCCTCAAAATCAGGATAATAAATTTTACCTTCGTAAAAAATCATCCCGTTATTTTCATCAACAAATTTTAAAATATTTTTCAACATCTGAGATGTTAATGAGCGCAAATCGAACCTACAAAAAATTTCTTTCAACAAACCATTTCTAAATAAAAATTGAATACAAGTCTCATCTTCCTTTCCATACTGAAATATATCTTTTGTCCAGCATGTCTGTCTTTCTAAAAAATCAATTTTATCATATAAAATGTCACCTTTTTCCCAAAATAATATTTTTTCATCATTTGAATCAGATCCAGCAATACACTTTCCTCTTTCTACTATATAACAATCAAATTGCCATAATGCCATTTTATTAATCCTCCCATAATAACCTTAGTTTTTCTGTTGTTAACTAGTTTTTTCTTACTTTTTCATAAATTACATTTGATCTGATTGTCTATGTCATCCCCTTTGGCCTTGTATTCATGGATGAACGGATCTTTTGGGGTATACGAAATAAGACATCGTCTTATTCCGCTATGGCTGGCCATTCTCTTCCCCAGGTCCTTATGGCAGCAAACCTCCCATGTCATACTGGATCTCCCTATACACCAGGATTCCTAAATCCCTTCGCTCTGCTTATCCATAAAGGGCGTCATGATGCTCCTACACTGAGTCCTTGCTCTGATGGAGTAAAATCTGACTATCGGCTCTTCATGTAATTCTTTTTTTCGATTCTTCCGGCACCTTTCGGTGGACGTCTTCCCGGAACTCTCTCGTTGCATGAATACTTCCCCCATCTCTTTCCACGTCTCATACATTATGTAGACGATGACAAATATGGTGATGAGGGATTCCGTTTTCAAGATGGTTGTCATCAGGGTAGTGAGCATGACCGCCGTACCCAGACCGTATGCCTCCATGAATGCCCCCTCACTTTACTATAATTTTCAAAAAAGATCTGATTTTTCAGAAAAAATATCAAATGTTTTTTCGGAGACATTAACAGAATTTACTTACTTTCTCTTGATTTCTTAACAACTCCGAACTGGCGTGTCATGTCTTTTCGTTCTTCAACCAAACGTACATCGTCCTTATGAATCCAGCCTTCATAGACATATCTGTCTACCTCTTTTAATTGGTATTTCTCTATCAAATCTTCATCTTCTCCATTTGCACAGACTAAAACCATATCCTCTGTTTCTTTCATTACACCTAAGATTCTGTCACCATCTACATAAGCATACGTAGTAATTCTATACACATCATCCAACTCATAAGGCTGGACAATTTTCTCATACAATGCCCAGGGAATATCCGTTTTTACAAATGTTTCATCCACCAAATTCTCATTATTAGTAAATATAAATATCTGATGCATCTCATCACTTGTCATGTGATATTCCTTCCCTTTGTATAACGCATAATGTCCCGATTTGATCATTCATTTTTCCTCCTATTTTGATTCTATTACAAAATGACCTTTGATAAACCTTGCTATAATTTTATCCACCCCATTTACCACTTGATGCAGTTCTGCCCCAGCGATCGGTTCTACCACATTTTTCTTTCCCACAAACCATTCCGGTATCATCTCTCCGTTTCTTGCTCCGGTAAACCCATTCAGCGTACACGGATAACCATCCGTATTGCTTCCACCCAGCAATTCACCAAATGGGATCTCTATGTTATCCACATCATTGGTTTGAAACTTGATATACCCATATGCATCCCCGTTTTCCGGGTATGGTCTTACCCCATTTACCTTATAATCCAGCCGCAGGGATTCTACCACATTTTTATACCCGGTTATATGGGAAACATCACACAGGCATAGCGAGGGCTACAGCGGGGCTTGGAGAACCGTGCTATCGGAAAAACAGATGCGCTTAACTGCCAATGGCTATTCGTTGCACGAAAACCTCATCCATCTCTTCCCACGTCTCATACATTATGTAGGTATTGACAAATATGGTGATGAAGGATGCCAGTTCCACGATAGCGGTCATCCGTGGGACGAGTGAGACCGCCGCCTCGGACCGCAGGATGACAGATTTCTAAGTATATTGTCTGATCAGTCCGTTTTCTTAACAACTCCGAACTGGCGTGTCATGTCTTTTCGTTCTTCAACCAAACATACATCGTCTTTATGAATCCAGCCTTCAAATATTCGTCTGTCTACTTCTTTTAATTTATACTTCTCTACAAGATCTATATTTTTTGAACCCGTACCTACTAAATACATATCCTCTGTTTCCCTTATTACAACAAAGCGTTTATTCTCATCCACATAAGCAAATGTTGTAATATCATACACATCGTCCAATTCATAAGGCTGGACAATTTTCTCATAGGATTCTTGAAATTCGGTTTTTCGCCACATTACAAATGATCCATCAATTTTTTCCTTATCATTAGTATATAAGTGTATCTTTTTTGACTTATCATGGTTCACGCGATATTCCTTGCCCCTATATATTGCATAATATCCGTTTTTTAACATAATTTTCCTCCTCTAATTAACCTTTGCTATAAAATGATCATCTTTATAAATTGCTATAATTTTATCCACCCCATCTACCACTTGATGCAGTTCCGCCCCATCGATCGGTTCTACCGCATTTTCTCGTTCCACAAACCATTCCGGTATCATCTCCCCGTTTCCTGCTCCGGTAAACCCATTCAGCGTACATGGATAACCATCCGTATTGCTTCCACCCAGCAATTCACCAAATGGGATCTCTAGGTTATCCACATCATTGGTTTGAAACTTGATATACCCATATGCATCCCCGTTTTCCGGGTATGGTCTTACCCCATTTACCTTATAATCCAGCCGCTGGGATTCTACCACATTTTCATACCCGGTTATATGGGAAACATCACACAGGTGTAGCGAGGCTACAGCGGCGGGGCTTGGGGAACCGTGCTATCGGAAAAACAGACGCACTTAGCTGCCAATGGTTTCACATTCGTTGCACGAATATTTCCCCCAAATCTTCTCACGTCTCATACATTATGTAGACGATACAAATATGATGATGAGAGATGCCAATTCCACGACGGCTGTCACCAGAGTGATGGGCAAGATCGCCGCCTCAGACCGCAGGATGACCGATTTCTAAGTATATTGTCTGATCAGTCCGTTTTCTTAACAACTCCGAACTGGCGTGTCATGTCTTTTCGTTCTTCAACTAAACGTACATCGTCCTTATGAATCCAGCCTTCATAGACATATCTGTCTACCTCTTTTAATTGGTATTTCTCTATCAAATCTTCATCTTCTCCATTTGCACAGACTAAAACCATATCCTCTGTTTCTTTCATTACACCTAAGATTCTGTCACCATCTACATAAGCATACGTAGTAATTCTATACACATCATCCAATTCATAAGATTTGACATACTTTTTATACACTCCTTTTGACCTTCCAACAACAAAAGATTCATCAATTAAATTATGATCGTGTGTATAAATTTTTATTTGGCCTGACCCATCTTGATTTACATGATATTCTTTCCCCTTATACAAGGCATAATATCCTGATTTTATCATAGCAATCCTCCTCTTTAATTTACTTTTAAAAATGACCTTCCTCATATATTCCAATAATTGTATCCACCCCATTTATCACTTGATGCAGTTCTGCCCCCTCTATCGGTTCTACCGCATTTTTCTTTCCCACAAACCATTCCGGTATCATCTCTCCGTTTCTTGCTCCGGTAAACCCATTCAGCGTACACGGATAACCATCCGTATTGCTTCCACCCAGCAATTCACCAAATGGGATCTCTATGTTATCCACATCATTGGTTTGAAACTTGATATACCCATATGCATCCCCGTTTTCCGGGTATGGTCTTACCCCATTTACCTTATAATCCAGCCGCAGGGATTCTACCACATTTTTATACCCGGATATATGGGAAACATCATCGTAATTCGCTATATATCCCTGTACTGAGGAATACCCGTTTTCCCCTAAATACTTTGGTATGTCCTCTACGGGTATGGTCTTCTGGAAAACCGTATTTCCGCCGGGCTTCGGCACGGCCTCCCGGATGCCTTTCATCAGTTCTCTTTCACTGTCGCTTAAGGAACTGACTTTCTTTAACCGCAGGTGGTTGAATTCCTCCTGGGTGGTTCCATAATGCTCCAAGATTGCATCAACAACCTTGCGGAATGCTTTTCCGGCATATTCTTCTGACCTAAATTCTGCCCACTGTACTGCCGCCGATACGGCTTTGCTGACGGAACCGTTTGCCATCCAGTTCCTTACCGCCGCCACCAGATCATCTTTCTGCAGAACCGTTCCCACTTCCCGATACGCTTTCCTTACGATATTCGCCAGTTGGTGAAGCTGGTGGACATTCTTTTCCATTGCCACTTCCTGCAGGTAAACCATTGCCTCTTCGGTGGCACATCCTTTACAGTAAGAAATCAGTGACGCTATGTCCGTAATGGTCAGAATTTTTGCCATCTGCTTGATTTCCGTCACTGTCGCCCGCAGCATTCCCTTGGTGGTTTCTAAGGAACTGCGGACCATCTGGGGATTGGACAGCATAGCCAGAGAACCCGCCAGTGACATGCCTGAAAGCAGCATCAGGGAACCGCACCTGCCGAATTCCACCGCCTTTTCTTTCGGGCTTAGGTCGCTGTCCATAACTTCCCCCATATCTTCCCAGGTTTCGTACATCATGTAAACGCTGACGAATATGATGATGAGGGATGCCAGTTCCACGATGGCTGTCATCAGAGTGGCGGGCAGGATCGCCGTCCCCAGACCATATGCCGCCATGAATGCCCCCGATATAACCATCAGTTCCGGGTCAAGCAGGGCCTCACCCAGCCCTTTGATAAAGCCCTGGGTGATGTAGATTGCCGCCGTGCCTGCGGAGATGCTGTCCTGGATTTCCTCGATGTTGTTGTGGGCCGGATCGATATTGGCAAACCCGGAGTAGTCGCTATCTGTGAAGTGGACTTTGTGAATTCCGCTTCCCAGGAAAGCGATGACGAAGTTTCCGCTGCTGGCGAATGAGGCTGCGTCTCCTGACTGGTCGAAGTCTCCCCCGATTTCCATCCGTCCGCTTTGCAATACGGGACTGTGGTTCATGGTGGATGCTGTGGCAAAGTTTCCTCCTACTTTCACAAGATCGGGCTGGTATCGCATCTGCAGGATGCTGCTTCCCAAGATACAGTAGTTTTCCTCCACCTGCAAGGTTCCTGTGTTGAGGTTGAGGACGGTGTCTGTCTGGGTGAAGGATTTCCCTACCTGTAGTGTATGCCCGTCGCAGTTCAGGTAGCTGTCATCCAGTATCAGCTCCCCCTTAAAATATTCATCTTCCTGCAGGGTGATGTGGGAGTCCCGAATAGTAAGGAGTTGGTTTGTGATGTTTTCTAATCCGGCGATTCTGCCTGCCTTGATGCCGGCGCTGGCAAAATTTACCCCAGCGCTATTGCGCATGTCGATATCATGCAGATAGATGTCATCTGCCATGTTCTGTAAGGTTACCGTCTGTTTTTTGTCACCGTTTAATATCAGTTTTGTGCCGGTCATGTTTAGGCTGTCTTTGCAGGCACTTTTTTTCTCGGTCAGGTTTCCTTTTACTTCCAGCGTTCCGGTGGTGAAGCGGTTGTCGGAACCTGTTTTGGAGGCTGTTGTGAAGTCTCCGTCTACCCGCAGGCAGGATTCCTCTCCGTTGAGAGATACCGCAGCATCGGACTGTACTGCCATGTCTCCGCCTACGTGTACGGTGCCTCCGCTGATGTTCATCTGACCTTTGGCTGCGGTGTATTTCCCGGTGACATGAAGCGTTCCCGTGCCTACATGGGTGGCTCCTTTCTGCCGGAAATTTCCTTTAACCGTAAGTTTGTGATCACCAAGATCCAGTTCGCCACCACAGTTGAAGTGGGTGTCAAGGGTGGTGTCACTGGTAAGGGTGTTGTAATCGTAGTAAGAGTACAGGGTGTTTCCTTTCGGTACGAGTTTTTCTAAGCCGTACAGGTGGCTGCCTTCGTAATCGTCTTTTAACAGGACCGCCGTGCTTTGGGTGAGATCGAGATTGGGGATGATATCAACCCCCGGCAGGTCGATGGTCTGGGGGGCGGTTCCGTTAAGGATCAGAGATATTCCATCCCCCAGTATTAAGTTTTCTGTTTCGCCGTCCTCAGCCTGGGTGAAGTTTCCCCTGAGCTGGATTTTTCCATCCTCCATCCGGCTCTGCCCGGTGGAGTCGATCACAAGGTCTCCCCCGATTTTCATGTTTAAGTC
>CAZFSU010000042.1:0-680 GCA_964521555.1 uncultured Jutongia sp. | reverse complement strand
ACGTCCCCGCCGATTTCCGTCTGGACGTCGTAGTGCTGTATGATCTCTCCACTGGCCAGGGCCAGGTCCCCTCTGACAGACAGGCTTCCATAGTATTGTCTCAGGTAGTATGATATCCCGCAATGGAAGTCGCCTTTTACGGCGATGTCTTCCCGCAGGAATTCCAGCAGTTCCATTCCGTCCAGGGTCAGGTTGTCTGCCGTGAGTTTCCCTTCGCTCAGGTTGATCCTTCCTCCGTTCCGGAAGGCAAGATCCCCTCTGACAGTGAAGTCATGTCCGATTCCGTTCAGGCTGGTGTTGGTGCATTCCACTTCTCCGCAGTCGATGGTTTCGTCCTGCACCAGCTCCTGGCTGTGGAGTTCCAGTTTGAGGCGGGCCTTTTTCCCGATTTTGGCGATGTCGTATATCTGTTTTCCACGGAGGGTGTCGGGTGTTTCGATTGCCGGGGTTTCCCGGAGGTCCAGTGTTCCCAGGGTACTGCTTTCCGGGTAGGCGAGGTCGATTTTCTGCGGCGTTTCCCCGCAGAAACGCAGGGTGAAGCTGTCATCCGCCCTGAGGCTGTTTTCGGCTGCCTGCGCGGTCTGGATGAGGTTTCCCCTGAGCTGGATTTTTCCATCCTTCATCTGGCTCTGCCCGGTGGAGTCGATCACAAGGTCTCCCCCGATTTTCATGTTTAAGTC
>CAZFSU010000041.1:8781-12048 GCA_964521555.1 uncultured Jutongia sp. | reverse complement strand
CTATTACAGGATAATTTTGGCAGGAAATACTAGTTATGAAATTATAATTGATGCAAGGAAAATAGTGGGCACAAAAGGTGAGACTTTGGTGAAAATTATATTATCAAGTGATGGTGGTATGTTAAGTGCATATCCGGTAAGCAATCAGATGGAATATAGCTGGGGGAAGATATCATCAGACTATGATGCCAGAAGTAATTTAAGTAGTATTAATATTATATATTTTTAATTATGGTTATACTTTAGGACTCATAACTTAACCATATGTATGTCTATTAATTAACTGTCATAACTGTTGCGAAGCAATTAAGAATTGCAGTATAGTCCATCTTCTTTTTGCTGAAAGAGGTAAAGAAGAGACTATGACTTTAATAGTTGAAAGACCTTGGAGAGGGTCTTTAAAAACTACTACTATATAATACGAGAGGTGTCAATGTGTTATCGACAGAAGAATTAAAAGATTATGTGTATAGAGAAATTCAGACCAGATTAGGTAGTATTTCTTGTGGCAATTTGTTTTTTGTAGAAGGAACAGATAATAGTGTAGAAGGGACATATATATTTAATAAAAACAACGAATATCATATTGTTTTTACTGAAAAAGGGAAAATAAGAAGTGATATAATAACAGATGTAGAGAGAGAAGTTTTATGGAATGTTTTAGAAATCCTTTCAGCAAAAATTATATTAGATTTTGCGATGCGCAATAGAGAAAAAGGAAAAGATTTTCGCAGGGCTCTTTTTGCAAAGGAAAAAGAAATTTTTTCAATGTTTGGAAAAGATTTTGAAAAAAGAAAAAATGAAGAAATAGAAGATATCCTAAAAAGAAATCCATATAATGATATTTAATTATGTCTAATCTTCGGGCAGAGGAAAAGAGATTCATGCAGACCAGCGGTTACATTTCATCCCTGTATGAAAGTACCATATGGGAGGAGTTCATCGATGTGGAGACAATCTCTACGATTTTGATCTTTCAGGCGACAGAAGAACAGGGGACAGGATCGTAGAGGAGGTCATGATCTTTTCAGCTTCCACGCTGGCATGTATCTGTGTACGGAAGATCCTGGAAGCGTTTGGGATCAATGTCTGTGAGTGGGGGGATTCCAGGATGTATCAACCGGGGACCGGAGGAACAGGCGGAGCGGAAGGTGGAAGTGGGGAAAGTAGTACAGGTGGAGAGAGTGGAAGTGCATCAATTCCACATAAAGCAAAAGATACAGCAAAACAAGTAAAAGCTAATAATGGTACATCGCCTAAGGGTTATAAAGGTGGGCGGACATATAAAAATATACCACTGGAGGATGGTGCACAGAAGTTGCCGGAAAGAGTTAATTATAAAGAATATGATATGAACCCATATGTTAAAGGAGAGAATAGCGGTACTGAGAGAATTGTAATGGTGATGATGGTTCTGTTTGGTATACAAATGACCATTATTATACGTTTACGCAAATTGAATAGAACGAGGTGAAATAATTTATGTATAGAGATTGTTTTAATTTACTAAGAATGAAGGGAATTGAATTTGAAAAAGGGCTTACATTAGATGAATTAAAACAAATAGAAATGATATATCAGATTGAATTTCCTGGTAGCTTAAAAGAATTCTTAATGTTGGCATTGCCGGTTTCAAAAGGGTTTTATAATTGGAGAAATATTCAAGATGATAATGTACGATTCATAAAAAAAGTTATAAATAAGCCATTATCAGATATCCGCAATATGGCGGAAGAAGTTTATTGGTGTGATGATTGGGGAGAAGAACCCGATGATGTAAAAATTATTTCGAAAGAAGTAATAGCACGATTAAAAGAAGCACCTAAATTAGTTCCGATTTATACACATCGATATATACCGATAGTATTAGATGAAAACCCACCTGTGATTTCTATACATGACATAGATATTATATATTACGGTGAAAATTTAGAGGATTATTTTAATATTGAATTTGGTAAGAAAACACAGGATGCAATTCAATTTCAAAATATCGCACCCGTACCATTTTGGTCAGATATAATGTAAACAGTTATAAGATTAAAAGATACTATAAATTGTTGTAGGGCTTTGAATGTACTATGGTTATACTTTAGGCTTTCCAACTCCTTAAATTCCGTTATTTTTCCAAGATGTATCAACCGGGGACCGGAGGAACAGGCGGAGCGGAAGGCAGTACCGGAGGTAATACCAAGGGCAATACCGGAGATAATACCCTTGGTATGAAGAATACAGGCGGTGAGGATGCCGGGGCAGGTACGGAAGGTTGAAGTGGTGAGACAAGTACTGGCGAGAGTGGTAGTGGTTCTGTAATAAAAAATATACAATCCAAATCCCCACAGCAATTAATTGCAGATGGATCTGAAGCAGTAGACCATTATCATGTAATGAATCCGAATTATGCAGACAAAAAAGTTGATTATTATTTGGATATAGATGGAAAACCGGTCGGAAAAGGGTCAAAGGCATCTCATATCGTAATTAAAGGAGAAGAATAAAATGTTAGTAACAGAATTAGTAAAGAAAATAAATTTTAATGATAGCTGTGTAAATGAGTTAGTTTATGCAAATGGAACAGTGATACTGAATATTGATTTATGCATGTGGAAGCAAAAAGAATATCAAGATGGTGAACCAGAATTAAAAGAAATTATTTTGAAATTTTTAAATTCAACAAATTATAATTGGGATTCTGAAAAAAGAGAAGAGGATATTGATTATGATTCAATTATTGATGTTACATATGAAGAAAGCACTGTAAAAATAGTATTAGAAGACGAAGAAGTTTCTATATTGACATTTGAGTGTAGTGAGGTTCAAATTGATTAGAGTATGAACAAATAGTGCTTTGGTGTTAATTGTAGGAACACAATAATATGTGGTCAACATATTTGCATCATAATATATGTGTCAGTAGGCGTATATTTCAGGTGCATATTCGGTAAGCAGCAGATAGAAAGGAAGAAGGTATGGATGTATTAAATAATTTTTTGCGAGCAGAAATTTTTTCAAAAGAGTATTATGAAAGCATTATGTATTTTTAGTAACCGATAAGCAGGAATGGGGAGAAGATTTGAAAACATATAACGTATACGAAATGGCTAAATTTGTTAATGCATAAGTGAGTTGGTTGGAAAAACAAGTCACCATAAATCTGGATGAATACACAGAGTAGAGGAAACATTAGATATAGAAGAATATCAAAAAAATTGGTTCATACGATATGAAACCCCTTTTTCATTGCAAGGAAACTTTGATTATGATATG
>CAZFSU010000041.1:0-8681 GCA_964521555.1 uncultured Jutongia sp. | reverse complement strand
ATGATAAGCAGACCGAGCAAGCTTGCTTGTGAGGGTGCAACAAGATCAGGAAGCGCAGCTTACTGATATGATGATAAGCAGACCGAGCAAGCTTGCTTGTGAGGGTGCAACAAGATCAGGAAGCGTAGCTTACTGATATGATGATAAGCAGACCGAGCAAGCTTGCTTGTGAAGTTTATTATGTATGCAATCGGGAAGGTGACATTTGGCAAGTAGCAGAAATGGAGGGAAATAAGATATGAAGAGAGTAGGTTTTTTGACAAGTGGTGGTGACTGCCAGAGCTTAAATGCGACTATGCGTGGTGTGGCGAAAACATTATATCATACCTATCCGGATATAGAGATCTATGGTATTTTGGAGGGATATAAGGGCTTGATCTATGGCAATTACCGCAAGTTGGAACCACGTGATTTCTCTGGTATTCTGACAGAAGGTGGTACGATTATCGGTACTTCCCGTCAACCTTTTAAGAAAATGCATACACCGGATGAAAATGGTCTGGATAAAGTAGAGGCCATGAAGTCTAATTATAAAAAATGGAAACTGGATTGTCTGGTGATTATGGGAGGTAACGGCACCCACAAGACGGCGAATCTTCTGAGTGAAGAAGGTTGTAATGTGGTGACTTGTCCTAAAACCATAGATAATGATATTTGGGGGACGGATATTACCTTTGGATTTCAGAGTGCAGTCAATATTGCTACAAATGCCATTGACTGTATCCATACTACGGCTGCTTCTCATGGCCGTGTCTTTATCGTGGAAGTCATGGGGCATAAGGTTGGCTGGCTGACGTTGCATGCTGGGATCGCCGGTGGTGCAGATATTATCTTGTTGCCAGAGATTCCATATGATATTAATTCTGTGGTAGAGGCATTAGACAAGCGTGCCAAAGAAGGAAAGCGTTTTTCTATTCTGGCAGTGGCTGAGGGTGCCATTTCCAAAGAGGATGCGGTCTTGACCAAGAAGGAATTGAAAGCTAAGAGAAAACAGACTCCTTATCCATCCATTTCTTATCAGATTGGCAAAGAGATCGAAGAGCGTACTGGACAGGAGGTGCGCATCACGGTGCCTGGGCATATGCAGCGTGGTGGTGAGCCTTGCCCATATGACCGTGTATTATCCAGCAGACTTGGTTCTGCGGCAGCGCAATTAATTATTGAGGGGAAATATGGTCATATGGTAGGTATGGTAGATGGAGAAACCGTCCCGGTGCCATTGTCCGAAGTGGCGGGTAAATTAAAGATGGTAGATCCGAATTCTTCCATTATCAAGGAGGCAAAGGGCCTGGGTCTCTGCTTTGGAGACTAAAGAGAGAAACGAAGTTATGGTAGTTTGCTGATAGATTAAGGAAATGAAAGAGGGAAAACGATGTCTTATACGGCATTATATCGTAAGTTCCGTCCCGGTGGCTTTCAAGAGGTCAAGGGACAGGATCATATTGTTACAACGTTGCAGAACCAGATCAAGACAGATCGGATCGGACATGCCTATCTGTTCTGTGGTACCAGAGGGACCGGCAAGACCACAGTGGCAAAAATATTAGCTAAGGCTGTGAATTGTCAGCATCCGGTGGAAGGCGGCCCCTGTGGGGAATGCGAAATGTGCCAAAAGATTAGTGCACAGACTTCCATGAATGTGATTGAGATTGATGCAGCATCCAATAACGGTGTGGGTAATATTCGTGACATTATTGAAGAAGTGCAGTATTCTCCTACAGAGGGGCGTTATAAGGTCTATATTATTGACGAGGTGCATATGCTATCTACAGGAGCTTTCAATGCTCTGCTAAAGACTTTGGAGGAACCGCCTTCTTATGTTATCTTTATTCTGGCAACGACAGAGGCGCATAAGATTCCGATCACCATATTATCCAGATGTCAGAGATATGATTTTAAGCGTATTTCCATCGACACCATTGCAGCCAGATTACAGGATCTGGTGAACCGGGAACAGGTGCAGGCAGAGGAAAAAGCATTGCGTTATATCGCCCGGATGGCGGACGGTTCGATGCGTGATGCGCTTAGTTTGCTGGATCAGTGTATTGCTTTTTATCTGGGACAGGAATTGACCTATGACAAGGCATTAGAAGTGTTAGGTGCGGTGGACACGGAGGTATATAGCCGCATGTTTCGCGAAATCAACGCGCATAATGCGGTAGGTTGTGTGGAGATCATAGATGAAATGATGGTTGCCGGGCGAGATTTAAATCAATTCTTGACGGAGTTTATCTGGTATCTGCGAGGCTTACTGCTTTTGGATGCATCCAATCAGGGTGCAGATATGTTGGATGTTTCCACCGAGCGTTTGGCACAGATGCAAGAAGAGGCTGGTATGACGGAAGTGGATCAGTTGATCCGGTATATTCATATATTGTCGGATCTGTCAGGACAGATCCGGTATGCAACACAAAAACGTGTTTTAGTGGAAGTTTCTTTCATCAAACTATGCAAACCACAGATGGATGAAGTACAGGACCTGACTACCATTTTAGGACGCTTGGATCAACTGGAACAACAGATCGAAGAGGGAGTCCGGATGGCACCGACAGATAACACGGGACAGGCTGGCAGGGGACAAACGGAAGATACAACAGGGCAAGAACCGGCAATGCCGAAGATCGTTCCCAAGGCTGTGCCGGAGGAGGTACAGCAGATTGTACGACGTTGGAATGAAGTGATCCGCAGTTGTGACCGTGTAGAGCAGACCATGCTTGCAGGAGCCAAAAAAGTGGTTGGTGATGATGGAACATTAGTATTACAATTTACAGATGCAGTGAATGAGGGTTATTTTTCACAGGATGATGGTAAGCAGTTGGAGGCTCTTCATACGGTGATCCAAAACCTGACGGGTTTGGATGTGGCGCTCCGGACGCGTACCATCGATGCACAGTTGGATGCACGGTATGCGGATTTGTCTGAGTTAATTCAATTTGAAGAATTAGAATATAAATAAGGAGGATACAACGATGGCGAAAAGAGGAGGATTTCCAGGCGGAGCAATGCCTGGCAATATGAACAATTTAATGAAGCAGGCGCAGCGGATGCAGCGTCAGATGGAAGAAAAAACCAAAGAGATGGAAGAAAAGGAGTGGGAAGCCACGGCAGGCGGTGGCGCTGTGACGGTGAAAGTCTCTGGTAAAAAGGAAGTTACTTCTGTGAAGTTAGCAGAAGAAGTGGTAGACCCGGATGACATAGAAATGCTGGAAGACCTGATTATGGCGGCAACCAATGAAGCATTGCGAAAAATGGAAGAGGACAATGCGGCGATGATGCAGCAGTTGACTGGTGGCCTGGGTGGTATGTTTGGCTAACAGAATGGACAATGTATCTAAGGGCTAAAGTCGGGAAAAAGACGGTTGAAAAACTTTGTTTTTAACCAGCAAGTTTTGAGCTGCGCCAAAACTTGAATCATGCACTATTCCTAAACAATAGTCGCAGCATGGAGGCGAAACATGGATGTGTATAGTTCGCAGATCACAAACCTGGTAGAACAATTGTCACATTTACCCGGGATTGGTGCGAAATCTGCCCAGCGTCTGGCATTTCATATCCTAAACATGTCGGAAGAGCAGGTGGCGGGATTATCCGGTGCTATGATGTCAGCGAAGAAAAATGTAAAGTATTGCAAGGAGTGTTACACATATACAGATGGAGATCGATGTCCGATCTGTTCAAATCCCAAACGCAATCACAAGTTGATCATGGTGGTGGAAAATCCCAGAGATCTGGCAGCATATGAAAAGACAGGCAAATATGAGGGAGTATATCATGTGTTGCATGGTGCGATTTCACCAATGGCAGGTATCGGTCCTGGTGATATCCGCTTGTCCGAGTTGATGGTTCGGCTGCAGGGCGATGTGGATGAGGTGATTGTAGCTACCAATAAGAATCTGGAGGGTGATACCACGGCTACATACATTAGTAAGTTGATCAAGCCGATGGGGATTCGGTGTAGCCGGATCGCCAGTGGAGTACCGGCAGGAGGAGATTTAGAATACATTGATGAAGTCACTTTGTATCGTGCTCTGGAGGGCAGAGTCGATTTATAAGCCGGCATCACTGAAAAATATTGCATATGCCTTCGCTGACAAAATTCGATAATTCTACAACTGTAGACAAATGTGTGGTTTGCAGGATTTGGTTGAGATCCGTCCCGTTGCCGGTATTGACAATCCCTGTGATATGGGCATCGCCGATGGCGGGAAGGTGTTTGCCTACACCGATGCCGGGTGTCAATGGACCATGACCAAGTGTGACATAACCGATATGTTTCTGGATTCCCAGCGATGCATCAATGGCGATAATATAAGGATTTGTATGATTTTGATAGATCAGATTTACCGTTTCTGATAGATTCATGGCGTGAACTGGTTTGGACAGAGAGCCATAGACAAAGAGTGTGTGAGCAAGCACTCTTTTTTTATTTTTAAATTGTTGTATATTTTGTCCGATCAGGGGCCCTAACGCATCGCCCGTGGCACGGTCAGATCCAATACATAAAAAGATCAGAGGTCTTTGTGTGGTAAAAGCTTTTTTGAAATGGGAAAGAAGAATATTGGAAAATCGCTGCTTGGCTTTGGGGTCCTGTGTATTGTAATAATGAATGGTTCTGGGGTCTTGTTTGGTTAAAAACATGGCTCACTCCTTTTTCGTCAAGATGTTGTAATACCAGTATTCCCTGTATTTTTTAGTTTAGTCGTCGAAATTTCGTGAAGGAAAGAAAAGGAGACTGCAACGTTTCGACAGGCTTCGTAGAGAAGATGTGCTACGATCGACACGTCAAGTTTGCAAAACAGTGATTGATATAGCCTGTCGGTATGGATTGAAACCGAGGGCTGGTGGACATGCAAAGAATGGAGAGGTGTAGAAGCAGATGGAACAGGAAGTAAAGAAAAATTATACCTATCGTCGCCTGCCGGAAAATATCAGACAGATCGGGGAAATCACCGGACAACGCAGAGTATACATAGAAGATTATGTCCTTACTTATATTAGACGGGTCTTTGAGGAAAAACGGGAAAATAGTATTGTCGTGTTTATCGGGTGTGACGGCAAAGACGAGGCAGTGGGCTGTGTCTTTATCTATGGTGCTTTGGAGATTCCGATGGATACCGGTATGGATCATATGGAAGAGGACCAGTGGGAGGATTTATACCGGCAGGCATCACAATATTTCCCGGGTGGACGAGTTCTGGGATGGGGATGCGGTGTCAGTATATGGAATAGTCAGATCGATCATAAAGTTCGCAAAATGCAGGAGGAACAGTTTGCAGATACGGGACGGGTACTGTTTCTGGCAGATTTGTCGGAACGGGAGGAGAAAGTATTTCTCTATGATGATCAGGCATTTGAGGAATTAACCGGTTATTTCATATATTATGAGAGAAATCCTCAGATGCAGGATTATATGTTGCGGGAACAACAAAAAGAAAACAGTTTCGAGTCCGATTATGAAGATGATGTAACACAGACGATCCGTACCGTGATACATGCCAAGAAGAGCAGACAGGAGCGGTTGCATTATCTGGCTTACGGGATGGCTTGCGCCCTGGTTATTATGGTGCTTCTTGGTGCAAATTTGCTGGTTCGGAGTCTGGCAAAAATCAATTCTTTGGAAAAGACCATTGAGACTTTATCGGAATATGTATCCGAATCAGAGCAGGACACTTCTTCTGAGATTGTGATTTCTCATGCGTTAGAGACTGAAAAACCAGAGGTGTCTGAGAAATCGAGTGCCACACCGGCACAATCTGGTGTAGATACAACGGCGGCGGCTATTACACCCAAACCATCTGCTTCACCGGCGGCTGCCAATTTGCCTGCTGTTTCAGCAGGCCCCACTGCTTATCCTACAGCCAGTGCAACGCCGCTTCCCTTAGGGACTGCCACTGCTATACCGGCAACGGTTCCGGCACCGACAGCGAAGCCTGCTGCCGGACAAAATTCGAGCCGTAAGGATACATCGCAAACGGTGGTTGCCGGAGGTGTTGACCGGATTAAGCGCAGTTATATTGTACGAAAAGGGGATACCCTTAGCCAGATTGTATGGAAACAATACCATACTTTCCGTTATATGGATCGTGTGCTGCAGGTGAATCAGATTGAAAATTCTGACCGAATATACGAGGGACAATGTATTTTGCTGCCGGATCCTTGAGAAAATAGCGTCAGAAGAAAAATATAGTACGGTAAATAGGTAATTATGAAAAAGAAAGTGCATCTTGCTCCGAAATGTGGTATGATAAAATGTTGTAACCATGATTCAGTGCAAAAATAGAATTTTGTCATATGAAATACAGATTATACATACGTAGAATGGAGATAAGATGGAGAGTTTAGTGGGACGTTCTCAGGATGTGCTTGTGATGGAAGAAAGACGCCGCAGACGCAGACGGATTTTTTTGACGTGTTTGGGAGGTATCGCGATTACAGCGCTCATTCTGGTGGTTTTGGTAAATCAGTATATCAATCATCAATATAATAGTTATCGCGTGGAACGGTCGATTTCCGTGAAAAATAGTAGTGCGATGCAGTATCAGCCCTATGCCGGAGGCGTGATTAAATATAGCAGAGATGGTGTATCCGCCATCAATGCTTCGGGCAAGGACCTCTGGAATGGCAGTTATGACATGGACCACCCGGAGGTGGATGTCTGCGGAACCAGTGCTGTGGTAGCCGATATGGGAGGAAAGAAATTATATGTATATACGGAAAAAGAAAACGGAATAGAGATGGCGATGGATTATAAGATCCTGCAGGCAAGCATATCCGAGCAGGGAGTGGTAGCCGTGATGTTAGAAGATACTACTTCTAATATGATTCACGTGTATGATCCTTATGGGGATAAGTTATTGGTAGAGATTCCAACCAATGTGGAAAAAGGATATCCGGTGGCGATGGATATTTCTCTGGATGGAACCAGCGTTGCAGTGTCTTATGTCTGTGTGACGAGTGGGGTGGTGGAGAGCCGCGTCGCCTTTTACAATTTCACGAATGTGGGTGAAAACACTAATTGTCTGGTGGGGGCGCAGGAGTATAAAGACCGCGTGGTATCAGAGGTACGTTACCTCAATGACTCTCAGGTATGCCTGTTTCATGAACAGGGATATAGTATCTGGAGCAATCTGAAAAAACCGGAAGAGGTGGCGAAGCAGGATTTCAAGAAGGAGATTCTAAGTGGATTTTGTGATACGGATTATGTTGGCGTGGTATTGGCCGATGCCGGTGAAGAGCAAGGGCAGATGAAAGTTTATAATCTCAAAGGCAAAGAGATCATGAGCCGTAAAATATCAACGGAATATAATCATATTACCATGTCAGGCAAAGAGATTCTGGTGAACACAGCCACGGATTGCAGCGTTTATCTGGTCAATGGAGTGCAAAAGTGGAAATGTTCTACGAAGAAGAAAATCGTACAATTTTTACCGGCAGAGGGCATGAACCGATATTTTTTGATCACAGATACTGGCATAGAAAAAATTAAATTAAAAAATAGTTAAAAATAGTGGAAAAGGCCCTTGACAAAGGCGCACGACCCGGTTATACTGAGGAAGTGTGCTTTTTTGCGCTCTTTTTTGGTGCGCTGGCAGATAGGTTTTTATAGTGATACGAAACCATGTCATCAGAAGCACAGCAATCAACAGAAACAAAAATTTTAGGAGGTGAAATTAATGCCAACATTTAACCAGTTAGTAAGAAAGGGAAGAAAGGTTTCTACGAAGAAATCTAATTCTCCAGCACTTCAGTACACTTACAACTCTCTGAACAAGAGAACGGTAGCACAGAGCTCACCACAGAAGAGAGGCGTTTGTACAGCTGTTCGTACTGCTACCCCTAAGAAGCCTAATTCTGCTCTTAGAAAGACAGCCAGAGTACGTCTGTCTAACGGTATTGAGGTTACAAGCTATATCCCGGGCGAAGGTCATAACCTTCAGGAGCATAGTGTTGTACTGATCCGTGGTGGTAGAGTAAAGGATCTGCCTGGTACGAGATATCATATCGTACGTGGTACACTGGATACTGCCGGTGTGGCTAACAGAAAGCAGGCCCGCTCTAAGTACGGTGCTAAGAAGCCTAAGAAATAATTCACTAATTTGGGGAAGTGCCGGATTAATTTTCACTGATTAACCTGGTGCGGACACAAAATCATTGTGAGTACCGATGAATTAATGACTGGCAATACTTTAGTGACAGTGTCGGCTGTCCGTGTTGCTGAATAATGTTAAGGAGGGAAGTAACGTGCCACGTAAAGGACATATTCAAAAGAGAGACGTGTTAGCGGATCCTGTTTACAATAATAAGATTGTGACAAAGCTGATCAACAACATCATGTTAGACGGTAAAAAGGGTGTTGCACAGAAAATCGTTTATGGCGCATTCGAGATCGTAGCAGACAAGTCTGGTAAGGACGCTGTAGAAGTATTTGAAGAGGCTATGAACAACATTATGCCACAGCTTGAGGTAAAGGCTAGACGTATCGGTGGAGCGACCTATCAGGTGCCGATCGAGGTTCGTCCAGACAGAAGACAGGCCCTGGCGTTGCGCTGGTTGACTCTGTTCTCCCGTAAGAGAGGCGAGAAGACGATGAAAGAGAGACTGGCGAATGAGATCTTAGATGCTGCAAATAATACTGGTGCAGCGGTTAAGAGAAAAGAAGATATGCACAAGATGGCAGAGGC
>CAZFSU010000040.1:0-17380 GCA_964521555.1 uncultured Jutongia sp. | reverse complement strand
GTGCGTTTCAGGAATTGCTGACAGCAACGGAAATTTTGATTTCTAATCAGATTGTACTCAACATTTCCAACATATTTGATGTGTTTTTTAATTTTACGCACATGTCCGAAGAATGGAAAATCGGCAATATGAAAACGGATGTACCCGAGGAGTTAGTACGAAAAATTGTAGAAGAAGATACATATGCTTTGAATTTGGCAAAAACCGTAGAGATTAAAGAATTAGTTGGAAGATACGGAAATGAAAACTCAGATAAGATTTTTTTCAAAGAGGATTATAAAGCATATTTGCTCAACTGCTATTTGGAGAATGTTTTTGAACAGAGCACATAGTGCTGTAAATTTATAGATCTGTTCCCTCTTATGACCGCAATGCAAAAAACAGCGGTGGATTAAGTTGGAAGAAGTGAGAGTGCATCCTATGGAGAAGTTGCGTATAGAAGAGGATTATCAGATGGTATTTTAGTTGGAGCAGAACAGGAAGCGTATGATGCAAAGTTTAATGAACTGACACGCAAGATTAACCAAGCAAAAGGGATACTTTTTTGCAAGATTCTATGTGGGGATATATTTTTTGTTGACCATTTTTCCTTTTCATATAAAGATAAAATGCTATAATAAACATGACATATCGTTGTCGTGTTGAATCTGTTATGATATGAACGGAGCGTGAGAAGAGATGAAGATAGACAGGCTGATCGGGATATTGTCAATCCTGTTGCAGGAAGAGAAGACAACAGCACCTGCTTTGGCGGAGAGGTTTGAGGTTTCCAGGCGGACGATAAACAGGGATATAGAAGCTCTTTGCAAAGCAGGCATTCCGATTAGGACGACACAGGGCAGCGGTGGCGGTATCAGCATCATGGATGGATACCGGATGGACAGGACAATCCTGACATCGAAGGATATGCAGATGATCCTTGCCGGGCTGCGAAGTCTGGACAGCGTCAGCGGCAGCCGGTATTACAGCCAGTTGATGGAAAAGCTGCAGACAGGATCGTCAGAGTTTATCAGCGGACGTGATTCCATACTGATTGACCTGTCATCATGGTACAAAGATTCACTTGCTCCAAAGATTGAGGTCATTCAGAGTGCCATTGAGAACAGGAACATTTTGACCTTTGATTATTTTGCTCCTTCGGGAGAGAGCAGCCGCAGCATAGAACCATATTATATTGTGTTTAAGTGGACAAGCTGGTATGTGTGGGGCTGGTGTATGAGTCGGAATAATTTCCGTTTGTTCAAACTGAATCGTATGGATAAGGTGACTGTCACGGATCGTACCTTTGAATGTCGTGAGGTTACGATGCCGGAGCTGTCGAATGAAAAGATATTTCCGGGCGGTATCAGGGTAAAGGCTCTTTTTGCTCCGGATATGAAATGGAGACTGGTGGAAGAGTTCGGTCCGAAGTGCTTTACAGAAGCTGAGGATGGCCGATTGCTATTTACCGCAGATTATACGGATATGGAGAATCTGATCACATGGATTCTGACTTTCGGTGAAAAGGCGGAGGTGTTGGAACCGGCAGAGGTTCGCAGTGCGATAAAGAGTATTGCGGAAGAGACAATAAAAAATTATATGGAGGAGTGACGGAGATGGCATTTGACTATAAGAAAGAGTATAAGGAATTTTATCTTCCAAAGGCGACGCCGGGAATCATAACGGTTCCGAAGATGAACTTTCTGGCGGTGCGGGGCGGCGGGGATCCGAATGCAGAGGATGGAGCATATAAGGAATCAATCAGTCTTCTATATGGGATTGCATTCACGATTAAGATGAGTAAAAAGGGCGATCATCGGATAGACGGGTATTTTGACTACGTGGTTCCACCATTGGAGGGCTTCTGGTGGCAGGGTGAGCGTTTTCCGATGGATGATGCCACGCTGCGAATCGACCGAGCCGGCAGGCGAGACGGTGTTGCCGGGCTTGACTATAATCACAAGGAAGATTTCAAGTGGATATCGATTATCCGGCTGCCGGATTTTGTTACCAGGGCTGATTTTGCGTGGGCGATAACAGAAGCGACCGCCAAGAAAAAACAGGATTTCTCTAAAGTGGAATATCTGACATATGACGAAGGGCTGTGCGTACAGTGTATGCACATCGGACCATATGATGTGGAACCGGCAACGGTTGAGAAGATGCATCAGTATATGGAAGAACAGGGATATGTGCTGGATATCACGGACCAGAGGCATCACCATGAGATATATTTGAGTGATGCGAGAAGGGTTGCACCAGAGAAATTGAAGACAGTAATCCGGCATCCGATCAGGAGGGCATGAGACTGTGGGGAAAGAGAAAAATAAGCGGATGATGGAATATGTGGTGGATTCGTTGTCAGGGATTTCGGAAGTCAGACAGATTCCTATTATGGGTGGATACCTCTGACATTTTTTATTTCTGGGGGATTAAAGACAGTGGCAATGCTTTCCGGCAAAACATCAACTTCTTAATTTGCCCGTGGTACTGTTGGCAGGTTGGAAAGATTGTTGTTTTCCGTATCGTCTGGAATGGATTTCAGATATTCGGTACTCTTATTATGGGCGATTCCTACACCACGGATTTCGCCGGAGCGTGCAAGGGCTACCCCCTCGGAACGGCTGACGATACGATCATCAGACAACTGATAGCCGGAGACTCTGCCGTGATCTTTGACCAGACCGGTAATGGTAACGGCATCCTCCTTCGGTGTTGGAATATCATCCAAGGCTAATTTTGGCAGAGATGTTCGTAAGTTTTGATTCATGAGATACCTCCATTGTAGTGAATTTTTCTATAGTATAAGCAAAGTATCCGATTTTATTCAGCATCATTCTGAAAACAAGAAAGGATGCTTTTGCAATCATGAAAGAAGGATCTGTTTTCAATCCGGTCATTTCTTTGATTTGCAAAGGCATCCTGCTTTGTTGTGTATGTCAGATCAATATGGAAATTACTTCATATTATTATCCTGAACAACGTTTTCCAGTGCTTTTCTTCTGCGGCGCTCATGAGCCAGTTCCTCTTTGATTTCATCCATACGGCGGAAGATATCGGCAATCGCTTCCTGCTCATTTTCCGGATTCAGTCGTGCTTCATTTGTATTTCTTGCCTGGATATCTTTGCGGAATAATGTTTTAAATACTACCCGCACAAATGGCTGGATAAAGAATAATTGTGTAAAATAGGCAAATGGAAAGTTGAAGCACATCAGTTTGAGCCAATTTGCCAGTAATGTGATGATATCAAATCCCATATAATATGGATAATACAGAAAGGCAGCGAGAAAACTCATGGCAGGACACATGATTCCTACGGTTGCACAGATGATCGCTGTTTCAAACATCATTGGGTGATTTTTGGCCGGGTTAAATACGCGGCAGGCTAATTTAAATGACATAGGACTTCCGACTAAATTCTCCAGCAAGTAGGCCAGACAAAATTCGAGCAGGATGCATCCCCAAATGGGAAGATATGTACCTAACATATATACGCCTCCCTGTTTGTTGATGGCAGAGAGTACACCGGTAGTTCCATTTACTGTCATTAATGTGTTGCCATTCACCACATATAAACTATAAAACACATAGGCATGTACAGTGATTAACACAGTGATAAATGCGAATACCATTCTTTGAAATTGATTTCTTGGCATGATTTTCCTCCGTTTCTGTTGTAAAAATTTTTTCACTCTTGTTTCTTCCTTAATGCGCACGAAAAAAAACACATATTCCGCTTTTGCCTGGTAAGTCTAATAAATGTTCCGTAATCAGATTTACGTGCATAGCACAACATGTGTCATCATTTCTATCGTGTTTATTTCCAGCTAAATCTATCATAAAAATATTTATATTGTCAAGAATTTTTTCCTGATAGTCTGCTTCCACTCTTTTTATTTTTATAAATAAATTGACAAATTTCCCTATATTTTCCATATCGTTATGAATCGTAATTTTTCAAAAAATTCTTGACTTTTCAAAAAAATCTAGCTAAAATATGTAACGTCGAGTGGCAGAAAGCGTAAATCCAGATGGATTTGCGCTTTCTTTTTTTGCGGAGAAAAGGAGATTGATATGAGTCAAGAAATTACAATGAATAAGATGGGGACGGAGCCTGTTCCTAAAATTATGCTTACGATGGGAGTCCCTATCATTTTATCGATGGTATTACAGGCTTGTTATAATATTGTTGACAGTATGTTTGTGGCAAGGATTCCGGATTCGGATGGGATTGTCCATATGGGTGAGTATGCTGTAAATGCTCTTACTTTGGCATTTCCGGTGCAAATGCTGATTGTGGCATTTGGTATTGGAACCGGAGTGGGTGTCAATGCATTGTTGGCAAAGAGTCTGGGACAGGATGACCGGCAAAAAGTGGCACGAGTGGCAGGCAACGGACTGACATTGGCGATGATTATTTTTATTTGCTTCTTTTTGTTTGGCTTGTTTGGAATCAATATTTATCTGAAAAGCCAGACCTCCGATCCGGTCATTTTATCTATGGGAAAAACATATTTAAGAATTTGTACCCTGTTATCTTTTGGAATTGTACTTTTTTCTATTTATGAAAAATTGTTACAGTCAACAGGTAAGACGGTTTATTCTACGATTGCGCAGATTGCCGGGGCGGTTGCCAATATTATATTGGATCCGATCTTTATCTTTGGATACTTTGGTTTGCCGGCGATGGGAATCGCCGGAGCTGCCTATGCAACTGTGATTGGTCAGATGGTGTCTATGTTGATTGCAATGATCTTACATTACCGAAAAAACAAAGAAGTTCCTAGTGGATGGCAATATCTGAAACCGAGCGGACGCATTGTCAAGGAAATCTATACCATTGGTCTGCCGGCCATCATCATGCAGGCATTGATGTCCTTTATGACATACGGTGTCAATATCATTTTTGGGCATGTTTCTGTGGCCACGGTTACCGCCTATGGTATCTTCTATAAAATCCAGCAGTTTGTTTTCTTTGCCGGATTTGGTTTACGAGATGCGATTACACCGATTGTATCTTTTAACTATGGTATGGGAAATAAAAAGAGAGTGAAAGAAGGAGTGAAATACGGTATCCTGTATACGGAGATCATTATGTTGCTGGGAATCGTATTGCTGGAAATTTTTGCGGAACCACTTGCCAGTCTGTTTGGACTATCGGATGAAACAGCGTATCTGTGTGTTCTTGCCATCCGTATTATATCAGCCGGATTCCTGTTCGCCGGCGGTAATATTGCTCTTCAGGGTGTTTTTCAGGCATTGGGCTGTGGAATCAGTTCTCTGGTGGTATCGTTGCTTCGATTATGCGTAGTGGTACTGCCTTTGGCATGGCTGTTTACTACCTTTGCAAACGCTGCATTCTTAATATGGTTTGCATTTCCGATTGCAGAATTGGTAGCGCTTCTGGTGGCAGCCGTCCTGATGGGAAGAGCAAACAAACGGATCATTCGACAAATGAAAGATGCATAAAGTGTGAAAGAAAAGATAGAAATGAGGGAAAATATGAAAAATATTATTACAATCAGCCGTCAATTTGGAAGTGGCGGGAGAAGCATTGGAAAAGCGGTTGCAGAGAAAATGGGATATGATTACTATGATAAGGAATTGATTGAAAGAATTGCGCAAGAGTCTGGTCTTTCCACGGACTATATTGAGAAAAACGGGGAGCATTCTCCAGGAACCAATATTTTCAGTTATGCCTTTGTGGGAAGAAACCGGCGAGGTGAATCGGTGGAAGATTATCTGTGGAATAAACAGAGAGAGGTCATATTAAATATAGCGGACAAGGGGAATTGCGTTATTGTGGGCAGATGCGCAGATTATATTTTGCGTGACAGAGAGAATTGTCTCAATGTTTTTATCCATGCTAATATGGAAAAGAGAGCGGAACGTATTGTGAATCTGTATGGGGAAACAGATCAGAAACCTCAAAAGCGCCTGATGGATAAAGACAGGACCAGAAAGTTAAATTATAAATACTATACGGACAGAGATTGGGGAATGGCAAAAAATTATCATTTGTCTCTGGATAGTGGTATGATTGGATTGGAACGATGTGAGGATTTGATCGAGACATTGGCAAAAGAATTGTAAATGAATAAATTTGGATGGGATTTTAGACGAATAGTTTTGTAATCATGCCCGGCAGGCTGTTATGTTTGCCGGGCATGATTGTGTTTTCCCGTTTCGGTTTTGCTCGGGTTGTCCTTTTTCCGGTATAGAGAGAATCTTTTTTCATTGACAAGAATTTGCCTGCATGATATAACCGTATCAAAGCAAGAAACATATATCAACAATAGAGGACTTAGAAATAAAAGGCGGAGGAAAGGAAGTTCAGATGAGTAAAGTATTGGATATGGCATTTGTACAGGGATTTATCCGTATGGCCAATGATGGCTGGTTACAGGGATGGCATGAACGTAACGGTGGTAATTTATCCTATCGCATCAAAGAGGAGGAGGTTGATCAGATTCGTTCTCTGCTATCTTTTGATGGAACATGGCAGCCGATTGGTGCGAGTGTACCGGAATTGGGACAGGAATTTTTCATGGTTACGGGTAGTGGCAAGTATTTTCGTAATGTGAAGCCGGACCCGGAAGACAGCACAGGTATCATTGAATTAGATGCGCGTGGGGAAAATTACCGAATTTGCTGGGGGCTGGTACATGGCGGGAAACCCACCAGCGAACTGCCTTCTCATTTGATGAATCATGCGGTGAAGAAAAAAGTAAGTGACGGTAAGCATCGGGTGATTTACCATGCACATACGACGAATGTGATTGCGCTTACTTTTGTGTTGCCACTCAGGGATGAGGTCTTTACTCGTGAACTATGGGAGATGGCCACGGAGTGTCCCGTGGTATTTCCGGATGGGATTGGTGTTGTGAAATGGATGGTACCGGGAGGAAAAGAGATTGCAGTGGCCACCAGTGAACTGATGGAGAAATATGATGTGGCGATCTGGGCGCATCATGGCATGTTTGCTTCCGGAGAAGACTTTGATCTGACTTTTGGTTTGATGCATACGGTAGAAAAGTCGGCGGAAATATTAGTCAAGACGTTGTCCATGCGTCCGAATAAGTTACAAACCATTACACCAGATAATTTCCGGGATTTGGCCAGAGAATTTCAGGTAAGTTTGCCGGAACGGTTTCTTTATGAAGAGAAAGGATGAGAAAGCATTGGCCCAAATCGAAGTCATGAAATGAAACAGAGGTGAGTATTTTGAAAATTCGGTATAATGAGAATCAGGAACTCGTTGAAAAAGTGAAAGAGGGACTGGAAAAACGTGGCGGGTATTGTCCATGCCGTATGGAACAGACAGAAGAAACGAAATGTATGTGTCAGGAATTTCGGGATCAGATTGCTGATCCGGAGTTTGAAGGATATTGTCATTGTATGTTATATTACAAAGAAAAGTAGCGGGAAGAATGGAGAGGAACATGGGAATCAAGATCATTGAAACAAAACACCCAATGAAATGGTATAAGTTTGCGGTGTATTTCCAGTTGTTTGCATTTGCTGTGTTGTATGTGTTACAAGGTATTGTGCATCTACATGGATTTATTCTGGGATTTGGCAGCGCAGAGACCATCATGACAAAGTATCCGGCATTAAAAGCCGTGGAAATGGTTTTAGCTATCGTGGGATTTTTGATCGCAGTCCTATGCATTTTGGCCAGACAGTTATTATGGTATTTTAAGGCATGGGGTCCCAAGGTATATTTGATTGTCATGGCATTAAGCGGTTTATATAGCTGTATTTATAATGGTCTCGCTTCGCTGGTGATCGGTATGCCTGTGTTTACACAATATGACATTGGTAGTTTGATCAGTACCATCTTCATCGTGATAGCATGTCGGGATTATTTTGCGAATCGTGCAGATCTGTTCGTGGATTAAGGAAATTTGGCTCTGTGCTACAATTCATCAGAGGTGATTCCAAACATGCTGCGACAGATTTCTGTCCCATTTTTGGTACGGAAGATGCGATTCAAAGCGGTCCCTATGGCAGTGCGGGGTGATTGCTCTTCATATAAGTTTACGAGAAAATCAGCTTCTACTAAAATTTGATCATCCATACCGCTGTCAATATTCCTATTCTTTTTGTATTTCTTTTGAGAAATAGATATGTTATACTAAAGGTAATTTGGGAAATTGGTGTGAAAGAACTAGAAGAGGTACAGTCTTGAAAATTTATTATAAACATAGAAGAAATCCTGTGAAAAAAATGGTTTCTCTGGTTATATGTGTTACCTTTATATGCAGCTTATTGACGGGGTGTGGTTCTGCGCAAGAGGAACTGCCTGAGGTGAACCTGTCATTGTGGTGTGCCAGGGAGGATCATGCTCTGTTGCAGGAGATGTCAGATGCGTTTCAGAAAGAATATGAAAAAGAAGCCGATATTCATATTACGATAAGTGAAGAGAGTGAATCTACTTGCCGGGATACGGTATTAGAGAATCCTGAGGCAGCAGCGGATGTGTATGCATTTGCCGGAGATCAGTTTGGTGCATTGTATCGGGCTGGGGCTTTGTTGGAAGTGACAGAAGGTGCAGAAAAGATTATAGATGCCTGTGGCGGGGAGTCTGCGGATGCAGTACAGTCTGTGATGGCTGATGGCAAAATGTATGCATATCCTGCGACAGCGAGTAATGGTTATTTTATGTATTATAATACCGCGTATTATTCTGAGGAAGATGTATTGACTTTGGATCGAATGATGCAGGTTGCGGCAGAACATAACAAAAAATTATCTATGGATTTTACCAGTGGATGGTATATCTATTCCTTCTTTCGGGGGGCCGGCTTATCCGTAGAGATCGGAGAGGATGCTTCCACAAATGTTTGTAATTGGAATGCGAAGGATACTACATACACAGGTTTACAGGTGGCCCAGGCAATGTTGGATATTGCTAACAATGAGGGATTTCTCAATATTACGACAGAGGAATTTCAGGAGGGTGTGAAAAATGGATCCATTATTGCAGGAATCAGTGGGGCCTGGGATGCGAAACTGATAGAGGAGACATGGGGGAATCACTATGCGGCCACAAAGCTGCCTACGTATACCCTGGCGGATGATCAGGTGCAGATGCATAGTTTCGTTGGATATAAGATGTTAGGCGTCAGTGCCTATACGGAGTATCCTGAATGGGCAATGCGTCTGGCAGGATGGATCACCAATGACGAGAATCAGGAATTGCGTTTTGACCAACGTGGCGAGAGACCGGTCAGTATGAAAATAGCAGGTCTGTCCAAGGTACAGTCTGCTCCGGCGATGGCGGCATTACAAGAACAGTCCTCCTATGGACATTTGCAAAACGTGGCAGATACTTTTTGGACGCCGACATATTTATTTGGCACAGTGATTGGTGCCAAGAACCCCGATGGAACAGATTTACAGGCCTTGCTTGACCAGATGGTGGATGGCATTACAGCATTTCCGGAGGATGCTGCCGGGGAGGTGACATCGTGAAGGGAATCTCACTGAAAATATTTTTTGTGGTGTTATTGACGGGGTTGATCGGTGTTGCCGGAGAGATTGTATTAAAATACGACATTGATCAATTATCCTATAATTACAACGAAGTTGCGTTACAGGGAATGGAAAACCAGGAATATTCTCTGCGGATTTCGACTATGATGTATCAGCATCAGGCGTTGCTGGCAGATCATATGATTGCGGAAGATGTGGCACAGAAGAAAAAATATGAAAAACAGGAACAGGAATTACGACAGGAATTAAAGCAGACATTTTCTGAATTTGGTAAAAAAATGAAGGGAACCGATATGGAATCCCTGTATCACAAAGTGTATTCAGACTATACCAGTTATCAGAATAATGCCGATATTGCGTTGATGTTAAGCCGAAATGGGAATGATGCCACTGCCGGTTTCTATGTAAACAATACATTGGATGAGTTTTTGGCAGACGTGAATGCTGATTTGGAAAAGTTGGAAAAAGAAATTGATGAGGATATGACCAATGCAAAGGAGAAAATGGACTATTACATCCGTTTTTCCAAAATTTGTGAGTATGTTTGTGTTTTGTGTATTATTGTAGCTGTGGTGAATTGTATTATCTATTGTGTGAAGAATACTGCGGATATGGGGCAACAGGAAAAGGATTTGAAACGTGCAATGGATGTGCAGCATCATACTTTGATGGCACACGTAGAACATTTGATGCATATGCAGGACAATATTATCCTGGGGATGGCGAATCTGATTGAAAATCGTGATGGTGATACGGGGGAGCACATAAAACGGACAAGTCAGTATGTGGAATTGTTAGCAAAGAAAGCACAGGAGGCCGGATTGTACCCGGATGTATTGACGGATACATATATAGAATTATTGGTCAAGGCAGCACCGATGCATGATGTGGGTAAGATCTCGGTACCAGACCGGATTTTACAGAAACCGGGACGCTTGACGGATGAAGAATTTGAACAGATGAAACATCACGCGCCAGAGGGAGGGCGGATTATCCGGGAAGTATTTACTGATGTAGAGGATGAAGAATACATTGAGATCGCTGCACAGGTGGCAAGTTATCATCATGAGAAATGGGATGGAAGCGGTTATGTAGCCGGATTATCTGGAGAGGATATTCCTCTGAGTGCGCGTATCATGGCCTTGGCAGATGTATTTGATGCGCTGGTTTCTAAACGTTGTTATAAGGATGCATTGCCGTTTGATAAGGCATTCCAAATCATAGAGGAATCTGCGGGTTCTCATTTTGATCCGCAATTAACAAAAATATTTTTAGGCATGCAGGAAGAGATCATAGAGATTCTCTCCTGATCATAAAGTAAGGTTCAGGTATCCCATATTGTATTGAGGTACTTTGATCATATTAACCAACAAACTTATTTACAGAAAGGAAGGTAAAACATAATGGCAGAAAGCAGATTAATTGGGGATTATCCGGTGATTGGTATTCGACCTACGATCGATGGTCGAAGAGGACCTCTAAAGGTACGTGAGTCTTTGGAGGAGCAAACCATGAATATGGCAAAGAGTGCCGCAGAGTTATTTCGCAATAACTTGAAATACTCCAACGGTGAACCGGTGAAAGTTGTGATCGCAGATACTACGATTGGTCGTGTGGCAGAGACGGCAGCATGTGCAGAAAAATTCAAAAAAGAAGGTGTTGCTATCACTTTGACCGTGACCCCTTGCTG
Source organism: uncultured Jutongia sp. (assembly GCA_964521555.1). Classification (GTDB taxonomy): domain Bacteria; phylum Bacillota; class Clostridia; order Lachnospirales; family Lachnospiraceae; genus Butyribacter. The sequence goes on along the minus strand of CAZFSU010000040.1, from coordinate 6,211 downwards.
GTGTTACGGTTCTGAGACGATGGATATGGATAAAGATACGATTAAAGGTGTCTGGGGCTTTAATGGGACAGAACGTCCGGGTGCCGTGTATTTGGCAGCAGTATTGGCAGCACATGCACAGAAGGGGCTGCCGGCATTCGGTATCTATGGCAGAGATGTACAGGAAGCCGATGCTACCGATATCCCAGAAGATGTACAGGAGAAATTACTTCGTTTTGGTCGTGCCGCAGTGGCAGCCGCAACCATGCGTGGAAAATCTTATTTGCAGATTGGTGCTGTGACTATGGGTATTGCGGGTTCTATTATTGATCCGTCATTTATGGAAGAATATTTGGGAATGCGTGTGGAGTCTGTGGATGAGGTGGAAATCATTCGTCGCATGACAGAGGGGATCTATGATCATGATGAATATGAGAGAGCCTTATCCTGGACAAAGTCACATTGCCGGGAAGGATTTGACAAAAATCCTGAGTTTGTTAAGAGAAGTGATGAACAGAAAGAGCGTGACTGGGAATTTGTTGTGAAAATGATGTGCATCATCAAGGATTTGATGAACGGTAATAAAAATCTGCCAGAGGGTAGAGAGGAAGAAGCGGTGGGTCATAATGCCATTGCAGCAGGATTCCAGGGACAGAGACAATGGACTGATTTCTATCCAAATGGCGATTTTGCCGAAGCACTGTGTAATTCTTCTTTTGACTGGAATGGTGCCCGTGAGCCATATATTCTGGCTACGGAAAACGATACACTTAACGGCATCGGAATGTTATTTATGAAACTGCTGACCGGCCGTGCGCAGATCTTTGCGGATGTTCGTACTTATTGGAGCCCGGATGCTGTGAAGAAAGCCACTGGCTATGATTTGGAAGGTGTGGCAAAAGAGGCAGGTGGATTCCTGCATCTGATCAATTCAGGTGCGGCATGTCTGGATGCCTGTGGCGAAGTCAAAGACGAAAATGGAAATGGTGTGATGAAGCCATTTTGGGAGATGTCAGAGCAAGACATTAAGGCATGCTTAGATGCGACGGAGTGGTGTGAAGCAGATAATGGTTATTTCCGTGGAGGCGGATTCTCATCCAGATACCTGACCAGAGCCGAGATGCCGGCGACAATGATTCGTCTGAATATTGTAAAAGGGTTAGGACCGGTGTTACAGATTTGCGAAGGATATACCATTAACCTGCCGGATGAAGTATCCGACAAAATATGGAAGAGAACAGACTATACATGGCCGTGTACATGGTTTGCTCCACGTACCACTGGTGAAGGTGCTTTTAAGACCGCATACGATGTTATGAATAACTGGGGCGCTAATCATGGTGCCATCAGTTATGGACACATTGGTGCCGATCTGATTACACTGGCATCCATTTTGCGCATTCCGGTATGTATGCATAATGTGCCGCAGGAAGATATTTTCCGCCCTTCCGCATGGAATGCATTTGGTATGGACAAAGAGGGGCAGGATTTCCGTGCCTGTGCTACTTACGGTCCGTTATACAAACTGTAGATGGGAACTTTGTTCCATGTAATCTGAATATTTACAGAATTGAGATTTGTGGTATGATAATAGCGAAGGCAAATAGGAGCCTTCGCTATTGTTTATGTTTGCGTGGAGACAAAGTGGGGACCATTATCAGGCCTGCCTGGGGGGAATATCCGCGCAAGCCTGTGAACCCGGCGGTCTTGCAAAGCGTGACACGTGTGGGTTTAAGCATAGGAAAAGGGAGAATTAGGTCATGAGAGAACAAGTCGAGGACTTTTACGAGAAGATTCAGCAGGTTATGGAACAGGTAAACCAGGTAGTGATCGGGAAAGAGGAATGTGTTCGTAAAGTAATGGCAGCGATTTTGGCAGGTGGACATATTTTGATGGATGATATTCCAGGGGTGGGGAAAACAACACTGGCAATGGCCTTTTCGTGTGCCCTGTCGTTACAGAATAAACGTATCCAGTTTACACCAGATGTAATGCCTTCGGATATTTTGGGTTTCTCAATGTATCAGAAACAGACGGGACAGTTTGTATACCAGCCGGGTGCTGTGATGTGCAATTTATTTCTGGGGGATGAGATCAACCGAACGTCTCCGAAGACACAGTCTGCGTTATTGGAAGTGATGGAGGAGGGAAGCGTAACCGTAGATGGGATCACCAGACCGGTGCCGGACCCGTTTATCGTCATCGCCACCGAAAATCCTGCCGGTAGTGTGGGAACACAGTTGTTGCCGGAATCACAATTAGATCGTTTTATGATCTGTGTATCGCTGGGGTATCCTGCTTTAGAGGATGAGATGCGGATCATACGGGGGAAAAATGAACGGAGTGGATTAGATTTTATATCAGAGCCGGAGGCTGGTTCCGTGATGACGGCGTCTGAGTTAAAACAGTTGCGCTGTTTGATGGAGCAAATTTATATACAGGATAGTGTCTATCGTTATATTTGTACTTTGATTCAGGAGACCAGACAAAATCCTTACATTGAACTGGGGGTAAGCCCGCGGGGAACCGTAGCATTAATGCGGATGGCACAGGCGATGGCTTTCCTGCATCAGAGGGCTTATGTGATTCCGGAAGATGTGGAAGAGGTATTTCTCGATGTGACGGCACATCGAATCTTGCGTGGATCGAAAGCGAGAGCTGCCCGATTATCGGCAGAGCATATTTTGCAGGAGATCTTGGAACAAGTGGATAAACCGAAGGTGGTACGCAGATAGGAGTTCGGGATGAAACGATGGATATTATTTGTGTTCTCGGTGGCATTATTATATTATGTAGCCGTGATTTATCATAGTCTTAGTATGTTGTTTTGTGTGTGCATACTCTTACTGTTGGAATCTGTGCTTCTGCTTCATATGTTTCTGGTGTTTGGGAGATTGCACATTAACATTGGGATACCCTTGGTGATCACGGAGGCAGGCAGTGAGATACCGGTGGAACTGATTTTGAAAAATTACGGTTATATACCGACGGGGCAGGTTCGTGTACGTATCGAGATTGCATATCTTATGGAGGGAAAACGACAGTATATATCCATGTGTTCGGTAGTGCCTGGGAGAAAAAGGGGGCAGGTTGCTTCTGCCATGTGCCTGAAATTTCATGTGGTTGCACAATATTCCGGCAGGATGCAGATATCCGTCAAAAAGGCGAGGCTCTTTGATCTGCTTGGCATCTTATCTTTGCCGCTGCGGAAGAAAAATGTGGTTGGTCAGTCAATGGTCTGTGTTTTACCTGAGCAGCAGGAAATACCAGTGGAGATTAACAGTATGGTGCGGCAATTTACGGTAGACCGGGAGACGGAGATTCGCATATCCGGAGAAAAAAATCCGCCGGAGATCGGGCAGATTCGGGAATACCGGCCCGGAGATGCATTGCGTAATATTCATTGGAAATTAACTGCGAAACAGGATAAACTGATGGTCTGTGAACATATTTCGGAACAAAGCTGCCCTATCATTTTTTTTGTAGATTTGCGCCGGATATCAGAACGTTTTTTACAAGTGTTTTATTCCATCGGTATGGCATTGTTGCGGCAAAAATGCAGTTATTATTTGGTGCATTATGAAAAAGATTCCGGAGATTTGGTCCGAACTGTGATCACACGGGAAGAGGATTTATATGAATATTTCTTAGAGACGGATCTGGTGGCTCAGCAGCGGAGGCGGTGGAGTAAATGGAAAAAACAGATACTTAGGCGGGGAAACGCAGACAAAGCACGGAATCAGACATTAGATTGGGAGACAGAATATCGCGAAAAGTATCGTCAGATTACATATGTTGTTAAATTAGTCTTATGGCAGGAATTGATTTGTACATACAATGATGAAATTATATGGGAAGAGGGAAACGTTACTTCAGAATGAAAGATAAGATGAATCGATGGAAGGATAAATATGTGCTGATTCCTTTGGTGGGGTTATGGTTGCTATTGCTGGGGATGCATATGGCGATCTATACCGCATTGGATGGCGGAATACAGTGTCAGGATGTGGTACTGGTATATGGTATCGTGGCATTGGTATTATTGGTGCTGGTGTGGCTGCCTGGCCGGTGGACTCTGGCAGGGGTGGGAGGTGGACTTGCCGGTATAGGAATATATCTCTGGAGAACATGGGATCGGATCGGTGCAGAGATACAAATATTGGCTTATCATGTAAATCTGCGTAATATGGCATATGTCAACCGGACTTTATTACCACAGAGCTGGTGCAAAAAGGGGACATTAGATCATAATACAATGATTCTGTTATTATGCATTATTTTTGGATGGTATATTGCGTTTTTGGTGTTTCGGTTTCATAGCAAGTTTTATGGCTTTATTCCGGTTGTGTTGATTTATTGTTGTGGTCTGCTTTTGGGAAAAGCACCTGGACAGTTTGCCACTCTTTTGCTGGCACTGGGCATGGGAATGAGTATGATGTGGCTATCCGAACAGCAGAGCGGTAGTTATGTTTTTCAGAGTCGGCATAAATGGGAGAAGGGGGAACGAGGCAAACGATATCTGCTTGCTCTGTTCATTTTGGCAGTTTGTGTGACCGGTGCATGGTATCTGGCTGCACAGATAGCTGACAAAGCATTTCAAAATGTGGCTCAAATGCAGAAGAGACAACACGACATAGAGATTACATTACAACAAAAGTCAGAAGAGACCGGCCAATATTTGCGCAGTTTGCTTGGTGTAGATGGCGGAGGCAGATTAAGTAATACTTCTCCGAGATATCAGGATAAAAAGGTGATGGAAGTAACCTTGGATCGCAAACCGGAGCAGTCAGTATATCTGCGTGGATTTGTGGGAGATATATATCATGGGGGGAAATGGAGTGCTTCTCATGAGATTGCCCATGATAAAAATGTAACTATGACCAGGAAATGGGGGCAGGACCACTGGAGTGGGACGTACAATGACAGTGAGTATACCCGGATCATAGGGGAGGCACAGGATATTTCGATCCGGTATACGAAATTTGGCAGACGAAGCAAGTATCTTTATCTACCCTACAGTGAGGATAATGCAGTGAATTTGGTTAGCACGGAGGAAAGGAAGTGTTGTCTGGGTGATGAAGATGATTATTTGGAATTATATGAGAAGTTAGTGAAAGAATGGACTGAATGGGATTATATAGATTTTGAGATGGATGATTCTTCGATTCAAATGTTACAGGAGATTTTGTGGGATAATGCGGAATATAGTACGGACCTGGATCCGGTACCATACAATCAGGATTATGCAGAGTATTTCTTGTTTATTTCTCAAAAGGGATATTGTGAACACTTTGCCACAGCAGGCACATTATTGTTGCGATATCTGGGTTTTTGTGCCAGATATGCCACTGGTTATCGCATTGCCCCTGAGCGATTTGAAGAAAATGAAGATGGCAGCTATACAGCGGAGGTATTGGATTCTGATGCACACGCCTGGTCAGAAATTTTGAAAAGCAATCGTCATTGGCTGCCACAGGAGATGACACCAGACAGTGATGATACTTCGGCATACCAAGAGAGCGGGGGGAGCGAGAAGCCGGATGCGTTTCAGGGGACAGCCGCCGGAATACCGGATCATCCGGATGCAGCAGTGACAGCAGCGCCGCAGGATGCCGATTCGGAAATTCCGCAAGTTCAGGAGACGGCAGTACCTACGGCGTCTCAGACAGCACAGCAGGATACAGCGTCCGTATCCGGTACAGGAGGTTCACAGCAAGGGGATGATACGAAGTCTGGTGAGGGAACACGAAATAGCCGTGGATGGCTGGGGAAACTACCGTTGAAATTTTGGATCAGTCTTGGGATCGGTGGTCTCTTGGCATTGGGGCTATGTGTGACAATCATATATCGGTATCGGCGGAAACAGAAACGGATGCGCCGGATGACCCAGATGCGGACGGGAAATCCGAAGTATTATGTTGGGATGCGCCTTGGGATTATGTTGGATCGTATGCGAAAATCAGGCCTGGCGGTGCATGACGGGATGGCGGAACAGCAATGGATGACAGTTATGGTGGATGCATTGGGAGAAGAAGTTTCCCCTCAGGACACCGGGGAATTGTTGGATCTGGCCAGAAAAGCCGCTTATTCGCAGGAAATGATATTACCGGAGGAAGTACAATGGCTGGACAGGTATTGTGAAAAAATAGAATTTTTAGTGAAAAACGCAAAGTTTTAGAATTAAATGCGAAAAGAGTTAAATAAAACTCTATTCGCATTTTTCTTTTATATC
>CAZFSU010000039.1:0-19252 GCA_964521555.1 uncultured Jutongia sp. | reverse complement strand
AACCCGCGACCCTCGCCTTGGCAAGGCGATACTCCACCACTGAGCCACTCGTGCAAAACTCATTGTGCCTGTTCTCATCACACTGTCTTCCGGACAGTTGCTCTCTCACAAGCACAATGAGTATTCTACATGATTCTTTCTTTGTTGTCAACTATTTTTTTGATTTTTTCATTCAGCATTTTTTTCATTACCGGAAATAAGCCACTCCAGATTCAAAAATATGCTGATTCTGTTCACCGTAAATGTTGATTGCCACACCTTCACCAATACGTTCCGAATGTGCCATCTTACCTAAGACCCTTCCATCCGGACTGGTGATACCCTCGATGGCTGCATAGGAGCCATTCGGATTATAGTCTTCATCCATCGTTGGGTTCCCTGCCAGATCCACATAACGGGTGGCTACCTGACCATTTTTCAATAATTGACGGATCACTTCTTCGTCCGCCACAAAACGTCCCTCACCATGAGATGCCGGAATCGAGTACACTCCACCGAGATCTGCTTTCTGTAACCACGGAGAACGATTTGTCACTACTTTCGTGTAAACGGACTTAGAAATATGACGCCCGATACTGTTTGTGGTCAGGGTCGGTGCATCCGCAGTCTGCGGACGAATTTCACCATACGGAACTAAACCAAGCTTGATCAATGCCTGGAATCCATTACAAATACCTAAGGCAAGTCCGTCCCTCTTTTGCAGCAGTTCATGCACTGCCTCCATAATCTTCGGATTGCGGAAGATCGAAGCAATAAATTTAGCAGAACCATCCGGCTCGTCACCGGCACTAAAACCGCCGGAGAACATCAAAATCTGAGATTTCCGGATCGCCTGCCGGAAAGCATCCACAGACTCTACGATCTGAGATTCATTCATATTCTTAAAGACTACTGTCTGAACATCGGCGCCCGCTGCCTCAAATGCCCTAGTCGTATCATATTCGCAGTTTGTGCCAGGAAAAACCGGTATAAATACTTTAGGTCTGGCAACCTTATTCTGTGCTACAAATACTTTTCCGGCATCATAAAGATCATCCGCCAATGGTTTTTGTTCCACACCGGAACGGGTAGCAAAGACACTCTCCAACGTTCCGGTCCACGCCTCTAACGCATCTTTCATAGAGATCGTTGTATGTCCCACTACAAAATTCGGCTGCTCTGTTACGGTGGCAACCCTGGTATATTCTGCTGTCAACTGATCTAACTGATCCGCCGGCACTTCTGCAATGATAGAGCCATAATCTTTGGCAAACAAATCTTCCACCGACAATCCATCATCGATAACCACACCTAATCCATTACCAAATGCCATCTTGCTCACAGCTTCACAGATACCACCCATCTCAATGGCATATGCGGAAACGATCTTACCGGAATGGATCATTTCCGTAATTTTAGCATACAGTGACATCAGTTGCTCATACACCGGTAAATCGTATTGATCACGGGCAATATCGAATTTCACAATGACATTTCCTGCCTGCTTTAATTCCGGAGAAATCACATCCGGCAAAGCAGCCACATCCACTGCGAAAGAACACAGAGTCGGCGGTACATCAATATCATTAAATGTACCTGACATACTGTCCTTGCCACCGATAGAAGGCAGTCCTAACTTCATCTGAGCATCATAAGCACCCAGCAATGCTGCCATCGGCTCACCCCAGCGAGTCGGATCGTTGCCCAATCGGCGAAAATATTCCTGAAATGTGAAACGGATTCTTGTATAATCTCCACCCGCCGCTACAATCTTGGCCACGGAACTAATCACAGCATATACGGAACCATGATATGGACTCCAACTGGACAAATATGGATCCAGACCATAACTCATCATCGTCACTGTATCACACTTGCCAGATAACACCGGAAGCTTCGCTACCATAGACTGTGTTGGTGTTAACTGATACTTTCCACCGTATGGCATATATACGCTGGAAGCACCAATGGAACTGTCAAACATCTCCACCAAGCCTTTTTGTGAACATACATTCAGATCCTTCAAGATCTCTAACCATGCCCTGCGAATATCACGAACCTCTTTGTGCTGATTCAGGTAATTATCGTTCTCTTTCGGCATAGTAACCACCACATCCGCTTCCTGATGGGCACCATTGGTATCCAAAAAAGCACGGGAAATGTCTACAATCACCTGACCTCTCCAAACCAATACCAGTCTAGGCTCCTCGGTAACTTCTGCCACAACCACTGCTTCCAGATTTTCTTCTTCGGCATAGGCTAACATCTTGTCCACATCTGTATCCGACACGACCACTGCCATACGCTCCTGGGATTCGGAAATCGCCAGCTCGGTACCATCCAGACCTGCATACTTCTTTGGTACTTTATCCAGATCCACACGCAGACCGTCTGCTAATTCGCCAATCGCCACCGAAACACCACCGGCACCAAAATCATTACATTTCTTGATAATGGAACTAACCTCTTCCCGGCGGAATAAGCGCTGAATCTTGCGCTCGGTTGGTGCATTACCTTTCTGAACTTCCGCACCGCACACATCAATCGACTGTGTCGTATGTGCTTTGGAAGAACCTGTCGCACCACCAATACCATCACGACCGGTACGGCCTCCCAATAAAATAATCTTATCTCCCGGGTCACTGTTTTCCCGGATCACGTTGCGCCTTGGAGCCGCACCCATCACAGCACCGATTTCCATACGCTTGGCCACATAATTTGGATGATATACCTCATGCACCAGTCCGGTTGCCAGGCCAATCTGATTACCATAGGAACTATATCCCTGTGCGGCACCTGTGACAATCTTACGCTGAGGTAATTTGCCAGATAAGGTCTCCCGCATCGATACGGTTGGATCAGCCGCACCTGTGACACGCATTGCCTGATATACATAACCACGACCTGACAACGGATCACGGATAGCACCACCCAGGCATGTGGCAGCGCCACCAAACGGCTCAATCTCAGTCGGATGGTTATGTGTCTCGTTCTTAAAGAACACCAGCCATTCCTCTTCCTTGCCATCGATTTCTACCGGCACAACAATGGAACATGCATTGATCTCATCCGATACCTCCATGTCCTCCAATTTTCCCTCTGCCCTTAATTTCTTCATCGCCAACAGAGCAATATCCATCAGAGAAACAAACTTGTCCGAACGGTCCTTATATAGTTCCTTTCTGGCCTCCAGATATGCATCATAAGACTGTTTGATTGGTGCCTGATAATAGCCATCTTCAAATTTGACATCCTTTAATTCCGTGAGGAATGTAGTATGACGGCAATGATCAGACCAATAGGTATCCAGTACACGAATCTCCGTAACCGAAGGATCTCGTTTTTCCTCCGATACAAAATAATTTTGAATATGCTGAAAATCCTGAAAAGTCATCGCCAAATTTAAGGACAAATACAATTCTTTTAATTCCGGTTCTGCCATATCCTGAAATCCCGCAAAGACAGACACATCCTCCGGATCGTCAAACTGCTGTACTAATGTCTCCGGCTTGTGCTCATCTGTTTCACGGGAATCCACTGGATTGATACAATAATCCTTTAAACGTGCTGTTTCTTCCGGAGTAAAGGTTCCCTCAAAGACATACGTAGTAGCAGAACGGATCACAGGATTCTCTTTCTCGTTCAAAAGCTTCACACACTGCTCTGCTGAATCTGCCCGCTGATCAAATTGTCCCGGTAAGTATTCCACCGAAAATACCAGCGCTTCCTCTGCCACCGCGAAAGTTTCTTCATAATAATCATCCACCGGTGGTTCTGAGAAAACCACACCCAGAGCCTGCTGATAAGTCTGTTCACTTAGATTTTCCACATCATAACGAATCAGCACCCGTACCTTTTGTAAGGATGTGATCCCCAGATAGCGTCTTACCTCTTCCTGCAATTCTTTTGCACGTACTGCATAAGGGGTCTTTTTCTCAACATAAATTCTCTTTACATTTCCCATTGTATGCCTCCAATCTAGTCTGTATGATTATTGATCCTCGCTTGTCGCCTCAGAAGAATCACTCTCTGCCATCTTGGACAAATCATCGGCTGTTACAATCGATGTCGTAACGGCTCCAATCGTCACATCATTCCATACAGAATCATACGTCTTGATGGTATAGTCTTTCTTAATCTCATCCAACCAGGAATAGTATGCCTCTATCTTGGCGTTTTCCACTGCTTCATCACATGCTTCATCATAGCTTGCCGTTGAATTATTGTCGATCATTTTCACAAACATATAATAACCGGTATCAGCATCTACAATCACATCTGAAATTTCACCATTTTTCATAGATTTGATCTTCTTGACATTCGCATCTGACAAATAATCAGACCAGCCTTCTTTCTCGGTAAAGGCATCCTCTTCAAAAGTAATTTCCGATTCGGAATCCTCTCCCAGCAGTTTCTGAAAATCCTCTGCCTTTTTCGCTTTCTTGGCTAATTTCTTTAACTGTTTCTCCAAATCGGCAATTTCGGTATCCGTTCTATTCGCGGATTGTCCTGTCTGTTCATCGTAATAAGTCTTAGAAAACGAATAATACTCGATATCATATTCTCTTAAATCCGTTTTGGAAACCTCGGCGATGGCTTTCGTCTCGTCCACCGTTGCATCGGTCTCTTTCTGCCGATCTTTCTTATAACGGTCTGCCAGAATACGTTTTTCAAAACGATCCACTAATTTATTCTTAGAAAGAGACAACTGCATTTTTTGTGACCAGGATAATCCTTTCAAAGCTTTCTCTGCCTGCTCTTTGGCATCCTGTTTCTCATCATCCGTAAGTTTATAATCTGCTTTGACTGCTTCCTCATATAATACTTCGTATTCTGTTTCTGCATTGATGATCTCCTGCTTCAATCCCTCAGAATTAGATAATGAAGAATCTACCGTTGGATCCTCGCCCATATAGGAAGCTTCCCATACAGAAGTACCCATATACTGCTCATAAAGTTCGTTGGAAGGCAGATACTGGCTCTCACGCTCATAAATAGGATACATCATGTTATCCATAGAAAACTTGGTGTCATTCACTTTTAAAACAATCTGCGGTTTAAACTGCTGTACACCAACACCGATACACAAAACCAGCACTAATAAGACACAAAATACACCCAATACTATAGCTTTTGTATTAGGTCCCTGTGCTCCCCCTCCCAGTGTTGACTTAGAGGACGGCGCGGATACCGACGGGGACTTCCTCATCTCTTCGTTATTTTTGTTTAATAGTTTTTTTGATGAATTCATTTTAAATTCCTCCAAATTGTAATCTATGCTCCTGCTTTTCCACAAGAAAGCATACTTTCCCTATAAAAGCCAAGAGCGCTACCTTATATTCTAGCGAAAAACGGTAATAAGTCAAGATGGAATACCACAAAAGAAATCTATTTGCATATGATTTTTTTGTGAACAAAATTTTTCAAAAAAAGCATTGACAAGCAGAAAAATAACTGCTATTATGTTAGTCGTGCTTACAAAACAGATTGTTTTACATAAGCCATGCGGAAGTGCTGGAATTGGCAGACAGGCTAGATTCAGGTTCTAGTTCGGATTTCCGAGTGAGGGTTCAAGTCCCTTCTTCCGCACTCAATAAATGAAAATCTTATGAATGAAAAGAACTTTATGAAAAGTTCTTTTTTTGTATATCAAACCTGCCTATGATAGGATGGATTCTTATATAAAAACTCGGATGTAATTTGCATCTACTGCATATTACATCCGAGTTTTTTCTCTGCCTTGTGCTTCCCGTCAAACTTTTCGATAGCTTGATCAGAATAGCATCGCTTCTCTCAGAACCAGATTCGCATTAGCCTTCCAAATAGCCGGAAATTCTGAGATAGGTCCCGGACAAACACGCCGTCCGATCTCCAATGTGATACTAGGCAGGTGTTTCTGATACATAATATATTCCCGCAGATTCCCACTACTATCCGAAGTGCCTCCGCTATAACCGGCAGCACTGGCATAACCAGTCACCTTACGGGCAGTTTCATACATTTTGTTCGTATTTGCTGCGACGCTGCCCGACAAACCGGAATGATCTCCAAAAACAATCGATCCCATTGCGTGATAATTAATCACTGCTTTTAGATTATGTCGTTTCAACGCATTGATCCGTTTGATAATTGCTTTGGTTTCTTTCGCATTCGCTGCTTTCCTGCCACTATACCCCTGGCTTCCAACCGTACCCTTGACCTGAAAATGATAAGGGAAGTTATCATTGAGATCCACACCCTTTGCATTGGCTTTCCATAACGTGGTATTCACTCCCTTACTCATTTTCTTTAACTTTTTTTGAATTTTTTTATTTCTAATCTTTTGCACACCATATTGGGAAATTGTCACCCCATCCGGATTTGCCATAGGAATATAATGTACACAAACCTGCTGAAATACACTGCTTATCTTTTTCCCATCTATCTCCTCATGATAACATCTGGCATAATATTCTATCTGATTCATGCACAGTAAAGATGCCATATATTCTCTTGCATGCAAGGTGGAAATCACCAGAACAGACTTAGAAGCATTCTGATTGCCAATCACCACATCATAAAGGTTTCTGCCATCCTCACTCTTGCCAATCACATTATAATGCACAATCCCCGGATAACGCTGTGACAACTGCATAATATCCTGCGCCATCTCATCATAGGTATATTTTTGATGATCAATGGACACGATTTTGCGATTATCGTAGGACCTGACTGTGGTTTGTCCCGCACAGAGTATCTGCTTCTCCTTATGCATCGCCTGTATCTTATACTTGTATTGGACACCGGAGGTCAGCTTCCGGTCTTTGAAACTGCATCGTTTTGTTTTTTTCATTTGTCGGTAACTCCCCTTGCCACTTTTGCGGTAAACCAAATAATAATCTGCTCCTGCCACTTTGTTCCAGCTCAGTTCCGCCTCCTTGGCCGATTGGTACAAGATATTGATTCGTTTTGTTTTCTTTGGCACGAAAAACTGATAACTTTCAGAGGCAGATATTTTTTTGTTTTTTTTGGCATATGCCAACACTTTGATCTGATATTTCTTACCCGGAGCATATTTGATCCATGCTGTTTTCTTTTTCGTGGTTTTAACCTTTTTGAAACGCTGCCCTGCCTTTTTGACATATATCTGGTAAGTAACCGCACCGGATACCTTTTTCCATGTAACTTTCATTTTGCCTTTTTGCTGTTTTATACGAAGTTTGACCGGCTTCGGAGCAGCCGTCGGTTTTGGTGTGGCACTTACCCCCGTTGTTGCCACCGGCTTAGGCGTGGCACACGTCCCCGGGTCCACAGTATGAGCCGGGGTAGATGTCATCTGGGGTTGTACCGTTTCCACAGGTCCTGCCGTCTGATCTGTTTCCATTTGAAATACCGCTTCCACATGCTCCCGTGAGATATTTCCCATCCAGAAGAGTATAAAAAAAACACCTGCCAGTGTTCGTATGATTCTCTTATGTTTTCTGATGTTATGTAACATATTACTGCCTCCAAACCATCTGTATTCATAAATCGTTATAAAAATTATAACACAGTTTCCCAGGTCTGACCAGTCACTTCCTGAATTTGGAACAGATCATTCCGATGCCAAAAGAAAAACCCCTCCGGGCAAAAAGCCGACATAAGTATATGTCAAGTCGCTGCAATGCCCCTTTGGCACCGGAATCTTTCGATCGGAAAAAGTTATTTTCCCAGATCTCTGTTTTTATCCTCTCCCATACCGGATTCATAATATGGTGACATAGATAACCTGATAAAATACCCCTGGTCTGCGTCACAGGCCGGACAATTCTGTGGTGCATTGGTGGCTTCGATCACATATCCACAATTTAAGCATACCCAGCCGGTTTTCACATCGGATACAAACAATTTTCCTTCTTTCATCCACTGATAAAAGGTTTCAAATCGTTGTTGATGAATACGTTCCACATCGGCGATCATATAGAATTTACCGGAAATTTGCTGGAATCCCTCCTGCAAAGCAATATCACCAAATGTCCGGTATATCTCATCGGCCTCTCTTGCCTCGTTTTCCATAGCATTTAATAACTGCTGTTCCACACTCTGTGCGGTATTCACCGGATAATCGGCTTCTGGCACATGAATCTCCTGTCCATCCATTTCCGATAACAGTTTATAAAATACTTCTGCATGATGTTGTTCCTGAAATGCGGTCAGATCAAAAACCTTCTTGATCACATAGAGACCATTTTTCTCTGCCAGCTCAGCCGCAAAAGTATAACGATTCCTCGCCTGGCTTTCACCGGCAAAAGCTTTCATAAGATTTTCTTTTGTTTTACTGTCTGCTAACGTCATAAAACCTATCCTCCTACTTTTATTCGATAAAAATAGGTTTTCCAAAAACTTACATAGTTATACCCATGAAACAAAGATTTCTCTAAAAGCACCATATCGGATCAAAAGCACAGATAAAAAACAAAGGAAAAAAGGTCACTTCTTTCGAAGTGACCTCTCGGAATAATCGTTTTCACAATTAGTATTTGCGCTTACGAGCTGCCTCAGACTTCTTCTTGCGACGAACACTTGGCTTCTCATAATGCTCTCTCTTACGAATTTCCTGCTGGATACCGGCTTTCGCACAATTTCTCTTGAAACGACGTAAAGCGTTATCCAATGTCTCGTTTTCTTTTACAATCACATTTGACATAGTCTCACACCTAACCTCCCTCCAGTTGTAAATTTATGCTTTCAATACACAACTGTATAGGGTAATATATTTACCATGAGAGAATTACTTCTCTCATACGCACAAAAACAATTATACCATAATTTGCTAAATAGTCAACTGTTTTTTCTATGAGATTTTTAATATTTAGAAACATTGTTTCTAACAGGATTCGTATCAGTATGCTTTGAAAGAATATACACCATAAGAGTTGGCAGCACTTGCCTTTTTACCGATCTTCGCTTTAGGTACGATCCGTACGTAATAGGTAACATTCTTCTTCAGTCTCTTCTTGCCACATTTCTTTATGGTAACGCTTCTGGTCTTTGCCTTTAATGTTTTCACTTTCTTGAATCCGGAATTCTCTTTGGTAGAAATATATACCGTATATCCGGTTGCATTGTTAATCTTACTCCAGTTTACTTTCAAACTTCTGGACTTAGCTTTCCACTTTGCGGATACCTTCTTCGGTAAAGCAATGGTCTTATATGGAGACCACGCGCTATATACCTTGGAAGCACCACAGTTTACATAAGAACGGACGCGATATTTATAAAAATTGCCTTCGATAAAGTCCGAAATACGAGGGGCTGCATCTCCGGTAATCACTTTTTTGGACTTACCACCCGGAGTAGCAAACTGCCACTGCCATCCATCGGTACTATAATTATTATTAGAGATACCAAAATAGAATACATTAATATTCAGATAAGAGGTTGTCACACCAAAATTTCTGGTATTCAGTGCCGGAGTCAAAGTTTGAGCATACAGATAATCGGAACCTCCATCGGCAACATATCCCGATGAAGAACGACGGCAGGCACGAACAGATACCAGATAATTGGTTCCGGCAGTCAATGCCCTATTTGTGGAAACCACAGCAGAAGTACCCTGACCAATGATGGCATTATTATATGTCATGGTATAGTAATTTGCACCGGAAACTCCAGAAATCTGTACACTGAAACCATTTAGCGATGCACTTTTCTGTGTTGCTGTCGCACTGCCACTTGGTGCTGTTACCACATCGATTGGCGCAGATACAGAAGATGCACCTGTAAGCACATATGTATCTGTACTGTAAGTATAGTCATAATCGGTACAAATACCAACTCTGGCATAATAGGTCTTACCTGCCCCTAATCCACTGGCAGAAAGGCTGTTCGCACTATAGGAAACATCCATCACATACCAGTTCACCTTATTTTCACTAACCTCCAGATAATAGTACTGTGCACCAAGCTGTGCATCACATTGTACCCTCACAGAACTAGTACTGTCACTGGTCTGTTTCACCCCTGTCACTGCAGCAGCTTTTGTCTCTGCTTTTGCCACCATACTCAGACAAAATGCCAGAACAGCGACAAAAATAATTTGTTTACATTTTTTCATATAATTCCTCCTTCTTCACGTTTGTACGTGAACCCTTGTTATATGATTAAAGTATCAATCCCACATTCCGACTGATGCAACACTTTCTGTCCCCTTCAACATTTTGAGTTAAACAGTTCACCCGTGTATTGTGCATTTTGATACCTTAAGCATCCAAAAACATTATAGGCGCAAAATATGGTTATTTCAAGTCAAATTTTCCATATCAGGGATTCCGTTATGCACCCTCTATCCCAACTGACTTTCCACAACAGACAAAACTTTGTCCAGTGCTTCCGGAATGCCTTCCGGATTCTTGCCGCCTGCCTGTGCCATATTCGGACGGCCGCCACCGCCACCGCCGACAAGTGAAGCAATTTCCTTGATTAAGTTTCCTGCATGGGCACCGGCTTTCATCGCCTCATCCGTTGCCATAGCAAGAAGCGTTACTTTGCCGGCATTTGCAGAGGCCAGCACCACAATACCCTCACCAATCTTTTCTTTCATCTGGTCACCCAGATTACGAAGACCATTCATATCCACATCCGGCACATCCATCGCCAGTACCTTCATCCCTTTTACTTCACGGATCTGACGGTCCACATCACCCACTGCATCCTGAGCAAGCTTTGCCTTGAGTTTCTCATTCTCGCTGTGCAATGTCTTTAATTCTTCCTGCATTGCCTTTACTTTCTGAAGCAGTTTCGATGGCTCTGCCTTGGCGGCGGAGGCAGCCTCTTTCAAAATTTCCTCCTGCTTTGCATAATATTTCATCAACCCTTGGCCCGTCAGTGCCTCGATACGACGTACCCCTGCTGCCACACCACTCTCAGAAATAATCTTAAAATATGAAATCACCCCTGTATTTGCCACATGGGTACCACCACAGAGCTCCACACTAAAGGATTCCTCCCCCTCCTGCTTCATCTGTACCACACGGACTTTCTCACCATATTTTTCACCAAACAAGGCCATCGCACCTGTCTTTTTCGCCTCGTCTATGGTCATCTCTTCGGTAATCACCTGTAAATCTTTTGCAATCTGTTCATTGACAATCGTCTCTACTTTGGCAATTTCTTCCGGTGTCATGGCAGAAAAATGAGAAAAGTCAAACCGGAGACGTTCCGCATCCACATAGGAACCGGCCTGTTCCACATGACTGCCCAAAACCATGCGAAGCGCCTTTTGCAACAAATGAGTCGCACTATGATTTTTGCCGGTATTCAGACGGTTTGCCGGATCTACAGACAACATTACGCTGTCTCCCACCTTAAACATTCCCGTTTCCACCGTACCAACATGACCAATGCGGCCACCCTGTAGATGAATCGTATCTTTTACAATAAAACGGCTCTCGCCCGCTGTAATAACACCTTTATCCGCCAACTGTCCACCCATCGTACCATAAAATGGTGTCTCATCCACTACAATCGTTCCGTTTTGTCCATCGGTCAATGCCTGTACCACTTCTTCCTCTGTTGTCAAAACCGAAATCTGAGAAGTATGTACCAGTCTGTCATAACCTACAAACTTACTGGTGATTGCCGGATCAATCTGCTGGTAAACTGTTTCCTCAGCTCCCATATAATTTGTAGTCTTGCGGGCACCTCTAGCCTTCTCTTTCTGCTCCTGCATCGAAGCGGCAAACCCCTCCTCATCAACGCTATATCCTTTTTCTTCCATGATTTCTAACGTCAAATCCAGAGGAAATCCATACGTATCGTATAATTTGAATGCATCTTCTCCCTTTAATTCTCTGGAACCAGACTGTTCTAATGCTTCCTGCATCTGCGCCAGAATATTCAATCCCTGATCAATGGTCTTATCAAATTTGCCCTCTTCCTGGGTAAAAACCTGCAAAATAAACTCTTTCTTTTCCTCCAATTCCGGATAACCGTCCTTGGATTCGCTGATCACCGTCTGGGCAAGTTCTGCCATAAACTGCCTGTTGATGCCCAGTTTACGTCCATGACGGACTGCACGACGGATCAAACGGCGAAGTACATATCCTCTCCCTTCGTTACTAGGCATAATTCCATCCGAAATCATAAAGGTGGAAGAACGGATATGATCTGTGATCAGACGGATGGATACATCCTTTGCCTCATCACTCTGATACTGAGTCTTTGCAAGTTCACAGACCTTATCACGAATTGCCTTCATCGTATCAATGTCATACACGGAATCCACATCCTGCACCACCACTGCCAGACGTTCTAAGCCCATTCCGGTATCAATATTTTTATTTTCCAATTCTTCGTAATGTCCCTTGCCATCCCCATTAAATTGAGTAAAGACATTATTCCAGATCTCCATAAAGCGGTCGCATTCGCATCCCACCTTACAATCCGGACTGCCACAACCATATTTCTCTCCCCGGTCATAGTAAATCTCAGAGCAAGGGCCGCAAGGACCTGCACCATGCTCCCAGAAATTGTCGCACTCTCCATTTTCATCCCGATAGAAACGGGTGATTTTCTCTCCCGGTACTCCGATCTCCTTGGTCCAGATCTCATACGCCTCATCATCCTCACCATAAATGGATGGATACAGGCGTTCCGGGTCCATTCCCAATGTCTTTGTCAGAAATTCCCAGGACCACGCAAGCGCCTCGTGCTTAAAATAATCTCCGAAAGAAAAGTTTCCCAGCATTTCAAAGAAGGTCAGATGTCTGGCAGTTTTTCCCACATTTTCAATATCACCGGTACGCACACATTTCTGACAGGTGGTGACACGATTTCTCGGTGGAATTTCCTGTCCGGTAAAATATGGCTTTAACGGCGCCATACCCGCATTTATCAACAACAGACTATTATCATTATGGGGTACCAGCGAAAAGCTCTTCATCGCCAGATGCTCCTTGCTTTCAAAAAATTCTAAATACTTTTTACGAAGTTCATTTACACCATATTTCTCCACGGTTCTTCTCTCCTTTATTCTCGAAATATTCCATGTGCGCACAAAACACTATTTTCACTATGTTATATAGTATAGACGCTTTTAACGCTCCAATCATTATATTATAAATTAATGATTTTTTGATGTCAATAACTTAGAACAAAACCATGTATCTGTATATACCCAAGGGATTGATTACATTTTTTGACAGGATTCTTAACATGACGTAATATGATTATATTCCATGACATCAAGTACAAAACTTCGCTTTGTATGAACCATACCGATAGAAAAGAGGAAATCATTATGCTGACGATGCATCTGAATACAGATACCAAAATACCATTATATGAACAAATCTACACCAACGTAAAGCGCCTGATCCTCCAAGGTGAATTGAAAGCAGGAGACAAACTGCCCTCCACCAGAGGACTGGCTGCCACACTGGATGTCAGCCGCAACACAGTAGAAACCGCCTATTATCAATTACTGGCAGAGGGATATATCGACACCGCGCCCAAAAGCGGATTTTATGTTAGCGAATTGGATTTGACAGGAATCGGTCTGGCGGCGTTTTCCAACCTCTCCCTTTTGCAAGCGGAAAACCAGGAGCAGCCAAACACACCACTTCCATCGGTAATGGCGCCAAACCATGAGACAACCTCTGTGGAAGATTCTTCTAAAACCCATTCCATCACGTATGACTTTTCCCCTTTTGCCGTTGATATCAGCCATTTTCCTTATTCCATTTGGAAAAAATTATCCAAAAAGACACTGGAGGAAGATACGAATCGATTTCTCCTGGGAGAAGCCGATGGTGACATGGAATTGCGCCAGGCAATCTGTAACTATGTCCGTCTCTCGCGTGAAGTGCGTTGTTCTCCGGAACAAATCATCGTAGGTGCCGGAGCAGATTATCTATTGCAAATGCTGTCACTGGTTTTCCGACATATGAACATCCAGGAGATCACACTGGAAAACCCCTGCTACCGCAAAGCCGCGATGATCTTTGAAAACAACGGACTTCATCTGCATACCGGCACACTGGATGGACGAGGTCTGACCATAGACTCCATCGCTTCCGAAACCGAAGTAGTCTATGTCACACCATCGCATCAATATCCCCTGGGAATCGTAATGCCCCTTGGACGCCGAAGTGAGTTGTTAACCTGGGCCGACCAGACAGACCGTCGTTATATTATTGAAGACGACCACGATAGTGAATTCCGCTACAAGGGTAAACCTATCCCCGCATTACAGGGAATGGACTGGCATGATAAGGTAATCTATCTGGGTACTTTTTCCAGAGCCATCGCGCCGGCGATCCGTGTTTCTTACCTGATTTTACCTCCGGACCTGATAAAAATTTATCACCGATATCTCAGCCATTATTCCTGCACAGTTTCCAGACTGGATCAAGGCATCCTGACCCGTTTTTTGGAAGAGGGGTATTTTGAAAAACACGTAAACCGGATGCGCAAAATTTACCGTAATAAACATGATCTGGTTTTGGAACAATTAAAGCCGCTGATCAGACAAAACATTTTGCAGATCCAGGGCGAACATGCCGGCCTGCATCTGGTATTACACCTGCGAAAAGGGCTGACCGAATCCCAGGTGATCGAACAGGCGGCCAAACAAAACATCAAACTCTATGGCATGAAAAAGCACTATCTGCATCCATCCGATCGTGCTTGTGAATCTATATTGTTTGGTTATTCTAACTTAACAGAATCAGAGATCACGGAGGGCATCCGCCGCCTGTCTCTTATCCTGCTCCATCTGACAGTGTAGGGCCTCCAGATCCGCAAATTTTCGTTCTCTCCGCAAAAAACAGTGAAAACGAACACAGATGCACTGTCCATAGATATCTTGGTCAAAATCCAGCAGACAACTCTCCACTCCTACCTGTGCCGATCCCACCGTTGGCTTGTATCCCAAATTGGTCACGGCCTTGTATTCCTCTCCATTGACAGTGACTGTAGTGGCATAAACCCCTGTCGGCAGCAATACCTTCTCGGAACTTGGTATCATATTCGCAGTAGGCATCTGCATGGTTCTGCCCAATGCGTTACCATGTACCACTTCACCATAGAAAAAAAAGGGTTCCCCTAACAACCGATTCGCTTGCATCAGTTCCCCCTTTTGCAACAAGTTGCGAATCCTGGTACTGCTAATCACCTCTCCTGCCTCCTGTAGTTTCGGAAATACTTTTAACTGATATCCATATTCCGAGGCAAACTGTGCTAACAAATGCACATCCCCCGCACGGTCTTTTCCGAAATGAAAATCTTCCCCGACACAGACCAGCTTCGCATCCATAGCTTCACATAAAATCTGACGAATAAAATCCCGGGGAGACATCTGTCTGGTGCCCTCATCAAACGGGAACAAGACTTCCCGCTTCATACCCAGTGACCGCAAAATTTGATTTTTCTCCCGCTGATCATAGATCTGAGAGTGATATGCCGCCGCCCCGGCTCCCTGTTTTGAGCGGGGTTCAAAAGTAAAGACAGTGGGTACTAATGATTCCGCCTGTAATATTTCTTGTAAAAGCAAACGATGTCCTTTGTGAATCCCATCAAATTTTCCCAAGGACACTGCACTATTCTTAATGTGAAAATCAATTCCTCTAAGAATCTCCATCTTTCTCTATCCTTAACTTAACATTTGATATTGCCCTGATGTTAAAACATTTTCGTAACTTTATAATCTCTTCCGGTATACTCATAGATTGCCTTAAATTTCTCCCGGGTATCATACAGCAAAATCCGTTCCCCTTGAATCACTCCCTCCGGGTTCCCAGCGATCCACTGTATTCCATCTTTTGGCAGACGATTGCCATTGGCTAATAAAGCGGCAGATTGATCAGTAACCTGCCCCCGCCGCAAATCCGGAAATAAAGAATCCACCTGCCAAATCCACCCCATTTGTTCCTCACCGGATTTCTCAAACCGCGAAGCGATCTCCGATAAGGTTAGGGCATCTTCAATATAAAATACAGCCACACGGGTCCGGGTCAAATGCTCCATAGCAGCACCAATCCCCAAATCTTTTCCAATATCGTGACATAAGGTACGTATATATGTTCCCTTTGAACAAGTAACTTCCATCACAAAGGTCCCCTCTGATAAATGAATCTCCTGGATTTCCAGATTGGAAATATGAATCTTCCGCGGCTTTCGTTCAATGCTTTTCCCCTCTCTGGCAAGCTCATACAACTTTTTACCATTCACCTTTAAGGCTGAATACATGGGAGGAATCTGCTCTGAATCGCCAATATAGCGGGCCACCGTTTTTCGCAACTGTTCTTCCGTAATGTTTTGAGTATCATAATGGTGCAATACAGTACCAGACATGTCCTGTGTATCCGTCTCTACTCCCAAACGGCATACGGCCCGATATGTCTTGTCCTGATTGGTCAAAAGATCACAGACTTTCGTTGCTTTACCCAAACAAACCGGTAACACACCTTCTGCATCCGGGTCCAAAGTCCCGGTATGACCGATCTTTTTTTGATGCAGGATGCCTCGTAATTTTGCCACCACATCAAAAGAAGTAAATCCCGGCTCTTTGTATACATTGATTATTCCGTCCATTTGATTTCCCCTGTTTCTATTTGTTCTTCAATATATTCGATCACACTGTTGATCACGTCATACAGGGTACCTTTCATCTGAAATCCTGCTGCCTTTTTATGCCCTCCTCCTGAAAAATGAGCGGCAATCTGACTGACATCCACCAAATGATTAGAACGCATACTTACTTTATATTCCGTTTCGCTAAGTTCAAACAACAGAAGAGCCACTTCCACCCCCTGGGTAACACGCAACTGCTCGATGATGCCATCAATATCCTCTGTCTTCGCATCATATATTTCCATCATATGCATAGTGATCATTCCCACAATACATTTTCCATCCATCAACCGCAAGCTGCTCTGTAACGTTCTGCCCAGAAGCTGCGTTTGTCGATACGAACGCTGGGAGATACATTGATCAATTAACTGCCAAAACGGAATCCCTGTCTGGATCAGATTTCCGGCTATTTCCATCGTGCGTGCCGAGGTATTGGAATAACGAAACACACCAGAATCATAGGCGATTCCCACATATAAAGGCGCAGCGATCTCTGGCACCAGCGCATCCCCGCCCATTAATTCATACAAAACTTCACAGGTGGAACTACTCTCCGGTGTTACAAAATTTTCATCTGCATAGTTCGTATTGCTAATATGATGATCAACACAAAGTGTTTTCTTTGCCTGTAAAAATGCTTGTCCCGCCTCTCCTAAGCGGTCACTGCTGCTACAATCCACTGCGATAAATAGATCATAGGGCTCAGAAGAAATCCGGTCTGATACAATGCACCGCTCCGGATCCAAAGGAAGAAACCGATCCGGCAAAGTCTCCAGATAGATATCGATAGATTTCTCCGGATAATTGTTTCGGACATAATGATACATCGCAATACAAGATCCCACACAATCTCCATCCGGACGAATGTGTCCTGCCACCATGATACGATCTGCCTTTGAAATACTATTTTTGAAATCACTCATAAAACATCTTTCCTATTCCGGGTTTATACCCCTGTCTGCTATCTACTGTTCTCCCTCATCCTGAGAAGGTTCTTCGGAATGAGTCAGTTCATCGATTTTCTTTGACATATTTACCCCATATTCAATCGAATCATCAATCACAAAAGTCAGTTCCGGTGTATTTCGTAAATTCAGAGACTTTGCCAGTCTGGATCGGATATGGGATGCCGCACTGGTTAATCCCTCCCTGGTATTCTCCCGATCCATCTCGTCTCCCAATACACTCACAAAAACTTTTGCAAATTTCAGATCCGGTGTCACTTCCACGGATACTACAGAAGTCATCGGATGAATGCGAGGGTCTTTGATATCTCTGGAAATGATGCGGCTGAGCTCCCGCTGCACCTCACCATTCATCCTGGAATATTTAATACTATTACGTTTCATACGCTTCCTCTTTTCTCCTATCTAGGCTCTTGGAACCTCAACCATGATATATGCTTCGATCTGATCTTCTACCTGCACTTCATTGAATCCATCAAATACTAAACCACACTCGTAGCCTGCTGCCACTTCCTTGACGTCATCCTTGAAACGTTTCAGTGATGCCAGGTCTCCTTCAAAAATCTGCTCACCTTCACGGGTAATGCGAACCTTAGAACCTCTGACTACCTTACCATCCAATACATAAGATCCCGCAATCACACCAACACCGGATGCCTTAAAGGTCTGTCGAACTTCCAGATGACCCGTTACCTGTTCCTCATATTCCGGATCCAGCATACCCTTCATCGCCGCTTCCACATCTTCAATGGCGTTGTAAATCACCTTATACAGGCGTACATCCACCTGCTCGCGATCGGCGCTTTCCTTCGCCGTATTATCCGGTCTGACGTTGAAACCAATGATAATGGCATTGGATGCACTGGCTAAGGATACATCCGATTCATTGATGGCACCTACACCGCCATGAATCACCCGTACAGCCACTTCGTCGTTACTCAGCTTTAAGAGACTTTGTTTTACCGCTTCCACAGACCCCTGAACATCTGCCTTGATAATAATATTCAATTCTTTAATATTACCTGCCTGGATCTGTGAGAACAAACCATCCAGAGTCAGTTTGGACTTGGTATCATCTAACATCTTCTCACGGCTCTGGTTAATATAGGTTTCTGCAATATTTCTGGCCTCTTTGTCACTATCGGTAGCCATAAAGATTTCTCCAGCATCAGGAACGGCATGTAGTCCCAAAATTTCTACAGGAGTAGAAGGAAGTGCTTCTTTTACGCGCTGTCCCTTGTCATCCATCATGGCACGAATCTTACCATAGGCAGCACCGATGGCAATGTTGTCTCCCACATGTAAAGTACCTTTCTGTACTAATACCGTGGCAACCGGACCACGCCCTTTATCCAACTGCGCTTCGATCACTACACCACGGGCATTACGATTAGGATTTGCCTTTAATTCAGCTACTTCGGCAGTTAAAACGATCATCTCTAACAACTGATCGATACCTTCCTTAGTATGCGCAGAAACCGGCACAAAAATCGTACTGCCACCCCAGTCTTCGGCAACTAATTCATGTTCTACCAATTCCTGCTTCACCCGCTCAATATTTGCACTTGGCTTATCAATCTTATTGACCGCTACGATAATCTCTACTCCGGCCGCCTTGGCATGGTTGATGGCCTCTATGGTCTGCGGCATGACACCATCATCTGCCGCCACAACCAAGATTGCAATATCCGTAGACTGGGCACCACGCATACGCATGG
>CAZFSU010000038.1:12767-20651 GCA_964521555.1 uncultured Jutongia sp. | reverse complement strand
CGCGATCAGGGGTTCGAACCCTGGACACCCTGATTAAGAGTCAGGTGCTCTGCCAACTGAGCTAATCGCGCAAAAGAATGTCTGTTTTGCGACAGCTTGTACAGTATATCAAACTATATTACAGAATGCAAGCCTTTTTTGAAAAAATGTTATATGCAGGTTTGGGGTGTTATATAATATATTCCGGTTGCGTGGTGCGTTGAAAATGATTCCCTGGTGTGGTATGATTTTGATATTCTGGATGGAATGCAATGTGTCATCAAATGACACGGAAAAGAGGGAAAGAAATATGATAGCAAAGAAAATGGTAAAATATGTGGAGGGAAGTTCCGTTACGCGCGCGATGTTTGAAGAGGGGAAGAAGATGGCAGCGAAGTATGGTGCGGAGAATGTATATGATTTTAGTCTGGGAAATCCAAGTGTAGAGCCGCCCAGAGAAGTAAAAGAGGCGATCATACAGATTTTGAAAGAGGACGCGCCGAATTTTGTTCATGGCTATATGAATAACTCCGGATATGAAGAGGTTCGAGAAAAAATTGCAGATTCAATCAATCAGAAGTTCGGCACAAATTTTGGTCAGCAAAATCTTATTATGACAGTGGGAGCTGCCGGAGGTCTGAATGTGGCTTTAAAAACGTTATTAGATCCGGGGGATGAAGTGATGGCATTTGCGCCATATTTCGGCGAGTATAATAATTATGTGGCGAATTTTGATGGGGTAATGGTGGTAGTGCCACCCGATATCCCTGATTTTCAGCCAAATCTGGAAGCGTTTGCGGCGAAGATTACACCAAGGACCAAGGCTGTCATCATAAATAATCCGAATAATCCTACGGGTGTGGTTTATTCAGAAGAAACTATTAAAAAACTGGCAGAAGTGATGGAACAGAAACAACAGGAATATGGTACAGCCATTTATCTGATTGCGGATGAGCCATATCGTGAATTGGTCTATGACGGGGCATCGGTGCCGTACCTGACAAGATACTACGCGAATACGATCGTAGGTTATTCCTATAGTAAATCTCTTTCATTGCCGGGAGAACGTATCGGTTATCTGGTGATTCCAAATGAAGTGGATGATTTTGAAAATGTAGTGTGTGCAGCTAATGTAGCAAATCGTATTCTGGGGTATGTCAATGCACCATCATTGATGCAGTTGACAGTATCCAAGTGTTTAAATGCCGGCACAGATGTGGCCGCCTATGATGCAAATCGTCGGCTGTTATATGATGCATTGACTGAATATGGCTTTGAATGTGTCAAGCCGGAAGGGGCTTTCTATCTATGGGTAAAAGCGCTGGAAGAAGACGATTTCGCATTTGTGGCAAAGGCGAAGGAATATAATATTCTGGTGGTGCCGGGTAGTTCTTTCATGTGTCCGGGATATGTCCGTATCGCATATTGTGTTGATCGGGATATGATAGCACGTTCTCTGCCGGCGTTTCAGAAATTGGCAGAGAGTTACCGTTAGTATCCGAACATTGGTGTCATATGTTATAAATCATAGAAATAATGATGTAAGACGGATGATGTTCGTCTCACAGAAACGAGGAAAGTGATGAATAAAAAGTTAGAAGCAAATTTCCGAAAAGTAGAACCCTATGTGCCGGGAGAACAACCCAATCTCCCGGATATGATTAAATTAAATACGAATGAAAATCCATATCCGCCTTCTCCCAAGGTGGTGGAGGCGGTCCGGCAGTTTGATTCAGATATGCTGCGTCTTTATCCAGACCCGGCATCGGAAGTGTTGGTGGAGGCCATTGCTAAGCGATATGATGTGGGAAAGGACCAGGTATATGTTGGGGTAGGATCAGACGATGTATTGGCGATTGCCTTTTTGACATTTTTCAATTCCGGCAAACCGATTTTATTCCCGGATATTACATATTCTTTTTATGATGTGTGGGCAGAGTTGTTTCAGATTCCGTATGAGCGTCCCCCATTGGACGAAAATTTTAATCTTCGTATGGAAGATTATACCGTTTGCAATGGTGGTGTAGTCATTGCGAATCCCAATGCGCCAACGGGAGTCAGACAAAGTTTGGATTTTCTGCGTCAGGTGATTGAGGCAAATCGTGATGTGGTGGTTATTATAGACGAAGCATATATAGATTTCAGTGGAGCATCGGCATTGCCGTTGATCGAAGAATACGATAATGTGGTGATCGTGCAGACTTTTTCCAAATCTCGTTCAATGGCGGGGATGCGTATCGGTTATGCGATGGCACAGCCGGGTCTGATCAAAGCGATGAATGATGTGAGATATTCCTTTAATAGTTATCCGATGACTAGATTGTCGGTGGCATTGGGTGTGGCATCCATTGAAGATGAGGCTTATTTTCAGGAGACTTCAGCTAAGATCATTGATACCCGTGAGAGGACGAAACGGGAATTGCATCGGTTAGGTTTTACGTTTGGGGATTCCATGACAAATTTTATTTTTGCTACACATGATCGTGTACCGGCACAGGTGATTTTTGAACAGTTGCGGGAAAAACATATTTTTGTACGACATTTTGATGCACCGCGTATTAATAACTATCTTCGAATCTCGATCGGTACCGATGAGGAGATGAAACGGTTTTTGGGAGAAGTGGAAGAAATAATCGGTGCTTATCAGGGATGAGGAAAGTTAAGAAATAATCATAGAAAATTTCAGTGATATGTCGTATAATGAACTTACCTATAAGTGCGTATGGAAACTTTGTGTGTTGAGCCGGAAAGATTCGGCAAGTGTGAAAATGCAAGAGGAAAAGGATAGGAGGACAAAGAGAGATGAGATTAGTTACAAGATCCGATTTCGATGGATTGGCGTGCGCTGCTTTATTAAAAGAAGCGGGCATCATTGATCATTGGAAATTTGCACATCCAAAGGATCTGCAGGATGGTTTGGTTGAGATTACCGAGGATGACTGTCTGGCAAATGTACCGTTTGTGGAAGGTTGTGGTTTGTGGTTTGATCATCATAGCAGTGAACAGGAGAGACAGGCATTAGAAGGAAAGTATAAGGGAGAAAGCCGCATTACTCCATCTTGTGCCCGCATCATATATGAGTATTATGGTGGGCATGAGAAGTTCCCACAGTTTGATGATATGATGGAGGCAGTCGATAAAGTGGATTCCGCGAATCTGACGATAGATGAAATTTTGCATCCGGAAGGTTGGATATTAGTGGGATTCATCATGGATCCACGTACGGGTCTGGGACGTTGGAGAAACTTTACGATTTCAAATTATCAGTTGATGGAGAAACTGATTGATGCCTGCCGTACGATGACCACAGATGAAATTTTGTCATTGCCGGATGTGGTAGAGCGTATTGAAGTTTATCATGAACAGAGTGAGAAGTTTCAGGAGATGGTTCGGAAGTATACTCGTGTGGAGGGCAATGTTATCATTTCAGATCTGCGAGGAGTAGACCCGATTTATTCCGGAAATCGTTTTATGATCTATAGTATGTACCCGGAACAGAATATTTCAGCATGGATCGTATCTGGCCGGGGAGGCAAGGGATGCTCCGTGGCAACCGGATATAGCATACTCAACCGTACATCGAATGTGAATGTTGGCAGTCTGATGTTGAAATATGGCGGTGGCGGACATAAGGCAGTGGGAACCTGTCAGTTCCCGGATGAGACTATGGATGAAATGGTGCCAAAGCTATTGAAGGAATTGGTAGAACTAAGCGAGTCGTGAGAAATATAGGTGCTGGAAGGGAATACCATGACAGGGGAAGTGTACATATGCTTCCCCTGTTTTCGTGGAACAGGGAAGCAGCTTTTGGTGGCGTGTAACGTTTGTGGCGGGCTATATGCATATGGGATTCTGAAGCAGAGTGTGGGGCGGATGAAGCGGAGCGTGGGGCGGATCGGTTGAAATATCTGCCGGAGGATGCTATAATCTATTAATTGAAAGAGTTATTGACGGACATGAAATCGATGCTGGTAAATACAAGGAGGACATAAGACCATGAAAAATCTGGGAAAAGTTTTAATTGTAATTGTGATTTTGGGCGCGATCTTATTTGGTATTTATTCTATATTACCGGAGTTTTCTCATAATATTGTGCGATCCATATTTCAGGAAAAATTCAATGATGAAGCAAGAGCAAAGATCAAAGCAACGCAGGAGTTGACGAATCCTAATCTGAAGCAAAACTATAAAACCATCCTGGAGTCACATACAGATACCAAGGGCTGGGTATATGACAAGGCGGAAGATGGATCGACGGAAACCGTTACTTTTTATGGTAATAAGGTATCTTTGATCTTAAAAGAGATCCCGGATCATGAAGATATGCTTTATGATGGTACGACTGTCAAAGTAACCTTTGTGACAGATGCCGATGGACAAATCACAGTCGATGTATATTTGGGAAATAACTCCACACCGGTGGATGATGTGGTGCGTCCTTATGTATTTGCGCAGTTGTTAAATGGTAGTGCAACAGATGATTAGAGGGGATTTGGCAACACAATGACATATTAATAAAGACATGGAGGTAAGAATAAACAATGAAAGAATTAAAACCAATAAAAGAAGGAAAGGTTAGAGAGATCTATGACAATGGCGATAGCCTGATTATGGTTGCCACGGATCGCATTAGTTGTTTTGATGTGATACTAAAAAATGAGGTGACCAAGAAGGGAGCCGTGTTGACCCAAATGTCTAAATTTTGGTTTGATATGACACAGGATATCCTGCCGAACCATATGATTTCTGTTGATGTTCAAGACATGCCGGAGTTTTTCCGACAACCACAGTTTGACGGCAATAGTATGATGTGCCGTAAGTTAGAGATGTTGCCGATCGAGTGTATCGTACGTGGTTATATTACCGGAAGCGGCTGGGCAAGTTATCAGAAAGATGGTACGGTGTGTGGCATCAGACTTCCGGAAGGGTTGAAGGAGTCTGATCAATTACCGGAGCCGATTTATACTCCTTCTACCAAAGCTGAGATCGGGGATCATGATGAGAATATCTCTTACGAACAGAGTGTGGATCATCTGGAGAAATATTTTCCGGGTAAAGGTGAGGAATATGCTGCCAAGCTGCGCGATTATACCATTGCTTTATATAAGAAGTGTGCTGATTATGCTCGTGAAAAGGGGATCATCATCGCGGATACAAAATTTGAGTTTGGACTGGATGAGGATGGAAACATTGTATTAGGTGATGAGATGTTGACACCGGATAGTTCCAGATTTTGGCCGGCAGACGGATATGAACCAGGTCATAGTCAACCATCTTTTGATAAACAGTTTGCAAGAGACTGGCTCAAGGAAAATCCGGATAATGACTGGACATTACCGGAGGATATCGTTGAAAAGACGATTTCTAAATATCTGCAAGGTTATGAATTGTTAACCGGCGAAAAATTATAATGAAATATTCTAAATTCTAAACAGAATTTCTTGTAATAAAAACAAGATATAGAAAAGCAGTTTGGTGTTTTTCTATATCTTGTTTTTTTTGATCTATTTTACTCAATGCAAATTGCCATCATTTTAATGGATAAATGACATTTTCCTGTGTGGTTCCGATTTTCAAAGTAGTTTCTTTGAGATTTTTTGCGACCTTTTTCGGTACTTCAAATACTAAGACACCACTCTTCTTGTTGAGAGGTTTGATTTTATCATCAACCAAATCCTTGTCATAACTGGTTAGAACAGAAGGTTTATATTCATATTGATCCTGGTAATAAATAATAGCGGTATTCATCTTGTTCTCATAACCTATGTATGGAAGGAAAGCGGCTTCCTCATTACCGTTATTTTTTACTGTGATATTTATGCAGACAAATTGATTTCCTTTATTCGGTTTATATCCCAAGTAACCGCTGGTTTTGATTTGTTTCTTGATAGAGACCTTTTTGACGGTAAAAGACCAGTCTCCCACAGTCGCTTCGTCACCCAGTTTTAACTGCGTTGTAGCAGGTGTTGGTTCTGGCGTAGTGGTGGGATTAGCATTGCTTTCTACCATCTGTTTACTTGCTTTGTTAATCAGATTTGCTGCCCGTTTCGTACTGGAGGCACTGCATCCGGTTAGTAGCAGAACCGCACTTAATGTCAGGGCAAGTGAAGCTTGTGATTTCTTTTTCATATTTCTCCTCATTTCTGCCAGACAAACTTAGTTTGTTTTGGCTTTTTATGTATAACATACCCATAGGGGTTGTTGGTATTGATAATATTATAGAAAAAGTAAAATGGAAAGTCAATATTACAATACTACTTCTCAAAAACAGGGCATTTGTGTTATACTAATGTAGGATTTTAATAATGCTATGTCATAGAGTTGACGAGTTAAGGGAGAGGGTTGTTATGCCATTTACTCAAAGTATGAATTCCAATATAGGGAATGTAGATATTGCTAAACTGATAGAAGACACGGAAGAACGTGCAATGGAGGCCAGGCAGAAATGTTTGAATAGCCTGCATTATCTTTCCCGGTTGAAGTTATCCTTACTTCAGGGAAGTATGAAAACTTTTATGCACGATATGTCTTCAATCAAAATGGTGAATTTTGAAAAGCCAAAACGCCGGAGTTCAATATTAAATACGGAAGAAGAGGATGATAATTCATATATACGAGATTATGTCAAATTAGATCTTCCGAGATTGAAAAATCTGTGTACGGGAGCAGCATCCATTGAGGCGAGTATAAAAAAGGGAAAAATTTCAGATAGTCCGATGGCATTGATGACAACGGAATTTTTTGGAGCAGATGTTGCGTTGGAGGAGTCTGGGATTCCCATCGGTATGACGACGGATGTGGAAATCAGAAAGACTCTAAATCTGCCAACATTTGACATGGCTACACTGTCAAAAGATCCGGCACAGTCGGGTGAAAATGCTAAGAAGCTACAGGAATATCAGCAGCTTTGTCAGCAGTATATTGAGATTATGGATGAGCTTCGAGAGCAGAGTTCGCTCTTTTTTAACTGTCTGTATAATATGGATAAAAGCTGGTTTCAGACAGTATTGGATTCTTTGCATAAATTAGTTTCGGGCAAAAGCGGTTTTCGTAATTTAATAGGGCAAAAAACATATACGTCGGAAGATATGGAGTTGATTAACAATACAGTCAATATGGCCCAGTTGATACAGTTATTGATTGAGACAGATATCATCGACCGATATGGCAACTTTACATTAGATACGAAGCGTGCGGTGGCTACGGTACAGAAGAGTATGGGACCGGAGATAAGCTTGCCAACGCCATCTGTGCTACAGGCGATCCATACAATGGAAGAAGAATTAGTGCAGTCGGATAGCGAATATGCCAGATATCTAAAACGGAAAGAGGAAAAGGCAGAAGCAGCCAAAAAGGCGGAAGAAGAAGCCAGAAAAGCGGAAGAAGCGCGCAAGGCAGAAGAGGCGCGGAAAGCGGAAGAGGCCCGAAGAGCAGAGGAAGCGCGCAAGGCGGAACAGGCCCGCGTGTTGGAAGAGGCGCGGAAAGCGGTAGAAGAAGCTAAAAAGGCGGAGGAGGCGCGGAAAGCGGAAGAGGCCCGAAGAGAAGAGGAAGCGCGCAAAGCGGAGCAGGCCCGAATATTGGAAGAGGCGCGGAAAGCGGCAGAGGAAGCCAGAAGAGCGGAAGAGGCGCGCAAGGCAGCAGAGGAAGCCAGAAGAGCGGAGGAGGCGCGCAAGGCAGCAGAGGAAGCCAGAAGAGCAGAAGAGGCGCGGAAAGCGGCGGAGGCTCAGAGAGCGGCAGAGGCCCAGAGAGCGGCGGAGGCCCAGAAAGCGGCGGAGGCCCAGAGAGCGGCGGAGGCCCAGAAAGCGGCAGAGGCCCAGAGAGCGGCGGAGGCCCAGAGAGCGGCGGAGGCTCAGAGAGCGGCGGAGGCCCAGAAAGCGGCAGAGGCCCAGAGAGCGGCGGAGGCCC
>CAZFSU010000038.1:0-12667 GCA_964521555.1 uncultured Jutongia sp. | reverse complement strand
AGAGAGCGGCAGAGGCCCAGAGAGCGGCGGAGGCTTCACAGGAAGCCGAGGCATCTACTTCAGAGCCGGAAAAGGATATGAGTTGGTTAGCGGAAGATATTATGTTGGATATTCCACGTAAACTAACCGATGGGAAACCGAATGATGCAGAATCAGGAGACAAGAGTCCGGAGGATATAGAATATGAGAAAGATATGGTGGTATTCGATGCGGCAATAGATTCATGGAAGGATCAAACGGATAGTGAGAAAAAGAAAGGAGTATCTATGCCGGATATCCCAGAACTTCCGAGAATTGCGTTATGGGGTATTGCTACGGTATTGTTGGTGCTGGGGTTATGGAGATTATATTCTGTCAGTGTTTTGTCTGCGGTTGTGCTGATTGGTGCTGCAGTGGTGATCAGTCCACTTGTTTTGGAGTATTCGAATCAACTCGTGAAGATTGTTGTTACAGTGGTATTGTTGCTTCTTAGTTTTGTGATGCCAAATCAGATCATATCTCATGAGCCTGGGGATACGATTATTACTGTAGTACAGAATTTGGCTGCGGGGGACAAACAGACGGATAATAATTCGGCGGAAGAGCAGGCTAATGCTGGTTACATGGGCACTGGCCTGACGAAAGAGCAATTTGATAAAAAGTATCAGAATTATAAAGTTAAATATAAGGGGCAGGAAGGTGTTAAGCCGGAGGATGCTGAAGTTTTATTGCAGGATTTCTTATATAATAAAGACGGCTTTTTTGCAAATGAGATATATATTGATCTGAAAGATGGTAAAAAGGAGACGGTGGAATATCAGGTGATTAACGTTCAAAAAGCCTCAGATAAAAAAGCGATTCTATATATTAAAGCCGGCAAACAGAAATATAAGCTTACTGTCACGAAGAAGAAAGATGCGAAGATCAAACTGGACAAAAAGAAGATTGGAAAATAAACAGATATTTCTTCTTGCTATTTTGCTTGTAATAATCCATAATAAACGATGGATGATGCAATATTAATATTTGTAAAATACTAAGATAGGAGAGATGCAACCATGAAAATTACAAATGATATTAAGTATGTTGGTGTCAATGATCATCAAGTCGATCTATTTGAAGGACAGTACATCGTTCCAAATGGCATGGCGTACAATTCCTATGTTATCATGGATGATCAAATTGCCGTTATGGATACGGTGGATATTAATTTCAAGGAAGAATGGCTGGCGAATATTGCGGATGTATTAGGAGACAAGAAACCGGATTATCTCGTAGTTCAGCATATGGAACCGGATCATTCTGCCAATATTAAAAACTTTTTAAATATCTATCCAGATGTTACTGTGGTTGGAAATGCAAAGACGTTTACCATGATGGATCAGTTTTTTGGATCAGATCCATCGATGAAGAAACTTGTGGTTTCTGATCGAGATACCTTGGAGCTGGGAAAACATAGTTTAACATTTGTGTTCGCACCAATGGTTCATTGGCCGGAGGTAATGGTTACTTATGATAGTACAGATAAAGTTTTATTTTCTGCGGATGGATTTGGAAAATTTGGTGCATTAGATGTGGAAGAAGATTGGGATTGTGAAGCACGTCGCTATTATATTGGTATCGTGGGAAAATATGGTATTCAGGTACAGAAATTGTTAAAGGAGGCGGCTTCTCTGGATATTGAGATTATTTGTCCATTGCACGGACCGGTTCTCACAGAAAATCTGGAACATTATATTGGAAAATACGATATCTGGTCTTCTTATCAGCCGGAAAATGAAGGTGTGATGATTGCGTATTCTTCTGTATATGGTAATACGAAAAAGGCGGTGGAGTTATTAGCGGCTAAATTAGAAGAAAAGGGCTGTCCGAAGGTTGTAGTGGCAGATCTGGCCCGTGATGATATGGCAGAGTGTGTAGAGGATGCATTTCGTTATGATAAATTAGTTTTAGCTTCCATCACATATAATGGAGATGTGTTCCCACACATGAAGACTTTTATCCATCATTTGACGGAGAGAAGCTATCAGAATCGTACGGTTGCATTCCTGGAGAATGGTTCATGGGCTCCAACGGCAAAGAGAGTTATGGCCGGTATGCTTGAAAAGAGCAAGAATATTACTTATGCTGATACGACTGTAACCATAAAATCGGCTTTGGACGAGGGGGCTACGGCGTCCATCGAGGCATTGGCTGAGGAATTGTGTAAATAGTTTATGTTTGTTGACAATTTTTGGAAACAATAGAAGAATGATCCCAGAGCTGTTAGTTTGATTATTTAACGGCTCTGGGATTTTTGTGTCCTGGAAGCTGGACACATAGACAAGGAAGATTAGCAAGGTTTTTTATCAATCTGTGGGTTGAATGCATAGAAGTTTTTAGAGTCTCTTTCATCCTGAACCTTGCGAAGTGCTTCGCCGAATCTCTGGAAGTGTACAATCTCACGTTGGCGCAGGAATCGGATCGGGTCTGCAACTTCTGGATCTTTTACAACACGAAGAATGTTATCATAGGTCAGGCGCGCTTTTTGCTCTGCGGCCATATCCTCATATAAATCCGTAATGGTATCGCCGGTACTTTGGAACTGGCTGGCGCTAAAAGGTTCGCCGCTGGCAGCTTGTGGCCAAATTGCCAGAGTATGATCGATATAATATTTATCAAAGCCGGAGGCTTTGATTTCTTCCGGAGTAAGGTCTTTCGTAAGCTGACGAACGATAGTGGCTACCATTTCAAGATGCGCCAGTTCTTCGGTACCTATATCGGTTAATGTACCGGCAGCAATTCGATTTTCCATAGAATATCTCTGTGATAAATAACGCATAGAGGCACCGAGCTCGCCGTCGGGGCCGCCGTAGACGAATAGATTCAATTTGTATAAACCCCCATAAATAGGTTATTCGTTGAGATAGAATTCCATCGTATCCGTATCCCGGTGATATACTATTCGGTCAAAAAATGTGCGTATTACTTCTGCTTTGTGTTCGGTGTCCAGTTCTTCAAAATTATTAAACAATTCGATGCCATTCTCAACAGCAAGCGCTAGGGGCTTATTATTAGGAGGCGGAACAGGATCGCTTAACTGTTTTTCCAGTTCTGCTCTTTGCTTTTCCAGGGTCCTTTTGTTATATTTATATTCATCCAGTGAATCAATTCCATCTATGTATGCCGCCTTAATTCGTTTTTCACGTTCTTCTAATTTACGTAGCTCAGAATGAATTATATCGTTATGATCCGCAGGGTTTTTGTCCGTGCGGACTATATGATAAGTTACATTTTTCTTCAACACAAGCATATTATATAGATATTCACGAACCATGTTCTCCGCCCTATCTTTGCGTAGCGATTTATTATTTGAACACTGCCCTTTGTTGTTTCGCCAACACTTAAAGTAGTTCCATCTTTGGCTGTTTTTCCCAAAAGACGCGTAAGAAAGAGTACCGCCACATACATCGCATTTAATCATACCGCATAACCAGTGGGGGCATCCGGCAGCAGAAGATTTCGGCCCTCTGTTTTTATTGCGCACAGCATGTTCATCGGCTAATTTTTGCGCAGCATCAAATATACTCTGAGATATGATAGGCTCGTGCTGGCCATCTGAAATGATCCACTCATCTTGGGGCTTCTCTTGATTATGTTGGCGATCGTAATAATTCCATCGGATTTTTCCTACATAAAACGGGTTGCGTACCATATATTTAATGTTGCGGGCTTCCCATCTCCGTCCATTCCGAGTACGGATACCCATGTCATTGATTTTTCTCGCGATGCTAACGAATGATGATCCGGCAAGAAACATGTCATAGCACATTCGAACGATATTAGCATTTTTTTCATTAATCACGGGAATTTCACCTTTTGTTTTTGTATACCCGAAAGGTGGGTTTGCATTATATCCACCCTCCATAGCATTCTGAGTCATTCCGCGCATAACTTCTCCAGATAGGCGTATGGAGTAGTATTCGTCCATCCATTCTATAATGCGTTCGATTAATCCGGAGAACTCGCCATCGGGAAGATCTTCTGACACACTGTATACATCAACATTCGCCTTACGGAGCATAGATTTGAATACGATAGATTCTTCCTGGTTACGCGCGAATCGGGAAAATTTCCATACAAGAATAGCATCGTAAGGATGTTCTTTGCCTTTGCAGTCAGCAATCATTTCCTGAAAAGCAGGACGTTTTTTTGCATTACGGCCAGAGATTCCAAGATCTTTATAAATGCGGGTAAGGATATATCCCTTGCGATCACAGTATTCCTGCAGTAACCGGATCTGCGCATCGGGGGATAATTCTGTTTGCTGGTCGGTGGATACACGAATATAGCCGCATACGTTTTTCATAAATTTGCTCCTTTCGCATTTATATAATCGGCTCGCCTGTCTCTTTATCAATGAAGGAAATCTTTAAATCAGCTCCAAGTGCATCGGCCACTTTTACCAATTCTGATATCTTAAATGTATTCCGCTTGTATTTGTTGTTCATATTTTGCGGAGTCTGCCCGGTTCTTCTTGCCAATTCCGCTTCTGTAATATTTCCCTTCTTTACTCTGCAAAGATTTATATATTCTCTGACATCTGTATGCATCTAGCACGCCCCCTTTTTTTCTTTATCATATACATTTTTTTATATTATGTCAAATATAATTTTAAAAGAATATAAATAAATTTATAAAAAAATGTTGACACGATATAAAAAAAAGTGTATTATATTACTATAACAAGGATAACCATCAACACAAGTAGGAGGTACCAGAGTGAAGATGGCTATATACAGATTTACAGAGCAGTGTCGTTGTGATAAAATATTCGGGAGGTAATATTATGAAATATCTGAGATTTGGGGAGATTCCGAAGGGTGGAAGATCAGTTAATTATTTGAAGCTGACGTACGAGACGAATGAGGATTTTACATATGATTTAAGAATTGGAGATATTGAGGGAGCATTTGAAAAAATTCCAAAAGACGCATATGAAGTAGGGTTGTCTGTATTTGAAATTGATCAGAATAGAATGCCTATCCTCTCAAATCTACAACTTGTCAGTTCACTTCTTTCAAGGTTAGATGTTGGAATATACGAAGTATCTGGTGTAAAAGTGGGGGATGGAAATGACGGTGAGCCACTCATTTCATTAAGTAAGATTGAAAAGAAAAGAAGAATCGGAAAAGAAAAGTTGGTTGATCACGTTCTTTCCACACTGCTTGCAAATTTTAAAACTGCTGAGTACGACAGACAAGACGACTGTGGAGATAATAAACTATTTAGTTTTTATGTTCAAAAGAAGATTAACAAAAAAACTGGAGAAAAGGTTAGTATTTGGGACGATACCGATGGAGAAGAGTGGGTGAATATGCCTGCTTATACAGAATATAAATTTAATGGTTGGACATTCTCGCATCCAGTTGATGGCTTCGATGTAAATATGGGCATAAAGAGATAAGGGGGGTTGACATGGCATTTATAAACGCTTTAGGACAGTTGGTCTCTTTCGACTGCTCCGATCTTATCGAGGAGCTTAGGGAGGATATTGCCGAATTTGGCGGCGATTTAATAGTTGAGGTAGTTACTGAAAAAAGACGAGGTGTAACGATCTATAAAGAGTACAATTTTCTGTCAAAAGAAAGCAAACCGGATTTTAAATTGTCTGCAGACGAAAGATTGCAGAGAATGACTGCGTCGGCTCTGCTCATTCTTTATGAACAGGAAAACAGTATCCTATAGCCTACAGTATTTAATACTGAGCCGGACGAATGCAACGCTCAAAGACCAAGGTTGTAATTTCGGTGGTGGAACCAACACCTAGATTAGCGCCTCCTTTTGAAATACCGACTGCGGTAGAAGAGACGATATTTGTGGACATAGTGTGCAATCTCCAGCCCTCATTGGCATATTTTGTCAAAGTATTTTGCAATGTCCATCCAGGCAAAAATCCCTTTTTTGAATCAGAAAGTTGAACAGCCTCGTATTCATAATAAGGGTTTTTTAACAAATTCATCGACTTATTTTGACTTATATGCTGAATTTCCTCAATAAGTGCATCTTTGATTTTTTCATTTTTAAATACCTCTTGTTGGTGATACATTTGAAAATTTTGTTCTTTTTCGATTCGATGTTCATTGATCTGTTTTAATTTATCCTGATCAACCTTGTCTGGTATTCTCCCAAGCCGAAAATTGTAGTGGCAATTAAAACAATTTTCTGCGGTATCTCCGATTAATTCTTTGCAGTTTGGACATTCTTTCATTGTTACCTCCAAATCCTACCCATTTTGGGTATCCTAAAATTTGCAGCTCCATGCTATTATTTTCCACGCATACAGTTTAACATTATTCTAGCAATAAGACAAGGAATCATAGAATATCGTTAAAAAATTTACTAGAATATTTAAAAAACTTTATTAATATTTCCAATAATTTCCAGTATATTATTACACCCTATGCTTGTATAATTGTAGAAAATTATGGAGGTAAGTGGGAATGATTAAGATTGCAATTTGTGATGATGTTCGTATGTATATAGATCAGGTACATAATCTTGTGGATAGGTATCAATGGGGAGAGGATATTGAGGTGGTTGAATATGTGGATGGTCTGGATATGATCGTTGATATATTTAATCAGGACGAGCAATTATTTGACCTTATTATTACAGATATAGAGTTTACAAAAAACAAGGAGATCAATGCTGTGGATCTTTTTAAAAAGATACAAATACGTTACCCCGATATAAGAATAATTTACATAACGATATACGATCAATATGTCATGGACGTTGCAAATTCTCTGCCATTCGGCTATGCGAGAAAGCCGCTGAAAGAGTGTGAAATTTTTAAGCTATTTGACCGATACAAAAGAATTGAACGAAGCAAGGCAATCATGGCTCCTTCTTTTGTGTGTCGTTACAAAGGCGAGATAATTAAGATACCGTATGGAAGGATTAAATATGTTTACTCTAAGCAGAAAAAGATATATATAGTATGCAATGATGGTATTGAGATTGGGGTAAGAACGAAGCTGGATGACGCATGGGAGGAAGATTTTTCACGCTTAGAGTATTTTGCCAGGGCCAATAAAAGTTATATTATAAATTTGTTTCATGCCGAAAGTTTTTTTCCAAAGGATGTCAAGCTTGACGATGGAACGACGATTTCGATTAGCCGGGGATATTTGGAAGATTTTCGCGAGAGAAGAAAAAGTTTTTTGTTTTGGGACAGAGATTGAATATACTAATAGAATGAAAATAATTTAAAATTGAATTAGAATGTAAATTGTGCCAAAAATCGTGTAAATTTTGTTCTGATGTGATCTAATGTATTTGGATGGTATGTATCTTCGGAACATACTGGTTGCTCCTGACACACCAATGTTAGGGGTGATTTTTTGACAATTCTTAATTCATTTGCTATAATGAACTTAACAAGAGAGCCGTTAGCTAGTGGCACCTAGCCGTCGGCAAGTCAGCAGTTACAAAAGTAGCGCCTCACCTTACCAGAGCAAGGGCGCTACTTTTTGCGTCTAACAAGAGTTATAACAGCGCAAAGCATAATTACAAATGTGAATAAATCTGTATATGTAATCATTGGCACCAACCTCCTTATCTTTTGCAAGTCCGGCGGTTGCATAGTGCCCCAACGGCTCCCTGGTTAAAGTCGTTAAGTATATATTTTGTCTGTATATTTTAATATTTTACTGATCTAATGCACTTCATGTTCAAATGAGACATTCTTTCATAATCTTTATTCAAAATTGCCTATTTTTTATAATGACCAAATTTAATTAATTCTTCTGTTATATCATCATTAGGAAGATCGGTATTTATATAGAATTCTTCTATAAATTCCATATTTTCATTGAAAAATGTAATGGTATTGTATTTTCTGTTTAGATATTTATACAATTTCGGTCTGATTTTCATAAACATATCATTCAGTCGTACAGTACAATGTTCAGAAACAAGTTTAAACAATTCTTCTGAAGAAAAACGTTTGAGGCACCATGCCACCAAATCGGTTTGTTTCATATTGTGTTTAAATTCAATTCCAGTGGTATCAATTATTTCGTTTAATTGATTTCTGGAAAATGCTTTAAGCAGTGCCTCTGCATTCTTTGTTTCTATCACAATATTCATATCAATCAGTTTTTGAACAGAGGCTTTTTCCATGCATTTGTCTTCGCACGCTCTGGTTACGCCAGAAATGGCTTCTAATAGAATTTTCTGATGATCTTCAGGAAGAGATTCTATTATTTGCAAAGCTGAATGTAAGTCGTGTCCTTTGGAAAGTTTCGATTTAGGACTTGGGATCATGGCTGGATCTGATTTTGTCCCTTCGCAAATAAGAAGGCCTAGTTCTATAGCAGTTCTACACATATGTTTGCATGGACTTCTTCTTACAAAATAGTCTCGACATTCGCATTCGTTGACGGAAGTATGATACGGCTTTGCTCCGCTGCCTTGAAATACACATATTCCATTTTCCTTATCAATTTGTAATGGTGTTAATTTTCCGCTTTTTGCAGAGTTTAATCTTTTTTGAAAATCTGTGGAGTTAATTATCTCATTTCCCCATATGGAAAAAATCACACTATTCTGATTCATTGTTACCTCCAAATCCTACCCAATTTGGGTATTCTAAAATTTGTAGCTCCATGCTACCGTTTTTATTTAATATAGATACAGTTTAACATTATTTTGATGATAAAACAATATAGCCGCATACGTTTT
The DNA here is from genome assembly GCA_964521555.1 of uncultured Jutongia sp. Taxonomy (GTDB): domain Bacteria; phylum Bacillota; class Clostridia; order Lachnospirales; family Lachnospiraceae; genus Butyribacter. The sequence goes on along the minus strand of CAZFSU010000038.1, from coordinate 3,961 downwards.
TCTCCTTTCCGAGATGAAATAGATGCTGCGTTAGAAGCATGATTATAGCGCAATTTCTCCATTTCTCATTTTTTCGCTAATGCGATATTGTTCCGCATTGAGAATATCTATAAAGTCCAGGAAAACTACAATAACACAATTTCCAACAACTAGCCCCTTTTTCATGAGTGTCTGATATTGCTTGTAAATTCAGTTTTTTCCAAAGGATGTCAAGCTTGACGATGGAACGATGATTTCGATTAGCCGGGGATATTTGGAAGATTTTCGCGAGAGAAGAAAAAGTTTTTTGTTTTGTGATAGAGATTGAATATATCAATAGAATGAAAATAATTTTAAAATTGAATTAGAATGTAAATTGTGCCAAAAATCGTGTCAATTTTGCCACTTCTATAGATTTTTCTATTTTTCATGATAAAATAAAATTATCGATCGACAAAGAGAATAAGACGTCTTACAAAAGAAATAAAGAAGAAACGGAGGCGTATTAGGTATAACAATATTGACAAAAACGAACGTATGTTCTAAAATGGTAGCATAGGAATTTCAAGTGCGAGTACACATGAAAGGGTTGATCGAATGGATTATAAGAAAAAAATAATAGAAATGGTTAAGGAGATTGAAGATCTCTGGATACTAGAGCAGATATTTAAGTTTATCACCAACATGACAAAAGAGGGTTACTAATTACCCTCTTTTTCTATTTTATTAACTATTTTTTCCAAAGCCTCCCAGTCATTTTCGTCTAATTTTGTTAGTGCTTCTATAAAACGTTTTTTGAATTTACCATCTTCTAGTTCCATTACCTCATTTGCAAAAGCACCGATCTCTTGATTCCTAGTGAGTTTTTTTTTCATTGTTCCTGCTCCACTGCGCAGCCAATCTTCGTTTACGTTAAAAACTCTACATATATCAGATATGGTCCTATCAGAAATGTTCTTCTTTCCCGCCTCTACTTGATTAATAAAGTTCCTTGAAAGTCCAATTTTTTCAGCGAATTTCTCTTGGCTTAATTGTTCCTCATTTCTGATTTGAATAATCCTATTAATCATATTTCGTCTCCTTTCACAAAGGTATTATACATAAAAAAAGTTTACAAGTCAACAAAAAAGTTGTTGACTATAGTTGATAAGTGTGCTAGTATGATGTTTACAAGGAAACATCCTAGGAGGTGGATATTATGTCTGAAAAAGAAAAAGAAATCATCAAAAAGTTGTCAAAAACGGTACCTAAGTTGGACAAAGATAAACAGAATTATATCTTAGGAGTAGCGGAGGGCATGGTAATAGCTAAAGAAACCGAGAAGAAAGAGGAATTGCAGAAAGCGTAGCGATAAGAATCAAAACCACGAATTATTCTGGCGGCAGCAGTTAAGAGGACAATCAATGCCAGCATATAGTTGAAGAGAAAGGAGATGGCAGATATGGAATTAGGGGAAAAACATGTTATTAAATCTACATCGCCTAGCGATTTGACAATAGAACAAAGATATGCGCTGACATTGAAATTTGCAGATCTGGTAATGAGGGCAAGGGGATACGAACGTGTGATTGAGGATCATGAGGATCATGAGATTGCTGAGACAAATATATAAAATTAAATAAATAGTGATCCCTTGGCATTGTCAAAGGTGTTGGGGGAATTGACCGCGGGGATTTGACCTGGCACACTTTCTTCCGGTCTATGGATTGGTTGTGTTTGGACTCTCTTTTATACATACATATGAAACAAATTGAACTTTTTACAGATGCCAGTGAGCGCCGCTAACGAGCCACATCCCGGCAATAGATCATCATTGTCGGGAATAATGTGATAATAATGACTAAAAGTCTTATTAATAGATACCAACCTACCCAATTTGGGTAAATAGAGAGGAGGATTTTATGAATATGCAAAAAATGAAACTTATCACAGAGCACAGGAAGTGTATGATTTGTCATATTACTACACAAAACCTGAGTAAGACAAAATGTCCAAGGTGCGGGAGTTATCTATATCCAATCAGTCAAGGATATTCGCCGAAAAAACGTAAGCAATCATATTGATTAGAGTTGAATAGCAAAGCTACTGCTGGGAATGAATTGGAGGAACGTATATGAAGGTTATTAGTGTAATTAATCTGAAGGGCGGAGTGTTCAAGACAACTACCGCATTAAATTTAGGATACATACTATGGAGAGATTACGGAAAAAAGGTTTTGCTAGTAGACAACGACAAGCAGGGAAACTTATCTAAAACGTTAGGATTGTATGACCCAGATGATGAATATACCCTGGAAGCTATTATGGACGATCGTCTATCTGGTGCTTTAATCAAACAGACAAGCTATGAGGGAATAAGTGTTATTACAGCAAATATGAATCTTCTGGCAGCAAATCGACGAGCAATGCTGGATATGACACACCAACAGCAGGGCAGGATAAAAAAAGCTCTACAGTATCTACGAGCAGATCTTGTATATGATTATGTTATCGTTGACAATGCCCCGGATATAAATATCAGCATCATCAATGCGTTAATGATATCGAATGACGTAATCATTCCTGTTTACATGGATGAATATAGCTTGGACGGGTTGAGTATTTTGACAGAACAAATTGAGTCTATTCAAAATAACTTTGACGATGCCAAACTAGAGCGGGTTTATTGTTTAGCAACAGGATACAAAAATGATGATGTAAATAATCAAGTAATAAACATGATAAGAAGTTCCATGAAATATCCGATCTTCAATCAGGCAATTCGTCATACTAAATCAAAACCTTTGGAGGCTACATGGGCTAAGAAGCCATTAGTAGAATATTCTTCCCGTTGTGGCGCAGCCCAAGATTATAAGAAGTGGGTTCGAGAATATCTGGGAGGTGAGCTATAGATGGCATTTGATCTTACAGATTTTATGAATGAACAATCCATTAAGGGGATAAAGCAGAAAGAATTAAAGAAGGTGGTCATGCTCCCTATAGACAAGCTTTATCCAACAAATGAGAATTTTTACAGCAAGGATGCTGATCGTGTAGAAAAAATGGCTGCCTCCATATTGCTATTATCCACCCCAGACCGCATCGGTATTCAACAGAATTTAATAGTAAAACCCATTTCCAATAGCGGTGGGTACGAAATCATTGCTGGGGAGACCAGGTGGCGTGCAGTAAAATTGTTATTGGAAGAAGAAAAGATTGAGATAGATCGAGTACCATGCGTGGTTGAGGATGAAGGCGATCCGATTCGTGACGAATTAATTTTGATCATGACAAACAGCACTCAGCGTGAGCGTACTGACGCTGAGAAAATGCATGAAGTTGAAAGGTTGCGGGAGTTATTAAAGGAGTATAGGAAAAATCATAAAATTAGTGGGACGACACAAAGTGTTATCGCAAACATGCTTGGCATTTCAAAAACAAAAGTTGGGACTTTAGAAAATATTAATCGGAATCTCTCACAGGAATTAAAACAGGATTATGTAGATGGGAAAATTAATACTTCTGTGGCAAATAAAGTGGCTGGCTTGGCGAGGGAAGAACAGGTTCGAGCGAAAGCTTTGTTGGATGAAATGGGATCGATTAGGGTAACAGATGTAGCAGGGTTAGAAGAAAAAAACTCTGCTATGGAATCAAATAAAAAAGACACTGGGGTAATGATGGAGCTAGCGGATCTTCATGAATCAGAGTCTGTGCAAAAAGATTATTGTATGAAGCGTTATGGACTGTCATATGAGCAAGTGATTATGTTCATAGATAAACAGGTGGATATAGAAAAAGATCGTATCCGAACTGCGACACAAGAATCTACCGGCTCATATAAAATTATTATTGATGCGCTGTCAAATATGAAATCGCATATCATCAGTATGTATGAAGATAAGTGTGAATAACGATATGGAGGAGCAAAACATGAAAAAATATGAACTGATGACAAACGATATTAAATCAATCGATGGGAAAAAACTATATCGAATAAAAGCACT
>CAZFSU010000037.1:0-22773 GCA_964521555.1 uncultured Jutongia sp. | reverse complement strand
CCACCTGTTTATTTAATACCGGCAATGACCCCGGCATACCGGTACATACCGGACAAGTATGGCTGTTAGGCGCACCACCAAAGGCAGTAGAACAAGAACAAAAAATCTTGGTTTTGGTGGCCAGTTCCACATGTACTTCAAGTCCTATCACGGTTTCATACTGTTTCATGCTCTTCCTCATTTCTGCGCTGCTTTGTACGCATAGATCAAATTCATATCGCAGCGCCGATATCAATTTGCAGAGCCACATAGAATGCTACTCTCCTCTATCGATGTATCCCTATGCCATTGGGCAATGCTCATATTCTCTGGTCTGTTCAAAAGCATAGGCTGCCTGAATGATCTTCTTTTCCTGGAAACAATCTCCGATTAACTGCAATCCGATCGGAAGTCCTTTGTGATCCTTGCCACAAGGAACGGTAACTCCCGGCAAACCTGCCAGATTCACAGAAATGGTATAAATATCCCCCAGATACATCTTTAATGGATCGCTTAAACTCTTGCCCAATTCCGGTGCTGTCGTGGGTGCTGCCGGGCCTAAAATCACATCATATTTGGCAAATGCCTCATCAAATGCTTTTTTGATCAACGCTTTGGTGCGTAATGCCTTTAGATAATAAGCGTCATAATATCCCGAACTTAACACGAAGGACCCCAACATAATGCGACGTTTCACCTCCGCACCAAAACCTTCCGAACGGGACTTCTTGTACATATTGTGGAGGCCATCATATTCCTGCGTGCGATACCCATACTTCACACCATCGAATCGTGCCAGATTAGAACTTGCTTCCGCACAGGCAATAATGTAATATGCCGGAATCGCATACTCCACCAGACTTAAATCAAATTCTTCCACGATGGCACCCTTTGCTTCTAACGCTTTCGCAGCGGCCAATACAGAATCCCGGACTTCCGAATCCAGACCCTCGCCCAGATAATCTCTCGGAATACCGATCTTCATTCCTTTCACATCATCCACCAAAGCAGTAGTGAAATCCAAATCTTTTCTTTCTACTGATGTAGAATCCTTTTCATCATGAGAGGAAATAATCTCTAATATCGTTGCACAGTCTGTCACATCCCTGGCCACCGGACCAATCTGATCCAGTGAGGAACCATATGCAATTAACCCATAACGGGAAACTGTACCATAGGTCGGTTTGATTCCTGTGACACCACAGAAGGAACTCGGCTGCCGGATGGAACCGCCCGTATCCGATCCCAACGCATACGGACACTCCTCTGCTGCCACTACTGCACAGGAACCACCGGAAGATCCCCCCGGAACATGGGACGTATTCCACGGATTTTTGGTCTCGCCATAAGCCGAGGTCTCTGTGGTACTTCCCATAGCAAATTCATCCATATTGGTTTTACCGATAATCACAGCACCTGCCCTTTGCAGATTGATCACTGCCTCTGCTGTATACGTTGGCACAAAATTATGCAATATCTTAGAACTACAGGTGGTCCGCATTCCCTCGATACACATATTATCCTTAATCGCCACCGGCACCCCCGCCAATGGTCCTGTCAGCGTACCATGATCAATCAACTGCTGCACCTTCGCGGCCTGTTTCAATGCCCCTTCTTCATCCACAGTTACAAAACCATGAATCTGCGGCTCTTTGGACTGTATCGCAGCAAGCGCCTCCCGCACTGCCTCTTCCACCGTCACTTCCCCTGCTTTTATCTTTTTTCCCAGCTCTACGGCTGTCAGACTCATCAATGACATGCTATCCTCCTTACACTATTGTTTTCGGCACCACAAAGCTATCACCATTACGTTCCGGTGCGTTTGCCAGAGTATCCTCGTGTCCATCCTCATGCGTTACCGTATCTTCCCGAAATACATTGTGAACCGGAAAAACATGGGACATTGGTTCTACATTCGTAGTATCTAACTCATTGAGTTTGTCAATATAATCCAGCATCTCACCCATGTCTTTTTTTGCACGCTCTTTCTCATCATCGCTCAGTTCTAACTTCGCTAAGATTCCCACATATTCAATGGTCTCGTCTGAAATCACATTCGCCATAGTTTGTTTACCTCATTTCTATTTTGTTCCTGTCCATCCTATCTTTTCAGCATCCGGGATCAGCCAATGACGCAAATACGCATGGGCGTTTTAACCAAACAATCCCTTAAAGAAATCCACGATTGCCTGAAAAATTTTCGCAAAGGCATCCCCCACTTTATCCAGCAGGCCATCGGTATCCACATTTCCCAGATCAATTCCTGCATCTTTAAGCTTATTATAGATCTCTCCCGCCTGCTCCTTGATGGCATCCACATCAATGTCTTCTTTGGAAATCTTTTCCATCAGATCCACAAGCTGATCTACATCTTCCTCTGACAAGTCGATCCCCAAAGATCTGGCCGATGATTCCACCGCATCCCGGATATCCGTACTGCTGGTCAGACCATCGGAAAAAATCTTCTGCTTCACTGCCGCGATTAATTCCTCTGCCTTTTCTGTATCATCAATGCTGTCTGCCAGTTCTGCGGTAGCTACCAACTCATTGGTGGCTGTATCCATTGTTTCCTCCGAGATCTCTTCCCCTGTCATGACAGAATAGGCTTTCATGGCACCCACCAATGCCGAGGTGCCGGAGATATTAAACGGTCCCGCCACCTTTACTTCTGCATCTTTTAATCCTGCGGTTACAAGCGCATTCAGATACATACCGGAAGTACAATAACTGATATTGTCTGTCGTCACATTGATTCCACTGCCCTCCTCTGTCTTAACCACCATAACAGAAGATAACGCACGCTTACCAATCACAGACGATTCAATATAATCTCCCAGATATTCGTGTTCTTCCTGGTTGGTGATTTCTATCGTCTTGTAATCGGACAAATCATCCTGTGTAATCCCAAAAGACGATAAGACTTTTTGCTTCTCCGAAGAAGTCAGATCCTGACCAAAGGCAATGTAGCGGTCAAAACTGGTATCCTCATTTTCCACTACTGCATCTGCGGATACAGTAGTATCGTTACCCATAAACAGCATTCCAACCGCAAGGCAACTCACGCATAATAGCTTTATACATTGTTTTAATTTCTTCATATTCCACCTCATTTTTCCGGAGACGATGATCCCCCCTGCATCACCGCCCACATTGTTACTAATCAATACCATTTCTATAACATCCGCCGGAAATTATGCATTCTTGATTCTCTCCATAGCTTTCTTGGTATTTTCCAGACTACCAAACGCAGTCAGACGGAAATATCCCTCGCCACTAGGACCAAATCCAGATCCAGGAGTTCCCACAATATTTAATTCTTCTAGCAGATAATCAAAAAATTCCCATGAAGTCATCTGATCTGGCGTCTTTAACCAGATATACGGGGCATCGGTACCACCAAAGACTTCATAACCAGCGCCAGACAGGCCTTCCCGGATGATCTTCGCATTATTCATATAGTAAGCGATCTGCTCTCCTGTCTGCTTTTTGCCTTCTTCCGTATATACGGCGGCACCGGCTGCCTGAATAATGTATGGCGCACCATTGAATTTGGTTCCATGACGGCGTGCCCACAGACTATGCAAGGATACCTCACCACACTTTAATTCCTTCGGAATCACAGTGAATCCCAGTCGAGTTCCTGTAAATCCGGCATTTTTGGAAAAGCTACGCAGCTCGATGGCACATCCCTTGGCACCATCGCACTCGTAGATACTATGCGGAACATCCGGTGTGGAGATATAAGCCTCATAAGCAGCATCGTAAATAATCACCGCACCTACCTTTAATGCATAATCCACCCATTCCTGTAACTGGTCCTTGTTGATGGTGGTACCGGTAGGATTATTCGGGAAGCACAGATAGATAATATCCGGTGTCTCCTTCGGAAGCTCCGGACAAAAACCATTTTCTTTAGTACATGGCATATAAATCACATCCGACCACTTCTCTGTGGCCGGATCATACGTACCCGTACGTCCTGCCATCGCATTGGTATCCACATAGACCGGATACACCGGATCGCATACGGCAATCTTATTATCCTGTGCAAAAATATCGCCAATATTACCGGAATCACTCTTGGCACCATCGCTGACAAAAATTTCATCGGCGGCAATATCTACCCCTCTGTCCTGATAGTCATTCTTGGAAATGGTAGTCCGCAAAAACTCATAACCCAGATCCGGTGCATATCCCTTAAAAGTCTCTGCTCTGGACATCTCATCCACAGCACTGTGCAAACGCTCGATAATGGCCGGAGCCAGTGGCTTCGTCACATCTCCTATCCCCAGACGGATGATCTCTTTATCCGGATTCGCTTCACTATATGCTGCGACCTTTTTTGCGATGGTTGAGAAAAGATAACTTCCCGGTAATTTTAAGTAATTGTCATTAATTTTGTACATTGAAATACCTCCGCTTCTTTAATATCATAAAACTACACAATTAAATTCATTTTACACGAAAGCAGGCTCCTTTTCAATACCTGTAACCAAAGAAAAACCGAAGATCCCGATACACTCAAGACCTTCGGCGCCCCTGCCAAGGATTTCCCTCACTATTTCATTATCTGAATCCTTTGCGATATCGGCGTGACAGGATTCGAACCTGCGGCCTCATCGTCCCGAACGATGCGCTCTACCAAACTGAGCCACACGCCGCTTCCGGAAACAGCAAAATGCGGTTCCCGAATAAATACTATAGAACATTTAAGCCAAAAAGTCAAATGCTTTTCTCATTTAATTAAGGAATCCTATAGAAATGCAAGCTATTACTTATATGCCTCCACATGACTTTCAATCTCAGCAAACAGTTTCGCTTTCAGGTCTTTCACATACTGCTCGGCCTGTTCCAACGGAACCAACTCTTTGACACCCTTATCCCGGGTGGTGATCTCCACACAGGATTCTTTCAAGTTTCTAGGACTGACTACCACACGAATCGGTGCACCAATCAAATCAGCATCCGAGAACATAGCCCCCGGACGAACATCTCTGTCATCGTAGATCACTTCCACACCAGCACTTTGCAATGCCCGGTATAATTCGTCTGCCCTGCCCTTACATTCTGCATCGTCGGCCCGCAGGCAACACAATTCCACTTCCCAAGGTGCAATGGAAATCGGCCAGATCGGCCCGTATTCATCATGATGTGCCTCCACAATGGAAGCCGCCAAACGCCCCACACCGATACCATAGCAACCCATGATCGGATATTGTTGTTTCCCATTTTCATCAGTATATGTCATATGCATTGTCTTGGTATATTTGGTCCCCAACTGGAATATATTCCCCACCTCAATACCACGTTTGATGGTGATGGATTTTCTGCCACAATGAGGGCATACACTTCCATCCTGTATCTTCGAAATGTCCACAAACTCTGCATGATCCAGATCGCGCTCCAGATTTAATCCTGTATAGTGATATCCCTCACGGTTTGCACCTGCTACCACAGAATCAATCCCCTTCAGAGAAACATCCAAATAGTAAATCACATCCTCCGATATCTGGTATGGACCAATATAACCGGCCACCAGACAGGCATCCTCTGTGATCTCAGCCGGATAGATTTCCTCTCCAACCAAATTGCGAAGTTTTGTCTCATTCACTTCATAGTCACCGCGGACAAATGCCACCACAAACTGACCATCGGAAGCCTTCTGATAAACAACTGCTTTACAGGAACTTTCCACATCGCTTTTTAAGAACGCGCAAACGTCTTCGATGGTTTTGCAATCCGGCGTCTCGATACACTGCAATTCTTCTGTTTGCCCGGTCGAAAGATTTTCCATCTTATTCTCCGCTGCTTCCATATTGGCACGGTAATCACACTCCTGACAAAGCACGATGGAATCTTCCCCCACCGGTGTCAACAACATATATTCATGGGACAAACTGCCACCCATCATCCCGGAATCGGATGCCACCGTAACCACCTCCGGAATACCAGCCCGTTGAAAAATACGGTTGTATGCCTGATAACAGACATCATAATATTTCTCCAAATCTTCCTGTGAAGTATGGAAAGAATACGCATCCTTCATCGTAAATTCACGTACACGGATCATACCGGCCCTGGGACGAGCCTCATCCCGGAATTTACGCTGCATCTGATATATCATAAAAGGATATTTCGTATAAGTCTGTGCATATTCACGGACCAACTGTACTGCTGCCTCTTCATGCGTCATACCCAATACCATCTTCGCACCACTACGATCCGTAAAGCGAAGCAGCTCATGCCCTACACTCTCATAACGTCCAGACTCTTCCCACAAATCGGCAGGCAAAGTAACAGGAAATAAAACCTCCTGCCCATCAATGGCATTCATCTCCTGGCGAATGATATTCTCAATCTTGGCAGTGACACGACGCAATGTCGGAAACTCCGAAAAAATACCGTTCCCTACAAATTTCATGTAGCCACCACGAATCATCAGTGCATGGCTGTCAATCACACAGTCGGATGGTCTCTCCTTGAAACGAGAGCCTACTAAGTTAGCTACTTTCATGTTTTTCCTCTTCTTTCGATACGATTTCTATGTATGGAGACTGAGAGCCATTTTCTCCTCTGCATCTCCATCCTCTCTTTTTTAGCACATTTACTGTCTTTTGTCAAAAATCGCGTTCGGTTCCTTCTCTTCCAGGTCCTGAAAATATTTGTGAAATGTAATAATAAACAAAACAAATGCCAACGTAGCGGACAGATAATCTGTCACCGGCTGTGCTGCTGCCACCAATTTGGCAGAATCAAAAATATGAGTAAAGATCGTCAATATCGGCAAATATAACAGCCCCTGACGGCTGATGGACAAAATCAGAGATGGGATCGCTGCACCGGTGGACTGGATTGCATTGATCAAAACAAACAAAATTCCCATGACAGGACCCGATAATATATAGATTCTGGAAAAGGACATACCAAATCCGAAGGCATCTTTGTTGTCCAAAAAAGCGGTCACTAATGGTCCGGCCCCAAAATAACAAATGGCAGTCATGATCATACTCAGACAAAAAGCTAATCCCAATGAAAACTTTAATACCGCAAGATAACGTTTGCGATTACGTGCGCCAAAACAATATCCCAACAAAGGCTGAACGCCGGTTCCCAGACCAATCAACAGCATCACCACAATCATATTTACCTTCATAGCCACTCCTAATCCGGCCACTGCCATATCACCATACTGGGTCATCACTTTATTGATCACGATATTTGATACACTCATAAGAACACTGTTGAGAGAAGCCGGAATACCGATCGCCATCACACCAGTGGCAATGCCATCCCTCACACGATAATCTCCGGGATGGATCGATAGCATCGAACGTTTCGACACCAAATGCGTCAAATAAAAGAGCGCCGAAAATACATTGCCTGCCACCGTTGCCCAGGCAGCACCTGCCACATTCAGATGCAGTGCTAAAATCAAAACCGGATCCAGTACAATATTCATCATATTACCAATAATCATACCTGTCATGGCAGTTTTAGCGTGTCCCTCGGCACGAATAATATTGCTGAAAATATTGCTCACAATCAAAAAAGGAATAGCAAACGCCACGATATTTAAATATTGCTTTGCATAACCGATGGTATCTTCACTGGCCCCTACCATGCGGCTCAAAGGTTCTGCGCTGATCCAGATAAAAACACTGGAACAAACACCAATCACCAATCCGGTCCAGAAACAGAACGCTGAGATCTGTTTCGCTTTTTCCCGTTTTCCCTGCCCCAACATACGGGAAGTCAATGAAGTACCTCCGATTCCAAACAACATCCCCACCGCCATAAAGATCAAAAATACGGGGGTTGCCACCGAAACAGCCGCTACCATATAAGCATCCTTTGTCTGACCGATAAAAAACGTATCGGCCAAGTTGTATAGCAAGACCATAATCATACTAATAATCGATGGTATAATATTACTTATCACGGCCTTCGGTACCGGTGCTTCCCGAAAAATTTCAATCGATTTATCCTCCATGCTCTTACCTCTTTTCTCTCAATGTAGCATGGTATATCATAATACAATGTCTCAAAGAATGCAACACAGAAAAAGATGGCTATTCGATTTTCACGGAAACGCACCAGCCCATACCGTTTGGTCTCATGGCAGTCACACTTCGGACTATCCCTGTGCCCTCACAATCGTTGCTGCCTCCACCAGATTTTTGAGACTGGCATCGGTTTCTGTAATCCCTCTGGTTTTCAGACCACAATCCGGATTCACCCACAATTTATCCGAATCAATCTTGGTAAGCATTTTCTGTATCGCAGTTACAATCTCATCCACCGATGGCACTCTCGGCGAATGAATATCGTACACCCCGGGACCTACCTCCGTTTCGAAATGATTTTCCTTCAGTGCATCCAGGATTGTCAATTTGGAGCGTGATGCTTCAAAAGAAATTACATCCGCATCCATATGATCAATGTCCCTGATAATATCATTAAATTCACTATAACACATATGAGTATGTATCTGCGTTTCCGGCTTCACTCCGCTATGACACAGCCGAAATGCCGGAATCGCCCAGTCCAGATACTCACTGTACCAGTCATCCCTTCGGATTGGCAGTTTTTCTTTCAGGGCTGCCTCATCAATCTGAATGATACGAATCCCCGCCTTTTCCAGATCCAAAACCTCTTCCCGGATGGCAATACCGATTTGATATGCCATCTCCTTTAGGCTGATATCTTCCCGTGGAAAAGACCAGTTTAGGATCGTAACCGGTCCCGTCAGCATACCCTTGACAGGCTTATCCGTAAGGCTTTGGGCATAGGCGGAATATTCCACTGTAATCGGGGTCTTTCTCCGAATATCTCCAAAGATAATCGGAGGCTTCACGCATCTGGTCCCATAAGACTGGACCCATGCTTTTTCCGTAAAGACATAGCCCACCAGATTTTCTCCGAAAAACTCTACCATATCATTTCTCTCATACTCCCCATGTACCAGAACATCAATCCCGATCTCCTCCTGCTTCCGAATGCATTCTTTTATGAATGCGAAAACCTGCTCATCATACGCTTCTTTATCAATTTCTCCCTTTCGGAAACTGCTGCGGTTCTTTTTGACCTCCTGCGTCTGTGGAAAAGAACCGATGGTAGTCGTGGGAAGCATCGGCAGCCCAAAGACCTCCTTTTGCAATTTTTGTCTCACCGGGCGCTTTGGCTCCCGAATGAAATCCTTTTCTGACAAAGCGGTAACTCTTTGGCGCACTCCCGCATCCTGAAATTTCCGGTCCTGTTCCCAGATGTTTTTATTCGCAATAAATTCACTCTGTTCTCTATACTGTACCTTGTCTGTCAATGCACTGAGTTCTGACATTTCCTGAAGTTTTTCCACCGCAAATGCAAAATGCTGTTTCACGTCCTCCCCTAATGCACTCTCATTCTCCAGTGTATATGGCACATGCAATAGAGAACAAGAGGTGGATAATACAATCTGCGCAGCATACTCTTTCAATTCGTTTAGAACAGTCAAAGTTTTCTCATAATTGCATTTCCAGATATTTTTTCCATTCACTAACCCTGCAAACAATATTTTTTCTGTGGGGAAACCATATTGTGCTACCAGTTCTTTCGACCTTTTTCCCTCCAGGAAATCCAAACCGATTCCATCAAATGGCAGACTTGTCACCGCCTCATAACAATCTCTGATATCCCCAAAATAAGTCTGCAACAAAACATTGGTACTCTCTTTCGCTGTTAAAATCCGTTGGTATAATGTTTCAAAGAAACCAACGTCTTTCCGGGTCATATCCATCACCAGTGCCGGTTCATCGAATTGAACCCATGCTGCTCCCAACTTGTGAAAGCGATTCAGAATTTCCTGATATGCCTTTATCACTGCATCTGCATAGTCTTCCGCAGTTTTCCCCTCCGGATATCTGGCCAGTTTTAAAAAGGTATAGGCACCAATCAGTACAGGTTTTGTCTCGATTCCCTGATCCTTTGCTTCGACATACTCTTGAAAAGGCTTATTCCCCGTTAATGCAATCTGTGTATCTGTCTCAAACTCCGGTACCAGATAATGATAATTGGTATTAAACCACTTTTTCATTGCCAATGCCGGAACATCACCTGCTTTCCCCTGATATCCCCTCGCCATAGCAAAATAAGTGTCCATCTCATGGAAGCCCAGATCCTTGTAACATTGTGGTATCACATTTAATAATACTGCCATATCTAACATACCATCATAAAAGGAAAAATCATTGGATGAAATATATTTCACCCCAGACTGTTTCTGCCAGTTCCAATGTTCCTGCCGCAATTTCCCGGCAACCTGACATAATTCTGTAACGTCCACCTCTCCACGGAAATACTTCTCCGAAGCAAATTTTAACTCTCTGCGTTTTCCCACTCTGGGAAAACCGACTACTGCACTATTCATCCTGCGCCTCCTTTGATTCCCATGTGCCCAACGTGCAGGATACCTGCTTACTTGCCTCCTGCGACCACACACGAATTGTTGATTCCATATTGTCTTCTTGTATCAGTATGAGTATACAATGGCAAATTTCTTTTGAAAAATACGAAAAAACCAGGGCTCTCCATAGTTTTAAACTATGGAGAGCCCTTTCTATTGTTTTTCTGCTATTTCCATCCCGTATCAGCGTGAACTATGTTAATTCCGATCCATTTTCCAAAATAATTTTTCCGGTCCATAAAACATGGAATCACAGATATCTTTTTAAATACTCCATATAAGCAGCACCATAACGGCTTAATGTCATATCTTTCTGCCTAATGGTTCCAATCCTCATAGATTCCTTTACCGCAAGAGGTTTTGCAATGATGTTTTCTCCATTTAATTCCTTACTAATAACACCAGAACTCACGGTATACCCATTCAGACCGATCACCAGATTAAACAAAGTCGCTCTGTCTCTGACCTTGATATTTTTGCTGCGGTCCAATGTGCTTAAAATCTCCTCTGAAAAATAAAACGCATTGTATTCTCCCTGTTCAAACGAAAGATACGGGTATGCTTCCAACTCCTCTAAGGTTAAGATCTCTTTCCCTGCCAGCGGATGCTCCGATGAGATAAAAACATGTGGCTTTGCCACAAACAATTCCTCAAATTTCAAACCGTTTTGCCGGATTAATTTTAAGATCACCTCTTCGTTTTTGGAAGATGTATACAAAATACCGATCTCACTTTTCAGTCGACTGACATCCTCTATAATCTCATACGTTTGTGTCTCTCTCAAAGTAAAGTCATATTGATTGCCGCCAAATTCACGTATCACATCGACAAAAGCATTGACCGCGAAAGAATAATGCTGGCAGGATACCGAGAAACGTGGACTTTGTTCCCTCTGATTCAAAAACTTTTCCTCCAGCAGACTGGTTTGTTCTAATACCTGTCTGGCATAAGACAAAAACAAATCTCCCTCATTAGAAACAGCTACCCCTTTATTTGTACGGTTAAAAATTGTGATTTGCATCTCCCTTTCCAGATCATGAATCGCATTGGATAGACTGGGTTGAGAAATAAACAGCCGTTTGGCTGCCTCTGTGATATTGCCAATCTCTGCCACGGTTACAACGTATTTTAGTTGTTGTAATGTCACGCACACCATTCCTTTCTCTCATCAAAATACCGGTAACCCCTGCTTCCCATGACCACAACAATGATCCGGTTCCCCAAAAACAGGCATATCTGTCTTTGGGGGTCAAGAATAATGCTGCTATTGTAGTTTACTGATATCCACCAAAAATGCATCCTGTCCACTCACCAGCAATAATTTTTTCTCCCCCACTGACAGGTGCATTTCTACTTCACCTTGTACCGTCTGTGGCAACTCTATTTTCATATAGGAGCGTTCTGCCAGATTCACTAAATAAAACGGTGTATTTTCCTCCTCCAACTGTGAAAACAACACATAATCGTCTTTGTCATCAATCGGTTGTACTGCCATCGTTACGTCATGGATCGCAAAGGATTCCTCGTTGGTTATATTATAGAGTTTCAAACCGGAATCGTCTAGAGTATAGGACCATTCCATCTGGATTTCACCGATATCCATGTATTCCGTCAAAATCTTTTTCGTCCGAAGATCAACGAGATAAGTACTGTAGTATTCCGTATCTCCCTTCATAAAAGGCTTTCCCAGAGTAAGGATATGATAATCATCCTGAAAACAGATCTCGTCCGTATGGGCATACCCATCGATTCCTTCTACCTCTTGTTCTTCTCCGGTATCCGGGTCAAAAACCGTCCAATATCCGTCAGAACGGTGATTGCACAGAAACAACTTTCCCCCAGGTGACATCAGAAAATTACAGATCATATCATCCCCGGATAACTTGGTGACCTCTCCGGTTTTCAGATTTAACGAAACAAGGCACTCCTTCTCGATGATATCCTGATCATTCACGTGAAATAAATCCGCATACACAATATCTCCGTTCTTATAGTGAAAAACCTCTCCGATATCTCCCTGATAATTAAAACCGCAGATCTCATCCTGAATCACCGCATATTCAAAAGAAAATGGTACACCATCGTATTCCCCCTGAAACGTCTTTGTCGGTATCTGTTTGAGTCCATTCCCTCGAATGGCATAGACTTTATCCACAATCTCATCGTCCCCCTCCTCATGAGACTCACACACAAAGCTTTCCCTCTCCCCATAGATATGCATCGTATCCCTCAATGTCACTTTCTGATCCGCATCTGCGCTGATATCCGGTTCGCTGTCCTTTTCCACTCCCTCCGAATCATGTTTCATCGGGATTTTCGTCACTTCATGTCCCGCAAATGTTTGTAGTAACCAGGAATGGAATGTATCTGAAGAGGCTGCCAACACAGATACCCCGATCCCCAGAGTCAGGACACAAATCATCACGGCGGCTGCCACCCGCAACCCCGGCATTTGTCTTCCTCCCCTGTCAAAGATGCGTCTGCGTTTCTCCGTTTGATGGTTTTTCTCCTCGATTACTTCCTCTAAATACTTATCATCACATGCATGAATCGCATCGAATAATTCCTTCTCTTTCATAACCCATAACCCTCCTTATGCAAATACATCTTTAACTGCTGCCTGATTCTGGTCAAACGCATCGATGCACTTTTCTCAGAAATATGGTTATCTCTGGCAATATCCTTGACCGAATGCATAAACCAGTATCGGCGCAAAAATATCATTCTGTTTTCCCTGGAAATACTTTTCAGAAATTGGTTGATCACATCCACTAATTCTTTTTGCAGCATGCTTTCTTCCACATTTCCTCCCCCACTGACACAATCGGCTAATTCCTCCAGAGATATCTCGTATTCACTTCTTCTCTTCATCGCATGATTATATTCATACTTTTTCAGAGCAAGATTTTTGACAACCCGGCAAACATAGGCTTTGAAAGAATCCGGTTTGCCGGGCGGTATTGCATCCCAAAGCGCCAGCCAGGTGTCATTGATGATTTCTTCCCTGTCCCGTTTGTCGAGAATGATTCCATTGGATATTTTGCGGCAAAGTTTACCATATTTTCGGTCTGTTTCACAAATGGCATTCTCAGAGCGCTCATAGTACAATGCAAGAATCTCCTCATCTGTCAATTTCATCACCTCTCCCATTTGAAATAATTCTAATATGATGGCCATCTATAATATAAATACGGTTTGATCAACAAATCCCACATAATAATATAACCACAAAGAGGCTATGTATCAAATACATAACCTCTTTGTCGCTTAGAAAACAGAAGCAGGGGGGCAAGGAACTAGCAATCCATATTTCTTCTCCTCCATTTCAATAATAATGCAGAATTAATAATCACAAGTACAGAACCAGCATTGTGAACCAATGCCCCCACCACAGGATTCAGAACGCCTGTCATCGCCAGAATGATCGCCAGGAAATTTAAGCTCATGGAAAAACTCAGATTACATTTAATCGTCACCATCATCCGTTTGGATAATGCCAGTAAATGTGGTAATTCTTTTATTTCATCATCCACCAAAGCAATGTCAGCCGCATCTACCGCAATATCACTTCCTACACCGCCCATCGCAATCCCTACATTTGCCCGCTTCAATGCAGGCGCATCGTTTATGCCATCCCCAATCATACAAACCGATTCCTGTTTTTGCTGAAACGCATCTATCTGATTTAATTTATCTTCGGGCAGACTATTTGCATATACCTCTCTGATTCGAAGTTCTTCTGCGATGTTTTTTGCCGCATTTTCATGATCTCCGGTCAATAAAACCGGAACCACACCCAGTTCTGTTAATGCCTGAATCATCCGGCTGCTTTCCTCCCGGATCGTATCGGATAGTACAATATATCCCATCAAAAGTTGATCGTCGGCAATATAAATTACTGTGCACCCTTTGCTTAAATATCCCTCTACATCGGTATTGACTGCTTTGTCTATCTTGACATGATGTTCCCGCATCATTTCCTCATTACCGGCCAGAATCACTTTTCCATTGATCTGGGAGGAAACACCGCGCCCCGGTATCATCTGAAACTGCTCTGAATCCATGAGTATGGATTCTCCCTGCTGCTTGTAACAGCGAACCACTGCCTTTCCCAAAGGATGTTCCGAATGTTGTTCTACCGCGGCCGCATATGCATATACCATATTCTCGGGACAACTGTTATTCGTACTTTTCACAGTAGTGACCTGTGGCATTCCATAAGTAAGTGTTCCCGTTTTGTCAAAAGCAATCTTTTTCACCGATGCTAACCGTTCCAGTGCATCCCCTTCACGCACCAGGAAACCATGCTTCGTGGCATTGCCGATCGCTGCCATAATCGCCGTAGGTGTCGCAAGAACCAGAGCGCAAGGACAAAAAACAACCAATATCGTGACCGCACGAATTATCTGTCCAGTAACAATCCATGTGAAGAAAGCTGCCAAAAGCGCAATAACCACGATCCAGGTTGCCCATCGATCCGCAATCCCGACAATCTTGGCCTTGCCTGCATCCGCCGATTGCACCAGACGTATCATGCGTTGAATGGAACTATCTTCCCCCACCTTCGTGGCTCTCATTTCAAAAGTTCCAAACTGATTCACCGTTCCACTCAACACCTCATCTCCGACTGTTTTGTCCACTGGTAAGGACTCTCCCGTCATGACGGACTGATTCACAGAGGTTTGCCCCAGCGTAATCATTCCGTCCACTGGAACACTCTCTCCCGGCAATACCCGAAGAATATCTCCGATCACCACTTTCTTGGCAGAAATCATCGTCTCTTCTTTGCCTCTGACTACCCTTGCCGTCTGTGGGGTCAGACGGACCAATCTCTCAATACCTGCTCTCGCCTTTGCCACTGTCAAATCTTCTAATAGTGCACCAAGCTGCATAATAAATGCCACTTCTCCGGCTGCAAAATCCTCCCCAATACAAACCGAAGCAATCAGTGCCAATGATACCAATACATCTGCTTTGATATCAAATGCCGTAATTAATCCAATGATGGCTTCTAAAATAATAGGAATGCCACACAGGATAATGGCTACCCAGGCAGCATCGACAGGCAGTGCAAACAGATCAAAGATACTGATAAGCAATGCCATGCCTGACAGAGTCAAAAGCACAATTTCCCGTTTCATCCCACCCCATTCCAAGAAATCCTCCAACTTCTCTATTATCTGTTTCATACGAATCCCCTTTTCTGCTGATAATATCATTTACTTTCACACCATCTATACCCATAGGGGTATTGGTTACATTATACCTATAGGGGTATTGGTTGTCAAGGAAAATCAAAAAAGCAGTCCTTGTCGACTGCTTTTCCTGATTTTACGTCATATTTGCAAACCGTTCCACTGCCTTGGTAAAACTCTCTATGGTTTTATCGGCATCTCCATTCTCAATACCATCACGTACACAATGCTTGATATGTCCCTCCAAAACCACCTGCCCGGCTTTGTGAAGTGCTGATTTTGCGGCATTGATCTGGGCCAAAACATCTTCACAGGGTACATCTTCATCCACCATCCGGTCAATCGCCTGTACCTGTCCTATAATTTTCCTTAATCTGCGGTGCAAATTTTCCGCATCCATGCATTGTCTCATTTATTTCCTCCATTCTGAAGCGTTCTGACAAAAAACAAGTCCCCACCATACCATAAGGGGTATTCGTATAGTATATTTTCATTTTGTCCGTTTGTCAAGAATCCCTCCATAAAGCATTTGTCTCCGGTAAAGGCTTGTTTCAACCATCACATTCCAATGTGTTAATATGGAAAACCTTCCTATGAATCAACATAAAAATAGATCAGATTCGTTTCATCATCATAGACACATCCATAGGATATTTTCGTATTGGGAGGAATACAGTCCATTAAGATTTCCCTAATATAACCATCCTGAAACAAATCCTGATACGCCTTTTTATAGGTTTTCTGATTGGCAAATTTCAGTTCCACATACTGATACAGATTTTTGTTCAGACGGGATGACAGATACTGCTTCATTTTTGCCCGGTCATAGGATTTGAAATAACAACCTTTTTTTCTGTAATAGTTGAGAGAGACATCGGTACAAGCCGGATATTCAAACAGAGTGGTATTTCGGATCTGTTGATCCAAGTATTCGTCGATTTTATGGGTTTTCAAAAAAGAGGCATCGGTGGACAAAAAATAACTATAATTAATAAATTCCCCGCCAGAAGTATCATGGGAATCTCCCCATGTCACATCGACCCAATAATAATTCCCCTGAAGATACACCAGATTCCAGGCATGTGGATTTTTCACCGCTTTATTCTCATAAGAATATCCATTCACCGTAGTACATTTGATATTTGCCAGTTTGCATAAATATTGAAATGTTTTTGCATAACCACTACATACTGACTGTTGATGCAATAAAACACTGCGGATATCCTGATCATATCTGGAATTTTCCACATAATCAGTATGTTGAATAATATAATCATAAATTGCCTTGATCTGTTTATACTTTCCCTTCTGTTTCAATACCTTTTTTGTAATTTTATCTGCCTCCGACTCCAATAGACCGGATATTTCTTTTTGGTCCTCTTCCCGGTCCAAAATAACATAATATGCCTGACCGGCTATGACTTTCATTTGATATTGCAGACACCAGTAATACTCCGGATAATCATAGGTAAACGCATACATAATGCGTTTTAAATCTTCCTTTGTATAATCATCACCAATATAAAATTCATCCTGCTCATGTAAAATACCATATAATACTGCCCGGTACGCCGTTTGCTCTTTGCCTGTCAACTGATCGTAATAGAAAGTATATCCTTCTGGCGTTTGCTCATTTAACTCTCTGGCTTCCACTAATTTTGTATCGGATAACAGGGGCAGCACCCGGTCTATCACCCGATCTTTTTCACGGTACAAAAACACAACTATGATCAGAAGTATCATCCAGAATAAACTTTTTAGTGCCTTTTTCATAATGCCGCTCCTTTTATGATAGTAGAAATCTCTGCTGCAACCATTCTGCCACGCCATCCATATCATTTCCGCCGATCACACCCGTGGCAATCTCTTTTAATTCCGGAACCGCATTTGCAACAGCATAACTTTCATCTGCCATCGCAAACATGGGTATATCATTGATACCGTCCCCAAATACCACAATCCGGTCACAACCACATAACCGCTGCAACTGTTTCATCGCATAAGCTTTGGTCGCATACTTTGGCATGATCTCCAGCCACTGGTCATCGGAATACGTATCTTTCGAAAAAATACAATTATACTCTTGCGATAACCGGCCATAAATCTCCAGTAATTCATCTACTGTGCCAATACAGGTAAAATAATGCACTTTTCCCTCCAAAATAGTATCGCTGCCAGTCACCGGATGGTCTCTAAAATCTCCCTCATGATCTTCTACAAATTTAGTGGTTCCTTTACTCATATTTTCACAATCATAGGAATAACGCTCCTGTCCGTCCACGACAGAAAATACCAGGGGGTTGATGCCATATTCCTGTAAAGTATCATAAATATCCTTTGTCTCCTGCCACGAAAAAATATTTTCACACAGCGTTTTATTTCCCACAATATCATCAATAAATGCCCCATTTTTCGTAATAACCGGCACACGCACGTCCAGTCCCCGGGTCACCACTACTGCCGTATGGATGGATCTGGCTGTGGCATAGGAAAAAATCATCCCCTGTTCCACCAAACGGTTAAGGATGGTGCAGCTTTTCGGAGACAGCGTAGCATTCTTCTGCAACAAAGTTCCATCCAGATCACTTAAAAATAAGGTTTTCATACGATACCTCCCATTGCAGTCAACCCTTTTCCCTGTTTAATACCTTTGCATCTTCACTGCGACTTGAATCGAATCTTCCACAGATGCCCGAAATATATCCTCATCTGTTTTCCTGCCAGCCATACTGCCATAATGAATCGGAATCGCCACCTGTGGACGGATCATATTCACGTATTCCGCCGCACCCGATGCATCCATCGTAAACATACCACCGATGGGAACCAATGCAATATCTGTGATCACCTGTTCATTTTCTATATTTTGATCGGTATCTCCCGCCACAAAGATCCGAACCTCTTCGACCACAAGCAGATATCCCAACCAGCCATCCTGTTTTTGATGGAACGGCTTTCCTACATTATAGGCAGCGAATGTTTCCACATCAACCCCATCGATCTGGCGCATCTGCCCCGGACGCATCCAGATGCAACGCTCTGTCTGTAAACCGGCTTCCTGAAGTACCTTTTTGCTAATCTTTTGTGGTAATACCAAGATGGTGTCTTTTTTCTGGATTTTTCTGATATCTTCTGGTGAAAAATGGTCAAAATGATCATGTGTAATAAATATGATATCTGCATCCTGTGCCTCTGTCTGTATTTGATAGGGATCAAAATAGATTACACGCTTTCCCACCTGAATGCGTATACTACTATGAAACAAAACTTTGATATTTTCCAACATTTCTGTCACGTTACTCATATTTTCCTCCGTTTCAATATATACATCGCTTCATGATCTTGTTATGCCCTTACCAGCGAGCTTACTGGACCCGTTTCTCATTATATCATACCGTATCCGGTGAATACAATTTTTTCCATGTTCGCAGATACAGAATGTCTCACAATACCAGGGATAATATAGTTCTTTCCAGGTATATCCTAAAACATCAGGTTCAATTTTTGATGAGGCGGTAATTTTGTATTGCCCGGGCATGGTTCCATAAGGCATCCATAAATCTATAAATTCCTTTCCTGAATTTTTACAATTGTATATATTTTACTGACATTATCGTATCTTTCCATTTTCCAAACCATGTTCGTATCACTCTTATCTGCTACTGTTCCGTCTGACATATGCACAATTGCATAATAGGCTTGGGGAACCGTGCTATCGGAAAAACAGACGCACTTAGCTGCCAATAGTTTCATATTCGTTGCACGAATACTTCCCCCAAATCTTCTCACGTCTCATACATTATGTAGACGATACAAATATGGTGATGAAGGATGCCAGTTCCACGATAGCGGTCATCCGTGGGACGAGTGAGACCGCCGCCTCGGACCGCAGGATGACAGATTTCTAAGTATATTGTCTGATCAGTCCGTTTTCTTAACAACTCCGAACTGGCGTGTCATGTCTTTTCGTTCTTCAACTAAACGTACATCGTCCTTATGAATCCAGCCTTCATAGACATATCTGTCTACCTCTTTTAATTGGTATTTCTCTATCAAATCTTCATCTTCTCCATTTGCACAGACTAAAACCATATCCTCTGTTTCTTTCATTACACCTAAGATTCTGTCACCATCTACATAAGCATACGTAGTAATTCTATACACATCATCCAATTCATAAGATTTGACATACTTTTTATACACTCCTTTTGACCTTCCAACAACAAAAGATTCATCAATTAAATTATGATCGTGTGTATAAATTTTTATTTGGCCTGACCCATCTTGATTTACATGATATTCTTTCCCCTTATACAAGGCATAATATCCTGATTTTATCATAGCAATCCTCCTCTTTAATTTACTTTTAAAAATGACCTTCCTCATATATTCCAATAATTGTATCCACCCCATTTATCACTTGATGCAGTTCTGCCCCCTCTATCGGTTCTACCGCATTTTTCTTTCCCACAAACCATTCCGGTATCATCTCTCCGTTTCTTGCTCCGGTAAACCCATTCAGCGTACACGGATAACCATCCGTATTGCTTCCACCCAGCAATTCACCAAATGGGATCTCTATGTTATCCACATCATTGGTTTGAAACTTGATATACCCATATGCATCCCCGTTTTCCGGGTATGGTCTTACCCCATTTACCTTATAATCCAGCCGCAGGGATTCTACCACATTTTTATACCCGGATATATGGGAAACATCATCGTAATTCGCTATATATCCCTGTACTGAGGAATACCCGTTTTCCCCTAAATACTTTGGTATGTCCTCTACGGGTATGGTCTTCTGGAAAACCGTATTTCCGCCGGGCTTCGGCACGGCCTCCCGGATGCCTTTCATCAGTTCTCTTTCACTGTCGCTTAAGGAACTGACTTTCTTTAACCGCAGGTGGTTGAATTCCTCCTGGGTGGTTCCATAATGCTCCAAGATTGCATCAACAACCTTGCGGAATGCTTTTCCGGCATATTCTTCTGACCTAAATTCTGCCCACTGTACTGCCGCCGATACGGCTTTGCTGACGGAACCGTTTGCCATCCAGTTCCTTACCGCCGCCACCAGATCATCTTTCTGCAGAACCGTTCCCACTTCCCGATACGCTTTCCTTACGATATTCGCCAGTTGGTGAAGCTGGTGGACATTCTTTTCCATTGCCACTTCCTGCAGGTAAACCATTGCCTCTTCGGTGGCACATCCTTTACAGTAAGAAATCAGTGACGCTATGTCCGTAATGGTCAGAATTTTTGCCATCTGCTTGATTTCCGTCACTGTCGCCCGCAGCATTCCCTTGGTGGTTTCTAAGGAACTGCGGACCATCTGGGGATTGGACAGCATAGCCAGAGAACCCGCCAGTGACATGCCTGAAAGCAGCATCAGGGAACCGCACCTGCCGAATTCCACCGCCTTTTCTTTCGGGCTTAGGTCGCTGTCCATAACTTCCCCCATATCTTCCCAGGTTTCGTACATCATGTAAACGCTGACGAATATGATGATGAGGGATGCCAGTTCCACGATGGCTGTCATCAGAGTGGCGGGCAGGATCGCCGTCCCCAGACCATATGCCGCCATGAATGCCCCCGATATAACCATCAGTTCCGGGTCAAGCAGGGCCTCACCCAGCCCTTTGATAAAGCCCTGGGTGATGTAGATTGCCGCCGTGCCTGCGGAGATGCTGTCCTGGATTTCCTCGATGTTGTTGTGGGCCGGATCGATATTGGCAAACCCGGAGTAGTCGCTATCTGTGAAGTGGACTTTGTGAATTCCGCTTCCCAGGAAAGCGATGACGAAGTTTCCGCTGCTGGCGAATGAGGCTGCGTCTCCTGACTGGTCGAAGTCTCCCCCGATTTCCATCCGTCCGCTTTGCAATACGGGACTGTGGTTCATGGTGGATGCTGTGGCAAAGTTTCCTCCTACTTTCACAAGATCGGGCTGGTATCGCATCTGCAGGATGCTGCTTCCCAAGATACAGTAGTTTTCCTCCACCTGCAAGGTTCCTGTGTTGAGGTTGAGGACGGTGTCTGTCTGGGTGAAGGATTTCCCTACCTGTAGTGTATGCCCGTCGCAGTTCAGGTAGCTGTCATCCAGTATCAGCTCCCCCTTAAAATATTCATCTTCCTGCAGGGTGATGTGGGAGTCCCGAATAGTAAGGAGTTGGTTTGTGATGTTTTCTAATCCGGCGATTCTGCCTGCCTTGATGCCGGCGCTGGCAAAATTTACCCCAGCGCTATTGCGCATGTCGATATCATGCAGATAGATGTCATCTGCCATGTTCTGTAAGGTTACCGTCTGTTTTTTGTCACCGTTTAATATCAGTTTTGTGCCGGTCATGTTTAGGCTGTCTTTGCAGGCACTTTTTTTCTCGGTCAGGTTTCCTTTTACTTCCAGCGTTCCGGTGGTGAAGCGGTTGTCGGAACCTGTTTTGGAGGCTGTTGTGAAGTCTCCGTCTACCCGCAGGCAGGATTCCTCTCCGTTGAGAGATACCGCAGCATCGGACTGTACTGCCATGTCTCCGCCTACGTGTACGGTGCCTCCGCTGATGTTCATCTGACCTTTGGCTGCGGTGTATTTCCCGGTGACATGAAGCGTTCCCGTGCCTACATGGGTGGCTCCTTTCTGCCGGAAATTTCCTTTAACCGTAAGTTTGTGATCACCAAGATCCAGTTCGCCACCACAGTTGAAGTGGGTGTCAAGGGTGGTGTCACTGGTAAGGGTGTTGTAATCGTAGTAAGAGTACAGGGTGTTTCCTTTCGGTACGAGTTTTTCTAAGCCGTACAGGTGGCTGCCTTCGTAATCGTCTTTTAACAGGACCGCCGTGCTTTGGGTGAGATCGAGATTGGGGATGATATCAACCCCCGGCAGGTCGATGGTCTGGGGGGCGGTTCCGTTAAGGATCAGAGATATTCCATCCCCCAGTATTAAGTTTTCTGTTTCGCCGTCCTCAGCCTGGGTGAAGTTTCCCCTGAGCTGGATTTTTCCATCCTCCATCCGGCTCTGCCCGGTGGAGTCGATCACAAGGTCTCCCCCGATTTTCATGTTTAAGTCACATTGATACCCATCCGGGTTCAGCTTCCCGCTCTCTGTGACCAGGACGTCCCCGCCGATTTCCGTCTGGACGTCGTAGTGCTGTATGATCTCTCCACTGG
>CAZFSU010000036.1:0-24044 GCA_964521555.1 uncultured Jutongia sp. | reverse complement strand
ATGAACTCTGATTTGGCCAATGTGTTGGGAAATCTGGTGAATCGTACCATCTCTATGAGCAATAAATATTTAGGTGGTGTGGTAGAGGATCAAGGTGTCACTGAACCAGTGGATGAAGAGTTAAAGACAAAAGCGATACAGACCGCCAAACTGGCATCCGAAAAGATGGACAAATTGCGTGTGGCGGATGCGATTACAGAGATTTTCAGTTTGTTTAAACGTTGCAATAAATATATTGATGAGACTGAGCCGTGGATCTTAGGCAAAGATGAGGCAAAGAAAGACCGTTTGTCCACGGTACTCTATAATTTGGTGGAAGCCATTACCATCGGAGCCAGTCTGTTGGAGGCATTTATGCCGAATACGACAGAAAAAATCCTGGCACAGCTCAATACACAGAAGCGTAGTTTTGAAGATATGGATGGCTTTGGCAAGGTGCCGTCCGGTACGAAAGTAATCGAGAAACCGGAGATCTTGTTTGCCCGCCTGGATCCAAAGGAAGTTTTAGCCAAAGCAGAGGAAATCAAGCAGAAACAGATCGCAGAAGCGAAGGCGGAAGCTGGCGAGACGGGAGAAGAGAAAGTGATTGATATCCAGGCGAAAGAGGAGATCACCTTCGATGACTTCATGAAGATGCAGTTTCAGGTGGGAGAGATCATCGCCTGTGAGGAAGTGAAGAAATCAAAGAAACTTCTATGTTCTCAGGTCAGAATCGGTAGTGAGGTAAAGCAGATTGTATCGGGAATCAAGCAACATTATAGTGCTGAAGAGATGGTGGGCAAGAAGGTCATGGTATTGGTGAATCTAAAGCCTGCCAAGCTGGCGGGTGTGTTGTCTGAGGGTATGCTGCTGTGTGCGGAGGATGCCGAAGGGAATCTGGCATTGGTAGTGCCGGAGAAGCAGATGCCGGCCGGTGCGGAGATCTGCTAGTGAGAACCTTTCCGGCGAGAGACCGTAATGGCAAACCGATGAAAGGCCAAAATAATTAATATAGCTGACGGCAATCGGGGCATCTGTGGGATGCCCCGTATTGTATATGGCAGTTATGATTATGAGGATCTGAAGTAAAAAGACAAAAATGCCGATATACAATTTAATAGACTGACGTTGGATGGAATGACTGCGTCTATTGCTACAAACGGATTTGTTGCATGAGATACAGAAATGTTGTTTCATCCCTTTCGTCATAATTCGTATTTCATAATAATAATCGTCATAGACAAGGAGGTTACTATGAGGAAAATTGAGGGAGATCAAACCACATGGACAAATATCGGCGCGGATCGTGTGATTAGCCAGAGGATGAACTATGGATCGCATCATGCGGGCAGACGTGTTGCGGCCGGTTATCAGACAGCGACAGAACAGATGAATCAAACGGGAAACAGCATGTCTGGTGATGCGGGGATGAATCATAGCTCTCTGTCCACACCGGAATATCAGAATGATATTACGGACAGACGTTATGAGATTGCTTCCTGGTTACAGGAGATAGGTACTTTAGAGGATACCAGTATGGCAGATGTTGTCGGCGAGAATCACCGGGACATGGCCGGAATGCAAGCAGAAGTGATACGTAGATTCGATTCGGCATCCAAACAGACACAGGAAATGCCGGAAGAGGAGGAAACCGAAGCCGGCAAACAGGCGCAGGAAACGGTACCCACGTTTCAGGAGGAGAAGGAAGCAGAAGACGAATTAGCCAGCCTGAAAGCCATGTTAGATTCTTTGCAGAGAAGAAAAAAGCGTGCGGTTACTGTGAAAAAGACATTGCCTTATAGCTACCAGCGGGTATCTATGGCGATTCGTGGGGCGAAGACGGTGCTACAGGCATCCAACGCATTATCCACGGCGAATTCCAGTTTGAGTCTGGTAAGAAGGCAGGCGGCTACAGGGAAATATAGTGAGAAGGAGATCAGCATAGCGAAAAACCATGCACGCAAGATGGTTCGGACAGCCCGAAAAAAATTGCGTCACCTCAAAGCAGAAGTTTCCCAAAAGTATGATGGAGATCAGGTGAAAAATCATGCAAAACAGAAGATGAATACGGTAGCAGCTACTGCGCATGACCGACAAAAACAGGAATTGCAAAGGCAGAAAAATCAGGAATTATTTAAATTATCCAAAGAGATCCAGAGAACAGAGAAAAGGTATAAGAATAAGCATAGGCGCAAGGAAAACTGGGCATTGATGGAAGCGGATCTGGAATATCTGCGTCGTCGGATTGAATACTTAAAAAATCAGGAAGAGAGACAGGAGAATATGGGAACTCCGGATACAGCATACGGAGCAGCTTCAGAAGATACAAAGATATTTACAGCGAACGAACAAAGCGTTATACTAGAATCGGAAAGTGTAGTTGAGACAACAGTAAAGGGAAATGAATCATGAAGCATAGCAAGGATAAATTTAAGGGCGTATTATGGGGGATCACCCTGTGTTGCGCAGTGATATTGTTGGGGATAGCAGGGAAGACTGAGGCGAAAGCTGCTACGGTATCTGCATTTCAGGCTAAGACAGCGCCGGTGAAAAACGCGATTGTGAAATCTCCATCTGTGCGTTTAACATGGAAAGCAGACCCGGCAGTGAATGCCTATGAGATCGTGCGTTCTGACAGTGCATCCGGTGCATATCATCAAATCGCGTTTTTGGTGGGATCAGATGTGGCATCTTATAATGATACCCATGTACAGAAGGGGCATACCTATTACTATAGGATTCGCACCTATCGTATTACATCCTGGACGGATGTATATGGGGAGTATACGGCACCGGTGAAGGTGACGGTATCCGCCACATTGGTGAAGCCTAAGCTGACCTATAAGAGGTCAAAGAACAAACTGGCGATCACATTCAAGACGGCGGAAGGTACGGAATACGAATCTCAATATCGTTTTGCCGGTCAGAAGAAGTGGAAGAATCTGGCATCTATTAGTGGCAAGATCACCAAGACAATTAAGGCTAAGGTTAATAGTCAGACGAAATTTACCATTCGCATTCGGACCCGGATGAAGATTAACGGTAAGACCGTTTATAGTAAATGGGCGAAGAGTTATACAGTGAAATAATGAATAAGTGAAATAATAATATGGTATATTTGTGCTATCAGTTGTTTTGCCTGTCACTTTTTTCTTGATTTTCTCCCCGGCACACGTTACTATGTAAATGATGTGTATTTTTTGTGTATTAGGACGGGATGCATGGTCTGATGATGCTAATTTGCGCCATTGGATTACATAAGGAGAATGTAAACCGCATGGGAGAATATTCGAAAGATTAATTACAAGGAGAAAACAATGATGAATGGTGTATCCATTATATTATCGCTGTTAAGCGGTGTGGCGCTTTTTTTGTTTGGTATGTCACTGATGGGTGAGGGATTGAAGAAGGTTGCTGGTAACAAACTGGAAATGATCCTGTATAAACTGAGCAATAAGCCGATCAAAGGTGTCCTGCTGGGTGCTGGTGTGACAGCAGTGATCCAGTCATCTTCGGCTACGACTGTGATGGTAGTCGGCTTTGTAAATTCCGGTATGATGCGGGTAGCACAGGCAATCGGTATTATCATGGGTGCAAATATCGGTACCAGTATTACCGGCTGGATTCTATGCTTGTCTTATATTGAAGGTAATAATGGCTGGGCGCAGCTATTATCCACTGCCACCATCTCTGCCATTATCGCTATTATCGGAATCTGTTGGCGCATGTTTGCCAAGAAACAGGTATATCGCAATATTGGTGATATTATGATGGGCTTTGCGATTTTAATGGTGGGAATGCAGACTATGAGTGGGGCGGTATCTCCATTAAAGTCCAATCCTCATTTTGTCAATGCCCTGACGATGTTTTCTAATCCATTTATGGGCATTCTGGTTGGGATTGCGTTTACGGCAGTGCTCCAGAGTGCATCTGCATCCATCGGTATCCTTCAGGCATTATCCATGACAGGCAGCATCACTTTTGCAACTGCCTTTCCGATCACAATGGGTATCGGTGTTGGCGCCGCCTGCCCTGTACTGTTATCTTCCATCGGTACCAATAAAAATGGTAAGCGGACCGCATTGGTATATTTGTTGAATGATTTGTTTGGTATGATATTTTGGTCGATTGCCTTTTACGCGGTCAATGCGATCGTTAATTTTTCATTTTTGGATATGACCATGCAGCCTGTGACAGTGGCATTGTTGAATACCGTCTTTCGTGTGGCAACCGTGATCATTCTATTCCCATTCATTGGGTGGATTGAGAAACTGGTTCTTTTCCTGGTGAAGGATTCCAAGAACGAGAAGGAAGAGCAGGCAGATTTTGATTTATTAGAGGAACGCTTTTTGGTCAATCCGCGTTTGGCGATTGAACAGAGCCATGTGGCCATGAATGGTATGGCTAAGAAAGCGCGAAAGAATGTATTGCGGTCATTCAAGCTGTTATCCGGCTATACGCAGGAACGGTATGATAAGATTCAGGAAAAGGAAGATATTGTTGATAAATATGTAGGCAAGGTCAGTAAATATTTGATGAAAGTATCTGAAAATGAGATGACGAAATCTCAGTCTAAAAAGACAGCAAGATTATTAAATTCGCTGACCGATTTTGAGCGTATCAGTGATGGGGCTACGGATATTTCTCAGGTGGCGAAAGAAATTCAGGAGCAAAAGATACGGTTTTCTGCCGATGGAGAGCATGAGATTGCTGTGATCAAGGGTGCATTGCGGGAGTTGGTGGATATGGCTGCTGCCAGTTTTATGCATGATGACACCAGTAATACCGTACGGGCAGAGGCGCTTTGGGAGGAAATACATACTCTGTGCAATGATCTCAAGTCCCGCCATATCAATCGTTTGCGCAATGGGAAATGTAAACTGGAATATGGGTTTGCATTTAATAATCTGCTGAGCATTATTGATAATATTGGCTCTCACTGCATCAATGTGATAGAGGCAACGATGGAGATGAAGAGTGCTTCCGTACAGATGAAAGAACTCAAACGAAGCATAAGAGAAAACCGCAATCCCGAGTTCCTCATGTATTTTCAGGAATATGAAATGAAATATGATGTGGAAACATACAAAGTCAAGAATAGGGAGAAAAACTAATCTAATATTCTGATTCCGGTATCGAAAGGATATGTGGTATTTGTGCAATAAAGGAGGGAGTGTCTTGTGGACACTCCCTAATGTGTGCGTTTTTCGTAGAGAATTACCAGATCATTGTGCTGTATTGTGGTATCTCCGTGTGGAATGATGACATGTCCTTTGCGTCGGATCATGACGATGATAGACTGGCGGGAAATATCTAATTCCATGATTTGTTTTCCGATCCAGTCACTTTTTTCTTTAATGCGTACTTCCTTTAATCGGATCTGGTCTTTTTGGTGAACAGACTCTGCGCAGAGTATCAGTTTATCACCAGAGATGATCTCTGTATTTCCATTGGGAATGACCACGTCATTTCGACGGCGAATTGCAATCAGCAACAGTCCTTTTGGCATATTTAAATTACGGATTATCTGGTTACACCAATTACTACGTTTATCCACATCTAAGGTAATGAAACTGACATTTATTTCTTCCTGGTATTCAGCCAGATTTTTGATCTTGGTATATTGTTCTACGAAACCGGCGCTGATAATACCGGTAGGGATAGCGACCAAACCTACACCTAAAAATGCCAGGATGATCGCCATGATTTTACCGGCACCGGTGATGGGATAGATATCGCCATATCCCACCGTCAGGATAGTGCTGACACTCCACCACAGTCCGGAAAATGCATTAGAAAATACATCCGGCTGTGCTTCGTGTTCCAAACTGTACATACATAGCGATGCGGCAATCATCATGACAAAGATCAGACATACCGAGGAAAAGATTTGGTTTTTCTTTTCATTTAATACATCGGTGATGACATTAAACGCATCGTATTGTTTGTTAATCTTAAACAGGCGAAAAATACGGATAACCCGCAACATACGAAATGCCACTACACCAGAAGGAAACATAAAAGGCATAAAGTATGGCAGGAATGTAAATAAATCAATCAGTCCATAAAATGATATGACAAAGTGCAGACGTGCCTGTCCGCTTGTTTCTTCTGGATACAACAGATCTGCCGTCCATACCCGTAGTGCGTATTCTATTACAAAGATAATTAACGTTATCAGTTCAATGATATCTAAAATATTCTTATAACGAACGGAGCTGTCAAAGGTATCATAGATTACCACACCCAGATTGAGCAGAATCACAAAAACGATAAAATAATCAAAAAATTTACTGATCAAATCTCGCTTGTCACCGATCTGGATCATATGGAAAATTCGTTTTCTTAGCATAATTTTCTCCATTAATTTCCGCATATTCAACGAGGCAGGTGCAGCATAGTTCACATGCCCCGAAGCTTACCGCGGGGATTGTTTTTCGATAAATAATAATGTGAAGTCATTGTATCAAAACAAAAAGCCCTTGACAAGATGAGGAAACTTATGTTGGAATGTAGAAGGAGCATTTTGCGCAAAGCGAAAGGCGAAGCCAAACGTAGAAAATGTTATAATAGATGGGAGATTTAACTATGTATCATTGTAAAATAGGTTGCTATTTTTGGAACATCACTACGGAACTACAGGATGTGATTCGTGAAAGTTCTCCTCTGGAGAGATTCTCACACGAATATTTTAGTAGTCAGGAGTTACAGAAAGACTTGGCGGAACAAGCAGATTTAGTGATTGCAGATTTTAGCGGTGTGGACGTGGAGGAAACGTTGGCGCATCTGTCAGGCGTGTGTAAATCAGGGGCAGAGATTATTTTGTGTATGGATGCCGGAGAGGTGGATAAATTATCTCCGAAAGTTTGGGAATCGGTTGTGGATGTATGGAAACTTCCTATGTCGGCTGCGGAGGCAGCCGCCCGGTTCTGTAGATGGCAGCAATCTTATAAACTGTATAAGGATCTGTGGCTGACACAGAGCTATCTGGATACTACGATCAATAGTGTTCCTCATTTGATCTGGTACAAGGATAAAGAGGGGGCGCACCTGAAAGTAAATAAAAGCTTTTGCAAAGCGGTTAATAAGACGATGGAACAGATCGAGGGGCGTGGGCATTATTATATCTGGGACATTGAACCGGAGGAGTATGCCAAGGGGGAGTTTATTTGCATGGAGTCGGAATACGAGGTAATGCAGAAGCAGGAGACCTGTATCTTTGATGAAAATGTCAAAATCGGGGATGAGATACGGCAGTTTCAGACATATAAATCCCCGCTCTTTGACTTGGACGGCTCCGTTATGGGGACTGTGGGCGTGGCAAATGATGTGACGCAGGAGAGGGTCTATGAGCAGATGATTATACATAATGCCAATACAGACTTTTTGACGGGTCTCTATAATCGGCGCTACCTGTACCAATGTTTAGAGAAAATGAGTGCTAAAGCATTTGTGATGTATTATATTGATCTGGATAACTTTAAGAGTGTAAATGATCAATATGGGCATCAGGCGGGTGATAAAGCACTGGTATTGACAAAGGATATTCTTCGGAAAGAGATGCGGGGCGCTTTGCTGGCACGAATTGGTGGAGATGAATTTCTGGTGGTGGAAAAAGGGGCATTTACACCGGAGGAGATTGAAGCACAGCGCAGGAAATTGCAACAGTGTCTGGATCAGGAATTTGCCTCATACAAGCAGTTTCAAACGGTATCTGCCAGCATTGGTACAGCCTCCAAACCGGCAGATATGAATATCGATATGGATAAATTGATCGAGCAGGCAGATGAGTCCATGTATCGAGAGAAAAAAGAGAAAAAGCGGAAGCTGAAGCGTTGATCTTAT
This sequence comes from uncultured Jutongia sp., assembly GCA_964521555.1. Taxonomy (GTDB): domain Bacteria; phylum Bacillota; class Clostridia; order Lachnospirales; family Lachnospiraceae; genus Butyribacter. Next base: position 16,220 of record CAZFSU010000036.1, on the reverse strand, counting down.
GCTTATGATTTCCGCGGAAAGTGAAAGGGCATAGCTATAGTTTCAATCTATAGCTAGCAGTAATTTATATATATTTTTCGATAGAGTAAAAAGATGCTAACATAATGCATGTAATCAAATCACCTTTGGTTACATGCATTTTTTATATGAGTAGGAAAGTAGTCCATACGGGACGGTTCCTATCCTATAAAAAATACTCCGTGTGGATCGCACTCCGACGGAGTGGAAGGTGTTGCTTGCAGCAACCCGCCGGAGGCGGAGAATCTCAGAGCGAGATTTTTTGTTCTCGAATAGAACTGATTTATGAAAGTGGGGATAGATTTATGGGATGTAATATTGAGACACGATGTATTCATATTGAACAGGATGATAAGCCAGACAGATATGGTGCGATTAGTTATCCGATCTACCAGACGGCTACTTTTGCTCATCCGGGGGTGGGGATGAGTACCGGATATGATTATAGCCGTTCACAGAATCCCACCAGAGAGAATGTGGAAAAAGTGGTGGCTTCACTGGAAAACGGAACGGATGCCGTTGCTTTTTCCAGTGGGATGGCAGCCATTTCCGCAGTAATGGAACTCTTTGAGCCGGGAGATCATTTCATTGTTGACACGGATCTATATGGAGGAACCACCCGATTATTTGAACAGATTAATCAGAAAAACGGCATTGATTTCACAAAAGTTAATATCAGTGTAACGGATCTGGAACCATTGATTCAGGACAATACCAGGGCTATCTATCTGGAGACACCGACAAATCCCATGATGAATGTTACAGATCTGGAAAAGGTTTGTGGTCTTGCGAAAAAACACGGAATCCTTACTATCGTGGATAATACATTTATGTCCCCGTATTTCCAAAACCCGCTGGATCTGGGTGCAGATATTGTTCTACACAGTGGAACCAAATATCTCGGCGGACACAATGATACCATCGCCGGTTTCCTGGTGGTGAAAGATGAGAAGCTGGCACATACTTTTCGGGATCTGATTCAAACGGTTGGGTCAAATCTGGCACCTTTTGACTGTTTCCTGGTACGCAGAGGAATCCAGACATTGGCGGTGCGGATGGAAAAAGCGCAGTCTAATGCGATTCAGATCGCACATTGGCTGCAGACCCGATCTGACGTAACGCGTGTGATCTATCCGGGCTTAAAGGAGCATCCGGGACATGAGATTATGAAGAAGCAAGCCAGAGGGTTTGGAGCGATGCTGACATTTGAGGTGGAAAGTGCAGAACTTGCTCTCGGAATCTTGAATCAGGTTTCTCTGGTCCGTTTTGCGGAAAGTTTGGGAGGGACGGAAACATTACTGACCTATCCGGTGACACAGACACATGCAGATGTTCCGAAAGAACAGCGGGAGAAAAATGGTCTTACAGACCGCATCCTGCGTCTATCGGTGGGAATTGAGAACGCAGAAGATTTGATTGACGATATGGAAAGGGCATTTGAGAAGGCCCATGAGGGATATAAAAATGAATAAGCAGGGAGGTGTCAGCGAATGTCTGAGAGAAATTTAGATTTTGATACCATAGTAGATAGAGTAAATACAGACTGTTTAAAGTATGATTTTGCTGCCAGACGGGGGATGCCGGAGGATGTACTTCCTCTTTGGGTGGCAGATATGGATTTCAAGACTTCAAGCTATGTACAGGATGCTTTGATACAGGAAGTAAATCATGGAATTTATGGGTATAGCGAAGTCAGAGAAGAATATTTCGAGATTCTGAAGCAATGGATGAAACGGCATTATGACTGGGATGTGAAGGAGCGGTGGCTGGTTAAGACGCCGGGGATCGTATATGCGCTGGGGATGGCAGTGCATGCCTTTACCCAAGCGGGAGATGCCATCATGTTACAACAGCCGGTGTATTATCCTTTTACGGAAATTATATTGGATAATGACAGACGGTTAGTGGATAATACATTGATTCAGGATGCAGATGGAAAGTACCATATGGATTTTGAAGACATGGAGAGGAAAATCGCAGCAGAAAATGTTAAACTTTTCTTTCTATGTAATCCGCATAATCCGGTGGGGAGGGTCTGGACGACAGAGGAATTAATCCGCTTAGGTGAAATTTGTCTGCGGCATCACGTGATCGTGGTCAGTGATGAGATTCATGCGGATTTTGTTTTCCGGGGCAAGCATCAGGTGTTTGCGGATATCCGTGAAGATTTCGCATCCATTTCCATCACCTGTACTTCACCAAGCAAAACCTTTAATCTGGCAGGATTGCAGGTATCTAATTTGTTCATCCCGGATCGGGAGATACGAAAGAAATTCCGCCATGCCATTGCGCAGTCCGGTTATAGCCAGCTAAACGTGATGGGATTGGTGGCCTGCAAGGCCGCATACCGGGATGGAGAAGAATGGTATCGGGCAATGCATCAATACGTATATGAAAATATCCGGTATACAAAGAAATTTGTCGAAGAGAGAATCCCTCATGTCAGGATGACGGATCTGGAGGGGACTTATCTGGTATGGCTTGATTTTCGGGAGCTGGGACTGGATACACAGGAATTGGAGAACTTAATCATCCAAAAGGCAAGGCTTTGGCTGGACAGTGGCAAGATCTTTGGTCAGGCAGGACAGGGGTTCCAGCGAATCAATACGGCATGTCCGCGTTCGGTTTTAACAGAGGCTTTGGAGAGGATTGAGAGAGAAGTAAAGGCATTGAGTAGTAAAGAGGTTCATTATGGCAAATATTAAACATTCGATTGATGATCTGGTGGGAAATACACCCCTGGTAGAATTTGATAATTACGAACGGGAATATGGATTGGAGGCACATATACTGGGCAAACTGGAATATTTTAATCCGTCCGGAAGTGTCAAAGACCGTATTGCAAAGCATATGATCGACAAGGCAGAGCAGGAGGGGAAACTGAAACCGGGTGGCACGATTCTGGATTTTACCAGTGGTAATACCGGGATTGCCACTGCGGCCATCGCCAATGCGCGGGGGTATCGATATGTGGTGGTGATCCAGCCGGGGGTATCTGTGGAACGCTCCCAGATTTTGCGGGCATATGGTGCAGAATTGTTACAGTCCACGGATGTGCCGGGATTTGATGAGATGCTGCGTAATGGCGGTTTGACTATGGCTAAGTTGCGTCCCATCATGGATTCCTATGCAGAGCAGCACGGGTATCTCTATATAGACCAGGGATGCAATCCACACAATCCGGAAGTGCATTATGAAACTACGGCGCAGGAAATCTGGAATGATACCGATGGTCAGGTGGATTATGTGGTGGCTCTGGTGGGAACAGGTGGAACGTTGGCAGGTCTATCCCGGTTTTTCCGTGAGAAAAATCCAGATATTAAAATCATTGCAGCACAGCCGGCACCTGAGTCCAGAAAGCATCCGGATCATCCGGAGATCAATACCATTGATGGCGTGCTTGCCTTTCACAATGTGGAAATGCTTCCGGCGTTTTGGGACAGAGATACACTGCCTTATGATGAATGTCTGGACATTGTTGCGGAAGATGCTTACGAGACGGGACGCAAACTGGTGAAAAGCGATGGAGTGTTTTTGGGCCAGTCTGCGGCAGCAGCCGTATATGCGGGTACCGTGATTGCGAAACGTCCGGAGGCAAAAGGTAAGAATATTGTTACGATTCTGGCAGATAATGCGTTTAAGTATTTATCGACAAATATCTATCAATAGGATGCGTGGATTTCAATCGACATTCCCGCGCCGGCGACATAAGATACGAAAGTGGAGATAATATCATGATACGAAAATTAATTCCTTTGGCAGCGTTGGCATTGGCAGTGATCGCAGATATGGCGATACCGGACAGTGCATTGCAGCCTGCCGCCGATAAACCATACTTTTTATATTTTTTGGAACTCTTAGCAGGGATCTATATTCTATTGTTTATTCTTTCATTTTTTATTAAAAAGCTAGATACCAAAATAACTTATAGCGGTCCGTTTTATGCGGGGGCCGTAATACTGATTACAGGAATCAATCTGGTGATCTCCAAGTATGCCTTGCTTTCTGTGTTGTTTTTCCCTAGTTTGGACCGGATCTTTGGGGTGTTTGTATCAGATGCGGGGCTTTTGGCGGAATGTGTGTTGGCATCCGGTAAATTATTACTGATTGGTTTTGCGATTGGTGCCGGATTGGGATTTTTTACCGGAATTTTGATTGGATGCAGCAAGCGGGCGAATTATTGGATTTCGCCACTTATGAAGTTCATTGGCCCGATTCCACCTACTTCATGGTCTCCGTTGGTATTATCCTTGTTTGCTACTACATACCAGGCCGCAGTATTTATGGTGGCATTGGCGGTGTGGTTTCCGATTACGCTGATGACCAGCAGTGGTATCCAAAACATTAATAATTCCTATTTTGAAGTGGCATCTACATTGGGAGCCGGAAGGTTTTGGAAAGTATTTCATGTGGCAGTACCGGCGGCGATGCCGAGTGTGTTCCTGGGAATCTTTTATGCGACCTGTAGCAGTTTTGTGACATTAGTGACAGCCGAGTTGCTGGGTGCCGATGCCGGACTGGGCTGGTATCTGAATTGGGAAAAGAGTGTGATGCTTTATGCGAATGTATATGCCGGACTGATATTGATGGCAGTCATCTGTATGGCGGTGATCACGCTGGTATTCCGTGTGAAAGACCGGGTCCTGGAGTGGCAGAAAGGAGTCATCAAATGGTAGGCAAGATTGAGATTAAAAATGTACATAAAGAGTTTGTGAATCCGGATGGTTCTAAGGTAACTGCGTTAAATGATGTAAATTTAACCATTGAGCCGGGAAGCTTTGTTTCATTGATCGGTCCGTCCGGATGTGGCAAAACCACGCTGCTTCGTGCCATCGCGGGATTAAATCCGGCAGATTCCGGCGGAATCTACCTGGATGGACAGGAAATCCGGGAACCGGGAGAGAATCTGGGGTATGCATTTCAGCAGGCAAATTTGTTTCCCTGGCTTACGATATACGATAATATTGCCTTTGGTTTAAGAGCGCGTAAGGTGTACAAGGAGCAAAAAGACGAGGTAGATCGCTTTATCGAATTGGTGGGGTTAAAAGGATTTGAGAAATCCTATCCTCATCAGATCTCCGGTGGAATGTGCCAGAGGGCATCTCTGGCCAGGGCATTGGTCAGCCATCCTAAGGTACTGCTTCTGGATGAGCCGTTGGGGGCGCTGGACGCCTTCACCAGGATGAATATGCAGGATATGATCATGGAATTGTGGAAAAAACATAACATGACCATGATTATGGTGACGCATGATGTGGAAGAGGCAGTTTATTTGTCGGATCAGATTGTCATCATGTCAGCCAGACCGGCCAAAGTGGAGAAAGTCATAGATATCGAGATTTCTAAGCCGAGAAACCGCGGGCAGGATATTTTTACGCAATATCGCAACCAGATACTACAGATTTTGGATTATGCTGGGACAATTATTGAACCAGATTATTATTTATAAAAGGAAAGAGGTACAAAAAAATGAAAAAAAGAACATGTAGAAAGAAAAAAATGTTAGCTGTTGGACTTGTGGCAACGATGATGGCCAGTCTCCTGACAGGATGTGGCAGTGGTTCAAATGGCGCCGGAGGCGGCTCAAAAGATGACAAGGTTGTTCGTATACAGGTCAGCAAGGATACTGTGTGCGGCGTCGCGATGCAGATTGCCGCAGAAAATGGGTATTTTGAGGAGGAATTAAAGGCAATTGGACAGAGTTGTGAGATTACAGTGGCGGCTTCTTCGGAAACCATTGAACTGATCGAGGCAGGAAAAATCGATGCGGCTTTTGGACTGGCATGTAATTTTATTACACCGATTGCCAATGGATTGCCGGTATCCTTTGTTACGGGTGTACATAAAGGCTGTACGAAATTTTATTCCAAGAATGGATCGAAAGTGGCGAAGTTAGAAGACTTGAAAGGCAAAAAAGTCGGTGTCCCGAATCTCAATGACTCTAGCACATTGGAGGTGAAACGTAAACTGGCTGATTTGGGATTTACTGTGAATGGCGCAGATGCAGATGTTGAGTTCGTCGCATATGCCATGTCTGATCTTCCGGTAGCACTGGATAATGGTGCAGTGGATGCCATTGGTGTACACGAGCCTATGGGAACTATGGTGGAATCCAATTATGATGTGATCAAATTGTTAGATACCGGTACGGATGAAAAGTTTGTGGATGAGTATTGCTGTATGGCTCTGACAACACAGAAACTGATAGAAAACAATCCTGAGGGTGCGGCAGCTTTTGCCAGGGCGGTGCAGAAAGGCGCAGCATTCGCGCAGGCTAATCCGGAAGAGGCAGCGAAGATTCAGCTTGATAAGGGTTATGTTTCCGGAGATGAAAAGACCAATGCAGGGATTATCAAGGATCTGGATTTCAATCCATCTGTGGAGGATGCGAGAACTACATTCTCGAATGCTTTTGCTGATTTACAGGCAACCGGAGATTTGTCAGCCGATCTGGATGAAGCAGAGTTTACGAAAAAGTCCTTCCCGGTAGTGGATGGAGTGCCGGAAACTATCATCTATGATGCAGCATCAAACAAGTTCACCAGTTATGATAGTAAGGAGGATGTGCCAGCAGATGGAGAGTAGGTATTTACGTACTGCCAGAGCTGTGATGCGGTTTATCGATACCAGAAAGAAACAGGGGCCGGAGGGAATCTTCTGGTCCCTGGAAGATGCAGCAGCAGGCAGGGCGATTTATTATGACGAGGTTTGTATGTATGCCGGAGCATCTGGAATCATTTGCTTTTTGCTAAATTTGTATCAGGTAACCGAAGAATCCTCTTATCTGGAGGAAGCCAGGGAGGCGGCAAAATATTTGAAGTGGCGTTGGGAAAACGAGAGAACGTTGAAACGAAACTTCTCTCCTTACGCATTTTCCAGCGGATGGAGTGGCGTCGGTTTCGCTTTGCTGCAACTTTACCGGGTCACCCGGGAGGAAGAATATGGCAGGCTGGTGTCGGATATTGTAGAACAGATCATCCGGGATGCAGAGAAACCGGCAGATGGGATAGGTTTTGGCTGGTCCAGTTATCCGGGGATTGTGGGAAATGCGGGTACCGTACTGTTTCTGCTATATGCATCCGGACAGATGGACAGGACATCTTGGAAAGATTTTGCCATTGAGGCGGGCCGGATCTTTTTAAACATGGGAAGAGATATGGGGCAGGGCAGACGTTATTATCCCGGAGTCGATCCAAAATATTTTGGTGCCGGAGATGATTACATTGATCCCAATTTTCCGATGGGAACGGGAGGGATTGGATTTACTCTGTTACGTTTGTATGAAGAAAGCAAAGATGAAGTGTTTTGGGATGCGGTAAAGGGTGTGCCGGAATACATGGAATCAGTGGCAGTCCCGGTCGGCAAGGCGGGGAAAGGAAAGTTGTTGCCCCATGCGTTACCGGACCGGCCAAATTTGTTTTATCTGGGATATTGTCACGGCCCGGCAGGGACCTGTCGCTTTTTTTATAAACTGTGGGAGATGACGGGAGAAGATAAATATGTTAAAATGATTCAGGATCTGGTGGAAGGAGTGAAAGAAATCGGCGCGCCGGAAAGGCGTACGGATGGATATTGGAATACTCATAATGTTTGCTGTGGTACGGCTGGTCTGGTGAATATGTTTCTGGGATTATGGGCGGCAGATGGCAGGCAGGAATATCTGGATTTGGCAAAGCGATGCGGAGAGGTGCTTTTGAACGATGCAGAGGGTGCATTGGAAGAGAAAGAAGCAAAAATTAAGTGGAGATTTGCGTTAGACCGGGTCGCTCCAAAACGTGTCAGCACACCGATTGGATTCTTTGACGGTGCGGCTGGAATCGGGGCAATGCTTTTGCAGCTTCATATGGCCGAAGATGGCGGGTTCGAGGTTCATCGTTTTATTGATGATCCTTTTCCGTCCCATACAAATGGGAAAAACAATGGATGATTCCTTCCGGAGCCGGTCTGACTGTGCGAACCAGACCCATACCGTTGGGTTAAGCAAGCAGAATGAACGGGAGGAAATCATATGACATTAACACAGCTCAAATACATTATCGAGGTATCGAATGCGACCTCGATGAATGAAGCAGCTCGGCGGCTTTTTATCTCGCAGCCAAGTTTATCCTCGTCTATCAAAGAGTTGGAGAAAGAGATCGGGATCGAACTGTTTACCCGGTCAAACCGCGGAGTGCAAGTGACACCGGAGGGGAAAGAATTTTTGGGGTATGCCAGACAGATCGTGGAACAATACGAACTCGTGGAATCCAGATATATTCGTAAGGAAGAAATCAAAAAGAAATTCAGTGTATCCATGCAGCACTATACTTTTGCTGTCAATGCTTTCGTGGAGTTGGTGAAACAATATGGCATGGAGGATTATGATTTTGCTGTATATGAAACGAAAACCAGCGAAGTGATTGAGAATGTAAAAGATTTTCGTAGCGAGATAGGCATTCTGTACCTGAATGATTTTAACCGGGCTGTGTTGACCAAAATCCTTGCGGAAAATAATTTGGAATTTCATTCTCTCTTTGATTGTCATGTGTATGCGTATCTGTGGAAGGGGCATCCACTGGCAACACGGCAGAGGGTTACCTTAGAGGAATTATCGGAGTATCCGTGCCTCGCCTTTGATCAGGGAGATAACAATTCTTTTTATTATTCGGAGGAACTATTTAGTACCCATGAATACAAAAAAATCATCCATGCCAATGATCGTGCTACCTTATTAAATTTGTTTGTGGGGATGAATGGTTTCACTCTGTGTTCCGGCATCATTTGTGAAGATTTGAATGGCAGTGAGTATTGTGCGGTCCGTCTGGATTCGGATGAGATCATGACCATTGGCTATATTCATAGAAAGGGGATTCCTCTAAGCCCGCTGGGACAACAGTATATTGAAGAGATCGCGAAATATCAGGAGGCGGTTCTGGATTAAAAAAGGGAGTTGAAACTACTCCTTTTTTGCGTTATGATTAAATCACTTGATTACCGCGCGTAAAGCGTAGAAAATATGGAGGTTATGGTATTATGAAAATTGTTATGTTGGGTGCACCGGGTGCAGGGAAAGGAACACACGCAAAGGGAATTGTGAAAAAGTATGGTATTCCTACAATATCGACAGGTGATATTTTCCGTCAAAATATCAAAGACGGGACGGAGTTAGGGAAGAAAGCAAAGAGCTATATGGATGCGGGGGAACTGGTGCCGGATGAATTAGTTTGTGATCTGGTGGTAGACCGTTTACAGAAAGAGGATTGTGCCAAGGGATATATTTTAGATGGATTCCCGAGAACAATTCCGCAGGCAGAAGCATTAACTGCCGCATTGGAGAAACAGGGCACAGCGATTGACTATGCATTAGATATTGAGATGACAGATGAAGCCATCATCGAACGTATGGGAGGACGGCGTGTATGTGCTAAGTGCGGTGCAACATTCCATGCAGTCAATATTCCACCAAAGGTAGAGGGTGTTTGTGATAGCTGTGGTGGTGATCTGGAGCTGCGTGATGATGACAAGCCGGAGACAGTGAAAAAGAGACTGGATGTATACCATGAGCAGACAGCACCATTGATTGAGTATTACAAGAAACAGGGAATCTTACACGAGATCGATGGTACGTTAGGAATTGAAGGTGTCGCAAAGGCGATTGAAGCAATTATGGGTTAATCAGACTCAGGTGTGAAAACGGTATCTGTGTTTGTATCGTCAGTGCCGTTTTCACCATTACCAATAACAATATTAGAAAGAAGGCAGACATACTATGTCAGTAACAATTAAATCAGAGCATGAGATCGAGAAAATGAAGGAGGCCGGGAGGATTCTGGCAATCGTACATGATGAGATGGCAAAGATTATTCGTCCGGGGATTAGTACGATGGATATTAACCGCAAAGGGGAAGAGGTGATTCGCAGTTTTGACTGTATTCCTTCCTTTTTGAATTATAACGGATATCCTGCATCAATCTGTGTATCTGTTAATGATGAGGTCGTGCATGGCATTCCCAATAAAAAGAGAATTTTGCAGGAGGGCGATATCGTCAGCCTGGATGCGGGAGTGATTTATGAAGGATATCATTCCGATGCGGCCAGAACCCATGCGGTTGGTGAAATCTCGGAGGATAATAAGCGTTTGATCCAGGTGACAAAACAGAGTTTCTTTGAAGGGATCAAGTATGCCAGGGCGGGCAATCATTTATATGATATTTCCAAGGCAATTCAGGACTTTGTGGAGGATCATGGTTATTCCATCGTGCGGGATCTGGTGGGGCATGGTATTGGCAAAAATCTTCATGAAGAACCTCAGGTGCCAAATTTCAAACCGATCGGACGCGGCATGAAATTGCGTGAGGGCATGACATTAGCCATTGAGCCGATGGTCAATGCCGGTGATTATGAAGTTTGGGTGCTGGAGGACGATTGGACAGTGGTAGCCAGAGATGGTATGAATTCTGCACACTATGAAAATACGATCCTGATTACAGAGGGGGAACCGGAGATATTATCCTATCGTGAGGATTTAGCATAAGCGTTTGATTTGCATAAGATAGTTGCATTTCTGCGTCAAGTCTGTTAAAATCCATAAAGTATGGGACTGAAACCAGTTCCAGCTATGCCGTTTCGGTGTAGTAATGATAGTAATTATGTAGTGCGTTAAAAGGAGAAGTAGTATGTCGAAAGAAGATGTAATTGAAATTGAAGGTATCGTAGTTGAGAAGCTGCCTAACGCTATGTTTAAGGTGGAGTTGGAGAATGGCCATCAGGTGCTGGCACATATCAGTGGCAAACTTCGCAAAAACTTTATCCGTATTCTGCCGGGTGACAAGGTGACGATGGAGATGTCTCCTTATGATCTGACAAAGGGTCGGATTACCTGGAGAGATAAATAGGGAAATGGGTTTCGGTAATGCAGCTTAAAAAACTATGGGCTGATCGTTTATTTGTTTGAAAATATAGGCATTTTGAAAGTGGTGGAACTCTCCTTTAGTGTCGAAAAGTGTTAGAAATTGACGATTGATTTAACTTGACTATATTTGTAGGAAAACTATACTGTAGACTGAGAAGTCAGAAACACATATCAAAGGGAGGGAATATTATGAAGCCAGTAAAAAAGAATCTATTTATATTATCTCTATTAGGGATAGTTTTTGTATGTTTTTTTCAAACAACATATATAGTGAAGGCTAATGACACAGATGAAGCAGGGATATACAGTGGTGTATCTGTACCCGCTGAAGCCACAACGTATGCTAAACAGATAGCGCCAGAATTAATCGCAAATATTATAGGAAAAGAATTTATTTATGATATTGATGTAGATTCTTATAATGATTTGCTTTTGGGTGAGCCATACACTGTATATTCATTTGAAGAAATTGATAAAATCTTTTATTATCCAATTATCGAAAAGAACGAAATAAAAATGATAATGTCTGTATATAAACATAATAATGAATGGCAGGCATCTCTATCGAAAGGAGCATCGGATGAACTTAATCAATTATTAGGAGATAATAGTTCAGTTGTGGTTTTTTTTGAACACGGCAAAACGTATGCAGCAAATTCAAGTGAAGTTGCCATGTTGGAGACTAATAATAACGAGGAAGAAAGTAAGGTTTCTTTTGCTTATGATGAATTTTTTGAAGAGGTGGAAGATAACGAGTACTCTCATATATCTGATACGACATCAATTAAGAATATGTATGATGCTGCAACAAATTATAAAGAGGAAAATGTGCGAGAGGAGGTGGCTAATGCATCGCTTGTTAAAAATCCAGAAATAAAAGTGAAAAAATCGGATACACCTACAGGTTATTACGCAGCCCATCCTCTAATGATAGATACGGTACAAGCAAAAACATTGAATATGACAGGGTGCACTTGTTCGCAAAGAGATAAAAAGGGTAAAGAAAGAGGAATGTGTTGGGCAGCCTGCGTCGCATCTATAGTGCGCTATCGAAAGGGAAATCGTTCATTAACGGCACAAAATGTATGTAATAAAATGAACATAGGTATGAATGATGGTGCAACAGATAGTCAGGCGAAAAAAGCATTATATAAATATGGATTAAATTATACAGTTTATAAAAAAAGTCTATCCTATAATACAGTTATGAATCAAATTTCTAAAAAATGGCCTATTTATATGCATTGTACATGGTATCATAAAAATGGAAAGACATCAGGTCATGCTGTTACCATAATGGGATGTGGGTATAATCAGAAGACAAAAAATACTTGTATTACGGTGTGGAATAGTGGCATCAGAGATTATCAGACCATTACATATAAGGGAGATGATACTTCGATACCGTATAATTCCCATATATGGAAGTGGACTAGTGGTTTATATTAATTTTTATGGAGGGATTTCTAATGATTAAAAAATATGGCAAATATTTTTTAATGAGTTTTGTTGTTTTATTATTGTTTCTATGTGCGTTTGTATCTCGTATGTTCTATTCTGTAAACTACCAAAACACAGTTTTTACAAAAGAAAGATCCCAGGACATCAAAGAAATCATATATTGGGACAATGGAGAGCAAAAAAGCCTCACCAGCCGCCTTCAATGCAGAAAAATTTACAGGATACTGGCAGAAGCTGCTTTAGAAGAAACGAATAGCAGGGACTCCGACGTGGTCGGGCAGAGAAGCATGGAGATCCATTACCGGAATGGCAGTGTCCTGGGCATAGAACTGCTGTCGGACATGATATTCGTATCAACTGGTTCGTCTGACGGAGAGGAACAGGGTTATCAGACATATACGACCCGGGAAGATCTGTTAGAGCCGATCTACGATATAATATACTAAGACCCGCGCTTGCGGCTTTATGAGATGTATAAATGGTCGGGAAAACAGGTCAGAAATATCAGAAAACCCCGGCCGGCGATACAAAGGCAATAAAAATGGAAAATTTTTAAAACAGGGACTTGCACCCCTGCTTTTTTTGTGTTATATTAGACAATGGACTTTATTGAAAGGAGGTTATTGCTGTGAAAGTTAGATCTTCAGTAAAACCGATTTGCGAAAAATGTAAGGTCATCAAGAGAAAGGGTCGTATCAGAGTGATCTGTGAGAACCCACGTCACAAACAGAGACAAGGCTAATCGTATAGTGGCCATTTCCGTACAGATACGGATCAGAGGTCATCGAAAATAGAACTTGCTTTCTGTTCGTTACCGTCTGGAATCACGATTTGATGCTATCTAGTCAGATCAGGGCGAGACCAGGGCGGTGATATCGTAGGTGGAGTGATTACCCATTTCAATAATGAATCGAAACAGGGGGCCGTCATTTCAACAGTGTTAGTATCTCTGCCACTGTTGGCATCATGTTTTGTGCATTATTGGTCTTGCCACGGCAGATTGATGACTGCGGCATAGTACCGGTTGCCATTTCGCAGGCAGCCATCCACTCATTTCCAGGATATATGTGCGCTAGAAATAGTCCGAAGCACGGCAGGGAATGAGTTGTTTAGATGTCTATGCAGTAAGATTACGGTTTAAAGCGGCTGCTCAGTTGTGACTGCGTTGCAAGAAAATGTTGCTGCGTGGTTTTGGCTGAGGGAATGCTTCGTCAGGTGGATCACGTAACGTTGCAATTCCGGGAATCAATGTATCATTTCAAAAAACAAAAAAACAACGGAGGTGTAAAGTACACATGGCACGTATTAGTGGTGTAGATTTACCAAGAGAGAAACGTGTTGAGATCGGACTTACCTATATTTATGGTATTGGTAGAGTTAGTTCCAACCGTATTTTGGCAGAGGCTAACGTCAATCCTGACACTCGTGTAAAGGATCTTACGGATGAAGAGGTTGCTCGTATTCGTGACGTCATTGATGCTTCTCAGACTGTAGAGGGTGATCTTCGTAGAGAGATCGCAATGAACATCAAGAGACTGCAGGAGATCGGATGCTATAGAGGAATCCGTCACAGAAAGGGTCTTCCGGTTCGTGGACAAAAGACCAAGACAAATGCTAGAACTCGTAAGGGTCCAAAGCGTACTGTCGCAAATAAGAAGAAATAATTAAGATAATTTATGTACAAATTCTAACAGGAGGGTTTGACAATGGCTAAACAGGTAGCAAAGAAGACAGGTAAGAAGCGTGTCAAGAAAAACGTCGGACATGGACAGGCACATATTCAGTCTTCCTTTAATAATACGATCGTTACGCTCACAGATGCAGAAGGTAATGCAATCTCATGGGCAAGCGCAGGTGGATTAGGGTTTAGAGGTTCTAAAAAATCCACACCATATGCAGCGCAGATGGCTGCAGAGACAGCGGCAAAGGCAGCAATTCCACACGGATTGACTTCGGTAGATGTTATGGTCAAAGGACCTGGTTCAGGCCGCGAGGCTGCGATCCGTGCATTAGCAGCATGTGGTATTGATGTTACAAGCATTAAGGACGTTACTCCGGTTCCGCATAATGGATGTAGACCACCGAAGCGCCGTCGTGTATAACACAAAAATTAACGATTGAATTTATATAGGAGGAAATAAACATGGCAAGAGATATGACGCCGGTATTGAAGAGATGTAGAACTCTTGGTTTAGATCCAGTATTCTTAGGAATTGACAAAAAGTCTAATAGAAATGCCAGAGTAGGAAGAAAACCAAGTGAGTATGGTCTTCAGTTAAAAGAGAAACAGAAAGCAAAATTCATTTATGGTGTATTAGAAAAGCCATTTAGAAATAATTTTGCAAGAGCACAGAAGTTAAAGTATGGTACCACAGGTGAGAACCTAATGATCCTGCTTGAGCTGAGACTGGACAATGTATTATTCCGTATGGGATATGGACGTACCAGAAAAGAGTCAAGACAGATTGTGGGACATAAGCACGTATTAGTGAATGGTAAGTGCGTAAGCATTCCATCTTACGAGGTTAAGCCTGGTGATGTGATCGAGATCAAGGAAAAGCACAAAGGAGCTCAGAGATATAAGGATATTCTGGAAGTAACAGACGGAAGAATGGTTCCTGATTGGTTAGAAGCTGATCATGAAAAATTGTCCGGAGTTGTTAAGGAGATCCCAACGAGAGAGCAGATTGATGTTCCTGTAAATGAAGTGCTTATCGTCGAGTTATATTCTAAGTAATAACCCGTAGCGCAGGTGAGCATAGAACCCCAAAAGGAGGTAACTGGGAGTGCTTGATTTTAAAGAACCAAATATTAAAGTTGCTGAGATTTCAGAAGATAAGAAATATGGACGTTTTGTCGTAGAGCCTCTGGAGAGAGGTTATGGTACGACTTTGGGTAATTCTCTCAGAAGAATTATGCTTTCATCCTTGCCGGGTACAGCGGTTAGCCATATTAAGGTTGACGGTGTTGTTCATGAGTTTTCTGCAATTCCTGGAGTGAAGGAAGATGTTTCTGAGATTATCATGAACATCAAGAGTCTGGCAATCAAAAATAACAGCGAGACAGATGAAGTGAAAACAGCATACATCGAAGCCACAGGCGAAGGTGTAGTGAAAGCTTCTGACATTCAGGTGGATTCTGATATCGAGATTATGAATCCGGATCAGGTTATTGCTACATTGAGTGGCGGCGCAGATTGCAGATTATATATTGAGATGACGATTGTAAACGGACGCGGTTATGTTAGCTCGGATAAGAATAAGAGAGAAGATTTACCGATTAATGTCATTGCGATCGATTCTATCTTTACGCCGGTAGAGAGAGTAAACATCAAGATAGAGAATACTCGTGTAGGTCAGATTACTGATTTTGATAAGTTGACATTAGATGTATATACAGATGGTACGATTGAACCAAGTGACGCGGTTAGTCTCGCAGCAAAGGTTCTGTCTGATCATTTGAAATCTTTCATTGATTTATCAGATAAGAGTTCCAAGATCCAGGTGATTGCCGCAGAGGAAGAAAACAGCAAGGACAAGGTTATGGAGATGAATATCGACGAGCTGGAATTGTCTGTACGTTCCTACAACTGCTTAAAGAGAGCTGGTATCAACACAGTAGAGGAACTCTGCAATCGTACACCTGAGGATATGATGAAGGTGAGAAACCTGGGTCGTAAATCCTTAGAAGAAGTTGTAGCTAAGTTGGAGGAATTAGATCTTTCGTTCAACTTGGGAGATGAATAATTAGGAGGTAAGCACAATGGCAGGCTATAGAAAACTTGGAAGAACTTCCAGCCAGAGAAAAGCATTGCTTCGTAATCAGGTAACTGATTTATTATACTATGGTA
>CAZFSU010000035.1:0-26734 GCA_964521555.1 uncultured Jutongia sp. | reverse complement strand
GGTATTATGAAACGGCAAAAGCGGCAGGAACCTGCGCTGTTCATAAAACTATGCCGGAAAACGAAATACCGGAAAAATATCATGTTGTCATAAAAAGGGCAAAGGGATTGGAATAGACTATAGAAATACTTTATAAAAGTGTTGCATTGCCACTCACAAGCAATGCAATCTGCATATTTCCTTATGGCTCACAGCCATTGGACGGGGAACTTTTTATATCTTGCCTTTTATAGGAAAAAAATATATACTAAAAGATAGAGTGCGTTTGAAATTGAATTAGAGTGTATGGAGGATTACCATGAAATTAAAACGGATACTATCCGTGGCATTGGTGGGTGTCTTGATGTTGACCACTTGTGGCGGATTTCCTTTCGATGATAAAAATGTTTCCGGGATAGCAAAGACGGCGTCGGCAGCCAGCCAGTGGCCTTCCGGTCCGAATAAAGATTCCTTGTCCAGTAATTCTGCTATCGTGATGGAAATTTCAACGGGTACGATATTGTATCAGAAAAACATTCATAAGCAGCATTATCCTGCCAGTATTACCAAGATTATGACAGCGATGTTAGCAGTGCAGAACAGTCCTTTGACGGATACAGTGACTTTTTCCAAGGAGGCGGTATATGGCATCGAAGGTGGCAGTTCTACGATCTATAGTGAAGTAGGCGAGCAGATGTCTATGGAGCAGTGCTTATATGCGATCATGTTGGAATCGGCCAATGAGGTATGTCTGGCAGTGGGAGAACATGTAGCAGGTACTTCAGATGCTTTTGTGGATATGATGAATCAAAAGGTAGCGGAATTGGGACTGAAAGATACACATTTTAATAATCCGAATGGATTGCCGGACCCAAAACATTATACAACGGCATATGATATGGCTGTGATCGCGCGAGAGGCTATGCAAAATGCTGATTTTCGGAAGTTTGTCGGGACGAAGACATATACCTGTGCTAAAACCAACAAACATAAGATGACGCGTGTATGGAATAACCATCATCAGATGGTGAATGGTTACAAATGGCCGAAGTATGAATATAAATATTGTATCGGTGGTAAGACAGGATATACGAATATCGCCAGAAATACTTTGGTGACTTATGCCGAAAAGGATGGCATGCAGTTGGTGTGTGTGATCATGAAAGGGGACAGCCCGGAGCATGGGGAGCCAAATGAATATACCGATAGTACCAAGCTGTTAAACTTTGGATTTGAAAAGTATCAGAAATATACGGTCAATGCAGATAATACCAATATTAATACGGATCTATTTAATACGTATGGCAGTTATTTCAATGCGGAGGAATCTCCGGTGCATTTGGCAGATGATGCGTCTGTGGTATTGCCAAAAGGTGTGGAATTATCACAGGCGAAGCAGACGGTTACTTACCAGGATGGTAAACAGTTGCAAAAGGGAGATAATGTCATAGGCCAGGTGAAATATACCTATGGAAAACGGACGGTGGGATATTCTGATATTATCTATACGCTGTCTGATAATGAGAATCATTTGGACGAGGCCTCCAGAAATGTGGTGGGAGATAAGATCAGCGATATTGAAGTGTCCAATGCAAAGCAGAAGCAAAAGAAAAAGGTTTTTTCAAAAATTATGAAACCGGTTCGGAATCTGGCGGACAAGGCCAGCAAGCTGCTGAATAATCAAATGCTGGGGAGTGCTTTGATTATTGGATTAGGATTGATTTTGATTCTTGTACTGGCGTTGCTGCTGCGAAGATTGTCACCATCGTATCGCCGGAAGCGCCGTCGCCGTACGGGCGGCTATCAGAGCCGGGGCGGCAGGAAACAACATACGAAGCGGACGAAACAGCAAAAAAAGGCGTTTAATTCTAAGACCGGCAGGAGAAATCATAGTAAATATTATCAAAAAAATGGAGGTCGTACGAAAAAAACAGCGCAAAAGCGCAGTAAGGGTGTGCAGTATAGTAAACGTCGAAAGCACACCACAGAAAGTTTTGGCAAGAATTTCTTTGATTTTTAGGAATGATCGTAATATCATCCGTCATAAAAAGTTGCAACCCTTTTGTATTAATCCGGTGATTATAGATAGAAGCTTATGAAATAGAGATTTGGAGGAAAAGATATATGAAAGCGATGAAACGGGTTATAGGGAAAAAGAGAATTGCAGTGATGGCGTTATGTCTCGCACTGGTATTATCCGGTTGTGGGAACTCTGGTGGCGGATCGAAGGAGGCAGCGCAAGGAAAGCAAAAGGACTCTGTCACAAGCGATGAAGTGAAAAATGCAGACCAGGCAGAGCAGGTGACCTCTGATGCGGAAACAGACGCGGTTGAGGGAGATGCGGAAGCTTCTACAGAAGCGACGGAAGGTACTGCCGGAGAAAATACGATCACAGAACGACAGAAAGTATCGAAGGAAATGTTGATTTACCGCGGAAATGTTATGATTGAGACCTTGGATTTCACGAAGTCAGTGGAAGGCTTTAAGAAATTGTTGGATCAGACAAATGGGTTTGTGGAAACGGAATCTTATACCGATGATGGAGTGCAGGATGCTTTTTACCTTGTGGAAGACGAAGAAAAGCATAATACTTATACAGCTACAGTCAGAGTGCCCAGTGGGGAATATGACCGGATGATGAATGCTACAAACGATTTTGGCGATGTGAGAAGCAAGACCTCTCGTGCAGACAATGTTACACAACAATACGGAACCGCGCAATCGGAGTTAAAGATATACGAAACCGAATATAATCGATATATGGATTTGTTGGAAAAGGCGCAAGAGGATGAATATGCCTTAAAAATCCAGGACAAAATGTTTGATTTACAGATCAAGATCGCGGATTTGAAATCCAGTATTGCAAATATAGAAACCGATGTGACATATTCTTATCTTGATATTACGATTCGGGAAGTCAGCAAGTATCAGGAGGAACCAGCCAGTACAGATTCATTCTTAGATCGTTTGAAAAATACTTGCGTAGAATCCTGGTCTGGTTTTCTGGGTGGTCTGGAAGGATTATTATTCTTCCTGATTCGTGCATGGTACTATCTGGTGATTCTGGCTGGGATTGCCTATCTGTCGATGCGATTTTATAAGAAGAGAAGACATGGAAATACAGTGCTGGAAACAACTATGACAGAAGAGAAGGATTTTGAGGGAGAGGAGCACGGAGTTAACAAGTAATCGTACGTGTTTCAATAAAAGAAACAAAAAAATGGGCAGATCGGGAAATGATCTGTCCACTTTTGCATATAACGTTCCCGGAGGGAATCGAACCCCCAACTGCCCCTTAGGAGGGGGCCGTTATATCCATTTAACTACGGGAACAAAATATTGTTTCGTGATACACTTAGTAGATTTTAGCACACCCGGTTGTGGTGCGTCAAGCGGTATACGTTGGAATGGTTGAATCTACTGTATCCCATAGACGATTCCTTTTCTGAAGGAGAGATAAATTGGCAATCCTGTCACAAAGTTTATAAATCCGCCCACAGTCATCCAGATCAGAGTTGATGGCAAACTGGTGTATGTGGCAATCTGAACGATTCCGATGATACCGCCTGCAAGCCCGGCGTAAACAGTTAGACCAAAACTTAAATTTTTCTGTAGTTTCGTGGCAATTTCTTTTTCATGTATTTTGTTCATGTAGATTGTATAAATGACGCCCAACACCACAAATGTCAAAGCGATAAGGGCCATCCGGTCCAATGCATAACGACATCCATTAGTACTAAAATAAATGATGCCGCCAAGGAGATGGATCAGCCATCCTATATCACATATGAGAGCTAAAACAAAAAATGGGATATCCGGCATCATTATAGTATAGCGGACTCCTTCCTGCCCTTTCTGCTGAAGCTGTTTTATATGTTCTTCCGTTACCGTTCTTTTTGTGTGTAACATGTCTTTTAATTCTTTCATGTCATTTCCCCCGTTTTTGAGTTGTCTTTTGGTTCGATCACATTATACATTGCTGTGATAAAAATTACAATTACCGCGCACTCATCAGAGAGGGGGTTCCGTAAAATACAATCGTGTGGGGAGTGGACAACTTCCGGGAGTTGGGGTATACTATAGTATTATTTGTGGAAGCAAGTGTAAGAGACGTGTCAGGGAAAATTGGCAGGATTAGATCATGGTGAGAGAAAAGTTATGATTGTGAAAAATTATTCGGAAGCGGTAATTTTTCACAGGGCTATTTTGTGTCGGAGCGTCACAAAGCAGCTTTGACCGCAGGCGGAGATTTGAGTTTTCCGCTGCAGTCTTCCTTAAAAAACGTTTCGGATTGGAGATTGTAATGGCAGAAGATACGACAAAGCAGGATAACCAGGATGATAAGGATTATGAGGATGTTTGTTATATTTGCAGGAGACCGGAGAGCAAGGCGGGCAAAATGATTAAGATGCCTATGGCGAATGGTGTATGCATATGCAGTGACTGTATGCAAAAGACTTTGAATGCAGTTCCTATGAGCGGGATGCCTTATATGGATATGTTTAATATGGGGGCCGTACCGCCGCAATATGAGGAAGTGCCCAAGCGTCAAAAGCTGAAACGCAAGAAACCGGAGAAAGCGGCGGAGACAGAAGGAAAAAAGAAAGACGAAGTTATTTTTGATATTCAGCATCTTCCGGCACCACACCGGATCAAAGAGCAGTTAGATGAGTATGTGATTGGACAGGAATATGCCAAGAAAGTCATGTCTGTGGCGGTGTATAATCATTATAAACGCGTGTTGACAGATAGTATGGATGATATTGAGATCGAGAAATCCAATATGTTGATGATTGGCCCGACTGGTTGTGGCAAAACATATCTGGTGAAGACCCTGGCCAGACTGTTACAGGTGCCGCTGGCGATTACAGACGCCACCTCATTAACGGAAGCCGGATATATTGGTGATGATGTGGAAAGTGTGTTATCTAAACTACTGGCGGCAGCAGATAATGATGTGGAGAAAGCAGAGCATGGCATCATCTTCATCGATGAGATTGATAAAATTGCGAAAAAGCGTAGTACGAATAGCCGCGATGTCAGCGGGGAATCTGTACAGCAAGGTATGTTAAAATTGTTGGAAGGAAGCGATGTGGAGGTACCGGTGGGGGCCACCAGTAAAAATGCAATGGTACCTATGACAACCATCAATACCAGAAATATTTTATTTATCTGTGGGGGAGCCTTTCCGGAGTTAGATAAGATCATTAAAAATCGTCTGACAAGACAGTCATCCATTGGTTTCCTGTCCGATTTGAAGGACAAGTATGATGAGGATGAAAATATTTTGGAGAAAGTAGCGACAGAAGATCTTCGGGAATTTGGTATGATTCCAGAATTTTTGGGAAGATTGCCGGTGGTGTTTGCGCTACAGGCGATGACGGAAGATATGTTGGCAGAGGTTTTGATGAAACCAAAGAATGCGATACTGAAACAGTATCAGAAGTTATTAGCTTTAGATGAAGTGGATTTGCAATTTGATGAAGAAGCGATTCATGCCATTGCTACACAGGCGGCGGAGAAAAAAACCGGTGCCAGAGCGTTGCGGGCAATTATTGAGGAATTTATGTTAGACATTATGTATGAGATCCCTAAGGATGATCTGATTGGCCGGGTGACGATCACGGCGGATTATATTAATAAAAAAGGATCACCGCAGATCGAGATGCGTGGCAGTGGTGAGATGAAGCTGTTGACAGAGCGGGGGATCGTGGAATAGGGGGGAGATTATAAGAGAGAGCCGGGTATAGTCAACGTAAATATACTGTAAATTATGCAGAGATGCTTGTATTCATCAATGTTTCCCTAAAAATCGCACGTTGTGTTACTGAAAAGTAACGCAGAAAAGGAGGAAAGAGTGAAAAAGCTGATGAGAGTAGCAGCGCTTGTCATGACGATGGCGTTGGTTCTGGCGGGATTGGGTGCAACTTCGGCAAATGCAGCACGTAAGGCCAAGATAAGCAAGAAATCTTTAAACCTTACGGTGGGCAAAACGGCTACGCTGAAAGTGAAGAATCTGACAAAGAAACAAAAGAAAAAATTGAAGTGGTCCAGCAGCAAAAAGAAGGTGGCTACGGTAAACAAGAAGGGTAAAGTGGTGGCTAAGAAGGCAGGCAAGACTACGATTACTGCCAAGACCGGTAAGAAAAAATTTACCTGTAAGGTGGTTGTTGCAGCAAAGAATAACCCGGCACAGGTAACGCCAAAACCTGCGATTAAAACACTAAGTGACCGGGAAAATCTGCAAAAATTTATCACGTCACTTCGTGCAAATGGCGCAATGGTGGAAGAAGATTTAAATGATCGAAACCGTTATAAATGGAATGATGCCGGGAGATTAATTGGTCTGGAATTAACCGATGATGAAGGTACTGATTTCAAAGTGAAAGGCAATATTGACACATCCTGCTTTACAGAGTTGGAGTATTTGTCGGTGGAAGGAAATGTTGGGATCACCGGACTGAATATCAGTGGTAATACGAAATTACAGTCATTGTATTGCAACAACACTGGGATATCCAGCCTGGATGTCTCCAAGAATACGGAATTAACATTTATAGCTTGTTTTGGTACGAATTTGACAACATTAGATGTGAGTACATTGGGTAAGAAGGGCACAGTTAAATTGTATGTCGGGAAAAAACTGACAGTAAAGGGTGCCAATGCAAATATCACCATCAGCAGATTCTAAATGGATGTCAAGAATGGACTTGGGATTCTCTGTTGATAGGATCGAACGGTAAATTTATTTTTTAGGGAAACGTTGATGAATGCAGGCAGTTTTGGCACGTATTTTCTTTTTCCGCATATCATACAGTAACTACATATGTGGATCAGGAGAAAATATGGCCAGTAATTGCAGAGAACAAATATACTCCGAGGATTATCAGGACTATCTGGTGGAGCATGTGGGGGATAATGCGCTGATAAAGGAGTGGTATTCCGCTGACTGTTTTCAGATCATTTCAAATCGTTTTGCAGTGGTATATATGAACCGGGACCGGGTACAGTATGATAGTTGGTCGGGAGTTTATATCACTCCCCATGTATATGGGTTGCTTTCTTCCGATGAGATTTTAGAGGAGATGGGAGTGGCGCAGATTCAGCGAATGCCTAATTTAGGGCTATACGGTCAGGGAGTCATGGTGGGATTTGTCGATACTGGAATCGACTATACTCATCCGGCCTTTGTGAATGCAGACGGGAGCAGCAGGATTTGGAGAATTTGGGATCAAACGATTCAGGAATCTGGAACAGCAGATGGCGAGGATCATACACCAGACGGATTTGACTTTGGTCGGGAATATACTACAGAGGAGTTAAATGAAGCGATTGCTTCCAATGATCCGTGGTCTTTGGTGCCAAGCAGGGACGAGAATGGTCATGGTACTTTTTTGGCGGGGCTTGCGTGTGGTAATCGGGATGACAGCAAGGGTTTTACCGGGGTCGCACCGCTTGCTACGATCTGTATGGTAAAATGCAAAGAGGCAAAACAAAATCTGAGAGATTACTACCAGGTTCAGGGGAATGAACCATGCTATGCGGAAAGTGATATCATGTTAGGGGTACGTTATTTGTGGAATCAGGCATTGAAACGTCGGATGCCATTGGTGATTTGTTTGGGAATGGGGACGAATCTGGGAGGACATAACCGGGGTGGGATGCTGGGAGAAATGTTAGCATACTATGGAGATTATCGGGGAACTTTTGTTGTGACCGGAGTGGGCAATGAGGCGAATATGTCTCATCATTTTCATAGTGAGATGGTGCCGGCGGGAGAAAGTACAGATGTAGAATTGAGAGTCGGCCCGGGAAGGGGAGGCTTTACGATGGAAATTTGGAGTGATGCCCCTGACCTGTATTCTGTGGGTCTGGTCTCTCCCAGTGGGGAATATAGTGGCAAAACGACTGCCAGGCTGGGAGAGCGCAGTACAGTACGCTTTCTATTTGAGCAGACGACAGTACAGATTGAGTATCTGTTGATTTCCTATGAGAGTGGAGATGAATGTATCCGGTTGCGCTTTTCAGATCCGCAGGAAGGCATTTGGCGTATCCGGGTATTTAATGAAAATAAAATGGGGTCCAATTTTCATATCTGGCTGCCGATACGTAATTTTATAACGGATGAAACTTATTTTTTGCAGGCGAACCCCGATACGACCATTTGTGATCCGGCGAATAATTACAATGTGATATCCGTTGCATTTTATAATAGTTCCAATCAGGGAATTTCGATAGATTCCGGTCGCGGATATAATCGGATCGGATTAGTAAAACCGGATATTGCTGCCCCCGGGATAGAAATTCTGGGACCGTTGCCGGGGATAGGAACGGAACAGTTATCCCCGGCGGAACGGGAAGAGCAGGCCAGATATGGCTATCAAAGCGGTTCCAGTGTTGCGACAGCATTGACGGCAGGGACGGTTGCACTGATAGTAGAATGGGGTTTGGTGAGACGTAATGATATCTCTATGGATACCCTCACAGTCCAAAAGTATCTAATACAGGGCGCGAATCCCGCAGGTAGCGTGATACCAAATCGGACATGGGGAAATGGTCTGCTAGATCTGTTTGGGGTGTTTGATGTTCTTCGTCCGAAGTAAGCTCCTTCATATCCCGGAGAATGATGCGGTATCTTAGATAGGCAGCGTTTAGTTCATAAATATAGCTGTCTATCATGTCCGGATCATCTACGGCATCCAAGCCGGTATAGGCATTTTCCAAACTCTTTTGTGCTTCTAATAATGATTTCTTTAGGAAAATCTCTCGTTTGAGATTTTTTTTCTTTTTTGTTTTTATTAATAAATTCATAGGAATCCTTTCTTGCGTTATTTCAACGCACAAACCATATTGGGACGGCATATTGTCTCTGATTCTCTGATATTGTTATCCAAATTATGGAAGCTATTAATAGTATAGACACGAAGGCGGTGGTTTATACCAACGAAAAAGATCGTTTGTCCTAAATTTTTTTCTAATGCATACAGTGTATAAAGAAGATTTGGCCAGGTACTTGTATTCAAAGTGGTGATGGGAAAAGTGCTTGTGCTTGGTTGAAAGGTGGCATTTGATGTTAAATACCCTAATCATTGTTGTAATTTGTCTTGCATTCGTGCGTTGTCTGGGATTTAAAGTAGAAATATGGTTGTTGCATTTGGTAGGACGGGGACTGTCAGGTGCCGTAGTTCTTTATGTTTGTAATTATTTTCTTATGCAGATAAATGAAAATTTTATCGTCAGTATTAACCAAATCACATTGGCAGTTTCGGCGTTTTTGGGCATGCCAGGTGTAATTTTTCTCTACTTTCTTCGTTGGTTTTTACTAGTTCTATCCTGATTTTTTTGTGAAATGGTACTAAAAAATGGGTTGCTTGACAGGGAAATTTGCAGAATGCTATAGTGGCAGCACACTTTTCGGAGGGGGGGTGCAGCCATATGCAAATATTAGTGACAGGGTTGATTTTGACAGCAACTGCGTACGGTGACTGGAGAGAACATCGGGTTGCAAATGAATGGATTCTCCTAGGCTGGTGTCTGGGGATATTATTTAGAATTTGGGAAGGAGGTATTCAGGCACTGGGCATAGGATTTGTTTCCATGATACTTCCATTGATGATTGGGTGGCCCCTATATCATATGGGAGGCATTGGGGCGGGGGATGTCAAATTATGCTCGGTAATTAGTGTATTGTGTGGTGTGCATTTCCTGGGAAAAGTGCTTGTGGTCATGAGTGTGATCGCGGGAATGATATCTCTGATACGGCTATGGAGGAAGGCAGAGCTGCGACAGAGATGTATTTCCCTGCTGGTGTATTTTTGGGAACGGCGGTATATCTGGGAGAGATATTATCAGCCGGAATCCCATGAGAGGGATCGGGTGATCCCTCTGGCACCAGTCACATGGATTGCGTTTATACTTGTACTGATAGGACAAAAGGGAGGAATTTAAGTGAAGAAAATACGAATCGCAATGTTTGATCAGGAAGGCTATACCAAGCGCTTGGCCGATTATTTGAATCATCATCAAAATTCCATGCTGGACGTTCGTTTGTTCACGAATGTGGATAGCTTGCGAAAATTCCTGCGTGTGAGCCCTGTGGAGATGCTATTAGTTGGTGAGCGGGACTGGGACCCAATTTGGGAGCAGGAAGCACAGATACGCCGATTGATTTTCTTGTCGGAGGGAGATGTTGTCCGTGAGGGAATGAATCGTCCGGTGATTTTTAAATATCAATCGGCTGAGAGCATTGTTCAGGAATTGCTGACGGTTATCGCAGATGATGATGGAATGAAAGTGAAAAGCAGGAGGGTCACTTCGGACCATGTGGAATTTATTGGTGTGTATTCCCCATATGGCGGGGCAGGGGTCAGTACGTTTGCATATGCAATGGCAAAGGAATATGGTGTACAGTATACAACATTATACCTTAATTTAGAGCTGTTTCATGGGATGCCGGGACACAGTGGAAGTAAATGGAAGGAGTATACACCCATCGAAGAAAATCGGGGAATGTCAGAACTGATTTTCTATTTGAGGCAGCATAAGGAAAAAATTGCAGTCAAACTGCACTCTTTAATTTATACACAGGATGGAATATCGGTAATTCGCGCGGTAGAGGATTATCGGGACTTGTATAGCATGACAATATCTGACATGCAAAAGTTATTGTGTGTATTGGCGGAGGAAACGGACTATCAGAAAATTTTTTTTGATATAGGATTCTTAGGAGAAACTTCTTTAGAATTGATGCGTTGTTGTGATGTGTTATATCTACCTAAAGCAAAGTCTGAGATTCAGCATATTAAACAAATTTCGTTTGAACAATTATTAATGCGGGAAGGGGACCGGGAGATGCTAGATCGTATTCAGTTTGTTTCCATGAAGGAGGCGGGATGAGACAGACAGGGGTAGAACAGGCAAGGCAGGAGTGGGAACGGGAAATTCAGGAAAAAATTGGAAATGAAGTCCTACAGACATTGGACCGGGACCATTTCATGGATGATGATGAAATATGGGAAGCAATTCAAAGTCGTGTACTGAAAATGGGACAAAAGAAATATTTGTCTTTGGAGACGAAACAGGAATTGGTTCAGACTATTTTTAATTCATTACGAAAATTAGATGTTTTGCAGGAGTTGCTGGAAGATGAAGAGATTACCGAAATCATGGTGAATGGAGCGGATGACATCTTTGTGGAAAAGCAGGGGAAATTATGGCGTTATCCCAGCAGATTTTCCAGTAGACGTAAATTGGAAGACGTGATTCAGCAGATCGTTAGTCGTATGAACCGTATGGTGAATGAAGCCAATCCCATTGCAGATGTCCGGCTGGAGGATGGGTCCAGAGTGAATGTGGTATTGCCGCCGATTGCCATTAATGGACCGATTGTGACGATAAGAAAATTTCCTTCTTCTCCTATTACGATGGACAAGTTGGTAGAAATAGGATCATTGTCCAGATCGGTGGCGTTCTTCCTGGACGTTTTAGTAAAAGCGAAATACAATATTTTCATCAGTGGTGGTACCGGTAGTGGAAAAACAACTTTTTTGAATGCATTATCACATTCGATTCCGGCAGATGAGAGGATCATTACGATTGAAGATTCGGCGGAGTTGCAAATTCAAGGCATTTCAAATTTGGTAAGATTGGAAGCCAGAGGAGCGAATTTGGAGGGGAAAAATGCAGTGACGATTCGTGATTTGATTATTTCCGCATTACGTATGAGACCGGATCGGATTATTTTGGGCGAAGTCCGGGATGCTGCTGCCTGTGAGTTATTAAGTGCCATGAATACGGGACATGATGGGAGTCTGTCCACAGGACACGCCAATAGTCCGGAGGATATGTTATCCAGATTGGAAACTTTGGTTTTAACCGGGATGGATCTTCCGTTGGAAGCGGTTCGGCATCAGATTGGATCTGCGCTTGATATTGTGATACAGATGGGGAGGTTACGTGACAAAAGTCGTAAAGTCTTAACTATCGCGGAAGTGTTAGATACTCCGAATGACAAAGTTCGACTTAATATGCTCTATCAGTTTGAAGAGACAG
Organism: uncultured Jutongia sp.; assembly: GCA_964521555.1. Lineage (GTDB taxonomy): Bacteria > Bacillota > Clostridia > Lachnospirales > Lachnospiraceae > Butyribacter. The sequence continues at coordinate 14,704 of CAZFSU010000035.1, read as the reverse complement.
GGGAAGATGGAAGCGGCTATATTATGGGAAATTTGAAATGGACAGGAAATATGCTTGTGAACCGTGGGAAATTACAACATGCGGGACTGGAGGTGGATTATGAGTAGACCTTGCATAAAGAACCAAGGAAGCAGCAGAGATCCTACAACTTGGGTCATGGCAGTCAGAGGATTTGGGGAAATGGGTATGAAGGTGGGGGTATTAATATATTTGTTCTATCGAAGTATGGCATTGGTGGGAATCGTGGGAATCATGGCAGGAATATACGGGATTCGTGTGGAGAAAAAGCGTGTACAGAAAAGATGGCAGAATCAGATCAATCTGGAATTTCGTGAGGGGCTGCAAGGGATTGCCGCAGCGTTAAATGCAGGATACTCCATCGAAAATGCTTTGGAAGAGGCAGAAAAAGATTTGAAGTTGTTATATGGACAACAGTCTGTGCTGGCACCGGAATTTCAGGAAGTCCTTGCAAAAGTTCGATTAAACTATCCGGTGGAAAAGGCTCTGACGGAGTTGGCAGATCGATCAGGGGTGGAGGATATTCGTCGTTTTGCAGAAGTTTTTCAGATCGCGAAGCGTACAGGCGGAGATCTGATTGCGATCACTCGGACGACAGCCGACCGGATCAGTGAAAAAATTGAGGTCAGGAGAGAGATCGAGACGATGATTGCCGGGAAGGGAATGGAGGTAAAGGTGATGAACGTCATACCTTTAGGTATCATTTTGTATTTTTGGATATGTTCGCCGACATTTTTAGATTGTCTGTATCAGGGGGAGGGGCGTATCTTCATGACGGGGTTGTTGGTAATGTATCTGTTGGCATATAACTGGAGTGAAAGGATTAGTCGGATAAGTATATGAAAATCACAGGTTTTCTTCATACATCTCTTATGCGTTTTAGCAGATGGTGTTTTGCGGATGTTAAGGTGGAGCAACTACAAAAATTGTATGTAGGAAAAAGCAGAGATGACAGCATCGCATTATATCAAAAAAAATTAAGAAAAGCGTATATTATTTTGGGGATTGTGGTGCTGTTCTTATTGCCGCTGGTGTTATTGGCAGATCGTGGGAACGGGGGCATTATCCAATCCAATGAAATCAAGAGGCAAAATCCAGGTGGCGATACGGATTTCGTGGAGTTAGAGGCGTATATGGCGGGAAGCAAACAGGATATTATCCTGGAAGTGGCACCACGCAGTTACTCTCCGGAAGAATTACAGGCCCAATATGCTTATGCAAAACAGTATATACAGAAATACTATTTGGGAGAGAATGATTCTCCGGATTATATCACTCAAAATTTGCGACTGGATACAACGATACCGAATAGTGCTGTTGGTATCGAGTGGCAGACGGATGCCATGCATCTGGTGGAAGCGGATGGAGCGATACATTGGGATCAGATTGAGGAAGTGACGCCCGTGGAAATTGTGGCAATTTTAACATATGGGGAAGAGAGGGAAGAATTTCCGCTTGCTTTGACATTATATCCGCCAAAGTATAGTGAGAAAGAACAGTTGTGGGTGGATTGGGAGAAGCGTCAACTCGAGTTGGCAAGACAATCAGAAACCGACGAGTACATGAAATTGCCACAGGAGATTAAGGGTCAGAGGGTTATTTATCAAAGACACCGGAGGATATTATGGAAGTATCTGCTGTTAGCAGGTGGTTTGGGAGTATTGATAATACCTCTGATGCTAGATAGCCGGATTCGCCGGGAAATTGGAAAACGTCAGGAGGAATTGGCGATGGATTATCCTGAAGTGATAGAACAATATGTCCTGTTAATAGGAGCGGGGATGACGATGAAAGGAGCGTGGATGCGCATTGCAACAGAATATTTATCAAAGAGAGACGAGGGGAAACAAAGATATCGTTTTGTGTATGAAGAAATGTTGGTGACGATGCGGGAAATGGAGAGTGGGATGAGTGAGGTCAAGGCGTATGAGTTATTTGGCAAAAGGGTTGGTCTGTTGTCTTATATGAAATTTAGTACCTTGCTGGTACAAAATCTTCGAAAGGGTTCTGATGATTTACTACGCATATTGGAATATGAAGCAGTGGATGCATTTCGCGAGAGAAAAGAACAAGCAAAGGCTTTGGGGGAAAAAGCCGGAACAAAACTGCTCATGCCAATGATGCTTATGCTTTTGATCGTATTAAGTATGATTATTTTTGCGGCATTTCGCAGCATATAGGAAATGGCAAAAAGAAAGGAAGGGATATCATTATGAGAAAATTGCAAGAATTTTGGGAGGATGAATCTGGAATCGGTGTGGTTGAAATTATTCTGATTTTGGTTGTATTAATTATGTTAGTGGTGATATTCAGAACGCAGATTACCAATATCGTAAATAATGCCTTTACACAGATTAATTCCGGTGCTGGTAAAATTAATACAAATATTTCAATAGGTGATGGGAAGAAGTGATATGAAATGGTCTGAGAATGGTTCTATAGGGGCAGTGAATGGAAGCATCACAGTTTTTTTGACATTAATCTTCGGCGTAATTCTATCTGTAATTACCGCAACCTTTGAAAATGTTCGTTTTCTCACAGTGGATAGTTATATGATGGCGGCAGCCGATGTGGCAGCGATGTCTGTTTTTGGGGAATATAATCGAGAGTTATATCAGGAATACGGATTGTTTGGTTATGGCGGTTATGCGGGGCATAGCGTTTCTGATTTGTCAAATGAGTTTTTGAATACAATATCAAAGAATTTGAGCGCAGAGCCAGAATCGGAAGGCATATTCCATATATCACAATATTCAGGAGATTATACTTCGCTATATCGCATAAAGAATATATCGTTGGAACTTAGTCAAATAGAAAACTTCACAGATTCGGCAGTGTTTTATCAACAAATAGAAAACTATTTAAAAACTCAGATGGCAGCAGATATTACGAAAGAGGTCATCGACAAGTATCATAGTCTTACTCAGAGGGAAGAGCAGGAAACAATACAGCGGGATCTAAACACAACCAGCGAATACGAACATGGTACTTATGAAGTGCCGAACGGGATGGAAGATGCTATAAAGAAAGATGTAGAGAAAAACGGGGAAACCTCATCGGGGAAGGATCAGGCGGGTGGGAATCCTCTGGAAACCTTTCGTAAATTATTACGTGACGGAACTTTAAATCTTGTCTGTGATACCAGCCGGTTATCGGAGGAAACCATAGATGCTGTATATACAAAGCAGAAGGAGACGGTTCAAAGGAAAAGTAAAAAGGGTGAAAATAGTACCGCTGATTTGTTGAAGGATCTTTTAAGCGATGAGGAAGGAGGCTGGGAGGATTCCGTTCTTGACACAACCAAGGAAAAAAGTGTGTTGGTCTGTTATGCACAACAGGTATTTTCTCATTATACTAATCAACGAGAAAAAACAATCCGGTACGGCATAGAATATTTGATATCAGGATCAGCACAAGAACGGGACAATTTACAACATGTTATCAGCAGGCTGCTGATTATTCGGACTGCTTTAAACTATGCCTATGTTCGTTCTGACGCTTCTCTGCAGGCGGCAAGTCTGGCCACTGCCACAGAGATCGCCGGTGCTCTTGGAGTTCCTCCGTTGATTACCGCAATACAGCAGACAATATTGTTGATTCTTTCTGTAGAAGAAAGCTGTGTTGATATTACTGCCTTATTGGATGGGAAGTCAGTACCCGTTTTTAAGAATGTATCTAATTTCCAGATGAAATATTCGGAGATCTGTGGTGTTAATAAAACGGTATTTCGTGGGAAAGCGAAGAATTATTCAGATGGAGGGAAAGGTATATCGGGAGGGACATTAAATTATCAACAATATCTTTGGATACTCCTGTTTATGGTATCGGAGCAACAGTTGCATTTTAGAACTCTTGATTTGATTCAAAATGATTTGCAAAAACGTTATAATGCAACTTTTTCACTAGAACAATGCATTAGCGGAATGCAATATCAGATTGAATATGACATGCCGTTTTTGTGGGGAGGATGTTTACCGGAAAAACAAAAGGCAGGTATGGTTAGAAAGTGTAATTCAGGGGAGTATCGTTATCAATAATAGAAGGTTGTGGCAATCAAATAGGACATCCTCTGTCGGAAATTCTATGGTTAGATTCAAGTTAATTATTGCAATCAAGAGATTCGTAGAGGTGCTCCCCGGTACTCAGGATTTGATGGAGGAGGTTCTATTTGGTTTCCACAACATAAATGTTTTGAAATGGGGAGAATTATGAAACGATGTGGGGATATGACAGGTTCTATTACTGTAGAAGCATCTTTGGTTGTACCAATTTTTATTTTCGCGCTATTTGCTTTTATGTATCTGTTTGAGTCCTTAACTTTGCAAAATGATTTGCAGGATAAGATGATTACATCCGCGAGGGATTATGCATTTTATGGGATACAAAAGCCTTTTTTGCAGACGGAGGACGGTTCATTGTGCCGGGTAGGATGGGAGACACAAGAGGGCAGGGGGTATTGTCATACGGATATGAAACGAGAGATTCCCGGGCTTCCGTCGTGGCTATTACAGGTGCATTTATATCAGCGGATACAGGTTCACGACTATGCCGGCAAATCTATGATACCAGAGAATGCGGAAACGGATGAAACTTATGTGTATGTTACAGAAAATGGAAGAGTGTATCACCGGGATATTGGATGTACCTATTTGCGTTTAGGGATTCAGTCGATTGCGGGGGATGCGGTGGAAAATATGCGTAATCAATCTGGAGGAAAATATAAGGCATGTGAAACGTGTACAAAGGGAAAGGCAGCAACAGAGTATGCTGTGGTTTATCTTACTCCGTATGGTGCCAGATATCACAAAGACAGAGACTGCTCGGGGTTGCGCAGGACCGTTCGGAAAGTTTGTCTTTCTGCTATTGGCGGTCTGCCACCTTGCAGCAAGTGCGGAAGGTAATTGTGAGATATGACTTTATGGGAGAAGAAACGTTGGATATGATACATATTATTTTATTGGTGGGATTATTGATTTGCTCGGTGGAGGATGTGCGAAGTCGTATGATTTCCGTGCCGTTTGTTATCGTGTGGACCATTGTTTTATGTGGTATGCAAATTTATCAAGGGAATTTCAGCATCAGTCTTATATTGGGAACTGCTCTTACTGTGTTGCTATCTGGTGTGGTAAGTTGGTTCTCTGATGGGCAAATGGGGATGGGAGATGGATTTCTGTTTGGCATGACTTCTATGGGCCTGGGGGTCATACGTAATTTATATATGTTGACATATTGTTTTATTGGAGTTTTTCTTATGGCGGTCATATTATTAATCATTTGCCGGAGAGGTAAAGATACACGGATTCCGTTAGCACCTTTTATTTTATTTGGCAGCCTTTTGGTGATTGTATAGGGAGGAAGATGAGAAAGAGGATAAAAAAAGGATGGGTACAGGCAAGTTATACCGTGGAAGCTGCTTTTATTATTCCTTTCATTTTTGGAATCATATTTGCAATACTGTATCTTTTGTATTATGAACATGATAAGATTGTATTTCGAGGAAATGTCAGGGAAGCTGTGATTTGTCAGGCAAAAGAAAAAAATGAACTTCCGGATGATACCGCGTGGAAGCAGCAGATTCAAAAACATTTGTGGCTGGGAAAGGTGAGCGAAGGAAAGATTTCGCGTACGGCAATGCAAATCAAAGGACAGGGGACGGTGCAAATGCAGGTGGCGATTCCGGTCATGGAGTATTTTTTGAATCAAAAACAGACGATCCAATGGACATATACAGCGGACATTTGGCAACCGGAACAGATCGTCCGGCAAAAGGACTGGAAAGCAGAAACGGGAGGGGGAAAAGGTGATTGAATTACAATGGGATGAAGGAAAGAAAAGAATATTCTATTATATGTCTCAAAAGGGAAACGAAGAATTAGTGGCACTAAAAATGATAGAACATAACCGGATTCCGGGTTTGTTGCCGATGCATCAGCAGTATATAGATGAACAGATCTGTTTTTCTTATGAGGTACAGGGATATAGTACCTTGCAAAGAATATTAGAGCAGAGGCCTGTATCAGTGAAATGGGTTTGTCGGATTTTATGGCAGATTATTCAGATATTATTGGCTGGTGAAGCATATTTTTTAAGTGTAGATGAATATTATATTATTTCGGATTATATTTATTATGATCAGAAGAAGCACCAAATTGCGCTATGTTATTTGCCGGGAAGTGGACTGGATGTATATCAGAATTTTCGTACTTTGTTAGAAACCATGATGGAATATCTGGATCATGGGGACAAAAAAGCAGTAACTTTTTATTATTCTCTATACGATATGTACTCCAAAGGAGAAGTTTCCCTGGCAGAATTGCAGGAACATTTGTATCTGTATGAACAGGAAAAAAGCAAAGAAGATGAACGGTTGAAGCCGGATCAGGCAGAGGATTGGATCAGACAGGCGAAAAAGGAAACATCACAGCATGATCTGGTAACCGCAGAGAACTCAAATTATTATTTGTCATTATATCATCAGCAGATTTTTTTCTCCAAAGCGGGACAGAATTTGACAGAATTGCTGCCGTCACAATTTGCGTTTTCTATGGGACGGTATCAGGTGGGGAGGCAGAAAGGACAAGATTTGGTATTATTACCACAGCAGATTAGTCGTAATCACGCCTTGCTGGAAGCGGATCAGAGTCAGGTATATATCACAGATAGGGGATCGGTGAACGGTACCTTTGTAAATGGCAGAAAAATATCCGCACATGTAAAGACACGTTTGGAGATGGAGGATGTCATTACCTTTGCGGATATTTCATATCAGATTTTCTCTATTCAAGAGGAAGCTAGTGAACTATTACCGAAAGGGAAGAATAAATGCGGGAATATCCTGCATGTATTAGATAGTTTTCGGCAGGGATTTCTGTTTTCTGGGGGAGGTTCGTAAAACGGTACAGGTTGTATTCCTCCTGCTGATAAGCAAAATCTTCTCCATTATCCTGATAATGTGTATACGGTTCTACCATGCCATCCTGATCTGGATAAAACTGTAGGATCAAAGTATCAATACAGGCGGGGTCAATGGAAAGCATTTCTGGATATGTGGGGAGAATGCTGCCAGCTTTCACATAGATTGGACAATAATCTAGAGGTGCCTGCTGCAGGATATATCTACCACCAGAGATACAGGTATCATCCCAATAATTGATCCAGTCACCTTTAGGAAGATAGACGGAGCGGACAGTGGTTCCCTGATCTGTGACAGGAGCTACTAATATTTTGTCTCCCACCAAGTATTCATCGTTACATTGTGTGACATTCGGGTCATCTGTGTAATGCAAGACCAAAGGACGCAGGATAGGCAGACCGGTTTGTGTTTCCTGATAACATAAATCATATAAATATGGAAGGAAGTGATAATGCAATTTAATATACTTGCGGTTGATATCCAAAGTTGTCTGGTCAAACTGCCAAGGTTCCTGCCTGCGGGTATATTTCCCACTGTGATTGCGGAATAAGGGCGCGAAGCAGCTTGCTTCGATCCAACGACAAAGTAATTCGGGTGTAGTATTGGCACCAAAACCACCGATATCTGTACCGACTAAAGGCATACCGGATAAGCCCAGGTTTAATAATTGTGGAATGGACATCTTCAGATGACACCATAGGCTTTGGTTATCTCCGGTCCAGGCGGTGGAATATTTTTGTGTACCACTATAGCAAGCGCGGGTGATGACAAAAGGTCTTCGCCCATCGATGTTCTTCAAACCCTCATAAGTGGCTTTAGCCATCAGATGTCCATACACATTGTGGATATCTTCATGTAAATGAATACCTGTGTCTGGATCTCCGGGAAATACCACATCATCAGGGAGCGGACCTTTGAAACTGGCGGGTTCATTCATATCATTCCAAATGCCACGGATATGATGTCTGGTCTGGAATTTGGTTTGAGATGCCCACCAATCTCGTACTTTCCTGGAAGTAAAGTCTGGAAAAACAGAATCTCCGGGCCAAACGACATTGTGGTATACATCTCCCTCTGGTGTTTGTGCAAAGTATCCTTTCTGGATGCCGGTATCATATATAGGATATCCGGGTTCTGCTTTGACACCCGGATCAATGATGGTGACCAATTTAATCCCCATTTCTGCCAATTCATTGCTGAGTGCAGTAAGATCAGGAAAGCGTGATTCATCTGTGGTAAACACCTTAAAGGAATCCATATAGTCAATATCCAGATGGATAGCATCACATGGGATTTGCAGTTTGCGGAAAGTTTTTGCCAGTGAACGGACTTCATCTGCGGTGGCATAGCTCCATCGGGATTGATGATATCCTAGAGTCCATAGTTGAGGAAGAGGTGCTCTTCCGGTTAAGGAGGTATAGTCTGCGAGAACCTCTGCCATAGTGGAACCATAGATAAAGTAATAGTTCAGTGCGCCTTTTGCTGCCGAAAAACTGTAGTAGTCTGTATTTTCGTATCCCAGATCAAAGAATGTCTTATGGGGATTATCTACAAAGATCCCGTAGACGATGTTTGACCGGAGGACGAAAAAGAAAGGAATAGATTTATACAATGCCCGGAAACTGGGATTTTCCACGTGAGGATCTGGGAGATCCGAATTCCACATGATATAATCATAGCCTTTTTTATCCAGGAAACCGGTTTTATCCCCCAAGCCATAAAAATGTTCGTCACCAAATAATTTCTTGTATACTTGATAGGAGCAAGGTGCATCACGGTCTGGGATGACATGACCCTCTTGGGCCATGAGGTCCAGTTCCTCCTGGGAAAGATCCTTTTTGGATGCAATGGTACCGGTGTAATCATCACAAATTACTTGACCGTCTAGTGTAGAAATGGTCAGATGTCCCATAGCAGAGATCTCTATCTGTAGTTTTCTGGTATGGAATATTTGCGGAGTCTGTTCCGTGAAACTCCCTGTTGGTTTGGGGTGGTTTTCGATCGCATAGGAAAGAAAAGGCTGGTCGTCAATACCTTTTCGGTTATCAGATGTGGTATAAATGTGTAACATAGTATCTGTAAGTGCTTCTATTTGCAAAGTGTCTATTTGTAAAATGGTATTTTGATTTGTTAATTGTGTTTGCATAGAATACCTCCAATTATCAATGCTTATCGTTAGTGTAACACATATAGTTTAAAATTACAGAGGAAGATATGATATTTTTAAGAAGAAAATGTTACCGGGAGGTCGATTAATTCTGTTTTTATCACAATATAAGGATAGGAAATGCGCCCATCTACAGTTTCGTCTGCGGCTGGTCCAAATAATTCGGTATCCAGATAAAGGCCGTCTTTCGTCTGATAAAAATCATTAATAACGATATTATAACCACCAGTATTTTGTTTGCCATAGCCCCTGATGATATATAGATAGGATTGATCGGAAAAGGTTAACTGAAATGGTACTTCTTTGCGGGGCTCGATGATCTCCAGGAGATCTTCTGGAATATCTTCGGCGGGAACCACGGTATAATCGATGGTTTTAACTTTTTCCGCGGAATCTTTTTCATCACAACCGTTCAGGCAGACAGTGGCACATAGTAATAGTATTAAGATAAAATATTTTTTCATAGGGGATAACCTTTTTGTTTTTTTACTATATATAAGTTGAGAAATAGTAAAATATGCCTTTTTTTAGAAAAGATGAGAAAAGAATTATACCTGCTGTTCTGCTTGTTATTTGATTTTTAATGCGAGGTAGTATATAATGTGTTCTGTATTACGTTTTCTCATAGTTCATTCAGGAGGGCAGGAAGCATGAAAGAAATTAATAAAGAAGAATTTAAGAAAGAAGTCGAAGATTACGTAAAGGTGCTTTTCCGTAAGAAGATTAAGGAAGCAGATGACCAACAGATATTCCAGGCAGTTTCCTATGCGGTGAAAGATTTTATCGTTGATCAATGGATGGCTACTCATAGGACTTATGAGGAGCAGGATGTAAAGACAGTATATTATTTGTCAATGGAGTTTTTGACAGGCCGTGCGTTAGGAAATATTATTATTAACCTAAAGGGAAACAAGGCAATCAAAGAAGCGATTGAGGAATTGGGTCTGAATCTGGACGTTATCGAAGATCAGGAGCCGGATGCAGCACTGGGTAACGGTGGTCTGGGACGTTTGGCAGCATGTTTCCTGGATTCATTATCAACGTTAGGATATCCGGCATACGGATGTGGTATCCGATATAAATACGGTATGTTTGCACAAGCGATTGAGAATGGATATCAGGTAGAAAGACCGGATGATTGGTTGAAGTATGGTAATCCATTTGAAATTAAGCGTCCGGAATATGCAGTAGAGGTTAAGTTTGGTGGTTATGTGGCCATTCGTAAAGATGAAAATGGGAAAGATACCTTTGTACAGGAGAATTATCAGTCAGTACGTGCGGTACCATATGATCTGCCGATTGTGGGATACAATAATAATGTGGTAAATACTCTGCGTATTTGGGATGCTGAGGCACTCAATGCCTTTAACCTGAGTTCCTTTGATAAAGGAGATTATCAGAAAGCCGTAGAGCAGGAAAATCTGGCGCGTACTATTTGTGAGGTGCTTTATCCTAATGATAACCATATCGCCGGTAAAGAGTTACGCTTAAAGCAACAGTATTTCTTTGTATCCGCCAGTGTACAGTGTGCGATCAAAAAATATATGGAAAATCATAATGATATTCATAAACTATATGAAAAGGTTTGTTTCCAGTTAAATGATACGCATCCGACTGTGACTGTAGCCGAATTAATGCGCATTTTAATGGATGAATATGGTTTGGAATGGGATGAGGCATGGAGCATTACCAATAAGACATGTGCTTATACCAATCATACCATCATGTCAGAAGCGTTGGAAAAATGGCCATTAGAGTTGTTCTCTCGTTTGTTGCCTCGTATCTATCAGATCATAGAGGAGATCAACCGTCGTTTCATCTTAAATATTCAGGCGGCTTATCCGGGCGATGCGGGTAAGGTAGAACGCATGGCAATCATCTATGATGGACAAGTTAAGATGGCGCATCTGGCGATTGCTGCCAGTTTCTCCGTGAATGGTGTGGCGAGACTACATACGGAGATTCTGAAGAATCAGGAGTTGAAAGACTTCTATTTGATGATGCCGGAGAAATTTAATAATAAAACCAATGGTATTACACAGCGTCGTTTCTTATTACATGGTAATCCGTTGCTGGCTGACTGGGTAACGAAAAAGATTGGTGACGAATGGATCACTAATTTGGCGCATATTAATGAATTATCCGTATATGTGGATGACGAGTTGAGCCAGAAGGAATTTATGAATATTAAATATCAGAATAAGATCCGTTTGGCTGAGTACATTAAGAAACATAATGGTATTGAGATTAATCCTCGTTCGATTTTTGATGTACAAGTGAAACGATTGCACGAATACAAGCGTCAGCTTTTAAATATTTTGCATGTGATGTATTTGTATAATGACCTTAAGAGAAACCCGGATAAAGATTTTTATCCAAGAACTTTTATCTTTGGGGCGAAGGCTTCTGCCGGATATCATCGTGCAAAACAAATTATTAAATTGATTAATAGCGTGGCAGATGTGGTCAACAATGATCCGTCCATTCATGACAAGATCAAGGTTGTATTCATTGAAAACTATCGTGTATCTAACGCGGAGATTATTTTTGCAGCAGCCGATGTGTCTGAGCAGATCTCTACTGCCAGCAAGGAAGCATCAGGTACCGGTAATATGAAGTTTATGTTAAATGGTGCATTGACTTTGGGAACGATGGATGGTGCCAATGTGGAGATTGTTGAGGAAGTCGGGAAAGAGAATGCGTTTATTTTTGGATTGTCTTCCGATGAAGTAATCGCATATGAGCATAACAATGAGTATAATCCGCGCGATATCTACAATATGGATTCTGAGATTCGCGAGGTGTTGACTCAATTAGTGGATGGAACATATGCGCCAGGTAATCCGGATGAATTCCGTGATATTTATAATTCTCTTTTGGATGGCGATGGTGGACGTGCTGATATGTATTTCATCTTAAAGGATTTCCGTTCTTATGCGGAGGCACAGAAGAGAGTAGAGGAAGCATATCGCGATACTACCGGATGGGCGAAAGCGGCCATGTTAAATACGGCAAAATGTGGTAAATTCTCATCCGATCGAACCATTGAAGAGTATGCTAAGGAGCTTTGGAAACTGGAGAAGGTAACAGTGACAGTACCAGTGAGTGAGTAAAGCAGGCACTGGGGAGCTCTCATATATTAGAGTTTCTTTTGTGGACAGTTCTGGCTTTGCTGGAACTGTCCACGTTTGTAACAAATTAAATCAGGAGGTGATATTTTATGAGCAGCATGTTAGACAGACAGGTAAAAATACCGGCAAAGGCAAATCGTAAGATTGAGTTAAAGGCGATCCCGGGGCATTTTGCCACAAATCATTCCCATATCAATTATTATCTTGATATTACGCCGATCAAGTGTCGTCATAATGAGGCGCAGTTGGCAGCGAAGGAATTTGTCAAGAAATACAAACATAATCATATCGTAGACACGATTGTTTGTATGGATGGTTGTGAAGTGATTGGTGCATATTTGGCGGAAGAGTTGACTTCGGCGGGAATTATGTCCATGAATTCTCATGAATGTGTGAATGTGATCACACCAGAAATCAATACAGGCGGACAAGTGATTTTTCGTGAGAATGTGGAGGCCATGCTGGAACATAAGCATGTAGTTTTACTGCTGGCCAGTGCTACCACGGGTAAGACGATTGATCAGAGTATACAGGCGATTCAGTATTATGGTGGTATTGTGGAAGGGGTATCTGCGATTTTTGCTGCAGTGGATACTGTCGATGGGGTTGATGTGGATTCTATTTATCATGTTTCTGACATTAATGACTATCAAAACTACAAACCGAGTGAATGTCCGTATTGTCAGGCAAAGCATAAACTGGATGCCATTGTAAATAGTTATGGGTATTCCAAGATTTAATTTTCATTGGCTGTTCTGAGATCCTGTTAGAATTAAATTTAATTCAAATTAAGTTAAAAAACATAGTGCATAAAATTCCTGCGTTTACAGATAATACTATAAGATTTGATAGAAAAACTGTAAATGGAGGAATTTTTATATGAAAGCAACAGGTATCACTAGGCGAATTGACGAAACTGTTATAATAGCACCAAGTTGGATGAAACCAGTAAATAAAGGGGTTTCGCCGATTTGGTGTTATTTATTTTATTATCATTTAAGGGTACTGTCAAGATGGAACCAACCCATCATTGACAAATTATAAGCGGAAGGAGCATTGAGATCAGGAAAATAGTAACACAAGGGACTGGATAGAAAAACGTTTTTATTCGGTCCTTTTGTTTGTTAAAAATGAATGAAAGTGAAAATATTGGAAATGCTCTAAGCGAGGAGGGAAGAACACATGGATAGAATAGGTTCACTGGTTTATGACGAAAGAAGCGGGCGCATGGACATACGGTTTGGACTGGAGGAGTATTATGGCGGTCTGCACTGCGGAACGGGCATGGATGTTATGTTGGATGGGAAATGGGTTCCCACACGAATCGAGATGGACATAAAAAGAAAATGGTATCTGGCTGGTGTGGATACAGACTCGCTGATTGGATTAACTGTAAGAATTTAATAAGTAATCTTATTTGCTGGGTAGTTTCTTTATTGGAGGAACTGCCCTATTTTTATGCCAATTTGCAGGAGGTGTTCCTTATGAAGTGTTTATGGCACTACGAATGGGTAAAGTTGCCCCGTAACATTGTCCCGGAGGGCAAGGGGGTACTGGGTGACTGGATCAGGCTGGCATCTCGTGCAGCATTTCGGAAAGGCACTTCTTTGTATTGTGGTTATACCAATACTGTGATTCCGGGGATGTGGGCTGGTGGAGTGGTAGGTCTTAAAAGCATTTTGGGAATAAAGAGCCGGAAGGCAGCACTGGATATCATAGAAAAATTGCAGCAGCTGGGATATGTCCGTTATAAGCTGGATGCAGGTACAAAGAAATTTACTTACCAGATTACCGACTGGGTTCGGAAGTGTTCCGGGGCAGCCTGCACGAAAGGGGCAGTGTATACGACAGAAGGCTATGGTTTTTTGTGTATTCCGCGGAACATCACGGAGCGCCTGGTAAAGGAACATTATATATTTGATGAAGCAGACGCATGGCTGGATTTGTGGTGTCATACCGTGACAGAAGATCCAAACAATGCGTTTTCTTTTATGGCACCGGCAGTCCAGTATGGGAAGTATGGTGCCATTCTGACTTTGGAAACCCTGGGACAGCGATGGGGCTGGGAAAAGACAAAGGTATGGAGGTTTTTTAAGAAGCATGGGGATGTCTTTGCCCTGTACCGTCTTTCCAGCTCTTATGGCTGTCTCATTTTTAATAAAAGGTATTCGTCGGATGCCGAGGTTTCACTTCCAGAACAGGAAGAGATTATGGAAACAGTAGGAAAGATACGGGAATTAAGTGCGGATGTGCCAAAGAAAGGCTCTGAGCATGAGCATCTGAGTACAATGGTGGCATGGTATTCGAGGAAGCTGACCAGTGACCTTGCAGAGACCGGAATTGGGTCTGGTGATGAGGTTCGGAATGAGTCTGTAGAAAAATGTCGTGTTGCACATTCAGCTCCTATAATATACACGTATCTTTCTCTGTGTAGGAATTGTAAGAATTGTAATTATGACTGCCAGAGAGTAAATA
>CAZFSU010000034.1:0-26787 GCA_964521555.1 uncultured Jutongia sp. | reverse complement strand
GGAAAAAGTTTAACAGATATTGAAGATATTACGATAGATGAAACACTAAAGCCTGAAGAACGGGTTAAGCAATACAAGAGTCAGACGAATAATCCATGTATGTTGAAAGTTGGTAAAGTTTTGGTGGAGCTGAGTTATGAGCATAATGAGGTGGGATTTAACAGTCGCTATCGTAGGGCAATATTAAATGCCGGATCAGATTTATAAGTGTCAGTTTTAGGAAAAAAGAAGATTTCTGTGGATTTTTGCAGATATATATGGTATATTAAAGTTACCTTAAATGATTATTAACCAAACAGCGAAACTCCATAGGATTTATTAAAATCAGATGGAGGTATTTTTGTGAGTATACAAAAAAAATTAGCGAAGATGTATAAGACTGCCATCTATGTCAGATTATCCCGCGAGGATGGCGATGTTGCAGGTCACTTAAAAGATGAAAGTGACAGTATCTCGAATCAGAAATCTTTAATTTCCCACTATATGAATCAAAAGGAAGAATTGTCTTTGTATAAAATATATGAAGACGATGGTTTTTCTGGTGTCTTTATGGATCGGCCAGGTTTTCTTGCCATGCAAAAAGATATTATGTCAGGAAAAGTAGATTGTGTCATTGTAAAGGATTTATCGAGATTGGGGCGTAATTATGTAGAGGTTGGGCGTACTGTAGAAGAGTTTTTGGATTTGTATGGGGTAAGAATCATTGCAATTAATGATGGCATTGATACCGTGGATGGAGATGAGAAGGTACGTGAATTTATTATTCCATTTCTGAATATTATGTACGAACAATATGCAAGAGATACATCATACAAAACCCGTGGCAGTCTGGACACGAAGAGAAGAGAAGGACAGTTTATAGGCTCTTTTGCCCCCTATGGTTACCAGAAAGTGCAAGGAGAAACGGTTCTTCAGGTGGACTCCGAGGCTGCAGAGGTAGTTAAATTCATTTTCAGAAATTATATTGCTGGATATAATGCGATTGGGATAGCAAAAAAACTTAATGAGAAACATATATTGACTCCCATGGATTATAAAAGGGAGCATGGAATTCGATACGGAAATGGATTTCGTATTTATAGTCGGGGAGAGTGGGATGCACAGATGATACTTCGCATCCTTAAAAATGAAGTTTATATTGGAAATCTTGTGCAGGGAAAAGTGAGTAAAAAGAATTATAAACAGAAAAAACGCTATAACAAACAAGCGGATAAATGGATAAGGGTGGAGGGGACACATGAGGCTATTGTAAATCGAGGTGACTTTGATGTGGTTCAGCAACTTCTAAGTGAAGATTCCAAGAAAGCGCCAGGGCAAGAAAGGTTATACCCTCTTGCTGGGAAATTGTATTGTGGCGATTGTGGCGAACCGTTGCACAGAAGGGTTGTATCGAATAATGGGAAAAAATATTATTATTATGGATGTGCAGCAAATAAAAGGGATAAAACTCTGTGTACACAACACAATATTTCCGAAAAAGTTCTGGCAAAGGCGGTTCTGGAGGCGGTCAAGCTCCATGTTAGGACCTTGCTTGATATGAAGGGCTTGGTTCAATATTGCACACAGGAGATGGATGAGAATAAGCTGGTTGAAACATTAGAAGTACAGAAAATGGAAACAGAGTCCCAGATTCAAAAATATACAGGAAGGCTTCAGGGGCTTTACGAGGATGTTAAAGATGGGCTGATCACAAAAACTGAGTATACAGAGTATAAAAGAGATTATGCTGACAGGGTACTTCAGCTAAAGCAGAAATTGGCAGAGTTAAATAAAAAAATGAAAAATCAGATACTTGCTCCGGAGGATACCTCATGGATTGACCGTTTTGAGCAGTATGCCAGTGCAAAGGAACTGAATCGGACCACTGTGGCACAGTTGGTTAAGAGAATAGATGTATTTGAGGGAAACCGCACAAAAATTACTTTTAATTTTGAAAATGAGTTTAATGGTACACGGGAATTTATTAGGAATAGTAATATCCCAGCAGAAAAATGGAAGGAGGCTTGAGGATGGCAAGGATAAGCAGGAAACCAGGTGGAGCAGGTGCGATAGTGCCATCAGAGAATAAGGTATATAATGCCGGATTGTATTTACGGTTATCTGTCATAGATAATGGAAAAGAGGAAAGTGACAGTATTGAGAATCAGGAAAAAATTATTCGGGAATACCTGAAGCAAAAGCCAGATATCAACATCCAAAAGGTATATATCGAAAATGGATTCACAGGTACAAGTTTCGACCGTCCCGTGTTTAATAAGTTAATGGAGGAGATTGAAACGGGCAGCATTAACTGTATCGTAGTAAAGGATCTGTCTCGCTTTGGCCGTCATGCGTTAGATGCCACAGACTATATTACGAATATATTTCCAGAACATGATGTGAGATTTGTTTCGGTAAGGGATAATTATGATAGTGCTTATGATGATGAAGGAAAAAGCCAGATGTATGTCATGATTGATAACTTCATCAATGAATTATATGCAAAAGATATTTCCCGAAGAGTATGTTCAGTTATGCGGGCGAAGAGAAAAAAAGGTGAGTATGTGGGAGGATATGCCCCATATGGTTACAAGAAGTCAGAAGAGGACAAGCATAAACTGGTTATAGATGAAGAGGCGGCATTGGTTGTTCGGCAGATTTATGAATGGAGAGCATTGGGGCAGGGTTATAGTGAGATTTATAACAAACTGAACCAGATGCATATTCCATCGCCGAGTTATTATCGTTATCTGAAGGGAATCTATACGAATAAAAATAGGAGCGGTAGACCTTATCCGTGGTCAAGACATATGATAATGATTATTTTGTCTAATCAGACTTATACTGGGGATTTAGTACAAGGGAAACAGCAGGCCAGTTATTATCAAAATAAAAGGCTTGCTCCCGTCAATAGGGACAAGTGGGTTATAAGCAAAGATGCGCATGAGGCGGTTGTCAGCAGAGAACTATTTGAAAAGGTACAGCGAATTAACGAAAAAAGAGCCGAAACTGCTAAAAAGAATTTTGGTAAATATAATCTGCCAAAAGTAGAGAATATTTATTCTGGAAAGATTTTTTGTGCTGATTGCGGATATGCTATGAAGCTCGTTCGATCCCTTAGTACAAAAAAGGATAAGGCATATTATCATTATAAATGTGCGAATTATGTAGTACATGGGAAAGAGTATTGTACTCCAAAGAAGTTCAGCAAGACAGATTTAGATAAGGCAGTACTGGAGGCGATTAATCTTCAGGCTGCATTATTTGCAGAAAAAGCAGATGAACTGAAACAAATAGCAGAAAGTTCTCATATTAAGAAACAGGAGCAGGAGAGAAATCAGTATAGGAAAGAACTGGAACAAAAAATGGAACGAATACGGAAAAATCTTGCCGGACTTTATGACGACTATAAGGAGAATTTGCTGACACAGACAGAATATGTGGAAATGAAAGAAGAATATATAGATAAAATAGATGTACTCCAACAAGAAATTGTTGCTTTGGAAAAAAATTCTCTGAAATATGTGAATCGTGTTCTGGAAGGGGGAAAATGGAAAAAAGCATCCGGAACAAAAAAATTTAAGGCAGTGACAAAAGAATTGATTGCAGAGTTTATTACCCGTATCGAGATCTATGAAGATATGAGAATGAAGATTGTGTTTAACTTTATGGATGAATTTGATTTATTAGATCAGGCTATACAAAAGAGAAAGGAGGGCGTGGCATAGTATGGTGATTGCGGAATATCTCCGGTTATCGCTGGAGGATGAAGTTTCAGATTTTGCCGGGAAAAAATATGAAAGTGAGAGTATTTCAAATCAGAGAACGCTGATAACGGATTATTTATTAAGCTGTGATGAATTTAAGGATTATGAAGTCAGGGAATTTGTGGATGACGGACGGAGCGGAACTAATATGGAGCGCCCGGGTTTTCAAAGTCTTATGAAGTCAGCGATGCAGGGCGAGGTAGATGTGATCATTGTAAAAGATCTATCTCGTATCGGACGTAATTATATTGAAGTGGGAAACATTCTAGAGCAGGAATTACCGTCCATGGATGTGCGTGTGATTGCCATTAATGATAATTTTGATAGTTCTGCTTATGAGGGAACGACAGCAGGCATGGCTGTAATTATTAAAATGATGACATACGATCTGTACAGTAAGCAGCTTTCACATAAAGTGCGGCAGGCACAGTACCGGCTTATGGAGGAAGGGCGTTATGTGAATGTTCCACCTTATGGGTACATGCCAGAGGAAGGGAATAAGCATCATCTGGTCATTGATGAAGCTCCTGCTGATATTGTCCGTTTAATTTTCAAAAAGATAATAGCAGGTTTTTCTACAAGTGAAGTAGCCTGCCTTTTGAATGAGAAGGGGGTTGCTCCCCCTTCTGTATATAAAGGGGTCAAAAAGAAAAATCCAAAATTCAACAAGAATCCCCTTTGGACACATTCTGTAATTGTAGATATTATACGCAATGAGAAATATTGCGGTGCAATGGTTTATCATAAAAGAAAAAAAATGAAAGTGTCAGACCTGCATGAAATGAGGACAGACAAAAAGGATTGGCTTATAGTAGAAGATACTCATGAGCCGATTGTGAGCAGGGAGGAATTTGAGCGTGCGCAGGAGGCTTTGCGGAAGGTGCGGAAACACACCAAAAAGAAACCTGCACGGCAGGATAATGTTTTTTTCTGCCCATATTGTGGATATAGGCTGAGAAGGACGTATGGCCGGGATGTATATTTGTCCTGTTCCCATCAGCCGTATACAGATAATGAAGATTGTAAGAAAATTTATTGGGCAAAATCTGATATGGATGCTGCTCTGCGGAAAGCCTTTGAGTTGCAGATTGAACTTTTTATGGAAGAAAATCAGCAACGGGATACCCATAAAATCAGTCAGGAAGCACTAAAGAGGAAGAAATCCAAGATAAGTTACCTCAGCAAAGGAAAATCTGCTTTAAAGCGGAGAAAAATGGATTTGTATGAGCAATATAGGGAGGGGGAGATGGATAAAGAAACATTCCGTAAGTCAAAAGACAAGTATGCAGACGAAGAAATCCGTATAGGAAAAGAGCTGGAGCAGGCGGAACGGGAATTATCGGATTTAAACCAGGCAATACAGCATGCACAAATCAGGGAGAGAAATGTGATATGTGCGGAGAAACTACTCAGACAGCCGATTGACGCTCAGAAAGAGGTTATGTATAATTTTATAGCAAAAGTGATGGTTTATGACAATGAGCGGATTAAAATTGAATGGAATTTTGACGACTTTTCTCTGCTTATGCAATAGCAGGTAAGGTTTTACAGGTAAAATCAGAACAAATGTTTCGGCTGTCTGTAATTTTTTTTGGTGTATGCTTGACAGTTTCGGATGACTTAGGCAGGGTAGTGATCCCAAAGGAGATTCGTCGTACACTACGGATACGCGAGGGAGATCCGTTAGAAATATATACTGATCAGGAAGGCGGTATAGTTCTAAAAAAATATTCTACGATGGAGGATCTCAGCGACTTTGCAGGAAAGTACGCGGATGCTCTTGCGCAGACGACAGGATGCATTGTGGCGATTGCAGACCGCGAGCGGATTATTGCTGCTTCGGGGGCTGGAAAACGGGAATTATTATATCAGACAATCAGTCGGGATCTGGAGCAGTTAATCGATGACAGAGAAAGTGTATTGGCTTCCGGTATGGAACAAAAATACCGTTCGATAGCAGGAGAGAATACGCCGTTTTTATATGAAGCGATTCACCCGATCATATGTGAAGGCGATGCGGTGGGAGCCGTGATATTATTGACCCGCACTGCGAAAGAAGCATTCGGAGATACCGAGAAGAAGTTAGCGGCTACAGCAGCTAATTTCCTGGGGAAGCAGATGGAGCAATAATTGGTTGACAGGTGATACCCCTTTATGTTACCATTCGCAAAAGGATAAGTGTGAATAAGCTGTTTCCAAGGGACGATAGCGTTCGCGGCAATATATGAGGTGTGGCGTATGAGACTTCATATAGCAAGAATTTAGGGATAGGAGTGTTTACTTATGATAATGGAATTACAAGCGTTGGGATGTGACATGGATCGTTCTATGGGACGCTTTATGAATGATCAGGAATTTTATGAAGAGTGTTTTTTGAAATTTGTGGAAGACGGAGAATTAGAGAAGCTGGGAACGACGATTGCGTCCGGTGATGTGGAGGAGGCCTTTTCGCAGGCACATAGTTTGAGAGGTACGTTAGGTAATCTTGGGTTAACTCCTTTATTTGACCAGATGGTGGAAATTGTAGAACGTTTACGACAGTGTGATATGAGTGATGTGCCACAGCGTTACCAAGCGTTGATGAAAGATTGGGAACAGTATAAAAATCTTCGATAAATTTATTCAACGATTGTAGATTGTTGAATAAAACTCTTTCTACACCTGTAGATTAATATAAAAATTATCGAATTTTGTAATATTTCTCAAGAGAATTCGCGAAAAACCTTGACAAACTGGTATAATAAGGGTATAAATAGATTTGTAAGTTTTTACGGAAATATTAATTTATTGAGGAGGATTTATTCATGAACAAGACAGAATTAGTTGCAGCAATCGCTGAGAAGACTGATCTTTCTAAGAAAGATTCTGAGAAAGCTTTAAAGGCTTTTATCGAGACAGTAACTGATGAGTTAGCAAAGGGCGAGAAGATCCAGTTAGTTGGATTTGGTACTTTTGAGGTAGCTCAGAGAGCAGCTCGTGAAGGTAGAAACCCACTGACAGGCGAGCCAATGAAGATTAAGGCTTCTAAGGCTCCTAAATTCAAAGCTGGTAAGGCTTTAAAGGATGCTGTGAACTAGTTTAAGATTGGACTAGAATGTGTGTAGAGACTGCCATATATGTGGCAGTCTCTTTTGGCTTGTGTAGAGGCAATGACGCGCATAGTTCTGGATGAGGCAAGGAGGGAAAGAATGAGGCTGGATAAATATTTAAAGGTATCCCGTTTGATCAAAAGACGTCCTGTGGCCAATGAGGCATGTGATGCGGGGCGCATCAAAGTCAATGATAAGGTTGCCAAGGCATCTTTGAATATCAAGGTAGGTGATATCATTGAGATCACTTTCGGAGATAAGGTTGTCAAAGTGGAGGTATTAAGCGTAACAGAAACTTATAATAAGGAAGAGGCAAAGGAACTTTATCAAGTGTTATAGCATAAAATATCCCATCCCTTCATACATTGTGTAGTAGGTGTTCTGCTGGGAAAAATGGACAGGATGAACCGATACACAGTGATGGAGGGATATTTGATATGGAAGAGCGTAGAATGGAAGAAAGACCGAGGAACAGTGTTCATAAAGTATATATTAATGCCAGAAAGACAGCGGTGCTGTCCGGTGTGAGGGACGTGCTCTCCTTCGATGCTGCGGAGGTGTATTTAGAGACAGAGCAGGGCATTTTGTTAATCCGAGGGGATGAATTACATGTGAACCGCCTGTCCCTGGAAAAGGGGGAGATCGATATTGATGGCAGGATTGATAGCTTTGCATATTCAGAGATCGATGATACCAAGAAAAAGGCAGCTTCTTTTCTGGGGAGGTTGTTTCAGTGAAGCAATTAATTGCACAGCAGGTACAATTTATCCTGCTTATGACCATCAGCGGTATGCTGTTAATGGCAGGATATGATATTTTACGCTTAATACGCTGGTGGATTCCTCATGGGAAAATAATGATTGCGGTGGAGGATGTATTGTATTGGATGGCAGTTTCCATACCAATATTTTATCTTTTTCTCATATATCATGATGGGATAATCCGCTGGTATGGTGTGGTTGCGGTGGTAAGTGGGATCGTTTTGTATGAGTATGCCTTTAGCAAACCGGTGCGTAACCGTTTGGCTGCCATTCTGAATCCCTGGAAGAAAAGATGGAAGCGAAGGATTCATAGTGTCAGAGAGAAATGCCATCGTCAGATGAAAAAAGTGACAAGAAAAGTGACAAGAAAATGGCAAAAAAATATTGCGAAAAGAAAGACGAGGGTGTATAATAAATAAACTAGTCTACATATCTAGAATGTTATGATCTACAGTGGTAGAACATAAGGAAGGGAGGATGTTACAGTATGGCATCACGTCGGATTAAGCCAAAGAGAAAAAAATTAAGTCCATATACTGTAGTTGGAATGATCATACTGTGTTTGGTTTTGTGTGGTACTGTAACATACAAAAAGTTGGTGTTGAAGCAACAGAGCAAGGCATATGCGGCACAGATTGAACAACTGGAAAAGGAACAGAAAGAACAGGATGATCGACAGGAAGAGCTAAAAGATTTTAAGAAATATGTGGAAACGGATGAATATGTGGAAGAGATCGCCCGAGACAAATTGGGGCTGGTACATGAAGGTGAGATCGTATTCGAGCCAGAGAATAAATAAAGCGCAGATGAACGATGTAAAATTTCGACGCCAAGTGTGTCGAAATTTTTTTTGTGTTTGAAACTTAGATTTGACAAATTGTGCAATATCCCTTTTTTATACTTGGTCACACGCGGCTCAGGAAGGTGGGCAGATGAGACGTGAATAATGCCGGTGACGGTAAAAATGAGGTGAGTGTGATGAAACAGATTCAAAAAAGGATGCTGCTACAGGTGATCTTGGGGTTTGTATTGGGGCGTGTGGTGGTGTTTGGAATCAATCCGGTGGGAGCTGCATACTTTGCAGCGGGTTTCACAGAAAGGGGAGCCGTGTTGCCTGTAGCGGTTACTGTACTTCTGGGAATGAGTACGGTGTTACCTTTGGAAAGTGTTGTAATCTATGGTGCATCTATGCTGGCTTTATGGTTGACAGCGGATTTACTGAAATATCGTCACATTGAGATTAGAATGGGACATGCTGCGCTGATTATGGCGGGATCTAATTTTATCTTGTCATGGACTAAACTGTTGTTATTTCCTTATACCACACAAAACATCTGGTATTATTTTTTGGAAGCAATACTCATTCTGGCTGCTACACGTATTTTGTATGAGGGTGTCTGTTACTTATTGCATGGAACATCAGACCGAATGCCGGATCGGGAAGAAACGATCAGTCTGATACTGATGGTGGGAATGGGGCTGTTAGGTCTGCCACATGCTTCGCTGGCGGCATTATCCGTGACAGAAATTGCAGTATATGCGATCTTGTTATCTCTGGGTTATTTGGTGGGTACCAGAGGGCAAGACTATCAAAAAAACGGACAAATGCGAGAAATTCTAAAATTTAAATTAAAAGATTTCTCCGAGTCGTTTCGTAAATTATCCCGTGCATTATCAGAGCAAACGGATAAACAATTTCAGATGACTCATCATGAAATGCGGGAAATGATGGATCAAATTGCATCACAGGTATGTGAACGCTGTGAGCATAGGGAGCATTGCATGGGACAGTTGGAATTATCCCGTTCGGAAATTTTTGGGATGCTGGCGCTGGCGCAGGAGCAGGGAGAGCTGGATGTGGAGCAGATGCCGGCCAGATTTTTGCAGGAATGTATTCATTTGGAGAGATTTATCACAGAGACCAATCAGAATCTACAAATGACCCGGATGATGATGGGCGTAAGAAATAAAATGACAGAGAATCGTCAGGTGATGGCAGGACAGATGGAAGAGGTGGGAAGACTGGTGGAAGGTCTGGCTGAGCAGGTGGAAGGGATGGAGGAAATTCCGGCAGATGCTGAAAGTCGGATCGTGCGTAGGCTGCTGGCGAAACGGGTACAGGCTACAGGCATTATGTTTTATGAGAAACGGGATGGCAGGCTGGAGATACATATGCGTGCGAAAACACAGCGGGGCAGATTGGTGACGGCCAGAGAGGTGGCAGGTGTATTGCGGGAAGTGTTGGGGAAACCGATTCGTCTATCAGAGGATTCCAGACAGATTATTAGCAGGGAGATGAGTTATTATGTTTATGAAGAAGATACCCCTTTGCGGGCGATTACCAGTGTAGCCAGACGGCCGAAAGAGGGAGAAGAGATTTCAGGGGATGTATTTTCCTGTTTATCCCTGCCGGGTGGGGAGACCTTGGTGGCATTATCCGATGGCATGGGGAGTGGACAAAAGGCATTTGAAGAAAGCCGTACGGTGATTGAATTACTGGAGCAGATGGCAGAAGCCGGTTTTTCAGAAATGTCGGCATTGAAACTAATCAATTCCGTATTTCTGTGTTGTGAAGAAACAGAGCATTATGTGACAGCGGATATTTTGATCTTGAACTTGTATCAGGGCAGTTGCCAGTTTATTAAAAATGGTGCAACGGCAACCTATCTATATAGAAGAGGGGAAACAAAACGGATTGAGGGACAGGCACTTCCGATCGGTGTTCGTCAGGAAATGACATCTTTTACGGGAAATGCAGACATAATGGATGGTGATTATGTTATAATGATGACAGATGGCATAGCGGATTGTTTTCAGGATACTATGGGAAGTCTGGAAGAATATTTATCGGAATGTGACGTACGGGAACCGGATGAATTGGCAGACGCGATTCTGGAAGAGGCATTAGCGAGACAGAATGGATATGCAGGTGATGATATGAGTGTCATCGTGACAGAGATACAAAAGCGCTAAAGCAGGATACGAAGGAGTATGTATGAATCAAAAGAGTTATGAACGGCTGAAAGTATATTGTATGAAAAATCGATTGATCGAAACAGGGGATGGGATTATCGTAGGGCTGTCCGGTGGTGCGGATTCCGTCTATTTGCTTCATTTTCTTAAAATACTACAGGAGGAATATGCATTGCGGTTATATGCGGTACATATCCATCACGGAATACGGGGTGCAGAAGCGGATCAAGATGAAGAATATGCCAGAGAATGTGCAATGAGTCTGGGGATTCCATACGAAAGCTTCCGCTGCGATATCCCGTTGCTTGCCAAAGAAAGTGGTATGTCCATCGAGGAGGCGGGGCGTCAGTATCGATACCATTGTTTTCGAGAAATAGCGGAAAGCAAGGGATATCAGAAGATCGCCGTGGCACATCATAAAAATGATCAGGCAGAAACCGTCTTATTTCAGCTAATGCGTGGAAGTGGGGTGCGTGGTCTGGGGGGGATGCGTCCGTGTCAGAATGGCATTATACGTCCATTGCTTATATTGACGAGAGAACAGATTGAGACGGAATTGCGTATGGATGGGATCGGATGGAGAGAGGATTCTTCGAATCAGGACCATGCATATGTCAGAAACAAACTGCGGTGTGAAGTCATCCCTTATTTGAAAAGGGAGATTCAGCCGGAGGTGGTGGAACATGTGGCGGAAACCGCAGCGCAGTTACAGGAAGTCTGGGCCTATCTGGATCGTCAGGTTCGGGAGGCTTCTGCGGCATTGGTACATAGGGAATCAGACCGGCTGTGGTTTGAACGATATAAGTTTCTGAGCATAGATCCGGTGTTGCAGCCATATATTCTATTGGAACTGATGGCAGAAATGGCAGGGAGTCGTAAAGATCTGGGCAGGGTTCATGTACAGGGGTGGATGAATCTGATACAAGGAGAAACCGGGAAACGGATTTCTTTACCTTATGGTTTGCAGGCTGGTAAGGATTATGAAGTGGTTTGGCTCACACGGATTAGTCAGACGACAGAAAGCCTGGAACTGCCTTGGGAAGTGCAGATGCGGCAGTATTCACGTCAGGAATTGCCCGCGCAGATTCCGAAAAATAACTGTACGAAATGGTTTGATTATGCTAAAATAGGTTTTGATTCCGTGTGGCGGCATCCGATGCCGGGAGATACTTTGGTGATCGATCAAAGTGGCCATAGGAAGAAACTGAGTCGTATTCTGTTGGATGAAAAGATACCGCGGGAACGGCGCGGACAGCTATGGGTATTAGCAGATGGGGGAAATGTGCTATGGGTCCCGCAGATACAGCGCGTCAGTATGGGATACTATGTGACGGAAGAAACGAAGGAAGTTTTGGTCGTCAACATTTATGAGAAAGGTGGAGCACACAGTGAAAGAGATCATTCGTGAGATGTTTTCGGAGGAACAGGTTCATGCCAGGATTCGGGAATTGGCAGAACAGATTAATCAGGATTATGAAGGAAAAAAACTTCATATCATTTGCGTATTAAAGGGGAGCGTATTTTTTTGTTGTGAATTAACCAGGCATTTGACGATACCGGTAACCTTGGATTTTATGGCGGTTTCCAGTTATGGAAATGAGACAAAAAGCAGCGGAAGGCTGCGTATTACCAAGGATCTGGATGAGGACATTGATGACTTGGATTGTCTGATCGTGGAGGATATTATAGATTCCGGAAATACGCTGAAGATGACAAGAGATTTATTATCTGCCAGAAATGCTGCCAGTATGAAAATATGTACCTTGTTGGATAAGCCTTCCTGTCGCGAGACAGAGGTCAAGGTGGATTATATAGGATTTGAAATTCCAGACAAATTTGTCGTGGGATATGGTTTAGATTATGCACAGAAGTATCGGAATCTTCCATATATTGGTTCTGTTGAATTTATAGAAGAATAGGAGACTGTTTTTCTAACTACTTTATAAAGGAGACTTTCATGAAAAATCAGATGAGAACAGGTGGACTGGGATTTTATATTCTGGTGGTCGCCATTATATTTATCGCGGTATACATTTCCAGTGAGATGGGGCATAGTACCAAAGATGGATATAACATCAATACATTTCGACAGGAGGTAGCCAAGGATAAGATTGAATCAGTGGATATCTATCCGAATCAGGAGACCCCAACAGGTGAGGTAGAAATTACTTATAAAGATGATACGAGTCGTAGTTTTTACGTGTCGGATGTCACAGAGGTTGAGGATATCCTAAAGGCAGACAGTGATCTGGCAGACCATTATAAAATGCAGGATGTGCAAAAACCAAGTTGGCTGCTTACAACACTGTTGCCATGTGTCTTTGGGTTGATCGCGCTATTTCTGTTGTTTTCATTTTTATCCTCTCAGACGGGTGGTGGCGGCGGTGGCAATGCCAAGATGATGAATTTTGGTAAGAGCCGGGCTGTACGTATTGATCCGGATGATCCCAATGCCAAGAAATTCAGGGATGTGGCAGGGTTAAAGGAGGAAAAGGAGGAGCTGGAAGAGATTGTGGATTTTCTGGCTGCTCCGGAAAAATATACAGGGGTTGGTGCCCGTATCCCGAAGGGTGTTTTGTTAGTGGGACCGCCGGGAACCGGTAAAACATTGCTGGCGAAAGCCATTGCAGGAGAGGCCGGTGTGCCATTCTTTAGTTTATCCGGTTCTGATTTTGTAGAAATGTTTGTGGGCGTGGGGGCTTCCCGTGTCCGGGATATGTTTGCAGAAGCAAAGAGGGAAGCGCCTTGTATTGTATTTATAGATGAGATTGATGCCGTTGCCAGAAAACGTGGATCTGGTATGGGAGGCGGTCATGATGAACGTGAGCAGACTTTAAACCAGATGTTGGTGGAGATGGACGGATTCGGTGATAATGAAGGAATTATTGTGATGGCAGCTACGAACCGCGTGGATATACTGGATCCTGCGATTCTGCGCCCTGGCCGGTTTGACAGACAGATAGCGGTGGGCAGGCCGGATGTGCGGGGACGTGAAGAGATTTTAGGTGTGCATGCCAGAGGAAAAAGTCTGGGAGATGATGTGGATTTGAAAAAAATCGCACAGACTACCATTGGTTTCACCGGTGCAGATCTGGAAAATCTCTTGAATGAAGCGGCCATTGCCTGTGCCAAAGACGGACGGTCCTATATTTGTCAGGAAGATATTGACGCATCCTTTATCAAACTGGGAATCGGTAAGGAAAAGAAAAGCCGCATTATTTCTGAGAAAGATAAGAGAATCACAGCCTATCATGAGGCGGGGCATGCAATTTTATTCCATGTATTACCGGATGTGGGACCGGTGCATATCGTGTCAGTCATTCCAACAGGTTTGGGTGCTGCCGGTTATACCATGCCGATACCGGAAAAAGATGAGATGCATCTGACGAAAGGAAAGATGCTACAGGATATCACCGTTAGTCTGGGTGGGCGTATCGCGGAGTCCCTGATTTTTGATGATGTGACTACCGGTGCTTCCCGGGATATCAAGCAGGCAACTTCCTATGCCAGAGATATGGTGACGAAGTATGGTTTTACAGAGACGGTCGGCATGATTAATTATGCCGGAGAAGATGAGGTATTCGTTGGGCGGGATTATGGTCAGGTTAGCCGGACCTACAGCGAGGATGTTGCATGTAAGATTGATAAAGAAGTGAAGAAGATCGTTGATCAGTGCTACAAACGCGCCGAGGATATTTTGAAGAATCATATGGATATTTTGCATAGCTGTGCAGATTTGTTAATGGAAAAGGAACGTATTGACCGTGTAGAGTTTGAGGCTTTATTCGGGGAGACGGATTCTGAGAAGGAGGTAGAAACCGGAGAAATGACAGATGAGGAAGAATAATTTGACTGTCTTTTGATAAAATTGAACAAAAACCACTGGATTTTCAGGGAGATTTTTGAGAAAACCAGTGGTTTTCGATTTGTTTGGCTAAATTTGCACAAAAACTTAATAAAAAAATTGTGAAGTTTGTGCACACTTAATTATGGTGTACTGCTATACTAATCATCGTAAACCCCAATACATTATATAGTTTTTGCTACACCCCATAAGTAACAAAAATACCTTCTCCAGAAGAGAAATCATGACAGTGTCGTGGTTTCTCTTCTACTTTTAAAATCGATTCTTGCATAGAGATAGAAAATGCGGTAAAGTAATAGGCAATGACATTAGTGGGAAAAGGCATGGAGGAAAAACGAAATGCGAGAAGTGAATTTATACAATACATTGACAAAAAAGATCGAGCCATTCCGGGAAAATGAAAAAGGAAAGGTAAACATGTACACCTGTGGACCTACGGTGTATCATTTTGCACATATTGGAAACTTGCGTAGTTATATTATGGAAGATGTGCTGGAAAAATTTCTGCGCTTTGCCGGGTATGATGTAAAGCGTGTGATGAATATTACAGATGTAGGGCATCTGACCAGTGACGCAGACAGTGGCGAGGATAAGATGCTCAAAGGCGCAAAGCGGGAACACAAAACCGTGATGGAGATCGCAGAGTTTTACCGCAAGGCATTTTTTGATGACTGCGCCAAACTCAATATCAAGGAACCGGACGTGGTGGAGCCGGCGACGAATTGTATCCCGGAGTTTATTCATATGATTGAGAAATTATTAAATGAGGGTTATGCTTATGTGGCCGGAGGTAATGTCTATTTTGATACTTCCCGTTTAAAAGAATATTACGTGCTATCCAACCAGAATGAGGAAGAGCTGATGGTGGGGGTGCGTGATGATGTGGAGGAGGACGAGAATAAGCGCAGTAAGACGGATTTTGTCTTATGGTTTACCAAGTCCAAATTTGATGATCAAGAGTTGAAATGGGATAGTCCCTGGGGAGTGGGATATCCGGGATGGCACATTGAATGTTCTTGCATTAGCATGAAACATCTGGGGGAATACCTGGACATTCATTGCGGTGGTGTGGATAATATTTTTCCGCATCATACGAATGAAATTGCACAAAGCGAGTCGTATTTAGGACATAAGTGGTGCAACTATTGGTTCCATGTACAGCACTTGAATGATAAGCGTGGCAAGATGAGTAAGTCTGCGGGTGGATTTCTGACGGTTTCCTCTTTAGAGGAACAGGGATATGATCCGTTGGTATATCGGATGTTCTGTCTGCAGTCTCATTATCGCAAACCGCTGGTCTTTAGTTATGAAGTATTGGATAATGTCAAGGTTGCATATGAGAAGTTAAAGAAAAGAATTGCATCCCTGGATCATAACGGGCAGGCAGAGCCGGATGAGATGGAGACTTACCGTGATCAGTTTGTGCAGGCGATGGGGAGTGATATTAATACATCACAGGCATTGACTGTTTTGTATGATGTATTAAAGGCGGATATCAATGATGGCAGCAAACGTGCACTGATCGAAGAGTTTGAGCAGGTTCTTTCTCTGGGACTGTTAAAAGAAGAGACAGCAGAGGAGGACAGTGGTGCGGATGCAGAGTTGACAGCCTGGATCGAGGGAAAAATTGCAGAGCGTAAAGAAGCCAAAAAAGAAAAGGATTTTGCGAAAGCGGATGCCATTCGCCAGGAATTGCTGGACCGTGGTGTTCAGGTGAAGGATACCAGGGAGGGTACTATTTGGAACTTGATTTCGTAAGTTCCGGTTTGTTTTTAGGAGAATCAGAAAAAGGATACATGGGTAGTTGTAATCTATGAAATAGGATTATCAGAAAGGCGCATCGGAAGGTGCGCCATTTTTTCTGGCGGTTTTTCCGGATAGAATGGTAATAAGTATGTGAAGGCATGATCAGGTGGGAAGCTGGTGAGAGAAAAGGAGAAGGTATGACAGAGGAAGCATTATTAGAGGCATTGCGGGAAAGACCGAAAGAGGGGATTCGTATGCTGACAGAGACCTATGGCGGTTTGGTATATGCATTAACCTGGCGGAGGTTACAGGGTAGATTATCCAAGGAGGATATCGAAGAATGTGTCAGCGATATCTTTTTTGAAATGTATCAGTGCCGGGATCGAATTGATTTAAGCAAAGGATCAGTGAAGTCCTTTCTTTTAATTATTGCAGAACGGCGGGCCATTAAATATTATGACCGGAAGGTAAAACCATATAATACTGTGGCTCTGGATTCCGAAGAGGGGATGGAGATACCGGCAGAGACAGACATAGAAAAAGAGGTGGAACAAAAGGAGGAGAGCAGACGTTTGATGAGGGCGATTCAGGCATTGGGAGAGCCGGGCAGTACCATTATGATTCAGAAATATTATTATGGAATGACGGCCAGGGAGATTGGCCAGGGACTGGGGATGAGCAAAAATGCCGTGGAAAAGCGCATCAAGCGGTGTTTGGGAAAATTGCGTGGGATATTGGAATAAGTTAGACGATATCAGTGGAAATGGAGGACTGAGAGTATGAGTAAGAAACGCAATAAAAGTTGGAATGGGAAGAGTAATAATCGGAAGAACAGGGTAACAGAGCAGGAGCGGCAGATTAGTGAATTGTTGGATCAGGCGGATGCACAGGATCTTTTGCAAATTAGTGCCATCCATTCCAATGTATCGATGCCTTTGCCTAATCAGGAGAAATTAGCATGGTCGGTGATCGACAAGGCGGATCTGGTGGATGCGGAAGAATTGGAGCGTCGCAAGGCATTTCGGCAAAAGATGCGCCGCAGAAAGATCATACATGTTTCAATCGGATTTGGTGTGGTGGCTGTGCTATTGATGGTATTAGCTTTGTGTGGAGTATTTGACCGCATTAACCCACCTGCTTATGAGAAATACTATGTGGCGGCGGGGGCCAGCTTTATGGGAGAACAGCCGGTAGTTACTTTGCCGGAGAATGTATCTGTGGGAATCCCTTCCCTGGGTCAGGAACCTGATGTGGATAATGATAAATTAGATACGACAGTATACCATGCGTTGGCGGAATATTGTAGTGAAAATGAGTATGCGGTAGGGGAATATGAGATCCAAAAGAATGATTATTATATTGTAGATGACCAGTTATGCCTGGTTTGTACTGTGTTTGCACAGTGTCAGGATTATAAGAAAGAAGACAAAGGTAAGACCTGGCGTGATCTGGGCTATCATGGCAGCAGTGTGGAAGTCACATCAGGCGATACGATTTCATCTTCGGATGATGGTAGTGTTGTGTGGGATTCGGATCATGCCATCGCAGAGAATATGATCCCGATAGATGTGGATACACCGATTAATATGTATCCGGTATGTTTGAGGCTGTACGTCTGTCTTGAGGGATAGGGGATAGAAATGTGTAAAAAAATAGACGAAAAAAGGATGAAATCAACGAAATTTTTGTGATATCTTTCCTGAACAGATCCCTTGCTGACAACAGAAAATCGTGTTAGAATAATGCATTAAGATGATGTTGGGGACAAAAGCATGGTCTTATAGACAATATTGTAGAAAAAGGGAATTGGAGGGATATTGTGAAAGCAAAAATTCAAACATTTGGACACATCATGTTGTTGACGCTATTGTGTTTATTAACGGCGGGGATTTATGGAAATACAGTACAAGCTGCCGGACTGACATCTTCCATTACAACGAACCGTAGCGCGGGGAATAGCACATATGTTGTAAATGGTCTGGATCTGACAACCGATACTACGATGACGGTAAGAGTAGATCGTTCCGACAATAAAAAGACAGCATGGTCAAAACAGGTGGCATTGACAGAGGAAAATGTAATCAATGGTACGTTTCAGGGGTCTATTTCGTTACAGGATTTAAAATACGATTATACCAGTTATTCGGTTTATGTGACGGTAGGAGACCAGACGGTCAAAGCCGGTGTATGTGATTTCTCCATACATCAGAGTAAGATCGCATTGGCATTTAGTGACAATACCGGTAGTGCAAAACGTACGGTCAATATGAATTCCCGTGAGGCCGCAGGAAGTGTGATTGCGCCGGGAAGCGGAAATCAGGTCTCTGTTTATGTATGGCAGCAGGGAAGGGCAGAATCCACTGCGAAATTGATTGGTTCTGCACAGGCATTAACCGGCAAAAGCTTGCAATGGTCGGTGGATATTACCAAGGCAGGGAAAGCGTATGGAGTCTGGAATGCCAAATTAGTGTTGAACAATGGACACTGGACCAGTGGTAGAACTATTGCCGCTACCACATACGAGATTGCACCGACTTGCACATCATTTGCTGAGAAAAAGACAGCAGCTTTGGAAAAAAAGAAATCCTTCCAGATGGAGTTGAAGGGTTTGCAAAACGTAGTGAAGGTTAAGTCTGTTTCCTTCCAGTTTTATAACAGCAGTAACAAAAAAGTGTATAAAACGGCAGCGAAAAAATCCGGGAAAAAATATGTTGCTACTGTGAAATTAAAAAATCTGAATTACAAGTTAAAGTTATATACAGTCAAAGCGGTGATCACGGATACAGATGGCGTTGTGCAGGAGCTGGTGACTACAGCGGATGCAGACGAGCAGGTGATTGCAGGGTCCTTTGATATCAAGATAAAAAATAATGCGACCAGTAAGATGACACTGACTGGAGCATATATTCCTGGGAATATTAAAAAGGTGGAATATGTGATTCAGAAGCGTAATACGGGGAAAAAACTGGGAACTTATCGTGCGGCATCTAAGAACAAGAAAAAGAAATTTGTGGCGACGATTCCTAGTGAGGCAACCGGGAAATATACCGTGACAGCTTATGGTTATACGAATTGGGGCAAAAAAGTCATGCTTGCCCAGAAGAACTACAAGATTGGCAAAAAGAACTTAGGGAAACAGGGATGGCATTATGAAAAATATAATGGGAAAAAATACAAATTCTATTATATTAATAATGAAAAGCAGACGGATTTGACGAAAATTTTGAAATTGAAAAAGGGCAGTGGACGTTATACGATTGAATTGAACCGGGCAGCAGGTGTTGTTACGATCTATATGTATAATGAGGATACAAAGAAATACGATATTCCGGTGAAAAGCTGTACGGTATCGGTAGGTCGAGATGTCAGTACAAATGCAGGTACGGGAGGTTTGAATGTAAATTCTTCTTATACTCCGATTGGTAATTACTCCATCTGTACCAACGGTACGGCAGTGCGGTATTCCTTGAAACCAATGCATGAGCCGGACGGAAGTGTGGTATATGCAAGATGGTGCACCCATATCGTGGGAAATGTATATTTCCATGCTATCGCAGTACATTCCCAGTCTCATACGGCGTTGAGTTATTCCACTTATAATCGTCTGGGTACTCCGGCGTCTGCCGGTTGTGTTCGTATGACCGTGGCTGATGCAAAATGGATTTATGACTATATGCCAACCGGTACTCCGGTTAAGATTGTCGTAGGCAAGAGTTCTAAGCCGGGTCCTTTGGGGAAACCAGCCACCATCAAGTCCAGCTATGGCGTGAGCTATGATCCTACCGATCCGGCGATTCCGGATTCCCGCAAAAAGAAAGATTATAAAGCGGGTAAAATCACCGGTTACATAAAGAAAAACGGCCAGAAAGTTGGCTATGAATAATATCAGATTCGGGTTTTATTAAAAATTGTCCATGATATTTTTGTATCATGGACAACTTTAGCATAAAAGGGATAAGAGAAAGGAATACTAAAATGAAAACAAAACAATTAGTGGGTATCCTGGTTACAGGGGCGGTGATTATCGCTGTGGGAGTGACGGGAGTTCTATCCAATGTGGTCAAAGGAAGGTTTACAGATGCGGAGGAAAAAGCGGGCAGTAGTTTTATGGGAAGCCTGATGTCTACACAAAGTAAAGTGACGTTGCCAAAGGAAGAATTTATCGGAGTGATTAATATTGTTGGTGAGATTTCACCAAGTACATCCACCAGTGCATGGGGCGGTAGTTCTTCGGAATATAATCATGATCTGTATCTGGATTATATTGATCAAATGGAGAGAAGTGAGCTCAATAAAGGGATTTTGTTGTATGTGGATAGTCCGGGCGGGACGGTTTATGAAAGCGATGAGATGTATCTGAAATTAATGGAATACAAAGAGCAGACGGGGCGTCCGATCTGGGCATATTTTGCATCGCAGGCTTGTTCCGGCGGTTATTATATCTCGATGGCGGCTGATACGATCTATGCCAACCGTAACTGTTGGACGGGTTCCATCGGTGTCATTATCTCACTAACCAATTATAAGCAGTTGTATGATAAGCTGGGAATTAAGGAGATTGATATTACCAGTGGTGCGAATAAAGCGATGGGGTCCGGCGGACTGGATTTGACCGAGGAACAACGTGACATCTTACAATCTTTGGTGGATGAAGCTTATGATCAGTTTGTGGGCATCGTGGCAGACGGACGCAATATGAGTGTTGATACGGTCAAACCCATTGCTGACGGACGCATCTACTCCGCACAGCAGGCGCTGGACCATGATTTGATTGATGGGATTGGTTCAGTAGAGGAGGAAAAGGCAGAAATGACGAAAGCGCTGTCCGTTTCTTCGGATATTAAGTTTTTTGAGCCAAAGAGTGCCAATACGATGATGCAGTCTTTGTTTAGTGCAGTGGATCATATTCGTCCGAAATCAGATACAGAGTTGGCAGTCGAAATCGTAGAAAATAAAGGAAAAGGAGTATTAAAATACTATGCAGACTAAAACGGATAATCGGGTATATGCCGGATTTTTCGTACGTCTGGCAGCTTACCTAATTGATTGGGTGATCGTCGGTGCTATATTATTAGTGGTGCGTATCCCTATTTGGATCTCAGCTTTTGCTCATCCGGGCAATCTGCTGGTTCGGGATTTTGTTTTCAAACAATCTCTAGCAGATATGATCATATATTTACTGACGGTGGCATATTTTATCCTGCTTACATATTATACAGGTGCCACGCTTGGAAAACGGGCATTACAATTACGGGTTATTAGTACGGAAGGCCGCCACATGACCTTTTTTGAAGTGGTTTATCGGGAAACGGTGGGGAAATTTCTTTCCGGTGTCATTATTGGGATTGGTTATTTGATGATTCTGATTGATAAAGAAAAGCGTGGTATTCATGATTTATTAGCAGATACCTGTGTAATTTATTATCATGAGAAAAAAGTGTATACCCAAACACCGATTGTATATCGGAATATGCATGAGGGAATGGTGGTGAATCATCAACCGATGCCATCGCAGAATCATCCTGGTATGTCAAATAATTCGTTAGGAGACTTACAGAATCGGTCTTCAGGGAACATCAATCCGGCGGCGCAGCCAATGCGTCAGGCGATTCAAGAGCAGCCGGATTTTCAGCAGGCACCACAGCCGGCGCCGAAACCGATGGAAAAGTCGTCACAAGATTCTGAAATGTAGAGGTATAAAACCTATCAATCTGTCAAAAATAATAGCAGAGGAAATCGTAGCACTCCGATGGAATCGGGGTGCTGTTTTCTTGATGGGAGACATCCTGTGTTTCACCGGTGAAACTATTTATGTTTTTATAAAATAGAAAGGCAGGTAGCTATTATGTTTGAAGAGAAAGAATCCATATGGAAGAAAAAAGGGTTTTATGTATCGGTCTGTACTGCGATGATCTGTTTGCTGGCCATTGGTACAGTATATTATCGCATGAACCGTCCCGCGGAGGAGGATTCGCTGTGGGCAGCCAGAGAAGTTACACCAGCTCCGGAATCGGATATTCCAGAGGATGCCACGGGAGATGGTACAAAGGATGCAAATGACAACAGTGGTACATTAGCGGATGGTAAGGTGGACGAGGATGCGGCGGCCGTTGGTAAATCTCTGGATTCGTCTGTCGAGGAAAAGGGAACAGATACCAAGGATGCAAAACAACAGACAGATGAAACGACAGAGACGAAAAAGGAGTCTAAAGCGTCGAAAAATACGTCAGACGAAAAAGAGAAATCTGCAACCAGCGATGCATCAGAGAAAAAGAATAAAAAGACATCTTCGGCTAAAGCTGCTGAAACAATGGCAACACAGCTCTCTTTCCAGGAGGAAAAAGGATTGTTGTGGCCGGTTAGCGGCGATGTAATCATGAAATATGATATGTCAGGAACTACGTATTTCAAAACATTAGCACAATATCGAAGCAATCCGGCGATAGTCATTGAGGCGAAAGAGGGAACGAAGGTAAAGGCAGCGGCTGCGGGAGAGGTTCTGTCGGTCAAGAAAAAGGATGAGACAGGGATGACTGTGACAATGAATATTGGTAATCAATATACATTGGTATATGGTCAGTTAAAAGATGTCAAGGTGAAAGCCGGAGATACAGTGAAAGAGGGAGAAACGTTTGCAACGATCGCAACCCCGAGCCAGTATTATTCAGAGGAGGGAGCGAACCTGTATTTTCAGGTAAAAGAAAAGAAAGAAACGGTAGATCCATTATTGCTTTTGCGGTAAAAAATAGTATAGTGTGAGGGCGTGTAAAGTGCGATTCCCCGGTTTGACAAAAGGGTCCATTACAAGATTGTAATGGATCTTTTTGTATGTTGTGGTGTGAATAAGAATTGGATTTGCACATAGAAACTTATAGTTTTCAAATATATAATTCTATGCTAAAATATTATTTAGCAGAGGTATTGAAATGCATCTGCGAATTTGGATACTCTTGTTGTATCTGAATGTTTTAGGATAAAATGAAAAGAACCAAAGCGGTGACAGTGATTAGAGCATTTGCTTGTCACAAACACGAGAAAGGGGAGGAATATGCAGTACAGAATTTTGGGTAACACAATGCCGGCAGTGGAAGTTATGTTTGATCAGCCTGGGGAGTCTATGTATACACAGTCTGGTGGAATGGCATGGCAGAGTGAAGGGATCACTATGGAAACCAATACAAGAGGTGGTTTGATGAAAGGTGTGGGCAGAATGTTTGCCGGAGAGTCTCTATTTATGGCAAATTATACCGCACAGCAGCCGGGTGCCACGGTAGCCTTTGCATCTACAGTGGCAGGTGAGATTATGCCAGTCAACGTAGGTGAGACGGGTGGCTTGGTATGTCAGAAGGGAGCATTTTTATGCGCACAGCCATCGGTGAATCTGAATGTTACTTTCACAAAGAAATTATCTGCGGGACTTTTTGGCGGAGAAGGTTTGATCTTGCAGGATTTGTCCGGTAGCGGTATGGCATTTCTGGAAATTGATGGCGATAAGGTAGTAAAGGAATTACAGCCGGGGGAAGTGGTTAAGGTGGATACCGGTAATGTGGTTGCTTTTGAACGCAGTGTTAAATATGAGATTGAGACTGTCAAAGGATTAAAGAATATTTTCCTGGGTGGTGAGGGGTTATTCCTTACGAAATTAACCGGACCGGGACGTGTGATTTTGCAGACGCAGAACTTTAACGAGTTCGCAGGCAGAATTGCCAAAATGATTCCCTCAAAGTAGCCGGTCAAGGACCGGTGAGTCAGTGCTCGACGAAATCATAGGTAGCGTATTGGATAATTTTTAATGCAAAGTGAGGAAGTCGTTTGGGTAGGAAACGCGAGCGGCTTCTTTTTGCGTATTACAGCAAGAAATCAATCAAGGGGCTGAAAGAGACGGATCGATTTGTCGGTTCGTCCGGCAGGGGGAAAAGCAAATGAAACGAAACATTGACAGGGAACAGGTCAAACACACATTTGCCGGGTATGTGAATCATTATGATGTGAATGATGAAAAGATTTTGTTAAAGATCAAACATACTTACCGGGTGGCGCAGATTTGCGATGGGATTGCCAGAGGATTAGGACTGTCGGAGTATGATATTGACCTGGCATGGCTAATTGGTATGTTGCATGATGTGGGACGTTTTGAACAGTTAAGGCGATATGGTACCTTTGTAGATGCGCAATCGATAGATCATGCTCATTTTGCGGTGAAATTGCTCTATGATGAGGAAATGATTCAGGACTATGTGAAAGTGATATCCGAGGAAAGTGTTGCCGCTGATCTGGAACAACCATCTGTCAATCAGGTCATGCGACAAAAAGATATGCTTTCCGGTGATTTATATGTGATAAATCGTGCGATTTGGAATCATAGTGCCTATCGAATCGAACAAGGTTTGGATGAACGGACTATCTTATTTTGTAAGATCATTCGGGATGCAGACAAAGTGGATATCTTCAAGGTGGCATATGATTCGTCGTTAGAGTCTTTATATGGATTTTGCCAAGAGGAGATACGGCAGTCGGTGGTTTCACCAGAGGTTATGAAGGCTTACCGGGAAGAACATGCTATATTGCGTGAGTTAAAGAAGACACCGGTGGATTTTTTGGTGGGACATATTGCCTTGGCCTTCGAACTGGAATTTGCATCCAGTCGTCAGGTCATGCAGGAGCAGGGATATTTGGAAAAATTGTTATCTTTTCAGTCAGAAAATCCAGTCACCAGGGCACAGTTTGAAGAGATGCGGGAGCGTATGAAGGCATATTTGGCAGGCTCATAGAATAACAATACCTTTGGTAACATAATTAAGACTTTGCAGAAAAGGAAGGCCGGAATGTTTCTGAAAAAAGTATGGATGGAACTTGCATGAAAAATCTTCATAGGGTATGATGGAGAATAAGTATGGATGAAAAACATCTGTTTCCGTAATCTATTTGCACTATTGGTAATATAACCCGATATTATGTGCAAGGGCACCACATCGGTGGAGTGGATAACGAAAATACGTCAGAAAGGAAAGACAGAATCATGAATCAGGAAAAAGTAATTGTCATTGATTTCGGTGGTCAGTATAATCAACTGGTTGCACGACGTGTCAGAGAATGTAATGTTTACTGTGAAATTTATTCCTATCGGACCGATCTGGAACAGATCAAAGCGATGCATCCGAAGGGTATTATTCTCACAGGTGGTCCGAATAGTTGTTACGAAGCGGATTCACCAACGTATTGCAAGGAATTGTTTGAAATAGGTGTCCCTGTTTTGGGACTGTGTTATGGTGCACAATTAATGCAGCATATTTTGGGAGGAAAGGTGGAGAAAGCACCGGTTCGGGAATATGGTAAGACAGAGACGATGATAGATCAAAGTTCTCCGCTTTTTCATAATGTGTCCGCAAAGACGGTCTGCTGGATGAGCCATTTCGATTATATATCCAAGGCAGCGGAAGGTTTTCGGATCACAGCCCACACCGCAGATTGCCCGATCGCGGCAGCAGAAAATCCGGAAAAAAATCTGTATGCGATTCAGTTTCATCCGGAAGTATTACATACGCAGGAAGGTACAAAGATGTTGTATAACTTTGTGCGGGAAGTATGTGGATGTTCCGGCAGTTGGCGCATGGATTCTTTTGTTGAAAATTCGATCAAGGCAATTCGGGAAAAAGTAGGCGATGGTAAGGTGCTGTGTGCGTTATCCGGCGGTGTAGATAGTTCTGTGGCAGCAGTAATGTTGGCCAAAGCCATCGGTAATCAGCTAACCTGCGTCTTTGTGGATCACGGTTTGTTGCGTAAGGACGAAGGCGATGAGGTGGAGGAAGTATTCGGTCCCAATGGTCCGTACGAATTAAACTTCATCCGTGTCAATGCGCAGGAGCGTTATTACAGTAAACTGGCGGGAGTGACCGAGCCGGAGGAAAAGCGGAAAATTATCGGCGAAGAGTTTATCCGTGTCTTTGAAGAAGAAGCGAAAAAAATCGGTAAAGTAGATTTTCTGGTACAGGGAACGATTTATCCGGATGTGGTAGAAAGTGGACTGGGCGGTGAATCGGCTGTGATTAAATCTCATCATAATGTGGGTGGTTTGCCGGATTATGTTGATTTCAAGGAAATTATCGAACCGCTTCGCGATCTTTTCAAAGATGAAGTACGAAAAGCGGGACTGGAGATGGGGATTCCAGAGAAACTGGTATTTCGTCAACCATTCCCAGGTCCGGGGCTGGGTATCCGTATCATCGGTGAAGTCACTGCAGAGAAAGTGCGTATCGTACAGGAGGCAGATGCAATCTACCGGGAGGAAGTTGCAAAGGCCGGCTTGGACAAGACCATTGGACAGTATTTTGCGGCATTAACAAATATGCGTTCCGTGGGCGTCATGGGGGATGAGAGAACCTATGATTATGCGGTGGCATTGCGCGCGGTGAACACGATTGATTTCATGACAGCAGAGGCGGCGGAGATTCCGTTTGAGGTGCTGCAGAAGGTGATGAGCCGGATTATTAATGAGGTCAAGGGGGTTAATAGGGTAATGTATGATTTGACTAGTAAGCCACCGGGGACGATAGAGTTTGAATAGTTGGAGCTAAGCTGTAAAGCCTTTATCTATAAGGGTTTTACAG
>CAZFSU010000033.1:0-27818 GCA_964521555.1 uncultured Jutongia sp. | reverse complement strand
TGGCAGTAAAACACGTAATAAGATGCGTGAAGATACAGTATTAGAGAAATTTCCTTGGTATTTTAGTTGGAGTAGAATAGGAAGCAGATGGAAAAAAATTTGTTTTAGCACTTGAAAATATGACAAATTTTATTTTCGTTTATGATGTTGTCCGACATTTAAAAAGGTTTTGCTTGGAAGAATGGATGAGCATTGGGAAGATGCAGGTGCATTTAGAGTGTTTGAATATGTATTTAATGTCATTTATAATGCTACTAGTTCAAAAATTAGATTTTTAGGCGAGGATAAGGCAATAGAGATTGTTACAGGTGTTTTGGCTGATGAAACAATGAAGCCAGAGGAAAAAGCAAGGCAGTTGTTGGGAATGGAGTAGTAGAGGATTGTCCAAAGACTCTCGAAAGATATTATATTATGTTTTGTTAAATAATGAGAGATTAATAATCTGTTATAGACAATCCAGACCGTTTTGGTGGACTTTGTATGCCTGATATGGTACAATATAATGAAATTTAGTTATATAGTAATCATTGAAATATAATGAAGGGAGCGGTTAATAATGAAAAAGGTTTTGACTATTTTATTAGCAGTAATCATGCTTGTTTCAAATAGTATATCGGTTCAGGCAAAAAGTGTTGATAATATAACAGATTTGTCTACACTTCAGGGATTAATTAGTGAAGGTAATTCAATTACGATTATTCTAGCCAAGATGCGTATGTATGGGTGGCTAAAGTGCTTAATTTTAATGAGAAATACACCACTTCATATGTTTATAGCGATATAAAGAGTGAATGCAATTCAGCCAAAGGATATTCAAGTATTTCAACATTTAATTGTGCAAATAAGATTATTGGTTATCTATTAAATCTTGAGGACTACATAAATGAAAACGATACAAAGCCAATTAGTGATTTGATGGAATACGGAAAGACTATTGTTGACTATGCATCTGCTGATGCTTATAAGTGGCTTGTGGATGTACTAAATGCAAATGAAGAATATAAAACATCATTTGTATATGGTGATATAAAGAGTGAATGCAATTCAGCTAAAGGATATTCAAGTACGTCAACATTCAATTGCACAAATAAAATACTTGGTTATTTAAGTATTGTACAGGACGAGATAGATAGAGCAGATGAGCAAACAGTTTGTGAGTTAATTGATTTTGGGAATGCATTGATTAATAAAGAGAGTGCAGATGCATATAAATGGATTATAGATGTATTAAAAACAAATGAAAAATTCTCAACATCCAGTGTGTATTCGGATATAAAGAGCAAATGCAATTCAGCCAAAGGATATTCAAGTATTTCAACATTTAATATAGATTCTCAAATATTAGCAGATTTAACATTGTTGTATAATGAGATTTCAGTTTCAACAGAGTTGCAAGGAATACGTATAA
Source organism: uncultured Jutongia sp. (assembly GCA_964521555.1). Lineage (GTDB taxonomy): Bacteria > Bacillota > Clostridia > Lachnospirales > Lachnospiraceae > Butyribacter. Next base: position 26,410 of record CAZFSU010000033.1, on the reverse strand, counting down.
AAAAACAACCAGCAAAGTTGATTTATGCAGAAGGTGAGACTTTTTCGGCTACAGGAATGGAGGTATTGGCAACTTACTTAAATACATATGAAGATAATTCAACAGATATAGAAGAAAAGTTGGTTACAAATTTTACTGTGGATAAAATGATGCCTTTAAATTATGATGATACATTTGTGACTATTTCTTATGAAGAAAATGGTGTTACAAAAACGGCAACACAAAATATAACAGTTAATCCGATTATAGTATCTAAATTACTAAAAAGCATTTCGATTGTAACACCGCCTACAAAGACTGTTTATAAGGAGGGCGAAACTTTTAGCAAGGCAGGTATGAAGGTTAATGCTAAATATGAACAAGTGTGGTCGGATGGTTCACATAATGAGGGAGAATATGAAAATGTAGCGTATACAGTTGATACTACAACTCCACTTTCAGCACAAGATAGTTCTATAACTATTTCATTTGAAGATGATGGAATCATCCAAACAACGCAACAAGGAATTATAGTTGAATCATATATTGTATCAAATACATTGGATAGCATTGTTGTTGTATCAAATCCGACAAAACAAACATATATTGAGGGTGAGAGATTTGATAAAACAGGATTATCCGTTGATGCGAAATTCTTGACTAAGTGGTCGAATGGCTATGAGGAATATACGACAGAAAAAAATGTTGCATATTCTGTAAATACTTCATCCCCACTCTTAGTATCAAATAAATCATGGACTGTGTCTTGTATTGTGGATGGAATAAAAAAGGAAGTAAATATACCTATAGTTGTTAGTCGAAAGATTGCTGATAATAATGATAATGATGACACAAAACCAACACCGGGGAAGGTTAAAATTCCTACAGTATCGAAAGTTTCGGCACTGAAAGTTAAAGCAGGAAAGAAAAAATTAACAGTGTCATGGAAAAAGGATTCAAGTGTTGCAGGTTATCAAATACAGATAAGCTCTAAATTAAATTTTAGGGGAACAAAAAAAATTCATTTAGGCAAATCAGAAAAAACATATACTAAAAAGAGTTTGAAATCTAAGAAAAAGTATTATGTTCGTATTAGAGCATATAATACATATAAAGTTAATGGAATAACGAAAAAAGTATATGGTAAATGGACTGTTAAAAGTAAGAAAATAAAATAGTTTCAGAAAATTTGTTATAGAGTCGGGGGAAACTATACATAACGCATTTTAAGGCTTAATTGAATAACAATGACCTAAATTTGTATTTGTTTCTCAATTGGTATTAAATATCTTTATAAAAGACAGTTCATCTGAATTGTCTTTTTTTACTTGGAAAACCACTTAATGAATGGTATTGTGCAAGGAGGATAATAGATGAAGACAAAAGAATTACTGAAGAAAGTGCGATTAGAAACGGAAATGACACAAAAAGAATTTGCAGAGTATTATCTTTATTATCTGTGCATTGTTGGTTGCATTAGTATCTCCGGCTGTTACAGTGGAGGCAAAAGCAAAGCCTAAATTATTTGTAAAATCAAAAACAATGACGGTGGGAGAAAGATATAAGCTGAAATTAAAGAAGATATCTTCTGGTGCGAAAGTAAAATGGAAAACTAGTAAAAAGTCTGTGGTGGCGATTGCAAAGAAAAAAGGGAATACCGTTACATTATGATAAGAGCCATATACGAGAGTATCGTTTCAGGGTATCTGGAACAAAAACAGAGGTAAGATAATGGGAGATTGTTGGAGAGGATGCCGATTATTTTACCATCAAAACGTATGGACTAGTAAAAACTAAATGGGGACCAGCGTATGTTGATCCATGTGTGACTGCAACGGTTGTAGCCACTTTGGAGGATGGACGAACATTAAAGGCAACTGTCCGAGCCTATTCTGAACTGAATATATACATAGATTCCGTATTTGACAGTTTTGAAAAGCAGTATATTACTGCAAATATGACACAAAAGGAAAAAGTAGAGAAAGCGGCATGGTATCGGTGCAACTTCTGATTATAAAGCACAGGACAGTGAATGGTATCATATATTCACGATACATCAGGGAGATTGCTCTGCCAGCCGATATGCTTTGATGTATATGTGCCAGCATATGGGAATTAAGGCGGTTGCCTGCCGTAACATAGACTATCATGGGAAAACCTTAGTGAAGGCAGATGGAATATTTTATATGGTCGTTACCGGATACAATGAACCAAAGCCTCGTCAGTACACTATATATGTCAGAAAAGGGAGTGAAGGAGCTGGCAGATGATAATAATATAGACTTGGCATCTGAAAATAGAGAATTTACAGTTGCACAACAGCAGGATCTGATTGATCTTATTACCGTATATCGTAATAAAGCACCTTATGAGGACTTGGAAATGGTTCAAATTGGAATGAAATTATGCTTGGAATTTCTTGATACACTATTCCAGTAAAACATATTTAATCTATAAGAAGAAGGTTGTTCCAGTATCTTTTTAAGGGAAAGGTTCTTATCCTTATACATAGCCAGTGGGTTTTCTGTACGGAAGTCTGCTGGCTTTTTATTTACAAAATGAGAAAAATCGAGTAAAATTGTATGCAATGAGTAATATAAATAAGGATTTGCTGAATAAACCTAATGGCTCATAAAGAGAGGAGATACTATATGACAATTAGTGAATTTATGAATTTTTTAGATAAAAAAAATGAACATTATCCTATTTCAGATGAATTTATAAAAAAATATCAGCAATCACCTGCTAGTATCAATGGTTATGTTTATTATGCATGGGAAACTGGACGTGTTATTCATAAAGAAATTGCTGAGCCAAATCAAAAATGGCATTTTTTTGAATCATATATTTTACGTCTATTAAATGATAAAAAAATTAGTCTTGATGATCCCGCAGAAAAAATTTATGGAAGAATAAAATGTCCGGAATTACTTTTATGGATAGCAGAAGCTAGTTGCATTGAAGAGGATAAAGTAAAAAAAGCTTCAAAAGAAGCACAAAGTACTATAGAAAGTAACATTAAGTTTGCAAGGAATGTTGCAGGGAGAAAAATACGCACAATCATTACATGGGATATTATAAAAGAAAAAATATGTAATTCGTTGGAAAGATAAATCTATTGTTAAATGTTTTGAAATTTATTGTGAGTTTAAAAAATTGAGAAATTAAGTGGATAAGGAGAAAAAAGTATGAGACTGTTTATAATAATTTTATTATAAAGTGTGTCCTCAAAATTATGAAGGAACAATCAATAGCAGATACTTTGGAAAGGAGAAATATGGATTTATTTAAAGTGATTGTTGAAAGTAATGAACCTTTAAATTTAAGTGAACTTTGTGATATTACTGGATTAGAAAAGTCAAAAATTATACAATTATTAAATGATTTAATAAAGGAAAAAAAGATAAAGACGGTTGAGGCTTATCAGAGAAAATATTATATCCCAGAAAATGAGGGAATGACTTGTGATGAATTTAATAAAGCGAAAACAGTTATTATAGAAAAACTTGCATATTCTAAGGCGAGATATGAAAATTTAAACGAAAAAATTGATGATGTAGATCGAAAAATAGGAAGTTTTTATACAAGTATCATTTCAATTTTAGGTGTATTTGTTGCAGTTTTTTCTTTGATTATCACTAATGCAAAATCAGTATTTGATATTTCTCAACAAGGAATTTCAATGACTAAAATTTGTATACCAATTATTATTTCTAATTTCTCAACATTAATTGTTATAGGTGCTTTGCTATTCATGATAAAAATTTTTATTGGAAAACAAAGATGATTTTTGTAAAAATACATAGCCAGTAGGTTTTCTGTTTGGAAATCTGTTGGCTTTTTCGTATTAAATAACAGGGAAATATTCAATTAAAAGGGAGAAAGGATTTGGTGCTTATGGCATATATTGAGCCGGAACTGGTTTAAAAAGCAAAGGGAATGGATCTGCTTATCTATCTGAAAAACTATGAGCTGTCTATGCTTGTGTGGTTAGAAAGAGCATGACAGTCTGAAGATTTCCAATGGAAATGATGTTGGTGGTCACGGGGGATTGGTGGCAGGTCAGCAATGGATTATCTCATTAAAGTGAAGGACATTCCGTTTTTGGAAGCGGTACAGATTATTTTAGGAGAGGCGGCAGTAAGACCGCCTGTTTTTGTGTCCGTAAATCAAGATAAAAGATCAGACAGAAAATGGTAGAACCAAAGTGTACTTTCCGTTATTTGATGGAAGTAAGGATATATTATATTATCCAACCGGAGGAAATGCAAATGAGCAGATACTATGATGAACAATTAAAAAAAATTGGCAAAAAAATATCTTAACGGAGTGAGAACAATGGATATCGTAGAAAAATATGGAGTAACCAAATCCTCCATATACGAATGGTCACGCAAATATGGTGCACAGATTTTACATATATATAAGGCTTGGAAATGGCAAAATGCGTTATAATTGCAGTAGTATGACAGAACAGTTGTAAGTTCCGTTTATTCTGATTATACAAATACAGCTTTAGTGATAAAAGCATTGGAGACCGTTGAAAAAGTACAAAAAAGTGTAAAAGAATTGGGTCGGAGTAACGAAAAAGATGAAGATTAAAGGAAAAAAATTTCTTGACAAGTCCAGCAAGACAAAGTAAACTGAAAAGCAGAATAACGGTGTTATGTTGGAAGGAGGGCAGTTTGCTTGAGTGAGGACAGGGAAACGAGAAATAAACTTCTGGACAGTGCAAAGCGGGAGTTTCTGGAAAAAGGTTATATGAAAGCCTCCCTGCGTACCATCTGCAAAAATGCCGGAGTGACCACCGGAGCCTTGTACTTTTTCTTTCAGGATAAGGAAGATTTGCTAAAACAGTTGGTGGAAAAACCTTTACAGGGACTTGCCGCAGTCATACAGTCGCATCTTTCCGAGGAACTGAATATGGGTGAGGCATTTGCTTCTACCGATGAGAATTCCGAGGATATCCGGGCAGCGTGTGAGATTGTGCATTTTATGTATCAGAATTACGATGTCTTTGAGATTCTTCTGACAAAGAGCCAGGGGAGTGCCTATGAGGATATTGTCAGCCGCTTTGCGGATTGGGGAGAAGAACATTACAATGCGCTGGCTGAATTGATGGCGGCAAAACTGGGGGTTTCCAAGCCGGATCAGTATATGATTCACTGGATGGCACATATGCAGGTAGATGCCTTCATCCATTTGTTTACCCATGAGCCGGACGAGGATCGGGCAGTCAGGCATATGGAAGATATTGTTGTTTATCTGGTATCGGGTTGGAATGGTCTGTTTATGACAAAAAAATAGTGGCTATATGGCAGAAGAGGTTTTGCCATATAGCCTATTATCAACGATGTCACATAACATTGTTATGCTGCTGTGTGATGTCAGAAACGTAACACTGTTATGCCGGGCTGGCTGTGTAGTAATTGCCTGTATGGGTGCTGGTCGTTTGATCGAAAATGAACGCTGTAGAAAAGAGGTAAGATGATGTATCTGGAAGTAAAGAATTTGAAAAAAAGTTATGGTGAGGGTGGAAGTTTTGCTGAAGTTTTGAAGGGAATTTCTATTTCAATCGCACAAGGCAGTATGTGTGTGATTCAGGGAACCAGCGGTTCCGGGAAGTCTACTCTGTTAAATGGCATCGGAGGACTTGATTTGATGGATTCCGGTTCGATTCAGGTGGACGGTCAGGAGATTTTTGGACTGTCTTCGGACAGGTTATCGGACTACCGGAGGGAGAATCTCGGTTTTATTTTCCAGTTTTATAATCTGGTGCCGAATCTCACTGTCAGGGAGAATATTCAAGTGTGTGAATATCTGACAGACCGGCCGTTGGATATGGAGGAACTGTTGGAAACACTGGGGCTGACGGAGCATCAGAACAAATTCCCCTCGCAGCTTTCCGGCGGGCAGCAGCAGCGGTGTGCGATTGCCAGAGCATTGATTAAAAATCCAAAGCTGCTGCTCTGCGATGAGCCGACTGGGGCGTTGGATTCCAAAACGTCCAGGGATATTTTAGTGCTGCTTGAGGAGGTAAATCACAAGTATGGTACAACGATGCTGATTGTTACCCATAATAACTCCATTAAATATATGGTGGATCAGGTCATTGTCCTCAAAGATGGACAGATTAGAAAAGATTACCGGAATGAAAAGAAAGTGCCGGCGGCAGAATTGGAGGATTTATAATGCAGAAAGTATTGAGAAAAAGAATCTTTCGGGATTTTAAGGAAAATACATTCCGCTATCTGGCACTTGGTCTGCTGATTATTTTTGGAATGTATGTGATTATTAGTCTGGTTGGGGCGGCAGATACCATTATGATTGGTACAGCGTATATGGCGGAAGAGAACAAATTGGAGGATGGACAGTTCAGCTTGTTCGTGCCATTGACGGAAGAAGAAAAATCTGCGTTAGAAAAAGAAGGAATCACACTGGAATCCCATTTCTATCTGGATTATTCTATAAAATCTAATTTTAAGGAAAATAATTCTATAGAAAATCATTCCACAGAAAATGAATCCGTTTTGCGTGTGTTTTCAGAGAGGAATGAAATAGATTTGCCGCAGATAGATGAGGGGCGAATACCGCAGAAAGCGGGCGAAATTCTTCTGGAAAAAAGGTATTGTGAAGAGCGGGGAATCGCAGTGGGAGATAAATTGGACATAGACGGGCATAGTTTCCAAGTAAGCGGAATCGGTTCTTCGCCGGATTATGAAACACCTTTTCGGAATTTATCGGATAGTGCTGTCGACAGCAGTTTGTTTGGGGTGGGATTTTTAAGTAACGATGATTATGAGCGCCTGAAGAAGGAGAAGAAAAGTATCCGCTCTGAAGAATATGTGTATGCGTATCGCCTGAATGGAAAAATGACACAGGCGGAATTGAAAGAAAAGCTGCAGAAGTTGAAATTGGAGGCGGAAGATGTGGACGATGCCTTTTTTCAGGAATACTGGGAACGGACTGCTGGGAAGTTAGATGATTTCAAGGAGGCACTGGATGAATTTTCCGAGGGTGCCGGAGAATTGGAGGAGGGATTGGAGAAATTAAATGATAGTGGAGAGAAACTGACCGATGGCGCATCGGGAATTTTTGATGCCTATTTGGCTGAGGCATCGGACAGTCTTGCTGAGTTTGGTGTTTCGGGGCTGACCAAGTCGAAATTGACTCGGGATAATTATAAAAAAGTTATGGAGGATTTGATTGCAGACAGTGATAATGCATTGGTGCGCCTAAGCCTGAAATCCGCACTGGAGCAGTTAGAGGAATTGGCTGCTTTTGATAAGGGTATGTCCAAATATGCCGAGGGAGTGTCTGAGGCAGCAGAGGGTTCGGCAGAGCTGTCGGACGGAGTATCTGAATTTTCCGGGGAAACCGAAAAATTTCTGGACGAGCATTATGATATCAAACTTTCCAAGCTGACGCAGTTTGTCGAGGCAGAAGATAATGCGAGAATTGGCGGGGCGGCTGACGACCAATTTATCAACAAGGCAGCGGGACTTGTGGCGGGTGTGATTTTATTGATTTTATTTGCCTATGTCATCTCAGTGTACGTGGTACATAGCATCGAGCAGGAGTCTGGCGTGATTGGTACATTCTATGCAATGGGTGTCAGAAGAAATGAAATTTTATGTCATTATCTGGCTTTACCGGTATTGATTACGTTTATCGCCGGAGTGATTGGAACAGCACTGGGCTACAGTGATTTAGGAGTACAGGTGCAGCTCCGGGACTGCTATGGGTATTTCTCCATTCCGGTTCTGGGCGTAATTTATGAGCCATATCTGCTTGTGTATGGTATTGTGATGCCACCGGTGGTAGCGGTATTGACGAATTTTCTGGTTATCCGTAAAAAGCTGAAACGTCCGGCCCTGTCACTGATCCGCAATGAACAGAAGAACACAAAGACGCAGAATATCGTGCTTCATCATGGCAGCTTTGTGCATATCTTTCAAATCCGACAGATGCTCCGGGAGAAACGGACAGCATTTACCGTATTTTTTGGAATGTTTATCTCTCTGCTGGTTGTTATGCTTTCGCTGAATTGTTATGTGCTTTGCGGACATATTAAAACAGAAAACCGCGAAGATACGAAATTTGCTTATATGTATAATTATAAATATCCGGAGAAGCAGGTGCCGGAAGGGGGAGAGGCGGCCTATGGCGTGACGCTGAAAAAAGAAGTGCTTGGCTACAATCTAGATGTGACACTTTTGGGAATCAAAGCGGATAATCCTTATTTTGAGATACAAAAGACAGAAGGCAAGGAGCCGTTTTGTGGGAAAAATGAAGTGCAGATTTCTTCGGCAATGGCACAGAAATATCATTTGAAAATTGGGGATGATTTGGTTTTGAAGGATGAAGAAAATGATAAGAATTATGCTTTTACGATACAGGGGATTGTGCCATATTCCACGAGTTTCTTTGCCTTTATGGATATTGACAGTATGCGGGAACTGATGGGCGAGGAGGACGATTATTATAATGTCGTATTTGCCGACCACGCATTGGACATTGACAGCGGCAGGATCTATTCTGCAGTTTCCAAAGAAGAAATTGAAAAGAGTGCATCCGTTTTTGTAGATATGATGATGCCGATGGTGGTCACGATGGCAGTGGCATCCGGATTTATTTTTGCGGTAGTCATGTATCTGATGATGAAGGTAATGATTGACCGTTCCGCCATGTCGATTTCACTGATGAAGGTGTTTGGATACCGGAAAGGGGAAGTCAGGAAACTGTACCTGAACGGCAATCTGTTCATTGTGGCAGTCAGTGCATTGCTTGGAATCCCGTTATCGAAAATTATTATGGACAGTATGTATCCGTGGCTGGTGTCCAATGTGGCGAGTGGAATCAATCTGACATTTTCATGGCAGATGTATGTGGGGCTGTTTGCTGTGATTTTACTTTTATATTTTATGATTAACCGTATTTTGATGCACCGCGTGAATAAGATTATGCCGGCAGAGGTATTGAAAAACCGGGAATAGGTTGGGAGGTAAGGTAATGGGAATCATTGATTTATTATGGAATGGGAATTGACGGAGCTGCCTGTGCGACGATCTTCTCACAATTTGTCTATGCGGCGGTTATGCTGTGGCATTTCAAAGCAAGAAGTAAGAATGTCCGTATTCACGGTGTCCGCATTGAAAAGAGTCTGGTTTCTGAATTTAGAAATCTTACTAATCCAAATTAACGGAACTTAGTATCGGCTCATTCACACGGTGGGTCCAATCGTAAGTTTTCGTCCGACGAATCATTGCTTTACCAATCGGTGGGAATGTTTTATAATATAGAAAAACAATGGAGGTACCAGACATGGAGAATGTATTTATTATGGAGCACCCGCTGATTCAGCATAAAATTTCTATGATCAGAAATAAAGAGACAGGGACAAATGAGTTTCGAAAACTTATTGAGGAAATTTCTATTTTAATGGGATATGAAGCACTGCGTGATCTTCCATTGGAAGATGTACAGGTGGAAACACCTTTGGAAAAGTGTATGACACCAATGATTGCGGGGAAAAAACTGGCAGTGGTTCCAGTGCTGCGTGCTGGCCTTGGCATGGTAAATGGCATCACCACATTGGTGCCTTCGGCAAAAATCGGACATATTGGACTTTACCGTGATCCGGTTACTCATGAGCCAAAGGAGTATTATTGCAAATTGCCAGATCCGATTGAGGAGCGTTTGATCGTTATGGTAGATCCTATGCTGGCAACTGGCGGTTCTGCTATAGCTGCTGTGGATCTTATTAAACAGTATGGTGGGAAAAATATCAAGTGTATGTTTGTTATTGCAGCGCCGGAAGGCGTGAAACGATTTCATGAGACACATCCGGATGTGCAGATTTATATTGGTCATTTGGATCGGGAACTAAATGAAAATGCGTATATCTGCCCAGGTCTTGGGGATGCTGGAGACCGCATTTTTGGGACAAAATGATAAATAGTTAAAAAGTTGATACGATAAAAATATAATTTTCAGGAAAGGTGAGGTATTGATTATGAGCAAAGTATTAGTGTCATATTTCAGTGCCAGCGGAGTGACTGCGAAGTTGGCAGAACGGCTTGCAAAGGCTATCGGGGCAGATTTGCATGAGATCCAGCCGGAGGTTCCTTACACGGATGCAGATTTGGACTGGAGGGATCCAATGAGCCGCAGCAGTGTGGAAATGAAAGACAAGTCTTTCCGGCCGGTGGTGGCAAACAAAGTGGAGAACATGGAACAGTACCAGGTGATTTTTACAGCCTTCCCTATCTGGTGGTACGTCGCCCCGACCATTATAAACTCGTTTCTGGAGCAGTATGACCTGACTGGCAAGATGGTCATTCCTCTTGCAACTTCGGGCAGCAGTGGTATGGGGAACACAAACGAGGAGCTGGAAGGTTCCTGTCCGGGAGCAGATTTAAAGGAAGGAAAAAGATTTCCGGCAGATGTCGGTGAGGAAGAGCTAAAGGCATGGGCAGAAGGTTTTGGGATTTAAGTATAGACAAGTCTGATAAACTAATCAAAGAGACTGCAGAGTGGGCGGAGAATCTCGCAGAGCGAGATTCTTTGTGCCGCAGATATGGTATGCTGTTAGCAGAATATCAGCTTGGAGGTAGGAGCAGCGGTATTGGTGTACTGCTTGGCATTGTGATCTATCAGCAGATCGTTTTCCGCACCGGGATGCAGCGGAAACTTGTGAAGATGTCAGAAAAACGGAAAGAAATATTGGATTATGATACGAATGAGAGCACTATGGTGTTTACAAGGACACATTTAACAGATGCAATATTCAATCTCTCTTTTGTGATTAAGAAAAAGAGAGGAAAATGTATTGTAAAGGTGGTATCATTTTATGGAATGGATTGAGCGATTAAACGGCGCAGTGGAATATATTGAAAATCACTTGTTGGAAAAAATAGACTATGAAAAGGTAGCCGAGATTGCAAATTGTCCGGCGTACCATTTTCAAAGAATGTTTTTCTATATGACAAATATTTCTGTTTCTGAGTATGTCAGAAGGAGAAAGATGTCTTTGGCAGCAGTGGATTTACAAGAAGCTGGGGCGAAGGTTATTGATGTTGCCTTGAAATATGGATATGATTCCCCTACAGCATTTAATCGTGCATTTCAGAATATACACGGAATAGCACCATCCGTAGCAAAAAAGGAAAACATAACTTTAAAATCTTACCCTGTGGTAAAGTTTTCTATTTCGGTACAGGGTATGGAAGAAATGAATTTTAGAATTGAAACCAAAGAAGCGTTCCGCATTGTTGGAAAGAGTTGTGCGTTAAGTAAAGTCCTCGAAGAGAATTTTGCAAGGATACCACATGAATGGGATACTGCATTAGAAAATGGAACCCTTTCAAAACTTTATGGATTAATGAACGATCAGCCAGAGGGCTTGTTAGGTGTAAGCGTACATCATGAAAAAGAGTGGAAATATTTTATTGCGGTAAGTTCTACAGAAAACAGTGACAGCTTTGAGCAGTACGATATTCCGGTTGCAACATGGGCAATTTTTTCGGGACGGGGTACTAATGTTTCTCTTCAAGATTTGGAACGCCGTGTCATAACAGAGTGGTTGCCAACATCAGGGTATGAATATGCCGAGATACCTGATATAGAAGTATACATAAAAGCAGATCCAAAGGATGCAATATATGAATACTGGCTGCCGGTTGTTAGGAAGGAGGATAATAGTGGCTGTATCAACAATCAAAGCTGAATTTCGGAGTGAAGTAGAAAAAGTATGGGAGTTAGTCACATCTTTAGATGAGTATTCATGGAGAAGTGATTTAGATAAAATCGTGGTAACAGTGCCTGAAAAAGAGTTTGAGGAACATACGAAAGATGGTTATGTTACAAGGTTCCAAATCACCGCTTTTGATGAATATAAGAACTATGAATTTGACATGGAAAATGACAATATGCAGGGGCATTGGTCGGGAAAGTTTTCTTATAAAGACGGAATTACCATTATTGAGTTTACAGAAAATGTGAAAGCTAAAAAGCTTATTATGAAGCCATTTGTGGGAAGTTATTTAAAGAAACAGCAGGCAAAGTATATTCAGGATTTAAGGAAGGCATTGGAGGCAAAACGATGACTAATTGGGTTAAAACAATGAAATGAAAGGAATGGTGGGGGCATGAAAAAATATATTTATGCTTTGGCAATCCTTCTGCTTTGTATGATTGGTGTGGATAGCAGGCGGGTGGAAGCATATTCTGTAACTGTGGAGAAGGATGGCATATACGCAGAGGTAATTCCTGATTCATTTGTAAATAATACTCCGGCTATTTTTAAAAAATTTGTAAAAAAAGCCATGAAATATTATAACGAATACAAGGATGCAGACGATTATACCTATGTGTCTAGTGTGCCGGACGAATACCGGGATTTTATTCCGGTGGCAAAACAGATTCAGGATTCCGATGAAATTATTATCAGAAATCCATTTTATATTTATCAGCCAATAGAAAACAAAGATGGGGGCAAAGCATGTCTATATTATCTTTACGCAGAGAAGAATGAAAAAAAACTGTGTTTGTTCAGCATTTATATCGAACCGGATACTGGGAAGATGTCTTTCCGGTATGATAAAATGATGGATAGCCATTTTGTATATGATGAGACCGTGGGAGAAACACTGTTTTATGAAATTGATGAAACTATCTATGCAGAGACACCGGATAAGACCAGCGTAGTATGGAATAGGAAGTCTCTTGAGGGAGAAAAAATGATAGGTGGAGCTGATACTGCTGATTGGGAAGTTGTAAATGAGAGATTTAAAAAGAAGAGTTACAGTGAAAAAAAAGATGAGATTTTTGAGTATCTGGCAGGGGCGAAAAATGAAAAGCTTATAAAAAAAGCAGAAAAAAACTTAAAACTGGAGTTAGAGGATGAATATGTAGAGCCGGAAAAGGATGTAAAGAAGAGCGACAGAACAGGCATTTATATTGTGATTGGAATTGGTATTATGGTCATCGGAGTGATCGCTGGTGGGATCATTTTTATGAAAAAGAGAAAAAAAGAGTAGCGGGAGGAGCTGCTTATGAAATATATATGGAAAAACATACAATCTTTTGCAAAGCATTATACCAAAATATTTGTGCTGTTGATCATCACGATTGCAACATCCACATTGATCATTCATCTGTCTTATGGAATGTTCCGAGAGTACAAGGACAGGAAGGAATTAAGCAGCACTGGGACAAAACAGATTGTACTTCGTTTGAAAAACTCCTATGCACAAAAGGCAGGCTCTGCGTCAGAATCGGATGGCAATATGATAGCACTGGGGGATCTGGCATACCAGACATACGAGAAACGGGATGATCTGCAGGATGTGACGGTGGCAGATATGAAGCGGTTTGCCAGAGAACTGGATGCAGAAACAGCAGATAAACTGCTCAACATTCATACGGGAATTTTGCAGGGTGAGTACCGTTTTGAAACGGATTTTCTGATATCTGATGGAAAGATGGTAAATAGTGGAGATTACGGCTTTGATTCTCTTTATAATTATTTCAATGGTGTCCATACAATGAACATTTTTCAGTATGGAAGATATTTTACGGATCAGGAGTATGCCAAGGGAAAGCAGGTGTGTATCATGTATGGTTTCCAAAAGAATCTGCGTGGGGACTACTTGGAAGAGAATCTGCTGGATGACGGAAAGGTACTCATTGGAAATCAGGAATATGAGATTATCGGTCTGCAAAATGGGATCGGGACAGGGTATCTTCCGATCACATCGGTGGATGGGGACAGTGTTCTTCTGGATGAGATTGAATTGCAGTTTAAGGATAATATTTCCCTGCGTGAGATTGGTCTGATTGGTGATACAGCGAAACAGTATTTTGGTGACCGGGCGACTTCCAGTTATGAACTGGAGGAGAATGAAGAAAACAGTTATCTTTACAATACGATACTGCTTCTGGTGTTTGTAGTTTCTCTGGTGGCAGCATTTAATTTCTGTGCCTTATATCATTACATTGTGACGACACGCAGACGGACACTGAAGATCTTCCGGGTATGTGGACTGAGCCATCGTAAAAGCATCTGGCTCTATCTGGGAGAGTGTTCGATCTTATCTGCGGGAACATATCTTGTGACACTTTTCCTGTTTCATTTTCTGTTGATGCCTTTTTTGGCAGGAAAAATGAATATCTTTGACTTTCACTATAAGGCAGAGGTGTATCTGGCACTTTTTCAGATTTATTTTATATCTTCTTTTCTGCTTCAGTATGGGATGATTGCATGGAATCTGAAAAAGAAGATGATCCGATAGAAAACGGTTCGAAAATTATTTTTGGACAGTTTCTAAGGAAGGGGGAAATGGCATGGTATGGAAGTACGCGGTACGTGAGTGCAGGATGCATGTTGTAATGTCTGTCCTGTGTTTGGTACAGGCAGTGTTTTTATTTGCGATTGTAATTGGACTGCTCTCTATCTTTATGATGCGGTATTCCAAGTATCAGCCGGTGCAAAAACTGATGGAGCAGACCGGATTTATCTGTAATATAAGTATGAGCAGCATCCATCTGGATGGAGATGCGGAGGGGAGACCGGTGCAGAGCTCAGAAGCATATGAGGAGATGTTAAAAGATGCAAATGTCTATGGGCAATATGAGGTTGGTGCATTTGCAGGGGAGGATCAGGAGATTGCCAGACTGCGGGAAGAAGGCAGCTTTTTCAGCAATGTCCGGGCATATGATGATGAATGGATACAGGGTTTTGTGCCCAGGCTGCAGTCGGGAAGATGGCTGGAGCAGGAAAATACAGAGGGAAAATGGCTGGAAGCGGTGGTGCTGCAGAGCAGTGATAAATACAAAACAGGAGATATCGTGTATCTGGATAATAATTCCGAAACAGTGCTGCAGACAAAGATACTGATAAAAATTGTCGGTATTATTGACAGAAATTCTGACATCATTTATCAGTCTAATTGGAACAGTCCTATGGATTACCATTTGCTTTTCAGTAATATGGCAAAGGAGACGGAAAGACTGGATGATATTTCCTATACAGAAAGTGTCAATAATTTTAATCCGGAAACATTTTTTGTATCTAAAAAGAACTTGGATAGTGTACAGGAGCAGTATGTGGATCTGGAAGCAGAGGAAAACCTGTCAGAAAATTACGAAAATGTCCTGAGTACCGGGAAAACAATTTTCGGGACAGAACTGAATGGGGTGGTGCTTGTTACTATGGATAAGGACTGTTCCAAGGAGAAGTTTGCGTATAACAGGAACAGGATCGCTCAGATATCTCAGTTTAATTTTCTACATGACCTTGATTTTGTGAAAAAGAATACGTGGCATAACATTATGACAAATATTTCGGATCTGATTCCAATAGGAGCTGGTATGATCCTGTTTTCGATTATTTCTTTTGTGACACTTTCGACTCTGATGTATCAAAAAAATATGCGGAAATATTCGATTTATTATATGTATGGACTGACATGGCGGGACATATTCCGGATTCATATGTTATACATTTCGCTGATTGTCTTTGCTGCACTGGCGCTTGGGACGGTATTGACCTATGGAGTCGGGTATTTTGGCATTTGGAAAGGGGCGGCAGTACAGATCGGAGTGCCGCAGATGGGCGGCTGTCTTATCATCATGTTGTTACTGCTGTTGTCTGCTTCGCTTGTGTGTCTTTCCCTTGTCAAAGGGAGATCGGCGAAGGAAATCCTGCAGGAGGTGGAATGAATGATTTGTTTGAAAGACATTGTAAAGACGTATAACAAAGGAAAAAGTAATGCGTATGAAGCGCTTCATGGCATTTTCATGGAGATCAAAGACGGTGAGATGGCTGCTGTCATTGGAACTTCCGGTGCAGGAAAGTCTACCCTGCTTCATATTCTGGCATGCATTGATGGGTATGATTCCGGAGAGTACACTATTGATGGCAGAGAGGTGGGACAGATTTCGGAAAGGCAGATGGCGCAGGTACGAAATGAAAAGATTGGGATGGTCATGCAGGATTTCGCTTTAGTAGAAGAGTTTACGGCACTGGACAATGTGATGATTCCCTTAGATTTTGCAGAGCGAAAGCATCGTAGAAAACGAAAAGAACGCAGAGAGAGAGCATTGAAAATGCTGGAACTGGTGGGGATGGAGGAGTATGCGGATAAACGGATCAATCATTTGTCAGGCGGGCAGAAACAGCGTGTTGCTATTGCACGGGCTATTGTCAATTCCCCCTCCATCATTCTTGCGGATGAGCCAACCGGGGCGCTGGATTCTGCGACAACGCTGGAGATTATGAAAGTATTTCGTGAATTAAATGAACAGGGAAGAACGATTATTATTGTTACCCATGATCCTGTCGTGGCAGAGGAGTGCGGCAGAGTGATACGATTGGAAGATGGAAGGATTATGGAGTGAAGGATGTTAGTGGAACGATAGAGAATGGATTGCCTGAAATGGGTTATGAATATGAGCGGGAGGTTATATATGGCAAAGTATATTATGGCATTGGATGCAGGAACAACAAGTAACCGTTGTATTTTGTTTAATAAAAGGGGTGAGATTGTTTCTTTGGCACAGAAGGAATTTACACAGATTTTTCCGAAGCCGGGCTGGGTGGAACATAACGCAGATGAAATCTGGTCTACGCAGCTTGGTGTGGCTGTGGAAGCTATGTCGAAGATTGGTGCATCTGCCGCCGATATTGCGGCCATTGGAATAACCAACCAGAGAGAAACCACCATTGTATGGGACAAAGAGACGGGAGAGCCGGTCTATGATGCTATTGTCTGGCAATGCCGCCGTACCTCCCGGTATTGTGACAGCTTAAAGGAAAAAGGGCTGACAGATACCTTTCGTAGAAAAACAGGGCTGGTCATAGATGCATATTTCTCTGCGACAAAATTAAAGTGGATACTGGATCACGTACCGGGGGTGCGACAGCGGGCAGAGAAAGGGGAGCTTCTCTTTGGCACGGTGGATACCTGGCTGATTTGGAAGCTGACCAAAGGAAGAGTTCATGTTACGGATTACTCCAATGCATCACGTACTATGATGTACAATATTAATGAGTTGCAGTGGGACAGGGAAATTTTGGAGGAACTTTCCATTCCGTTATCTATGCTGCCGGAGGTACGCCCTTCCAGTGAGGTTTACGGCATGACGGACCGTTCCTTTCTGGGGGGCCCGATTCCGATCGCCAGTGCAGCAGGTGACCAGCAGGCGGCACTGTTTGGGCAGACTTGTTTTCGGGCAGGGCAGGCTAAGAACACCTATGGGACCGGATGCTTCTTGCTGATGAACACAGGGGAAGCCCCGGTGTATTCGGAAAACGGTCTTGTGACAACACTTGCATGGGGACTGGATGGCAAAGTGAATTATGCACTGGAAGGATCTATCTTTATTGCAGGAGCATCTATCCAGTGGCTTCGCGATGAAATGCGCCTGATTGATTCCGCAGAGGATTCGGAATATATGGCACAGAAGGTACCGGATACAAATGGATGTTATGTTGTTCCGGCATTTACAGGACTGGGTGCGCCTTATTGGAACCAGTATGCGAGAGGTACTATTGTGGGGGTGACCCGTGGCGTCAATAAATATCATATCATCCGTGCTACTCTGGAATCCATTGCCTATCAGACCAATGATGTTTTGCAGGCGATGGAGGCTGATTCCGGCATGAATCTGACGGCGTTAAAGGTGGATGGCGGTGCCAGTGCAAATGATTTTTTAATGCAGGTGCAGGCGGATATCATCAATACAGCGGTGCATCGCCCAAAATGTGTGGAAACTACGGCTATGGGTGCTGCCTATCTGGCAGGGCTTGCTGTGGGATATTGGAGGGATAAGGAAGAGATTATCCAAAATATAGAAATCAGCAGAAAGTTTCAACCGGAGATATCTGAGGAAGAAAGACAGAACCGTATTGCAGGGTGGAACCGGGCAGTAAAATGTGCAATCGGATGGACAGAGTGAGAAGGACCTCCGATCAGGTATTATGAAACACAAAAATATAACTTGACTTATAAATCTTACAAGTGTAATATTTATATACATGCATTAAGAAATGTAAGGCAAATTTTTTTGATCAAAAATCTTACAAATGTAATATTTGAAAAAGGGGATATTCCTACAGACAATTTAATGTGCCAACAACAGTAAAACAAGATGAATGGAGGTTACTATGAGAGGAAAACACAGACATAGAGGAAAGAGGAAAAAGGGTAAATTCTTACTCATCGCGGCGGTAGTGCTGGGAATCGTTTTGATGGGTGCGGGTGTATATGTAATAGGCTTTTTTGATAGAGATTCTGTCCCGGCTTCCCCGGAGAAACTTCTGGTGGAATATATGCATCATATTCCGAATCAGGAATATGAACAGATGTATGCGATGCTGAATATTGAGGCGTCGGGCAATATCAGCCGGGAGGATTTTACAAAACGTAATGCGGCTATTTATGAAGGTATCGAAATTCAGAATATGGAGATGGAGATTACGGCATATGATGAGGAGCAGGAGAGAGTAACCTATCAGACCTCCTTCGATACGGTTGCAGGCAATATCAGTTTTGAGAATGAGGCATTTTTCCTACAAGGGGAAGAGGGGTATGAATTAGTATGGGATGATTCGCTCATCTATCCGGGTCTGACTTCTACAGATCGGGTACGAGTCTCTACTACACAGGCAGAAAGAGGAAAAATTTTGGACCGGCATGGCCGTGTTCTTGCAAGACAGGGGTTGGCATCTTCGGTTGGCGTTGTCCCGGGGAAACTGAAAAACAGAGATAAGGCAATTTCCAAAATAGCGAAATGGCTGGAAATGGAACCGTCAGTGATAGAAAAGAAACTGTCGGCAAGGTGGGTAAAGGAGGATTCCTTTGTACCCATTAAAACGATCCCAAGGGTGGAAGAGATTGAGATAACGAAAATGAATCCTGATAAAGAAGTGTTGAAAGAGCAGGAGAGACAGGAAAATTTGTTGAAGATTTCCGGCGTGATGATCTCAGACACAGAGGTGCGGGAATATCCTTTCAAAGAGGCAGCAGCACATTTGGTAGGTTATGTACAGAGCGTTACCGCAGAGGACTTAGAGGAACATGCCGGAGAAGGATATACCGCAGATAGTGTCATTGGCAAAAGCGGAATAGAAGGATTATTTGAGAAGAAACTGAAAGGGCAGAACGGATGCAGGATTTGCATTGTGGATTCCGATGGGAATGAGAAAGAAGAGCTTGCATGTATGCTGGTACAGCATGGGGAAGATATTCAGCTTACCATAGATGCTGATTTGCAGACTGACATATATGGGCAGTTTAAGAAAGATAAAAGCAGTTCTGTGGCCATGAACCCATATACCGGAGAGGTGTTGGCTTTGGTCAGTACGCCATCTTACGATAATAATGATTTTATTATGGGATTATCTGGTGAACAGTGGACTGCGTTAAACGAGGATGAAGATAAGCCGATGTATAACCGTTTCCGACAGGTATGGTGTCCGGGTTCTACTTTTAAACCGATTACCGCTGCGATTGGATTAGAATCCGGTGCAATTGATCCTGATGAGGATTATGGATATGAGGGGCTCAGGTGGCAAAAGGACACATCGTGGGGCTCGTATTATGTAACGACGCTTCATGCATATAAGCCTGTCATATTGGAGAATGCGCTGATTTATTCCGATAATATTTATTTTGCGAAAGCAGCCTTAAAGATTGGTGCAGAGGAAATGGAACGTTCCTTGTCAAGGCTTGGCTTTCATCAGGAACTGCCCTTTGATATTAAGATGGCAGAATCAAAGTTTTCTAATACAGAGAACATGGAAACAGAGATTCAGTTAGCTGATAGTGGTTACGGGCAAGGACAAGTTTTGGTGAATCCGTTACATATGGCATGTATTTATTCCGCTTTTTGTAATGAGGGCAATATCATAAAGCCGTATCTGCGTTATCAGAAAGAGAAGGCTGCTACATACTGGATTTCCGAGGCATTTTCAAGGAAAACGGCAAAGCAGGTATTGGAAGGAACGAAAAAGGTGGTCAATGATTCTCATGGAACAGGATATGCCGCCCATCGGGATGATATTGTTTTGGCAGGAAAAACGGGAACGGCAGAAGTGAAGGCATCAAAGGACGATACTTCTGGTACGGAATTGGGCTGGTTCGCGATTTATACCGCAGAGGAAACGGCCAAACGTCCGATACTAATGGTCAGTATGGTGGAGGATGTGAAAGGGAGAGGAGGAAGTGGTTATGTGGTGAAAAAAGACAGATTGGTTTTGCAAAAGTGGTTTGATGGCAATTAACACAATGCATTTATCACCATAGGGCAGGAAGGAGAGGTTGATGTTATGGGCTTCAGAAAAAAATATATTTTATTCGTTACATTATTTATGTTGAGTGTTTTGTTCGGTGCCTGTAGAAAAAACGATGGCGCATCAGAGGAAATGATTGAAAAAGTTACAGATGAACGCATGACAGTGGAAAGCAGGGAGGCAGAGCAAGAACCTTTGGAACAATGGGAAAAGGGCTATAATCTGCCGGTAGCTGGGAGGGAAAGCGAAGAGGCGGGGATTGACTGTAAAAAGATGATGGAATGTATTTCCGATGTTTATAAGCAGGCAGAGAAGGAATCATCGAATGTTGTTCTAAAGGATGCGACACTTTATGAGATGCAGAGTCGGATCAAGGAGACGGGACATCCGGTGGCGATATCGGCTGCGTATTCCAATATGCAAAATTATGAGAGAGTTGATTGCTTCCTAACGTCTTGTTTGGATGGCAAAAGCGGTTCGGTGGTGATATATGAGATACTTTCGGATGGCGGCATAGAAAGAAATAAATATGTTTTTAACGGGAAAGAAATGTATGTGTTAGCGGCAGGTGCCGTATGGAATGCAGATGATGAACCGGAGATGTCATATGTTTCCTATACCAGAATCAGAGAATGGAAATATACAGATAAGGGGTGGTTTCGCTATGAACTATGCGTTCCGGAACCGCCGGAAGTGACAGAGATTGTAGATGGAAGCTGTCTGGTGAGAATCAAACCGATGACCGTAGAACAACAGGAGATGTCCCGAAAATATGTGTCAGGAATCGGATATCAGGGCAATAACCTTTTATGTTCTAACTGGGATACGGATCATATGGAAGAACTGGATTACAATGGATTATATGAGTATTTGTATCAGATGAAATATGGGAAAAAATTTAGTTCAAAGAAATATCCAAAGGGAATACCCAAAGAGGAATTTGAAAATTTGATCATGAAATATCTTCCGGTCACGGCAAAACAGATACGGAAGTATGCGGTATTTGATGAGAAAAAGCAGACATATGCGTGGGTTCGCCTGGGATGTTTTAACTATGTTCCGACGTTCTTTGACACTTCTTTACCAGAGGTCACGGACATCAAAGAAAATGAGGATGGCACCATTACGTTACTGGTAGATGCCGTATGTGAGATTGAATTATGCGATGATGCAGTGATCACGCATGAACTTACGATACGGTTTGCAGAGGATGGTAATTTTCAGTATGTAAGTAACAAGATCCTGAATAATGGCATTAAGAATATACCAAATTACCAGTATCGTATTTGTGTGGAATAGCCGGGAATAGATTTCGGCGAATCTCTGGTGGTGAGATGTTCAGATTAGTTACTCATTCCAGATATTCATATCAGACAATATAGACAGCGTTATTTTCGTGGCGTTGCTTCCGGTGGCGTATTCATCGGCATTGATATTTGTGGCGAAAAAGTATGTATTCTCTGTTGTTTCAATATAGCCGATAAACCATCCGTTTACATCCTGGCCATCGATACGTCCGGTCCCTGTCTTGCCATAGAATGTCCCGGTATCAGAAGAGGATACACAGATGGAATCTTTGACGGTATCGATATTTTGTTGAACCAGCCCGAAGCTGTTATCGTGCAGTTTTATGAGTAGTTCCACTTGTTCTATAGGGGAAATTTCCAAGGAAGATTCCATCCAATAGGAGGAGAGATCTCCATTTGTGTTTTTGTTACCGTATCCGATTTCTTGAATATAACGATGTATGGAAGTGGCGCCAAGCCGTTTGTCTATTGCCTGAAAATACCAGTTTACGGAGGAGCGCATGGCAGATTGTAATGTCTGATCTGCGTTCCATTCTTCCAATGGATAAGTTTCGCCATTCCATGCTATGAAAGAATCATTTGGTGCAATGATTCCTTCTTCCAGCCCAAACAGGGCATCATATATTTTATAGGTGGAATTAGGAGAGACCCGCAGGGTAGCATGTTTTATATCGTGTATGTTCCAGGCATCATTTTCCAAATCATATAAGACAAAACTTCCATCGTATTCTCCGAAATATGCAGCAAGATCTACATAGGAAATGTTTTCAGCGGAGGGTTTCCATTGATAGTGGCTGGTTTCTGATGCATATGTGGATAATATTGGTGCAAGTCCTGACAGGAGAAAGGTGGTTAGTATAAAAGCGGTCGTGCCAGTTGCTTTTTTCCAAAACGATGGCTTTTCATATGTGGCAATGTTGATAATACGACGCTTCATTTGCTTCATATTTCCACTAAGTCCGGTGGTAAATGGGAACGGAGATAGAGAAACTTTTTCCGCAAAATTGATGAGCGTATTGCCATAATCTTCATAAGCATCCTCTGGAAGCATTTTTAAGACAGAAGTGTCACAGGCAATCTCTCGGTCATTATGCATTTCCTTCAGCGCATACCAGACAAGGGGATTGAACCAGTATATCATGACAGCAAGATTCATCAGATAACTGGCGAGGGCATCTTTGTGTTTATAGTGTTGAAATTCGTGTAGCAGCATATATCGCATATCCGATGCATGATAATCGGAGATCAGATGAATTGGCAGATAAATACATGGTTTGAAAAGGCCAACAATAATAGGGGATTTCAAAAATACGGTGCTATAGACAGGAATCTTTCTGCGAATCCTCATCTCGTTCAGGCAGTAACAATATAGTTCCCGGACTTCTGAATTTTGAAGCGGAAGCGCAGATTTCTCCAAAGCGCGTAAGCGGAGAGAGGATTTTATGATAAATAGAATCATGACAAGGATTCCCATAATCCAAATACCTGATAATAGATATCCGGCAACGGATGGTGTTTCGCTATTTACGGAAAGAGTGAAGTCGTTCATCCAATCAGTATTTCCGATTAGATTCGTTCCGATCGATGCGTCCATTGCAGTTTCGGTATGGGATGATGGGTAATCTTTCAGACGGACGAACCATAAGAAATTTTGTGGGAATCCGGTGAGAGGAAATGGTAAGAAAGGAACGGTCAACAATCCAAGCAGCAGAAACCACAGGTTGTATTGCATCCGACTGGACAGATGGTTTTTGCATATTCTCTTGGTGATCAAAAGAATTTCAATGATACCGCTGATAAACACATTGCAAATGAAAAAGCGTATCATAAAATTAGTCACGTCTATGGCCTCCTTTTTTGTTCCATAAGCTGTTTTGCTTTGTGGTTTGTGTCCGTTTTTTGGAGGAGAGAAGGGAGCGGAGCGTGTTTATTTCTGTTTCAGATAATTGGTCATTTTCCAGGTACGCAGACAGCATAGCAGTGATATTTCCATCATAATAACGCTTGAGAAAAGAGTGGCTTTCCTGACGGATATAGTCATTTTCTTTCACAACCGGGGTATAGACAAATACCCGGCTTTGTTTTTCATAGGTAAGTACCCCTTTGGTTACAAGACGTTTAATCAAAGTTTGTATCGTTTTAGGACTCCAGTTTGTGGTCTGCAATAGTTTCTCTGTTATTTCAGTGGTGCTGATCGGTGCATGTTTCCATACGATTTTCATCACCTCAAATTCAGCTTCAGAAATTTGTGGCAAGCTGCACATTATAAATTCCTCCTAAAATCTTACGAATGTAATAATTAAATTATAGAGGTTATGGAGGCAAATGTCAATTCCTCTTTGTTTCTATTCCTGTGAGATAAAAAAATTGACCGATATGCTTCTGGATGATAAAATTACAGAAAAAATTTGATATACAATCAGAGAAAGGAAGATGAGATGAATTTTTTAGAAGAACGTATACAGAGAGATGGTATCGTCAAGGAGGGTAATGTGCTAAAAGTCGACAGTTTCCTAAATCATCAGATGGATATTGCGCTTTTTAAGCAAATGGGGGCAGAATGGAAAGAGCGGTTTGCTGATGCAAATATCAACAAAATTTTAACGATAGAGGCATCGGGCATTGGGATTGCCTGTATCGTTGCTGAATTTTTCGATGCGCCGGTTGTCTTTGCAAAAAAGTCTCAGAGCATTAATCTTGAGGGGGATGTGTATATTGCAGAAGTAGAGTCTTTTACCCATAAATGTAAAAATCAGGTAATCGTTTCTAAAAAATTTTTAGGGCCGGAGGATCGTGTTTTGATCATTGATGACTTTCTGGCAAATGGTTGCGCTTTACAAGGGTTAGTCTCCATTGTATTAGAGTCAGGGGCTGCTTTGGAAGGAATCGGTATCGCCATTGAAAAGGGATTTCAACCGGGTGGCCGCATTATACGCAATCTGGGATATCGTCTGGAATCGCTTGCCATCGTAGAAGGAATGGATGCGGAAAGTGGTAAAATAATCTTTCGGGATGAAGTATAAAATACAAAGGAAAGGGATCGGATCATTATGAAAAATTCAGGAAGTATTGATAACATTTACCGTCTGGAAGGAAGGGTTCCGGTAGGGAAGGCGGTTCCATTTGGGTTACAGCATATATTAGCCATGTTTGTAGCCAACATTGCACCGATTATCATTGTGGCAGGAGCCAGTGGACTGACTGCGAAACAAAGTGCCATGTTGATTCAAAGTGCTATGATTATTGCGGGGATTGGGACTCTGATACAGCTTTTTCCTTTGTGGAAAATTGGATCAGGCCTCCCTATCGTCATGGGGATCAGTTTTACTTTTGTTTCTGTTTTCTGTTACATAGGGCCGACGTATGGATATAATGCCATTGTAGGCGCAATTCTAATTGGTGGAATCATAGAGGGAATCCTGGGATTATTTGCAAAATATTGGACCAGGATTATTACACCGATTGTTTCTGCCAGTGTGGTTACGGCGATTGGATTTTCTCTGTTATCGGTTGGTGCCGCCTCTTTCGGTGGTGGAAGTGGAAGTGATGATTTTGGTTCTGCGATTCATTGGATTTTGGGAACCGTCACATTGTTCTGCTGTATTGTATTTAATATTTTTGCCAAATCCTATTGGAAACAATTATCTGTTTTGTTTGGGCTTATCGTAGGATATATTGTGGCAGCATGTATGGGTGTTGTGGATTTTTCTGGTTTAAAGGACACCTCTGTTGTGGCATTACCATCGGTCATGCCGTTTAAGCCAGTATTTAATCTGGATGCTGTTTTATCTGTCGTGTTGATCTTCCTGGTGTCAGCAACCGAAACTATAGGTGACACTTCCGCGTTGGCAAACTCTGGTTTGGGCAGGGATGCTACGACCAAGGAAATTTCTGGTTCTTTGGCTTGTGATGGTTTTATCAGTGCACTGTCTTCTGTTTTTGGCTGTTTGTCAATTACATCCTTTAGTCAAAATGTGGGCTTGGTGGCGATGACAAAGGTGGTCAACCGTTTTACGATTGGGATAGGTGCTGTTATCATGATTTTAGCGGGAATTTTCCCTATTTTTGGTGCGTTGTTGGCTACTTTACCCGATGCTGTATTAGGCGGCTGCACGATTATGATGTTTGGAACGATTGTGGTCAGTGGGTTACAGATGCTTAGTAAGTGTGGATACTCCCAGAGAAATATCACCATCGTGGCTCTTTCCCTGAGTACGGGCATTGGTTTCACACAGGTTCCTGAGATATTCCATATTTTTCCCAAATTAATTCAAAATATTTTTGCGGAAAATTGTGTTGCAGTGGTATTTTTGGTGGCGATTATTCTAAATCTGATCTTACCCAAGAATATGGAATCTTTACCGAAGGAAACAATGACAGAATAAGAGTGAGAGTTGGCTGATGCTGGCGGAAAGCCGGTTTTTGTCTGATCAAATAACGGGACAAAGGCGTATAAAAAGGATGCATTTTTCATGAAAGTAAGGTATAATTTTATATAGTAGCCTATGACCCAATCATTATTATAAAGGAGCCTTCTATGAAATACAAAGTACTGTTGACCGGAAAGAACAATACTGTGATCGATGACTTTTTTACACAAATGGGTGAGAATTTTGAATCTGTGACCACTTCTGGCCGCAATGAAGATATGATGAATCATCTAAAATATTTCCAACCCGATATTTTTGTATATTGTCCAAATCATGAAAACAAAGAAAATAGTAATCTGTTGTTTACTGTCAAGGGGCAACTGGAAAGAGATGACATTCCGGCGTTACCATTCACAGCCGATTTGTCTAAAATAAAGTTATGATTTTATAAAATATTT
>CAZFSU010000032.1:0-28280 GCA_964521555.1 uncultured Jutongia sp. | reverse complement strand
CCTCATTGGTAAGGGTAATCTTCCTTGTTCCTCTGTGAAACAGCTTAACACCTATATCCTCCTCCATCTGGGATAACTGGCGGCTTAACGTAGGCTGCGTGATATGGAGTGCATCTGCAGCTTTTGTAATGCTTTCTTCCCTTACCACCATGAGAAAATAGCGGAGAACACGAACTTCCATAGGCTTAGTTCCTCCTTGTCATCATTTTATATCATTATAACAAAACAATGCCTGAAAGACAATCATGTTTTTGATTATTGCTTTTAGGGCATTGCTTTACCTGGCTGATATTAAATTTTTTCCATTCGGTTTCCTTGTTTCATGCAGGCCGGTATGATACAATAAAAAACACTAAATATTGTTGGAAAACATCATGGCAAACAGAAGTCCATCATCCTGACCAACTTTTGACCAACTTTGGTGCAAAAACTTACGATATTTTGCACCAGATTATGATACCCCCTTAATTGCAGAAAACGCTGGAAACATGCGTGTTCCCAGCGTTTTTTAGGGTTCTTTTATTCGCCACGCTCCCTCCATTTCGCAAAGCTGTCCACGACAGTATTGCTTCATGTCGTGTCACGGCTGTCGCCGCATACTCATTTAAAAAAGGAACCATCTGAGAATAAATTCTCATTGGTTCCTTTTTTTACTCGTGCGTGGCTCGTAGCTACCGCGTCTATTTCATCTGTGCTGCTACCTCAGCCGCGAAATCCTCTTCCTTCTTCTCCAGACCTTCACCCGTCTCAAAACGAACGAAATTCTTTACTGCCAGCTTCACACCCTCAGCCTTAGCAACAGACTCAACATACTGCTTAACATTCTCTTTATTTTCAGCCTGTACATATACCTGCTCCAACAGACATACTTCCTTTAATTCCTTGTTCAGACGACCGGTAATCATCTTCTCAATGATATTATCCGGCTTGCCCTCATTCTTCGGATCATTCTTTGCCTGCTCTAATAAGACATGCTTCTCATGCTCCTTATAATCTTCATCGACATCATCTGCCGAAACATACTTTGGATTCATAGCAGCCACCTGCATCGCTACATTCTTTAAGCACTGCTTCACCGCATCGCTATTAGAATCAGTATCAGCCTCGACTAAAACACCGATCTTGCCACCGGCATGGATGTAAGAAACCACCAGGCCATCTGTACTAACTTTCTCGAAACGGCGGATATTCATATTCTCACCGATCACAGCGATCATAGCCTTTAACTTCTCATCTACTGTCTGACCTGCTTCTGCTGCCCAAGGCTCTGCCATAAATTCCTCGATGTTTGCTGCATTTGTGGTCTTAGCCTGTGCGGCAACTTCTGCAACATACTCCTGGAATTTCTCATTCTTTGCCACGAAATCAGTCTCGGAATTTACCTCCACGATAGAAGCTGCCTTTCCGTCTTCGGATACATCCACTGCTACGATACCCTCTGCTGCAATACGTCCGGACTTTTTCGCAGCCTTTGCCAGTCCATTCTCACGCAGCCACTCTACTGCTGCATCCATATCACCATCGGTATTGGTAAGTGCCTTCTTACAGTCCATCATACCAGCACCGGTCATTTCTCTTAACTCTTTAACCTGTGAAGCTGTAATAGCCATTTTCATTTACCTCCATCAATTTTTATTCAAACCGGAATGAATCATAATTCTTCACTCTGGTTTTTGATAATGCCATGATAACCTTAGTCTTCTGTTGTCTCCTCGGCCGGAGCTTCCTCCATAGACACACCCTGATTTGCCTCGATTACCGCATCTGCCATCGTAGATACGATCAATTTTACGGCACGAATCGCATCATCATTACCAGGGATAACATAATCCAATTCCTCCGGATCACAGTTTGTATCCGCGATACCGATCAACGGAATACCCAATGTATGTGCTTCCTGAACGCAGATTCTCTCTTTCTTAGGATCTACGATAAAGATGGCATCCGGGAGTTTCTTCATATCCTTGATACCGCCCAGATTCTTCTCTAACTTGTCCCATTCCTTCTTCAGACCGATCACTTCCTTCTTTGGCAGAACATCGAATGTACCATCTTCAGACATGGTCTCAATCGCCTTTAATCTCTTAATACGGGTCTGGATCGTCTTAAAGTTGGTCAGCATACCACCTAACCATCTCTCGTTGACATAATACATACCACAACGCTCTGCTTCTGCCTTGATGGAATCCTGTGCCTGCTTCTTGGTACCCACGAACAGAATCGTACCACCGTCAGCCACAATATCTTTCACTGCGTTATAAGCAGTATCCACCATACCTACAGACTTCTGCAGATCAATAATATAGATACCGTTACGCTCTGTGTAGATGTACTCCGCCATTTTAGGGTTCCATCTTCTTGTCTGATGTCCGAAATGAACACCTGCCTCCAGTAACTGTTTCATTGAAATAACGCTCATTTTCTTTCCCTCCAAATTGGTTGTTTTGCTTCCATATGCTTCCAAACGCAAGACCGAGAGCACGGCACCAATACGCAATCCGCATATGTGATTACTTGTTTCATGGTGTCAAAATCAGCTTGTCAATAGCCATTTAAGATTGATTTTGTACACACACTAGATTAGAATACCACAAAAGGATGCCCTATGCAAGAGCATCCTTTCATTATTTCTAAATTTTTCTATATTTTCATTTGCTAAACTACGATTCTTCCATCTGGCAGAGCCTCCCCTGCCACCAAATGAATCAAACAGAAACTTATAATCCCAAAATTTCTTCCACTGTCTTCTGCATATCCTCTGTCTCACAGACTGTATCATGTAATACCGGAGCACTCCGAATCTCTTCCACCGCCTTTGGAATTTCGGTACCGGATACCTTGCTCAATTCATCAATCAGAGCAAAATCATCCATTCCCTTGTATGTATCACTGATAGCTCCCATAACACTGGTACCAAACTTATACGGACTGGCGGTTGAGGCAATCACCGTCTTGGTGGCATCCCCGGATCTTAGTTTATAATCATGATATACCGCAGAAGCCACCGCTGTATGAGTATCCATCACATAACCGGCGGTCTCATACATCCGCTTGATCTCTGCCGCTGTCTGCGTCTCATCCGCCCAGCCACCGATAAAATCTTTCATCTGTGCCTTCATACCCTCTGTAATCGTATACTTCCCGGAACTTGCCAATGCTGCCATCATATCCGCTGTCGCTTTGGCATCCTCTCCGGCAATTTTATAAATCAGACGCTCCAGATTGCTGGAGATCAGGATATCCATAGATGGAGAAGACGTTAAAATAAACTCCCGATTTCTGTCATAGACACCTGTCTCAAAGAAATCAAACAGCACCTTATTTTCATTGGAAGCACAGATCAGCTTTGCCACTGGTAATCCCATATTCTTCGCATAAAATGCTGCCAGAATATTACCAAAATTTCCGGTTGGCACGACGAAATTCACTGCCTCCCCTTCCTGTATCGCCCCATCGGATAACAATCTTGTATAAGCATATACATAATATACCACCTGAGGTATCAAACGTCCGATATTAATAGAATTGGCAGAAGAAAACTGATAACCCTTGGCATTCATGGACCTGGCCAGATCTTTATTATTAAACATCGCCTTTACGCCGCTTTGGGCATCATCAAAATTACCGGTGATCCCCACCACTTTCGTATTGGCACCCTTTTGTGTCACCATCTGACGCTCCTGGATGGCACTGACACCATTCTTAGGATAAAATACGATGATACTGGTACCCTCTACATCGGCGAAACCTGCCAACGCTGCCTTTCCGGTATCACCCGATGTCGCCGTCAGGATCACGATCTCATTCGAGATATTATTTTTACGCGCTGATGTGGTCAGCAGATGCGGCAATATCGATAATGCCATATCCTTAAAAGCAATCGTTGCACCGTGAAACAACTCCAGATAATAGGTTCCATCCTTTTCTACCAGTGGTGCAATCTCTGTGGTATCAAATTTGGCATCATAGGCACGGCGAATACAATTTTTTAATTCCTCTTCCGTGAAGTCCGTGAAAAACAGCTTCATCACCTCATATGCCGTTTCCTGATATGACATTTTTGCAATCTCAGAAAGTGGTAGATCTAAGGTCGGAATCGTCTTAGGAACAAACAGCCCGCCATCATCCGCTAATCCTTTTAAGATCGCCTGTGACGCTGTTACCTCTGTTCCCTCGCTTCTCGTGCTCTGATATTTTATCTCCATCGTTATACCTCATTTCTGCACTGCGTCTTGTGTATCATGCAACATTTGTGCCGCAGCGCAGACACAATCCTTGCAACAAAAACATAGTTTGATAAACTCATTCCATTCTTATTATTTATTCCAGATCATGATGGTCTTACCCATACTCTTCTGGATATCTGTCTCAAATGCTTTGGTCATATCCTTGATCGTTCTCACCTCGATCTGGGCACCCACAATATTGCTCAGATAACTGATAATCTCCGGATGTTCCTGATACAATTCTACCGTTTTGATGAAATCTGCGCGTCCGCTGCGGCTGCTGCCGAATAAGCGCAGCCCTTTCTCTAACACCATACGGGTATTAATCGGAATCGGATATTCCGATACCCCTAACAATGATATGGTTCCTTCCGGATTGATATGATCAATGATCTGATCAATCGCCTGCTGTGACGGTGCGCTGCCGACACACTCAATAGCATGATCGATGCGTAGATCTTCCGGAATATCCGTCACAGAGAAAGTATCATCTGCAAAAGCAAACCCGGATAATTTTTCCTGATCCACACCAAAAATATATAATTTCGTATCCGGAAACATTGCCTTAAAGAAGATTGCGGTAATATATCCCAGATTACCGTCTCCCCAAATACCCACTGTATTACGACGGGCATGCGCAATCTGATCAAACCGCCGCAAAGCCGATACGCTCACGGATACTAATTCTGTAAATGCTGCGATCACTTTATCAATGCCCTCCGGCAAACGAACCACGCGATCCGGCGACAAAGAAACATGCTCCTGCATGAAGCCGTCAAAACCACTGGCGCGGAATTTGCTGGAACGCAGGTAATTTTCCGCGATCACCTCATCAGATTCCGTCGGAGTATTCGGTATCATAATGACCGAATCCCCCGGCTTAAACTGCCCGGTAGGATCATATACCACATCTCCGATCGCTTCATGAATCAATGCCATTGGCAACTTTTGCTTCAATACTTCTGCCGGACGGGTTCCCTGATAATATCTCTGATCCGCATGACAAATGGACAAATGCGTCGGTCTAACTACGATATTCCCGGAAAACAGATCAATATCATTAAATTCCACCTCAAAACGGCGGGGTGCTACCAAACGATAAACTGTATTTAACATACCCTACTCTCCATTCTTATTTTGCAATGTAAAACTTAGTGACGCAGACCCGACAAATAAAAGACTTATCTTTCATTACTGCCATCCTGCAACAAGGACTCAGCCACCCGCAAATCATACGGATAGGTAATCTTGGTATTAAACACCTCTCCCTGTACCAGATGCACCTTTTCCCCCTTGATAACAAATATCTTAGAGGCGTCGGTCAGGATTTCCTTTTCTTCTTCCGTTAAAGAATAATACAATTCCTTTAATTTCTTCGCATTAAATGTCTGCGGTGTCTGTCCCTGATACATCTGCGCACGGTCCGGAACTGTGGTAATACTCTCACCGTCCTCACTGGATACGATGGTGTCCGTTGCTGCAATCACAGTATCGACAGCACCATACTTCAGACCATATTTGATATTTTCATCAATGATTCGATAAGTTAAAAATGGTCGAACAGAATCATGGGTAACCAATAAGGTATCATCTTCTAAGCCATAATTTTCCTCAATATATTTGATGGAATTCATAATGGTCTCGTTACGGGTAGAGCCCCCCTCTAACACGATCACCTGCGATCTGCCATCACCCAGATATTTTTTGATCAGATTCTTCGTATGTTCAATCCACTGTTTCGGACAAAGTACGATTAACTTTTCAAACTCATCATGTACCAAAAATTTCTCAATCGTGTGTAAAATGATAGGCTTATTACCAATTTTCAAAAACTGCTTTGGTTTCTCCACATTTCCCATGCGGCTGCCAATTCCACCTGCTAAAATCACTCCAAATACCATAGATTTACCTCATTTCTTCGTTCTCTTTCTATCCTCACAAACGCAAGGATCATTCAACAAATGCACCAGTATATAACAGAGTCTGTCTGTGATCAACTCTTGTTTTCATTGATATAATTAATCAGTCCCTCTGCCTGAATAATCTTTTGCATAAAAGGCGGAAATGCCTGTCCCTGATATTCCGTTCCTTTGGTTTTATCATAAATCATACCGCTGTCAAAATCGATCTCTACCGTATCTCCTGCCTCGATCTCCTTAGCAGCCTCCGGACACTCAATGATCGGCAATCCAATATTGATGGCATTGCGATAAAAAATCCGGGCAAAAGTTTCTGCGATAACACATCCTACACCAGATGCCTTAATCGCAATCGGCGCATGTTCCCGGGAGGAGCCACAACCAAAGTTCTTATTGGCCACCATAATATCTCCCGGTTTGACACGATTTACGAAATCCGGATCAATATCTTCCATACATTTCTTTGCTAATTCCGCCGGGTCTGATGAATTCAGATATCTGGCAGGAATAATAACATCTGTATCTACATTATCTCCATATTTATGAACAGTACCACATGCTTTCATTCCATTTTCCTCCAATCTATTAAAGCCCCAGTTCTGATGGCTGTGAAATCTTTCCGGTTACTGCACTGGCTGCTGCCACAGCCGGGCTTGCCAAATATACTTCCGAATCCACATGACCCATACGACCGACAAAATTACGGTTTGTGGTAGAGATCGCTCTCTCTCCCGCCGCAAGTATACCCATATAACCGCCCAGACAAGGTCCACAGGTTGGTGTACTGACAATAGCACCTGCCTGAATGAAAGTCTGGACTAATCCTTCCTCGATGGCCTGCATATAGATTGCCTGTGTTGCCGGAATCACAATAGCACGAATCCCCTCTGCCACCCTGCGGTCTTTGAGAATCTCTGCTGCCACTCTCAGATCTTCGATACGTCCGTTGGTACAAGAACCAATCACCACCTGATCAATCCTGACTTCACCGGACTCCTCCACAGTCTTGGTATTTTCCGGCAGATGCGGAAAGGCCACTGTCGGTTTCAGTTCACTTAAATCAATCGTATATTCTGCATCGTATACGGCATCCTCATCTGCCTCGTATACCGTATATTCTTTCTTAGAATGCTCTTTCATATAAGCAACGGTTTTCTCATCCACTGGGAAAATACCATTCTTAGCCCCTGCTTCGATAGCCATATTAGAGATCGCAAAACGGTCATCCATCGAAAGATTAGCAACACCTTCTCCCGAAAATTCCATAGACTTATATAATGCTCCATCCACGCCAATCATACCAATAATATGTAGTATAACATCCTTACCGCTGACCCACTTCGATGGTTTTCCAACCAGATTAAATTTGATCGCAGAAGGCACCTTAAACCATGCCTGGCCGGTAATCATTCCACAACCCATGTCCGTACTGCCGACACCCGTAGAGAAAGCCCCCAATGCGCCATAGGTACAGGTATGTGAATCTGCACCAATGCATACTTCACCGGCCACGATCAATCCTTTCTCCGGTAATAAAGCATGCTCAATACCCATCTGTCCCACTTCAAAGTAGTTTGTGATATTATGCTCTTTGGCATACTCCCTCACACACTTGCAATGCTCCGCAGACTTAATATCTTTATTCGGTGCAAAATGATCCGGCACCAGACAAACCTTATCTTTATCAAAGACTGTCTTCTTCTTTAATTTTTCCACCTCATGGATCGCCACCGGACCAGTAATATCATTGGCCAGTACCAGATCCAGATTCGCCTCGATCAGTTGCCCTGCTTCCACTGATGGCAGACCCGCATGTGCTGCCAGGATCTTTTGTGTCATTGTCATTCCCATATTGTATTGCCTCCATTCTGCTTAATGTATTCATAGTATCGACTTATTTCTCTAAACATTGATAGATCAACTCTGCAGTACGCATAGAACTCTGACCATCCAGTCCATCAAAAAATCTTCTTTTAAATGCATCAATCTTTTCCTGATGGAAGTCTCCCTTCCGGATTACCGGTGCAATTTCTCCAAAATCATATACAATTTCTCCCGGTACAAAAGTCTCATATTCATAATAGAAACCTCTGGTTGCCACATACTGCTTCAAATCATAGACATAGAATAGCATAGGAATATTTAATAACGATGCCTCAAAAACCACAGAAGAATAATCTGTGATTAACAAATCCGTCACAAACAACAGATCATTTAATTCCGAATTGGAAGACATATCAATGATATAGTCCGCATATTCCTTCTTGATCTTATGTCTCTCTTTGGTAAATGGATGATGCTTGATAATGATCGCATACTCCTCCTCCAACTGTTGGTATAACTGATTCACATCAAACTGTTCCACCGGATAAAAACCACTGTTTTTACCATTTCCACGAAAGGTTGGTGCAAATAACAAAATCTTTTTATCCTGTAACTTCGGATAGCGCTCATAGAATCTCCTGACCACTCTTTCCCGATAGTCTTCATCAAAAAACACATCTGTTCGTGGTACACCAGTTGCAACCACCTTTTCCAGCGATAAACCAAATCCCTCAGCATAGAACCGGGTGATCTCCTTGGAACTGACCGTAGCATAATCATAATTTCTATGATTCGGGCTGTCCTGCCGCTGCCCACCTTCTTTTCCCAGACGGGTATATCCAAAAGTCTTAAACGCACCGCAGGCATGCCATAATTGAATCAGGAAGGTGTTTTCCCGTCGCTTCATCATAAACATGAGTTCAAAAAAATCGTCCACCAATATCACTTTGGAACATCCGAAATAATAGCCAATTCGCAAAAAATCTGTAAATTTGATCTGCTTTGTCTCTCGTTCGGATAGTACAAAACGAAATTGCAGATCTGGATTTTTCTTGAGTTCATTATATACAAATTCAAAGTTTCCTGTCAGATCATTACGGCGGTTGGATAAAAAGGTAACATAATTCTTTTTGATCCGGCTATGTCTGCCGATCCAATTCGTCAAATGCATACCGCCTAATTTCGCACCATAGATACCGATCCGCATACTTGTAAAATTATCCATACGCCAACGAATATGCTTCAGCAGATAGATGAATCCATCTTCTTCAATGGTACTTTTCTTTGGAATACAGCCTGTTAAAGCGAAACAGGCATCAACAAAAAATACCGGCATCAACAGAATGGATAAACAAAACTCTATCGCTTTCCATATACCGAAGAGAAATGCAGCAAACTCTTTTGCCCATTTCTTCCCTTTGCTTGCCTGGTATACCTCCATATCAGATTTCAAGAAAATTTCTGTCATATCTTCCGAATAGTCCACACGATATGGTAAATCTTTTCCCGGTTTCTGAACACCCGTTGCTGTGGATTTGCGTCGTTTCTTCATCTGCTCTTCGCTTCCCAGAGCAAATGGTACATGGGCATATTCCTGATCCCCATATAATAATACAAAATAGAGTTTGATTTCCTGGTTATATGGCTCATCCCAAAAAACATAACGTAAATCATACGCATATTTCGCGTAGAGATAAAAACTGCCATCTTCCAATTTGTCATAGGAACACAAAAGGATCGGAATACGTCTCGTCTGCTTTCCATTATCAAATATAATCGCAATTCGCGGATTTTTCACTTGCGGATCAAAGTCACCTGTCACACTGACTTCCACGGACAATTTTGATTGCTCCACTTCGATCTGCTCCACCGTAAACTGATATTGATTCATGATCTCATAACTCCATTCTGATATATTGGGAAGTTCCAAATCCCGACACTATATTTTACCCTATAATAATTTTTCTGTCTACCCATGAATTTCTATAATTCCCAATGTTACCATAACCAGTATTAAGAAAAGTATCCCCGGGTCTCACTTATATTTTCCGAATCAGCGCTTCCTGAAGTCCCCATTTACATCCCTCCGTACAAGTAAAGTCCGTATAGCCGCATCGCGCACACGGCCGTCCTTGTTTCGTAATGGAATCCAATCTTTTTTTGTTCGCTTTTGATAAATTTTGCTGATCCTCTACAAACCGCTCCACCAGTCCTTCCGTGATTCTCATGATCTCCAACTGTGCCCTGCCACACATTCTTTCCTTGCATTTTAATACAAAATCTTCAAATAACCCCTGCTCCGTCACAGACACCAGCATCCCCTGCGGATACTGCTCTCCTACACTACTGATATCCTCCAGCCATTGTTTCCGCAATGTCTCGTCCTGCAATATTTCCGGAACATAATATCCATACTCTCCCGGCTCTCTGCCGGAAAAATTGATTTTCACGCGCAAAGTCCGATGCCGCTGCTCCTGTGCCACCTGTGCAAATGACGCATAAAACTTAGCGGTATACACATCTCCGAAAAATTCAACATTATCATCATCATACTGTCCTGTGGCCTGTACAGGCATAAATCGAAAAGATTCATTTTTATTGTCATGAAAGTTCTCCTGATTTCCCACAACCGCTGACAAGGCCTGGATTAAACTCTGCAATTCCGATGCCAGTCTCTCATTGAAACCACCGGTTAATATCAGCAGATTGTGACGCATCTGTTTTGCCCAATCCAGTACATAAAAGATATTGCGAAAAGGCAAAGAATATACCATAGATGTCGGACAAAAAACCGATAACATATACCGGGCATTCTCATAGGCCAATTTATCCTGCTCCCGATCCGAAAACCGCTGTCCATACACCTCCCTGATCTGTTGTACAATAATCGTATGCCATTTCTCATACAACTCTCTTTCCCGTTCTGTCTCCGGCTGCATCTTGGTATAACGCGCACTTTTTTCGGAGGTATTCGAGACACCAATGGAATTTAACAACATGGCAACGATCTTTGGACACTGTACTTCCATCGTCACCATACTATGCTGAAACACAGAATGATGACCACTTGCAGCAGTATTATCTGCTCGTTTCATCGCCTTTTCTTCCGGCTGCGTCCGAATCGTCTCATATCCCTCTGCCGCATAACAGGTACCGGCGAATTTACCACTTAAAAAAGTTAGTTCCCGGTTCAGGATTTCCGGTGATACCTGATCCATTTCCCGCGATGCAGCCAATGTATCTATCTTTACCATCTCATTTCCTCCCGTGTATCTATGGCGTACTGTTTATTCCACCGCATTCTCCTGTGGCATCTGGGTTACTACAGGCTTGGCGGTTGGTTTGGCCGTTGGTTTGGCGGTAGGCTTGGCAGTCGCCTTTGCCACCGGTTTGGCCGTCACCTTCTTTTTCGGCTTCGCCGTTGGTTTCGCCGTCGCTTTTTTCTTTGGTTTGGCCGTTGTTTTTTTCTTCTTATTCTTCTTTTTCTTCGGCTTTGCCGTTGCCTTTTTCTTTTTATTCTTCGTTCCTGTGGTTGCCTTAGGTGTCGCCGTCACTTTTGGCGTAGAAGCAGGTTTCGCTGTTGCCTTCGCTGTCGGTGCTGCTGTAGGTTTGGCCGTCGGCAAAACAGAAGCCTTCTTGTCACCAGAAGATTGTTTCTTCTTCACAATATGATCCGAATAATAGCAAATTACAGGTGTTCCCTGGTCGATTAAATTATAGATCTTTGCTGCCATAGAAGGAGGCAGATTGACACACCCATGTGATCCACTATATTTATACAAAGTTCCGCCAAATCGGCTTCTCCAGTTCGCGTCATGCAAACCAATTCCCCCATTAAACGGCATCCAGTAATCTACCGGTGTCGCATAATTCTCTCCTTTTAATGTCGCATTACGCTGTTTATAAGTGATACTATAAGTTCCCTGGGGAGTACCATTGCCTCTGGATTCATTGCCGGTCACGCAATCTGTTTCCAGTACAACTTTTCCTTCTTTGACGACAAATACATGCTGACCTGTCAAATCTATCTCTACATAAGTATCTCCATAATCTTTCTCCCCAAAATCTACTGCTTTTTGGTAATATTCCGGGATTCGTTCCGTCTGTTTCCCTTTTTCAATGAGTTTTAATAATTTCTTTTCCTCCTGCTCATAATTCATCCACCAGCCATAGTCTCCACCTTCGACTTTCACTGTGGTGCCGTAGGAAGTATCAAACTCCCGGTTGCGGAAGATAGTATCATATTTCTTACGCAATTCTGCCACATAGTTACTGATCTTTTTTTTGCTAATGGAAATATTATCCTGATCATCCACCCGAATCCATTTGTGGATCGTATCCCCATCCAGCACCTCAGTCTCATCTCCGAAAGTATAAGTAATCTTCGTGCTGACATATTTATTTAACTGATTGATAATCTCTGTAATCTCCTCACTGTCTTGTGTAATCTCTGGTTTTATGTAGCAATCCGCCTCTGCCATATCCAAAGATTCATCCAGCTTCGAGATTGCGCCTTTGACCGCTTCAAACGCCAGTGATTCATCCAATGTATTACCTAATTGTTCCGGTGTCACCTGATAACTTTTCGTTTCGGCATCATAATCTGCTGGTTTGGCATTCACCGGAGCCGTCACATAATCTGCATCCAGACATTTTAATTTTTGTACCTCTGTCCGCAATGCCGTCTCATCATAAGACAAACCGTCCGCCAGCTCATACGTTTGCTTCGTACCAGTAAACAGACTCCAGATGGTCTGCTTATCCAATATATCATAAAGAGGAGCATCGGAACCAATTTCCAGCCCTATTGCTTTTCCGCTGATTGTCTCCATGAACACAGCATCCTCGTCCACATCCTTTCCGGCCTCCCGCTCCGTGATCTGCAATGCATAGTTTTTCACCGTTTCTTTCAAACTATCTATTTTTTTCCCGGATACATCGATACCATTGACCTGTGTACCACGAACAAAATATGTGTTTACATATGCATTGGCTGATACCACAGCAGCCAAGATCAGGACCACAACCACCCCGATCAGGATCATTATGCTCTTTCTTTTCTTCATCATCTTCGTTTCACCATTCTCTCTATATACTATCTTATTCTATATATTTATATCATTTTTTTTAACGGTTATCAATCTTTTCCGGATACATATCATGCCACAATAACCGATTCTGCGCCATTTTCTCGTATTTTGTCCCTTTTTTCCCATAATTGCAATACGGATCAATGGAGATGCCCCCCCTTGGGGTGAATTTCCCCCATACCTCAATATACTTGGGATCCATCAGTTGGATTAAATCCTTCATAATGATGTTGACACAATCCTCATGAAAATCTCCATGATTGCGGAAACTAAATAAATACAGTTTCAGAGATTTACTTTCTACCATTCGTGCCGAAGGGATATATGCAATGGTAATCGTAGCAAAATCCGGCTGTCCGGTGATCGGACACAAGCTGGTAAATTCCGGACAATTAAATTTCACAAAATAGTCGTGATCCGGATGTTTATTTTCAAAAGTTTCCAACATCTCCGGTGCATAATGATCGGGATATGTAGTGCCGTTGTTTCCTAATTTCGTGATACTCGTTTCTTGTTCTCTTGTCTTCATATTTTTTCTCTTTCCTCTGCTTGATATCTCATAATCATATTGCCGGATCTGCCACACCATTGAGCCGGAAAGCCTCTGCCCGGTCTATACAGGTGCCGCAGGTTCCGCAAGGTTTATCCTTTCCTTCATAACAGCTCCATGTTAACTGATATGGCACTTGCAAGTCTAATCCAATTTTTACCACCTCTGCCTTGGTCATATGGATAAACGGGGCTTCAATACGTAACTGTTCCCCACTACCGGTCCATATCGCATCTGCCATCGCCTGATGAAAAGCACTACTACAATCCGGATATGCATTTCCAGCCGCATCATCCGCATGTGCGCCATAGTAAATCACATCACAGTCTTTCGATAAAGCAATGCTGGCCGCTGTAGAAAGAAATAATCCGTTGCGAAATGGTACGTAAGTCGATACCGGTTTGCCATCGGTATGTTTTAATTGCTCTGCGTATGCCTCCTGTGGCACAGACTGATCGGAGTGCTGTAACAGGGAACAATCACTGTAGGCGAAAATCTTTGCCAGATCCAGAGACAAATATTCTACCCCGTAATACTCTGTGATCTGTCTCGCCGCTTCAATTTCTTTGGTATGTTTCTGCCCGTAAGTAATCGACAGCGCCATCACATGATCTGTTCCATAACGATCGATCGCCATTCCTAAACAGGTGGTGCTATCCACCCCGCCACTAAATAAAACTAAAGCTTTCATAATCCAATCCTCTCTGACTCTTCCCGGTTACATCGGTAATCTCATCTGTAAAGCGGAATCCTCCCGGAACCTGCCACGCAATGTATATGTTTTAGTGGTGGCGGCCGCTTTTTTGATCCCTCTGGCAGACATACAGCTATGTGTCCCTTCAATAATCACAGCCACATCTTCACTCCCCAGAATTTCCTGCAAAATTTCCGCAATATCCGATCCGATTCTCTCCTGTAACTGTAAACGTTTGCCCACCATATCTGCGATTCTGGCTATCTTACTCAGTCCAATCACTTTACCGCGGGGAATATAGGCTACGCTGACCCGCATATCATACATCAGCGCCAAATGGTGCTCACAATAACTGAAAATATCAATATCCTTTACCAGCACCATGTCTTGCGAATCCTCTTGAAACTCCATACGTTCTTCAAACGTTTTATGAAACATTTGTGCTATTTCATGATTCGTATAATTCATGCCTTCAAAAACCTCTTCATACATTCTGGCCACACGATCCGGTGTTTCCCGCAACCCTTCCCGGTCAGGGTCATCTCCTAATGCCACTAAAATTCCCCGAATATGTTCTCTTATCGCATCTGTATCAATCGCCATGATCTTTCCTCCATTCTATACACCCCGTTTCTCAGGATCCCATATAATCTTATGCATCTGCAACTGTAATCTCACACGATTCATATGATTTTCCCGCATATATGCCACGATACGTTCCGGTTGAATCTTGTCATAAACCGGACTGAGAATCACATGACACCGCCCGGGCAAATCATACTCCTGAATCATCTCTTTGCTCCGCTCCAAATCAGATTCACCAGACACCACAAATTTCACAGTATCTGCCTCACCCACAGAACGAAAATTCTCCATACACATCCGCGATTCCATTTCGCTTCCCGGCAGTTTATAATCTATTGTAAATACCGGGGGATGCTCCATATCACGAAATGGGGCAACCGATACACTGCCATTTGTCTCGACCTCAACCTGCAGCACCTTTTCTCTTGCCAAACGCCGTAACAGGATGATAATATCCTCCTGAATCAACGGTTCTCCTCCGGTGATGGTGACATTCTGTATCCCCGTCTCCAGGATTTTTTGGCAAATTTCCTCCTCTGTCATTTGCTGACACGGGGCATCCCAGGCGCAAGCCCATCCGGTATCACAATAGGAGCATCGCAGGTTACATCCTCTAAACCGCACAAATACTGCCAGTTCTCCTGCATGCATCCCTTCCCCATTAATGCTCTCGAAAATTTCCACCACGTTATATTTAGCCATGACTTCTCTCATCCGCCTCTTTTCCTAAGATATCACCACTACTCCCGATAAACCGCACAATTATTGGGAGTTTCAAACACCTGTACCTGCGCTACCTGATAGTGCATTTTCGTAAATCTGTCATAAAAATACTTCGCAAAGTTTTCTGCCGTAGGACGAAATGGCATCTCCACCACCGGAAATCCCTCTGCTTTCAATGCCCGTCTGGTCTCCGGTTTCAGAGTATCCTGCTCTATAATCAGCAAATGATCAAAAGAATCTAATAAACGGCGCAAATCCTCTTTTAACTCTGCAAAATCCACACACATACCGCCGTGCTGCCTATCGTTCTGAAGCTCTTCCGCTTCCACTGTCAACACAACACGCCATCGGTGCCCATGCAGATTCCCACATTTTCCGTGATATCCCGCCAAGAAATGTGCGGAATCAAAACTATGTTCTGTTGTTAATTGATACATATCTCACCTCTCCATTCAAAGATTGTATGTTCTCTATAAAGAAAAAAAGCAGACTTCAGCCTGCTTTTCCCGATATTAACACTATGTTACGGTATCCGCAGTCCGAGTTTTATTTATAGACAGGATGGTACTAATGAACTGTCTGGCTCAAGATGATACATAAGCTCTGTTATTTTTTAATTTTCTATTTTTACAATTCTTCACCAGCAATGCTTTTTTCTTAGAAGTCTGTACATGATTCCGATTGTTCACGATCTTCATCCTGCCATATTTGCACTTCGTTTTGGAACGAATTACCATCCCATACCGAATGCCATATACCACATTTCCCGATACAGAACTCGCCAACTGATGCGTTTTTCCCTTTGTCGCATATAACTGTGCCAACATTCCTGCTGCGTGGATTTTCTTGTTTTTTCCAGCCTGTGTGATCAGCAGATTATTTTTGATAGTGAAACCCACGGTATTTTCTAATAATACTGCCTCCGCCCGGGTACCCGTCACAGTACAACCGGAAAGAATCACCTTAGAATGCAGCTTATTTCTATATTTCTTTTGCCTGCTATATGCCACATAGATTCCCCGGCCCCCATGTACAATACATTTTTCTAACTTTATATTCTGGCAGGTCTGTCCATTGATACATTGTTCATTAATAACAGATTTCAATCCACTTGTCAATAGAGATGTGGCGGGATCTATCTCTACCGCAGCCATGACCGGCGATGTTTTCTTGTTCTTAACATTACTATCCCGGATCTCACAACGACTCAAGGTCACATTTCGACATGCAATCAGCCTGACCCCATTCTCCTGTATGTTCGTGATGATGGTCATATCTTCCATCTGTACATTGGATGCCTGTACGAAGCAAATCATAGGACAGGCTCTTTTCTTATGCTTATTTTTCCATACCCCGCCCTGTATCACTACATTTTCCAAAGACCGGTAATCCACGTCTGTCGCACGATTCATCAATCCTCCGGTTCCATCCTTTGTCTGCATCATCGTCACACCTGTTGCGATCAAAGTCGTATTACTTCCAATCGTCAACTCTCGATTTAATTTGATCACAGTTCCCTCCGGGATCATCAACGTTTTTTCCTGATCATTTCCCAGAAGATAGTTTAACGCCTGTGTTTCCAATTCCCCATCATCCCCAATGGGTTGATACATCATTTCTCCCTCTTCGTTATATATTGCCACGGTTCGCTCATGCCACTGTACTGTATCCCCATATTCTGCCGCAGAAACCATCGTCTTCCCCGACAGAAATAGAGACAGCAAAAACACTACAATACAAATCTTATATTTTATCTGCCTCATCCAGATTCCCCCCTCAATATCTGTCTCCTTATGAGTCATCTTACACCCACAGCCGCTTTTGGTCAAGAAAACGATTCCTTTTATCGAAGGTGATTGAGACAATGCCATCCGAATATTTTTTCTAAAATTATCCATACTATTGTCATGCCGTAAATGAAGGATACAAATTTCAGTCGGTAAATTTTTGAAACAGAAACGCTATTACAGCGTCAGAAAGGAGCAAAAACATGTCACAATTATCAGAAAAAGAGCTTACCTGTATTAATGAATCTCTGGCAGAAGAAGAACTTTTGGTGAAAAAATACCAAATGCTTGCCAGTCAGTCGCAGGACAACGAAGTGTCTGCCAAGTTTGAAGAAGTCGCAAAAAGACATCAGCAACATTTCAACGAATTATATTCTTTATTAGGATAGGAGGGAAATCTATGAATACTACATTTTCTGAAAAAGAAATTCTACGGGACGGATTAGAAACTGCAAAACACAGCACCGAACATTATAATACATTCTCAAACGAATGTAACCATGAAAATGTCCGCAATTCCATGCTGCACATCCTCGCAGACGAACATGATATCCAGGACGATATCTTTCATATGACATCAGCCAAAGGATATTATCCAACTCCGGCAGCCGAAGAAAAAAAGGTGTTGGAGGCCAAGCAAAAATTCCAGGCCAGCTTCCAGTAAAAGAAAAGTAACCCCTTTTCCTGTCAGCAAAAGGGAGTGTCACAACATCAATGAATATCAATTCATGAATGGAGTGATACTCCCTTTCACTATGCAAACGACTGGAACGCCCTTTGCCTAAACGAGAAGTACCCTTTTGACACCCGAATCCTGTGGAATAAAAATACCCTGCCAGAAAACATTCTCTGACAAGGTACTTCACGTCGTCCATATTATAGAAAGTT
Source organism: uncultured Jutongia sp. (assembly GCA_964521555.1). Lineage (GTDB taxonomy): Bacteria > Bacillota > Clostridia > Lachnospirales > Lachnospiraceae > Butyribacter. The sequence goes on along the minus strand of CAZFSU010000032.1, from coordinate 9,994 downwards.
TAACCTTTCACACTACCCAAGGCAACACCCTGAACAATATGCTTCGACAAGATCAGATATACGACAATAACCGGTAAAATCGCAAAAGCCATCATCATATAAACCTGGCCCATATTAAAGTTCAAAAAGTCTGATGTACGCATTTCTGCAATCATGATCGGCAAGGTTTTCATCTTCGCCTTTGTCAGTAACAGTGCCGGCAGGAAGTAATTATTCCAACTGGTAACAAATGTAAAGATTGCCTGCACTGCAATCGCCGGTTTCATGATCGGGAGAACCATACAGTTAAAAGTATAAAATTCACCTGCCCCATCAATACGGGATGCTTCGATGATTTCCAGCGGCAATGAAGATTCCATATACTGCTTCATATAGAAAAATACAGCCGGAGCCGCAACGCTAGGTACAATCAGTGGAATATAACTATCCAGCAAATTCCAGTTCATCATTTGATGATAGAAACCAAGCGCAGTTACCTGTGTCGGAATCATCATCACTGCTAAAATAAAAGTGAAAATGAAAGCTCTGCCCTTAAAACGGTACACATGGATCGCATACGCCGTCATAGTAGAAAAGTATACCGTCAATCCCGCGGAACAAGCGGCAATAAAGACACTGTTAAACAAACCATTCCATACCGGCTGGGTACTGTTCATCAAACTTTCCCAGTTCTTCAATATATTCGTTCCAGGCACCGGAGAAAATCCCATCTGGATCTGTCCATGCCTTCTGGTTGCATTGACAAATAATATGTAGAACCAGAACAAACATAGCACAGTAATGAATATTAACACAATATAGGCAATGACACGTCTCGCATGAAGACCAATGCCACCTTTTACTTCACCTTCCATGGCTTAGTCCTCCTTTCTCTGAGTGAATGCCTTAAAGACAATCAGACTCAAAATACCTGTAACGATGAACAACAGTACAGATATCGCACCACCCATACCATAGTTCTTACTATATAGCTGTTTATTCAAATACATGATTAACGTCATCGAAGTTTCTGCCGTGACACCATGCTTTGTGGCCAGTGGAACACCAGTACCTCCGGTCAAAATCTGTGGAACATCAAACATCTGTAAACCACCGATCAGAGAGGTAATCATCACATAGACCAGAATCGGTCTCAATAATGGCAAGGTAATGCGGAAGAATACCTGTGTTGATGTGGCTCCATCCACTTCTGCCGCCTCAAATAATCCCGGATCAATCCCCATCATACCCGCCATCAACAGGATAGTGGTATTACCAAACCACATCAGGAAGTTCATCAGGGCAACCAAGCCTCTGGTACTCCAGATATGTGCCAGGAAATCGTACTCTTCTTTGATGAACCCAGCATTCATTAACATAGAATTTACAGGACCACTTTTTGCAAACAGTGCAAAGAATAACATGGCAAATGCCGATGCCATAATCACATTTGGTAAATAGATAACGGTTTTAAAGAAACCGGTAGCTTTCAATCTTAATCTGGTATCCGAGAACCATGCACCTAATAAAAGAGAAACCAGAATCTGTGGAATAAATCCCATCACCCACATGATTGCAGTATTTTTTAAATAGATCCAGATATATCCATCCTGAAATAAATGTTGATAGTTCTCCATACCTATAAAATTTGGTCCTACTTGCTCCAAACCATTAAAATGGTATGAAAAAAAACTGTAATAAATTGTACTAATTAAAGGTACTAATTGAAATACAACATATACCACTACAAAAGGTATCAAAAATATGTAACCCCATCTGTTATATCTTTCAACTTTACCCTTTCTCTTCTTCGGGGATGCGCCCATGTCGTTCTCCCTCCTCGCATAATAAATATAAAATGTGCCTGCCTACAAACGTAAGCAGGCACATCCAATGAACAAATCCCAGTTACCAAACGATTAGTGTGATAATCCTGGATATTTCGTCTCAACAGCCTTATAGAATGCGGATAATGCTTCATCATAAGATACATTTCCATCAAAGTATTCCTTCATTGCTGTCTGGAACTCTTCGTTACATCCCTGATCATATGAGGTCAGGTTGCTCAAATCAATCTTAGCAATACCTTCATTGAAGATTGGCAGAGGATTCTGACCACCCAGAATATCATCACCGAAGCTCTTATCATCTACCAGAGAAGCGGTTACATTCTGGTTGTTTACATAATCGCTGTCTGCTTTTGCAATATCTGTCAGAATAGTCTCATCTGCTGTCATAGTCTCAATGAAAGTCTTAACTAAAGACTTGTTGTCTGTACCATTGGCTGCACAGATCCATGTACCACCCCAGTAGAAGTTCTGAGGACCTGCACATAATCTCCACATACCATCTTTTGCTAAATCATAGGTTGGAACACCAGTCTTCTCATCTCTTGCTGCCATAGAGTAATCAAAGAACCAAGCCGGTCCAAAGTAAGCAAATACATCACCCTCGCTCTGGAAACCTTTCTGCCAATCTGCTTTCCACAGCTCAGCAGTAGTAGTCTGACCAGCGTCTACCATTTCCTTAGACATATCAACCCATTTCTTGATGTTGGCATCTACATTGATCTTGCCATCCTCTACCCACTTAGAGGTTACGTTGTTTGAGAATACACGATATGTATCGTTAACAGAAGCAGTTACCTTGTATCCTGCATCCTTTAACTTAGCAGCAGACTCTGCAAACTTATCCCAGTCAGAGAAGTACTCCTGAATCTTCTCTGGATCATCGCTGCCAAATACCTTCTTAGCAATGTCGCTTCTGTATACCAGACCAGCCGGACATCCCTGCCATGAAGATCCCTTCAAAGCTCCGCTGGAATCTCTTACGACATCCTGTGTATACTTGTACTGATTTGCTAACGTATCCTCTGAGATACCCAGATCATTAATCAGATCCAATGTGTAATCTGTATCAACATACTTCAATGCATCGTCAGCCTCAACTAAGAAGATATCAATCTTATCATCTGCTGATGCATCCATCTGCTTTAACAATGCTTCGTCCAGTGCATTCTGGTATGCATTGTCATCGTTTGATACGGTTACCCAGTTTACCTGAACATCACCGATCTTACCTGTGTTGTCATCCACTTTCTCATAATCCGGATAATGATCAACAACACGAGTCTTGAACTCCTCGTTCCATACACGAATGTTCAACACTTTACCATCGTCAGTTACAACAGTCTCTGCCTTCTCACTGCTCTTCTTGTCTGACTTCTTGGTATCACTACCACTGCCACCGCAACCTGTTAACATGGTCGCAGCCATTGCGGTGCATAAAAGCACGCTTAAAAGTTTCTTTCTCATAAGAACCCTCCTCTTAAAAAGATATTGTTTGCTCCATACTTCACTGTATGTACAGTAAAATATAAAAATCACGAAAAAGTTTTACTAAAACATTTTCGTGATTATTATACATCATCTTATCAAAATGTACAAGTATTTTTTGTATTTTTTATGTTTTTTGTACTATTTTACTACATTTTTCGCCATGCATCCCCCAAGGAACGCATACTCCGCTATCGAATCCATTTTTCCAGTGCTGCCAATAGTTTTGGCAGTTCGATCGGTTTCGCAACATGGTCATTCATGCCTACAGTCCTGGACCTTTGTATATCATCTGCAAATGCATCTGCACTCATGGCAATAATGGGAACCGTTCTTAAATCTTCCCGGTCCTGTCCACGGATTTCACTGGTAGCCTCATATCCATTTTTCACCGGCATCTGAATATCCATAAAGACCAAATCATAATAATTTTCCGGTCTATCCAACAGAATATCAACCGCCTCCTGGCCATTTCGCGCCCTTTCCACCTCGATTCCGACGAAACGCAACAATTCTTCTGCTATTTCGATATTGATATCATTATCCTCCACTACCAGCACACGTTTGCCACTATAATCTGACTGTTCAAACTCATTCAGATCTGTGTTCTTTTCCTCCGTTTGATGGCAGACAACGGATTTTAACACATAAAGAAGACGTGACTTAAACAATGGTTTAGAAATAAAGGCATTGACTCCTGCCTCCCTTGCTTCCTGCTCAATCGAAGACCAGTCATAAGCAGACAAAATTACAACCGGAACGTCATCACCAAATTTTTCGCGGATCTCCTTTGTAGTCTCTACTCCGCATTTCCCCGGCATCTTCCAGTCCAATATAACCACCGCATATTCTTCCGCACTGCCATAAGCATCCTGCAACTTCTGAATCGCTTCTGCGCCACTAAACACACCATCTGCATGCATTCCTATATTGTTTAAAAGTTCACAGGCATTCTTGCAGGCATCCGGTTCATCATCTGCCACCAATACCGAAAGCTCTCTCAAACATTCTGTGCTTTCTTCCTCCACATCCTGAAGCTTTAGATATACTCTCACCGTAAATTTGGAACCAACACCCAGTTTGCTTTCAATCTGTATATCTCCATTCATCATACGGACGATATTTCTGGCAATCGGCATTCCCAGTCCTGTCCCTTCGATATTCTGACCTATGGCACTTTCTGCACGGGTAAAAGGCTCATATATTTGATCTATAAACTCCTCCGTCATGCCAATACCAGTATCTTCAAAAACAAATTCATAACAACCGCTTCCCCGTATATTGGAAGTTGTTTCATAGATACGGAAAGTAAGAGTTCCCCCCTCCGGTGTAAATTTCACAGCATTGCCCATAATATTAACAAAGACCTGCTGTAGGCGTAATGGATCCCCGATCACACCTTCATGAGTAATATTTGCAACATTGACTTTCAGTTCTTGATGTTTTGCCTGAATCTGTGGATGAATAATGGCCAGCAAACTCTCTACCGTCTTTGCGATATCAAATTCCTCTTCGGATAATGTCACATTGCCGCTCTCAATTTTAGACATATCCAATACATCATTGATCAGTGCTAACAAATGATTGCTGGATAGAGTAATCTTATTCATACAATCCATGAGATATTCTTTATCATCAATATGCATCACCGCCACCGCAGTCATGCCCATAATGGCATTCATCGGGGTCCGAATATCATGAGACATCCGGGAAAGAAAATCGCTCTTTGCCCGATTCGCAGCATCTGCTGCCTCAAAGGCTTCTTTTAAAGCATTTCGATTCCGAATTTCTTTTTCTTTTAGTTTAGTGATATCCTGAACAGCCAACAAAACCACACATGGCACACCATTCTTCCGGTATAAGGATAAAATAGACATATTTTCCCAGCTTCGTTTCTTACGCTGTATCTGATACTCATATTGTAAATATGGTCTGTCCTCTCCCATATGCCCCTGTATGTATTCTTTGGTAATCACTTCAGACATATCCACCGCCGCTTCTTCGGTGACATATTTCGGTTTAAAATACTCTATCAAATCCGAAAATTTCCCCTTGGTAGAAAGCCCTACTTCCAGATCTTTGATATATTCGTAATGATCTCTTTCCAGATCTACGACAACAAAACGGTTGAAAAGTTTGGTGACTCCGGTTACCACCTGCGATAATTCCTGTTTTTCGGATACCAGTTTCTTCCTCTGTTTCCAATGCATCAAGATCAGGCAGATGATATACACCCCAAAAGCAGCAATCAGCTTTACCTCCAGTTTTATTCCCACCGCATTCGCATCGTCAATCATGCTGTCGGTCACACCAGAAGGAAAGGTCTGCACTAACATCCAGTCATTCTGAGGAATCCCTACCACGCAAGCAGTTCCCGGCCCTTGCGAACCATCATACCGATAGCCATAAGAGGTATGATCCTGAAATGCTTTCTGGATGCCATCATAAGTCTCCTCTGACACATTCATCGTATTGGGAAGCTTTGTCAGCACATTCTCCGGTGCCATATCGTCACCACAGGTAGAAATCACCATTCCGTCACTCATACAAAGATAACTCTTTGCCTGCGTGCCGAAAAAATCCGTAGAAATAATTTCACGAATTCTCTCTTCACGAAACACTCCATTTAGCACACCAATAATCTCTCCCTGATGGCGTAATGGCGTATAAAACGTTACCAGGGTTTCATCGGTAACTCTGGAGTGAAAGGTAACCATAAAACCGGAATTCCCCTTCATTCCTTCTATATAATATTCTCTGTCTGATGCATCTACCCTGTCTCCATCTGCCGTCGTATTCCATCCATTTTTATCTACAAACTCAACATAATCAAAAGAAGAAATCGATTGCAAATGCTTCAATTTCTGTAAATCAATTTCTGATATTTCGGATGATTCCAACTGCTCTCCATACAGATACGCCCCAGACTCAATACTATTCTGTGCACTGGAAAGAACATCATCAATTCGTTCTGCCACCTGAATGGTGGCATCCTGTACATAGCTTCCATTTTGCCGAACGATGCGCTCATTATTCTCTTTTGTAAAAATAACAAATACAGCAATGATAAATATAATGAGAATAATAGCTAGGAGAAGTTTCCCCCCTACACTTCGATTGCTTTGACTACTAGACTGCATTACTAATACCTCACATCAAGTTATTTCAAGACTAACTTTTATTATATATCAAGTCAGATTAATTGTACAGATTGCAACCGGTAATTCGGATTCCCTATGATTGCACTGATTCCTCTGGCTCCCCTTGCCATACGGTCTTTGAAGGATTATGAGAAATCACGCTCCCATTGATCCATAATCTCCTCACAAGCATCCACATCTATTTCCTCTACCGCATTCTTGAGTTGATGGAACATCTCCTGATGTTTCCCCTCATAATGATACTGTTCCATTTTATGAATCACATTCTCCATATCATCGATATCCAGGTCATCCAATGCCTCCCGCATAGCAGCAAACAATGTCGGAAGTAAATCCAGAGAAATTTCCTGTTTCCTGACGTGATCTTCTTTTTTCTCCGAAAAGAACGGTTCTAAAATTGATATATATCCACGATATTGCTGTAACATCTCATCTGTGCATTGACGAATCTGTTCCACCGCTTTCGCATTGCCTGCCTGTTCCATGACAGCCGCCTTCTCGGACAAAGAGATCGCTCCCACCTGCCTGGATGCACTTTTGAGAGCATGTACTTCTATGGTATAACCTGCCCAATCCTCCTTTTCCATCAACTCTTTGATCAGATTTGATTTTTTGTCAATAACACGATAATAATCTTTTAATACGGTCCAGAACAACTTCTCGTTTCCCAATAACCCCAGTGCGAATTTCGTATCCAGATCTCCCACCACAATCTCTTTTGTAAGATCCTGCTGATTCGCAGTATGATCACAAGCTTCTACTCTCTGCATTTTTTCCACAGGAAGCCATTGCCTTACCTTGGATACCAATGTCCTAAATTCAATCGGCTTCGCCACAAAGTCATTCATCCCCTCCTGTAAAAAAAGATCCTTCATGCCGTCCACTGCGTTTGCTGTCAAAGCAATAATAGGAACCTCGTTATATTCTGCGTGAAAGCGTCTGATCACATGTGTTGTCTCGACACCATCCAGTTCCGGCATCATATGATCCATAAATATCATGTCATAATACTGCTCGGAAATCTTATCAATGGCCTCCTTGCCACTTAATGCGGTATCTATTTGCATTTTCAACGGTTCCAATAACCCCTCCGCCACCGTTAAATTAACCGCATTGTCATCTACAATGAGAATCTTCGCCGCCGGTGCAATAAAATCTGCATCGACAATATCTGAATCTTCACCATAATAATGAAGATTCTCTCTGTTAAATATTAATGATTCATTCAAAGTATAAAGCGGTTTTTTCATCAGCAGTAAATTCGGCAGATTATATTCTGTAACCTCATGAGGGTCCATAAGCAAAACCGCCATAACAGAAGGATTATGGTTGATATATTCTTCCAGTTCCGCAGTAAACATATTCTGTTCTATCATAAGAAAAACGGATTGATCTGTGAAAAACGATGAAAGTTCTTCTACAGAAGCAATCTCCTGATAATCTACTCCTAAATAAGTACAATCGACTGCTAACTGCCGTTTAATATAAGGACTGTCTAACAAGCCGATCACCATGACGGATTGCGGGTCATTTACCTGTATACAATCTGCGGAATCGATCACCTTCTGCGGTAACCGAAAAGAAAATGTACTTCCTTTCCCATATTCACTTTCCACCTGTAGTTCACCACCCATTAATCCCATAAGTTGACGGGAAATAACCAGCCCCAGTCCCGTTCCTTCAATATTACGATTCCGCTTGCTATCCACCTGCTGGAAAGATTGAAATAATTTCCCTAAATCCTCCTGTTTGATCCCAATCCCGGTATCCTCCACAGATACACACAGTGTAATCACATCTTCCGTTAATTGGGTGTGGGACATATGAATGATCACTTGCCCTTTTGAAGTAAATTTCATGGCATTATTGGCTATATTTAACAACACCTGCTTGATACGAATATTATCCCCCCATAATTTGTGAGGAATATTCGGCGATATATCCAAAATAAGCTCTACATTTTTATTCTTTAAATGTGCTATGAGAATATTGCTGACATCATTGATAATAGACATGGGTTCATATTCCACCGGGCTAATGTCCATTTTACCGGATTCAATTTTTGAAAAATCCAAAATGTCATTGATGATAGTCAGAAGCGCCTGACCAGAAGATTTAATTTGATGTATGTAATCTCTTGCGACCGGAGGCAAATCCTCCCGCAAAGCCATCTCCGCCATGCCGATCACAGCGTTCATAGGCGTTCGTATTTCATGGCTCATATTTGCCAGAAAATCCGATTTCATACTGGCAGCTTTCTCAATTTCCTCGTTTGCCTGCAATGCCAGATATTTACCATACGCCATATCTGAGAGTATATTAGCGACCGTATAGAGAAACTGGGCCGCATGATCAATGTTGTCCTTATCCAGAATATTTATTTTCTTTACTGCGGCCACAAGCCCGTCCGGATCCACACCGATCTCTCCTGCCACCTCTCTAATCTGTTGAAGATCAGGCGCCTTGTCCAATACCTGACCTCCTATGAAACATCCTACCAGTTTTCCGTCGGCAATAATGGGTGCCGCGTAATCGATCAAACCCGCATGACAATAATACGTGGTTGGTTCTCCATTCTCCCAAGTAGTATGCGCACCAAATTTATCACACTTCTCACAGCGCATCCGCCCGATCGAAGTGCTGCGCGTATACCCTGTACAGAACTCCGTAAAATTAGAGCCTTCTGTCACAGGAACACCATCGACATCCGTGGTCAGAGATGCCATGCCGGTCAAGGTCGCAAAGGCATCCTGAATACGTTGCAGCACTTCTACATCAATCAATTCCGTTAAATATAACTCTTTTTCCATCCTTACCTCGTTTCCGACACCTTTGCATCAAAGCATTATGTATTGAATCAATTATCCGATGAACTTTGCAATGGTCTCTACCAGTTTATCACGGTCAATCGGTTTCAAAAGGTACCCCTGTGGCTTTTGAACCAAAGCCTTTTGGATTTTATCACGCTCCGTTACTCCGGTGAGAAACACCACCGGGATATCTTTAGTCGCATCATCAGCATGAAGCTTCTCCAACACAGCAGGTCCATCTTCTTCCGGCATTGCATAGTCCAACAAAATTAAATCCGTTTTCTTCTTACTCAAAAAGCGAAAAGCTGTCTTGCCACTGGTTGCAGTTGCAACTTGATATTTCTCTCGGAGATGCTCCTTGATTAGTTTCAACATCAAAGGATCATCATCCACCACCAGAACATGTTTTTTCTGCGCTTCCTTTTCCTTTGCCAGACGTTCTTCTTCCTCAAGAGCCGCTTTCTCCTGTGCCTGGTGTTCTTTCTGAGCACGATCCGCTTCTCTCTTCAAACGCTGCTGTTCACTCATATAATCCATGATTCTGTTCATAATAGCGTTTGCTGTAATCGGCTTGGGCAGCACCAAATCAGCATTGCCAATCTCAGATTGCGAAAGTTCCTTAAAATCTTCTTCTGAGCCAATCAAAACAGCCGGAATGTTACAATTCACAGCTGTTTTTAGTTTAACGACCTTTGTCCGGGAAATCATG
>CAZFSU010000031.1:0-32553 GCA_964521555.1 uncultured Jutongia sp. | reverse complement strand
AATACTCCGCATTGGCTTTGGCGGTATCTCCCTTGTTCCCGGTATAATGAATTACAATATACTTCACGTTTGCAAAAGCTCTCTTGCCTCCATAACTAATTGATTTGGCTAATTTTGTATTAATTTTCAAACCCATCTTACCTAACTCTCCTTTAAATTCTTTAGTGTTTTTAAATATTTATCTGCTTCCTGTGCGTTCTCGCTGAAACTGTTGTTTTTCCAAAATACACAAAGCAAAATTGCACACTCAATCCCATACTCCACCACTACTGCTATAGTTGATTCGCTTACATTAATCACCGGATGTCCGACCTGTTTTAACGCAAGATTTATCAGTACTAATATAAACATGATGGACCTTACTATAGTTGATTTTTTTATTTTCATAAGCCCTGCCCCTCCTTTTCCAAATCTTCGATTCTGTGATTGATTACCTTGATCTGTTCTTCAACCACAGGCATCCTCTGTGCAAAATTATTATGCACCCTCACCTCTCTAGTTAGCTCTTCAATTTTAGATTCTGTAACTGCCTGCGAGACCTTAATAGCCTGTTCTGATTTAGCTCGCACAGTATAGTTACTTACAAGCACCCCAAAGAGCGATAATCCACCTGTGATTATCGCTACAATAATTGATTCCATTTTTTCTCCTTTCTTTGTATTTTTGCAAAATTTTTTAACTTTCTATTTTTTGACAATACTATTGGGAAAATAATTTCCGATTTTAGAAAAAGAAAAGGAATGTGATTCCTCATCACATTCCCTCTTTTGACTTCTGGTTTCCATGCTCTTCAATTATCAAATTCTTACCCGTCTTTGGCACCTTATTTGGTATATATTCTATCAGTTCATCAACCGAACAATCTAAGACCTCACATATTCGGTCTATATGATCCACCTTCAGACTAATAGTAATCTCATGATACCAATCATTAATAGCGTTACGCCTTATGCCGGTCAGTTCTGATAATCTCTTTTGAGTCATGCGTCGTTCCCCAAGAAGCTTTGATAGATGTATTCTTATCATAATGATGCCCCTTGAAGAATAGTATCACAATTCGGTCTAAAGTTCTTCGATATGATCATTTATATCGTATTTTGATATATTTGTACCATTTTTTGATATCAATAATTTTTTATCAACAATTCTCTATATCGAGGTTTTTCTCTTTTCTGAACCAAATTATGCGCCCGCTCAACTTCTGTAATACAGTAATCGTTATACAACTCCCTGATATACTCGCAGTCGTTATAAGACAAAAGAAACTTCCCTTTAATTCTTCCTAACGCCTCTTTCAGCCTTACATGATCCTCCGGCATAAATCTGTCTGGGTAATACCTCTCCGTTTTGTAATAAGGCGGATCGAGGTAAAATAACGCATCCTTTTTGTCATATGTTTTGATTATACGCTCAAAATCCTGATTTTCTATGACGACCCTGTTGAGTCTCTTGGATACTTCCACTATATACTCTATTGCATTTTCCATATTTTTAGGACGCAATCCAAACGTCTGTATATCTGAGCCAAAACTCTCCTTAATCAAGATATAAAACCTTGCAGCTCTCTGGATATCTGTCAGACTCTGAATTTCCATTTGCTCTTTTGCATCAAAAAACTGCTCTCTCGACATTAGTGTAAAATCCAATTCCTTCCGGAGTTCTTCTGGGTGATACTTCGTGCAACGAAACAAATTAACAAGATTTCCATTCACATCATTATAAACTTCCAGCTTGGCATGTTTATCAGACGAAAAGAGTATCCATCCGGCTCCTTCAAATACCTCAATATAACGATTGAAAGTTTCCGGATCTGGAAACATTTCTAAAATCTTTTTTCTAAGTAGCTTTTTTCCACCTATCCAACTAATAAAACTATTCATCATGATATCCTCTTTCTGATAATAATGTGGGGCATCATAATCAGAAGATACGTATTTAAAATGAGGCTATGGCGATCTTCCGCTTGAATTACCCCATATATACTTTATTTTAATTTTTTTATGATCCATTGTCCCCAACCTCTATATATGTCTGAACCTTCTCTTTCAATTCTTCAGATTTAATATCATCTAACTTAATTTTCCCCAAATTGATTTGTAATGCACAGAAAGCTATTGCTTTTTCGTTATTGTCCATCTTCATTTACCTCCATATGTGTTATTAATCAATTCAAATACTGCTGACTCTAATGCTTCCAGTCGTTCTTCTTTGGATATCGGTTTAGGCACGGTAGTAAAACCGGCTTGGATAACTGCCAAGCGGTTTTCATCCAGTAACAGTGCCTTCGTTTCCGGATCGTATTTATATGCCGGAAGATATCTCACATCCGATACCTCTGGCATATCTTCCACCTCTACGAATACACCTTCACATCCATTAGTGTAATATCCATCTTTATCTATGCATATTTCAAACATATATATATATCCTCCTTTTTCTGATTATTCTTGCCAAATTGCTATAAAATGCGTACTCGAAGTAGAAGCTGATCCCAGCGTAAGAGTATTTCCTGAAAGTGAAAAAGAACAGCCATTATACCATATGTTGGTAATGTTACCTGTTGTTATTTCTGCTATGCAGAAATAATCATCTTCCACCCATCCCATTGCGATACAATGCCTGCTTGCATTGATAGTGATTGATGTTCCTTTTTTTACTTGAAATCCAAGAGCATTTAGTTTTGTTTTGTCTGCGGCACTCATAAGACCCGCCGCAGATGTGGTAGCGGAAGAGCTGACTATATCACTTGTCATAGCGAAGGTACCTGTTTTGTCTGGCAATGTGTAGGCTTTGTTACCCGTTAAACTGGCGGGCTTTATGTATCCAACATATGCCGATTCGCTGTACAGTGATAATTGACCATACTTATTCCCTTCCGTGCCTTTCGGCGTGTCGTTTCCGACAACTAACGCATCATATCCTAATGCCGAAGCAGTACCTTCCAAAGAATCTATTCTGAGTTCATTGTTTTGCAAAATGTTCTTGTTTCCGCTGGTGCTGCCTAAAATGAAGGGGATATAATAAGATGTCTTAGCAGACGGATTTGCCAATGTGGTCTTGACCCCGTATGCAAAGCCGGTTTTTTCAGTAACAATCTCTACCCAATCTGACCAAGATCCTTTGGAATATCCCGTACGTTCCACTATAGTCCAGTCATTTGTGTTGACAGTGCCTTGTCTATATATAACCTGCTTGACCACATTGCTATAGGCCATCACTTCCATGAACCCATTGATAAGTTGCGAAGGCATATTTATATATGTGTTTTGGTGATGGAGATAATATCCGCCAGGCGTAGTTACGTCGTTTAAATCAGAACCATCTGGTAGTTTTGTATAGGCCAAGTCTCTTTTGGCATCCAGACTTTCATTTGTAGCATATGTTTCTTCGATATTATGACCACTGCCGTCCTGGGTAGCTTTTATTGCCGACGCAACTTCTGAATCCAGAAAGGCAAGATGCTTTGTCCAGTTTAGTTTATTTCCATTCCCGCCGCCGACCACCACATCTGCTTTTGCGTAATCTGGGCATATCCAACCATGCGTGTCGAACCCGCCGAATGCTATGCCAGAACTATGAAGAGGAGTGACATTCTCTATATAGTTGTTATTCCTAAATCCGGATATGTAATTCCCCCGATAGGAGTTATCCACATTTTCGCCGTAGGTTCGACCACGGAAATTTGTTTCCAGATCTGTCACGGTTTCATTTTTTAATTTTATATCCGTATTTGAAACAGCTCCGATGCTTTTTGTCGTCACATTCACATCGCCGCGCTGCCCATTTACGCTTGCAACTACATCATGTGGATTTTCATGATCATCTATATGCGCTTGCAACTCTTCTTCCAATGCATATATCCCCTCTGGCAAACAAAAAATTGCATCCTTTCCACTGGCAATATGGACTATAATGGATACAATTATCCGAGATTCAAAGATACCATTATATTTCTGAATTTTTTCAGCATTTTCCGAAGTTGCACAACACAAAGCGTACAGAATTTCTCCTACATCTGGATCATTGGCATATATACCAATTTCTGTATGCAAATATGTCTCGCTAAGTTCCTGATTGGATATTACAAATTTGATCTCTGCATAAGTCGCATAATTTTTTATAGACACAATAGGAAATTCCTGACGCATATCTCTCAATTCAGTCATTTTACTAACATCCTCGCCAGTAGAATAAATTCCCGCTCCCGTTTCTACACGCGTAAACTCTATTTGATTTCCAGATTTACTCATTAATGCCAAACCCATATCCACTACTTCTGTTTTTTCAAAATTAGTCATCAACGTCCTCCTTTTTCCTGTATTTTTTCATATCCTGTAATTCCAACCCCCATATACACATGCATATCAATCGTATAATGTGGTGTTTCAATCATATCTATAATGGATCTTTGTGCTTTTACCCTATCAAGTATCTCCATAAATTTCTTCAAATCGTCTTCCGACAGATCTGTGGACGCAATTATTTTGAAATGGTACGGTTTACCACCATACTCATACCACGGGACAAAGGTTGCTTCTTGAAATATGTCTTTCAAAAGATCTTCTACAGCTCTAACACTGCCTGCATTAACATATGTCTTCAATGCATTCTTCAGTATTTCCAAACGTGTCTCCTCGTCATAATTTGACGAGTAATACAAGGTGCGTAACGATGCGGCAGCATAGTCATAGTATTTTGGAGAAAGACTCTCAAGATCTGGCCAGATTAGTAACCGGCTATTAAATTCCATTAACTTCTTCATTTGCTTATCCAATGCCATTCCTAGTGCAAAATTCTCTGGAGATTGCATATTTGGTGGCAGAGATAAATATGTTGCTCCTGGTTCTCCCAATTTCAATACTACCCCTCCAATCCACCATAAACCAAATTGATACTGTTACATACTGCGATCTGATTATATTCTATTTTCCTATAAGTGACAGGTGACCTAATTTCCGCCCTCTTTGCCCCAGCAGCCCTGACATATTCAACCAATACTCCACTATCGATATCCAAGCCAATTTTACTATACTGATATTGGGAAAAAGCTTCTATGGCTTCTTCGACAGACTCTTTAATCATTTTTTCATTATCCTTGTCTGATGACTCGATATAATAAGTGATATCTAGCGCATAAGCCACCACTTCTGGTGCGTGAAAAACAAACCGATCTGTCTCTGGAGTGCGTTTTTCAGCCTTGATATAGTCGGCAACCTCAGACAAATACTTGTCATTTGGAAAAATTCCATTTTTTAGCATAACATATATATTTACCACTGCTTCTTCATCTGTCATAATGGCAACATCGGCTATCTCGGCACTGTATTTTTTTACGAGCGCAATATAGGCATCTTTAGGTCCGGCAACTGAATAGGTAGATGGATGTAGATAAATCTGTTCCCTCAGATCATCTCCCTCTGGAGCATCCTCTCCACCTGATGACATGATGGTATTTGTTACAGAACCCATGTAGGGAAACGGATCTGCGATAATACTAATTTGTCCTGGCGCATAGTCATTCCCTCTCGTCCCAACTTCCGTACAAGTGGCAGATACCATTGTTGTAAGTTCGCCTGCTGAAATAACTGCCTCCACATCGGTTTCAAAATAGATATCATCTCCAGCAGTTACTCTTGTTGCGTTTGGTACCACCACGTCAAATTCTAGCGGGTCGTTAATAATAAATTCCAAGATTGTCACAGCCGCTTTTTTTTCCGGCAACTCATACCCTATATTCCCACCCCAGTTAAGCAACTCGTCATCATTCATGTATCTGATAAAATTTTCTTTAAATCGTTCCTGAGCAAATTCATATGCTTGAAATATCTCCCCTGCCACTACATTAATCATTAACCTCTCTTCGCTTGCTGGATATAACGTTTTTTCCTCTTTAGTCAATTCTTCATATGCTAATTGATAATCAGCAATCATCTCTTCAATAATGTTTTCCAAAGAGATTTCTTCATCAGATAATAAATCAATATCCGGAAGCTTTTCTAAATTCTCAATATTGTTCGCCATCTTCTAACACCACCTTTGGATTTATCGTTCCATCCTCATTCAACATCATGTGTATCTCTCTCACCGTAACACGATCTTCCCACTCTTCTATTTGGTCAATGGCTTCAGATATATACATATCCTCGGCATATGGTGTACTTTGCCCTAATATCTCATCTGAGATACCCATATCACGCATATAGGGCATACTCTCCCGAACAGTGCTCAGAATCATACTTGCGCAGGAAACAATATCGTCTCGCGCAGTCAATTTTCCGTCATATTCTATCAAAAAATCATCTCCTTATTTTGGAATCTTCAAAACCCATCCCTTTTGTAACTTTTGACTGGGACTGTTGAGTTTGTGAAACCCCTTTGATGCTGTTTTATTTGCGTTATATATCTTTTTATACTTAGACCCGTCTTTATATTTTTCTTTCGCAATAGACCAAAGCGTATCGTGTTCTTTTACGACATATTTCGTACTATTTTTTGCTTTCTTATTTATCTTTGATTTTGTATTTATTTTTTTCTTCTTCTTGGACGACTTTTTCCCTTCAACATACTCAACAAAGGTAACAGGAACTTTTATAGCCACCATTTTCCCGTTTTTCATTATCTTTGTAGGATTATTGGAAACATCGACTATTAAAAACTTGTGACTACCTATGCGTTGACCACCCAACACAAGCGGATACGCTTTGTAGTACAAACAGTATTTTCTCAACACCTTCCATTTCTTCGTTGGCGATTGATTAAGATATGCCGATAGATATATCTCCATTGTGATTTCATCCGAGTTCCGATCGATCACCTCTATCAAAGGCTTCTTTTTTTGCCGCTTATGAGATTCATAATTAATTGAGCTTTTCCAACTAAAATTGCTAAAAGATAATATGTCTGGTTTACCATTTTTACAACTGACATAAAATTTTATTTTGCCAAAGTATCCAATTCCACCATTTTTCTTTGTAGAATTTTTTTTCTTTTGTGTCAAGGTATTTGCATTGACCAATTTTCCTGTTATTGTTTTCTTTTTTGCCATCTAATCACCATTCCTAAAATTAACTATCCTTACATTATTTGCATGAATTTCCAATGTATCTGATTTGGGATCATAACAAATAAAGGCAGTTTTGGAGAATCGTTTAAAATACATCCCACGACCATATTTTTCTGGCTTATTCGCAGAACTATATGGCTGCCCGATTGCAAATCCCTGTTCAGACGAATCCGAATTGGACTGGAAAATTACTGTTACCATATCTCCCACCTCAGGCATCTTGTATTCATTTGAAACCAAAGGGATATTTTGTCTCACCAAATCCTCTTCATCCTCAAACAGAACATCAATCGCCCCTGTGTCATAATGGACACAGGATACCTTGCCAATTCTTATATCTTTCATAATATTCCTCCATCAAAAAAGTTACCCAATTTGGGTAACTACCGGATGTGCTGTAATTTGCGTTGTATACTTTCCTTGTTTGGAATGTACTGCTTTGTCGATAAAATACTTCCCATTTATTTTTCCAAAACCTGTTAATTTGAAAGTTAAACCTGCCAGATATTTAGGATCTCCCATCAATCCTAACGTAATAGAATTTGCTTCTCTCAAATTTTTTGCCAACTGTGCCTTCGCTTTACGTTCTGCATCCGCTTTGGAATCTGCAGATCCGGATATAAATAAATATCTATTCCCTTTTTTCCCTGGAACCGTATACCTATATACAACTTTTTTATCATCTTTAGTCGAGTATTGCAATTTCACCCCATCGTACATGTTAGCCAATCTACGGGTAAAAGAATATGCATCTGATTCCCCTAAATCTGATCGGTCAATGGTAAAACTTGCTTTTCTCTTCTCATATCTTGTCTGATCATATACCACTAACTTCTTGTTATAGATCTTCATGGCCAAACCATAGTCGTCGCAAAGAGAAAAGGCAAATGACATATCTGTTTGGGCAGATTGTGATATTTCATCAACGATATAGTTTTTTGCATCATATACTAATCGGCACTTCGCACGTTTAGCAATATCTTTTAATATCCTTTCAACCGAGGTTTTCTTATACGTCTTATTTTTTTGTGTGATATTAAAATTTGTATGAATTGGTATGCTAATTCCTTCGATTGAAAAAATGTTTGGAAAGCCACTGGCAGTAAAGCCATCTACTTGAAATCTTCCACAGAATTTCTTCCGCCGGTCCTTTGGCCATCTCCAATCCGTCACTTTAATCCATGTTTTAATATAATCCGAGGACGCGGGAAGATATCCTTTTAGCCATTTTAATTTTTGATCGTTAAGCTGGAGAGAAAAAGTATCTGCCTCTCCACTCGCCACGTCCGTCCAAGAGAAAGATTCCATATCGTCAGTAATAATTTCTGTAGCGTCTTTATCTTTATATTTCAAAATGATGGAACTACTCCTCATCGACATCATCCTCCCCATTTTCCAAATCATCTTCCAACTCATCGTCAGATATGTCTTCTTCATCGCGCCATTCCGGTACCCCTTCATCCATCTCATCTTCCTCATCGATTTCAGGACACCAAATCTGACAGCCGCCTTCAAAAATGTATTCCTTCAAATACTGTGGGTTTGCTTCATAAAGTATGCCAACCTTGTACTCATCACCATACACTTTATACGCGATATAATCCCACATATCACCGTATTGCGTTACATAGTAATAACCTCCCATAGCAGTCTCCTATCCAAATTCAACACGTTTCCGTTCAGCTTTCCACTGATTCATCATATTATTAAATTCTTCCTTCCCAATGGACAAGGCTTGTGACAATGTATCCTGATCTGCATTACCTGTTATGTTAATTTGCGGAGCATATACAAATGTCTGATTGCTGTCACCAAGGCCTTTCGCAATTCCTCTATAAGTACCACTAGAACTCATATCTGTATACTTATTAAAATCATCCAAAAGCATCTGATCTCTCGACACACTGTTTGATGGTATTACTGAAAAACCCATAGCTGCCGCCGTTTGTTTTAACAAACTCTTTGCTCTTGAAGATTTATTCAAAGGAATAATAGATTCTGGGCCGTCTTCTGCAACAGTAGTTAATATCTCACTGTTGTACATACCACCTAACGCATTTTTATATATCGTATGTTGCTTTCCTTTAGAGTCTGTATATGTTGAAGCTGAACCTGGTATTTTTTCAGACAATGAGTTCTTTTTTACGGCAGATTGTGCAGTAGATGTCGTAATGTTAATTGTACCTGTATACAACGATTCACCATCTACTGCATGCAGGATATCACTGTACATAGAATTTACTGCTGCTGTAACTTCACCTGTCTTACTTTCAATACCCTCCGCTATTCCTTCTGGCAAGTTGCCGCCTGCTCTTTCCGCTGTTGCAACCATTGCCGTATATGTTTCATTATTGCCAATCCTATCGCCTAGTAGATACATCATGTCGTCTACAGAACCACTCAATGCCTGCATTGCATCTGCGCTACTTATACCCGATGCTAATTCCTCTGGAACTTCCATATCAGCATTTGTCATTTCTGTTCGTAACCCTGTCATAGAGGAATATATATCATTCAAACCATTCTCAAACAGTTCCATGATTGCCCCAGATGTTTCATCTGACACATCTAATTCAGCAATAGCTGATTTGGCAATACCATTTAATTGGTCATATAATTGTTCTCCAGTCAAGCCCGAATTCATCGCATGACTTAGCTTTACATCGAGATCACTCTCTAATTGTTCCATCGCATCTCCTACCTCTGGATATGTATCTGTAATAGATTTCATCAAATAATTATATCCATTCATATAGGCATCTGCTTTGGTTTTAAAATATCCCTGCTCCAGTTCTGATTTTTCTGTTTCAAAATCTTTCTGACTAATATCGCCTAATGACAATCTGGCATTCAAATTAGTCATAGAAGTCTCATATGCCTCTGCTGCTCCTTCTGTTACCTGATTTTCGTACTCCGAGATTTCTTTTGACAATTCTTTAAATGTATTTGCATCTAAATCTTTCCCCGAATATTTTAATTCAAGGGCCTGTAATGCTGCTTCATTCTGTGCACCAGTTACAGCATTCGTTATTTCGCCAATATCACCAAGCAGTTTTTGGATTGCTTCATCTTTTTTGACTGATACACCATTTTTAACCGCTTTGTTAATTTTTTTATTTAATTTTTTTTGTAAAACATTTAACTCACTATTTAACCCCGAATAAAACTCATTGTTTTCAAGGCCAATATCGGAATTTTTGCCTAACAATAGGTCTGTTGCCACAGACACAGTATATCCCTGATTATCAATCACATTCTGCGCATCTTGTATATACTGTTTTACACAAGACACATATGTATCTTGATCATCTTGATCCAGCTTAAATCCAGCACCTAATTTCCATTCAATCTGATTAATTGAATTCAAACTATCTGACATGGAATCTATTGATTCTCTTGTATTCCCAAGCGACTCTAACATAGTCGATATCTTAGAGATATTTTTTCTTCCCACTATTTGCTGGGCCACATCATCGATCTGCTCTAATGATAACGATACATCTCCAAACCGAGAATCTAAACTTGCTTCTATAGCACTCTCTTTCGCCTTGTCTATTGAAAAACGAATTGCATTAATCCCCGCTACTGCAGCAAATAATCCGGCCGCGCCTAAAGTTGCTGGAGACATGCTCGCTAGTGCTGTAGTCATACTTACTATACCCGAAACAACTTTGTATGAAACTATAGCTGTTCCAACACCAGCAATTCCAGATTCTATAGCATCGAAATTCTCGACAGCAAATCCGATTCCATCACCCAAAAGTCCAAACAGGTACTCTGCATCTTCTTCCATATTGATGAAAAAATCATGAATCTCGATTGCGTGATCTTCAGAGAAATCCTGAATCCAACCGGACAAATTATTAAAACCCTCACCCAGACCATCAAGAATCCCTATGTACTCCTCATTAAATGCATCACCAAAACTAATCTTTGCATCATCCAGTGCCGACTGCATCCTTTGAATAGATCCAGATGTGGTGCCGGTCACTTTTTCATCCATCTCGTCCAACGCACCCGTTGAATCATATAACTGTGCATTCAGCTCATCCCAAGCACCGGATGTGCCATCTGCTTCTTCCTTGACACTTTCCAGCAGGTAAATCATTTTGGAATAATATTGCGTTCCGGCAATATCTTTTAATGCCGCCGCCTTTGCTTTATCTGACAGACCAGATACACCTTCATTGATTGCACGCAATGCATTTTCCAGTCCGATGAAATCGCCCTTATTGTCAAATATATTAATTTTCAAACGCTTCATCCTGCCAAGTGCATTACTATTACTCGCAATCCTGGTCAGCATGGCATTCATCGCGGTACCAGACTTATTTCCTTTCGTACCATTGTTTGCCAGGATACCAATCGCAGTACCCAGATCTTGATACCCAATGGATAAAGATCTGGCGGCACCACCAGACAAAATCATCGACTGCATCATTTGCTGAGAAGTCATGTTAGCCTTATTGTTTCCTTTCACAACCGTATCCAAATACTGCGGCATGTCTGACACTTCTAGCTTCAAAGCACTCATGGAATCTGTTACCAAATCGCTGGTCTCTGCCAAATCCAGTTGTGTTGCTTCACTCATTTTCAACACAGGCATTAACCCCTGTGTTGATTCATTTACATCCCAGCCTGCCAAAGCCATATATCCTAATGCTTCTGCACTCTCCTGCGCTGTTTTTGTAGTGCTTTTCCCCGCATCTCTAGCTGCACGATTTAACTGGTCATATTCTGTCGATGTTGCTTGTGCTATTGCGGCAGTATTTGCCAAGGATTGTTCATAATCAACATAAGTGTTCATGGCATCCCCAATCGCATCTTTGACATTTACTGCTGCAAAAGCGGTAGCAACAATACCTGCGACACGTTTAGCGGTTTTTCCAATATTCTCCAATCCACTCGATGCACTATGGATGTTACTTTCAAAACTTGACGCACGTCTGGCGCCAAGCAACACTTCAATTTCATACTGCGTTCTTGACGCCATTATTTACCTCATTTCTGAGATTGTTTTATTATCTCGTTATAATTTTGAATCATTGACAAAAATGCGTCTATCGGCAAATTTTTATAATACTGCACACTGGTATTTGTTTGAATACTCATACGCAATGCCAAATCTGCCAAATTATGAGCCAGATTCTCTCCGGCCCCTATCCGAATAAAAAATAGTTGTACAAAACTGCCACGATCGTAAGCATATCTCTTAGCTTTAACTTGTTAAAAAACTCTGCTGGCAACCCTGTTATGCGCATCGCCACATGTTTTTGATAGGTGGTATCCATATACTTGTTTTTCGGATTGCGCCGCATCAGCTCTAGCACACGATCCGCATATTCCAGATCTGATGTTGTAAGATTTTGTACCCCAGACAAATCTAACTGCGTGATTTTCTCTTTATTCCACTCATATTCCTTTTCAAGAAGTACGACAAAGCGATCTTTGTCTGCTGTAGCCCTCTGGATCGCTTCCTCCTCGTCCACCGGTTCATCCTCTGGCTCTTCCACCTGTGTCAACATATCTGCCGCCGCTTCTGTGTCTGCTTCCTGTATTAATGTTTCCATTTCTTCATCGTTCAATAAAATTGATTCCTCTTTATTGTTTTTCATAGAATCCTCCTTTAGATCAAGCTGTTGATATTTTGCAGCATATCCTTGCCATTGACTTTATAAATGTTATTAAATTTATCGATTTCGACCAAGGTTTTTCCATTATATTCATCTTTGTAGTACACGACCTCCTTGACTACCTTTGGCTCTCCATAACCACCCTTTTTAAGCTTTCCAAAGTCGATCTCCTTTGTCATTCCTTTTACCGTAACCGTCCGTCCAAGCATAGAACGTGATAAATCACTTGTATCCAATTCTTCCTGTGCGCTTCGCAGAATAATTACCTGAGAATCATCCGCTACTAACTTCAGCATATCTTCCGAGATGTTACTAAACGGAATTTCCATCGTAGCCGATTCAAAACTGCCAATCGATGGCGAGTCAACATCACCTCCAACACCAGCCAGATCCAGACTTTCAGATTTTTCTTTAAAATCAACAAGAGTCACCTCAGAGGTGACTCCTGCCAATTTGTTGCTTGCTTCCGATTTTCCAACGTATACATTAAACCGATTGATCTTCTCCGCTATCTTCATTAATCATTCCCTCCTTCTAAGGCTTCTTTGTAAATATTCAGATCGTACTCAAATGTATTTCTTATACACTCTGTTGGTGAATAATCTGCATAAACTGTATGGAATATTAACTTTCCTGCCGCAATCTGCTCAATCGGATTCTCTGCATCTTCAAAAATAATGTATCCACCTGCTAAATAGTCGGGTGTGAGACTGTTTAAGAAAATGTTGAACTCATTTACAACATCTTGAATCAGCTTATAATTTGCATTTCTGTCAATAGAGGACAAATAATCTGTTTTGAATGTGTTTTCCATCCAGTTAAGCATCAGCACACTTTTAATAAACCTGTTTTGAGGTGCAGTAGATGCTGGGTAAGCAGCCGTATTGTTTCCCCATATCTTCCATCCTGGTAATTTCAAAAAACTAACCACACCATATGCATTGATATAATTGTTCACCTGATCCTGCGTCAAATAAATTTCGCGTCCACCCTCCAAACATACACCATCAATCTGCGCATCCATATTGCTTGGAGATTCCGACGGCACATCATTATTTTGTATAGCAGCGCTTTGAGCAAGCGCAGCTAGTACAGCCGATCCCCATACCTTCTTATCATCTACTTTTGCCATAGGCCAGACTGATACATTCCATCGAGAAGCTACCGTATTCTTTGCTTTGATTTCTTTTACCTTTTCTTTTGCATCAGCACCAGTATCACTGCTATCCAAATCTACAAATGCCATAGCATTTGTTAAATCATAAATTAACCGTGCCTTTGCCTCTAATGTAGCAGCCACGGCTGGTATCTTACTATATCCAGGCGCTATTATGATGCTTGGAATAATACCGGTGCGGGGATATATTTCATCAAGAAGTTCCATACCTGTTCTTACCCCATCCTTATCAACACCGCCGATGATATCCTCTTCTGTCACTCCATCTGGATTCAATTTTACATATGTTACTGTCACCTTCTCCAATGTCTCCATTGCTCCACCATCAATGGCGCTGATTACGACATATCCATCATCATCAAATGATGCTACATAATCCACATCGATTTCATACTCCTTGCCGGCACCATCACTAAGCACCAGTTTATCTAACAAGATTCCTGTTTCCTCAATTAATGCCATTTTTGCCGTCAACGCTACTTCTTTTCCTGATATTGCTGTGACGTGCTTTGCATTACCAGGATCTAACACATTGATAAATACCACTGGAGCTGCACTGAACTTATTAAATTGCATATAAATTGAATGCAATAATGTGTAATGCTCAAAATCCTCCAAATACCCCAATGATGCAACTGCCTCTGATCTGGTATATGCTGTAACAATGTCATTAACTGATGGTTTTTCTGCCAGATTAATGGGTGCCACACCGATTACCGCCACCCCATTCTTTACACTTTTTTCAGGTGTACTTAACTCAGCTGACTTCCGGTCGGTATAAATACCATGCATATAATCTCCCATTCTAATCTCCTTTCTAGCCGTTCAGGCTACATAATACTTTTAAAAAACTAACCGCCAGAACAGAACCCTTTTCATCAAGCTGTGATCTGGCGGCAATTAATTCATCTGGTGATACTAATAACCTCTCAAATGCTTTGTCCTCTCTTGCACGTTCCTGAACCTTTTCCGGCAGAATTTCTCGTAAAATACGATTCTGCTCTATCACTCCCGGAATACTAGGACCTATATAGATTTTTTGTGTCATATCAATTCCTCCAATCCCTCCATTTTGGGGTTAATTAAACTCCAATATGTGATAAGATCACTTCTGTAATATGGATATTCCATGTTTTTATCAAAACGCTTATGTGCTTTCTGGTCATTAAGTTGATAACTGGCATTGATTATTCCTTTTTTCACAAAATACAGCCAGATCTCATTCATTAGGTTTGCCAGATTACGATGACCCTGGCAAGTTTTATCCGTATCCTTAATTCCAATAGCAAAATGTACCATAATTTCCCACTCATCATCTTCCAAGTCTTCATCATCAATTACTACACATATGTAATTCCACTGGTCATTGAAATCCCCATCATCATCACGGAGTCCATTTCCGGAATTTTTAATCGGCAATTCCTGTGAGTACAGATTGATTTTCTCAAGACCACTTGCCCATAGCATTCTGCGGTCGACATTATTTAAAAATAGTTCTAATTCACATATGATCGCATCTTGTAATCCCAAATCTGTCATATATTCTATACTCCTTTCCTTAATTCGCGATCAATTTCATGTTTCAAGCGATCAGCCATCATCTTATTGGCACTATCACAAATTTCACTCACTATTTTTTTATTCTTCAACATTTGCGGAATCGCTGGGCCATATATTCCACGGATAGCCTTACCTTTATCGTTTTTACGCGCAAATAGTCCGGTAAATCCATTTGATTTCATGGTCGTAATAAATGGTTTCGGTGATCCCGATAAGGCAGACATACCAGTAGAACGTTCCACAGATGCTTTATACACTTTTGGAGAATAGTTTCCCGACTTTGTGATACGCATTCTGCGATTGGGTGATACCTTAAATTTAGCCAGATTAGAGTGTACATCTGTACTCACAATCTTTGCGCTGGGCTTAGATACGGATGCTTTGGTTACATGAATGGTTTTTCCAACATCGCTTGATTTAATGAGATACTTTCTTGATACTTCTTTTCGCATCGTTTTATTTACCGTACCCACTGTTCGGTTTGCCGCACGGCTCATTATCATGTCTGCTTTGCAATTAAATATACCAAGACGACGTCTTACATCATCCATATCTGCCGTTATGCTCATATCAATCATAGTTGTTTCCTCCCAAGCACAATCTTCCACAGACCTCCCTCAAGTTCAGCAGAGTGAACAAACCAGTCCTTTCCATCCAAAGACATTAATTCACCAGGATGCAGCTCCGATCCAAGATCTGTTTCTTTTGCAAAAAAAAGAACATCGCCTTGATGGATATCGTCCCTAAATTCATTCCCCTTTTTTGAAACTCTTTCTAATTCAGTATTATCAAACATAATACAAATCACATTACCATTTACTTTATGTTCTGAACCAAAGGTATCCAAATCCAAAAAAACACCATTCAGATCTTCCATAATTTCATCTGTAAAACCAGACATTCTTATCACCACCTAGACTTTTTTTGACTCCTTGACTGTTGGCTTTTTTTCTGCCGGATCGACTCTTTTTTTTGTCTCCTCCAACAGTTTGATATAACCTTCTGACAGGAGAAATTTCTTATCTACTTCTGATAAATTTTCTCTAATTTTGTCTCCGGGCTCAAACTTTTGTCCATTTACTGTCAAGCCAATCTTGGCAACATAATACTTATCCATCATGTCTCCTTTCTATCTGCCATTACTCGTTATAATTTTCTTCTTGATAATTGATAACTGCTGTTTTCAAATCCGACAGAGTACTTGCATCTGTCAACCCTTCCAGACCTATTGATTCAGCATACGCAATGACATCCTTCTTTGCTGTCATTTTATTGATCTCATCAACAGTTTTCAAACTCACTATTTCCGCACCATCAGAGATATTATCTGTATACGATTCCGCTGATAATTCGTTACTGGAAATATCATCAACATCCCCACCATTTATTTCGTCAAAAAGAGGTTTTGTATCATATATATTGACGACTCTCCATCCTTCCCAATCCAATGGGTATGGTACTGGGCGAGAGTACAGATGCATTTCAAGAGTATTATTTTGTTCACTTGAAACCAAACGTGGGACCATTTTCTCAATATGCGTCTCCATGCTCCCTTCTTTGTTTACAAACGTAATCTGGGCATAGACTGTAGTTCCCATAGCGGGATGCAAAAAGGCCATAGTACCCTTTGGCAAAAATGACTTAATATCGCCGTTCAGATCTTCGTACTCTTCATCATATGTAAACATTGTCAACTCCGAGCCACCGATATTAATTTTACCATTACACACCACACCATCCGGTGTTTTGACCTGATCAATAGATCCTGTATTGACGTTTCGTTTATTAAAATATTCCAGAAATTCATCATCCGTCATAAACAAAGCACTAACATCTGTTGTCATGACCAGATCAGTCGCACGAATGCCTTTCTTATGCATGTCATTTACAATTTCATATAATACAAAAAGCTTTTCTTTTGCTGACATTTTCGCAAATTCGCCGTCAATAAAGTATTTGTTTTCAAAATCATCATCGTAGAACTTCAAACGCTTTACATCTGCATTTTTATCGTTTGCCGCATCTTCCGCAGAGGCATAATGTTTCATCACAACACCCCCAGTTGTGATCAGTTCCGTACACATGAGTTCATGTCTGCGCAAAATGGCATCCCGCATTTCTTCAATGTATTCTGCCTGTAACTCATTTTCCCGATCCTCTGGGGTCCTGTCAGATTCCGGTGACTCACCAAACGCTTTTTTCTCCAATGCATCTGGAGTTATTGTCATTTTAGGCGCAATCATCGGGGCCTTCACCCGATCTGTTCGATATCCTTCAGCATCCATAACGATACCATTCACCACCGGCGATACGAAAGGAGCTACCTTCCTTCCGCCTTTTTTTGATTCGATCAATGCCTCGCTTGATGCAAACACACGGCCGTCTGGGAAATAACGATCTTTGAAAAACCGTGCCACTGGATACATTTTTTTTACGGCATTGATTAACGTAACTGTGTTTCTAACCACTATCTTATCCTCCTTCTATTACTATCCAAATTGGGTATGATATACTACTTCAAATAAATTCCAAGAGATCTAAATTTCTCCAGATCCGCATCTGTCAGCGTCTCTTCCGATACACATTCATTCTGTCTGAATGTTCCACTGGTATACACTGGCACCACAATCTCAGTATCAGTCTCAGCATATGATGTATCGGTTGCAACGATACAATTTACTTCGCCATCCTTTACATGTAACTGGTATATATCACCAACACGATCTATAATTTGCCCACGACTCAACACACCATTTTTATTGCCGCCCAGAGTTACCAATATATTTTTTCCATCGATCGGATGTGACCCATCATAGATCAGGCGGTCTGGAGCAGTTACCTCGAATAATTCATTAAGCAAACGTTCCATTTATTTTTCCCCCTTTCCGGCATCCAAGTTCCATCCCTTTTTTTTATTAACATAAGATGCCATCGCAACCGATTCATCTACTTGCTCTGCCTCATCGCTTATACCATTGCCTACGTCATTGACATTCGAGTCAGCAGAATCCTCAACAGCGTTAGTCATATAACTCTTTACTTTCTGACCATCTTTCATCAATGTCTGGTATGCCAGTTCTGCAGCATCCATACGCTCCGTATCTTTGCCGTACTTTGCTTTTTTCAAAATCTCCGGTGTTACACTGGCACTAAGAGCATCTAGATCTTGTAAACGCTTGTTTTCCGCGACCGTTCCATCTGTCCGTGCTGCTTCCAAGGCAGCATCGTACTCTGCCTGAGCATCTGCATCGGTTTTCAACAATTCTTCCAGTGACATTTTTTCTGTACCTCCTTTTTCTATTGCATTGTTTTTAGTTTCTATACCAGAACCGGCATCCTCGCCGGATTTCTGCTTTTCTGCTTTCGTCAACCCTATCTGGCCAACCATTCCCGCATCTGCCAATCGCAGGTGTGCAATAAGTTCCATTGCTTTATCTTTCTCAATTAAGGGAACAGATGCGTTTAGTATCTGCATATTAATATTTGAACTCTGTGCATTCCCCTGATCTGAATTCGGATCATCAGGATCTGTTTGCGTTTTATCAAAAATGTAACCATCGGCAAACCCCTCGTCAATCGCTTTTTGGGGTGACATCCACGTCGTATGATCCATCATCTCCTGCAGTTTTTCCCTGCTTTTTCCGGTGCGTTTTTCATAGACATTAATAGCTGATTCATTGTATTGTTGCAGACATTCCGTCAAGCTAATCATGTCGCGATAATCTCCCGAACCGGAAGCACTGGTATTATGAATCATATACATGGCTGCGTCTGACATTTTTACAGTATCCGCTGCGCAGCAGACAATAGTCATTGCGGATGCCGCACATACAATATGTGCTGTTACCTTTCCTTCATACTCTTTTATAATGCGGTACATCTCAAAACCGTAATCACAATAGCCTCCGGGGGAGTTGACTTCTAAAATCACATCATCACCACCAGCTTCCTCCAGGGCTTTTTCTAATTTTCGTGGACAAACGCAATCCCATCCAATCCATTGATATAGCTGCGCTGTATCATTATCCATAATTGGACCATTTAATTTAATTTTTGTCGCCACTTGCATCATCTCCTTTTCGATTTATAATTTCACTTGATTGTCTTAACAGTTCATTTTCCATACATAATGTGCGAACATTATCTTCAAAATAACTACCATTCATAGATGCGCATTCGTCTTCGTGTGTCGATAATCCATTTTCTATCCTCTTAACTGCTGCTCCAACCTCCTGCATTGGATTTAACTGCCCTTGCGATGGCCCATTCCATTTTGCGTTTGTATACGCTTGTCGGATCAGTGGGTTGTTAAAAAAACCGGGGGCATTAATCCTTCCTTTGCTGACCGCTTCGCTGAACCATAATTCATATATAACCTGGCAAAAATCATCAATGAACCATTTACGGCGCATTTGAAACGATTTCCACGTTTCATTGAGCGCACCTTTTGAAGCAGAATAATTATTACTGAATTTTTTCATCATAACTTCCGGCGAAATTTCCAAAGCCGCCCCTATATGAGTACAAAGAGCCGATACGAAGCTGTCGAAATTCCCAGACGGATGCGTTGATTCTACCGCTTTTACATCCTCACCTACCTTTAATTCAGCTACATTTCCGTTTCCCAGCATAAGCCTATCTTCTGTGCCCTCTACGTCCGATATGCCTTCTACGCCCTCATCTTCCTCAATTCCGCCAAATCCACCCATATCTCCGCCCGATTCTGTTGTAATGAATATGGTAAAAAGCGAGTTAATGACTGCTGCCATAATCTCCGCTTCTGTATATCTGGTGAGTTGTTTCAGGCTTTCAATAACAGGCGCTAAAAAAGGAACACCGCGGTATTGATCCGCACGTTCCCCATTAAATATGTGCAATATGTTAAGATTTCCGGTTCTCTTTCCTCTTTTTTCCACTCGCGTCCATTTAAATTGACGTATGGCCGAAATTTCATTAGGGTATGTGGATGATATGTGGTAGGCGATTACTTTACCACTGTCATCCACTTCAACCCCATTCATGATAAAATTGCCATTTTTCAATCTCCTGTCATCACCAAAATATTCGCCCCCATAATCACCCGGAGTTCGGACACGATCTGCTTCCACTAGCTTTAACCGAAGCTGATACGGCATATTGGGTATCTCTTTTTTTTCATATTTAATCAAAACAAATTCTTCCCCATTTCGCAGCCAATCATTAAACGCAATTTGCTGTAACTCATAAAAATTGTTTTGATCGTTATTGTCACACAACGTCGAATTTGCCCATAGAGAAAACTCCTTTTTGATCAACTTTTCAAGCTCACGGGCGTCTTCCTTATCCATCCCTATAAATTCATGGTCAATTCGAGGTTTCGGCAACAGTCCACTTCCGACACAATTTGTTCTCGTGCTATTGACCGAGGCCGCAGCCAAAGGAGCGTTCATATGCAAATCTCTGGAACGCTCTCGGAGTGTCTTACGATTTTTTTCGATGTCTTCCTTTGGTGATTTACTAGTCGCATTCCATTCTATCGCCCAGGTTTTTCTCCGTGAAGCTCCACCGTGTGAATATCCACTGTTTTGCACACCGCTTCTGGAGTGCGTTGTTTCAGCAAGTTTTTCAATCACATCACGCCCTGCTTTAGCTGCTACGGATTCCATGTTCAATTTTTCTATTCGATTTCTCGCCTCCGCCCTTTTAACTGCCGCTCTCGGAGCAATTACCGTTAAGGCCCGTCCTACTACGTTCAAATCTATCACCTTCCTTCATTTTGACTTATCAATCTCGTGGAATAACTCGATACATTTTCCTTTTTATCGTTCCTTTTGTTTCTAACGCATCCAGTTCATTCTCTAATTCCAAAATTTTCTTCTGTACATCAAACAAATTTGCTCTGGTTAATTGTCTGGAACCAATGGAGTAACTCTGCCCTTCCAGTATCTTTTTTTCCGCATTGCGATACAACGAAAGACGATCTTCCACATCCTGTATCTTTTTTTCTAATCTTTTATTTTTCATTTATATACTTAATCCTTTCTGAACATTACGTCTGGCCTTTTTTTTAGGACCTGTAGCTTTCATATAGTTAATACCTTTTTCTAATTTTGCTTCCAAATCCCCCCATATTGGTCGAATCAATGTGCAAACAGCATAGTTATAATTAAATAGGTCGAGCGGCTCATTGCGCACACCCGCCTTTTTTACCCAGACCGATTTATATCTTCCTTGTACCTTTTTCACGATTTTTCGTTCGGATAATAAGCCTTTATAATATTCATGGTCGTATCCGCGTCCTGCGTTTGACGGGAAATGACAATATCCTTCTCCGGGTACATCAATCTCCAGACGATGCATGATATCGTCTTTACCAGAATCTACACCGATGATATGCAATACCGTGTGGTCGATTACAACATCCCGATCGCCTTGTTTCTCCTTTATTTCCACAACCGTTCTTTTATGAATCAGCTCTAAATCAGGTTTACCGGCATATCCTTTAAATGCATATGCTTTCTTTCCCCTCTTTTTCATTAATTTAACCCATTTATAAACTCTATTCGTATGATGTCCGCCACTATCAATTCCGAATGCTGCAATGTTCAACTCTCTGCCGTCAGCAAAACGAAATGTTGTTCTTAAATATTCCTCCAGTTCATTCCATGCTTCCTGTTTAATCAAATCACCGTATATCTCCTTTTTGTATATCCCCCAGCTTTCGAAATCACGCGTCCATCCTCTTACTTCAATTTCAAAACGATCATCTTGCACATCAATCGCCGCAGTAAGCAACAATACACCATCCGGGATATCAGCCAAATAATGTTCTGCTCTTTCTTCTATCGTTTCTTCATCTAGTGAATCGGAACTTTCTTGTGTCTCGTCCCAACTTTCACCTAAGACCGTATTAATAAATACTTTAAGATCCTCTGGATCATGAAATTTTTCCAACCGCTCGGTTGCTTTTTTAAATTGATCAATAATATCCACCCACTCGATGTATGGGCTCGCAAGTTCGTTTAGGTGAAAAGTCCGATGTTTTTTTCTTTCTGGATGTTCTGCAATCCATTTATGTTTTGACTCCTTCCAGTCTTTTTCCGGAACCATCTCGCCGCACCCGACACAGATCATGGTGACGCTTTCAAAATCAATTCTGCGAAAATCATATGGCTGGATTGTTCCACAGGAAGGGCACTGTGTACACCATCTTTCCATCGTCCCATCTAAGTATTCCGCTTCTATCCGGCTTCCTTTAACGGTCGGTGTCGATGTTTTTATATACTTTTTGTTCCAAAAACTATTGGCTCTTTTTTGTGCCAATAGCACTGGATTCCCTTCTTTTTCAGTTGAATCAGGAAAGCGATCAACCTCGTCCATCCATATCACTCTAAGTGGCATTGATGAAAGAGAAGCCGCCGAATTGGCTCCGGCAATAACAATATGGCCTCCTGAATAACTTTTGAATAATATTGTGTTATTAGAATCCCGACTTTTCGGCGGAGCAATTTTTTCGCACAAACACGGTACATCACGAATCATAGGAGCTAGTCTGGTCTTTGAAAACCTTTCTCCTAAATTTAAAGTTGGTAACACCATTAATTGAGTTGACGGTTCATGATCTACATAGTATCCGATTCCGCATAAAATGATTGTTGTTTTCCCAACCTGGGCAGAGGACATGACGACAACATCAACTACATCTGGATCAGAGATCGCGTCCATAATCTCTTTCTGCCAAGGCATATTGCTAATGGAAAACTTTCCAGATTCATTGGAGCCCGCAGGAAGGACCATATATTTATTTGCCCACTCGCTAATTGTCATAATCTCTTTCGGTTTTAACTGTAAAGCCAATTTACAGACAAATTGCAGTGTGTGAAATGCAACCTCTTTACTTTTCCCCATCTGCATCATCTCCTAGTGAATATAAGTAATCTTCCTCAATATCTAAATGCTCATCCGAATAGTAATCTGACGGATTATATTCAGATAATTCCTCCAGAGCATTTGTGATTTCTTCCAGAAGCGTTTTTTGAATATCCACTTTTTGTTTTCCTTCTAACTTCCGCGCCAATTTCGCCGGCATGGCTATCATTTTTGATTTGAACTTTGCAAACATATCGCCAATAACACGCTCTACATCTTCTGATTTATGCAAAGAGCCTTTTATTACCTGCAGTTTCAGATCCGTAATTTGACGTTTAATCACCTCATGCTTTGCTTTTTCTTCCTCCAAATCGAGACTTTCATCAGAATTGCATTTTACTTGTTGCACTGACTTACTGACTTTTAGCGCTAAGATATAATTTTTTACAGATCTGAGAAGTAAATATTTCCCATGACTGTTCCTGACTAAAACTTTTTCCTCAGCCAGCTTTCTAACCATGCGATCTCCAATTCCTAATATTTCTCCCAGAGTTTTAGCCGAAACCGTAATCACTCCAAGATCATCTGAATTTCTTGTATCTGCCACACAACCCCTCCTTTATTCGGTAATGGAACTTTTTAAAAATTTTTATAAAAAACTGGTCCGGTTTTGGGCTCATCGGACCCGCAAGGCAACTAAAAGCGGCCACAGAACCTATTTAAAATAGCTATCTTCTTCCAAGTATTTTTCCAAGCCAATTTACTTCATCAAGCTTTACATATCTTAATATTGTGTTAAACCACTGCGATTCGTATTTCTTCCATATAATACACGAAAAAAATCATCCACCAGCTTTACAAATCTTTAATATGTATAACTGCTTTGATTCAACAGTTCTGATTTCCATTTTTGAAATAAAAATGCAAAAAAATAAAACTATCACATGAAATGCAAGCCCTTTATAGCGCTATCCATCGTATCTTGCGTAATGCCAATATATCTCAAGGTGTATTCTTGCGTTGCATGGTTCAAAATCTTTTGTATGGTTACAATATCATGAGTTTGTCTGTACATATGATAGCCAAAGGTTTTACGAAGTGTATGAGTTCCAATAGCTTCTAACCCAAACTCTTTACCTGCTTTCGTCAAAATTTGCCATGCTCTTTGTCTGGATATCGGCTTATTCCTATCCTGTCTGGACTTAAATAGAAATTCATAATCATGCATCGGTTGAATAAATTTCTCAAGATCTCTTTCAAGATCTTTATGAATGGGAATAGATCGTTCCTTTCCCGTTTTTTTCTCCCGCATAATGATTCTTTTTTTCCCCCTGACATCTCTGACCCTAAGGTTCAATATGTCGCAGATTCGTAGCCCTGAATAAATTCCAAACATAAACATGATATAATCCCTTTCATTTTGACACCGCAAATAATTAGCAATGTCTCTTACGACCTCAATATCTCTAATTGGCTGCACTGTATTCATCGCTAACCACCTCCGATTTTAAAAATAAAAATGCGTAGATAAACTATAGAATTATCTCCATAGTTATCCACGCTTTTATTGCAGTATAAAAATAATATCATGTTAAAAAGCATATGTCAAGGGCGCGAATCGGGCGTATTTTATTACATCACACTTTTAAACAATTCCTTTTGATTATTTTGCCCAATCTGTTCTCTTACCGATTCTTCAGGAAACGGGATTTGAAATACAATTTGCAATATTCGATTTCTCACACGATCATCATAATTCAGATCTGCCACTGATGCATTGCTTGTAAATATCGTGACTTTTTTATTGATGTATCTTTTATTGATAACTTGAAAAAAACGTTCATCGATCCAACCCTTTTTTCGGTCTTCTTGCTCTACTCCGAAATCATCCAGAATCAAAACTTCTGCTTCAGACAATGCAGATAAAAGTTCAGTTTCTGTCCTACCATAGTTGTCATCCCACGAAGCCTTTATCTCATTTAAAATCTCCATTGATGTCGCATATTTGACCCTCATGTTATGCACAATCAGTTCATTGGCGATGCATGCGGCCATGAATGATTTCCCGGACCCTTTTGTGCGTGAGTAAAAATATAACCCGCGTCCAGATTCCATATTCACATTCAAATTGTCCAACCAGTATTTTACCGATTTACACGCAATATTTGCCAATTTTTTCCCTTGTTCTGTTTGGTATACAGACAATTTAAAATCTTTTAATCCGCAACCTAAATAAATCTTTGGCATACTCAGGAATCGTAACCTTGAATCCACTCTATGGTTTGTCAATAATTTACATCTGCATTCACGAGAATATGGATAGTCTTGACCATCGATGATCTTTTCATACATTTCCCAACCACTGCCACCACAATATGGACAGACCGTATCACCATCCCTCAAATGCTCCTGATCTTTCATTAAGTTCATGCCAATCTGGTCCAAAGGCTCCTGCTGGATCATATCCTGATGTTTCTTTCTTCGCCTGTTGATAGCTTCTAACATTTCCTCCATCACATCTTTCATGTTTATCCCCTCCTGTATCTCTATCTCTGTAATTACCTTCCAAAACCTTTATAAAATTGCTGGGTAAAACAAACCAATCAAAAGTAATCATCCAGCCGTTTTTATTTCTTCCACACAAAAAACTACTTTCCCGAATGGAATTAATCGCACGAAGTACTTCTAATAGACCATATTCCTGAACCCTAGCCTTTAACGATCGATATCGCTTTGATCCGTTTGTAATCCGTTTGACAGGATTAATTCCTTTTTGTTTCAATCCATTCCATGCATCCAAAATAATATTTATCGCTTTTACTGTCAGATCATGTGTGTCCTCTACCAAATCCGTCTCTATATCTAGAGTATTCTTTTCCGAATTGTCCTGGCAATCATACGTAGTATGATCTTTATTTACTATATTTTTTTCTATAATATTATTTATATTATTGGGGGAACTTTGTTCCATACCCCCAGGGAACTTTGTTCCACACCCTGTAGAACTTTGTTCCATACCCTGTGGAACTTTGTTACCCGCTACGGAACTTTGTTCCACCGCCTGATATTCACAAAACTTAATATTATTCAGATACTTTTCTTTTTTTACGATATAGCCTTTATCAATTAAATTCTTAATATTTTTACTTACTCCTTTTTTGGTAGAATTTGTCCAATCTGCTAAATACTGTAAACCTCCAGTATAGCAACTATCTCCATCCTGGCTAAATCCATATATGATTGCATATACAAAAAGATCGTTACCTTTTAATCCTAAATCTGTGACCATCCATCCTTGAATATTTATGTAATTTCCATCCTTTACTGCCATATTATCCTCCTTATCAGATCGCATCACTTCCAAATAGTAGAACAGCTATTTCATTAATTAATTTGTTTCTATATGTCCGCACAGTTTTTTCGTTCAACTTTTCAGAAAATCCATTTGTTCCTGCTAGATAATCCGCTATTTCTTCGAACGACATCGGAAAGTCAGAAGGAGTCAAATATCTTAATACAATAATTTGATATCCTTTGTGTGAAGATATCGTTTCCAGTGCCTTTTTAATACGATTATAATCTGCTAACGAGCGCTCGTAACTACTTTGACGATCCGCAAGCAGTTGATCCTCACTAGGTTTCTCTGATTTATTTTTCTGATATCTCACAATAGAACCGGATGATTTTTTATAAGCCATCTCTAAATATTCCTGTTCGTCTTTCAAATGTTGTTCTAATGCGTACAGTCCATATAATAATTTTTCTGTATTTTTAAATGTGTTGTTTTTAACACTCTTTTGTCGCTCTATAAAAGCGACTTTGCTAAAATCATCCATCTGTTTTTTTGTAGCTTCAGCAATCGTATCTTTCAGGATATACTTCACCTCTTGGGATTGCAAAACTTGGATTATTTCATCTTGAATATTTTTTTCCATTCTTTTCCACCTTTCCAATTATTTTTTAACCTTTCTTAGTTTTTATCTGCTCTACGCTTTTTCCTTTAATAATAACTCATTCTTTTCCATAAGCTATCACCCTGCCTCCATCTCCAGTAATTCAGGATTGTCAAATACATTGCCAACTCTTTTTATTTTCGATGCCCAATAAATAAAATCTTCTCTGAGGGCTTCATCTCCTTTTATCCATTGGATGTAAAAACCATAATTTTTTCCACTATATTGCCCAAATATAACAATACCAATATATGAACGATACCTTACTATATCATTCTCCCAAATCTTCTTCCTAGTCTTGTCGGTTAATCCGGTATACTGGCAGAGGGTGGATGGGTCTACCTCAAATCTTTTGGCAACCACATATAACCCACCATTACACAGCGCTCCTGTGTATATGTAATGTACGCCGTCAATAAAAGCGTAATATCCTTCCACCCATTCCCCGTTATCTTTACGCTTCGCTCTGAATAATATTTCTCTCATTCCCTACATTTCCTTTCTCTTGCCGCTGACCGAAACATCATAAGCAGCATTTCTGATACTGGTCTTTTTCTGTCTTTTCTCTTTGCTTTCTTTATGGACTTCAAATCGTACCACTCTCCCTTATAATTTATACCGCTTGGCACAAATACGCCTACATAATGCGGAACCTCATTCTTTACTTTTTCAAACACTTCCTCTGGCATGACATAGTAGTTATAATCTCCTATAAAATTATGACCGTTCTTTGAGTGAAAATCCTCTACTGATGATTTTACTTCGTAGCAATAAAAATCTCCTTTTTCAATTCCCGATACAGTGTTGTTCACAGGCTTGAATTTCATATAATCCACCCTAATTGCATTTCTCGTGCTATAATCAAAGGTAACTTCTTTCGCCCAGTAAATTCTTGGGTCATTGTGTGGGTTTATGTGCCTTTCGATTGACAGAGAGAGTAAAGCGGTAACCTGTGGTCTATCACTCATTCCCTACACCTTCCTTTCCGCGAACAATTCTCCTTAGCATGGTCATCTCTTTTCCCCAACCCTTAACTGGAACAAGAATAAAGAATAGATTTACTCACTTTCCGGCTTCTCGCATCGCTCAAACTCTATACCCCATACCCAAGGGTTGGCATCCCATCCATATAGATCCTGGTCTGATTTTTTAATGATGGAGTTCCATATTTCTGTATAAATACTCTTTGCTTGTCCATAGGCATTTTCTGGATCATTAAATGCTTCCGGATTAGGACATGCCCCCTCTGCCAGAAAATCGTCCAGTGTCATATCCTGTAACCGATCCACTCTCACATCCGTAACCCGCAGGAAGATTCTGGCAGCTTCCTTGGGCATGTGGATGGAGGGACGCCACGGAACATTTTCGTGTGATACTCCCATCGAATCAACGTATGCATCGAATGGAAGTGTATCAGATGCCGCATAATAATATTTTCCCGTACCCTCGACAATCTGCTCGTTTCCATCAAGCTCATACAGATGCTGCCATGTTTCCCTGACATACAGGATATCTCCCGGACAAATTGGACATGTGCGCTCTGCAATACTTAGTTTCTCTTTATGCTCCCGATCAGCATAGTTATGTACTACATAGGTTCGCTTATCCGCATCATAAAAGCTCATATCCGGTACGGTACACGCATTTCCATCTTTGCATATTCGCCGTGTAACCGTCTTTCTCCCATCTAGTATCGCCCGGACCATGTCTATGTTGAATAATATTGGTAATACTCTACTCATTTACGCCACCTTCCTTTACAATATCTACAGACTTTTTTACCGCTTGATCACAAAACCTAATAGTTTCATCATCCATAATACTTTCAATCTGTCCCACAACCCTGTCCACGTCATAGGCGGTTTGCTGCGCACAGACAATATTTTCACATCTTCTCAACAGTTCTGATTCCCTACTGTTTTGTGCATGATATTTTCTGCTTTTCTGTAAGTCTTTTATTAAACTATCCGCATCAATCAGTCTCATTTTCATCACGCTCCTTTAGTTGCTCCTGTGCTAACTTAAAAGCAAGCATATACAAATCAAGTATCCCTGTTTCTCTTTTACCGATATCTCCCACAACTTCCCATACATCATCAATATATTCAGAAAGTGCATCATACCCTTTGGAACCAATGCCACTGTCTTGTGAAAAATCTTCAAGCACATCTTCAAAAAATTCTTCCAATTTATCTTCATCAGTTTCCCATTCATATCTATCGTGCTCCAAAACATTATCAAGGCAATCATATTCTTCTAAATATGCCCTAATATCATCCTTTGCATCACCTTCTTCATATGTATATATCGCTCTATTATGACAATCTATCTTTCCTTCAAAATATCCAACATCATTTACAAAATCAGAAAACTTTTCATAAGTCATGTTGTTATAATTCGTGGCGATTAATTCGCCTAAATCCCCACTAATATGTAATCTACAATAATCTTCCTCAAAAAGAAACCTAATCCTATAATGTGAACTGTTCGGCTCTTTGAAATCCAGAATCTTAATATTTCCATAATCAGTAAACGTTGCTATATGGTTCTTAAAATTCTCTTTTTGTTTTTCTAAATCAATCACTGATTCTCTCCTTTCTGCCCTCGTATTCGCCCCAAATTCGGGCTATGCCCAGTTAAATACAAACTGCAAATCTCTCTTTAAATAGTTCTTTATCCATAATCAAAGACAAATTATCTCGCTCTAATCCAACCTTTGTTTTATCATCTGTAAAAAATGTAACTTCCCATTTTTGATTAGGGTGTAGATGAATACTGCCGCTTTCTCCACCGTTAATAAGCATCACGCCTACTCCTTTTGGTTTTGCTGTCCATGTACCTTTCATTACAATCTCCTTTCTCGCTTTCAGATTGCCCCAAATTCGGCTCAAAAACATTCCTGTGAGGAATTACCGTCTGTGAGGGAATGGGGCTTAAATCGGGTTTAATCGCTTTCGTCGTATATCTGTATTCCAAGTTCATTTCCAAGCCAGTCAAGACCTTCTCTTGTAAGCCAATATGTATAACCTCCATGTTGATTTCTCTCGCCTTGTTTCGCATATCCGGCACAAACCAAAGCGTCCCAATCATCGTGATAACTTCCGGTATAAAAATAATTTCGGTATGGACGATAAAACTTCTTTCCATGTCGAATATATGGTTTCTTTCGGTCTAATCCTATACAATGCTTGGCGATTTTTATATAATCTTGTTCCATAATTCCTCCGCTTAATTAAATGGCAATTCCTCGTCTATTCCGTCCGGTATGTTCATAAAACCATCGCTATCCGTCTGTGGCATAGGCTCCGGTCTGCTCTGCGTGTTCTGCTGGCTTGCGTTCTTGCTCTCGGCAAATTCGCAGCTCTCCACCATGCAATCGTTGGTATAGACTTTCTGACCGTCCTTGTTCGTATAACTGCCAGTCTGCCAGCGACCTTCAAGCAACAGTTTTGTACCTTGCCTACACTACTTTTCAATAAATTCAGCGGTTTTTCCAAAAGCTGTGCAGTTAATAAAGTCACAATCTGGCTCATTATCACGCTTGAATTTTCTCGGTACTGCAAAACTGAATTTTGCAACTGCGGTATTATTTGCACCGCCATATCTGATTTCTGGGTCACGGGTTAAGCGACCCAGAAAGATTACTTTGTTCATAATCAGTCCCCGCTTTCTTCGTTGTCTTCATCGCCAACTTGTCCGCTTTCTTCAAGCCAACTTTCAATGCACTCCAAACAAGTGTATCCAGATACAGGCTTGTTATTTAAAAATCCTCTTTCGCAAACTGCCTGTTCTCCTGCGTTTATTCCCCGTTGACAGCTCATACAAGTATGTGGCTTCCTGCACTTAACAAGTTTTTCTTCGCTTATTTGTAATTCTCCATCCATATCTCCATCATAAATTCCGCTGTATATATACAGTTCTTTATCATACTTCATACTCATTCCTCCCTTTCCATTTCCTTCAACGCTTCTTCGGCTTCGGCTTGCGTGAGGAACCATGTTTCCTTATAAGACTTATCTACAAGAATATGGTCCGTTCCATACTCTAAATCCTTATCGCACTCCAGATACCATCCACGTTCCATAAATACAATTTTTGCAACCTTTTGATGATATACTCTATTGTTTTCCTCATGTCCATTGAGTTTGTTTAACTCAAAATTAACCTTACTCGGAATAAAATACGCATCACTTCCAATAGAGCAAGGTATCTTCGGCAGCAAGCCTTGTTCCTCTAAGTCCTCGTATTCTTTCAACCGTTCTTGCAAATCAGCCATAGCCCATAAGTTACGGTAAAATAATGCAATCAGTCCTCTAACATCCGCAAATGGGTCATACTGCAAATTTTCAAATATCTCTTCATCAAATAAATCATCTTCAAGTGGCAATTCATCACTTGTTAATGTAGTCATAAGATTTCTTGCAAAGTCCCTTGCGTCCATATCCATTTCATAATCCCTATACCTCGCTGTTCCGTCTTTCGCATAGCAACAGTTATGTGCTAATTCGTATATTCCCATTTCAGATACATTTTTATTTACTGTTAATCTCTCCATCCGTTCTCCTTTCCAACCGGAAACTCCGATTATTCAACCACCCCATCTTTTTAACGTGTTACAACACTTTGGCCATCCTTGTCCGTAATCTCCACAGAAACAGTCATTCTTCCAAATGTACGATTCACTCTATCTCTGATTTCTTCACGAACCATATTTCTTGAACTTTTATCTATACACTGCTCAATCTTATTTGATATAACACTCTCTGTATTGGTTTCGTGAAGAGATTGTTTAATTGCCCGCTCAAGTTCCTCTTGCAATACTTCCTTAACCATATCTTTCAGCGTATTTTTATTGATACCTGCCTCATTAAGCATCTGCCTGATTTCTTGTCTAATTGCAATCTGTTCTACTGTCATGATTTTCTCCTTCCGCTATTAAATCACTGCCCTTTATACTCAAAACGGACACCCACTTTCTCTAAGTTCCCATTCTTTTCCTTTCTCCGCATAATCCACATTTACGCCCGTTCCAGCCACTTTCTTGACCTCTGCCACACATTCCATAGGTCCACACGTTTCCGTTCCCATATGAAGCAATAAGACCGTTCTTAGGGCATTTGTTTTGTTATCCTCAATAAACCGCTTGCAGTAATCAAGGGAACAATGTCCTCGGATTTTGTGCTCATACTGCGGCAAATCTCGGTCAACCAAATCTTTCATGTAGTTGCACTCTACTAGAAAAAGCTGTATCCCTAACTTTTGAATTTTCTTCTTTCCTTATCCATAAAGCAAGTTGAAATGCTTAAATTCGCTGTATGT
>CAZFSU010000030.1:0-32593 GCA_964521555.1 uncultured Jutongia sp. | reverse complement strand
TATTACCTTGCTTTTAATTTCAATTTGGTTTCTGACGGATAACCTTTAATTATCTTACCCCAAAAACAACAGATAATAATCCACTGCTTCCCC
Source organism: uncultured Jutongia sp. (assembly GCA_964521555.1). Taxonomy (GTDB): domain Bacteria; phylum Bacillota; class Clostridia; order Lachnospirales; family Lachnospiraceae; genus Butyribacter. The sequence goes on along the minus strand of CAZFSU010000030.1, from coordinate 32,500 downwards.
CAACCGCAGATAATCTTTAATTATCAACGCTTGCTCCCATTCCCTCCCGATAATCATCAATCACCCATTCCCAACCCCCGATAATCCCCTATTATCCTCGGTTAAATAAATCCTTGAATTTTAGTTCTATAACTCCAGCAACAAACTTTGACATATTATAACAAAAAATATCACACTTTTCATTACAATGGTAATTTTAGTATTCTAAATGGTAAAATTAATACTTTTCACACTCAAATCAACATACGTCAATAATTACATCAGTCTGCCATTTTATTCCCTGGATTTCAAGGAACACAATACAACCACTTCTCCGATTTTTAACTCCACCGGTTTGACCAACTCCCTGTTATGGTTGGCAGAACGTTTTAATACTTTTACATTTGCTATGCTGTCCGGCATTTTCAAATGCAAACTGCCCATATTCGTCACACCGTACTTGTGCCGACAATGTTCTATCCATATTCCCCTGTTCAAATCACAAAAATCTGATATAATGATCTATATGCTCTTTTGGATGTACCAGGGTAGACAGTTGACCATACGCACTCTTTTGACACCCTGAACCTATTTACAGACCAAACCGGAGTAATACTGATTTTATAGGAAAAGGATGAAAAGACTATGAGAACACGAAAAACCATGAAACAAAAAATCATCTTATATGTTATGGGTGCATCCATTATCCTTGGTGTACTTTTAACATTAGTTATGATTATCAGCAGCTTTGTCTCTACAAATGCAATACTGCTGGATAACCTGCAAATGATGACGAAGACCTCTTCCCAGAATGTCAGCTCCAACCTCCATTTGTTGACAGACCGCATGGCAAATCTGACGCTGGAAAGTACACTCTCCGATCCAACCGCAGACAACACAGCGAAGCAGAAGATTCTGGACGAAAGAAAAACCCGGATTGAATTTGTCTGGTTAGCTGCCTATGATGCCAATGGGAATAAATTATTTGGTGATTCATCGGCACCTGCCTCCATCGCAGAGGAATCCTACTATCAGGATATCGCCGAAACAAACAACATTACCATTGGCGAACCATATTATGCCGATGATATCTGGCAATTATCCGTAGGTGTTCCACTGAAAAACGGAGAAGATCTGTATGGTTATCTCATTGGCAGTTATAAATATGACCTTTTAAATGACGTACTGAGTAATATCAATATCGGAATTCATGGATCGGCTTATATGATTAATGAAGAGGGAACCATTATCGCAGATAAAGATCTGGACAATATGGCGAAACAGACCAATATATATAAACTCTATGGTTCCAAAAAGAATAATGCTGCATTGGATGCGATGATTCAGTTTCAAACCGGTTCCAAGCTAATGACCCTGAAGCATCGCAAACATTATATTGCATATTCCCCTGTATCCGGAACAAACTGGACATTGATCGTAGACGCACCCCGCAATGATTTTATGAGTACCTTGTTGACTGCCATCGTGATTTGTATTGTGCTAGCTGTCATACTTCTGGTTATTTCCAGATTCTTCGTAACCAGGATGGCTAATAAAATCGCAGACTCTTTATCGCTCTCCACACGACGGTTGACCGCATTATCCGAAGGCGACCTGAAAGATGCTGTTACACTGGCACAAACCGGTGACGAAGCAGAAATCCTAACAGAAGCACTTGCAAAAACGATTGATAATATTGATCTATATATTGATAACCTAAAGACATCGCTGGGCTTTTTATCCGAAGGTGATTACTCCCAGGAGGTACCGGATACTTTTATCGGAGATTTTGCTGCTATCCGCGAGGCATTAAACAGCATTACCCTCTCCCTGAACCAGACGATGTACCGGATCAACCATGCCTCTGCTGCTGTCAATCAGAACTCTTCCGAAGTATCCGGTTATGCCAAACGGCTCTATGACAGTTCACAGCAACAATCGGCAGCGTTAGAGCGTCTCAGCAAAAGTATCGATGTCATCACCAAAAAAATACATATGATCGACCAAAATGCAGCACAGTTAAAGGAATCTACTGGTGATACAGAACAAAAAGTGGCTTTGGGCAAACAACAGATGGACTCCATGCTGACAACCATGAATACCATCTATTCCAGCATGCAGGAAATCATCAAAATCAGTCAGTTAATCGAAGACATTTCCTCACAGACCAGTCTCCTGTCACTCAATGCTACGATTGAGGCCGCCCGTGCCGGAGAGGCCGGCAAGGGATTTGCCGTAGTGGCACAGCAGATCAGTGTATTGTCCGATCAGACCGCCGATGCACTGAAACAAACCGGACAGATCATTGAGCAAGCCAATCTCTCCATCGAAGAAGGTTTGAAAACAGCCCGGGCTACCGCAGAATCTTTCCAAAATATCAATGCGGCAACCGATGAATTTACCGGAATCTCGAAACAAATAGAAAAGGTCGCGGAAGAACAAGGGGAAGCGGTGGCAATGGTAACACAGGAAATCACTACCGTCCTGGATATCGCCAACACCAACCAGCAGTTAGCCGAAGAAACTGACCAGACTGCTGCCCGTTCCCTTTCTCAGGCAGAAGAACTGGAACAAGTCGTAGCTTCCGTAAAATTAAGAGAGGAGACGCAAGCATGAAAAAAATAATTCAATTATTAACCACTACAGTATTACTATCGATGCTGTTATGCGGATGTAGCATGGGACATAAAATGAAAGATGGATATTATACTGCGGAAATGTCTGATTTTTCGCACGGCTGGAAAGAATATGTATGTATATTGGTAAAGAATGACGAGATCGTTTCTGCTGAGTTTAATGCCAAAGATCCCAGTGGATTTATCAAAGCATGGGATAATGAATATATGCGCAATATGAGTTCCGTTCAAAGTACATATCCCAATAAATATACCAGAGAATATGTGAAACAGCTTATAGAAGGACAAAAAGATACCGAAGTAGATATGGTAACCGGTGCTACTTCCTCCGGAACTAACTTTGAGAAACTCATTGTAGCTGTGGTGAAACAGGCACAAAAAGGAGATTCTGAGGTTGCCATCGTACCTTCGGAAGCCGAATAATCAATCTAAACTGGACTTTTGATCCGGGTCTTTGGCTATTTAATGACCTGAAAATCTGAATTATAATAAAAGATTGCCAGTTGTGTACGATCCCGCAGTCCCAATTTATTTAAAATATTACTCAGATAATTGCGGATCGTACCCTCTGACAAAAAAGTTTCCTCCGATATTTCTTTATTGCTTAACCCTTGTGCAACCAATTTAATAATCTCATACTCCTTTGGGGTGATTCCTGCCTGGGCATAGTCATAAGGATCTTCCTGCAAAAGCCCCGGCAGTTTATCCATCACCTGTCCCCCAAAGACAGTCTGTCCCTTGTAGACAGCTTCCAAAGCTGGCATGATTCCCTCATAATCCTGTTTCAAAAGATAACCCCTGGCCCCCATATGAAGTGCCTTAATGATATACTCGTCATCCGAAAATGTAGTCAGAAACAGAATACGGGCATCCGGATAGCAGGCAAGGATCTTCTCTGCTGCCTCCAGACCCGACATATGATTCATCCTTATATCCATGAGAAGTATATCCGGCCGATGTTCTTGATATAATGCCACGGCTTCACCGCCATCATGACCGGTTGCCGTCACTTGAACTCCGCCATCTGTCTCCAGTATTGTTTTCAACGATACTGCCACCAATCGATCATCATCTACTATTACGATTCTCATTTCAATCCTCCATTCCACCACCTTTGACTGATAATTTAGGCAGCGATACATATATCTGAAATCCTGATTTATCCGCCATGATATTCCATCTACCTGACAACTTTTCCACCCTGTCCCGGATATTATACAGACCAATTCCTTCCCTTTCCTGCCAGTGCTGGTCCGGACATCCGTTATCTACGATAGATAACTTGTAAAAACCCGGGTGCTCGATCAGAGATACTTTCACCTGATCTCCGCTACTATGCTTTATGATATTAGAAAGCCCTTCCTTGACAATCGAAATGAAACAATATTTTACCTTTCTTGGAATATATTCCGACATATCGTATTCTAGAACGATCTCATATTGTTCCATATCTTTCATCAGATTCCGGATCGTCTGCTCCAGATCAATGGACTCGTCATGAAGATCATGAACGCTTTGACGAATGTTCGTCATGGCTTCATCCAGACAGCCTCTCAAACCACTCAGTCCCTCCTTGACAGGCACCTCCTTTGCTACAGCCAGCAAAGCCCCCGTCATTAATATCGCTCTGGAAAGCATATGCCCCACATTGTCATGAATCTCTCTGGCAATTCGATTGCGTTCTTGTAATGTAGCCGCATAGATCTCACTATCCTGCTGTTCCAGGATATATCTATTTTCCCGTTTGAGAGCCAACGTAAGTTCCGTCGTATCATCCCGTTGATGAATATATCGTCTTCTTAATTCCCCGTGTCTATACCCAATCACATTCAGCCAGGCAGCCAAAGCGGATACCAATAACACACCGATCACCACAGAATGGGATAATCGGGGAACCAGTATAAAATAACGTAATACCATAGCAGCCAAACCAAAAAGTGCGGTTAGCTTCCACCGCTCCTGACGTAACAAAAACATACCTTCATATATTAATGTCGGATAAACCAACACAAAGGCAGGAAACAAATACGACACCGCAATGCAACCGCCTATGGCAGTCTCTAATACTCCCTTTCCAGAATAATAATTGCCCAGACAACTTATAATCACAGCAAATAAAATGCCGACCACCTCACTGGTTTCTATGCCATTCTGTATCACCAGAAAAACACATGCCAGTATGATAGCCAGCCGATTTCCCATACTTTCTATTTCCATAAATTCCCATTCTCCATCCCAGTCTCTTCCGGTCACCCATCATAAGAATCCAGCACCTCAATAATACAAGGCCATATCTCTGGATTCACTATGATTCCAGGGTAACACAAATCGCATTTCTTGTAAAGAATCACACTGCTCTGGGTGACTTTGTTTTCAACTATATTTTCTCTGCTGTGCCAGCACGAATGCCGCACAACCAATGGCGATGGCAAAAAGCAACTGAATGCCAAAATAGGAACTTAGCGTTTGCCATTGCTCTACGGAACCGGTATAATCTGCAATCTGTTCCATCGCCACCGTATACCAATAGGAGGGCAATAATTTGGCATAGGTCACCACGGATTTACTCATCAATTCCAGAGGTACATAGATCCCCCCCAAAAAAGATAACCCTAAACCCACGACATTCGCCACCATATTTAATACATAATCTGAATGAACCAGAAAACTAACCACCAATGTCAACGACAAAGACACTAATAAAAAGCAAAAGCTATTGATTAAATAAAGAACTCCTTGGACACAAAAGATCTCTTTCCCTGTAAAAAGTGTAACCATACCCAGAAATACCCCCCAGACCAGAACCGCAAAAATCCCACTGCATATTCCCAACTGCAGATTGCGTCTGAAATTTGACAAGGCAGAACAGCGCAACCGGGTAAAAATATCCTTTTTCTGAAACAGGGTCAAAATGCTCCCCAATCCCACCATCAAAATACAGATCATAATATACGGAAGAAAACGAAAAGCATTTTGCAATTTATCATCCCCTGACTGTCCATCCTCAGCTTCTAACATCGCGATCTCCGGTTTTTGTTCTGTTGCTTTGATGGCTGCTTTCACGGCCTCTTCCTCAGAATACCCGGCAGTCAGATAACTCTGCAGCAAAACCAAATACTGCTCGATCTGAATATCCACAAATTGTCCGCTGGTACTTCCTTTCCTTTTCCGATTCTGTATCAGCTTTGTTCCTTCCCCTTTTGCCAACCTCTCTCCAAATCCCTTTGGAAGTATCAACGCATAATCAATAGTTTCATAATATAATCCATCGACAATCTGCTCTGTACTGTATGACTCCTTCTCCACCGGATGCAATTTTGTCAGATACTCTTTGAGCCCACGGCTCAGCACGCTCTGATCCTGATCCTGGATCACCAGATGTAACTGTGAACTCTGGAAAAGCATCCCACTGGCAGAATCACCATTTTGTGCCATCATAAGCTCTAATACCACAAACACACAAAGATAAATCATAATCGCGATACGATTTTCCTTTGTAATTAGAAAAAATGCTTTAGCAATTTGCATAGTTTACCTCCTATTTCGCCGTCTTGCGCCGGAGTATTCCATAACTCCCCAGGCATAGTACAGCCGCAATAATCAACATCGCCGCTAAGTTTTCTTCAAATCTCTCATAGCCGCGATATACATCCAGACTATAAAAACTATCCGATAACAATGCTGCCGGATTAATTCGATTAATGATTGGCACATGCTGCTCTATGATGTTGGGCATATCATTAATCATCAATCCTCCCAAAAAACAGCAGAGCATACTCACAGCCATAGAGACACCTTCCTTGGTCTTTTCATCCCAGTTACCGATCGCACCAGTAAACATTCCCATAGACACTCCGATCACAGACCCTACCAGACTTGCCAGTAATTCCTGAGGAATCCTGGAACCCATATCAATATTTAATACCAGAATCAGATAAAGGAAAACCAACAAAACAGATAGATAGTTCACCAGAACACATGCTGTAAAATCAGCGAGAATCACCTGTAACTTATGTACTGGTGCTATATTTTTTCTGGCGCCCACTGCTGATAAATGCGGCTGGATCGACATAGATGCCATCTGCCCTGGAATACATCCGTAGAGACAGACCATCGCAATCAATGCATAAAAATATTGAATCATCATTGAATTGCCACTACTATTCTCCGATATCTCCTGGTTATAATTTGTCTGTTTTCCAAGTTCACGCACCACATCCTGCATTTTCTGCGGATTCTCCCGAATGATATCTTCCACCGCATAAGCCTGACTGAGATACTGTGACAAAAAACCATCTAATATACTCTGGTTTATGCCGTTCTCCTTGACCATAAGTTTCGGTTTCTCTGAAACATAAATAATGCCATCGACACTCCCCTTTTCCAATAACTTCTTGGCTTTCTCCTCCTCCGTCCAGGTAGATACAAAAAACTGGTCTTCCGTCTCCTTGCTCAATTCTTTGATCACATTTTTTAAAATGCGATTTGAAATCTGTTCCGGGTCTACGGGATTATCTTCCACCATTTCCACCACTGCCACCGGAATTGGTTCAAAATCTTCATCACCCTCTAATAAATTACCAAATCCCATATAGAAGAATGTTCCCAGCAGTATGGGAAACAGGAACATCCACAAAATGATTTCCTTTGTGTGAAACAGTTGCACTATTTTATATCTAAATAAATGAAAAAACATAGCTACCTCCTTGTTAATCATCCCGCAAAGCTTTTCCGGTAATTTCTAAAAATACGTCGTTTAATGTGGGTAATTCCGAATACACCTTCCCAAACAAAATTTTGTGCTCCTGAAGATAATTCATAACATGGATCAGATTGTGATCTCCACCATCGCATTTTATCACAAGCTGCTGTTCCGAATAATTTACCGAATAAATATGTTTTAGTGCCTGAATCTGTGTAATCTGCTCCTGTGACAATTCCGGCACCTGTATCACAATCGTTTCACTATTTTTAATCATTTTCTTGAGTTGATCTGCAGTCCCCTCCGCTATATTACGCCCCTTATCCATAATCATTATACGGGAACAAATCTGCTCCACTTCCTCCATATAATGAGAAGTATAAATGATCGTGGCACCTTGACGGTTCAATTCCTGAATACCCTCCAAAATTTTATTACGGCTCTGAGGGTCCACTGCCACTGTCGGCTCATCCAGTATGATTAATTTCGGTTTATGTGCTATGCCACAGGCAATGTTCAAGCGTCTCAATAAACCGCCGGAAAGTTTCTTAGGATAGAATTTCCGAAATCCATCCAACTCCACAAAACGAATGGCATCCTCCACACATTCCTTACGCTTCCTTTTATCGGATATATATAATCCACAAAAGAAATCAATGTTTTCATATACCGTGAGACTTTCAAATACCGCTACATTTTGCAATATCACCCCGATGTCCCGTTTCTGACTGTAACTCTCCGGCTTCATCGGCCTGCCAAACACCTTGATATCACCCTTGTCATAAGACAATAGTGCCATGAGACAATTCAAAGTAGTCGTCTTACCAGAGCCATTGGGTCCTAACAGCCCCAATACCTCCCCCTCTTCCACCTGTAGACTCAGGTGATCTACTGCAATCAGATCTTTATAACGTTTTACCAGATTATGAATCTCTACTATTTTTTCCATACGCGCCTCTCACTTCTCTTGTTCTCAGTTTTTTATTTTGCTTATGAAAAGATCATAGCATAAATGTTCCATTCTCTAAAGTGAGATATGTAAAATTTTGCCGTGACATTTGTCACAAAACAAAAAACGGTATTCCATATACTGTCATACAGATATGAAATACCGATTTTGTTCCTGCACAATTATTCCCTATACGGCTGCTAACTGCTTCCCCAGTGCCACACACTCTGCCAAAACATCATCATCCGGTGTCTCATGGGCAATGACTCCTTCACCATTTAATACTTTGGCACCTGCTGCCTCCATGCGGTCAACCCAGTCACGCATCCACTGTCCATCTCCCCATCCATAAGAACCAAACAGTGCAATCGTCTTGCCGGAAGCAAACGCTTCTACTTCACAGACAAACGGTTCCATCTCACTTTCCTCCAGGACTTCTGCGCCCATAGCAGGACAACCGAGGGCAAATGCATCGGCGTTTTGTAATGCCTCGATAGATGCGCCACCGACAAATACCACTTCTGCTGTTTTTCCTGCCTCCTGAATCCCCTGTCCAACAGCCTCTGCCATTGCCTGGGTATTGCCACCCTGTGTCCAAAAAACTACCTGAATCTTATCCATATGTTCTCCTTTCTGATGCAATAGAATGTCTGCTCATCCAGTCTTTTCATATGAAATACCTCTATTTTCCCCAGACTACATGAGCAAACAAACAGGTTAGCTATGACTAACCAGATCGTATCACAGACGTTTCTCTTCGTCAATAAAGATAGACGACAATTATTCTCATTAGCAAAACAGAAATCCCGTACGTTACCATTTCTTGTATGGATAATAATAACCAAATTCACACATACTATTTTTCAGATTTACTATGTAAAGATTCATAACAAAACAGACAGATACCCGCCAACACTCTGGTATCCGTCTGATATCTGTCAAAATAATTTCATAGAAAGGAATCAGAATTTATCATGAAATACAAAGATCTACATGATTTAATATCCAACAGCAGCAGCACACGGCGATATTTTCTTTCGCTTCCAGTCCCATTACAGGTAGCACTACATGAACACAATGATTATATTCACACAGCAGCCGAATTACACTTACGTGCTGATATCCTGAGAAAACGCCTGCCATAGATCGCGAAACCTCCGGCGGGAATCTTCCTTTTTATTAGGATTATTTTCTATGAATCATGAAACACTCGAATCCTAATATTCAATTTCACGCACGCGTTTCCTGATTTTTAGTACCATAGAAGGCGCAACCGACAATTCATCCACTCCCATGCGCACAAATGCCTCTGTGAGCTCCGTATCTGCCCCCAGTTCTCCGCATATCCCTGCCCATTTTCCGCATTGATGCGCATTATCCACCACCATCTGGATCATCTTCAGAACCGCCTTATGGTGCGGATTATAAAAATCATCTAATTTATCATTTTGACGGTCTATGGCCAATGTATACTGTGTCAGATCATTGGTTCCGATACTAAAGAAATCCACCATTTCTGCCAATTCATCTGAGATCATAACCGCCGCGGGTGTTTCAATCATGATCCCCTGCTCCGGTAAAGAATAAGGGATATCTCTTTCGTCCAATTCCCGTTGTACTTCCTTTACGATCTCCTGAATCTGCTGCACCTCTTCCACCGCAGTAATCATAGGATACATAACGGAAAGATTCCCGTATACCGCTGCCCGTAACAAGGCTCTTAGTTGTGTCTTGAAAATATCCGGCTGCTTCAAGCATATACGGATGGCGCGATACCCCATTGCCGGATTATCCTCTTTTCCCAGCTTAAAATAATCCGCCTGCTTATCCGCGCCAATATCCAATGTACGGATGATAACTTTCTTTTCTGCCATAGTCTGCACAACTTGTTTATATGCCTGGAATTGCTCTTCTTCCGTTGGAAAATCCGATTTTCCCAGATAAAGAAATTCACTGCGGAACAAACCCACGCCTCCTGCATCATTTTCCAAAACATATCCCATATCCGACACACTACCAATATTGGCATAAAGCTTGATCTGACGACCTCCCCTGGTAACAGTCTCTTTTCCTTTCATTTCCTGCAAAAGCCGCTGCTTCTCCCGCTCTTCCTCGATCTGCCTCTGCGCTTTTTGGCAGATTTCCTCCGACGGATCCAATATCACTTCCGCAGCGAAGCCATCCACCACGGCTGTCATGCCACTGTGAACCGCATCCAGATCCAATGGTACTCCGATCAAAGCCGGAATATTCATCATACGGGCCAGAATCGCCGTGTGGGAATTTGTGGAACCATGTACTGTCACAAAAGCCAGTATTTTTTCTTTATTCATCTGAACAGTCTCGCTGGGAGACAGGTCATCTGCAATAATCACAGATGGCTCAATGGAACCCAGATCAACCTCCTCATAGCCATACAGATTACGAACCAGGCGATTGGAAATATCTCTGATATCTGCTGCCCGGGCCCGCATATAATCATCATCCATCCCGGCGAACATCTCTGCAAAATTATCCCCTGTCACTGCTACGGCATATTCTGCATTTACTTTCTGTGTCTGTATAATGTTATCAATCGCATCCAGATAATCATCATCCTCTAACATCATCTGATGTACCTCAAAGATCGCTGCACTGGCTTCTCCCACCTCTTTGACTGCCTTTTCGTACAATTTACCCAGTTGTTTCTTGGCCTGCTCCGCCGCAGCCCGGACGCGGGTAATCTCCGCGTCCACATCCTCAATTTTGTCCCTTTTGATCTGACAATCATCTTTCCTATATACTATCACATTTCCCAGTGCTACCCCTTTGTAAACAGACTTCCCTGTATATCTCAACATAGCCTCGCCTCCCATAATCACTATTTACAGATTGTTCTCAAAAAAAGCCTTGATTTCTGTGCAAACAGTATCCTCATCTTCACCAGAAATCTCTACCACCACCTCATCACCGCATTTTACACCAAGTCCCATCAGTGCCATTAGTTTTTTGGCTTCTGCCTTCTTTTCCCCATTCACCACCACGATATCACTCTGGTATTTTTTTGCCTCTTTCACTAATAACCCTGCCGGTCTTGCATGGATTCCCACCTCATCTTTAATCACATAACGAAAACTTTGCATCTTTCACCATTCCTTTCTTCCCATAATTTCTTTTTTGAGTTTCTATTGATTGACAGAGAAAATTTTCTCCATCTGCTTCGTACTGCCCATTTTCACCACCTGACTAGATGCATAATCATAACTATTGGTCAATAACACTGCGGATATGGTACTGAATCCAGCCGCCTTAATTTTTTTCATATCAAAGGTCATCAGCTTCTGTCCTGCCTTGACCTGTTCTCCTTCGCTTACATAAAGCTCGAATCCATCCCCGTTCATCTTCACAGTATCCACACCTACATGAATCAACACTTCCATCCCACCGGGACCGGTGATTCCAATGGCATGGCGTGTATCCGTCAGAGAAGAAATCTCGCCGTCACATGGTGCCACAACCTCACCAATCTCCGGTTCAATTCCCACGCCATCCCCCAACACTCCAGATGCAAATGTCTCGTCAGGAATATCCTCTCTCGAAATCACATTGCCCTGTATCGGTGCGAAAAGTACCAGTCTGCCATCCGCTTCTGTCGTTTCCTGTTCTGTGTCCTTCGCTATTGTGTCTTCCACTACATGATCGGTTCCCTGCGTGTTTGTATTGCCTTCTCCATCCTGTGTCTTTGGTTCCTCCCGATATCCAAACAGCCAAGTCAAGGTAAACGCCACTCCAATGGAAATTACCATCATCAACAGATATTTCACCGGCATGTTCAGGCAAAGTAAAATACCGAATATACCCGTCACACCTGTTCCACTGGCCCCCAGTTGTACAATAGATGCAAACAAGGCACCAAAGGCACCACCGATACAGCCACAGACAAAAGGTTTGAAATAACGTAAGTTCACACCGAAGATCGCCGGCTCCGTAATTCCCATAAAAGCACTAAGCGCAGATGGCAACGCCATCGATTTCGTTCTGGCATCTTTGGTCTTTAATGCCACCGCCAAAGTTGCTGCACCCTGTCCCAGATTTGCCGCAGATGCCAGCGGCAGCCAGTAAGTCAGACCAAATTTTGCAAGCTGTCCTACATCAATCACCGTATACATATGGTGTACACCGGCAACAACGGTTGGCGCATAAAATGCACCCATAACAAAACTACCAATACCAATAGGAAGTGCAATCAGCCACTGAATCCCATCAATAATGCCATTCTCAATCAGGACAAATACCGGACCAATGATGGAATATGTCAAATAACCTGTGATGAATACACTCAATAATGGTGTTACGAACAGATCAAACATTTCCGGTACAATCTTGTGCAGCCTTTTCTCGATAAAGCACATAACCCATACTGCGATAATCACGGGAATCACATGTCCCTGATAGCCAATCAGATCAATTTCATACAACCCAAACCATACACTTTGTTTCACCTGTACCCCTTCGGTTGCCACGGTCCAGGCATTTTGTAATTCCGGATGAATCATCAACATACCGATTACTGCACCCAGATAAGGATTTCCCCCAAATGCTTTCGCCGCACTATATGCGATCAGAATGGGCAGAAACGTATATGCTACATTACTGAATAGTTTGGCAAAGACAAAGAGGGAACTGGATGTATCCAGGGACAGATACCCATTATTCGCCATGAAATTCAGTGCTTCCATGATCCCCATCAGAAAGCCACTGGCCACGATAGCCGGAATAATCGGCACAAAAATATCTCCCAAGGTTTTGATCGCACGCTTAAAAATATTTTGCTGTGCCGCTGCTGCCTGCTTTACCTCTGCTTTGGTTGCCGCTGATAAACCGGAAACCTGTAGAAATTCTTCATAAACTTTATTCACCGTACCTGTGCCCAATATGATCTGAAGCTGACCGGATGCAAAAAACACACCCTTCACACCATCAATTTCTTCGACTGCCTTACTATCACATTGGTCATTGTCAGCGATCACCAAACGCAGTCTGGTTGCACAATGTGCCGCTGAAATCAAATTTTCTTTTTCACCTACTTTGTCATAAATTTCTTCCGCAATCTTTCGATAATCCATCAGATACCTCCATTCATTATCCGCAAATGTCATATTTTACTACATGGATACGGGCGGTTCCGTCCGTATCAAACATAATTCCATCCGCTTCGATCGGTGTAAAAAATATTGAAGACATAACCTTTTCGCCGTCATTGACAAATACTTCCACGGAGTATTTATCTAATAACAAACGCAATTTCAATGATTCTTCCTGTTTCTCTGAAGTAAACGGTTCTACTGCCATTTTCCTGCGACATACCACATCCCGCTCCAAACCGGAATACGTTCTGTCTATCGTAAGACATTTTCTGATACGATTGTACACAAGGAGCATCTCATATTCATCACTCTGTGCAAAATGAATCTGAAAATACCGGAAATCAGATCCCATGACTTCCACCTGTAAATCCATGACCCTTCCTGCGATTCCATCCAATGTTGTTGTTCCCGCTACCCTTTGATCGTAATACGCGATTTTATTAGTATGATAACAGGTAATCTCCCGCACAGGAATTTGATAAACCCTTCCATTTCTCAACTGTAATTCTCTGGGAATGGTCATCATGCCCGACCAAGCAAACATATGCTTCATGATATGCGCATCCCACGACTGCATCCAGCCGATCATGATCCGTCTCCCATCCGGGGTCTGCAATGTCTGTGGTGCATAAAAATCCAATCCATAATCCACAGACGATACCTTCTCACGTTCAAACCGATGCGTGGATAGATGATACTTTCCATAGATAAATATAGAATTATTTCCATTGTGAAATTCATATCCTTTTGCATGCATATCCTGTGGCGAAACCAGCAAGATCTGTTGATCCCCTAATGAGAAGAAATCCGGGCACTCCCACATTCTCCCATATTCTCCCCTACTTTGATCCAAAACAGTCACAAATTCCCACTTTTCCAGATTTTGGGATCGATACAGAAGAACCTGACCACAGCCATCTGCTGCCCGACTTCCCACCACCAGATAAAAACCATCATCTCCTTTCCATATTTTGGGATCCCGAAAATCCTTCTCACTGCTTCCTCGCGGCAGCAAATCTCCGGTAAGAACGGGATTTCCCTGAAATTTATAATAATTTATGCCATCTCCTTTAGCCATGCACTGTACCTGACGGTATTCATGGGAATCATCTGCTAAAGTCCGATCAATCACTCCGGTGTAGATTAAGACATGCTCTCCGTCCACATCCAGCGCACTGCCCGAATAGCAACCTCCCCTATCATAATTTTCATCAGGTGCCATAGCTGCCGGCAAATATTCCCATTTGATCAAATCCCGGCTCTTGCAATGGCCCCAGTGCATTGGTCCCCATACATTACTAAAAGGATGATACTGAAAAAACAAATGATACTCTTTCTGATAAATAGAAAACCCATTCGGATCATTCATCCAGCCAACCGGAGATGACATATGATATACCGGTCTGGTATCCATCGGAATTTCCTTGATTTTGTGTTTCTCCATCTCCCGAACCCGTTCTAACGGGTCGCATACTTCCTGATTCATACCATTCCCTCCAATCCAAAACCTGTTCCATGAAAAATTATATTTGTTATACTTATGTTTTCTATATGTTTCCCAAATTATTTTATATAATTTCACTTTACCGTGAATACGTATTCACGGTATCTAAAAAAAAGTAAATCGTTTCCGACTTACTTTTTTTCATTCTCTTTGCGAAGCAATGAATACAAAAACTTCTTCTAATACACCGCATAAATTACGGAAGTTCCAAAAGACGTGACTGCAATAAGGCAAGAAATCTTTTACACGCAATGGGCAGACTGGATCTGTCCTTGTAACCAATGGCTATGGTGCGGGAGACTCTCGGTTCTGTGGCACAGCATCGGACCCTGTAATTGGTTCTGTGTAAGACTAATTCTGCCAACATACTGACCCCAAGCCCTGCCTCCACCATAGTCATAATTGCATAATCATCATGTATGGTATATTTGATATCCGGAGATACCCCAATCGATCGAAATGCCTCTAATGGCTCATAATAATGCCCCTCTTCCAACAGAATAAAAGGTTCTTTTGCCAACATCGCCAGCGGGATGACATCCCGTTCCCCCAGTGGATGATTTTCCGGCAGAACCGCCAACATTGCCCCCTCTTTTAGCACAATCGTTTCCATGCCCCCGACTGCTTTCGGATTTACAAACCCGAAATCAACAGCGCCGGTTTTAATCCACTCAGAGATGGAAGTATAATCCCCCTGATGAATCACAAATTCTACACCGGGATATTGCTGCTGAAATTCTTTGAGAAGATTTGGAAGCCAATGTGCGGAGATACTGGCAAGCGTTCCCATACGGATCGTACCAGTCTCCAGTCCTTTGATTTCTTTTACTTTTTCCTGAACAGAGTAATATTGATAGATCAATTTCTCTATGTGTGGATATAATTCTTTTCCTTCCAGAGTCAGTTTTGCACCAGTCCGAAAACGGTTCACCAGTTTGACTGACATCTCTTCTTCCAAAGAAGATATCATCTGGCTCATGGCAGACTGAGAGTACCCCATAGCTTCTGCGGCCTTGGAAAAACTACCGGTTTCAATAATTTTTTGAAGAGCAATATATCGGTTCATAACTTCACACTTTCTTATATTAACATTAGATATTTTCGTTTTACTTATCATAAAGAGAAGTATATACTAGAGAAAAAATAAATGCAAGGATTGCCGCCTGACGGAGGCAACAGAAAGGAGAAGCAGAATGTTGGAACGGACGATTGTAAAAAAGGCAGACGCCAAACAAAGAATGTTTAAAGGAGTGAATCTGGATTCCCTGGCGGTGGGAGAAAAATCTATGGTCACTAAGATGAATTATGTCGTGGGGAACCATGCCACAGAGCATACACATCCACAGGAACAATGCGGATATATCATTTCCGGAAGATACCGGATGACGGTGGAAGAACAGGAATTTATCTTGGAAGCCGGTGACAGCTATGCCATTCCGGGCAATGTACCACACTCATTTCAGGTGCTGGAAGCTGGCGAGGTCGTTGATGTATTTACCCCACACAGAAAGGACTATTTGTAAAATGAAAATCATAGAATATCAGGAAAAATATAAAAAAGATTTTATACAGTTTAATACCGATTGGATCGTAGATCATTTCGGATATCTGGAACCGGAAGATATGGACACATTCCATCATATTGAGGATAGTCTCGCACAGAAAGCCATGATCTATTTTGCCTTGGAAGGAGATCATGTTTTGGCAACGTGCATGGCAAAACCTTGGGAAGAGGATGGAACATGGGAATTGTGCAAACTGGGTTCCAATAAAAATCTTCCACACAAAGGAGCCGGTAGTGCAGTCTTTGAAGCTGCGATGAACTGGGCCATCGACCACGGTGCCAAAAGGCTGTTTATCCTATCCAACAGTACGCTAAAAGCTGCCTTACATATTTATGAAAAATATGGATTTCAAGAAATCAAATTGGAAGATTACGAATATATCCGGGGCGATATTGCATTTGAATATATTGTCCCAGAGAATTAAGAAACCCAATTTTATCCCGAAAAATGCTGTAAGCTGCGGATACCGGACTGCGAATCCAGCAGGCAGCATACAGCAGGCAGAATCCCACTGTGACATTCCTCCCCCCGCTTCTTCATCACCGGATGACAGACCCCATGTTTTTCATCGTTTTTCCTTATGCCTCAACCATACAAAACAAAGCACAAAAAATATGATTCCATATACTGTTGTAATCGGTGTGGCCAGACCAACCAGAACCAAAGATGCATGGGGCAGTCTCGACATAAATACGGATACCGGAATACGAATACAGCAGGCAGATGTGATGCCCTGCACCATGACAGGAATACTTTTTCCACAACCATTAAAATATCCAATACTGGAAAACAGGATGCATGTAAGGATACACTCAACAGAATAACCTCTCAGATAATCTGCACTCTGTGCAATGACCTCCGCATCTTTGGTGAAGATCGAAGATACCAGGGCACCACCGAAAAATCCAATCAGGAAAATGACAATCCCCACACTACATCCGGTAATCATGGCAGTATATAGTCCACGTTTCGCCCGATCCCGCTTCCCAGCACCAATGTTTTGTGCTACAAAAGCAGATACACTCTGCATCACAGAAGACGGAATCAACATGATAAACGTTATGACTTTTTGTGCCACGCCATACCCCGCCGATGGCATCAGCCCCATATAGTTTACAATAGAATTAATCACCAGAAATGAAATCTGTACAGTGGACTCTTGTATTGCAATCGGAATACCTACATTTAGAATTTTTCTCAATTCGATACCAAATACTTTACACTGCTTTAGAGAAAACCCAAAGGGAAAGCTTTGTCTCCTAAGCACCCACAAGGATGCGACAACCGACACAAACTGCGCCGCTACCGTTGCAACAGCCGCCCCCATTACATCCATACCAAAGACACCAATCAGAACCAAATCTCCTATCACGTTCACGATACAGGCAATTCCAACAAACAAAAGCGGCAACTTTGCATTACCTATACCTCTTAAGATACTGCTAATGACATTATAGGCAATGATCACCAAAACACCACCACCACAAATTCGGATATAAGTAATCGTTTTTGCCACCGAAGCATCCGGCACCTGCAAAAATGACACAATATTTCCTGCAAACAGTTCCAGCACAATCGTCAACACGATTCCAACCACTGAAAACAGAATAATGGTGGTCCCCACTGCGTCCCCTGCCTTCTTTGGCTTCTCTTCCCCGATATGCTGCCCGATTGTAACGGTAGTACCCATCGCCAGACTGGTAATCACATAAGTAATCATCTGCATAAAAGCACTTCCGGTCCCAACGGCAGATATACTAGCCGCATCTCCAAACCAGCCCACCACCAGTAAGTCCACCGCACCATAGGCAGCCTGCAATATTAACGCGCCTAATACCGGTATCGCAAAGCGGATCAGGGATTGAAAAACAGACCCCTCCACAAATGAATATTGTTTTTGCTCTTTCATCTTATACTCCCTTTTTCGTCGTAATATCTGTAGTTACATCTCATTATTTTAATATAGCATAATCCATTTACCACGTCAACCATTGCTAAGACTTCAGGCTGATCCATCCATTGCTTTCCCTTATTTCCTCAAATCGATACAACTAACGGTTGATTTTATCCGTCTGCATTGTTATCATTGTAAATAAGAACAATTTACCAAACAACTGTGATGAAGAAGAATGGAGTAAACATGGAAAAATTAAGGCTTATTGGTGTCTGTGTAACAAGCATTCATCAGTTAGAAATACAACGCATGTTGGAACAATTAAGTACACAGGCAGAGAAACGGGGCTATCATTTACAGATATTTGCTCCTTTTTCTGATTTTTATCATCACTCTCCCAGTGATCGGGGAGAACGCCATATCTTTGAATTCATCCCCTTTGATGCTTTAGACGGCCTCATCATTTTTAATGCCTTGATCAAAGACGAAACCATTTCAAAAGAACTGGCAGACCGCGGTCAAGAGCAGGGTATCCCTGTGATTTCTGTCAAAGCACCGATCGAAGGTTGCTGCAACATCCGGTATGACGTCACGATCGCTTTGGAAGAAATGATCTGCCATCTCATTGAAAAACACCACTGCCATAACATCCACTTTATGGCCGGAACGGCAGGCAACAATATTTCTGAAGAACGGATAGAGGTTTACAAAAACACATTGAAAAAATATCATCAGGAAGTATCCGATCACCATATTCACTATGGAGATTTCTGGTTTGGACCAACGATCACTGCCACAGAAAAACTACTGGCAAATGGAGAACCTTTGCCGGACGCTATCGTATGTGCCAACGATGCTATGGCACTGGCAGTTTGCGACTGTCTGGCAAAACATCAGATCTCTGTTCCAAAAGATATCATTGTAACCGGACTTGGTGCGATTTTGGAGAGAAATTATCATTTCCCACTGTTATCCACTGCCGTCTATGATGCCACTCTTTCCTGTCAATATATTTGGGATGCCATCGAGAGCATTATGGCAGGAACATTATCACCGGACAGCGAGGTGGTGATTCCATGTACCAATGAATATACGGAATCCTGTGGATGCGTGATACATGATGAACATAATAGCGATATCCGCCTAAATTCTCTCTTTACCATATTGGAGCAAGAGCGCGGATATTGTCATGCGACCCACGAATTTACCACTTTCTTAAACAGAGACTGTAAGATACAAACGTTTGCAAACCTGTTTCCAAACTATATTCAGGAACCTGGCATTTATTGCTGCAATCTCTATCTGACCACAGAATATAGTAAAGCTGTAGCACTGCCCTTCTCTGCTGACACAGATAATACCGCGATGATTCTCTTGAATCATGTCCAGGAAGAAGTACAGGAAATTCCTATCCGGATCATGACGATGGCAGAAATGTTAAAGAACGATTGGGAGCTCTATGCGCCCGGAAAACAAGTTTTATCGATTCCACTCAACTCTCAGGAAGACTTTTTTGGGATTCTCTCCATCCAATATGATGGAATCAGCCTGAACCATAACTCGTTCTATGAGCTGATCATGACGATGGACGACCTGTTGGCAGGCATTAAACATCGGGAAGAACTTTTGCAAATGAACCAGCAATTAAATGCTGTCTCAGAACAAACCATACAGTCTCTGGCAGAAATCGTGGAAGCCAAATCAGAGTTTACCGGACTCCACGTAAAACGAGTCTCCGAATATACACGTATCCTTGCCGGCGTCATGGGATATAGCCCGGAGGAAGTGGATATCATCCGCATTGCCTCCATGATGCACGATATCGGCAAAATCAATATTCCGTCCTCTATTTTGGAAAAACCAGGGAAACTCACGGACGAAGAGTTTGATATCATTAAAACGCATATTACGGAAGGAGAAAAACTTTTACGACACGCTCCGGGAAAAATTATGCAAACGGCACGAGTGATTGCTTTGCAGCATCATGAAAAATGGGACGGCACCGGTTACCAGGGTATCTGCGGTGAAGATATTGCTCTGGAAAGCCGGATTGTGGCATTGGCAGATGTCTTTGACGCACTGGTAAGTAAACGTCCTTACAAAGAACCTTTCTCTGTGGAAAAGGCATATGAGATTATCTCTGAGGATAGTGGCAGTCATTTCGATCCGGCAGTGGTTGCTGCATTTCAGGAAAATTTTGAAGAGTTTAAAAATATCCGCAACCAATATGCGGACCAATAACAGATAACAAATTCCGGTCCCACTCCATTGCCCAATCAGGTGCCCTGAGGAAATGTGACGGTAACGCAAAATTCATCTCCCTCCACAAATGCCTGAATCTGACCATTCATCCGGATCACAAATTCCTTAGCAATGGAAAGCCCAAGCCCTGTACTATTCCTGCTACGGGCGGCATCCGCTTTATAAAATCGTTCAAAAACCTGACGGACATCAATCTGTTCCGGCTGCGGGGTCTGGTTGCGAATCTCCAGATGAATTTCCTTCGCTTCCTGCCACAGGGCAATGGAAATTCGTTTTTCCCCATGATCCAGTGCATTTTTGATAATATTCTGTATCACACGGCGTAATGCCTGTGTGTTGCCTTCGATATATAACAATTCCTGTGTAATCTGAAGCTGTGGTTCTATACCCTGTGCTTTCCAATTTTCATAATAAGAAAAAATGGTATCCTTTAGAATACGGTTGATGCAGCAGCGGGATAATTCCAGTTGATAGGACTCATTCTTTAACTTGGTAAAAGTAAATAATTCCTCCAGCATATCCTTCAAACTCTCAATGCGTTCTTGGATAATCCGCAGATATCTCTCCCTTTCCTCTTCGCAACTGCTTTCCTCCAGTAATTGAAAATAACCGTCTAACGATGTCAGCGGTGTTCGAATATCGTGAGAAAGATTGGTATAGGTATCGGATATCAGTCTTTCTTTTTCCAGCCAGACACCGCTTTCCTGTTTTCTTTTGATCAGCAAATCATTTAAAGTGTCCGTCAATTCTCCGATCCCACCATAATCAATTTCCCTGGAAATCAACATATTGCTGTCATGTTGTTCTTTAAACTGTAGTTGGCGGCAGATGTCTTTCACCTGCCGCTGATACTTCCATAAAACCGCTGTTAAGATAATGACCAGTATAACCAAAATCCCTGCCAATATAACCATTTACACAATATCCCTTTTCTCAAAAATCATGCTGCTCAAAAATGTCGTTACCAGAATAAACACCAGTGAAACCGCCAGCGTACTCATGCTCTCCTTAGCGGTAATATCCATTGGGAGCATGGATATTTTCCCCGTTACCGTATAATCAATAACAGAGAAATCTTTTTGTCCCATTTTATGGACAAGTTTATCTATTAATCCATAAAAAATTATCATTATATTCATGCATAAACAGATCGCAAAAATCATACTGACCAAATTATTCCGAATCAAATTTGCCACGGTCATACAGATTAGTGCCAAAGCAAAATGTAAAATAGTTTGAAGTACAAAATATACCCCAAATGCCCGGGCATCTCCCAACTCAATATATCCAAAGCTGATCTGTGTTGCCACTGCCTGTACCAGAACAAAAAGCACCATTGTTAATATGGTAAAGACCAATAATGCCAGCGATTTTGATAGAATCAAATCTCTTCTGTGTTTTACCTGACCACCGATATTTTTGATATAACCACTATTACTATCTGCGGTTGCGAAAAGTACCGCAAAAATCACGATAAACAAACCGATGGCTTTCCCCTGAGCGTTTCCCATATATTCATCAAATATGGTAACCTTCTGCCCTGGTTCCGTAGGGATACTGACCATGATGCCAAGCTCCATAGGTTCCGACTCCTCTACCCGGCTCTCGATCTGACTATCTTCCTTGGCATCCGCAGCATAATCCGTATCTATCTTCTCCATATATGTAGTTAATAAGATTATCCCCGCCATAATCAACCAGATCACATACATACTCCTTGTTTTCAATAATCGGTAGAAATCCATTTTGATAATATTAAGCATTCTGTGCACCTCCTGTCAAATTCAAAAAATATGCTTCCAACTCCTGGTTGTTTATGGTGATTTCCTGTACCAGAACATCTGCTTTTACTAATGCCTGATTCAACTGTGCGCTTTCACTTAACCGTTCAAAGATATGGATATGATGCTGATCCACCACCTGATAATTGATAAATCCCATAGAATCCAACACCGGAACTGCTGCGTCCGGGTGTTGCAGCGTTAGTTCGATCCGCTCACTGCATCGCTGCATCAATTCCTCACTGGTCAGCTCCTGTATAAGCCTTCCCTCATGGATAATACCATAATGGGTCGCAATCTTGGAAAGTTCCTCTAAAATATGACTGGAAATAATAATGGTCATATTCCGTTCCTGCTGTAAACGTAATATGGTATCTCTAACTTCCACAATTCCCTGTGGGTCCAGTCCATTGATGGGCTCATCCAGAACCAATAGATCCGGCTCTCCCACCAAAGCCAACCCAACGCCCAGACGCTGCTTCATTCCCAGCGAAAAATGTTTCGCCTTCTTTTTCCCCGCCTGTTCTAAACCAACGATTTCCAGTATCTCATCTACATATCCCCGCTTCCTGATGCCAAATAACTTGCATTTGATTTCCAAATTATCTGCCGCAGTCATATTGCCATATAATCCCGGAGATTCAATCAGGCATCCGATCCGGGAACGAATCTGACTTAACTCCCTGCCCTTCAGTCCAAACATCTCGATCTCTCCACTGGTCGGACGCGCCAAACCACTGATCATTTTCAAAAAGGTGGTCTTACCCGCTCCATTTCTGCCAATAAATCCATAAATCGCGCCCTTTTTGATATGTAGATCCACCTGATCAACGGCCCTCTGCTTACCATACTGTTTGGTTAATCCTCTGGTTAATAACAAGTATTCACTCATTGAGTCCCACTTCCTTTCTCCTGTTTGTATTCACTATAACAGATAAATCCAAAGTAAAAGCAAACCAAAAGTAAAAAAAGAGTAAAGAACACAGCAGCCATCAGGAATGTAACCGATAACCAATTCCCCAGACCGTTTCAATGTATTCCTCCTGAGTAATGGTCTTTATCTTTTTACGAATATTACTAATATGGACATCCAGTGTTTTCGTCTCCCCCATATATGCCTCCTCCCAGGCATATTCAAAAATATCCTCTTTGCTGAATACCTGCTGGGGATGTTTTAAAAATAACTCTAATATAGCAAATTCCTGCTTTGTGATCTTATCCAATGTCTTACCGTCAATACAGACCTGATGCGTTGTTTTATCCAAAGTCATCGCCCGATAGGAAAGATACTCCGATTCCGGTTCCTGCCCTGCATGACGCAACTGAATCTGCACTCTTGCAATGACTTCCTTTATTTCAAACGGCTTTGTGATATAATCATCCGCACCACCTGTCAGTAGCTGAATTTTCTCATCCAGATCATCCTTTGCCGTCAATACAATAACCGGTAGATTGCCTTTTTGCCGGATTCCTTTAAGAACCTCCTCCCCGGTAATACCTGGCAGCATCAAATCCAACAACACCAGACTATAGTTGTTTTGCTCCAGCAACATTCTTGCCTCTGTCCCTGAAAATGCCTGCTGGCAAAGATATCCTTCTTTGGTCAGTGCTTCTGACAACAGATCATTTATATGCATATCATCTTCCACAATCAATATTTGCATAATAGTCCTCATTTCCCCCCTTCTTTCCACTGATTTATTATATCTGGTAACAGAAACAAACACAAGGCAAAAAAGCGCACAAAAATAGAAAACATATGGGAAGCCTGTAAAAATATTGCGCTATTTCACTAGTAGTTGTATAATATATACTATCAAATGATTAAAGTATGGGAGGTAACGATGATGAGAGCAGAATTTACAGATAACTTGATTACAGGCAACGAAACCATTGATACCCAGCATAAAGAACTGATCGAGAAAATCAACCAGTTACTACAAGCTGTCGAAACCAGCCATGATAAAGCAGTTGCCGTTAAAACATTAGATTTTCTAAACGATTATGTTTGTTACCATTTTGCCGAAGAAGAAAAGCTACAGGAGCAGGCGGGTTATCCCGGATTGAAGGAACACAAACAGCAACACGAAATTCTTAGAAATACCGTAACTGATTTGACAAATATGCTAGAAGAGGAAGAAGGACCTTCTAATGCTTTTGTTGAACAAGTGAACAAAAAGGTCATCGACTGGCTCTATCGCCATATTGAAGGATTTGACCGCTCGGTAGCGGAATATATTTTTCTGATTAATAACCCTGAGAGGATCTAATGTTTTACATATTGGCAAAACTTCCTATCAGAAAAACAGAATATGGAATTGTTTAAGGGCAAAAGCCATTTTTCGTGCTTTTGCCCTTATTCTTTGTAAATCTCTAGGATAAAATTTCTCCATTGCTGGCGATCACCTGACGATACCACTCAAAAGACTTTTTCTTCTTTCGCGCCAAAGTCCCCCTCCCCTCATTATCCCGATCCACATAGATAAAACCGTATCTCTTTTTCATCTCCCCTGTTGTGAAGGAAACACAGTCAATACACCCCCACGGAGTATATCCCAGCAGTTTCACACCATCATGCAAAACCGCCTTCTTAAACTCTTCAATATGTGCCCTCAGGTATGCAATCCGATAATCATCCTCGATCGTTCCATCCGGCTGTAATTCATCCACTGCTCCAAACCCATTTTCTACAATGAACAACGGTTTTTGATATCTTTCATACAAAAGATTCAGCGCATATCTCAGTCCAACCGGATCAATCTGCCATCCCCAGTCACTTTTTTTCACAAAAGGATTATTGACACTTCCCGGAAAACCATCCAGCCCATTTCCCTCGGCAACCACGTTCGCCTTAACAGCATTGGTCATATAGTAACTAAACCCCACATAATCCACCGTACCTTTTCGCAGAATATCGAGATCTTCCTCCAACATATTGATATGGAACCCCTTCCGTTCCCACTCTTTGACAATGTAGGAAGGATACTCTCCTCTCACATGCACATCTCCAAACAGATAACGGTCATGCATTGCCTGTGTGGCATACATCATATCGTCCGGATGACACGAGTACGGATATATCGGCACACATGCCACCATACAGCCAATCTGGAAATCCGGATTGATCTCATGGCCCTTTTGAACCACCAGCGCACTCGCCACCAATTCATGATGAACCACCTGATACATACATTCCTCAGGATTATCCTGCTCCGAAAAGATCACACCGGAACAGGTATAGCCAAACAATGGATACTTATAATTTTTCTGGTTGTTTATCTCATTGAACGTCATCCAGTATTTCACTTTCTTCTGATAACGCTCCATGACCGCCACAGCATATCTCACAAAAAAATCAATCAGCTTTCGGTTCTTCCATCCCCCATAATGCTCCACCAGATACAAGGGCATCTCAAAATGAGAAAGTGTGATTACTGGCTCAATTCCGTATTTTAACAATTCATCGAATAAATCATCATAAAACTGAAGCCCCTCCTCATTGGGAGTATCCTCATCCCCTTTGGGAAAGATACGAGTCCATGCAATCGAAGTACGGAAACATTGGAAGCCCATTTCTGCAAACAACTTGATATCTTCCTTGTAATGATGATAAAAATCGATTGCTTCATGATTGGGGTAATAATATTCTTCCTGTACGCCATCCGTAATCCTGCGGTCAACACCATGTGCCCCCGCTGTCAGAACATCCACAATGCTGAGACCTTTGCCTCCCACATCCCATGCACCTTCCACTTGATGGGCGGCTACTGCGCCGCCCCATAGAAAATCATCCGGCAATCTATTCATCTGAAACCTCCTGCTATTTTACACTAATGATATGCTCCAGCCGTTCGCTCTCACAACCGAATCTGATGTCAAGCTGTTCTCCCTGTCCCATACCTGTCACAACCAGGATAACGGTGGAATCATAGCCGGCTTTCTCCACCAGCTCCTGATCAAAGGTCACAAGCAAATCCCCTTGTTTCACCGTATCTCCCTGTTGTACATGTGCCTGAAATCCTTTGCCATCCAACTCCACGGTATTGATACCTATATGAATCAACACCTCAACACCATTGGCAGATAAACCGACCGCATGACCCGTCGGGAATACTGCCTCCACTTTTCCGTCAAAAGGTGCATATACCTTACCTTCGGTTGCCATGATTCCAACCCCATCTCCCATGCCCTTTGAAGCAAACACCGCATCTGCTACCTCTGTGATGGGAATGACACGTCCCTTAACCGGACTGGCAATCTTCAGTAACTCTCCCCCGTCAGAAACTGTATCGCCGGCGGCATCGATATCCTGCCCATTCCCCGTCTGTGAACCTGTTTCTAACGCAAGATTTGCCTGGTCCTCTGCAACATCTTCAGAAAAGCCCACCAGATAAGTCAAGATCACACCCAGTACAAAAGCAAGCAAAATGGAAATCAAAAATCCAATAAACTGGGATGCATAGCCTGCCTTGAAATAAACCGGAATCGTTGCGATACCTGGCATATTATAACCCCAGGAAACTGCATGAAATGCACCGGCCACACCGCCTGCAACCGCACCTGCGATGCAACCGCAAATCATTGGTTTCTTTAATCTCAAATTGACACCATAGATAGCCGGTTCGGTGATTCCAAACAAGCCGGTCACGGCTGCCGATAATGAAACACCTTTCATTTCTTTATCCTTTGTCTTTAAGAATACTCCCAAAGCTGCTCCTGCCTGTGAGAACACGGCAGATGCCTGAAGCCCTGTAAAGGTATCATAGCCCAGTGTTGCATAGTTTCCCACCGTAACCGGTGTAATCCCCCAATGCACACCAAAGATCACGAGAACTTCCCATAGACCTCCGACAATCACGCCTGCCAAAATCGGGCTTAAACCATACAGGTAATTATAAGCTCCTCCGATGGCTCCCCCGATGGTATTGCCGATCGGTCCAAATGCCAGCAGAGTAAGAGGCACCATGATGGCAATCGTAAACATCGGAGAAAAAAGGTTTCGTACGACGATCGGTAAATACTTATCAAAAAACTTCTGAATATAGGATGCCACCCATATTGATAGGATAATCGGTATTACGGATGACGTGTAACTGAGAAGCTGTACTTTGATTCCCAGAAAATGTATATCTGCTCCGGTATTTACCATATTGATATAATCCGGACAAACCAATGCGCAGGCAATGACAACCGCCATATAAGTATTGGCCCCAAATTTCTTCGCTGCTGTGATAGAGATGAGTACAGGCAGGAAAGTAAATGCCGTCCAGGAAACAAAATTCAAAATCTGATAGGTGCCGCCGGATGTATCAATCCAGTTCAGGGCAACTAAAATCCCCAAAATACCCTGAAGAATACCACAGGCTGCCAAGGTGTATAAAAATGGAGCAAAAATACTGGAGATCACATCCACGATCCGGTTGAACACTCCTACTTTATTTTTGGTATTGCCTGCATTTTCATCTACCGTTACCAACTCTGTAACAAATTCAAAAGCATCTTTCACATGGTTCCCGATGACAACCTGATATTGTCCTCCCGCCTGCACTGTTGTAATCACTCCGGGTATTTTTGTTACCTTGGCAGAATTTACAATCGATTCATCCTTCAGAATGAACCGAAGCCGTGTAGCACAATGAGTCACATTGGTAATATTGCTGTCACCGCCTAATTCTTTCACCAGCTCTCTCGCTGTGATTCGATAATCAATAGCCATATCTACTACCCCTTTCTAAACATTTTTTCAGCACCGGTTGCTTTGTGATTTTCATTATACATACTTTTTTCACTTATACCAGTATTTCCGAACGTTTAGAAACTTATAACCAGAGAAGAAACATGTTTCCCGGAAAAAACACCTTGTTTCTGACAGATACCATCCCGATAACACGACATATTTGTGTATATGACCGAAAAAAGACGGCTATAAAAGCCGCCTTCCTATAGTCTCCAAAAGATACAAGACCGGAACCTGCGTTGTAATATTATACTCATCCTGCACTAACCGTTTTGAAACAAAATAAGATAAATTGTAATCTGACATTTTCGCCAATGTAGAAGAAGAACCATTGGTAATGCTTAAAATCCGACAATTATGCCGCTTAAATCGCTCCGCTAATTTCAATGTCTGTTGTGTTTCCCCAGATTCAGACAATGCAATCACCACCGTGGATTCCATATCTTTCCCAATCGGATAATAAGGATCTTCGATATGTTGGCTAAATTTCCCGATATTGGAAAAATACCTGGCTCCATATTTTCCCAAAACTCCCGATGTGCCGATTCCCACAAAAATCAACTGTCTGGCCGCCTGAATCATCTGCGTGACCTCGATAATAGATGCTTCATACTCCGTTGAAGTTACCGTATGCAAAAAATACATTATCTCATCCTTGCCACTATCCAACGTCAGTTTCCTTTTGTTTTCCTGTTCTTCCTTCAAAAACAACTTAAACTGTACCTTAAATTCAGAATATCCTTCACAACCGGTTTTCCTGCAAAACCGAATAATAGTAGAAGTAGAGACATGAACCGCCTCCGCCAGTTCCCGTATCGTCATATATCTCACTTCGTCTTTATGTTCCATCACATAATTATAAACCAGCATTTCCAGATCGTTATAGGACTGTAAAATTTCATAACTAAACATTTGGCCTCCTCTTTTCTACTTCTTTCATTCAATCATACTATATCTACGAAAAAATATCCACATGAACTGAACAAAGAATCTCACTCTGCGAGATTCTCCGCTTCCGGCGGGTTGCGACAAGCAACATCTTCCACTCCGCCGGAGTGCGATCCTCACGGAGTGTTTTTTATCGAATAGGAGCATTCCTATTCGATAAAAAAGGTGCCATCTTACAATGACACCCCTTGAATTTTATACAACATCCCTCTTCAACTGCCACATACCTTTCCCAGTATGTTCAAACTGTAAGGAATCCACGAATAAAACAATTCCTCATTTTAGAGTTCCAATTCTTTTTGCTGTCCATTTCCCATATGCCTTTTTCTTCTTCCCATCCTGCGTTTGATACAACTGATAGGCACGAATGCGGACATAATATTTTTTCCCTGATTTCAACTTAGCAATCTTATATTTCGTTTTATTCTTTTTTAATGAAATTTTCTTTGCACTTTTAAAGTTTTTCTTTGTACTGATCTGAATCTGGTATCCGGAAGCTTTCGCGTTCTTTTTCCATGTCAGTACCAATCCTTTCTTCTGTGCTTTCACCTTAAATTTCTTTATCTTTGCCACTTTGGGAATCGTGCTTTTTTTATCCTCTCCGCTTCCCGTGACTCCTCCGGTGTTGATCCCAGTACCACTTTCGCCTGCAATACCAGCACTGGCATTTCCAGACTGGCTGCCAGAAGGTTGTGAGGATGATGTACCTTCTTCTCCCGGTGAGGTAATTGGTGTTGGCTGCGGATTATCTCCTGACTGCGATTCATTCTGGACAGTCAGTGTGCAAATTTGTGTACTGACATAAGCACAGGTGTCCGATGAATTATAAAAGATAGAAAAATATTCTCCCTCGTCACTCTTCTGAATGGATGGAATTGTATACAGATGGTCTCCGCCACTCGTCACTTCAAATCCTGCCGATGTACGGGAATCATATTTCCTGCTGCCGATATAGCTTCCGTCCTCCTGTGGTACAAGCTGGAAGATGGCACTGGTATCTGCGGACAACTGCGACAGATATACATACATCTGTGCCTCATCCCCCACCTTTAGCTCACTGGGATAGATGGTCAAAGAATTATAGGCATCATAAATACTGTCTGAAATTTCATAATAAATCGCACACTTTTTCAGCACGCTCTCCCTGTCCGTAATATCGGACGGAAGCTTTGTTTCATCTGCCTCATTTATCCAGCACTGCTCCTCCTCATTCAAAACCCATTTACCCGTCACCGGAACCAGTACCTTCCTGCCGTTTTCAGCAATAACCGTTACCTCTTCCGGCAGTGCATAGGCGATTTTCCTTAAATTTTCCGTGGTAGCAGTATCCGTATATATGATATACTTTTCGATTCCATCTGCTGTCACAGTCTTCACATAAGAGGGCGTATAATCCGTTGGGTCAAAAAATTCTGTCGTATAGGTAATGGCTGCCGCCTTGCCAGTCTCCACATCTGTCAGTCCGGTTACATCCACCCGGTAATTTCCCGTATAACGATTTCCCGATACGGGAACCGGCTGCACAAATATAATCTGTGAGCTATTTTCTGATGCTTTCAGTTTCCCATTTGCCTTCGTACATTCATAACTCTCTTCCGTTTCTGTATTTGTGACCTTTACCACCACGCTGCTCCCATCTTCTATGGCAATCCGGCTTTTGTTTATCTCTATACTCCATGCCGAGCTGTTGCTGCGCACCAAATCAGACGGCATATATCCCGGAGCCGGAAAAGCACTGAACGGAGTTTCCATTACATTTTCATTTGCCTTTTCCTGACCGATGGCAATGAACCCGGAATAGCCAAACTGGACATCTGAGACAGTCGCACCAATCAGTGAGTAGCGGTGTCCCACGGTATCCCAAATACCATAAGAAAGAGTATATCCTTCATTCATCCAGCTTGTAATGGAATCTTTGGGAGTGGAATATCTTGCCAGAATCGAATGAATCGATTCCTTCGCTCCATAATCCCAAAATTCCTGTGTCATATCCTCCGGTTTACTGGAATCAGATACCGCATGATTAAACTCAAAATTCCGAACTAATGCCTCTGCCTGTAATTTATCCGAGTGTTCCGAGACTGCCTGTAATGGTTTCACACCTACCAGCCAGCGGTAGAACTCTGTCATGGCCGTCATGGTCTTATGGGTGTCCTCCGTCAGCTTTCCTGCAGCATAGGGATTTTCCAGCGAATACGCTTCTTCGTAGTAGGTACTGCTGTCACTATTGATATAACTCTCCCCTGCGTACATTGCCTCGCCATATCTGCGTCCGACCTCTTCCTTTGTCCGTCCCTGAAAGGATGCAAATTCTGCTGCGTCATAGGTCACTAATTCTCCCGCATCTGCCATGTCAGAACCGTCTGCCGCCTTGCTAACTGATAAGTTTCCCACAGACAGCATACCGGCCAGAAGAACACCCATCACCCCTAGTTCCAGCCATTGTTTCGTCTTTCTTTTCATATAACTATCTCCTCCTAACATTTCATTTACCCGTCACCGTCAGGCTAATCTCTTCCGAGTATTTCCTGTATGGTTTCCCGTATCTTCTCCTCATCCGGCGGCTTCAAAACATATCCGTCCGGTTTTGTTTGAAGTACATCATAGACAGATTTCCGGTCGGCAATGCTTGTGAGAAATACAACCGGAATCCACTTCATATCCTCATCCTCCCTCATTGCCTCAAACGTACTTTTTCCATCCATTCCCTCCATCTCATAGTCAAGAAGAATCAAATCCGGATTCTCCTGCGGAATCAATTTCAATGCCTGCTCCCCGGATTTGGCGAGACAGATGTCATACTGTTTCTCCAGCATGCTTTTCATACTGCGAAGCAGCAGAGCACTGTCATCTACCAGCATAATTTTCTTTTTCTGCCGGCGCGAACCTGCCGCTTTACGTTCTGACCCATTGGAACGATAACCTCCAAGAAGTTCATGGCACTTTTTCAGAAGTTCATTCTTAGCCACCGGACGAAACAATACGTCAAACTGCTCACTCTTATAAAAATCCCTGCATTGTTTCCACCCGTCACTTGTGGTAATCCCAAGAACCGAAGTACCGGAACACTTTTCCTGAAACCATGTGAACATAGCATTGTCGATTTCTTCCACTCCAATCTGGCAAATAACGATTAAGTCCGGTTT
Source organism: uncultured Jutongia sp. (assembly GCA_964521555.1). Taxonomy (GTDB): domain Bacteria; phylum Bacillota; class Clostridia; order Lachnospirales; family Lachnospiraceae; genus Butyribacter. The sequence continues at coordinate 271 of CAZFSU010000030.1, read as the reverse complement.
GATAATCTTTATCATTGCCTGCACATTTGTAAGCTCCATCGAACAAAGCTGAACCTGAAAATCATCTGTCAGACATTCATTCAGACTTCTCACAATCTCACTGAGTTCCCCCACCAGCAGCACCTTTTTCATCATGCATTCTCCTCCAATTCCTGTTCAAATTTATCTGTCCATATTGCTACCTGTTCCTCGTCTAAATTGGTAACAGCCAGACAAAGATTTTCCATCACTTCTGTCATAATACTCTCCGAATATGCAAACCGTTTTAACT
>CAZFSU010000029.1:0-33055 GCA_964521555.1 uncultured Jutongia sp. | reverse complement strand
CCAACTTTGCTCTTTTTTGTAATATTGCAACTTTAAATTTCATAAGTTCTCCCTTATAAATTCTAATTATATATCCAATGAAAATAAAATTCTTTCGGGTTGATCTCTCCCGAATAGTAATCCTCACTATCTTCTATTCTGATTGTCTCGTCCGTCGTCAAGTCATAGCAATATGTTTCCCATGATGTCGTAATATAGCATTGATCATACACCATCGTCAAATCAGATACAGTATCTTCCGAATCAAGCACCAGATCTCTTGTAAATTCTGTGATTTTCTTGTCATAGACAAGTTTTTTTGCTGCCAGATGCAGATCAATATGAAAGACAGCATCATAGTTTCCCTCTGTCGCCGTTGCAACGTGGCCTGGTACAAACATATACAGGCGATCCCCCATTAATGTATAATTAAAGTATGGTGGTCTATCATCCCAGTCAGCTTCATCCATTGAAAATCCTATGGAATCCTGATATTGATTCATCTCCGGCAGACTCTCCGGCATGGACATCAGTTTTTCTTTTTTCCCGGACGCGACATCATAGCAATAAATATCGAAAGTTCGGACATCATCGTCTTCATATCCGTCATAAATAACATACACAATACGCCCATTCGCAGCATACACCTGCGGATTGGGTTCTTTTGGATTATATTCGACATCCTCTTCTAACAACGTGGTTTTCCCGGTGCCAATCTGATGTATATATAGTCCAGTTGCCGGCGCCTTCCCATCATCCATCTTCATCAATGCCAATGTTCCCTCTGTCACCAAAGCATTACCCAGAGAATCATACGGCACCAGATAGTCTGCCTGATCGGCGGATATCGCAAGCAGCTTGCCGGTCTGACGGTCATATTCATGGTATGTTTCATCCATATCGTTATAACAGATATAACGTTCATCACAATACATATAGTCATAAAAATGGTTCTCTATATCTTCACAGGTATAGATACATTCCCCCGCGGACAGATCTAACATTTCATCTGATATCGGGGCAAAATACAATTTCTCTTCTATCGTGAAATACATCCCGGCATTTGTCACATTAACAATCTCGACAACACAATAGTCCTCGGGATCTACCGGAATCGGATAAGTATGCACCAATTCTCCTGACAATGTGTACTGACAGAATACATCCTGCTCTAGGTCTTCTAGATCCAGTTTCTCTTTGGCGGCTTCTTCCCACGCTTCTTCCGAAGATCCCATGAGAAAGACAAAGGTATCATTACAGCAGGAATATGCTTCTGTCGTATGAATAGATGATACGAAATCCGTTTTGGAATCCGACAATTTAATCGCCTGTCCGGTGGTTGTATCCCCCGCCTTTGTGTCACTGGTATTGCCGCCACTGTTTAACCCACAGCCTGTCAAAGAACAAACAAATAGCATCATCGCAACCAACGCAATCTCATAACGATAACCTTTACGCTCTATTATTCTCATAATGCCTCCATTCCATATCAAAAATACTTTCACCAACATTCCTCATTATTTTATTTTATCATATCCCCATCCTGCCCTGCAATCATATTATCATTGTGACCCTTCCCCATGATAACCTGTGAGTATCCCTCGTGCAAAACAGAAAAAATCACTTGTTGTAACAATACACAAAAAAGGACCGTGACATAATCACGATCCTTTTTTGTGCGGTCTACATATTCTTATACATCAACCGATAGATTTATTCTTCTGTAGAAGTAAAATAAACTTCCTCTTCTTCCACTTCCGGTACTGGAGCAGGAGTTTCTTCCTCCTCTTCTAAGATACCCATCTCCGCTAATCTCTGCTTCTCCAGAAACTCCTCAGCAGCCTCATCGGTATCTAATTTCACGGAACGGTATCTCTTCATACCGGTACCTGCCGGAATCAACTTACCAATGATGACATTCTCCTTCAAACCTACTAACGGATCTACCTTGCCCTTAATCGCAGCATCTGTCAGAACCTTGGTGGTCTCCTGGAAGGATGCGGCTGATAAGAAGGAATCTGTAGCCAGAGCTGCCTTGGTAATACCTAGCATTACCTGACTTCCTTCTGGTGGCTCCTTACCCTCTTCTGTCAATCTTTCCACTTCATCCTCAAATTTCAGAGCATCTACCATAGTGCCTGGCAGGAATGCGGAATCTCCGTTATTCTCTACACGGATCTTCTTTAACATCTGACGGACAATTACCTCGATATGCTTATCATTGATTTCTACACCCTGCAGACGATATACACGCTGTACTTCACGAATCATATAATCCTGTACATCACGTACACCCTTGATCTCCAAGATATCATGCGGATTCACGCTACCTTCCGTCAGCGCTTCCCCTTTCTCCAACTCCTGTCCCTCTAATACTTTGATACGGGAACCATATGGAATCAAGTAAGCCTTCTGCTCACCTGTTTCTTGATTGGTGATCACTACTTCCCGCTTCTTCTTGGTGTCACGGATGGATACTGTACCGCCAAATTCAGCAATAATGGCAAGACCCTTTGGCTTGCGGGCCTCAAAAAGCTCCTCCACACGAGGAAGACCCTGTGTAATATCATCACCGGCCACACCACCTGTATGGAAAGTACGCATGGTCAACTGTGTACCAGGCTCACCAATGGACTGCGCTGCGATAATACCAACAGCTTCACCTACCTGTACCGACTCACCAGTAGCCATGTTCGCCCCATAACATTTCGCACAAACACCAATATGAGACTTACAGGTCAAAATCGTACGAATCTTAACCTTTGCTGCCTCTCCGGCATCCACAATCGCCTTGGTATTCACAATGCGGGCAGCACGTTTCGGCGTAATCATATGATTTTTCTTGACGATCAACTGTCCTTCATCATCATAGATATCCTCGCAAGAGAAACGACCTGTGATACGTTCCTCCAAAGATTCAATCAATTCCTTGCCATCCATCAGACCAGTCACATCCATACCAGGGATCATATCACGGTCCGCACAACAATCCACTTCACGGATCACTAATTCCTGTGATACATCCACCAAACGGCGTGTCAAATAACCAGAATCGGCAGTACGCAAAGCCGTATCTGACAATCCCTTACGGGCACCATGTGCCGAAATAAAATACTCCAATACATCCAAGCCTTCACGGAAGTTGGATTTGATCGGCAGCTCGATGGTACGTCCGGAAGTATCTGCCATCAAACCACGCATACCAGCCAACTGTTTGATCTGTGCCTGGGAACCACGGGCTCCGGAATCTGCCATCATGAAGATATTATTATACTGATCCAAACCATCCATCAAGGCCGTGGTCAGTTGCTTATCTGCTTCATTCCAAGTATTAATCACCGCTTTATAACGCTCTTCCTCCGTCAACAGACCGCGGCGGAATTTACGTGTAATCATCTCTACTGTATCTTGGGCATTATCCAAGATCTGTTTCTTGGCCTCTGGCACTGTCATATCTGAGATTGATACCGTCATGGCGGCACGCGTAGAATACTTATAACCTAACGCTTTAATGTTATCCATAGTCTCCGCTGTTCCAGTAGCACCATGCGCAGCGATACATTTCTCCAAAATCTGTTTCAACTGCTTCTTGCCTACATGGAAATCTACTTCCGGTACCAGGAAATTCTCATCCAGAGAGCGATCCACAAATCCCATATCCTGTGGTAAGATCTCATTAAAGATGAATCTTCCTAACGTTGACTCAATGATACGGCTTTCCTCAACACCCTCTTTATTGATGCCGGAACGGCGAACCTTGATCTTTGCATGCAAAGTCAGTGCACCATTTTCATATGCTGTAATCGCTTCATTGACACTCTTGAAAAACTTGCCCTCACCCAAAGAACCCGGTCTTTCCTGTGTCAGATAATAGATACCCAGCACCATATCCTGTGAAGGAACGGCAACCACACCACCATCGGACGGCTTTAACAAATTGTTCGGTGACAGCAAGAGGAAACGACACTCTGCCTGTGCCTCCACAGATAACGGCAAATGCACCGCCATCTGGTCACCATCGAAATCGGCATTAAATGCGGTACATACCAACGGATGTAACTTGATAGCTTTTCCTTCTACCAGGGTAGGTTCAAATGCCTGAATACCCAGACGATGCAGCGTAGGCGCGCGGTTTAACATCACCGGATGCTCGCGAATGACGTCTTCTAATACATCCCATACCTCCGGCTGTAACTTCTCTACCATCTTCTTGGCCTGTTTGATATTGTGCGCCGTGCCATTGGCTACCAGTTCTTTCATAACGAATGGCTTGAATAATTCAATCGCCATCTCCTTTGGCAAACCACACTGATAAATCTTTAATTCAGGACCTACGACGATAACAGAACGGCCGGAGTAATCCACACGCTTACCCAACAGATTCTGACGAAAACGCCCCTGCTTACCCTTTAACATATCTGACAGGGATTTCAACGGTCTGTTTCCGGGTCCCGTAACCGGACGGCCACGGCGGCCATTATCAATCAGCGCATCTACCGCTTCCTGAAGCATACGCTTCTCATTGCGCACAATAATATCCGGCGCACCCAGTTCTAACAATCTCTTCAAACGGTTATTTCTATTGATGATACGACGATATAAATCGTTCATATCAGAAGTGGCAAAACGTCCACCATCCAACTGTACCATCGGACGAATATCCGGAGGAATCACCGGAATCACCGTCAGAATCATCCACTCCGGTTTATTCTCAGATTCCCGGAATGCCTCGATCACTTCCAGACGTTTTACGATACGTGTACGCTTCTGCCCAGAGGACTCTTTTAACTCTGCTTTTAAGTTGGCAGATTCCTCTTCCAGATCAATACTCATCAGCAATTCCATAATAGATTCCGCACCCATGCCGGCGCGAAAATCGTTGCCATAGTTTGCACGGGCTTCCTGATATTCTGCCTCTGACAATATCTGCTTCTGCTGCAATGGAATGCCATCCTGCACCTCCAATACAATATATGACGCAAAATATAATACTTTTTCCAAATTTCGAGGAGAAACATCCAAAATCAGACCCATACGGCTCGGAATCCCTTTGAAGTACCAAATATGGGACACTGGCGCAGCCAGCTCGATATGTCCCATGCGTTCACGACGAACGCTGGACTTGGTAACCTCTACACCACATCGATCGCAGACAACACCTTTATAACGGATTTTTTTATACTTACCACAATGACATTCCCAGTCCTTACTAGGTCCGAAAATCTTCTCACAGAACAATCCGTCCTTCTCCGGTTTTAATGTCCTATAATTGATCGTCTCTGGCTTCTTTACTTCTCCCCGGGACCACTCTCGGATCTTCTCCGGAGAAGCAAGACCGATCTTGATCGCATCATAAATAATATGCTTTTCTTCCTTTACATTACTTTCTGCCATAGTAACCTCCATCTGCCCGGCCGGGCTGTTATATAGGATCAATCAGTCATCTGTATACACGGTTTAATCTTCAAAGGCAGCAAAGGAAGCCTCTTCCAATTCCTCCGCTGTACCCTCTGTGAATCCGGCAGCTTCAAAGGATTCACCACTACTAAACGCGAAATCAGCACTGCCATCAATCAAAGGTGTGATGTCCTCACTGTTATCATTTTCTTCCACTTCTTCACCGAGATATACCTCTTCGTGATTCTCATCTAACACGGTAACATCCAATGCCAATGCCTGCAATTCCTTTAACATAACCTTGAATGACTCCGGTATACCAGGGTCGGAAATATTATCTCCTTTGATAATCGCCTCGTATGTCTTTACACGACCAATAACATCATCGGACTTCACGGTCAAGATCTCTTGCAGCGTATAAGCAGCACCATATGCCTCTAACGCCCATACCTCCATCTCTCCGAAACGCTGGCCACCGAACTGCGCCTTACCACCCAGAGGCTGTTGCGTAACCAAAGAATATGGACCCGTAGAACGAGCATGAATCTTATCATCTACTAAGTGGTGGAGTTTCAGATAGTGCATGAAACCTACCGTAACATCCCCATCGAAGTATTCACCGGTACGCCCGTCACGCAGACGAACTTTACCATCCCGGTTAATCGGTACACCTTCCCATTCCTTGCGGTATTCCTGATTTTCAACCAAATACCGGAATACTTCCGGATCTAAAATATCTTTATATTTATCCTCAAATGGCTTCAGATCTTTGAGACGTGCTACTTCTGCATCGTCTCCATCCTCCTTCGCCTTCGCAACCAATGCTTTCTGCTCTGCCTTATTTAATGGTGTATTGACATAATCGTTGGCCAACTCCAGTGTATCCATAATGTCATACTCGTTGGCACCATCAAATACCGGCGTTCCTACATTAAAGCCTAATACTTTAGCGGCCAGACTCAAATGGATCTCCAATACCTGTCCAATATTCATACGAGAAGGCACACCCAACGGATTCAACACGATATCCAAAGGCCGGCCATTCGGCAGAAACGGCATATCTTCCACCGGTAATACGCGGGAAACCACACCCTTATTACCATGACGTCCAGCCATCTTATCGCCCACCTGAATCTTACGTTTCTGTGCAATATAGATACGCACTGACTGATTCACTCCCGGCGGAAGCTCATCACCATTTTCTCTGGTAAATACCTTCGCATCTACGATAATACCAAATTCACCATGTGGTACTTTTAATGAAGTATCCCGAACTTCTCTTGCTTTCTCACCAAAAATAGCTCGAAGCAATCTCTCCTCTGCTGTCAGCTCTGTCTCTCCCTTCGGAGTAACCTTACCGACAAGGATATCTCCGGCACGGACCTCGGCACCGATACGGATAATCCCATTCTCATCCAAATCCTTTAATGCATCATCACCAACACCAGGTACATCACGAGTGATCTCCTCGGCACCCAGTTTCGTATCTCTGGCCTCCGCCTCATACTCATTAATGTGCACAGAGGTATAAATATCCTCCTGCACCAGTCTCTCACTTAATAATACAGCATCCTCATAGTTATAACCCTCCCAGGTCATAAATCCAATCAGAGGATTCTTGCCCAGCGCAATCTCACCACCACAAGTAGACGGACCATCCGCAATAACCTGTCCGGCTTTTACTTCATCTCCTTTATCCACGATCGGACGATGATTCATGCTGGTACCCTGGTTACTTCGCTGGAACTTCGCTAACTTGTACCGCTTCGTACCGGACGCGGATTTTACCACAATCTCATCGGATGCGGAGCGCTCTACCGTACCATCTTCCTCAGCAAGAACACAGTTGCCGGAGTCAACGGCCGCTTTCATCTCCATACCGGTACCTACTGCCGGTGCTTCTGTCACTAACAGCGGTACCGCCTGACGCTGCATGTTGGACCCCATCAAAGCACGGTTAGCATCATCATTCTCCAAGAAAGGAATCATGGCGGTAGCCACAGAGAATACCATCTTCGGAGATACGTCCATCAAATCTACTTTCGATCTCTCAAACTCAGATGTCTCCTCACGGAAACGACCTGATACACTCTTACGTTCAAAATAACCATTCTCATCAATCGCCTCATTCGCCTGTGCTACGATATAGCGGTCTTCTTCATCCGCTGACAGATATATCACCTCATCCGTAACACGAGGATTTGTCGGATCAGTCTTATCCAGTTTGCGATATGGCGCCTCGATGAAACCATATTCATTGATCCGGGCATAAGATGCCAGAGAATTGATCAAACCGATATTCGGTCCTTCCGGAGTCTCTACCGGACACATACGGCCATAATGTGTATAATGTACATCTCGAACCTCAAATCCTGCACGGTCACGGGATAAACCACCAGGTCCCAACGCAGACAAACGTCTCTTATGTGTCAGTTCAGATAATGGATTGTTCTGATCCATGAACTGAGACAACTGGGAACTACCAAAGAATTCCTTCACTGCTGCTGTCACTGGTTTAATGTTGATCAATGACTGCGCAGTAATTGTGGTGATATCCTGAGTAGACATTCTCTCCCGGACCACACGCTCCATACGGGACAGACCAATGCGGTACTGATTCTGTAACAATTCTCCAACCGCACGAATACGGCGGTTTCCTAAATGATCAATATCATCCTTATTTCCGATACCATACTCCAAGTGCATATTATAGTTGATAGAAGCAAAAATATCTTCCTTCGTGATATGCTTTGGAACCAAATGTGCCACATTAGCACGAATCGCATTTAAGACCGCTTCCTCATCGCCCTCATTTTCATCCAAAATTTCCTTTAAGACCGGATAGTATACATCCTCCGTAATACCCAAATCACGCGGATTCACATCTGACACATACTCACGCAGATCCACAGTCATATTGGAGAGAACTTTCGTGACATGCCCCTCTAATTCCACCATCAAATATGGAACCGCAGAATTTTGCAATTCAACCGCTAACTCTTCTGTGATCAGGGTACCGGCCTCATACACTTCCCCTGTCAACTGGTTTGTCACTTCTTCTGCCAATTTACAGCCAGCGATACGATTTTTGAAATGTAGTTTCTTATTAAATTTATAACGTCCGACTTTTGCCAAATCATATCTCTTTGGATCAAAGAACATACTATTTAACAGGTTCTCTGCACTATCTACGGATAACGGTTCACCCGGACGCAGTTTCTTATATAATTCTAACAGACCATCTTTATAATTATCGGTGGTATCTTTCTCAATACTGGCCAAAATCTTTGGTTCCTCACCAAATACTTCCTTGATCTGCTCATTGGTACCCAATCCCAATGCGCGCAGGAATACCGTGATTGGTACCTTTCTATTACGATCTACACGAACAGAGAATACATCGTTGGAGTCTGTCTCATATTCCAGCCATGCACCGCGATTTGGAATGACAGTAGCAGAGAACAATTCTTTACCCACTTTATCATGTCCAATCTCATAGTAGATACCAGGGGAACGAACTAACTGACTAACAATAACACGTTCCGCACCATTGATAATAAAAGTACCGGTTGCGGTCATCAGCGGTAAGTCACCCATGAAGATCTCATGTTCCTTGATCTCTTCCGTTTCCTTATTATGAAGTCTGACACGAACCTTCAGCGGTGCTGCATAAGTGGTGTCACGTTCACGACACTGATCAATATCGTACTTCTTTTCTTCACGGCAAAGCTCAAAATCCACAAATTCCAGACTTAAATGTCCGCCAAAATCAGAAATCGGAGAAATGTCCCGAAATACTTCTTTCAGACCCTCGTCTAAGAACCACTGGTAAGAATTCGTCTGCACCTCAATGAGATTCGGCATCTCAAGGACTTCCTGCTGACGGGCATAACTCATTCTAACGCCATTGCCTACTTTTACTGGATGTATCCTGTTCTTCTCCATCGACGTTTCACTCCTTGTTTTTTTAGAGTATTTTGCGCCTGTACCAGACCGGAGCCATTCTGTCATGATTGACACTTTTCTCCAATTAAGAAAAAGAAATATAAAAAGTCTTTTCATTTCTGTCGAACTATGCTATAATATAAATACATAGTTGAATAGTCTAGTCAGCCACAATAGTGCATTGTTCATCTTATCATCAAATCTTCAAGATGTCAAGCACTTTTTTATTTTCAAAAACGCAGCGCTCCGTATAAGCCAATCTGGTGTCAATGGCTTGCTACTGCATGTTGAATGAATAAAACCGAAAGGAGACTTATGAAATGACTCATGTGTTAGATGTACCGAAACTAGTATCAGAATTAACATTAGAGGAAAAAGCCGGTCTATGTTCGGGACTGGATTTCTGGCATACCAAAGCAGTTGACCGTCTGGGGATTCCCTCTGTGATGGTATCCGATGGACCTCATGGTCTGCGAAAGCAAGAGAACAAGCCAGACCATATGGGTGTTGGAGAAAGTGTAGAAGCCATCGGTTTTCCCACTGCCTCTGCTATGGCATGTTCTTTTGACCGCGATTTGATCTATTCCGTGGGCAATGCCCTGGGGGAGGAATGCGTCGCGGAAGATCTGGCCGTGTTATTGGGACCCGGCATCAATATGAAACGCTCGCCGATCTGTGGCAGAAACTTTGAATATTATTCCGAAGACCCACTGCTGGCAGGTGAATTAGGCGCCGCCTTTGTGAATGGAGTACAACATCATGGTGTTGGCACCAGTCTGAAACATTTCGCCGCCAATAACCAGGAATGGCATCGCATGAGTATCAGTGCCAAAATCGATGAACGTACTTTACGGGAAATATATCTCAGTGCCTTTGAAACTGTAGTCAAAAAAGCACAGCCGTGGACGATTATGTGTAGTTACAATCGAATCAACGGCACATATTCCAGTGATAATGCATGGCTCTTAAACCGTGTCCTTCGTGAGGAATGGGGATTTGAAGGCCTGGTCATGACTGACTGGGGTGCCATGAACGATCGTGTTACCGCATTAAAAGCCGGATTAGACCTGGAAATGCCATCCAGTCATGGTGAAACGGATAAACAGATCGTCACTGCTGTCAAAGATGGCTCTCTGTCAGAGGATGTTTTGGATCTGGCGGTAACGCGTATCCTTACTCTGGTGGACAAGTATCTGGTTCATAAACAGGACAGCACCTACGATAAAGAGGCTCATCATCAACTGGCAAAGAAAACCGCAGAACAATCCGCCGTTTTATTAAAAAATGATGGCATTCTGCCTTTAAAAGAAACGCAGAAAGTGGCATTCATCGGAGCATTTGCTGAAACTCCACGCATTCAGGGTGGAGGATCCAGTCACATTCATTGTTACCGTATTGAAAGTGCATTAAAATCTGTCAGCCACGCTACTTATGCCCAGGGCTTCCGTACCGATATAGACGAAACCGACCCCGTTCTCCTGAAAGAGGCGATCCAAACAGCTCAGGATGCAGAGGTTGCCGTAATCTTTGCCGGATTGCCAGATGCTTTTGAAAGCGAAGGATTTGACCGCAAACATCTCCATCTGCCAGACTGTCAGAATGAATTAATTGATAAGATTTGTGAAACACAACCGAATACCATTGTTGTTCTGCACAACGGTTCCCCGGTCTTAATGCCTTGGCTGCCAAAGGTAAAAGCCGTACTAGACATGTATTTATCCGGCCAGGCTAGCGGTGGTGCCGCTGTCCGGCTGTTATATGGAGAAGTGAATCCAAGTGGCAAACTGGCGGAAAGTTTTCCGTTAAGATTAGAAGACAATCCTTCCTATCTGAATTTCCCGGGAACCCGCCAGGAGGTAAAATATCAGGAAGGGATTTTCATCGGGTATCGTTATTATGATAAGAAAAAGATGGAGGTACTCTTTCCGTTTGGATATGGTCTCAGCTACACCTCCTTTGCCTACGATCATCTCCGGGTCAGCACCACAAACGCCACCGATCAGGATACGATTACGGTATCCTTCGATATAACCAATACCGGAACGATGGCCGGTGCTGAAATTGTACAATTATATATTCAGAATCCAGAAGGGGAAGAGATTCGTCCGGAAAAAGAATTACGGAACTTCGCCAAAATATATTTAGAACCTGGAGAGACGAAGACGGTGACAATGGAATTAAATGACCGGGCATTTTCCTATTATCATATGGGAATCCATGACTGGTATGCGGAAAGCGGAGAATATCAGATCCTGATCGGTGCCAGCTCCCGGGACATCCGGCTCAGACAAAGCATACAGATCACCAGCACGAAAACAATTCCCTTCATCGCAGATGAAACTACGACATGCGAAGATGTGGAGCGGTTCGCCAAAGACACCGCCCCACTGGATCATATGTTGCGTATCAGTGGTTTTGCGGAAAATACAGGTGGTGTGGAAAACGATTCTATGGGAGCCGGAACGGATGAACTGATGCGCAATATGTTCTCTGGTACACCACTTCATTCCATCTTATCTTTTAGCGGAGAGGAACTCACCTATGAGGACATTCAGAAAACCATCCGCAAACTGAATGAACAGTAAAGCTGCCAGCATTTGTGCTATGAAATAATAGGGAAGATTCGAGTCATGGATTTTCTAACAAAAGAGAAGCAGATCGTTTCATGGATCTACTTCTCTTTTCTATCCCCTTTGATAAATTTATCTGTCTGATAGCAAATATTCCAACAATAGTGAAAAACCGTTTTCTCATCCTTTGGCGGCATTTTTACCAATCGATTCATAATTTCCATCATCAGCAAGCCGACAACCACCCCGATACCATTCAAAATCACATCATTGATATCAAAAATTTTGTTTATAGGATGAAGCGCACAGATCAAAATCAACTGAGCTATTTCCGGGATTTCAGCCAGTATTACTGCCAAAATCCATCGATACTGTCTTTTTAAATCAAAGATGAACTGTATCCCAATACCGATTGGCACCGTAGCAAGTATGTTTAATGCATTATGACGAATACTAATATTACCTAATGAAATCTTTAAATAAATATTATAATAAATAGAATAATTTACATCGTCTTCGATTATGATCGGAAAGATCATATAGTCAATGAAAAAATTAACATATATAATTGCAAATATTGAAATAAAATAATACGGTAGAGGCTTCTTTTTATGAATCCCATATATTAGTAAAATCACCATGCACAGTAAAGTAACCGGTATATAAAACAAATATCCATATGTATAGAACATAATACCCCCTATAAAATAGATTATTCATAAATCATATTCCCTGATATATATAGATCATAGCCATCATTAACAGGTTTATATACATAAATATATTTACTTTTCTTGCCAGTAGTTTTTCCCGCTGCGCTAAAAGATTTGGAACCATCCGACACTTTAACTTTATCTCCACATATTTTATTCCCTTTACCGCTGGCTTTTCCCTCGTACAAATTTATGTACGTATATTGCGTACTATATCTCTCACCATAACGATTTATTTCTGCATCCTTTTTATTATAACCGGTTTTAGTTACCCTGCCTGAAATACTTACTCTTTTATTTTTCCAATTATAAAATGATTACCAGAGGTATCATATCCTTTTGGACACAAGAATTGAAAGAATATAATTTTTTTCTTTGTTATAGAGGAATATTAGTTAATTTAGCTGCAATACAACATTTATCTGGCAGGCAAGTCATTTTAAAAAATGAGGAACACCTGCCAATTAGTCGCAATTATTATAAAAAAATACGAGAACAATATCTAAATCGCATCATCATATATCATAATATTTAATGACAAAACACTCAAATTCATTTGTTCGGTATGATTCTAAAAATTGCTTCCATTCCAACCCCAATCAGGCGTGCCAAAATATGCAACATATACATTTTGCCCCGGAATATCAAGTTCCTCCTGATAGATTTTACAAATCTCAGCGGTCATCCGGTCACTGGCATCTGCATTTACCTGTCCCAATACCCGCACAGAGACAAAAGCGCCTTTTTCCAATTTCTGACCACCCATATACAACTCATACTCATCTTCAAATCCCACCATCAGATAGGTTTCTGATTTTCCCATAGTGCTAATGGCCTGTCCCAATTTACTCTTAATACTTTCCTGTTTATCCGGTGTTAAAGCTACCGTTACTTTTGAATCAATAAATGGCATGTCGTTACCTCCTGTAATTGAAATGATGAAAACATCAATGTGATGCTTTGCCTTTCATCTTATCACAGTGAATTGTATTGCGCAAATTCTGCCATCCCAATCGTAAAGTTGAATCATTGACTGTAATACTTCCCATTTCCTCTGCATACACTGTACAAACAAGTTTAGCGAGGTTATCCTGTTGAGAGAGGATATAGAAGAAAGAGCTACTGAGATCGGTAGATATATCGTGGAAAATGGAGCCACAGTGCGTCAGACAGCAGCTATATTCCGCGTAAGTAAAAGCACAGTACATAAGGATGTAACCGAACGTTTACCCACGGTAAATCATGCATTAGCAGACGAAGTGCGGAATGTCCTGGATGTCAATAAAGCAGAACGACATATTCGTGGTGGCATGGCCACCAAAGAAAAATATCTGCACCAGCATGCCGATATCTGGACATAAACACATTTGACAAAATACCATACCAAAAGGATCACGAGACTCAGATAACGAATCTCTGTGATCCTTTCTATATACTTCCTAACATCCCGGTTCCTTTCGTATGTGTCCCGCTTTTATCTCCCTCCGCCCCGCCTGCACATACTACATCCCCCCGGATTGCCCATGCAGCTACTACAATCCCGTATGATCGGCGCCACCTCATGAATCGTCACCAGATGAATCCCTACGATACTCTTCAATGGTTTCAAATTACCATCATTCCCTAATTGCATACCGATACGGTTCAACTCCAAACAGTCACATAGTACAGGCATGGCACCGACTTCCATTCCATAAAACCCCGGGCCGAAAGAATCCGTCACAAAATATAGATCTCTGACACTATGTCTGCGGGATAAATATTCCTGTAACCAATCCCGTACTGCATCCAGAATTGCTACCTGTATACTTTCTACATAATATTGCTGCAACACACTCAATACTTCTCCACGCAACCGCAGTTCCGGCGCATGTAATGCATAAAGATAACCGCTCCGAATCCATTCATGTGATATTTTCTCCAAAACCGTACATTCCACTGTATGATCCCCGAAACAGAATTGTCTCTCTCCCACACAATCTGCTGCAAAAGGATGTAAAAGGATATCAACACACCGATGCTGAAAAAATTTGTCATAGACCATCGCAGCTTCCATTCGCTGTGTATTGGCTGCCTCCGGATCCATCTCATCAAATCGGCAAATTTGTCCCAAATGCCGGATCACGTCCGGATATAATTCTGCCACTTGCACAGGTATGATTTCATCCTGTGGCATCAGACATTGCATAATATATTCGTAATTTTCCGGTTGGTGGGGATAGATACAACCACTACAATCTTTGATTTTTCTACCCAGCTTGTCCACAAAATAGGACGGATCACCGGGACAAGTTTCTTTTGGATACAAAGGACAATAACAAAAAAGACAGTTGAACTCCGCTGTCTCTCCATCCGACTCTCCCCATGTCTCATGGCAGGGAAAATACTCACAGTTCCGGTGACTAAAATGCGAATAATTCTTACTCATAATGTATCTCCACTAATTTCAAACCCTGCGCCGGTGCCGTAGGACCTGACTGCCCCCGGTCACAGGATTCGATAATATCCGATATCTGGGACACTTTAATCTGTTTTTTTCCCACCTCTAATAGTGTTCCTGCAATAATACGCACCATATTGTATAAAAAGCCATTCCCCTGTACACGTATCACGATCCGCTCACTATCCAGAGGAAGCACCTCTAATGCATAGATCTCCCGGACTGTTGTTTTGACCTGCGCTCCCGCAGAACAAAAGGCGGCAAAATCATGCTTTCCCACAAAAAAACTTGCCGCCTCCTGCATTTTACGAATGTCTAATGCTCCATAATAAAAATATGCGGTGTGGCGATATTCCGGCAAAGGAAACCGACGATTCAAAATAGTATATTCATAAGTTTTGCGACATGTCCTGTGTCTAGGATGAAAATCAGAATCTACCTCCTCAGAATCCTGTATTACAATATCTTCCGGGAGTCTCTGGTTCAACGCATAGGCAAACTTTTCCCCCGGTATCCTTGACTGGGTATCAAAAACCGCCACATTACCTAACGCATGAACCCCCGCATCGGTTCGGCTGGCACCGATCACCTGTACCTCTTCTCCGGTCAGCGCCGAAATCGCCTGATTCAGCACTCCCTCCACTGTAATCTCCCGTGGCTGAAACTGCCAGCCATGATACCGGGTACCATCATATGCCACTACTAATTTTATTCGTTTCATCGCTTCTCCCTATCAAATATTAAAAGGGCATCCACCGCCCCATCAAAATAATAACGACTAAATAAAGTGCCACAAACAAATATGCCCATACATCGGCACTTCGATACTGTAGGGGATTCATCTTTGTCCGTCCTTCCCCTCCATGATAGCAGCGAGCGTCCATCGCATTTGCCAGATCCGTTGCCCTGCGCATGGCAGATGCAAACAGCGGCACCAGAATCGGTACCATGCTTCGGATACGCTGTAAAAGATTTCCGCTCTCAAAATCAACACCTCTGGCTGCCTGTGCTTTCATAATTTTATTTGTTTCTTCCACCAGAATAGGAATAAAACGCAGCGCAATCGACATCATCATGGCGATCTCATGGACTGGTACATGAATATAGTTAAGTGGTTTTAACAATGTTTCCAAAGCATCTGTCAACTGATTTGGTGTCGTCGTTAATGTCATCATGGAAGAACCAATGATTAATAATATCAAGCGGAGTGCCAAAAAAATGGTGCGATGCACTCCCTGGACAGTGATGTCAATAATCTTCAGATCCAGCAAAGAATCCCCCGGCGTCCAAAACAAATTAAGCATCGCTGTAAAAATTAACATAAATAAGATCGGACGCAATCCCCGCATAATGAACTTAAACGGAACTGTAGACAGTTTTACAATCAGTCCAAAAAACAGGATTGTCACCAAAAAACCCGTAAACTGCCGAAATAGAAATAGTGATATAATATATGCCAAGGTCCCTACCACCTTAACTCTTGGATCAAGCCGGTGAATAGGTGAATCTGCTTTATAATATTGTCCAACCGTGATTTCTCGTATCATTTGCTCTCACACTTTCTGTACACCATTTCATGAAAGATCTCCATGAAAACATGGAAAATTATTCACGAAGCCAGTCTAAAATTGCGTCTACACTTTCCTGCACCGTAATGCCATCCGTTCGTAATCCTTTGGTTTCCCTGGATAAGCGATGCAATAATGCCGTAGACTGTGGCACATCTAACCCTATCTGACGCAGCTCATCTTCATATTGAAACACCTGACGCGGGGTACCATCCAGGACGATCTTCCCCTCATTCATCACCAAGATGCGATCCGCATATTTTGCCACATCGTCCATACTATGAGACACCAACAGCACTGTCATCTGTTTCTCCTGATGAATCCGCGCCAGCAGCTCCAGGATCTCATCCCGTCCGGCAGGATCCAGCCCCGCCATAGGTTCATCTAAGATTAATATCTCCGGTTCCATCGCCAAGACTCCGGCGATGGCCACCCGTCTCTTCTGTCCTCCCGACAGCGACAATGGCGAAACATCCAGCAAATCATCACCTATTCCCACTTGTTTTAATGCCTGAAAGGAACGTAACTCCACTTCCAGTTGATCCAGTCCAAGATTCCTGGGACCAAATTCTACATCTTCTATCACCGAAGTCTCAAAGAGCTGATGTTCCGGATATTGGAATACCAACCCCACCTTTCCACGCAACTCTCTCATGGAATAATCCGGATCATAAATATCCTGCCCATGAAAGAAAATCTCTCCACTACTGGCATGTTCCAGTCCGTTGAGTAATTGTATCAGGGTAGATTTCCCCGATCCGCTATGTCCTACCAAACCGATAAATTCCCCATCCCGTATTTCCAGATTAATATCACAAAGCGCCAGACACTCCCGACTGGTTCCCGTCTCATAAATATAATTCACATGCTGCAAGCACATCCCCATCGCGTGTCACCGTCCCTTTCGATATTGCAATAACCACTGTGCTAATTCCTCTGCACCCAACACATCAATCGGTACCGGCACGCCAGAGGAGTGCAAACCAACTGCAATTTTGGTGATCTCCGGCACACTCAGTCGCCATCGTTCCAACTCCTCCATCTCCGCAAAAATCTGGCGCGGAGTGCCTTCCAGCCGTACTTGTCCATCTCCCATCACATAAACATAATCTGCATCCACCACTTCTTCCATATAATGTGTAATCAAAATAACAGTAATCTTTTCTTCCTTATTTAATTGATGTGCTGTCCGCAAAACAGAACGTCTCCCCTGTGGGTCCAACATCGCCGTTGGTTCATCCAGAATAATGCATTTCGGCTTCATTGCCATAATACCTGCAATAGCAACTCTTTGCTTCTGCCCTCCCGATAAATGATTCGGCGACGATTCCCGATACGCATACATCCCCACACTTTTCAGACTATCCTCAACACGTTTCCAAATCTCCTCTGTTGGGACACCAATATTCTCCGGACCAAATCCCACATCTTCCTGTACGATACCAGCAATAATCTGATTATCCGGATTTTGGAACACCATTCCGGCAGTTTTGCGGATGGACAATTCCTGTTCCGGATCTGAAGTATCCCGGCCATCCACATAAATCGTACCTTCTGCCGGTGTCAAAAGTGCATTTAAATGTTTCGCAAACGTGGATTTCCCTGAACCATTCGCTCCTAAAACCGCCACAAAAGAACCCGGTTCCACTCGCAGGTTTATCCCGTCTAAAGCCCGCTTCACTTCAACCACGTTTCCTTCTGCATCACGTCTAAAATATTCAAAACTGACATCTTTTGCCTGTATCATAATCTCACCATCTTTCAATCCTTGTTCATGATGCCATGTATTGCATTAATTGTCAACCATCCTCCAAAATTCAGTTACGTATAATTTTGCAATTTAAAGTAGATAGTGATAATATAAGTAGATATAATTTCCCATAATAAGGAAGAGTGAAAAAGTAGCAGCCGCCAGAAGCGGCATGGAAAACAAGTGTGAGAATTGTGCTCATGCAACGACTTTCACACAGCAATTTGCTTCCGAGCAAAGCAAATTGTCTGGATGGCAGACGCAAGGCCGCGATTTGTGTCGCCTCTTCGCAACATAGTTGCTCAGAAATGAGGATGAATATGAAGAAAAAATCTCCCGTCAAAGCAGGGTTGAATATCATCATTGTAGGATGTGGCAAAGTTGGAGCGACTTTGACCGAACAGTTGACGAAAGAAGGTCATGACATCACCCTTATCGATCAGGACCCCGTAAAAATTCAGGATTTGACCAATCTCTATGACGTCATGGGCCTGGTGGGAACGGGTGCCAGCTATAACGTACAAATGGAAGCCGGCATCGAATCAGCCGATCTCATTATCGCAGTAACCGACTCGGACGAATTGAACCTATTATGCTGTACAGTTGCCAAACGCGTCGGCAACTGCGCTGCCATCGCCCGTGTACGCAACCCTGACTACAGTAACGAAATCTCTTATCTGCGCGAAAAACTGGGGTTGGCTATGATTATCAATCCCGATCTCAGCGCTGCTATGGAGGCGGCACGCGTACTGTATTTACCTACAGCATTAGAGATCCATTCCTTTGCACACGGACAAGCCGAGATGGTGCAATTCAAATTACCGGAAGATAATATTCTTACTGGGCAGGATATCGCTTCTTTAGGACGATCCGGTTTATCCAAAAATATTCTGATATGTGCTGTGGAACGCGGTGAAGATGTCGTTATACCGTCTGGAGATTTCCAATTCGAAGCCGGAGACCTGGTTTCTTTCATTTCTTCCCAGGTAGATGCCCGCATATTCCTCAAACAAATAGGAATGCAAACCAATCAGGTACGTGACACCATGATCGTTGGCGGCGGAAAAACCGCATATTATCTGGCGAAACGTTTATTAGCCATCGGAGTGAATGTAAAAATCATCGAACAAAATCGTTCCCGCTGTGAAGAACTCAGTGTCCTACTGCCGGATGCTATTATTATCAATGGGGATGGCACGGATATAGAACTCTTAAAAGAAGAAGGCATCAAGTATACTCAGTCATTTGTACCTTTAACCGGCATTGATGAGGAAAACATCATGTTGACTCTGCATGCACAACAGGTTTCCAATGCAAAAGTAGTGACAAAAATCAATCGATTTAATTTCAAAGGAATCATTAACCAATTAGATCTGGGAAGTGTGGTATACCCCAGATATATTACTTCAGAAACCATCATTGCTTATGTCCGCGCGCGACATGCATCGATCGGCAGTAACATTGAAACATTGTATCATCTATTTGATTCCCGCGCCGAAGCCATCGAATTTCTTGTTCGGGAAACCTCTGGTGTAACCGGAATCCCTTTGATGAATCTTCATCTCAAGAAAAACTTATTAGTAGCTGCCATCATCCGACAGGGACACATTATCATTCCTTCCGGCACAGATACCATCGAAGTGAATGATATGGTAGTAATCGTCACGACGCACACCGGCTTTGGCGATCTGCAGGATATATTAGCATAGGGGGATATAGAAACGTGAACAATTCAGTGATACGATATATATTAGGATATATTTTAAAGATCGAAGCGATCCTGTTGTTATTACCGGCCTGTGTGGCTCTCATTTATCAAGAGAAATCCGGCTTCTGGTATTTATTGATCGCCATCGTCTGTGCCGTTTTAGGGACAACCTTGTCCTGGCGCAAACCACAGGACTTCGTCTTCTATCTGAAGGAAGGCAGCGTCGCAACTGCGCTTAGCTGGATCATATTAAGTATTTTTGGTTCATTGCCGTTCTATTTAAGCGGTGCTATCCCTTCCTATACCGATGCCCTGTTTGAAACCATATCCGGCTTCACGACCACCGGTGCCAGTATATTAAGTGATGTAGAGGTTCTGGACCATTGTCATTTAATCTGGCGCAGTTTCACCCATTGGATCGGCGGCATGGGAGTGCTGGTATTCTTACTCATGATCATCCCTTTAAGCGGCGGCTCCCATATGAATCTGATGCGCGCAGAAAGTCCGGGACCTTCCGTTAGCAAATTAAAACCAAAATTAAAAACAACGGCACGTATTTTATATCTGATCTATCTGAGCATGACAATCCTGGAAGCACTGCTGTTGCTTGCCGGAGGCATGCCGCTTTTTGATACATTGTGTACCGCTTTTGGGACCGCAGGTACCGGTGGATTTGGCATCAAAAACGATAGTATCGGTGGTTACTCCGCCTATATTCAATGGATTGTCACGATTTTCATGATATTATTCGGAATCAATTTCAATGCCTATTTCTTTATTTTATATCGAAATTGGAAAAAAGCATTTCATATGGAAGAGGTACGGTATTATATCCTGATCATTTCCTGTGCCGTAATCATTATCTTTGTTCATCTGCTGCAAACAGCCACCAGTATCAGTGATGCTTTCCGTCATTCCTGCTTCCAGGTAGCATCCATCATCTCATCCACCGGTTTTTCTACGGTAGATTTCAATACCTGGTCCGAGACTTCCCGCACCATCATCGTGATGCTTATGTTTATTGGTGCATGTGCCGGCAGTACCGGTGGCGGAATGAAAGTGTCACGTATTGTCATCTTGGTTAAAAGTCTTGGAAAAGAATTGGCATCCTACATCCATCCAAAACTTGTACGAAAGATAAATTTTGAAGGAAAGCCGGTGGAACATGATGTCGTCAGAGCTACAAATGTTTATCTGGTGACATTCTTTTTGATCTTTTCCGCATCCATATTTTTAATATCACTGGAAGATCATGATCTGATCACGAACTTTACTGCCGTGACTACAACGATCAATAATATCGGTCCGGGATTGGATGGTGTGGGGCCTACACAGAACTTTGGCTTTTTTAAGCCACTGACAAAATATGTTTTGATGTTTGATATGTTAGCGGGACGACTGGAATTATTCCCATTGCTCATTTTCTTTCATCCAACTTTATGGAAGGAATTATTCACCAAACGGAATAATACCAAAAAAGAGAAGCACAAAAAACACGCCCATTTCCATAAGCATTCTTAATTTATTCTTAAATCTTTTGACACCATTTCCATTCTTGGTATGAATATACTAGATTCATATTAAGAATAGAAATGGAGGAATCAAAGATGAAAAAAAACACTATTCTAAAAATCGCTACACTGCTGTTGATCAGCACAGTACTGTTGGCAGCACCCAGCTATACTCAGGCAAAGAGCAAAAATTCCGGAAAAATCCGCAAAGGCATCACATGGAGCTATAGTGCCAAGAAAGACACCCTGACCATCAAAGGAAAAGGCACTGTCACTGTTGATGACTTAAAACTTGCCACCAAACATTCCTGGCCCGTTTCTGGCAACTCCAGTATCCCTAAGTTCCATAGAATTGTTTTTGGAAACGGAATCTCAAAAATTGATACAGCCTTTTTCAGCATTGAAGGAATCAAATCCATCACTCTTCCAAAATCCCTCAAAACCATCGTCAAAAAAACTGATTTCTATCATATGAACGGTGACTATGATCCCTGGAACACAACACTCACCAAGATCAAAATTTCCGGAAAGAATAAAAAATTCAGATCCAGAAATAATGTTTTGTACTCCAAAAACGGAAAAACGTTAGTCGTATATCCCGGTGGAAAAATTGCCAGCACTTTCAGAATACCATCGAAAGTTACCAAGATATCCCCATACGCCTTCTATGGAACAGATATCGGCACCATCACTATGGGCAATCAGGTAACCAGTATTGGCAACCATGCATTTGAAAACTGTACCCTCAAAAAGGTTACATTATCAAAGAATTTAAAGAAAATTGGTACCTGCGCTTTCTTGGACACTGCTTTGACTTCCATCAGTCTTCCAAATACCTTGACCTCTATTGGCAGCCGTGCTTTTGAGGGATGCGGACTGACACAGGTTGTATTGCCAAAGAATCTAACAAATATCGGTAGTTCTGCTTTTGAGTATAATACAGCATTAACTTCGATCCAGATTAATTCATCCTGCGAAATCAGCACCAGCGTATTTCGTAATTGCAGCATGGTATTTGATGAGAAATCAGCCAAAACGATCTATCACAAGATACAAATTCACCTGGGTCCAAAAATGACTGCTCCAACGGATGGTTTAATTCGAAGCCTTCAAAAAGTTATACTCTTTACCGTAGATTCTAAAAATACGAAATACTTTGCGAAGGATGGCTGTCTATATGCAAAACGTGGTAATACTTTGTTATATTCACCAGAACTTTCTAAGTACACTATGAGCGTGGATAATAACACCACACAAAACACTGGCGAATCAGAAACCAATACGACATCCAACACCGGAAATACATCCAATACCGGAAATGCATCCAATACCGGAAATGCATCCAATACTGAAAATACAGCAGACACCAGCAACACACAAGGGGCTGCCGATGATACCTCCGCCACAGGTAATAACACATGAATCGGATATCAGAACTATTTCTATAAAGCAAAAGGGACTGTTCCAATCAAACAGTCCCTTTTACCAGGTAGAAACAAATATAATGAAAATCAAGACTAAAACTTGTATCTGTCCGCTGATATCCAGCCTTCTCCTCTGGTATCAGTGACAAACACCCCATATAACTATAGTTAATTTTACCATATTTTAACTTTTTGTCAATATTTTTTTGTGAAAAATGCCAGATAAGAAGAAACCCTGCTCCCCGTACCTTTTTTCTATTACTTCATATGATAATATTAGGACGATCCGTTCACTATACATTATGAAATGGAGATTCACGATGAAGCTAAAAATCATTTCATGCACAACTCTCAAAAAATATCTGGGACGAAAGGATGTACTGCTCCTGGATTTGCGAGACAAGTCTGTTTATAGCAAGGCACATTATGAGGGTGCCATTTGGGCAGACTGGGAGCACCTGGAAGAAGAGATTCCTCATCTTCTCTCCAACACACATCAGCCGATTCAATGGATTATCTTATACTGTGATCATGGTAATATCAGCTTAGTCTCAGCAAGAGAACTTGCTAAACATGGTTATCAGGTTATGAGCCTTGGAGGTGGTTATGAACATTGTCATCCCGATGCCACTGCTACAAATGACTCTGTCAAATGACGCCACCGCAGTATACATGTATACTTGCAATCCATTGATAATTGTGCTATAATTCGTCGGTGAAGCCTGGTGGTCAAAGAAGATCACAGTTAATTGGTCTCATCGACACCATTGACTTTTGAAGCAGAATTTTTAAAGACCACTATTATGGTGGTCTTTTTTCTATCTGTCCAGTGATATCTCTTTGTAAAGACATCAGGTAATATAAGAGAAAGAAGGAATAATGATGGACAAATTTGTAACCAATTTATCGAATGTACTGACAGCAATCGATGATGTAGTATGGGGTCCGGTGATGTTAGTGCTTTTGGTTGGTACCGGTGTCTTCCTGACGATACGTACCAAAGCACTATGTTGGAGAAATCTTCCTTATGCACTACAAAGCGTACTAAGTAAAGAAGCGCGTCAAAAGAAAGGCGATGGGGATGTATCACCTTTCTCCGCACTGACCACTGCTCTGGCTGCCACCATAGGAACCGGTAATATTGTAGGTGTGGCCACTGCTATGGTATCTGGTGGTCCTGGTGCATTGGTGTGGATGTGGATCTCTGCCGCTTTTGGTCTCACCAGCAAATTTAGTGAATGTATGCTGGCCATCAAATACCGTGAAGTAAATGAAAAAGGGGAAATGTCTGGTGGACCAATGTACACCATGAAAAAAGCATTTAAACACAAAAAAGCAGGCGCAATCCTCGGCTGGCTCTTTGCTTTATTTGCTGTGATCGCTTCCTTTGGTATCGGTAACCTGACACAGGCAAATTCCATCTCTACTGCATTGGAATCTACCTTTAAGGTCCCTGTGGGAATCACCGGTATCGTCATTACGATATTAGCGTTGCTCATTATTATTGGTGGTATCAAGTCTATATCTAAAGTATCACAGGTCGTTGTTCCTCTCATGGCAATTTTCTATATTGTTGCCGGTTTAATTGTCATCTTAGGCAATATCGCTAATATTCCTGCCGGTGTTGCCATGATTTTCAAAATGGCATTCTCCATCAAAGCTGTAGGCGGCGGAATGTGTGGCAGTATCGTAGCTGCCATGTCACAGGCGATTCGATTTGGTGTCGCCCGTGGTGTGTTCTCCAACGAAGCCGGTATGGGTTCCGCAGCGATCACCGCAGCGGCTGCTTCTACCAACGATCCGGTTCGCCAGGGTTACATCAACATGACCGGTACGTTCTGGGATACCATCGTTGTATGTACCATCACCGGTTTATGTATCGCCAGCTCCGGTGTGTTAGGTACCACGGAAACTGCTGCCACCGGATATTATCAATATAAAAACACCGGAATTGTTTCCATCGAAACTACGTCGAACGATAAAAACACCATCACAGATTATACTCTGATCACCCATAACAATGATGAAGGCGAGATGGGCATCACACTGGAGCCTACGGATAATGAAGATGCTTCCTCACTGGAATTAACATTAGACAAATCTGCCGATAACACGGAGATTGACCCTGTCAATGACACCAGCCCATTGCCCATCGGTACTTATCATGATGGCACAGGAAATGAATACATATTTAGTAAAGACGGTTCATATGAATACAAATCTCTGGTGGTAGGTTCGCCTCTAACCATACTGGCATTTAAGACAGTATTAGGTGCTCCCGGCGGCTGGTTGGTATGCATCGGCATCACATTATTTGCATTCTCTACGATCCTTGGCTGGGAATATCATGGAGAGAAAGCGTTTGAATACTTATTTGGCACTCATAAATACAATATGGTATATCGAATCTTCTTTTCTCTCATTGTATTTGTCGGCGCCACCACCACATTACAGATCGCCTGGACTTTCTCTGATATTGCAAATGCATTGATGGCAATACCAAATCTGATCTGTATGATCGCATTAAGCGGTGTGATTGCCGCCGAGATGAACCGCTTCCAAACAGTCATAAAACAAGAGAAGGACGCTAAGAAAGCAGCCAGATAGGAACGGAGATCACAATATTGGATAGTTTCATTTATAGCTTAAATGCCACTGTACCTGTGTTCGCAGTTATGATTATGGGACATCTCCTAAAACGCCAGAACATAATCGATGAACATTTTGCATCAGTGGCAAATACATTTGTGTTTAAGATTTGTCTGCCCTGTATGGTTTTTCAAGATCTGGCAGATACCAACATTCGCAGCAATTTCGATTTAACCTATGTGGGTTTTTGTTTTTGTGCCACATTGTTGTCAATCATCGTCATCTGGATACTGGCAAAACGGTTTTTGCCAGACCAGAATATGACCGGTGCTTTTGTACAGGGATCTTACCGTAGTAGTGCAGCCATCTTAGGCATTGCGTTTATTCAAAACGTTTATGGCACTTCAGGGATGGCACCTTTAATGATTATCGGTTCCGTTCCCCTATATAATATTTTTGCGGTTATCATACTAACTTTTGAAAACAACCAAACCGCCAATATAACTGGTCCAAAAAGCGGACAGATCAAAAGGGCCTGTATCGGTGTCCTGAAAAATCCGATTATCATCGGAATTGTACTTGGTTTGCTCGCTTCCTACCTGAATCTGGATTTTCCACGTATGATCGACAAGACCATTAACAATCTGGCAGTCATGGCATCGCCACTGGCACTGATAGCCATCGGTGCCACTTTCGAGGGACGGAAAGCCCTAGCCAAGATCAAGCCCACGATGGTGGCTTCCTGTCTGAAATTGGTGGTCTTGGCCGCCATTTTTCTGCCATTGGCCGTAAGACTGGGATTTCGGGACCAAAAGTTAATCGCCATCATCATTATGTTAGCCTCTCCATGTACCCCGACTTCATATATCATGGCAAAGAATATGAATGGAGATGATGTACTGGCGGCAAGTATCGTGGTAACTACGACTCTGTTTTCCTCAATTACTCTGACGGGTTGGATCTTTTTGATGCGATATCTGGCATTCATACAATAGCAAAACAAAGGGCATACAGCACCACCAATGATCGCCTAAATCATTGGTGGCGCCATATGCCCTTTATCACATATTCCCGGTGCCGGCAAACCAATACCGGAGTCCTGGTCTGATTAGATTACATCTTGCGAATCTCTCGCTCCAATTCTTCCAGCTTTTGCATGGTTTCCTGAGAGGTCTTGTTCGTATATTTGACTAACAGCTTCGCTGTACGCATCGTGGTGTCATTGATGGCTTCTTCCATCCGCTTCATCTCATCCTGTGCCAATTCCAACATCTTATCTTCATAGGCCTGCCGCTGCAAACTCTCCCGCTCCAACTGTCTGTTTCTGATCTTCCATATTCCATCAATCACAAAGTATGTTGCCACCAGAATTAACACCGATAGGATCAGTCCCAATACAATCCCATATCCGGAGCCAGTGAACGCATCCCGAAATAAAATCATTGCCAGTACGCCCGCGACCCATACCATTCCTGCAAACGTTGTCGTCTTTTCCAATTCCATATCTATCAACCATGTCCTTCCTTCGACAGTTTCAATGCATTAGTGCCTGTCCTATCATCTATCACATTACTTATTATAAAGAGGAACTATTCAGATATTCCTCCTGCTCTGGTGTAAGCGTATCGATCTCTTTTCCCAAAAAATGCAATTTTCTGGCAGCCACTTCCAGATCTACTTCCCTTGGCACATCGATCAATCGCTCTGTCAACTCATTTTCATGCTCTACCAGATATTTTGCACTTAATGCCTGAATCGCAAAACTCATATCCATGATTTCCGCAGGATGTCCATCTCCCGCCGCCAGATTCACCAATCTACCTTCCGCTAATACATAGATCCAGCGACCTGTCGGCAATTTATATCCGATAATATTATTTCGCATCTGTGCCGTTTCTACCGCAATTTCGCGCAGACGTTTCATATCGATCTCCACATCGAAATGCCCCGCATTACACAAGATTGCACCTTCCTTTAATTCCATGAAGTCTTCCTCATCAATCACTCCCGCACATCCGGTCACCGTCACAAAGAAATCTCCATATTTCGCCGCCTCTTTCATCGGCATCACTTCAAATCCATCCATGACAGCCTCAATAGCTTTCACCGGATCAATCTCTGTAATAATCACGCGTGCTCCCAATGCTTTCGCACGCATAGATACACCCTTGCCACACCAACCATAACCGGCCACAACCACAATCTTGCCGGCTACAATCAGATTCGTTGTGCGATTAATGCCATCCCATACCGACTGGCCTGTCCCATAACGATTATCAAACAAATGCTTACAGTCTGCATTATTTACCATAACCATCGGAAATTCCAACTGCTCTGCTGCTGCCATCGCCTGCAAACGAATGATGCCCGTCGTAGTCTCCTCACACCCTCCGATCACATATGGTAACTGGTCTCTCTTGTCCGTATGCAGCATATGCACCAAATCTCCACCATCATCAATGATAATATTCGCCTGATGCGATAACACCTCCGAAATATGTGCATTATATTCCTCATCTGTGGCATCATACCACGCATATACATTCAATCCGGCATCTACTAATGCTGCCGCCACATCATCCTGTGTGGATAACGGATTACTGCCCGTAACATACATTTCCGCACCACCTGCCGCCAATACCTTACACAGATATGCTGTCTTAGCCTCCAAATGAATCGACAAAGCAATGCGTTTCCCGGCAAATGGCTGGTTTTGGCGAAACTCCTCTTCCAAACTGCGTAACAATGGGCAATTACGACGTACCCACTCAATTTTATGTGCTCCTGAGGGTGCTAAACTAATATCTCGAATCTGACTCATAGGAAAACCTCACTTCTCTTGATCTCAATTTATAGGAATATGCGTAGAATTGCATGACAAATATCCTCATACTAGTATATGAGATATCCATTGCAAAGTCAAATATACCCCGTCACCAGCGACGAGGTATATTGAATCACCATTACTATTCGTTATCTTTTGCCTGCCAGATCTATTCTGGTCAGTGCCTTTTTCAATGCCAGTTCCGCACGAACCATATCCACTTCTCTCTCACCACTCTTCAAGCGGCGTTCCGCACGAAGTTTCGCCTCCTCGGCACGATGCACATCAATTTCCTCCGGCCACTCACAGGCCTCGGCAAGCACCGTCACTTTATCTTTGCGGATCTCCACGAATCCATCCAGCATCGCTGCAGTACGCATCTTACCTTCCTGATGGATCTTCAGCTCACCCGGTTCTAAAATGGCTGTCAGTGGGATATGGCCGGCCAGTACACCGATCTCTCCCTCTGTTGTCTTCATTTCTACCATGTCTACCGCTTCGTCAAAAAAGACACGGGTAGGGGAGATGATCTGTAGGTTGAACGTTTTGTCAGCCATAGGACTCTCCTTTCTATTTTGCCTCCATTCGTGCCACTACATCATCAATGTTGCCGGCATTGAGGAAATACTGCTCCGGAATATCATCATGCTTGCCCATCAAAATCTCCTGGAAGCCACGTATCGTCTCGCTGACTGGTACATACTGTCCCGGAAGGCCTGTAAACTGTTCCGCTACATGGAACGGCTGGGACAGGAATCTCTGGATTTTACGAGCTCTATTTACCACTACCTTGTCCTCTTCTGACAATTCATCCATACCCAGGATGGCGATAATATCCTGTAGTTCCTTATATTTTTGTAGGATCTCCTGTACGCCGCGCGCCACCTGATAATGCTCCTCACCCACCACATGCGGGTCCAGAATACGAGAGGTAGACTCAAGCGGATCGACCGCCGGATAGATACCAAGCTCAGAAATCGCACGGGAAAGTACGGTGGTAGCATCCAGATGTGCAAACGTATTTGCCGGAGCAGGATCGGTCAGGTCATCCGCCGGTACATACACCGCCTGTACCGATGTAATCGATCCTTTCTTAGTAGAAGTAATTCGCTCCTGTAATGCACCCATCTCTGTCTGCAAAGTCGGCTGATAACCTACGGCACTTGGCATACGTCCCAACAAAGCAGACACTTCAGAACCTGCCTGAGTAAAACGGAAAATATTGTCAATAAACAAGAGTACGTCCTTACCGGAACGATCACGGAAATTTTCAGCCATCGTCAACCCTGTCAAACCTACTCTCATACGTGCCCCAGGCGGTTCGTTCATCTGACCAAAGACCATTGTGGTCTTATCAATAACACCGGATTCAATCATCTCATAATACAGATCGTTACCTTCACGGGTACGCTCTCCTACACCGGTAAATACAGAATATCCACCATGCTCCTGCGCGATATTTGTAATTAACTCCTGAATCAATACCGTCTTACCTACACCAGCACCACCAAACAATCCGATCTTACCACCTTTTTGATAAGGACAAAGCAGATCCACGACCTTGATGCCTGTCTCCAGGATCTCTGTCTCGGTGGACTGTTCTTCAAAATCAGGTGCCTTTCTATGAATCGGATCATACTGCACACCAGTCGGAGCCGGTTTCTCATCAATCGGCTCACCCAACACGTTAAACATACGTCCCAGAGTCGCCTCTCCTACTGGTACAGAAATCGGTCCGCCTGTCGCATGGGCTTCCATTCCACGGACTAATCCATCGGTAGGTCCCATAGCAATACAGCGAACAGTATCATCGCCCAGATGCTGTGCTACTTCCACCACCAGCTTACCATCCTCTTTCAATGGGATGTTAATCGCTTCATTGATCTCCGGCAGCTTGCCTTCTGGGAATTTAATATCGATAACGGCACTGACGATCTTAGTCAGCTTACCAATATTTTGTTCTGCCATCTTTTCCTCCATTCCGAAGCGTTGTTTACACAAAGGAGTTACAAACAGAGCCTCTCTGTCATGTATTCATAGGAAGTCAGGACGCTTCTGCCCAAATTCCCATTGCAAAAACCGGTATACGATTTTCGATCCACTCCCTTTTCTATTATCTTTTTTCTCATGCAACCACGAAATTCCGGTTCCAGATCCCGCAACACACTCACAGGCCTTTTGCCAGATCGAATATCATGATATCGCAGATGCCCCCGCTATAATCTCAGTCAATTCCTGCGTAATGGATGCCTGACGTGCTCTATTATACTTCAGGGATAAATCGCTGATCATCTCTTCCGCATTGCTCGTCGCACTATCCATTGCCTGCATACGCGCTCCATTTTCACTGGCATGAGATTCCACCAAACCACCATAAATCAAACTATTGATGTATTTTGGTACAATAGCATTTAAGGCTTCCTCTGCCTCCGGCTCATAATTCATCAGAGTGATCCGGTCAATCGGATCCACTTCGATATCCTCAGATTCCGAAGCAATGTCTTCCGCATCAATAGGAAGCAGCTTTACCAGTGTTGGAATCTGAACCATCGTATTCTTAAAAATCGTATAAACCAGATATATTTCACCAATTTCTCCACGAGCAAATTGATCCAATACCTCTTTCCCAATGCTGGCGGCATCGCTATAAATCGGTTCATTAATCGCCTCAGAATAGTCTGTTAATATGGTGTATCCCTGTCTGGACATAGTATCACGCCCCTTGGTTCCCACCGGATATATCACAGTGTTTGCCGTAGTGAATCGCTCGTCCTTGGTGATCATCTTCACCGCATTGGAATTATATCCTCCTGCCAGTCCTCGATTGGATGTAATAAGGATCACAGCCTTTTTATCAGACTGACTCTTTTGCAGGAACGGATGAGACATATCGCCTGACTTGGCAATCATGCCAGCAACCGTCTCATACATCGTATCAAAGTATGGCTTTGATACCTCTGCGCCAACCTTTGCTTTTTGCAGTTTCACAGAAGACACGAGTTTCATGGCTTTCGTAATCTGTCCGGTACTTTGGACACTTTCTTTACGCCTTTTAATATCTCTCATTGAGGCCATAATCATTTACCTCCTACTGTGTTCGTTTGCTTTCTGCTTATCTCTCTGCCTTAAATTCTTCGATTGCCTTGATTAATAATTTTTCGGTGTCTTCTGAAATTTCTTTCTCTGTGCGGATACGCTCTGGTATCTCAGGATATTTGGTGTCGATAAATTCAAACAGACCTTTTTCAAAGTCCAATACATCGGACACCTCAACATCAATCAGATACTTCTTGGTCGCAGCATAAATAATAATAACTTCATTTTCCACCGGCATTGGCTTATATTGATCCTGCTTCAAGATCTCACGGATACGCTCACCCTGTGCCAACTGTGCCTTTGTCTCCGGGTCCAGATCAGAACTAAACTGAGAGAATGCTGCCAACTCACGATACTGCGCTAACTCGATACGAATTGGGCCAGAAATTTTCTTCATCGCCTTGATCTGCGCAGAGCCACCTACACGGGATACCGACAAACCTGCATTTACAGCAGGACGTAAGCCCGCATTAAACATCTCTGTTTCCAAATAGATCTGACCATCCGTGATGGAAATGACATTCGTCGGAATATAAGCAGATACGTCACCCGCCTGAGTCTCAATGATCGGCAATGCCGTCAGAGAACCTCCGCCCAATTTATCTGATAATCTGGCAGCACGTTCCAGTAATCTACTATGCAAATAAAATACGTCACCAGGGAAAGCCTCACGTCCTGGAGGACGTTTTAACAGCAGCGACAATGTACGATAAGCTGCTGCATGCTTGGTTAAATCGTCATAGATCACCAATACATCTTCTCCATTTTCCATCCATTCTTCTCCGATGGCACAACCGGAATATGGAGCAATATACTGTAACGGCGCCAGCTCACTGGCAGTCGCGGCCACGATGGTAGTATAATCCATCGCACCATATTCTTCTAATTTTGTAACAATATTAGCCACCGTCGAAGCCTTCTGTCCAATCGCTACATAAATACATTTCACACCCTGTCCTTTTTGATTGATTATCGTATCAATCGCAATGGCAGTCTTACCGGTCTGACGATCTCCGATAATCAACTCACGCTGGCCTCTGCCAATCGGCACCATAGAGTCAATGGCTTTAATACCTGTCTGTAATGGTGTGTCTACAGATTTTCTGGCAATCACACCAGATGCCACTCTCTCAATCTGACGACTCTTATCCGTCTTGATTGGTCCTTTTCCGTCAATCGGCTGTCCCAATGCATTCACGACACGACCTAACATGGCATCGCCTACCGGTACTTCTACCACGCGGCCTGTGGTCTTGACCACATCACCCTCGTTGATATTCTTATGATCACCCAAAAGTACCGCTCCGACGTTGTCTTCTTCCAGGTTCAATACCATGCCATAAACTTCATTTGGGAATTCCAACAGCTCGCCCTGCATCGCCTTTTCCAGACCATGAATACGGGCAATACCATCAGCAACCTGTATAACAGTACCGGTATCCGACACTTCGAATTTGGTACTATAGCTTTTAATCTGTTCTTTGATAACCGAACTGATCTCTTCAGGTTTCAAATTCATGATACTCTCGCACCTTCTTTCA
>CAZFSU010000028.1:0-33327 GCA_964521555.1 uncultured Jutongia sp. | reverse complement strand
AACCGAACTGATCTCTTCAGGTTTCAAATTCATGATACTCTCGCACCTTCTTTCACTTTATTCTAGTTCGCTAACTGAATCTGAGAAAGTTCTTTCCCCATCTGACTCAGTTTGGTTTTAATACTACTGTCAACCACTCTGTCTCCGATACGAATCACCATGCCACCGATCAATGCCGAATCTACATCGTAATTCATAATAAACTTCACATAAGAAGTCGTCTCCAACAGGCGTTTTTCTATCTCAGCCTGTTGCGCCTCGGTCAGAGTAGCAGCAGATGTCACATAGGCAACACCAATCTGTTGATACTCTCTAACCTTGTCCACAAAATAGGACAGGATACTCCGAATCTCCACAAATCGTCCTTTTTCAACGATCGTCACCAAAAAGCCTACTAAAGTATCAGATACCTTATTCTTGAATGCTTTTTCTAATAACGTAATCTTTTCCTCCACCGGCAATTTCGGATGTGTTAAAAGTTTCACATATTCTCCATTGGTATCGATTACCTCTAAGACTGCCTCCACTTCCTCGAGAAGGGAATCTACTGTGCCATCTTCTACGGCGACATCAAACAAAGCTTCGCCGTATGTCTTTGATACTAACTTAGCCATGTCTCATCACCCATCTCTTCTAATGTGTCTGCAATCAACTGTGACTGTTTACTTTCATCCAAAGAAGATGCAACGATCTTACCGGCCATCACGGTTGCTACAGAGATGATCTCCTGCTTCAACTCATCCTTGACCTTGTCCTTCTCCAGATCAACCTCCCGGTTTGCCCGATCAAGGATGCGGACAGCCTCCTCCTTCGCCTCAGACACAATCTCGGTCTCTTTCTTCAGAGCCTTTTTGCGTGCCTCACCCAGGATTTCATCTGCCTCTTTATCTACATTCTTTAATTTCTCATCATATTCTGTCTTAAATGCTATCGCATCCTGCTTTTCTCTTGCCGCAGTTTCCATCTGTTCGCGAATACCTTCCTGTCTGCGGGCTAACAAATCCCTAGCCGGATCAAATAACAGATAGGATAGGAACAAAAACAGCACCATCATTGCCAAAATGGTAATCGCAGCATCGACTAACAACTGTGGATCCAGTCCAAAGATATAATCGCCCAGTGCATTACCATTCAGTGCTACTTGTAATACTCCACTCACTTTCAAGCCTCCTTTCCATTTCGGATCATACTGTTCATGCCAATGGCATGACCCCATGAGCAGTCATAACACTTTCTGCTCATCAGTACGTCGCTCCAATACCTGGCATTACAACACACTGTTCTGCCAGCCACCTTCGCTTTAGATCACATCTTACTGTGGAAGTTTTCCAATCAGTGGATTTGCGAATAACAGAATCAACGCTACTACCAAACCATACAAACCTGTTGTCTCGGCCACGGCCTGTCCTAACAGCATGGTAGACATTACATCACCCTTGGCACCCGGATTACGTCCTACTGCGGATGCACCATAACCTGCTGCGATACCCTGTCCAACACCAGGACCGATACCTGCGATAACTGCCAAACCTGCACCAATAGCAGATCCCATTAAGACTAAACCTTCATTTGAAATATTCATTGTAAAATCCTCCTTCAAAAAATATCATTAAATTTTTAGTGTTTCACACCATTTCGCAGATTTCCTGCATGTGCTTCTAACACATACCAGACGTTCTCTATGCATTTTCCTCCCCAATCGCATCGGAAACAAAACACATCGTCAACATACAGAATACATACGTCTGAATCGCTCCGGAGAACACATCCAAATACGCATGTAACAGTGCCGGCCATACCAGCGTTATGATTCTTGGCAACAAACCATAGATCAATCCCATCATAACCGTCCCCGATAAAATATTACCAAACAAACGGAGTGACATGGAGATCGGTGTAGAAAACTCACTGATCAGATTCATTGGGAAAAACAGAAAAATAGGCTCGAATAATCCCTTGATTTTCCCAAACTTTTGATACTTAAATCCATTGTACTGTATCATCACCCAAGTGATGACCGCTAATGGAAATGTGACACCATAATCTGCTGTTGGCGGTCTCAATCCCAGCAATCCCGAAAGATTACATACCAGAATAAAGATGAATAAGGCACTGACATAATTACGAAACTTTAACGCCTTTTTCGCTCCCATAGAGCTGGCTACCATGCCATCTAACATTTCCACGATCAGCTCTACGACATTCAAGAACGCTCCTGGTACTTTCGCCGGATCTGCTTTCCTGATCGCACGGTTCGCACAAAGTGCGAAAATAAGGATCACTGCTATGACAATAATCATAGAAATGTGCGTGGTGGTCAAATAAATGTCCTGACCGAAAACTGTAAATTTCGTGTCAGTATATCCATGAATAAAAAAGTCCACCTGCGCATCCTCACTGCCCTTCGCCAGCAATGCATTGCCAGCCATCAGGCCTCGTGACATACCTAAGACGCCACTTCCCACATTCTCACCTTCCTTTACTAATTTTTTTATGTGATAGCACTATGGCTATGACATTCTAATTCTCTCACAAAATCTGTGAACCGTTGGTTGTAAAAATGCACCAATCTTAACACCAAATAATCCCAGAACCACCCCCATCGGGTGTATATACTGATACAAATACATACTGCCCCCCATACAAACCGCCATCATAACCATTCTGCGGATAGCTGCTCCCTGCGTATGACTGCTGGCATGTTTGGGATCCATATCTAAAGCGATATCTAAATGACGAAACATATGAAACAGCATTCCTACTGCCACCAATCCACCGATCACAGTACCACTCAACATTGCCCATCTGTGATCACTGACGATCCCCAGAATCAATGCTGCCACCACTGTCCATATTAGTGTTCCGTAAATCATCTCTCTCAATGTCCGTTTCGCTTGTCTCATATTCCTCCGGATGCTCTGCTCTATAATTCTTTAAGCTTTGTATATATTCCAATCGTTCATGCTCTTTCTTCATGTCTGCCATATAAAATGACTTCGTTAAAATATAGACATTACGAAAGGCGGCTCCAATCCCCAGAATCAGCAGGATCAAAAATGGCATTTCTGCCTGCAGCAATCGATTCAGCCACACACCAAGCCATGCACAGATAAATATGGGAACCATCATACTGATACTGATTTGGGTAATCATTGTAAAACTGCGAATAATCTTCTTTTCTTTCTTTCCCATTGTACAAATCCTCATTTACTTATTATAAGTTATCCACCGATAAAAGTCCATAAAAAACATGGTAGAAACTGGTAAATAATTTTTCTCTTTACATAATTTTTACCAAAGTCTATAATATATTTTAATTATTTTATATATTTCGGGTGGCAAAAACCTCTTCACACCGATCGGATACCCGAATCACATAGCGACATCAACAAAGGAGGATTGCCTATGAGTCATCCAGTATTATATCGCAAACGTTTCATTCCAGATGAGATTGTAGAATTAAAGGATGATCTCATTTTATCTGTATCAAATGATCTTATTTTAACCAGTTGGAACGTTCTTAAACCTCGTCGGGATATTTCTCGCGGTATTTCTGCTTATTTTATCAAAAAGGGAGTGAAAATAAGCAAGGTTTTTGACAACGCGGGACAAATGGTTTATTGGTATTGTGATATCATCGAAACAGATTACAA
Source organism: uncultured Jutongia sp. (assembly GCA_964521555.1). Taxonomy (GTDB): domain Bacteria; phylum Bacillota; class Clostridia; order Lachnospirales; family Lachnospiraceae; genus Butyribacter. Next base: position 29,674 of record CAZFSU010000028.1, on the reverse strand, counting down.
TGCAGATGCAAATACCTATACCTTCAGTGATCTGCTGATCGATGTACTGGTATATCCCGATGGCCAGGTAGAAGTGGTGGATATGGATGAATTTGCCGATGCTATGGAGCAGGGTATCCTAAGTATGGGACTGATCGCAAAAGCCATGCGTATCACAAATGATCTGTTGCAGACAATCTATGACGGGAAATTCTCTGATTTTACCCAGCCGATCGAAGATGTACTGGCTTCCACAAAATGATTCTATACAAGAGCTAATGACGGAACAAAGCGAGGACTATCATGACGGAAAATGTATTGATTACCATTCATAGTACCCAAGTTACGGACGACGAAACAGAAACCTTGGAAATGACCTATCCCGGCAAACATCGTTCCCTGCCGGAAGCAGACGTGATCCTATATGAGGAAATCCTGCCAGATGATACCGGAAACGCCGGCAACCGGACAAAAAACAAGATGAAGATAGAAGATCATACTGTCCGTCTGACTAAAAAGGGAATCCTTGAAACAGAGATGTTCTTTGAAGAAGGAAATGTACACCAGGGATTTTATAAAACGCCATATGGTGTATTTGATATGGTGATCCATACTTCCCAATTAGAAATCCAGAAAACAAACGATAGTATTGATATTGTTAATCAATATGCGCTGGAACTAAACGGAACGCACGTATCCGACTGCATTATGCATATCAGGATTGAAAATACCGTTACATGACAATACGGTCTGATAAACCAAAAGATCCGATACCAATGAACTGATACCGGATCTTTTATATGAATAAATATCACATTTTGAAGTTATTTTTTGCGTTTGCCAAGCTCTTTTTCTTTGATTGCTTGTTTTTTCTTTAATTCCTTCTGCTGCTCATCCGCTTTGTCACGCAACTTTTCCCCCAATTTCTTTTTCTTCTTCTTGGGATCCACTGTCTCTAATCCACCCCGCAAACCCTTTACATCCATGATGTAAATGCCGCTGACGGTAGCACGAACCTCTTTCTTGACCGGAATCTGATCATAGATCTTTTCTTCACAAATCAGTGACATAATCCTCGGACCGATTTTCGCTTTTACAATGGGAACCTTGCGGCCTCGCATATATTTGGGTACTTGTTCTAATACGATAGCAGGCAATCCCGAATCCTTGAACTTCATCCTCTTTTTGTCGATAATCAACAATTTCATACTTTGCGCTGCTGATTCCAGTTCCTTCTGGGACGCTTCCTGTCTGTCCTGCAGTTTCTTGCCATAGATCGTTAGAGCAACAAAAGCTGCCACCAAGACCACAATGAGAATGATCATTACCACTACCCAAGTCTGAACTGCCAGCACCGGCATCAATGTCATATCGCTCATATTATTCCTCATTTCTGCGCTGCCCTTTACGCCAAATCTATATCTGTGTCGCAGCGCAGACACAAATCCACCGAATCAAGAGGCATATCCACTCTTTATCCGTCTCTCCTTTTGGCGTTCGGGAAATATCATACCATATTTCTTAGCGATAATCAAATCTATAAATTGTTACAGACAATGGCGGCAGATTCATACAGATGGAATACTCTCTTCCATCATGCTTCATTTTCTCCGCTGCGACCTGCTTCCGGTTTTTCACACCAGTACCACCAAAACGCTCCTCGTCCGAAGAAAGAAGCAACTGATATTTGCCAGCGCACGGCACTCCCACGCGGAAATCATCGCGCTGTACCGGAGTAAAATTACATACAAATAGCAACTGGTTCTTGGCCGATCTGCCCCGACGAATGAAGCTTACCGTACTATGATCCGCATCCATACAGCTCATCCACTCAAAGCCCATCGGATCATAATCATTCACATACAGAGCATCGTATTTCTGATATAATTCATTCAAAGTCCGCACGTAATCCTGCATCTGCTGATGGTATTCTTCCTCCAACAGGAACCAATCCAGGCTGCGTTTCTCACTCCACTCCCGATATTGGGCGAACTCTTGTCCCATAAATAACAGCTTCTTGCCCGGATGACCATACATGAAACCATAAGCAGTACGGAGATTTGCAAACTTGTCATCCACCTCACCCGGCATCTTATTAATCATCGAGCCTTTGCCATGCACGACCTCATCATGGGATAGCACCTGTATGAAACTTTCGCTATATGCGTACTGTAAACTAAAGGTCAGTCGTCCATGATTTCCGGCACGGAATAACGGATCCATCTGCATATATTCCAGAAAATCGTTCATCCATCCCATATTCCACTTAAACAGAAATCCTAACCCATCGAAAGAAGCTGGTGATGTTACCCCTGCCCAGGCAGTGGACTCCTCCGCAATGATCATACATCCCGGTACCTCTTTTTCGAAGATTTCATTCATATGCCGAAACAGATGAATCGCATCATAATTTTCATTGCCACCATCCTCATTCGGAAGCCACTCGCCGTCATTTTTGCCATAATCCAGATACAGCATCGAAGCCACTGCATCGACACGCAAACCATCCACATGGAATTTCCGAAGCCAGAATAATCCATTGGCAAGCAAGAAATTCTCCACCTCTCGCTTACCATAATTAAAGATATAGGTCCCCCAATGCGGATGCTCACCACGACGGCTATCCGGATGCTCATACAAAGGTTGTCCATCGAACCGTCCCAATGCATATGCGTCCTTTGGAAAATGCGCCGGTACCCAGTCCAAAATCACACCAATCCCCCGATTATGCATGTAATCCACAAAATACATGAAGTCTTCCGGCATACCATAGCGTCTGGTTGGTGCATAATATCCCGTCACCTGATATCCCCAGGAACCATCAAAGGGATGCTCTGCAATTCCCATCAATTCCACATGGGTATATCCCATTTTCAGGACATAATCTGCCACCATCGGCGCTAAATCACGATAGCTGTAAAATCCATTATCGTCATCTTCTACTCGTTTACGCCAGGAACCCAGATGCATCTCATAAATTGCCATCGGTTTGCGCCGCAAGGTCTCGCGGTCTTCTTTCGTTCTGGCATTCATCCATTTCTTATCGGTCCATTGATAATTCTGAAGATCTGTGACTACAGAAGCATTATTCGGACGCAGTTCTGCACTATTCGCGTACGGATCACTCTTCATCAGGATATCTCCAGTCCGAGTCAATATCTGATATTTATACACTGCGCCTGGTTTCACGCCCGGAATAAAGATCTCATATACACCAGACACTTCCAATGTACGCATCAAATGCAATCTGGCATCCCACATGTTGAAATCGCCCACAACGCTAATGGCTCTGGCATGAGGTGCCCACACTGCAAAATATACACCTTCCACCCCATTAATAGTCATAGGATGTGCACCCAATTTATCATAGATTTGGTAATGCTTACCCTCTGCAAACAGATATAAATCCGCACTGCTAAGTTGTGGCTCAAAACTATAGGGATCTTCTGTAATCACCACATCATTCTCGCCATATTCGATATGTAATACATAGGATTTCTTATATTTCCCGCCTGAAATATATTTCCCGAAAAAGCCGCTGTTTTCTCCTATCTCTTCCAGTTCCAGGGCGTTTTTCCCATCTTCATCCGTCACGGTAATGCTCTGCGCCTCCGGACGATATACCGTGATCACCTGTCCTTTACCAAATTCGTGTAAACCCAGAATGTTGTGCGGTGCATTATGCTGTCCCGCTAAAAGTTCATCATACTCTACCCAATTAATCCACTGATCTAACTTTTCCTGCATATGCTATCCCCCATATCATTTTTTTCTCCGATTCAGAAAACCTGTCAATCCCTTGATATCCCGGCTTTCCGTGCAAAGGCAATTCTCCGTCCTCTGCATATGCGTAAAACAACCTCTGGCCCAAAAAATGACCAAAGGTCACATTCCCGCCACTATAGTGTTTATATTTTACCATAAAGACTATAGTTTCGTCACTATTTTTTCTAAATTTTTATGTATTAAATGATCTCATGGCGGCTATCTATTGACGTGGCGCCGTTGCCAGCACCAATGGTAATAAATCCCGATGTCTGATCCACTGTAAATATATTTGGCTATGCCACACCGGCGCCTTTCCCAGCCCTGTCTCCAATGTACACCATGCCACGCCCTGTCTGGTCAGCCAATCCCCAAAAGATCCATATGGCTTTCCATTTTCATGTACCAAAGGATATGTTGTCATGTCGCTCATATAACGAAGTGCGTTAAAGTATGTTTGATAAATAATTTCTTCACCTGCGGAATGATAATTCACCACCAGATCCGGCCGAATCTCATACACTAATTTCATGAGCGCCTGTGTCTCGCGTTCCGATCCGGGATGATCACCGGGATTAATATCAGAATCCCCGCTTTCTGGATTCTCACCTGTTACCGCCTTCCCTTCCCTCTGTGCAAATCCAGTCTCATAGTTGCGATTAAGATCTACACCATTTGCATTGGCTTTATAGCGTTTCTTCCCCGACTGACAGATCTCCACCCCATCCGGATTAACCATCGGGATCACATACACAGCATAATGCCTTAGCAATTGCCGATAAGGAATCCCCTCCCATAAGATATCCATCTGATATCTGCTTAACAAACGTTCTGCCATCAACATGACCAACTGCGTATTCAGCCACTCTCTGGCATGCATGGAAGCTTGTACCAAAACCGCACGGTCTGCCCCCTTTGGTCCGATCCGCAGACAATGCATCTGCCGATGCTGCACAGTTTCCCCAAGCGAAAAAAGATGTGCATACTTCGGATATCGCCGGACTATCTCGTATAAATCCCGCTCCATATTATGATAAGAATATTTGCGGTGATGTATATTCACGATACCTTTCATAAACAAAATCCCCCATTCCGACACATATATTTATCTATTAAATATATGCTGGGAAAGGGGGAAATATGCATCATTATTTTACTGCGATCTTATCCTGCCCACCCATATAAGGACGCAACGCTTCCGGGATCGCCACACTGCCGTCTGCCTGTAAATTATTTTCCAGAAAAGCAATCAACATACGCGGAGGTGCAACTACCGTATTATTCAAAGTATGGGCAAAATACTTACTGCCATCCTCCTTGCGGATACGAATCTGCAGCCTTCTTGCCTGGGCATCTCCCAAATTAGAACAACTGCCAACCTCAAAGTATTTCTGCTGGCGCGGTGACCATGCTTCCACATCAATAGATTTCACCTTGAGATCCGCCAGGTCGCCGGAACAACATTCCAAGGTACGTACCGGAATATCCAAAGTACGGAATAAATCGACTGTATTTTGCCACAGCTTATCAAACCACTGCATACTCTCTTCCGGCTTGCACACCACGATCATTTCCTGCTTCTCAAACTGGTGGATACGATAAACACCACGTTCCTCAATGCCATGCGCCCCCTTCTCTTTGCGAAAACAAGGAGAATAGCTGGTCAATGTCTTAGGCAGTTCTTTTTCTTCTGTGATCGTATCAATAAACTTTCCGATCATGGAATGTTCGCTTGTCCCAATCAAATAGAGATCCTCGCCCTCAATCTTATACATCATTGCATCCATCTCAGCAAAACTCATCACACCTGTCACCACGTTACTGCGAATCATGTAAGGCGGAATACAATAAGTAAATCCACGTCCGATCATGAAATCTCTGGCATATGCCAACACTGCGGAATGCAATCTGGCAATGTCTCCCATCAAATAGTAAAAGCCATTGCCCGCCACCTTACCGGCAGCATCAATATCCAAACCATCAAAACGTTCCATAATCTCTGCATGGTAAGGAATTTCAAAATCCGGCACAACCGGATCACCATAACGGGTAATTTCCACATTCTCGCTGTCATCCTTACCAATCGGCACACTTGGATCAATAATATTCGGGATCACCAGCATGATTTCCCGCACTTTCGCCTTCAATTCTTTTTCCTGAACTTCCAGCTCTTCCAAACGATCTTTGTTTGCCTTTACTTCCGCTTTTTTCGCCTCGGCTTCGTCTTTCTTGCCCTGCCCCATCAATGCACCGATCTCTTTCGCGATCTTATTCTTTGATGCACGAAGCTCATCTGCTTCCTGCTGTGCTGCTCGCGCCTGGGCATCCAGCTCGATCACCTCATCCACCAGAGGTAACTTTTCATCCTGAAACTTATTTTTAATATTCTGTTTTACGATTTCCGGGTTCTCTCTGAGAAACTTCAAATCTAACATGGTTCTTTTTCCTCCATTTTCTGTTCAATCAAACATCTATTGTACACGCTTATATACTGCTTTGCAAGAACAACCTGCAAAATCACTGCGTTACTGTAATGGCACTCTCAGTAGCCGGTCCCCCACCCGGTACTACGGTTGGCACCGGCGTACTGGCTGGTGCCTTTTTCCCAGATTGATACTTACCTATTTTAAGCGTCTTAGAATAACGACTCAGACGAACAGAATGTCCTCTTGTCTTCCATGCTTTTAATTTAACATAATAAACTTTGTTGGGTTTTAACTTTGTCAACTTGATTTTGCTACTGTGTAGTGCAAAATCATGCAATTTCCATTTCCCCTTCTTGCCTGTTTTTAAATAGATACGATAACCAGTCACACCTTTGCTGTTTTTCACCTTAATCGTCGCCGTCTTCTTGGTGCGTTTCATCACCTTAAATTTAGGTTTGGCCGGACGAGATGCCGCCTCCGCACAAGTCGTCCCTATCGCACTGATGCTTAATGCAAGCACCAGCAAGGCTATCACCAGTTTTTTCTTGTTCCCATTCATTTTTTAACCTCCTGTCTAACCATCTTTTTACAACATAAAGATAATCGGATAAAATATCTTTTGATATCCCCGGATCAGAATCTTATTTCATGAGAAAACATTTTTCAAACACATTACTGCGCATCGCTCCATAATACATTTCGCCTTCCAGAATTTCAATGCCCAGAGAATGTGCGTATTCTTCCTGCAGCTTTGTATTGATTCCACCACAGGTCACAGCCATTCCCAAGTCTCCGGCCATTTTGACAATACTGCTCAAAATAATCTGTTCCCGTTTATTGGTCATATAGCTTCCGAAATACTCTCCGTGAAATTTAATACCTGTCACCGGTAAATCACGCAATGATTGTACCGCAGTATGATCGGAACCAAAACGGCTAATCACCACTTGATAACCACGTTTACACAACTGCTCCAACGCAATCCGCAAACTATTGGTCATATTGGCAAAATAACGTTCTGGCAATTCAAAAATCAGATCTGACGGCTCCAACTTGTTTCTCCTTACGACAATTTCATCAATCATCGCCACTGCATTTTTGCGAGAAAGCTGTCTGGCAGTCACTTCCACCGCAAATGGAATCACTTCGTTTCCTTTCGCCTTCCATGCACCAATGTTATTACATACATGACGTAGTGTATAAAATGCAAACTCCTTTAGTTTGCTGCCACGCTCAATATACCGTTGCAATGTATCTGACTCAATATACTGCCCCTCCCGTAACTGGATTCTGGTGACTGCTTTACAGCCAATGATATTTTCCCTATCCCCCTGTATACGTGGCAGATAACAGATCTCCACCGTCTGATCTTTCATCGCCTGCCAGATCTGTTGCATAATATCTTCTTCACGTGTGTTGTTGTACTGCATATCTTCCGTATAAATCGCGTAAACATTGTTATTCATTCCCTTAATGCTACGACGTGCCAGATCTGCTTTTTCCAACATTTCACCCAATTCATGGTCCGACGATTCCATCAGATACAAACCGATCGTTGTGCTATAAGCAATCTGCTGTTCTTCTGTCGCATTCAGTTTATCCTGATGACTGCTCATCTCAGATAACGATTGCAATAATTGTTTATGGTTCGCATAAGGCACCATCCCCACAAAGTAGTCACCATCCACACGGGAATACAACCCGTCTTTGGCAATATAATTGCGTAATACCTCTGAATATTGTTTCAAAATATCATTACCTATGGAAAACCCATAATGATAATTGAATTTCCGAAATTCATTAATATCTGCACAGAAAACAGCATAGCGATCATCTTCCGCACGATTTTCAATCTTGCTTCCTGCCTGCTGCAAAAAGTGATTATAAGAAAGCAGATTAGTAATCGTATCTTCCGCCTGTGCCTGGGCACTTTTTGCCATATGAACCAGTCTGTTTTCCAGATTTTCCATTTGCTCAGTTACCTGCAAATCTGTTCCCACAGCATCATCACTATATTCTAATTTCCGGGTCATGCCAAAGATGCAATCCGGCTTTGCCCCGTCTGTTCTACTGACGGAAACACAACTAATCTCTGTTCGTTGATAATCTCCATTACTATCTTTAATATGATATGTTTTGCTGGATTGTCCAATCTCATTGATCCTCTCTTGAAATCGTCTTCGAAAATCCTCCGCCTCATCTGGATGAATAATTTCCTCTAAATGCTGGAGCCAATACTCTCCTTCAAATGCCGTCTCGTCTGAATATGAAGAAATCAGATTGCCACTGCGGCTTAATTTATTCTGTTTAATATCGTAAGTCCAGCAAGTAATCCTCATAAAATCAGATAATATATCAGAACGCTTTGCCGCATCTGCCAATTCCTGCTCTAATTGTTTTCTAGGAGTAATATCCATGATAACGCATAAATAGACCGGCTGTCCCTCGTCATCGTCCACACGGCAGCCATTGACATAAGACCAATGTTCCTCTCCTGATTTGGATATGATTCGATATTCAAATCCAATCAAGCCATGATTATTCAAAGCAGAATGAACCTGATTCTGTACCATTTTCCGGTCATCCGGATGAAGCACCTGGTCTACATGGCCTCCAAAATTGACATGGTATTCTTCCTTGGTATAACCTGCCAAACGGAAGAAACCTTCGTTCGCATACAACAATTTAAAATCCGTCATGCGCAGCTTGATCACTCCACCCGGAATATTATTGGCAATCAGATCCGCCTCCCGCTTTGCCTGATATATTTCAGCCAGATTGCGCTTCGTCTGCGTGATATCCATACAGGAACAAAAGTAAATCATCTGTCCGTCATTAAGGATACTATTCGCGGAAAAAGAAACCCATGCAACCAAACCATTCTTGCGCTTTGCACGAAATTCCAATCGTAGTTTGCCGCCTGCCACTCTCTGTCTGGCAATCAAATTCCGAACCTTCTGCTTGTCCTCCGGCAATACTGCGGCCAAAACCCTATTATCAAACTTTTCTTTAAATTCTTCCGGCGTATACTGAAGTATCTCATAAAATCCAGTATTAGCGTATAGCAATTCCATCTCGGTATCCTGTTTCGTAGTAAAGATACCGCATTCTGCCATATCTAACATCTGTTGTAATTCTATTTTATCCATAGTTGTCACTCCTTTCCGCTACTCCGTTGAATAACGGATCTGCTGCATGAAAATCTCATACGATTCCGCTCTGCAAATGTACTGCAAAAGAATTTTGCCGGATAGGTATCCAATGCAAATCCTATACCTCATATTTTTTCACTAAAACAGTTGCGTTATGTCCCCCAAATCCCAATGAATTGCTTATGGCCACATTGACCGGCATATATATACCTTCGCCCTTGGTATAGTCCAGATCGCAGTCCGGATCGTCATCTACCAATCCCACCGTCGGATGTATATATCCCTCTCCAATAGACTGGATACAGGTAATCAGTTCCACTGCCCCACCTGCACCAAAAAGATGTCCAATCATGGATTTCGTGGAATTAATCTTAACCCGGTATGCCTCGTCACCAAAAGCCAATTTGATGGCCGCCGTCTCAATACGGTCATTCATCGGGGTACTGGTTCCATGTGCATTGATATAATCCACGTCTCCCGGTGTCAGTCCTGCATCTTGTATCGCCAGTGTCATAGCTCTGGCAGCACCGGCACCATCTTCCAACGGTGCTGTCAGATGACTGGCATCACAAGTAGAACCATAACCGCCAATCTCTGCATAAATATGGGCCCCACGCGCTTTGGCGTGATCCAGTTCTTCTAACAATAATACACCAGCACCTTCCCCTGTGACAAAACCATTTCTCTTTTTGTCAAAGGGAATAGAAGCCTGTAAAGGATCTTCGGAATCAGTCAGCGCGGTCAATGCCTGAAAAGTCGCTACACCAAATTTGCTCACTGAACTGTCCACACCGCCTGCAAGGATCACATCTGCCTCGCCATGCTGAATAGAACGAAATGCCTCGCCAATGGAATTGGTACCAGTGGCGCAGGCAGTAACTACATCCAGGCACTTGCCATGAAGCCCAAACTGTATCGCCACATTGGCGGCTGCCATATTACCCAATACCATTGGTGCCGTCAATGGATGAATACGCCCCGGTCCTTTAGCTAACAGCTTATCATACTCCCGCTCAATTCCCATCAGGCTGCCGGTCCCGGAACCAATGCATACTCCAAGACGATACGAGTCCTCTAAAGCAAGATCTAATCCGGAATCCTCCAAAGCCTGTTTCGCTGCCGCTACTGCAAACTGACTGAAACGATCCATACGTTTTGCATCCTTGGGTGTCATATAATCTTTGGGTTCAAATTCTATGACTTCCGCAGATAATTTTGCCTTGTAAGCCGTTGTATCAAAGTTTCGGATCGGTCCAATGCCCACCTTTCCCGCGTGTATATTTTCCCAAAATTTTTTCACCGTATTACCAATCGGGGTAATCAACCCCATACCTGTAACTACCACTCGCTTCATAAATTACCCCTTCTCTCTTTTACAGATGACGTGGACCAGCGCCAATCTCTACTGCATAAAAGTCAGCAGAATATCCAATTTTTTCTTTATATGCTTTCCCCACCCGGGCAATGAACGTATCCACCGCTTCATCCTTTACAATGCTAACGGTACAGCCGCCAAATCCGGCACCTGTCATGCGGGAGCCGATCACACCTTCCACGTTCCATGCTTCTTCCACTAAAGTATCTAACTCCTTGCCTGTCACCTCATAATCATCCCGCAACGATATATGAGATTCATTCATCAATTTGCCAAACAATTCGATATCATTCTCCTGCAATGCTTTCACTGCTTTGATGGTGCGTTGATTTTCATAAACTGCATGTTTCGCTCTTTTGCGGCGGTCTTCATCCTTGATCGCCATCTTAACCTGCTCAAACTCTTCTTCATTCAGATCACCCAGTGTCTGAATCCCCATACCTTCCTGTAACTCGGAAAGTGCTTTTTCACATTCCGCACGCCGCTCGTTATACTTGGAATCCCCCAGACCACGCTTTTTATTGCTACAGGCAATCACGATCTTAGCCCCTTCCAATCTCACAGGTGCATATTCATATGACAGATCCGCAGTATCTAAGAAAATCGCATGCCCCTGCTTTCCCATAGCAATCGCAAACTGATCCATGATACCACAATTAACTCCATTAAAATTATTTTCTGAAAACTGACCAATCAATGCCAAATCCTGATTGGAAATACCCAGATCAAACAACTCACTTAAAATGTATCCGGTTACCACCTCTACCGATGCGGAAGAAGAAAGCCCCGATCCGTTTGGGATATTGCCAAACAATAACAAATCAATTCCCTGGTCTAAGTGATACCCACGTTCTTTTAATGCCCACATAATTCCCTTAGGGTAATTTGTCCATCCGGCTTCACGGTGTGGCTTCAAGTCGTCCAAACTGGATTCGATAATCCCCAGGTGTTCAAAATTCATGGAAAAGAATCGCAGTTTCCGGTCCTCGCGTTTCCGTGCCACGGCATAAGTACCAATCGTCAAGGCACAAGGAAATACATGCCCCCCATTATAATCTGTATGTTCACCGATCAGATTCACACGACCTGGTGCAAAAAACGCCTTGCCTTCTCCTCCATAAACCTCTGTAAATTTGCTTAGGATCTTTGCCTTGATATCGCTCATCGTACCTAACTCCTCCTAATATTTTTTATCCCGATCCGCCCCTGACGCTAAAGTTTGATACTATGATGTGAAAATCCAAATAACACTGGTGGAATACAACACCAATGATCTGATCACGACATCATAAATATACTAGTATATTCTATGATACACGAGTACATGGGATTTTTCAAGAATGATTTAGGTCTCAAAAACAGACAGATTCGGCACCAAAACAAACAAGATCCAAAGGAACGATTTAACTCACGATACCAACATAAGCAAACATTATTTCAATTCACTTTCCAAAAGACTCCGCAATAATACCTCACACCCTTCCAATACATCATCATAGGTCTGGTCAAAATTGCCGGTATACCACGGATCAGCAATGTCCCCTGGATGATCCGTCCAGTCCAACAACAGGGACACTTTATTCTCAGGATCTTTCCCTACAATTCGTAAAATGTTGCGATAGTTCCACTGATCCATGCCAATAATATAATCGTAATCCCTATAATCCCTACGACACATTTGTTCCGCCCGATGAGGAACCATAGGAACATTCATTTCACGCATTTTTTGTACTGTCCCATAGTGGGGACTGTTTCCCAATTCTTCCGTACTGGTTGCTTTGGACTCGATCAGAAAATCTGTCTCGTGTCCAGATTTACGGACAAGATCCTGCATGACAAATTGGGCCATTGGGGAACGGCAAATATTGCCGTGGCAGATGAATAATACTTTTTTCATAGTAATTGTTTGCTCCTTTTTGCTCGAAAATGCTCAATTTTGCGAAACATTCCGAGTTTATGATTAAACTTTTGTTTACTTGTCAATCAGGCAAATTATAACATAATTTAGCAAGTTGTGACTACCTGTTAGTAGTAGAAATAGTGGTAAAATAGAAAAGCTTACTACTAAGAATTTTCATTATAGTTTCGTTTCCCCTCTTTTAACAGGTCATAGTTAATCGCAAATCTTCTTTCGTCTTCTGCCATCTCCTCCACAACCATTTAGCAAGATCAACAGAAGACCATACATCGAGCATCTGCCAGTAGAATGAACGTATATGCCATGCTCGCATCATGTATTCATCAATTGATGATAATTCATCTTCCATTTTCACAAACTGCTCGAATTCTATCTTATTTATACCACTAACAACTTTATCAATATAGTCCATAATACACCTTATTTCTTTGCTTTAATTTTTTGCAGGTAATTTTCATAGCAATCATCACACAATGTTCTTTTCCAAGGCATATCCATTCGCATATTTCCTGTTTGTCCGCAATTCTCACAAACAGTTTTGCTTTTCTCCTCATACCTGCGAACAATTTGAGCAATATCACCCCGTAGCTTCTTTGTTTTTTCATTACCACTTGTGTTTTCTGATTGAAAACGTATGCTTATTCCATCTCCTAAGCAATCAATTGCCTGTATCGGACAAGCAACATCTTCATATGAATAGTAAAAACGTAAACTTGCAAATTTTTCTTTAATCTGCTGAATTACAATATCTACCGGAGCCTCATCCACTGCATACCTATCAGTTATCTCCTGACACAAATCATGAAGAAGCTGATACCATCCACTAGAGCATTCAATCCCCCACTTTCTATAAATATTATGCTCGCTTTCTACTCTATTCTGTTGCATAAATGGGAAATCCTCTTGTAATTTAAGTTCAAGTTCTTCTCGCCAATTTTTTATTGAAGATCGAATAAAGAAAGGCTTATTAGAAGACGGAGAAATATCCGAAAAAACTTTAAGTAACATAGAAAATGGTTATAATCTTCCTAATTTAATAACTTTAAAATATCTTTCTGTTGCTCTTGAAGTTGATTTTATAGAACTTATAAGAGAAATTGCTCCCTATATACCTGATCGAAAAAATCAATAATCAATCAAAAATATTTATGACATATCAGAACCACTATTTAAATAAATAGCCTTTTAATATTTTTATCATAAACGATAATCCTCCTAAAATGCCTCCTCCACAAATTCAACAAACTGGATTTTTTATTCTAATCTATTCCTTACTAAGCTGATTCATTATTTTCGTTAACGGCTTACAAATTTGTTTGGATAGCAAACCTACAAACAAAGCCGCAGCAACCGTACCTTCTCTAACTCCTAATAATTCTCCCTTTGCGAGAAATCCCATCAATATAGCTATTACTACTAATGTAACATCAAAGCATACTTTCATATTTCCAAATTTAATAGGCAATACTCTGCAAATTGCAAGTACAAGTCCCTCTCCTGCTAATGTAACAACATTTGCCGTAACCTCCATACTGACACCTATAGCCACCAAAACAATTCCCATGATACATAAAATACACTGTGTCAGATAAGATGTATAGGCTATCCCGTTAATCAGCCACACTGAAAAGTCTGTCATAAATCCAAAAATAAGTGCCACTGGCAACTGCATCAACTGTATAAGCTGATATTTCTTTCTCAAAATAATTATTTGCAGCAAAATAAATACACAGTGCATAAGAATGGTTACCATCCCAACTGTTATCGGAGTTATGAGACTTACAACATAAGGAACACTTGAAATAGGTGAAGTTCCCAAATTAGCCTTAATGGAAAAAGCTACTCCTAACGACATAATAAACAGAGCTATGCAAAGAAATAGGTATCTTTTAAGATATTCAATTTTCGACATATGATTTCATTCCTTCCGTTTAATTAAAATACTATAGAAAGAACGAAATCATCACCTTTATTTCTTGGCAGATTAGGTATTCCCCAAATCCATATAATTATATTTTTCATAATGTTATCCTTAAACATTCAATCTTTAACATTGATGCAAATCACAATCAACATGTTCTTCCATTTGTTCTATTTATTTCTCAATCATTGTCATTTCCTCCACAAAACCGGATTTGTCATACTGATTATAGCATACAAACTCTCAATTTTATATCTCGATTTTCTCAAGTGAGAAAGAAACTATTAGCCCCCTGGTTCCATTGCATAGGTATAATCGGCATTGGGCTTCTCCAAAACCAAGGCTTGGATTCGTTTCCCGCCAATGCGAAAATATAGGATCGCACAATGACTTAAATTGTGTTATTATTTAAAGAAAAATAAGAAGAATGACTCCCATCCGTTACTTGATCAAAAACCTTTTTAAATACTTCCTATGCGGAAGATATAAAACGGCAGACATCATGCAAACGGCAAGAAAGGAAAATGTATGAAAACAAAACAAGTATTGAAGTCCTATGTCCAAAGAATACTTACCCTCTCACTCTGTCTTGCACTGGCATTGACAGCAGCCACGGGCACCGCCGTCAGAAGCTATGCGGCAGAGGCAGAAACCTTTTCTGATACTCTGGGAATCAAGTATTCTGTTATCACACAGACCAATGAATCCGGAACGGTCTCCATAGAACAAAGCCCAAACTTTGCCGGCGGAGAGCTTCCGGATACTGTGCTGCACGACGGCACGACATACACCATTACCAAAATCAGTTTTTCGGCATTTAGCGACTATTCCGGAAACATCACAAAGCTCCCTGCCGCTCTGACCGAAATCGGAAACGAGGCCTTTTCCGGCTGCACCGGGCTGACAGTCACCGACCTGCCGGAGGGAGTGACCTCCATTGGTCGAAGGGCCTTTTCCGGCTGCTCCAATCTGGCTCTTACCAGTATTCCGGACAACGTAACCTCTATCGGACAGTATGCTTTTTACAACTGTACCAATATGAAGCTGACATCCCTGCCCGCCCACTTGAACAGCCTGGGAGAAGCCGCTTTTTTGAATTGCACCCGCTTGGCAGTCACCCGCCTTCCGGAGGGAGTGACCTCTATTGGTCAAAGTACCTTTTCCGGCTGCTCCAATCTGGCTCTTACCAGTATTCCGGACAGCGTAACCTCTATCGGACAGTATGCTTTTTACAACTGTACCAATATGAAGCTGACCTCCCTGCCCGCCCGCTTGGACAGCCTGGGAAACGCCGCTTTTTTGAATTGCACCCGCTTGGCAGTCACCCGCTTTCCGGAGGGACTGGCCGCTGTCCCGGACGAAACCTTTCGGGGCTGCTCCAATCTGACACAACTCACACTGCCGGAAGGTGTGACTTCCATTGGATATAATGCTTTTTATGGCTGTATCCGCCTGACCTCCCTCTCACTGCCGGAGAGCTTAACCGAAATAGGCGATCAGGCCTTTCATGGCTGTCAGAATCTGGAGCTGACCAGCCTGCCTGCTGCAGTCACCTCTGTAGGATACCAGGCATTCTGGGACTGTGACAGCATTACCTATCTGGCGCTGGGAGATAACATAACTACACTGGGAGGACAGCTTTTTGATGTCAATCCCACCACCCTGAAGTATCCAGACCTTGTAATTGCAAACGAAAATTCAGATACCTATCAGAAATTTTCGGAAAATGGACATCCTTCGGTGGGAACTATCCATCTTTCATGGGACGGCACACAGAACAGCCTGGATCAAAGCGACGAAATGTTTTTTGTCACAGACACACAGAACCTGCCTTCTGATATGACACTGTCCGCCGAAAAAAACCTGTATATTGTAAGCGGCGGGTGTATGACCATCCACGGAAACTTCACCATCGAGCAGGGAGCGACGGTTACTATTGCATATGGCGGAACTCTGATTGTCGAGGGGACCATCGTCAACAAGGGGACCATCGTCAACAAGGGAACGATCATCAACCAAGGAGTGATTGATAATCAAAATGAAATTTTTTCCTCCAAGGGCACATTGGAAGGGAATGAGATTCAAGGAAATCCTGCCTATCTCACAGACGTCATGGTCACACCCTATATCGGTCAGTACGACACAAAGCCCCATGCAGGAATTACCGAAATCAAGGGAACCGAGGAAGGAGATATCCTCTCCTACAGCAATACCTATGCTGAAAACCACAGCAAGCATCCCGAGCTTGTGACATGGAGTGATGCCTGTCCCGAATATACCACCGTGAAGGATACCGCCAATCTTGTCACCCTGAAGGTGGAGCGTGAAGTAAACGGCGACATTGTGACCATTGCAATCGTGGATGCCAAGGTAACCATTGAGAAGGCTGAGATTGAAATCAAGGAACTGCCGGAGGCATCTGCCATCACAAGAGGCGATACTGTAGACAAATCCATTCTGACCGGAGGAAGTGTTGTGATCAAAGGCACGGACATTCCGGTAGATACAGGCATATTCGATTGGAGCGCCACGATACGGAACGCAAAGCCCACTCTGTCCGACAGTGATGTCACGGAATATGATCTCTATTATCATGTTGGAGCCAATGCCGGATACAGCTATGACAATGCTTACGGTTCCATAACCATCACCGTCAATGACTGTACCCATGAAGATACTGATCATGAATTTAAAAATGCCATTGCCTCCACCTGTGCCCAAAAGGGTCATACCGCCGAAGAGTATTGCCTGCAGTGTGGCGATCTTTTGTTTGCGGGAACAGAGCTGCCGCTGGCAGACCACAGTTGGGATGACGGTACCATAACAATCCCGGCAACCACAGCACAGAACGGACAGATGACCTATACCTGCACCGTTTGTCAGGAGACCAGAACCGAAGTCATTCCAAAGCTCAGCAATCCTCCATCCAGCAGCGAAAATCCTGCCGCGCCGACAAATTCTCCGGCTCCTTCCGGCAGCAGCACCCCGTCAGAGACTCCATCTGCCCCGGCTGGCAGCAACACGCCGTCAGATATACCCGCATCCGCTCCGTCTGCCGGCAGTGTTCCGGGACAGACCGGAAATACTTCCACCTCCAATACCAATGAGGATTCATACCAGAATGCAATTAATGCTGACAAGATCAAGAGCATCAACAACATCGTAAAAGGAAAATATATTAAGGATACCAAAACAAAGGGATATTATCGGGTTACTTCCGTTTCCAAATCCGGTGGAACGGTCGCCTACGTTAAGCCAATCAAACCGCTTGCCAAAATTACCATTCCGGCAAAAATCACATGCAGCTCCATCAAGCTGACCGTAACCTCCGTCGCCTCAAAGGCTTTAAAGAACGACAAGAAGGTTACAACCCTTATCATCGGAAAAAACATTGCAAAAATAGGCGCAAATGCCTTCTCTGGCTGTAGCCGCATCAAAAGAATCACCATAAAAAGCAAAAAGCTCACTGGCAGAACTATAGGAAAAAAGGCATTTTCCAAGATTTCATCCAAAAAGAAAATGCCAAGGGTTATTTTACCGAAAAAGAAAAAAGCCTCGTACACAAAACTGTTACGGAAACGAGGGTTAAAAAAATTTAAGCTTTGAATCGGTTCCTCTTTCCACTGTATTCAGAAAGGAAAAGCCCTGCGACTGCCAGCATTGTCCCCACTGCTGAAACCCATGTCACCGTCTCCTTCAGCACCAATACAGATGTCACAACTGTTATGACGGGAACCATATAGATATAAACACTCGTCTTCACTGCACCAAGCGCCTTTACTGCAAGGTTCCATGTGACGAAGCAGAGCGCAGACGCACCTAATCCCAGATACAGGATATTGAGTAGTTGCGTCATATCAGCAAGGCGTTCCAGACCTACTTCAAAATCAAACAGGAACAATGCCGGAACCATGAAAAGGATGCCGTAAAAAAATGTCCTGCGCGTGGTAAGGATGACTGGATAACCGAAACCGCTTATTTTCCTCGTCAGTATGGAATAGCACGCCCATACCAAGGCCGCTAAGACTGCCAGTACATCACCCATCGGGTTCAGCTCCAGCTTAGAACCGTTAAAGCTGATCAGCACAACACCTGCCATTGCCACCACAAAGCCGACGAAGAAATTTACCCGCAGTTTCCCCTCCGATTTCATGAACAGATGAGACAGTATCGCTGTGAAAAACGGTGCAACCGATATGATGACTCCTACATTGGATGCCATCGTATATGTAAGGGCGATGTTCTCCAGCAGGTAATACAGGCATATCCCACACAGCCCCGCCAGTACGAAAGTCATCTCCTGCCTGCGGCTCACGTTTTTCAGCCGATGCGGACAGACCAGAAGCAATGCCGCAAACCCCATGACAAAGCGGAAAAACAGGATTTCCACGGGCCTGAAATCCACAAGCAGGACTTTGGTGGAGATGAATGTCGTCCCCCATATGATGATTGTGAACAATGCCGCCAGATGCCCGGCCGTCCTCTTACTCCCCATGCTGCCCACCATCCCCGTCTTTTTCTGAGAATATTTCCCGATAAGCCCCTGGTGCAAGCCCTATGAACTGGTTGAAATAATTCGTGAAATGGCTCTGGTCTGAAAAGCCCGTCCTTATCCCCGCTTCCACAGGCGCTATCCCTCCTGACAACAGTTTCTTTGCTTCATTGATACGAATTGTCTCAAGATAACGATACGGCGTAACCCCCTTTTCTTTTGTAAAGGCCCGTAGCAGCGTTGATTTGCTAAGTCCTGTGTGACGACATATCTGGTCTAAATAGATATGCTCCGTAAAATGCTCCCGCATGTATTTACAGGCTTTTGCAATCTCCTGTCTGCACTCCGGAATACAGCTTTCAAAGGGCTGCCCATAGTTCTGGATAAGATAGGAAAGCAGGAACAGCAGGGTTTCCTCCTTTCCAAACCCCTCTGTCCCTTTCATCACCATCTCATGGAGCAGGCGCAGATGGCAGGCAGCCTCCTCATCATAAATGACATTCTTTGAAAATCCCGGAAGCTCCCGTATCCCGGTGACTTCCTCCGCCAGATCAAGCATGATCTCCTGTGAAATGTTGAAGCCCCGGTAATCAAATGTCCCTCCGTCACTCTGGACACAGGCATGGCTGTCACCCGGATTGAAAAGCAAGATGCTGCTTTCCCCTATGTCATATTCCCTCTCCCTGCAGGAGAGTACGCGCTCCCCCTTCTCCACAAACCCTATGACATAATGCTCATGAAAATGACTCGGAAAGGGCTGGATGATTCCCTCAAAGCGATATACTTCAAGCCTTAATTCATCATCATACACCACTGTTCTTGTTTCTTTCTTCATGTGGATTACCTCCTTGTTAAGAGCCATTTTACCTTTTATTTTTTCCTGCGTCTTGTAAAATATCTTCATTTTTCGGATTCACATAATTTTTTAGTTGTATCACAAAAACGGGGCAAAAATACCTTGCAATTATTCAACAAATAATTTATAGTAACATTCTAATAAACTCAAGGAGAGAACCAAAATGATCTATATCGGAAATCACCTGTCCGTCTCCAAAGGATATCTCGCTATGGGAAAACAGGAAACAAAACTAGGGGGCAATACGTTTGCCTTTTTCACCAGAAATCCCAGAGGCGGCAAAGCCAAACAAATTGACGAGAAAGACTTAGAAGCCTTTCATGCATATATTACGGAAAATCAGTTCGGTGTACTGGTTGCTCACGCGCCCTATACCATGAATCTCTGTGCCGCCAAAGAGGATGTACGTTCTTTTTCTCTGGAAGTACTGGCAGACGATCTGGAGCGGATGCAACAAATCCAACATGGTTATTATAATTTTCACCCCGGTTCCCATGTGGGGCAGGGGGCAGAAAAGGGAATCGAATTGATCGCAGATGCCCTTAACCGCACATTAAAACCGGAACATACCACCATCGTTCTACTGGAAACTATGGCAGGAAAAGGCAGCGAAATCGGCCGCAATTTTGAAGAATTGAAAGCCATCCTGGATCAGGTTGCCCTGTCCGATCAAGTGGGGGTATGCTTTGATACCTGTCATGTATGGGATGGCGGTTATGATATTGTAGACAATTTAGACGGCGTGTTAGCAGAGTTTGATCAAATCATCGGTCTGGACAAGCTTTATGCCATCCACCTAAATGATAGTATGAATCCACTGGGTTCACACAAAGACCGGCACCAAAAAATCGGCGAGGGTGAAATTGGTACCGAAGCCTTAAAGCGTGTAGTAAATCACCCGGCACTTCAGAATAAACCATTCATCCTGGAAACTCCAAACGATGATACAGGCTATGCCAAAGAAATTGCTTTAGTGCAAGAATGGAACGCGGGCAGATAGAATTCCGCCCGCAACCACGACTCTTGTCTGACAAGGATAAAGAAAATTGCTGTCCATGTTTCACTCCCCGCCTTTTTCGCATAATTGATCCCACTCTCTAATCACATAATCCTACAAGCACATCTCAAAAATCTTTTCAATGTCGTCCTGTTTCAACGGTTTAAATCCCGGAATCACATCGCCTCCACAGGCCTTCTTGGCCATCACCGGAAAATCTTCTTTCTGAATCCCTACTTTAGTAAGGGTGTCATCCAACCCCAGCGTATTAAATAGAAAATCCGCCGTCAATTCAATACTTTTCTTTGCAATCTCCATCTCTGGCAACTTCGGATCAATGCCAAATACATTGACACCATATTGTACGTATTTTGGGACAGTAGTTTCGTCCAAACAATATTCCAACCAACGCGGAGTCAGGATCGCCAGACCCAAGCCGTGTGTAATATCATAAATTGCCGACAACTCATGCTCCATAGGGTGGCAGCTCCAAGCCTGTCGTTTTCCTCCATTGATAAAGCCATTGATGGCCCATGAAGAGGTCCACATCAAGTTTGCTCTGGCTTCATAATTGTCCGGCTCTGCCATAGCAATCGGTGTATACTTGATAATGGTCTTCATCATGCCTTCCATGAAACAATCCAGCATATACAGATCCGTCTCCATATTAAAATATACTTCCATAATATGATTCAGCATATCTGCACTGCCACAAGCTGTCTGGTAACTGCTGACACTATAAGTCACAGTCGGATCCAGAAAAGAAGCCTTTGGCAACAGAGGCCGTTCTACACGCCCAATCTTATCTTTGGTTTCCGGATTACTGATCACGCCACCACTATCCATTTCCGAACCGGTAGCCGACAGTGTCAAGACCGTAATCAACGGAAGCGCCTTCTCCACCGGTGCCCAATCCTGAAAGAAATCCCACGCATCAAAATCCACACAGGCACCGGCTGCCATCCACTTCGTTGCATCTAACGTGGAACCACCACCCACTGCCAATAAGACATCAATCTGTTTCTCTTTGCATATTTGTGCCCCCTTGCGCACAGAATCAATACGAGGATTGGGATCAATCCCGGATAGTTCAAATACTTCCAAACCCGCTTTTTGTATCTCTGATAATACCGCATCATATAACCCGGATTTCTTGATCGAACCTCCACCATACGTCAGTAATACACGCCTGCCATACTTGCTAAGTTCCTCACCGAGATGACAAAGCTGATTTTCACCAAAATATACCTTGACCGGAATATCATAAACAAAATTATTCATTACGTAATCCTCCTTCTTATGCTAATTATTCTGTTGCAACAGTCACGTTGTAAGACTTTTTTCATAACACCACCACAGTTCTCCAAAAAGCTCACAATCTCCCACAATATTAAAACCTAATTTGTCATAAGACCGAATCGCTTTTTGATTGGTCTTGCAGACCAGAAAATGTACACTTTTCATTCCTCGATGTTCTAATTCGGCCATGCCATATTGCAATAATTGTCTCGCCACACCCTGATTCTGATATTCCGATCGTACTCCCAATCTGGATAATTCTCCAGCCGGCTTCCATGCCTCTGTCCAACAAGGCAACGCCTCCACTGCCTCATCCTGATCTATGGAGATGACCCCTATAAGGGTTCCAGCCATGTCTTTCAAACAAAATAAGGCATCTCTGGACAAATCCCCTTCTATCTCCGCCTTGCCTGGATATTGATCTGTCCATGCACAAAATTCCGTTCCCACCAATGACCGATATAGCTGCAATATTTCTGCCTGATCTTCCACGGTAGCCTGCATAAATTTCATGATTTATTTTCTCCCTTTCCATCTTTCCAAAGAGATAACATATCATTGCCTGTTATATCATTTCCTCTTATATTGTCTCACAAATTTATCATGAGAAAAACCATTAGCATAATGCTTGTTTTATGTTATCATACTTTCTACTAATAGTAAATAAAGTAGATTTTTTCAAGAACAAAGAGACATCGCATCAAATAATGATACAATGTCTCTACTATACACTATTATACAGATCTCCTGCGAAATGATTTTGCTGACATGGCAGGATAACCATATTTTACTCGCTGATAAATCCTTTGTAATGACGAACTAACATCTGAGATTCGATCTGCTTCAAGGTCTCCAGCACAACACCTACGATAATGATGAGTGAGGTTCCACCAAAGGAAACATCCGCACCAAATGCACCGGAGAAAAAGATCGGTACAAATGCCACAAAGGAAAGTCCAACTGCACCAATCATAATGATGCTGTTTAATACCTTCGTTAAGTAATCTGTCGTAGGCTTACCAGGTCTGATACCCGGAACAAAACCACCCTGCTTCTTCATATTCATAGCGATCTCTTGTGGATTAAAAGTGATCGATGTATAGAAGTATGCAAAGAAAATAATCAACAAAATATAAACTACCAGACCCAATGTGTATTTGAACTCACCGAAGTTGCTCAGGTTGCACCAGCTATTCTGATTTAATACCTTTAACATCTTCTGTCCGAACGTAGTGCCATTACCGGAAGCAGGCTGAATACCTGCGAAACCTGCAATAACAATCGGCATTGAGAACAGGGAACCTGCGAAGATGACCGGAATAACACCAGCAGTATTCACCTTCAATGGAATATGAGAGGTCTGGCCACCAACCAGTTTTCTACCCTGTGTCTTCTTGGAATACTGTACACTAATTCTTCTTTCTGCATCAGAAAGTACCACGATAAATACTACCATTCCCACAATCACTGCTATGATGATCACAGCAGCAATCAGTCCATTTGTAGTATTGGATGCACCCTTTACAAACTTTTCAAACAGGTTCATCATATCTTCCGGCATTCTGGACACGATGTTGTATAACAGGATGATGGAAATACCATTTCCAACTCCCTTTTCTGTGATCTGCTCACCTAACCACATTAAGAAAGCAGAACCCGCAGTCAAAGCTACAACAAATACCGCGATCGATGTAAAGGTTACACCATCTGTTAAATATCCCTGCTGACCAAATCTAATTGCCATTGCACCACTTTCCAGCACGGCCAAAGCAATCGTCAAATATCTGGTATATTCTGCCAGTTTCTTACGGCCTTCCTCACCATCCTTATGCAATTCCTCTAATTTTGGAATCGCAATAGTCAGCAACTGAATGATAATGGACGCTGTAATGTACGGCGTGATGTTCAATGCAAAGATTGACATCTGTGAAAATGAGCCACCCGTTAACTGATTGAAAAAGTCTAATGACGACTGTGATTCAAAGAAATCTGTAATAACGGAGGCATCCACTCCCGGTACTGGGAGCTGGCATCCAATACGAACAACGATCAGAGTAAAGAAAGTATATAAAATCTTCTTACGCAGATCTTTGATCTTGAATGCATTACGGATTGTCTCAAACATCCTAGATCACCTCTGCTTTTCCACCAAGAGCCTCAATCTTCTCGGCAGCACTCTTACTGAATGCATTTACCTGAACTGTCAGCTTCTTAGTTAATTCTCCATTTCCAAGTACCTTAACACCATCTTTTGGATTGTTGATGATACCTTTTTCCTGTAATGCTGCTACAGTTACAACATCACCATCATTGAATACCTCTAACTTATCTACATTGATTGCAATAATTTCCTTAGAATTGATGTTAGTAAAACCTCTCTTTGGAATACGTCTGTACAGAGGCATCTGTCCACCTTCAAAACCCGGACGTGGAGCTCCGGAACGAGCCTTCTGACCTTTGTGTCCCTTACCTGCTGTCTTACCATTTCCTGATCCATGACCACGACCCCTTCTAAAGTTGTCGCTCTGCTTTGCGCCCTTTGCCGGGCTTAACGTTGATAAATTCATAAAAACCTCCTAATTTGACGGCTGTATCCACAGCCAAACATCACTAACGGACGACGCTGCCGCGCCAGAAGAATAATACATTCTTCCCTTAGACAGATAGGCCTGTCTAATATCCTCGCTACAATATATCATTGTACTATAGAAATAGTATAAAATCAAGAACTATTTTGCGCATATTCCCATGCATCCCCCATGCATGAAACCAATTTGATTCTGGCATTGCCATATCCTCTTGGGAACCCAAATACATAGAATCATACATTCATTTTAACAAAATGCTCCAAAAATATCTTTTTGGAGCATTTCTGGTTTCGATATATTAAGATTAGATCTCTTCCACCTTTACCAGGTGTCTTACATGCCAAATCATACCCTGTACAGCATCATTGTTTGGCAATTCCTTGGTCTGGCCGATCTTCTTCAAACCTAACGCTTCTACTGTTGCACGCTGCTTAGGAATGGCACCGATCGTAGACTTTACTAATGTTACTTTTACTTTATCTGCCATAATTACACCTCTCTCTGTGTTGCTTTACTTCAGATTTGCCCTGCAAATCTGCTACACAAAACCTTAGTACTTCTTGCCGATTCCGGCTTAGAAGTACTTTTTGTGTTTTATCCTAACAGCTCTTCAACAGAGATGCCACGAGCCTTAGCGACTTCTTCCGGAGTCTTCAGGTTCTTCAGGCCCTCGATTGCTGCTAATACAACATTCTTCTTGTTATTCGATCCCAGAGACTTGGTACGGATATTCTTATATCCTGCTAACTCAAGCACTGCACGGGCCGGACCACCGGCGATGATACCAGTACCTTCTGGAGCTCTCTTGATCAGTACAGATGCACTGCCAAATTTACCTGTTAAATCATGTGGCACACTGCCATTCTCGTCAATAGGAACTTCTACTAATTTCTTGGTAGCCTCTTCCTTCCCCTTACGAATTGCCTCAGGGATCTCAGTAGCTTTTCCAAGGCCAACACCAACATGTCCGTTCTTATCGCCGACTACTACTAATGCAGTAAATCTCATATTACGTCCACCCTTAACTACCTTGGTTACACGCTTGATCGTTACTACATTATCTTCCAGCTCTAACTGGCTGGCGTCAATAATTGTACGTTTCATGTGTCTTCCTCCTAAAATTCTAATCCTGCTTCTCTAGCTGCTTCTGCCAAAGCTTTAACCTTACCCTGATAAACAAAACCGCCACGGTCAAAGACTACTGTCTTGATACCCTTATCCAATGCTTTTTTTGCAATTACTTCGCCCAGCTTGCTTGCTGCTTCAACATTGTTTGTCTTCTCCAAACCTTCCTTTACATCCTTCTGAAGAGTGGAAGCGGAAACCAAGGTATTACCGACTGTATCGTCAATCACCTGAGCGTACATATGATTATTACTTCTAAATACAGCTAAACGTGGTCTCTCGGCTGTGCCGGAAAGACGATTACGAACCTTCATGTGTTTCTTCACACGAACTTCACTTCTTGACTGCTTTTTAATCATCGTATTTCACTCCTTTTTCTATTTTTTACCGGTCTTACCAACTTTACGCCTAATCACCTCATCAGCATACTTGATACCCTTACCTTTATATGGTTCCGGAGCTCTCTTTTCTCTGATCTCGGCTGCGTACTGACCAACCTTTTCCTTATCGATACCCTTAACGATAATTTCGTTCTGGCCATCGACCGTTACCTCGATTCCTTCCGGATCTTCCATCTCTACCGGATGAGAATATCCCAGTGAAAGAACTAACTTCTTACCCTGCTTCTGCGCTCTGTAACCTACGCCGTTTACTTCGAGCTTCTTCTCATAACCCTCTGTAACACCAATAACCATGTTATTGATCAGAGTTCTTGTAAGACCATGAAGAGATTTCATTTTCTTCAAGTCGTTTGGACGAGTTACTACGACTTCCTCGCCTTCCTTCTTAATAATCATCTCTGCCGGTAATACTCTTTCCAGAGTTCCCTTTGGTCCCTTTACAGTCACTTTATTATTTTCTGCAATATCAACAGTGACACCTGCTGGTACCGCGATAGGCATTTTTCCGATTCGTGACATGCCGTGCACCTCCATATATTCATTCTGAATATCCCTGGAACAGGATATTCCTGCTATAGTGTGTACTCTATCCGGTAATTACAACGAGTGATATAATACCAGATATAATCCATTGGATTACCAAATGAATGCAAGTACCTCACCGCCAACATTTTCTTTTCTAGCTTCTTTGTCAGTCATGACACCCTTGTTTGTGGAAATGATGGCAATACCAAGTCCACCAAGTACCTTAGGAAGCTCATCCTTACCAGCGTAAACACGAAGACCCGGCTTAGAAATTCTCTTCAAACCTGTGATAATCTTCTCTTTCTTGTCTGCGCCATATTTCAACGTAATGTGAATCATGTTGATTCCATCAACGTCAATCATATCAAATTTCTTAATGTAACCTTCTTTTAAGAGGATCTCTGCGATAGAAACCTTCATCTTAGAAGCAGGTACATCTACTGTATCATGCTTTGCTGTATTCGCATTACGAATTCTTGTAAGCATATCTGCAATAGGATCGCTCGTCATCATCTTGTTTTACCTCCTTACCAGCTTGCTTTCTTCACGCCTGGAATCTGTCCTTTATAAGCTAACTCACGGAAGCAGATTCTGCAAATTCCGTATTTTCTCAAATAAGCATGTGGACGACCACAAATTCTACAACGGCTATATTCTCTGGTGGAGAATTTAGCTTTGCGCTGCTGCTTTACCTTCATAGAAGTCTTAGCCATGATATTTCCTCCTTATTTCTTGAACGGCATGCCGAACTGTGTTAATAATTCACGAGCTTCTTCATCAGTCTCAGCTGTTGTAACTACGATTACATCCATACCTCTGACCTTATCCACCTTGTCATACTCGATCTCAGGGAAGATCAACTGCTCCTTGATTCCAAGCGCATAGTTACCTCTGCCATCAAATGAATCCGGATTCACACCACGGAAGTCACGTACACGAGGTAATGCTAAGTTTACAAGACGATCTAAAAATTCATACATCTTATCGCCTCTCAAGGTAACCTTACATCCGATAGGCATACCCTCTCTTAACTTGAAGTTAGCGATAGAATTCTTTGCTCTTGTTATCACTGGCTTCTGTCCGGAAATAATCTCCAACTCAGCCACTGCGGCATCGAGAACTTTTGAGTTCTCTTTTGCCTCACCAACACCCATATTGATAACGATCTTATCAATCTTAGGTACCTGCATTACGTTTTTATAACCAAACTTTTTGGTCATTGCATCAACGATTTCGTTAAGATAAGTCTCTTTTAAGCGAGTCACTGTGGGCTCCCCTCCTTTCTGAACTTAGTCAATCACTTCTCCTGTTGCCTTTGCAACACGAACCTTCTTGCCATCTTTGATTTCAAAACCAACACGGGAAGCCTTTCCTTTGCTTACGTACATAACGTTTGACACATCGATAGGAGCAGCCTGCTGTACAATACCACCCTGTGGATTTGCCTGGCTTGGCTTTGTATGCTTTGTAACCTGATTAATACCTTCGATTACTACCTTACCGTCTTTGACAGCGGTTACTTTGCCCTCTCTACCTTTATCTTTACCGGTGATCACGCGAACGGTATCACCTTTCTTAATCTTATTTGTTGCCACGACTTACACCTCCCTTATAATACTTCTGGTGCTAAGGAGACAATTTTCATAAACTGTTTGTCTCTTAACTCTCTAGCGACTGGTCCAAAGATACGTGTTCCTCTTGGTGTCTTGTCATCACGAATGATAACTGCTGCATTCTCATCAAATTTGATGTAAGATCCATCTGGACGACGGATACTCTTTACTGTACGAACCACAACTGCCTTTACCACGTCACCCTTTTTTACAACACCGCCTGGTGTTGCATCTTTAACGGAAGCAACGATGATGTCACCGACACTTGCATATCTTCTGGTGGAACCACCCATAACTCTGATACAAAGAAGTTCTTTAGCACCTGTATTATCAGCTACTTTCAGTCTTGATTCCTGCTGTACCATGATTTCTCCTCATTTCTGCACTGCAATTTGTGCATCTTGCAACGTTTGTGTCGCAGTGCAGACACAAACCTGCAGAGTGAAGCATTCACTCTTAACTCCATATTCCGCAAAAATTATTTTGCTCTCTCGATGACTTCTACAAGTCTCCATCTCTTATCCTTAGATAATGGTCTTGTCTCCATCACTCTTACTCTATCACCAATCTTGCATGTGTTTTCTTCGTCATGAGCCTTTAACTTGTATGTTCTCTTGACGATCTTGCCATAAAGCGGATGCTTTACGTTATCTACGACTGCAACAACGATTGTTTTATCCATTTTATCACTAACAACCTTACCTACACGAGTCTTTCTAAGATTTCTCTCCACGACCTAAGTCCTCCTTTCGTCATACTTATCAATATAACCGAATGCTATCATTTCACCTTCGCACAAATTAATCCTGTGCTGCGAGCACCGTCTGAATTCTAGCAATGTTTTTCTTAACTTCCTTGATACGGCTGGTATTATCCAACTGATTCGTTGCGTTCTGGAATCTCAGATTGAAGAGTTCCTTCTTTGCTGCTACTAAATCTTCATTCAGCTCGGCAACAGATTTTGTTCTTAATTCTTCTAATAACTGCTTACTCTTCACTGCCCGCACCTCCTTCTAAGTCTGCGCGAGATACCACTTTACACTTGATCGGCAACTTATGTGTTGCAAGACGAAGCGCTTCTTTGGCTACCTCTTCGGATACACCTGAAATCTCAAACATAACACGACCAGGCTTAACTACTGCTACCCAGTACTCCAGAGCACCTTTACCTTTACCCATTCGAGTCTCGGCAGGAGTCTTTGTCACTGGCTTATCTGGGAAAATCTTAATCCAAACCTTACC
>CAZFSU010000027.1:0-33996 GCA_964521555.1 uncultured Jutongia sp. | reverse complement strand
AATGCCACTCTTTTTCTAGTTGTTTTCAAAGTGGAAATAAACTTTTCACTTCAGCATTTTTCTTCATATGTGGGACAATTCAAATGATTGCCCCACATACATTACCTTCTAAAGCCATCCCTAACCTTCTCAAGCACCATTCCAACCTTTTCCTGAAACAGTTCATACAAGTTCTTCTCCCCGATTAAATACTGTTTCATAAAGTTATATGCCTTTTCCAGCAACTGCTTAAGCTTAGAGTTTTCTTCCTTCAGTTGTTTATTCTCGTACATAACATCTACAAGTTTCTCCCTCAAGGCTTCGTTACCGCCGGAGCCTATTGCCATATCATAAACCTGTTCTGCGATATTCGCTTTTCTTTGAAGCTCTGTAGCCTGTTCCTCCAAATCCACTATAGTATCGCGTTGTGTCTTAATATGCGTCTCCATCCGTTCTGCTCTTGCATTGGCTTCACAAACCTTTTCTGTTACTTCTTCATAATCTTCTTGGCAGTAGGCTACTTGTTTTGATAAGTAATCACAATCATTGGATAATTTTTGCACATCCTGCTCCAACTGTTCCTTCTCCTACAATTTCTCATCTGCCTGCCCCTTCAATTCGTCATAGCGGTTTTCCTCTTGTGCAACCTTGTATTCCATAACTGACAAATCATGGTTACGACCTTTTGACTTTTCTTTTATCCGGTCTCCTAAAAAATACTCTACTCTCTGATTTGCAAATTCTCTTAAATCATCCTGCAGAATCTTTGATAGTGTCTCCGGTGTAAATACGCTACGCTTTGAAACCTGCCTGTATAAACTTTTCTTAAATCCCGCTGCTACCGGAACACCAATCACATGCATATGTGGACTATCCTCATCCATATGGATTACAGCATTGGCAACTTTAAAATCCGGCAGTTTTCTTTGAAGCTCACTCAACATTAATTTGTAGATTTGCGTCATATAAACTTTACCATCATCATTCTGTTTCCAAAATTCTCTGTCTCCAATCTGGGAGATGATCTCCACTGCCATGTCTTGTTCCTTAGATGCCACATGTTCAAAATAATCATCAATCTTTCTGTCTGCTCTTTTCTGACAATCATTATAAACCATAAGAGACAAATCAAATTCCTTATGATAAACATCCTTTACATCCTGAACAAGATTAGTTGTTCCGTATATCAAGAAAATATTATCCGCATTATAATCTGCTGATTTATACTTACGAAGATTATGCTTTGCAACCTTCTGAAGTTTTGCTTCCGATGTTATTGCACTTTTCTTATTACTCACATGAGCTGTATAAGATATGCCACCCATACACTTCCTCCTTATCCGTAAATTCTCTCGGCGCAGTGCTGTTATCATCTTTGCTCTGCCGAAGATGATAACCCCCTAGCACTTTCGGCAAGCCAAAAGTGCGGGGGCTCTCCGAGGGTTACACCGACAAGAAGTAAACTTCGTCGGTGTATATTAGCTACCTTCCATACTGATATATCTATCCATCGTAATCACATCCTTTCTCTAATCTTTCTATACTGTCTCAGGAATACTTCTGAAGTAACCTGTCTCTTCCCAAACTTTTTTATCGGGACAATAATAGTTGTATTCATTCGAATCTTCCATCTTTATTGCTACACCGAATTTGAGAACCCCTTGCTGAATACCAACTCTTACATACTGAGCATCCTTCCCCATAGCCTTCGCTATCTCCTTGATTGGTACATTCCGTCCTGTAAAAGCTGGTAAATCAACCTTATATTGTACCTCTGGCATTTCTACCACCTCCTGCATATAGAGCATTTCTTGCTCTGTTTATGTTCTGTATTATATAGACCTTTGTTTGCTCTGTCAATAGTGTTAATAATAATGTTGACAATTCATTTTTGATATGTTAGATTGACTTTACAGGAGGTTGGTAAGATGAATACAGGTAAAAAAATTAAGCTAATCCGTACATTTCGAGGATTAACTCAAAAAGAACTTGGAGAAGCGTGTGGCATCCACGAAGTTGCCATCCGCAAGTATGAATTAGGCAAGAATATTCCAAAACCTGAACAGCTTAGGAAAATCGCCGAAGCACTTAATGTCAATGTAAATTCATTGGTTGAGTTCGACATTCAGGCTGACGGAGATGTGCTCCCTCTCCTCTTTGCCATTGATGAAGCATTCAATGTATCAATTAAAGAGGCAGATGGCGAACCGGGAATATTCTTTGACAACAAAAATCTCGTACAATTCTTAAAAGACTGGCAGACAATGAAGGAATTACTTTCATCCGGCAGTCAGACGGAAGATAATTATGAGATTTGGAAAACCATACGTCCAAGTGTAACAAAAACAATCCACGAGGATTAGCAACTACTCTGTTTCGCTATCAGCTTGCTGAATCCAAAGCGAAAGGAATGGTGCTTATGAAGTTACCCAACGGATACGGAAGCGTTGTAAAACTTTCCGGGAAAAGAAGAAAACCTTATCAGGTCAGAAAGACAACAGGCTGGCACTATAATAAGGAAAAGGACAAACAGGTTCAGGATATGATTACAATTGAATACACTGCTACAAGAGCTGAAGGCTTACAGATGCTTGCAGAGTACAACAATAATCCATTCGATACCAAAGCTGCCAAGATGACCTTCTCTGATATATATGAAGAATGGTTCAAGCGTAAGTATCCTACTGTATCCGAATCCAATGTCAAAGAATATACCGCATCCTATAAGGCATGTGGTACCCTTTACAACAAAGTTTTTAAGGATATTCGACTGATAGATTTGCAAACTGTCATTGATACTTGCGGAAGAACTTTCCTACCCTCAAGAAAATCAAGGTTCTTTTCAATCAGTTTTTCGATTACGCCTTAAAAAATGATATTTGCAACAAAGATTATTCAAGTTTTGTGGATGTAGCACAGTATAAGGACCGCAATCCAAATAAGTATGACCGAAACAAATTTGAGAAAGAAGAAATTAAGCGGATATGGGAGCAGAAAGATGATAAGTATTATCAAATCATATTGATGCTACTGTATAACGGAGTAAGAATTTCAGAGTTCTTGGATTTAAAAAAGGAACATGTTCATCTTGAGGAACAGTACTTTGATGTAATCAGCAGTAAAACAGAAAACGGCATCCGTAAAGTACCAATTGCAGATAAATTTCTTCCTTTCTACAAGAGCTGGTACGAATCCTGCCCTGACTGTGAATACTTGCTTCATACAGAAGACGGAAAGCATTTCACTTACAGAAACTACTATGACAGCTACTTCCATCCATTAATGGAACAGTTAAAGATTAATCGCACACCTCACTGTTGCAGACACACATGTGTGTCCTTGTTAGCAGAGGCAGGAGTTGACCAGACGATTATCAAGAAGATTGTGGGGCACTCCGGAGCTATGACACTTACCGAAAAAGTATATACCCACTTTGATATTAAGGAGTTAGTAGATGCGATTAATAAAATATGACGAGGAAGGAAAGGAAAGTCGAGCAAAGCGAGACCTTACTTTCACCCGAGGAAATAGCGACAGAATCTTAAAGTGCGGAGCACGTAAATTGCGAAGCAATTTGATTATGGAGCTTAACAGAAAAGGACATTCCCAGATTTCTCTGAAAATGTCCTATACATATCATTGATATATTTGTTGCATTCCTGTTGCATATGTGTTGCATACGATGTAATTTCCAACCCATCTGACAACATTCCACAACTTCTGTAACCCTTGTAAATCGGGCTTTTCTTGATTTTCTCGTTTCGAGATAATTATCTCTTTGAGAACTGTGGTGCTCTACGTGCTTTCTTAAGACCGTATTTCTTACGCTCTTTCATACGTGGGTCACGAGTTAAGTAACCAGCCTTCTTTAATGTAGGACGGAAATCTGCGTCAACTGTCAGAAGCGCTCTGGCAATACCATGACGAATCGCACCAGCCTGTCCTGTAAAGCCACCACCACGAACAGTCACTTTAACATCGTACTTATCTGCTGTATTGGTAGCTTCCATCGGCTGACGAACGATGATCTTTAATGTTTCCAGACCAAAGTACTCATCCATATCTCTTTTATTGATTGTAACCTTACCAGTACCTGGTACTAAATATACTCTAGCAATACTGCTTTTTCTTCTACCTGTTCCATAAAATTTTGCGTTTGCCACAATAATTCCTCCTCTCTACTTATGCTCTCTCTACAATCTCTAATACTTCCGGCTTCTGCGCTGCCTGCTCATGCTCTGGACCAGCATATACATGAAGCTTCTTTAACATCTGGCGTCCCAGAGGTCCCTTTGGAAGCATACCTTTTACCGCATGTGTAAGCACATACTCCGGTTTCTTCTCCAGCATCTCTTTGAGAGTGGTTTCCTTCATTCCACCTACATAATCGGAATGATGATAATAAATCTTCTGCTCTAACTTCTTACCGGTAACTTTGATCTTATCGGCATTAACGATGATCACATAATCACCCGTATCAATGTGCGGTGTATAGATAGGCTTATTCTTGCCTCTTAATACGTTAGCAACCTCAGATGCGAGGCGACCTAATGTATGTCCTGTAGCATCAACTACATACCATTTTCTTTCAATCGTGGATGGGCTAGCCATATAACTTTTCATCCCAGTACCTCCTAACTTAATCTAACGAAATATTCATATTTTCAAACTAACTGCGTCTGATTGCCTATACCGGGGCTTTGGTCAGCTTTCACACGCCACATTAAACGATTATATTATGAATCACATCTCTTGTCAAGATTTTTTTGATGGAAATTCACGTAACATGGCGAAATTCCCTACAAAGAGTTGTTATTTTTCCCGATACATGATAAAATTTGCGTAGATAGATCAAAATGTTGCATTAACGCTGAAAGCTTAAAAAGACATACATATGCCTTAATCAAGAGGGAGTACCATGAAAATCAAAAAAGTATTAACAGCCAACCTCAAACCTGGCATGGTCGCAGCGGAGGCAGCTTATACCTACACCAATCATCTGGTGATCCAAAGCAACACTGTGCTAACCGAGGAAATCATTGAAAAATTGAAATATTATGCCGTTAAGGCAGTAAAAGTATATGAGCAGGAGGAAATTCCTATCAAAAAGCCTACCCCTACTCCTATACATGCCCCTGCTACAGATACCGGTGCATCCACATATTTTGATAGAGTACAAAACACGCAGGAGTTTTGCCAATTTGAAACAGAATTTTCCACCTGTATCGATAGTTTCAAGAACTCACTCAATGACATCGTCACAAAGAGTTCTGATGGTCTGGTAGACAATATGCTAAATGATGTCAAATCACTTCTTAGGAAATCTCGCAATCCGCTTCATTTGTTAGATATGATGCAGTGTATGCGCGGGTATGATGACCTGACCTATGCACATTCCATGAATGTGGCCTTAATCTGTAATGTGATCGGGACCTGGCTGCATATGAATGATAATGATTTAAATGTTTTGACTATTTGTGGCATGCTGCATGATATTGGAAAACTCAGAATCCCGGCAGAAATCATTACAAAACCCGGCAAATTAACGGACGAGGAATTTAACATTGTACGTAATCATCCAAGATATGGTTATGAAATATTAAAGGATAAAGCACTGGATAAACGGGTATGTTTAGCTGCTTTACAACACCATGAACGATATAATGGCAGCGGCTATCCTTATCAATTACCGGGAGCCAAAATCGAATATTTTTCTTCCATCGTTGCTGTTGCCGATGTATATGATGCTATGACATCGAACCGTTGTTACCGCAAAGGAATCTGCCCATTTCCTGTGATTGAATTAATGGAACGGGAAAAAGAATATTATGAACCGAGTGTTTTATTATTATTTATCGAACGGACCATAGAAGCTTATATCAATACAGAAGTGTTATTATCTAATAACGAAAAAGGCAGAGTAATATTATTAAACAAATCCTTTATTTCACGGCCTGTCGTGATTTCAGAGACCGGACAGACCTATGATTTGTCCAAAAACTCTAATCTACAAATCGAAGCCCTGATCTAGTATCGGCAAAAAAGTTTGGAATCAAAAGAGACTGGATACTCGTCGGTTCACAGCCGGATATCACAGTCTCTTAATTCATATAATCATTATTTCTTTAATGGCATGATGGATTGTCCCTTCTCCAGCCTGGATTCCACCATCAGCTTCTTCACTTCGTCATCAGACTTTTTCGCAATCATTGCGATTAGACTTTCTGCTGCCATTTTCCCAATCATCTCCGTATCCTGATGTACCGTTGTCAATCGCGGTCTAAGCTGACGTGCTATCATCAGATCATCATAGCCCGCCACAGAAATATCTTCTGCTATAATTTTCCCCATATCATGTAATTGACCGATACCCCCCAACGCAGCAAAATCGTCCGGATAAATAATGCAGGTGGGTGGCTCTGGCAATTCCAGAAGTTGTTTCGTATATTTTCGTGCCAAAGTCAGATTCCGGTACTTAGCCGAGATATGATATTCCGGCGGTATTGACAATCCATGCTTTTTCATCGTCTGATAATAACTATCAATCCTTTGTCTGGTAACCGCTGAATTTTCACCGGAAATATATGCAATTCTGGTATGTCCCATAGTAATAATATATTCCACCAGATTACGCATACCTTCTATATTATCAGAAACTACTGAAGTACAGTTTTCAAAAGAATGATCAATCGTAATTACCGGTACATCACTCTCCACTAATTCCCTGACCTCATCGTTATCAAAATTGATACAGGCGATGACTACGCCATCCAGTCCACGATATCGGCAGTGCTCCAAATATGTTTTTCTTTTTTTATAGTGCTTATCACTATTAATAAATGTAATGTCATATCCTCGCGCCTCTGCTGTTACCTTAAAACTATTTAAAATATTTGCAAAATACTCATGTGTCAGGCCACTTAATGCTTCATCCATAAATAGCACACCCAGATTGAAACTCCGATTTAACCGGATCGCTCTGGCATAATACTGTGGCACATACCCCATTTGTTTTGCAACTTCTTTAATATGACTCTTTGTTTCTTCACTGATATCTGCTTTATCATTGAGTGCTTTACTAACAGTCGCTACTGATACACCACAGAGCTTAGCAATCTCCTTAATCGATGCCATATTGCCTCCACTTTCCCAATGAACTTAACGGTTTTCGTAAAATAGTATACCATAAGCAACCGAAATACGCAATGACAATCAACCCCTGCTTGGGAATAAAATCAGTACCAGATAACACCAACGTAAAATACCGCCAGTGAATACCAAACCACCTTGCAATAATAAATCAAACCATTTTCGATGAATCCTGGGTTCCCCGGTTCGCTCATCCTGTTCCAACAAATCAATCTGTATGGATGCCTTCCGAATCAGCCAGCCATATGCTGCCAATATCACAAACCAAAGCAAAAACATTCCCATCCCTAATAATTGTCGCAAACTATCCAAACCTAACCGGTAAGTTCCAGTATCACTCCCGGCCCCCACCAACAACCGATAAGCATAATATAGATAATCCAGAGACACATAACCCCACACCAGACTCAGTACCGAAAACAGAATGCGCTTCCATCGTTTCATCTGCCTGCCCTCCTGTCTTATATCCACTTTATAAACTCTACCACTTTAAGATTGCATGATCCTCATTTCAAAGGGTTCTAATGAAATCTCTTCCTCCAATGAGACAATCTGTCTTTCCTCCGTATTATTAAATAGGAACTGCCATGTCACCTCTCCCTTGGTACGCTCTGTCAATTCTACTCCCATCGGCAAATCCCCATAATACAACATCTTACGCTCCTGTAAAATCGTTTCTGCCAAAGCAATATATGCCTCTCTTTGCAATCCTGTCCCTACATAGTAACACTTCCCATCTCCATATTGATACCGGCTAATCGCAGCCATCCCCCGATAAAATTCTTCCCCATAAGCCGCCAATACTTCAACGCTTCCCAGATTGATCTCCAACAAATCACACCATCTGGTACAAAAAACTTCTTCTCTTTCCGGATTCATTGCAATCCTTGATCTCCATTTTTCCAGATTTTTCAACCAAACATCGTTTAATATCTCTAACTTTTTATGAGCCGTTCCTATCGGATCATATTCCACCACCGTAATTCCAGCCAATTCACGATACACAGAGGGAATAGCCTCTGTCATAAACTGGTTGTGCTCATCTTTGACACCACAATGGTTTGTCAACAGCAGGGTTCCGCCGTGTTCTGTAAAATCATATAGATGTCTGACCACCATCTCGTCATTTACTAATAAATTAGGTGCCACCACAATATCATATTGTTTCAACGGCGCGTCCCATGCAATGATATCCACACCCATCCCCAGACAGGTAAAAGCATCATGCCATGATTTTAAGTATTCGAGATAATACATCCCTTCCGCCTGGTGCTGTATCTTAAACGCATATTCCTGTAATGTGGAATACAAAATCGCAACATGGTTCCTCGGCATAGAACCTTCCATCTCCGGCCAGTTTCTCACAGTCTGACACAGATCCTTAAATTCCCGGTAACGCCGTCTTGGAATATTGCTGGAATCTAATATTCCATGCCAGTACATTTCTGCTCCGGCTTTTGCCGTCCTCCATCGAAAGTGCAAGACTGCATCGGCCCCGTGTGCATATGCCTGCAATGCATATCCCTTAATCATGCCCGGTTTCGGTGTTCTCCCCATCGGCGCCCAGCTTCCGATGATTCCGCTTAACTGCTCCATGATCCAATATGGCTTTCCCTGAATACCACGCATCAAATCCAGATGAAATGCATGGGAATACAGCTCTCTGGGATCCTGTGGCAATTCCGCAGTCGGATAATTATCATAGGATACAAAATCCATATTGGAAAACAAGTCATAAAAATCCGGCATATGCTGGCACAACCAAGTATTCGTGGTGATTTTGGCATCAGGATCCAGCTTTCGTATTAATTCTGCCTGATAACGTGCATAGCCAACCGTACTGTCCGATGCATAACATTGATAGTCCAAATGCATTGATGGATTCATCCACAATAAATGCTCCCCCATCGGTGGCGCAATCTCATCAAAATCGGAAAATTCACCACTCCACACTGCATTACCGTATGCCTGATTTACCTCCTCCACCGTTCCATATTTACGCTTCACCCAACTTCGAAACCGTTCCTGACATACACTGCACCGACAATGATTCGCCTCCAATTCATTATCAATCTGATAACCAATCACGCAATCCCAGTCCCGATAGCGGGACACCATCTTTGTTATAATTCGCCTGCAAAATTCACGAAACATAGGACTATTCACACAACGATGTCCTCGAATCCCCGTTGCAACCCGATTTCCATATTGATCCACCTGAATGATTTCCGGATAGTTGTGCAACATCCATTGTGGAGGTGTACACGTCGGTGTCCCCAGAATCACTTCGATCCCCCGATCTCCAAATAACTGTACCGCGCGATCCAGCCAGGCAAAATCATAAGATCCCTCAATCGGTTCTAATTTGCTCCAGGCAAATTCTGCCAAACGAACTACATTAACACCGATTTCCTTCATGCGATCTGCATCTGCTTCCCACATACTTTCATCCCATTGTTCTGGATAATAATTCACACCAATTCTCATAACTCCTCCCTCCTATCATGTATCACCACCGGAAACCTATACTACACAATACGAAACATTGCACTCCCCATATACCCGACAATTTAATCCCGCATATGCTTCTTGATCATCAACATCTGATCGCGCAGTTCTGCTGCCAGTTCAAAATTAAGTTCTGCCGCTGCTGTATGCATTTTTTTCGTCAATTTCTTCATTAGCTTTTCCAAATCTTTATTGCTCATAGATTCCAAATCCTTTTCAATGTCTCCACTGCCCCCTTCTGCTTTCTTGGAAATACTAATCAAATCACGGACTGCCTTTTTGATGGTCTGTGGAGTGATGCCATGTTCCTCATTATATTTCATCTGAATACTCCGCCTACGATTCGTTTCATCGATGGCTCGCCGCATGGAGTCTGTCATCACATCGCCGTACATGATCACACGCCCCTGGGCATTACGGGCAGCCCTGCCTATAATCTGTACCAGAGAAATCTCGGAACGCAAGAAACCTTCTTTATCCGCATCCAAGACTGCCACTAATGCAATCTCTGGTATATCTAAACCCTCTCGTAACAAATTAATGCCCACCAGTACATCAAAAGCATCTAACCGCATATCCCGAATGATCTCAGAACGTTCCAAGGTATCAATATCCGAATGCAGATACCGCACCCGGATTCCCACCTCTTTGAGATAGTCGGTCAAATCCTCCGCCATTCGTTTGGTCAAAGTATTGACCATCACCTTATTTCCTTCCTCAATCGTTCGACGAATCTCCCCTAACAAATCATCAATCTGCCCTTCTACCGGCCGCACCGTCACTTCCGGATCCAGCAAACCAGTCGGACGAATAATCTGTTCCACTCTGGCTAACTCATGTTCCTCCTCGTATATATTCGGAGTCGCAGTAACAAACATCATCTGGTTAATATGCGACTCAAATTCTTCAAAATTCAACGGACGATTATCTAAAGCCGATGGCAGCCGAAAACCATAATCCACCAATGTCTGTTTCCGGGAACGGTCTCCCGAATACATACCCCGTACTTGCGGAATCGTCTTGTGGGACTCATCCACCATGATAATGAAATCCTCCGGAAAATAATCCATCAGAGTATGGGGTGTCTCCCCTTCCTTTAATCCAGCCAAATGACGGGAATAATTCTCAATACCGGAGCAAAACCCCGTCTCCCGCAACATCTCAATATCAAAATTCGTTCGCTCCGCGATCCGCTGCGCCTCCAACAATTTGTCCTCACTCCGAAAATATTTCACCCGCTCTTCTAATTCTGCTTCAATCGTACCAATCGCCCGTTCCAGGGACTCTTTGTCCACCACATAGTGCGACGCCGGGAAGATTACCACATGCTCCAGATCTGCTTTGATTTCCCCTGTCAGCACATCAATTTCCGTAATACGGTCTACCTCATCTCCAAAAAACTCTACCCGTACTGCCTGATCCTCCTCTGACACCGGAAAAATCTCTACCACATCGCCACGTACCCGGAAAGTACCCCGTGAAAAATCCATGTCGTTACGATTATATTGAATATCGATTAAACGATGAATTACCTCATCCCGATCTTTGACCATGCCCGGCCGCAGAGAAACCGTCATGTTTTGATAATCAATCGGGCTGCCCAAACCATAAATACAGGATACACTGGCCACAATGATCACATCCCGCCGCTCCGTCAATGCTGCCGTAGCAGAATGACGAAGTTTATCGATCTCATCATTAATCGCAGAATCCTTCTCAATATAAGTATCCGAAGATGGTACATATGCCTCTGGCTGATAGTAATCATAGTAGGACACAAAGTATTCCACTGCGTTCTCCGGGAAAAATTCTTTAAACTCACCATACAACTGCGCCGCCAGCGTCTTGTTGTGGGCAATGACCAGCGTCGGCTTGTTTAACTGCTCGATGACATTCGCCATCGTAAACGTCTTACCAGAACCCGTAACCCCCAGAAGCGTCTGGAACTGATTTCCCTCTTTGAAGCCATTTACAAGGGCTTCGATGGCTTCCGGCTGGTCTCCGGTTGGATTGTATTCTGAATGTAAAACAAAGTGATCCATGATTGTTCCTCCGTCTGCACAGTTTTTTGTGCATCTATACTAAGAACGCTGTTTTTGCATTCTTTTTGTGCGAAACAGGCTTCGCACTTTACACCTCCAAATCTGCACTAAATAATATTACCTGACACTCCACATCTTATTTATGAAAACAGGGAACAAATCTCGCTGTATGCGGGTGATTCATTCCCTATGTATCTTTCTTTGCTCATGGTATTAGTATAGCACAGCACTACAATCATTGCAATGGATGTTTTGAACATTTGTTCTCTTTCAGTTTTCAACTCTTTCTTGAAACCCTTTAGGATTTGTTGCCTCTGATATTCCTTTTAATAGTTTTAATACATCAGCTTGTTCATACAATTTGAACGGCTTTCCTATTTCTGTCAATGAATCAGAAATAGAATCTGTCAACGAGCTTAATTCTAAAAAAGACTTCTAACGTATTTTTATACTCATCTACATACTGTCTGCCCATAATATCATAAAATCCATAATCTACATCATCCGGAATTTCTACATCTATGCCCACATTATAAAAAAAATCTTTATTCCAATACCAGCGCCCCACAACAGCAGGATCTATCAGCAAATTTGTTATATTCTTTGGAATGTTCGTATCTGTCGGAGATTCCGCTCTGTCTTTTTCTCTACCATCGTTTTATTGTATGAAATGAATACTGTTCTATCGGCTTTGCTTGGTTTAATGTCAAGTTGGAAAATTTAATACTTAGATTCAGGTATCCCCGCAACAACCGTAACTGCCACATCCCCATGAGTTTCTTTCTAACCTTAAATGAGATCAAGATAATCATTGTTTAACTCCGCCAAAAAGTCATATAACAAATACTCTGTCGTTACAATATGAAATACTTTATCTTTTATATCGACCGAATTAATTTTATCAAGCACACGGAAAAAGAACTGAATATACACACTATTATCTTTATAATCGGCAACAATCCGAAATTCTCCTTCATCTACAGGTTCAAAAGAATAATGATGTATTTCTGTTATTCTATTCAAATTATTAAGAAGATCCTCCACTTCTTTCTTTATCAAATGATCTCTATGTTTAAGAATTAATGTTTGTCACAATACAGGCAATAGCAACAGCAGTAATGTCACTAACATAAGTTATCATATTGGCTAATTGTTTATTTTCCGGATTCTTCTTCATCTCTTTCAATTTCGCCTTTATTTTATCATTTTCAGATCTCGAAAGATATCGCTTTAAATTCTTTGTTTCGTTTAAAATGTAAATAAGTGCCATATCGTGAAGAGAAATTTCATCGTCTTTATTCACGGCAGATTTGATCCTATCTGCCAGTTCAACCTTATAACTCTCATTAGGAATATATTTTGTTTTATTGCCAAACAAGCCACCCTTCCCTTTCGTCACTACATGATCTGCCAACAAGGATTCTCCGATTTCTGTTGTAAGTAGTTTGATTCTCCTGCTTGTGGATACCATATAATCGTTCATCAATTTATCCGTCGAATGTGGTTTTTCACTGAGATAGGTGTACAGTGAAATAATATGCTCCAGTTCATTCGACATCTCTTTGATGACAGTGATTTTCTTCTTTTCCAAAGTAATAATACCATTGCATAGCAAATCCATCACGCCTGCTGCCACAATACCTGCATTACATTCCTCTTTATGCATCACAGGCATATTCCCATTCTCATCTAAGGCTAAAATAAAATATTCCTGTACAATCGACTTTCTATTCATCTGTAATCCTCCAAAAATTTTCAATATATAATCATAACCACACAGTCAAACACCACTATAACAAATCCATCATGATCTAAGCAAAAAACAGCACCAGAATCCGGTGTAAGCCACTTTTACCATTTGAGAATGATTTGGCAGAGTCACGATCTATTCACTAATTTGAGCACGAATTGTTCGATCACTGCCAAAATCCCCATAGACTGTAAAAAGAGTATCACTAAGAGAATCGGAGCAATAAATCGTATCATCACAATGTACAATTTTTTTCTGCCAAAACGGCAACCCGTTTTTTCTACTTCATCAATAATGATCTGTGGCTTCAAAATCCACCCAATCAAGATACAGGTACCGATGGCAACCAAAGGCATCAGACAATTATTACTAATGTAATCCATAATATCCAATACCTGCGCATGGGCACCATTTGGAAGCTGAATATCAAAGAATAATTTATTATACCCCAGACAAACGATAACACCTGCCACTAATGCA
Source organism: uncultured Jutongia sp. (assembly GCA_964521555.1). GTDB lineage: Bacteria > Bacillota > Clostridia > Lachnospirales > Lachnospiraceae > Butyribacter. Next base: position 20,088 of record CAZFSU010000027.1, on the reverse strand, counting down.
ATCATTGTCTCAATCACCACCGCCTTCTTTCTGGAGAGATGAAATTTATCCATCAGGCTGGACACGACTGCTTCCATAACAGAAACAGCACTGGTGATCGCCGCAAATAAAACCATAGCAAAAAACAAACAGCCCACAATATTGCCAAACTTACCCATAGAGGCAAATACTTTTGGCAGTGATATAAACATCAGACTGGGCCCTGACGCTTCCATTCCCTCTTTCCCCATAAAAGTATAAACAGCCGGTATAATCATTACCCCTGCTAAAAATGCAACACCTGTATCAAAAATTTCTATCTGATTAATGGATTTTCCCAAATGTGCATCATCTTTGACATAGGAACCATAGGTAATCATGATGCCCATCGCGACACTCAGGCTAAAAAACAACTGTCCCATCGCATCCACCAGTACGGAGAAAAAACCTTTGACCGTCAATCCCTTGATGTCTGGTACCACATAGATCCGGAATCCCTGCAAGCCTGTTCTGGTCACCCCATTTGGGTCAGTATATTTTATCGTCATCGAAAAAACAGCAATAGCCACCACCAACAATAATAAAAGCGGCATCAGAATCTTAGACGAAGATTCGATTCCCCGGTTTACTCCCCGGTAAATAATGAAAGACACCACCAATAAGAATACAATCATCAGGAAAATTGGCTGAATCTCTCCGGTAATATGCGCCGTAAAATATCCATCGGCGGCTGCCTGTATGCCATCACCAGTCAAATACGCAATAAAGTATTTAATCACCCAGCCACCAATCACACAATAATAAGGCAAGATAATCACGGGCACCAGACAAGCAAGCATACCTAAAAATCCCCAGTTTTCCTTCAGCTTCGCATACGCAGTCAAAGGGCTTTGTTTGGTCTTTCTGCCGATAGCAATCTCTGTTGTCAGCAAAGTAAAGCCAAAGGTGAGTACCAGTCCCAGATAAATCACTAAATAGAGACCACCACCATCCTTCGCTGCTAAATAAGGAAATCTCCAAATATTACCTAATCCTACTGCACTCCCGGCAGCCGCCAGCACAAAACCAATGGACCCCGAAAATGAATTCCTCTTTTTCTCTTTTTTCATCCTTCTACACGAGCAACGATGCCCGTCCCTTTCTATGTATTCTTATAAAAATTTTTGCAATATCCGCATACACTCTTTCATATCCAACGGTTTGGCTATATGCGCGTTCATCCCACTATCCAGACAATGTTGTGCATCATCCGAGAATGCATCTGCTGTCATAGCAATGATCGGCAAATCATGATCCGTTCGATCCAACGCACGGATCGCCTTGGTTGCATCGTAACCATTCATAACCGGCATACGAATATCCATCAGTATCGCATCATAATAACCTGCTTTCGCATTCTGGAACTTATTCACACACTCTTGTCCATTGGTCGCCCGTTCCAATTCTAAGCCCACCGAACTGAAAATCGCATTGGCAATCTCCCAATTAAGATCAATATCCTCTGCCAAAAGAATATGTTTTCCTGTGAAATCAACGGACAAATCACCGGAACTCTCCAGTTCGTATTCTATTCCATCCTCATACTGTTTTAACCGGGAGTATAATGTTGACTTAAACAAAGGCTTGGCAATAAACCCTTCCACCTCAGATTGATTTACCGTCTCCTCGATCTCGCTCCAATCATACGCCGACATTAGAAAAAGCGGAATCTCATTCCCGATATGTTTCCGAATTTCCTGAATCGTCTGTACACCATCCATAACCGGCATCTTCCAGTCGATCAGCACAAAATGATAATCTTCATGTCTGTTATGACTTTCCTTAATCATTTCTACTGCTTTTCTGGCATCCACTGTCCACTCTGCATGCGTCCCCAGTTCTTCTAAATTATCCACAGCGCTGGTACACAACTCCTCATGATCATCCACCACCAGAATCTTCCATTCCGGCAGTTTCATCTCCTTTGTTTCGGACTCTGCTTTTTTCAGATCCAAAACCACAAAGAAAGTACTTCCTTTGTCTTTCTCACTTTGCAATGTGATGGTACCGCCCATAAGCTCTATAATCCTCTTAGCGATCGACATACCAAGCCCTGTTCCTGCGATATTCTGCACCTGTTCTGTATTTTCTCTCTCAAAGGTATCAAAAATCTTCTTCTGAAACTCCTCGGACATCCCGATACCAGTATCTTCTACTATAATGTGAGTGCGTATATATTCATCTCCACGTGGTGACGGCTCCTGATATAAACGTACATTGATATTTCCTCCCTCGGGAGTAAACTTCGTTGCATTGGATAAGAGATTTATCAATATCTCATTCAAACGAACTTTGTCACAATATACTTCTTCTTCTGTAACTTTGGAAATAAAAATATCAAAAGACTGATTTCTTGCCTTGATCTGTGGCTGCATCATATTGACAATATCATCCATAGCTTCTCTTAGAGACATAGGATCCATATTCAAGGTCATCTTGCCACTTTCAATCTTAGACATATCCAAGATATCATTAATCAGACCTAAAAGGTGCTTGCTGGATAATTTAACTTTTTTCAGACAATCTTTTACACGAGGAACATCCTCCAGATTCTTCTGCGCAATTTCCGTCATACCGATAATCGCATTCATCGGTGTGCGAATATCGTGGCTCATACTGGACAAAAACTCGCTCTTTGCTTGATTGGCATGCACAGCTTCCTTCTTGGCTGCATCCAGCTCTTTCATCTGAGTTCTTGTCAGTTTGTAGTAACAGCGAAAAACAATGGACATGGCCAATAACAAAATCAAAGATGAGGCAATCATGATGCAAATACGCACTAATCCTAATTTGTAAATCGCTTTATCCAAAACTCCATCCGGCATCACCGTGACTATATACCATTCTGAGTTCTCCGAGAGTGGCGAACAACAAATCTGTCTCTGTTCCCCTCTGACTGAAATCAATGTGATATAATCCTCTCGTTCACGGATGGCGCGCTTTAGTTCTTTGGTATACTGTGCTGCATCTTTTCCATGAAATTCGTCAAATTCTTCCTTAATGCGTTCAAAGTAATTTTCTCTGGTGGCATCTGCATTTCTGATGATAAACTCCCCATCACTGTCAATGATATGGGAATATGACATGGCATCATCCGAATAGAGATACAGCGCTTCATCCAGATATTCCATCGGTATTCCCGCAACCAAACCGACACTGGATTTCCCGTCCTCCATAGGATACTCGGCTTCTCTGCCTAATATAAGCATCTTTTCTCCCTTATCATCGGTTCCCCATGACACGATCGTGCCGTTTTTGCTCAAATGTGCCATAATATTTTCCTTGCCCCGAAACGTAACCGAATCACCATAAATTGGCTCAAGGATACCTTCTGCGGTATAAAAACCCAGATATGAAAAGTTTCGTACCTCAGCACTCTCTCTCAAACTTTCTAACATTCCCTGGCTATATTCCACATGAGCCGGCGGTGTTCTCCTGATGATCCCCTCCACCTGCTGTAAACGCAATGCAATAATAGAACTAAATTTCTGCTGAAGCTGGAGGTTCATTTCTGTCATATAAATTTCGCCCACATCTTCAATCGAATCTTCTGTCTTTTTCGTCATAAACATCGTAAGACATACAAAGACAATAATACATAAGACACTTAAACCAGTAAAACTAAGTTTTAGAAATTTCCTTGTCTTCTCTTCCATCGCTATTTATCCTTTGCTAAAAAGTTTTTCCCATGTAATATCCCTTACCCTTTGGCATGATAATAAGAAATAATATTAGCCATACAAGCTGATAACAACGAAAGAATCACCGGACTTACAGATCCGGTATCCTTTTCCATTTCCTCCAACACACTCTTAAATTGTGCCTCGTTATGCTCCCGATATGTATAAAATAAAGTATCAAACTGATCGGTCAATTTGCACATCTGTGTATACACCGAATTTTCATTGCCATTCAGTCCGTGTGGGTATCCCTTTCCGTCATATCTTTCATGATGATGCGCACACATATCCGCACAAATTTGTACAAAGAATGCACACGATGGCGATGTATTCAACTGTACGATATCGGCCCCCAGCACTGTATGCTTCCGATACGCTTCCCCGCCTTCTTCCTGTCTTTTTGCTTTACCTTTGATCTGACGTGGTATCACCATATCTCCTACATCACAAAAAAAGGCTGCATTGCTAATGACCTCAATCTCCTCAACACTTAGATCCATTTCCGGGTTCAGCGCAGAGTATCGGCTAAGCAGGATTCGCATCAGCCCGGTCATCCGCTTATAATGCCCGACATCTGTATTGAAATTTACCAGATAATTGTGGTATACGTTTGCAAAACTTGAAATGTGTTTTTTCGTATCATCAATATCCGTATTCTGTAAAACCGGTTTCACCACCAAACCAATTTTCAGTTCAATCCTGCGAATAATTTCCTCCCGTTTGAAAGGTTTCACAATAAATTCTGAAACATTATATTTGGCCGCTATCTCTACATTCTCTTTCGTAGCCTCAGCCGTAATCAGAAATACCGGAATATGGTTTATGTTATTTTCTCTCATTTGCCGCAGTACACTAAAACCATCCAGCACCGGCATCGAAACATCCAGCAGAATCACATCCAGCTTATCTGCCTGATTCATGATAATCTCCAATGCCAAATGACCATCTACTGCCTCTATTATTTCAAATTCGCTACCAAGTATACTTTTCAAGATCTCCCGGTCTATTTCTGAATCATCTACTATCAATACCTTTTTCAAATCTTCTTTCATTTCATTTCCTTTCCCGGCAACGCTCCGCCAGTTTCTATCATTTTATCATACATGAAATATACTACATTCTCGCGATACAGTCCTGAAACACTTGAATCACCTTCGGATTAAACGAACCACATTCTCCATTCTGAATCATTTCCACCGCTTTCTCTTTACTGAACGCCTTTTTATAGACCCTCTCGGACGTCAGTGCATCATATACATCGGCTATGGATACTACCTGAGACCAAATAGTGATATCGTCCCCCTTCAGTCCGTCCGGATAACCGCCACCATCCCAACGCTCATGATGATGCCTACAGATATCGTAACTATAATTGTACAATCCTTCATCCATAATATTAGGAATCTTCTGAAGAATTTCACATCCCCTTGTGGTATGTTCCTTCATAATCTCAAATTCTTCTTTGGTCAATCTGCCTGGTTTGTTCAAGATTCTATCCGGTATGGAAATCTTACCCACATCATGCAAAATGGAGGAAGTAACAATCTTATCAATCTCACTCTGTGGCAAATGATACTCTTCAAATCGATTGCTGACCTCTGTCATCAAAATCTTGGTAAGCCCACAAATTCGCTTAACATGCTCTCCTGACTCACAGTCTCGAAATTCAATCAATGTTGCCAGCGTTTCCACCATAGACTGATTCAGATTATTCAGACGTTTGATCTGTTCTGCCACCATCTGCTCCAGCTCATTTCTATGTCCATATAACTCAATAATATTGTTGACTCTGCACTTGAGGAAATGAGATAAAAACGGTTTGGTGATTACATCCACCGCACCGAGATTGTATCCTTCCAAAAGCAAATCCTGACTGTTGACGGCTGTGATCAGAAATACCGGAACTTTTGCAATCTTGCCACTCCGATTCATTTCTTTTAGCACATCCAATCCATTAATTCCCGGCATAACCATGTCCAGAAGTACCGCTGCGATATTCTGATGATGGTTCAGCATCTCAATGGCCTGCGCTCCGCCCTCTGCTTCCAAAATATTATAATCATTTTTAAAAATTTCAGATAAAATAACCCGGTTTAACTCAATATCGTCTACTATTAAAATGGTTTTCTCGTTATTCATAAATCTCTTCCTTTACTTATCTCTGTATAGATATATGATGAAAACACCAAATGACATTCTATCATGATGTATGTTTCTCGATACAACGAATGATTTCATCCTGAACCGGAATCACCTTCTTTAATTCCTCTTTTGCCTGTTCTGGTTTATCCTCTCGAAGCAGTCTCACAATCTCGGAGTAGGACTCATAAACAGGTATAATAGATAAATTCCCTGAAGCCCCCTTAATTGCGTGTGTCTTTTCTATAATTTCTTTATAATCTGTGTTATCAAAATCCGGCTGCACAGATGCATCCCTCATCATTTTCGCAAAAGTTCCCAGCATTTTTTCATATAACACGGTATTTCCCATTAACCGGTCCATGCCTTCATCAATATCGACCCCCAAGCCTTTTAATTCTTCTAATAAACTCACCAGACTATCTCCTCTCTATCGCATACATTTACTACAACCATATTAACATTCCTATTGTAACATATCATTATCCAGCCTTCAATATGATTATTTCTTGAGTTTCCGTATTTTTATTTGGTTTTGGTACATTTCCCAACCAAAGAGAAAGACGCCATCTCAAATTAAGATCAGCGTCTTTTAGTATTGATTCGTTCCAATTCACATATACTTTTATTCCGGTAAACCAAATCCGTTCTGCGGACAAAACCAATATGTTCCCAGAATCCATTCCCGGCTTCATTATCTTCCAGAGCCAGCAGGGCCACTTTATGTATCCCTTCCTGTTCCAGCGCTTTTACTGCATGATCCACCAGACACTTTCCTATCCCCTGCTTCCCATACTTTTGTAAAACCGCAGTATGATAGATAAAACCCCTTCTTCCATCATGTCCAGACATAACCACTCCAACGATGGCACCATCGTCCTCTACTGCAACAAAACAGGTATGAGGATTACGCTTTAAATATTTTTCAATTCCTTCTTTGGAATCGTCCAGGTTATTCAGACTGATACCAGGCGTGCTAATCCATAATTGATATACCTGCTCATAATCTCCTACTGTCATGAATCGTATTTTCATATAGCCTCCTATGTTAGAGAACCGCCCTTTACTGATTGGCGCGTTCTAAATCTAACAAATATTGTTTGACTCCTATACCGCCTCCAAAGCCACCGATCGTTCCATTTTTATTAATCACTCTATGACAGGGAACAAATATCATAATGGGATTTTTATGATTGGCCTGTCCCACTGCCCGGACTGCTTTCATATTTCCTATTCCAATGGCTATGTCTTCATAGCATCTGGTTTCACCATAAGGTATATTCTGCAATTCACTCCAGACTTGCTGCTGAAACGGTGTGCCTTCATAATGAAGCGGTAAATCAAATCTTCTTCTCTTCCCTCTAAAGTATTCCTCTAACTGCCTGTAGGCTTCATATAGCAAATCCGAATGTCGCGTGGTATTCTGCAATGATATCACAGATGAACAATCCTGTTCCAGATATACGTTAGAGATACTTCCCCCTTTTTCACAAATTTTTAGTACCCCAATGGGACTTTTATAGAGATAACTGGTCTTCAAACTTTTCCCCTTTCTATTACAAAAACATTCCCCCCACACGATTATATTTTTACTGTTGTCCCTGAACCAGACAAATGGCCCCATCCGTCCGACATCCTAATGTAACATGATTTGTATGCGTATGCACAGGATAAGCTTGTTTTGCGTTGAGAACATAGTAACATTCATGGACACAACATTTTCTGCAATGATACCTCATCCCCATGAAACATATTCCGATCAATATATTTTTCCTCGCCGTCATATCCATCCAGAACTTCCGTATCACTATATTGCCACAATGTCCATTGATTACCCACCGCTATTTGCACCGGATAATACACACTGCGCAGCCACAATGGGTACTCTGCAAATTTCTCTTTGATATATTTGGCATATACTTTCTGCGTGGTATAGATCATTGGTGTAACACCATAGTTCTTTTCCAATATCTCAAGAAAAGCCGTCAACTCACGCGTTACTTCCTCTGAATCGGGTGGATTTTTTTCTTTATTACCATAATACTCCACATCTACCACCGGTATTAATGTACCATGCAAGTCTCCCACAGTCTCTATGAAATGTTTTGCCTGCTTTTCTCCCTCACTATCAAAGGAGAAAAAATGGTAAGCCCCTACATACAATTTACTGTTTCTGCCATTGCGCCAATTCTCTGCAAATTGCTCATCCACACCTTTGCTTCCCTCAGTTGCCTTAATATAGGCAAACATCACATCCTGCCTATATAATTCCTCCATATCAACCGTTCCCTGATAATGGGAAATATCCACTCCTGTAACATGATTCCCATGAATAAATAAAGCATTGATCTTGATAAATTTTTCTAAAATTGCTGTCACCAATAGTACCATACATATGACCGGAATAACCATAATTCTAATCATGATTTTCTTGTTTGCCATACCCACCTCCTGTCTCCATCCCCTGCCGTATCTCTTCACTGCCCTGGTTCAAATGCTCCTGACTGCCAATATCCTGATCCGGATCTTCCGCTAAATCTTCCAAGCTTTTCACAACAATCTCTTTCCTTCCCATCGAACCAAAACTTCTCAATCTATTCCCATAATAATAAAAAACTCCCATTAATACAACTATTAATGAGAGTTTTCATCGCTATGATCTAATGCAATTTCCTATATAGCTCCTATTACAACTGCCTTAAAACAAGGAAAATAAGTTTGCCCTGACCTGCACGCGAACATATCTATATCTGTATTTCTGCTTTCCTGACAAAATCACAGGATTTGACGCTACCATGTTTTCATCAAATCATATCCTAATACCTGATAATCCGGAACTTTCTTCCCTTCTTTATATAGAAAGAACCATTCTAATCCTTCCGTCAACTGAAAGTTCCCCTCTTTCCTCATTTCTGAATAACTATCCGCATTACTTACACGGTTTTGTTTGGAATATTTCTCAATATCCTTCTTGGTATACTGCTGATAGTATTTATGCACCACCTGCGCGGCATCTTCCCGCTCCATTAGATTTTCGATAAAATTATATTGGGTATAATAAACTGCCAACATTTGAAGATATGTCTCATGAAAACTATTCCATCCTGTAGATCCTATACCATCTTCAGGCGGCGTATTCATAATCAACTGGTACAGTTCCTCTGTACTGATCTCATCCAATAGCCCTTGTGGCATCTGTTGGGAAGCCATAGATACATTGTCGCGATGCTCCATTGAGTACCCTTTGGGATACTGATAATTTCCCTGTTTGCCCTTCCATTCGGAAATGTCATCGTATCGCACATCGTCATACACTTCGGAAAAACATTCTTTTCTCCACTGCGTGATGTAGTCTTCATCCAGCCAGGCTCCAAATGCTTCTTTTACTGTTTTTTTTGCTGTTTTTGATGGTGCAGTCGGGGCCGATGTGGCGGTCGGCCCTTCTTTTTCCACAGCCACCGTCTTAACAGATGGCGCGGTCGGGGAAGCGTCAGCCGACTGCTCCTTTTGTTCCCGTAATCCACAAGATGTCAATAACATTACCATACATGCAATACATAACAAAATATTTTTTTTCATAGAATCCTCCACTCCGGATCGCAAAGAATGTAACAACGGGACATTCGCGAAGACGATTCCCCGCTTGCCATCAGAACTATTTACAACACCCCAACAAAATACAATCAACACAAACAAGTTCACCGTCTAAAAGCTGCTACATTAACGGTACTTTAAATTCCCATCCGCATCCCGATACTGTTCTGTCACAATATGATACCCCAGCTTCGTATAATTTGGCACCTTCTTCCCCTCCTTGTATAGAAAGAACCATTCCAATCCTTCGGTCAGTTGAAATCTTCCCTCTTTCTGCCGTTCGGATACACTATCACCATTATTGTTATTATAACGTTTGGAGTATTTCTTGATTTCCTTTTTCGTATATTTCTGATAGTATTGGTGTACCACCCCAGCAGCATCTTCTCGTTCCATCAAATTTTCAATGAAATTATAACGCATATAATATGCTCCCAACATTCCAAGGTAAGTATCATAGTAATAATGCCCCCAATCTCCAGGCAGACTTAAGATCAATTGATATAATTCCTCTGTACTAATCTCATCCAATAGATCCTGCGGCATCTGTTGCGATGCTAAAGATGCATCGTCGTGCCCTTCATTCGTGTACCCTTTGGGATACTGATAATTTCCCTGTTCGTCCTTCCACTCTGAGATATCGTCAAACCGCACGTCATCATACTCTCCTGAAAAGTATGCCCGCTGTTTTTCGATCCTCACATTCTCATCCATTAATACTCCCAGTGCCTCTTTCACCGTCTTTTTCGCGGTCTTTGACGGAGGTGTAGGCATTACCGCATCTACGGGCGAAGTGGTAACATCAAGCTGCGATGCTGGTGAGGCGACAACCGCCTGCTCCTTCTGATTCTGCAAACCACATGAAGTGAACAAAAGTGTCGTAAGAAAAATACATGTTAATATATTCCGTTTCATAAAGCTCCTTTCGATGCATTTATGCATCTCTCAAAAATACCATTTACTATATTATATTATGAAAACAGCACATTACTTAACAATAATAGGTCAAATTATATGCAGTATCTTCATATTGCCCTTCAGTCACGGGATGCTGGATCAACGGTCCCTGCAGTCCCCATTTAGACTTGACCATCGGAGCACTTTTTACTTGGTCAGTTTTGCCTTTATAGGAAACCTGTTTTTTGACCACATATACGGAATGTCCCGATTGTACCCCTACCCAGCCACTAGAAGACGGACTCTTCGCACTTTGAAAATATCGATATTTAGTAAAAGCAGAATCACTTGGAATTTCACATTTCTTCCATAAATTTGCTGGATCGTACTTTTTTAACCAGGCAAAATTATGACAGTTATATGCTGTAGTACCTCCCTCCCCCGCAGATGAAAAAGCCGGTTCCCCATTTGTAAGATGAATATAATTATATTCATTGAGAGTTGATGTAATTGTAGATTTTGAAACCGCACTGGATTTTGCATAAATGGTATACTTCACCGTTCCACCATCAGGCAGTTCGAAAGAACCACTTTTATCTTTTGCCGCAGTCCTTCTGTTGGTGTTTGCTTTAACCGTCTTAGATGTACTTGAATCAGAGAATACGGATCTACATTCATTCAAGAGACTGTCCTGCTCTGTCTCCTCTGTTGAAGGTCCCTCTACACATTCTGACTTTGCTTTTTCTACACTTTTCTGAAGGATCACTTTGGTAACCGCCTGTTTTTCCTGTGTAGACATCTTATTTTCTTCCGAAGCGATCTCCATCACGGCCTCGCATAAGTTTAAAGTCAGCATCACTTTTGTATCTTCATCTGCTTTTCTCATTAATTCTTCGTTGTTAATGATGGTATAATAGTCTGGATTGTCTCCGGGCAACAATGCATCATAGTCAAGCTGCTGTTTTTCCGGGATCTTATATTCCGAATAATAACGAGAGACCACTGCCAAACAATCCTCTCTGGCAAGCAGTTCATTCATGCCATTGAACCTCTCTGCCAGAAATTTCACACCTTCCTCAAAAGAATCATAGAAATTGATAGAAATCAACTTGGGACAGTCTAACACCAGTTCCAATAATTCTTCTGTCGTAAGCCGATCAAGGATCTCCTGTGGGATTTGGCAGGCAGTATATATTTCTTCCGTCTGCGTATAGTTTCCCCATTCTTTGTCATATGGAGTTACCGGATACTGATACTTACCATCTATTTTTTTCCATTTTTTAATGCCTTGTACACAGTCCGAATGTTTCTTCATCCATTGATCATACTGACGATCCGCCTGATAGATTCCATTTACCTTCTCTTTGATGGCACTTTCGGCTGTTGCCATAGCGGCAACGGCTGTCATGCTAATTCCCATCGATGCCTGATAGGCTGTTAATAATGCCGTCAGCCCATAAATGCACATTTTCTTCCGTTTCATTGTTTTTCTCTCCTTTTCTGCCAGACAAAATTTGTTTGTCCGGACCTAAGCGCGCACAAAACCATGCTTGTATCGCAAATAACTCGCTTACACCTTATGCTAAAAGTGTTATTTAGTATACACGAAATTTCTTTCCAAGTCCTCAAGTATCCAAAATTAGTAGTTAAAATGGTAAAAATAGTTCTTGACGAACTGTTTGCACTGAATTTGTTCAATCATATTAGATTCCGATTTGGCAAAATGTTTGAATCAATATGTCAAATTTGGCTTAGTACAAATAGCATTCCCATAATACAAAACAAAAGGCCAAAACAGCTTTGCCCTTTGGGGTGCTGTTTTGACCTTTTTGTATCATGATCCGCTTATAATCAACAACGAATCATTATTTTACTTTCTGCTTCTTTCCAGTCAGACCTTTCTTTTTCAGAAGTTTCTTATAATTTGCCAATTTCGCTTTTGGTACCTTAACTGTCGCCTTGGCATGAATACCTGCAAATGCTTTCGCACCGACATTCTTATTTGTCAACTTACTTGATTTGATAGTAATTGTTTTTAATTTGCTACAACCTTTGAATGCATTCTTGCCAATATTACTAATATTTTTACCAATCACGACCTTGGTAACAGATTTATTATTCTTGAATGCATTTGCAGCAATAGATGTCACCTTATACGTGATGCCATTACTGTTTACAGCAGCCGGAAGAGATACCACTTTTGCCTTCTTATTTCCGGATTTCATGAATTGGACTGTACCACCGGTCTTACCGGACTTTATCACCTTATAGGTGACTTTGGTCTTGGTATCAACAAATTTTGTTCCCTTTACTGGAACTGCTTGGTTGGATTTGTCTTTGTTTTGCTTTTGCGTTTCACCATTCGTATGATTTGTTTTATTGGAACTTCCGACATTATTGGCACCAGCTACGACACCTCCCACAGTAGCAGTCAATGTATCAAAACCGGAAGATTCCACTGTAATGGTATAATTACCACTCTCTCCATTTGCGAAAGGACTGATAGCAAAATTCACGGAACCATCTGTTTGAAAGAAATCAGCACCTGTAAATTCCGGTTCAATATCGTGTTGCCACTGTGTTGAATACTGATTCGATACCTGTTCTCCATTTTTATCTGTGTAGGTAACCTCAATCTGTCCTATATTACTAATGTAATCTTCCAATGTCTCTCCATTTCCCCCGGAAAGTGTCAAGATATTATCACGCAGCTCTACCGTAGCAGCCGATAGAATAATGATCCGTCCTGCGGAAGCACCCGCTACAGTCACATCTAAATTTTGCCCCAGTTTATTATAACTTCCACTGTGCGTCATATCATCATCATCAATCTCGTAACTGCCGGTCGGCAGAATCGTGATCTTATACCTGATTTCTGAGGCATTTTCTGAAGCAACCTCTTCAATACTATAATCGGTATCCTTGACCAACTCCTGCGAAAATTTACCTAAAGCATGGGCAATGGTGATCTCACTATAGTCTTTTCCTTCTTTGGGATCGATGACGGTAACATAAAATGAAGTGCCATCCTTATGATAGACAGACTCTCCCAATGTAAATGCTGTCCCGGTAGGCTCTCCCTGCAGCGCTTTATTCATTCCCTGAACAATGGCATGGCTTGAGCATGTTGCCATAGATACCGCGTCTACATTATAGTCACCCGCCGTTTTCCCACTCATCTGTGTATTAATTCCTTCTTCTGCCCTCTTGGAATACTGCACATTCTGTCCGCTGGCACCAGTTACCAGAAAACTTTCAATCGAGCCATCTTGCACTTTCACCGCTACACTAATGGGATAAAAATTGAATCCATCGCTATCATCCGGTTCAACATTTGCATCCCCCACATAAGTTCCATCTTCCAGATTTTCCGGCACAGTAACCACACTGGAAGAATACATGATAGTATCTGCCCCATCTCCCGCGGCATCTTCTTTTGCCGCATATGCTGAAATTGAAATTGTACTGAATGACAATACTCCAGCCAACATAAGAGACACAATTTTTTTCTTTTTCATGTTCTTTCCCTCCGTTATAGTTTTTGTCTGCTAACATTTGTTAGTACAAACTTACTTTGTCGATTTTAACACAAACAAACTATTTTACAAGACTGTGTACTTGATAATTTTTCTCTATTGGAGTAATGCAAAGAACATTTTTTCCTAAATAATTTTTATGATATAGTCGAAACACGACATATAAATATCATGTTAAAAAAGAACGGTATTGCCATGAAAATAAACCGATTGAGCAGTGAAAATACTAATATACAATAGCAGCGAAACACTCAAATATACAAAATTGCTTTGTAAATATCGTAATCCTCCTGTTTGAAAACATTAAAAACCACCTTTTCTATCTGTGTATTCGTCTGTAAAAAATCAGTGACCGTCTGTACTGCAATATCAGCCGCTTTCTTCTGCGGAAAATGAAATTCGCCTGTGGAGATACAGCAAAAAGCCACACTCTTTAATCCCTTATCCGATGCCAATTCCAAACAAGATTTATAACAGTCAGAAAGCTGTTCACAATGCTTTTTGGTCAAAAGGCCCGACACAATCGGACCGACTGTATGAAGGACATAACTACATGGCAAATTAAAAGCAGGCGTAATTTTCGCTTTTCCTGTCGGCTCATCATACCCCTGCACTGTCATCAACTCATCGCATGCCAAACGCAACTGAATACCGCTGACGCTGTGAATGATGTTATCCACGCAGGAATGGCAAGGCACAAAACATCCTCTTAAAGCACGATTGGCAGCATTAACAATCGCATCTATCTTTAATGTGGTGATATCGCCACGCCAAAGAATAAGGCGCTCATTTACCGGAGATGCGGATAAATGATCACTGTCAATAATCCCTTTTTCTCTGACTTCTTCACTTAGATACTCGTCCTGTAACTTGAGAAATTCTGCTCCAATCGGACGAGGAGCGCGGATATTCATAAGACTTCTGAGAAGCCGTTTCTGTTCCCCGACATTGTCGGGGATGTTCATATCCCTGTATTGTGGCAGTTCTGATAAAAGTTCTTTGATCAGATATAGCCTTTTTTCACTATGTGTCATGGCGCAATCCTCCTTTCATCCCAAAGCTCTTTGAAACGCCTCTGCAAAATTGTACCATATATGACTCTTTCCTTATCTCTTTCTTCTGCCGCATTGATTCACAGCTACGCATCCTGCCTTTCTAACATTTCTGCTGCGATATCTTCCACACTCCGCTTCAGATCACAGTCAATTCCGACTGCCCGGTCCCCAAAACTCCCCGGTACTATTGCTTCTCCTAAATTAAGCCGGATCAGGCTGACCGATTTATTATCTCTAACTAATTTTTCAAAAGGGTATCGGATAATTGTTGGGGTATTAAATCCAACCCCCAGTTCCAATAATACAACATTATTTGACGAATCCGATAACATTTCTGATATAAAATCTCCAAATCTGCTTTCTGCCCGATGCCAGGATTCATCCTCCACAAAATGATGATCGCATCGAAGATTCATATTCATCGCCCCGCCGCAAACAGGACACTTGGGAACCATATAGGAAGGGATTCTACAATCTTTTCTTGCCTGATTCATTTGGCGGAACATATCCACTCCATTGTATATTTTCTGATGACATCCTGCAGCACACTGGATATGGGCATAGTCCCCCTGTGTACAGAAGATCTGTTTCTGGGGAAAACCCGCCTTCTCAAACTGTCCATCCGCATTTGTACTTAACACAAAATATCTTTTCCCCTCCATCATTTCAAGTATGATGCGATGAAGCGGAGTATAATCTGCCTCTATACCCGCGAGCAGTGCCTGTTTTGACCAGTATCCCCAAAAAGATTCCTCATCAGGATAAGGGTAAAATCCTGCGGAATACATGTCTTGCATATATGGTCCACTCCCATATTTATCTTGAAATTCCCCGAAATTTTCCTTAAAAAAACTTCCACCATACTGTGCTCCTGCCGCAGTAGATAATCCTGCTCCTGCTCCGATCAAAACATAATCCGCATTTCTTAATTTTTCAGTTGCTTTTTGTATCTGCATCTCATATGGCACATGTTGCAAGATATAGTCTCCGGCTGGTATTCCACATAGAAATTCATGAAATGTCATCTTACCACCCCTTCCCATTTGTCTTTTCATAAATCTCATTAAAACTCATATGGTGGATTCCCGGAAAAGTCTGCAATCGCACCATGAGCATTTTCCAAATAAAACACTTCAAAAATTGGATTATCGGCGGTCTGATACTGTCCTTTCACAATCGGATTTTCCATAGCACCTTCTTTCACTGCCATGTTATTCTCAAATTTTGCTGAACCATGAAGTCTGATCCACTCATAGGATGGACTGGAAACAGAAATTTCAATCCCCGGATTAGCCTGCATATCCTTATATACATCTTTCGTATTGTTGGTGCAAAACCACAACTTCCCCTCCTGTTCAAAGAGAAACATGAACGGACGACATTTTGCCTTTCCGTCTCTTCCTACTGTTGCCAGATATTGTACCGGATTTGCCTGTAAAAAATTTACTACTTTCTTCATAATGATTACCTCCGTTTTCATAAAAATAGATGATAGTTACATAAAATAACCCCTCCGCCAGATGTAATGACTTTTATTACATCCAGCCAACCTCACTATACCATCCCTTAGATGTAATGTCAATAGTTACATCTGAATTTATTTAAAAAAATGCTGCACCTATATCCATATAAGTACAGCAATCTTTTTAAATCAATTTCGCCAAATCATCTTTTACATCGGCCAGAGTAATGGAAGCCAACTCTTTTTCCATAGCATCCTGCACTCTTTGCAACTTATCATCCAACACTGCATGAATATTTTTCCCCACCGGACAATCCTGATTTGGATTTTCATGAAAACGAAATAAAGTATCATCCTCAATACATTCCACCGCCTGATATACATCCAGAAAAGTAATCTTATCCAGCGGCCTGCGAATCTCAGCACCACCAGGCCCTCTCTTAATCTCAAGCAACTCTGCCTCCTTTAGCTGAGACAGGAGTTTTCGGATAATCACAGGATTCGTATTAATACTTGACGCCAAAAAATCACTTGTTATCTTATGTTCCTTTCCGAATATATCAATACAGGAAAAAATATGAATCGCAATTGTAAATCTACTGGAAATTTGCACAATCATCACCTCTCCACTATTGTAATGCAAAATAAATGAATGTCAACGGTTCCCTTCCAGACATCTCCCCTCACCTCTCAATGATAGGCATTTTATCATCTTTGATACCAATTCTCCTTAGCGATACAGCTAATATGTTCCGTCCGAATATCATCCATCATTTTCCAATAAATATTTTCGTTGGTATGATGGTAGATAAAGCCACATTTTTCCTGCACTCGCTTAGACTTGATATTTCCCTCAAAATATCCACACCAAATTTTCTTCAGTTTCAAATCCTCAAAACCATGACGAAGCAATTCCTTGACTGCCTCCGGAATAAACCCTTGTCCCCAATATGGTACTCCAATCCAATAACCAATCTCCCCCTCCCTATCGGGCAAACTTAGATTGCTGGCAGCCCCCACCATCAATCCGATACTGCCAACCGCTTTTCCATCTCTCCTTAAACACACAGCATAGGTTTCCTCTGCTGACAAAACCTCCCGTATAATCTCCCGGCTGTGCTCCACACTGGTGTGAACCGGCCAACCCGCAATCGGCCCCACTTCCGGATTTTTCGCATATTCATATAAACTTTCCGCATCCGATTCCCTCCACGGACGCAGAATCAATCTCTCTGTTGTCAGTTCCATCGTTTTCCTCCGTTTGCCTAAAAACTTTTTAAACTGTAACTTACTGATAAACCTCGATTTAATTAAACTATAACACACCGCGGCAATTATAACAAATTGTAATAATTGCTTGTATAAACAAACTATGACATAATGGTGTCATAGTTTGTTTGCTATACTGGGTTGGAAAGGAGGAAAAATGAAGATTGATCGACTGATGGGCATTGTTGTTTATTTATTAAATAATGGTCGGACATCTGCTCAGAAACTTGCTGAAG
Organism: uncultured Jutongia sp.; assembly: GCA_964521555.1. Lineage (GTDB taxonomy): Bacteria > Bacillota > Clostridia > Lachnospirales > Lachnospiraceae > Butyribacter. The sequence continues at coordinate 2,202 of CAZFSU010000027.1, read as the reverse complement.
AATTTGAAGTTTCCCCGAGAACGATTATGAGAGATTTGGAATCATTAGATCAGGCAGGCATTCCAATTCAATCTTTTTATGGTGTGGCGGGAGGCTACCAAATTATGGATCGTTTTGTCTTAGAAAAACAAGTTGCAACAAGTCATGAATATGATTGGATTCTTACTGCTCTCAATGGAATGGTAAGCGCATATGCAAGCAAGAGTTTAGAACAGACTTTAGCAAAGCTAAAGAGTATCAATCCTACGGAAGATACTTCTGTTTCCGTGGATTTGAGTGTTGCAAGGGAAGATGACAAAATAAATGAACAGCTAAGGGTGTTAGAAGATGCAATCAAGAATAAATGTGTTGTTCGATTTTCTTATACAAATGGTCATGATGAAATGAAAGAAATTCAAGCAGAACCGGTTTGCCTCCAGTATAAATGGTATAACTGGTATCTGATTGGATATTACGAAAAATATCAGGATTATTGTATGTTCAAACTGGTTCGTATGGACAGTTTACAGGCAACCGATATAAAAAACACAAAAATTCATAATCTCTCAGATAGAAAGATCAGAGAGAATAATGAAAATATTGTGCATATCAAACTTTATGGCAAAGCAATCGTAAAAGCAAAATGTAGGGAATATTTAAATGGACGAATCACACAGGAATTTGAAAATGGTGATTTTGAGTTTTGCTTTTCTGTGCCGGAACATGAGACATTTTGGTATGGGGTGATTCTTTCTCTTGGAAATAATGTTAAGATAATCGAACCACAAGAACTGAAAGAACGTATTATAAAGACCTGCCAAGAAATACTAATGGAATATGAGGAATGAAGATGAAATTGTATCCAAGAGAAGAAAGGAGTATAACAAAATGAAAGAAATCAAAAGATATGATATTAATGAGGACTGGGCACATTCTGGAATTATCCAGGCGGGAGACTTTTGCTTTATCAATTACTGTGTCCGTAATATAGGCGGTACTGTTGAAGAGCAAATTGACGGCGCCTTTGACGAAATGGAAGAACGGCTGGCATTAGTAGGATTGACCCTTGAAAACGTCGTACAGATGAATTGTTTGTTCAAAAATATTTGGGACATTCCGGTAATGGAAAAGGTAATTAAGAGAAGATTTAATGGCAAATATCCTGTACGCAAGTCATTTCAGACCGAGTTTGCAGACCCGGGTAATGTGTTCTTCCAAGTGGATGCTATAGCTCTCAAAGTACAATCATAGAAATAACATCAATCAAAACAATTATTCCAAAAATAATTACAGCAATCTTCAATCCTCGTTTCGCTTTTTGCTTATTTTTATCAGTTAATACTTTTTCCTTTAGTTCACTTTTTAACATTCCTGTTGAGTCTGGTTGCAATAACCCATTTACCAGCAGAATCACCATATTTTCAAACTATCTTCTGTTTCAATCCAGGCCTTTTGTCCGTTCCTGTATTTACAATCGTGTATGCATGGCAGAGAAGAAAAAACGGTATTACCGATGATTAAATGTCGGAGATACAGTTGCGGGAAGTTTCTGGGCTGTGGTATAGTAAGATGGTAGTTCCTTTTACCTGCGGGAGATATGAGGATGGTGTTATAAAGAATGTATTCGAAGGAGACTACGACAGTAGAAAGGAGTGGGATAAATGGCAAAACTAATTATTCTCAGAGGCAATTCAGGAAGTGGAAAAACAACCGTTGCAAAGGAACTGCAAAATAAATTTGGCAGGAACACGATGATAATTTCACAGGATACAGTACGCAGAGATATGTTGAAAGTAAACGACGGTCCGATGACAGAGGCGCTGCCTCTTATACAGGAACTTTTGATTTATGGGAAAAAACACAGTGAAATAACAATTTGGGAAGGTATTATGTATGCGGATTGGTACAAGCCGGTATTTGAGTGTGCTGTTCGTGAGTTTGGTGATGAAATATATGCTTACTATTTCGATCTGCCTTTTGAGGAAACGCTCAGGAGGCACCAGACCCGAAATAAGGTAAGCAGTTTTGGGGAAGAAGAAATGCGGGGCTGGTGGCGTGAGAAAGATTATATTGGATTGATGAAAGAAAATGCGATTGCAATAGACGAAACACTGGAAGATGTTGTGGAACGAATATATAGGAAGGTTACAGAAAGTATCTGTTCCGGAGAGACCGTTTCAAGTTTTGTGTAAACTCAAAAAACTGATATAAGATTTATGAATA
>CAZFSU010000026.1:0-34684 GCA_964521555.1 uncultured Jutongia sp. | reverse complement strand
CCAAGCGGTAAGGCACAGGACTTTGACTCCTGCAGTCGTGGGTTCGAATCCCGCCGGGCCAGTTAAACTTTCATATGTTAGTAAAGATAGTTAGAATCAAGACAAGTCGATGGAGCAATCTATCGGCTTTTTTATCGAATAGGAAATTCCTCCTATTCGACAAAAAACACTCCGTGTGGATTGCACTCCGGCGGAGTGGAAGATGTTGCTTGCAGCAACCCGCCGGAGACGGAGAATCTCGCAGAGCGAGATTCTTTGTTCTATGATAGGAAAGTAGTCCATGCCGGTTTTGGGAATGATTTCAACATACATTGCAGAAATCATGGAATCATGGTAAGATGAGAATCGAACAGAGGGTCAGAGTGTAGACTTAAAGGAAGGTCTGCGCCCGAATTACCTTCATTACATAGAATAACATACGGAGGGGCTTATGTATAAAAACAGAAAAGTGATTGGAATCTGTAGCGCAGAGCTGGATCAGCGGTTTCATCTGAAGATTTTGGAGAGAGTGGTCAAAGAACTGATTGATTTTGGATATTATGTGATGTTATTTGGCAGTGATTCCGATATGTATCACTTGACGGAAAGTGATATTGCAGATGCCAGTGTGTTTGACCTGATGAATTTTGAACGGTTGGATGTGGTATTGATCTTTTCGGAGACAATCAAACAGCAAAGTATTGTGAACCATATTGTCAAGAAGGTGACGGATGCTGCTGTGCCGGTGATTTCCATCGGTAAAGAATTGGAGCTGTGCTATAATGTGCTATACGATACAGAAACGGCTTATGAAGAGATGGTGCGGCATGTAATAGAATATCATGGGCTGCGTGAAGTTAATTTTATCAGTGGCATCAAAGGAAATGAAGTTGCGGAACGTCGCTTGCAGATTTATCGGGAAGTATTAGATGATAATGATATTTTATATGAAGAAGAACGTGTAGGTTATGGTGATTTCTGGTTTGGGCCAACCAGAGAGGTCATGGATCGGTTTATGGACCCGGCTAAAGTTCCGCCAGAGGCGATTATCTGTGCCAATGATTCTATGGCAGTGGCGGTATGCGATTATCTCCGGGAGCATCATGTGTCTGTGCCGGAAGATATTATTGTAGCCGGCATTGACGGTATTGAGGAAGGGATTCGTCATACTCCGGGGATTACGACATGTGTGCGGGATGAATATCATGATGCCAAAACGATAGCCGGAATGGTAAAAAGTTTGTGTCAGGGAGAACAGATTGCAGGCACTACCGTCTTATCCTATCATTTACAGTTATCCCAATCCTGTGGATGCCAAAAGACACATCTGTTTGATGCGGATTCTGTGATTGCAGGTTTAAGCCTGGAAACAGCAAATCATCGTGCAGATATCCGAAGATTTTCTGAAATGTCAGATGAATTTTTGCAGTGTCAGACAGACCAGGAATTTTGGGATGTGGCGGCAAAATATATGCCGGATAATAGTTTCCTGTGCATCAATTCAGATCTGAGTGTCAGTGGAAGTTTACAGCCGGAGAAACGTGTGGATGGTTTTACCAAAAAACTACAGACGTTAGTCCGAATGCACGGTGAAACCATGCGAAGTGACTGCTATCTGGAAAATGTGGTTCCAGAGGTGGGCAAAGACTTTATGCATGACCGTCCGGTACTATTATTCCCACTACATTTTTGTGATAAAGTAGTGGGATATATCGGGATTTGGATCGGTGCAGGCCGTCAGGCAAATTTAGACCGCTGGATTCACTTCTTATTAAGCTTGAATCACTCTGCCGGGAAGCGTTTGATTGAGTCCTAGCTTTTTCAATAAAATATAGGTTAGTTATTCGCAGTATGGATGACCAGGCGGAATGCCGGTACGATTTGTGCTGCGATTACTGCTTTTACCAGATCCAGACCAATGAAGGAGACAAATCCGGCGATGAAAGCTTCCGTCAGAGAGAGATGTCCCAATATCATCCATTGAAACATACCGATCAGATCGACGAGAATTACAGAGAAGATGGCTACAATCGTGGCACGGATGCGGTTATATTTTTTGCCGGATAGAAGGGGTATTAGGATTGCTACCAAAAGAAAGGCGAAAGAATATCCGCCATAATTCCCCAGTAGATAGCCAAAACCTGCGTTTCCTCCGATAAAGACCGGGACTCCGACGGAACCCAGCAGAAGCCATACCAGTACGATGCAGAAGGACTGGCTGACAGGAAATAGTAATGCAATTAAGGTAATGGTAAAATTCAAAAGGGTAATGTGAGAGCCATTTGGCAGCGGAATACTTAAATATGCAGATATACATAGAATCGCAGCAAACATTGCCATAGTGACGAGATTTTGCGTGGTAAATGTTTTTTTCTTCGTGTCGGTTTGATTGGTCATGATAGATCCTCCATTTGTGTTTTGTTAGTCTTGTTTGCAAGTATTTTGATAACTTATCTGTGTTGCATAGATTAGTATACTGAGGGAGAGATGGATTGTCAACCTAAAAATTTCTAGGTTGACAATAGGCGGAAAGCAAACGTATACTAGTAAAAGAGCGAAACATCATTTTTCACTCCGCAGGTTTGTGACTGCGCGCTGCAACGGACGCCGTAAGGCTTACCGTAGCACAAACATTGCATTATCTACAGAAGGCAGCGCAGAAATGAGGTCATTATGGCAGAGAAGCAATTTGTGGACAAATGCCGGCAGAAAGTTTTGGCGGGAGAAGCAATTAACAGAGAGGAAGCATTGCTTTTAGCGCAGCAGGATTTAGAAGCTTTATGTGCGGCGGCAGATGAGATACGGCAGGAGTTTTGTGGCAATGCCTTTGACATTTGTACAATTATTAACGGAAAAAGTGGCCGATGTTCTGAGAATTGCAAATATTGCGCCCAGTCAGCCTGTTATACTACAGATGTAGAAAACTATCCGTTGCTTCCGACAGAGGAGATTTTGGCAGAAGCAAAGAAAAACGCAGATCAGGGAGTGCTTCGCTACTCGATTGTTACATCCGGCAGAAGTTTGAATGATCAAGAGATTGATCAGGTTTGTGAGAGTATTCGGGAAGTGCGCAGACAAGTGGATATTGAGATTTGTGCTTCTTTTGGTTTGTTGCAGGAGGAGCAGCTACGTAAGCTCAAAGAGGCAGGAGTGACCCGTATTCATAATAATCTGGAAGCATCGGCGCGCTTCTTTCCGCAAGTTTGTACTTCTCATACGCATGAAGAAAAAGTAGAAACGATCCATGCTGCCCATAGGGTTGGGCTGAATGTGTGTAGTGGTGGTATCATGGGGCTGGGGGAAACGATGGAGGACAGGATTGATATGGCGATCGAGCTGCGTGATCTGGGGGTAAGATCGGTGCCAGTCAATATGTTAAATCCGATTCCCGGTACACCGTATGAACATAGAGCGTGCCTCACTATGGAGGAGATGCGTCGGATCGTGGCGGTGTATCGTTTTCTGTTGCCAGATGCTTCGATTCGTTTGGCAGGAGGCAGGGGATTGATGCAGGACAAAGGGGTATCCTGTTTTCAGTCGGGAGCCAATGCGACAATATCGGGAGATATGCTAACTACGTCTGGCATTACGATTCAGAGGGATATGCAGATATTGGAGGAATTGGGATATGTGCCGGAATTGTGGACCAAATAGAACGTTGTTTCGTCAATTTTCTGCTATAGAGGATTACGAAGGCTGGATGATCGGCAAGATACGTTTTTGTTCCGATGGGAAACAGGGCAAAGCGGGGAAGCCGAATGAGGGGAGGCAGAGGGTATCTGAGGGAGCCTGTGTCACTAAGCACAAACGGAATTATGCTGTCATTGAGGCATATAGCGAAGGATGTTTGGCAACTATGTTTATCATAAAACCCGACAAGCAGAGAGGTGGGGATGTATCCGAAAAACGGGATATGTCCAGAAAGGATACCACATCTACAGCAGCAGATATATCCCCCAAAAATGCCACATCTACAGGGAATGTGTCCGTAAAAACGGACATATCAGCAGAGGGGAATCGGATTGCCAGCCACATCTTTTCTGCCAGCGAGATTATTAGATTTGTGGAAGAAGTACAGGATATGAATACCATACACCGGATGCCGCATCCTATTGTGCCGGGGCTGCAGATGGTGGAGTGGTTTTGGTCAGCACTGGAAACAGACGGTTGGAAAAACTGTGAATTTGTTTTTCGTGCGTCGGCATATGCAGATCAGGAACTGTGGATATGCCGGAGGTCAGATGGATATGATTGTGTGTTAGCAGGTACAGAAGATGTTCTTTGGCAGGCGCGGATACTCACAGAGCGTAAGTAACGTATATTGCAGCAGGTTGCGCATGGCTTGTTTTCTGTCCGGGAGACGAAAAGTGAAGTAGAGGAGTTGGGCGTGGATTGGAGAAAGTATTTATCATCGATGGAGTTAGAAGTTATATAGGGATAGAGAATAGTATGTACCGTCATGTTCCGGCAGAGCGACTTGGGGCAGCGGTGCTAGGCAGGATCGCCCCACCTTATCTGGATGCCGGAATCGATCTGATTATCGCAGGTAATGCTGTGGGTGGCGGTGGCAATATTGCGCGTTTGGCCGCATTGGAGGCAGGGCTGCCGGAGTATATTCCGGCATGGACGCTTGACTTGCAATGTGGTTCGGGTCTGGAGAGTATTGCCGTGGCAGCCGCCAAGATTCAGAGCGGGCAGGCGGAATTGGTCATCGCAGGTGGGTTTGACAGCAGTTCCACCGCACCCCGCAGAGGATATCATATTAATCATCCGGATTATGAACGGTATGGAGGGGAAAATAGCTGGTATCCGGTGGCTAAGTTTACACCAGGAGAACATGTACAGACCGCCATGCTGGAGGGGGCGGAGAAAACTGCCATCGCGGAGGGGATCACCCGAAAAGATCTGGACCCCTGGGTGCTGCGCAGCCATCGGCTGGCGGAGCAGGCAAGACAACAGGGGATATTGCAGGATTTGGTGATGCCGGTCGTGGAAGGATGTGACCGGGATGAGGGGATTCGGGCTCGGATGAATCAACGCTTGTTAGACCGTTTGCCCTGCGTGCTGCCAGAGGGACAGGTGATTACGGCAGCGAATGCCTGTCTGACCAATGATGGGGCCGCCTTTGTGGTACTGTGTTCGGAGAGATGCCTGCGCAGACAGGGATGGCGGCCCTGGGCGGAATTTCTGGGAGTGACGGAGGCCGGGGATATTCCAACAGAAAGCCCCAGATCTGCTGTGACAGCCATTCGTAAATTGTTGTGTCGTTATGAAGTACCCGCATCTTCCATAGACATATTTGAATGCAATGAGGCTTTCGCAGTGATCGATGAATTATTTGCCAGAGCCTATCCGGAGGCGGTGGACCGTTATAATGTGTTTGGTGGTGCATTGGCTTATGGACATCCGTATGGTGCATCCGGAGGTATCATTACATTACATGCGATCCGTGCGCTGGAACATATGGCAGGTGATCTGGCAGTATGCAGTGTGGCGGCAGCCGGTGGGGTTGGCACGGCGATCTTGATACGGAACGCCGGGAATGCAGAATGAAAAGGAAGACGAAATATTTGGAAATCAAAGATACATGGTAGAGGTAGACGGATGAATTATATGGAAATGATGCGCTGTCAGGATCGGGAGCGTGTGGCATTGATCGAAGATGGGGTAACATTTACGTATGGACGATTGGTGGAGTTGGCAGAAAATATGAGCCGAAATCGGGAGTTGTTCCCGGATGAGCAACATAGTGGCAGGATTCACTTGATTCGGCAGGGAAAAATATCTCGACAGTTAGTAGAGTTTCTGGCGTCCTGTGAATGCGGAGAGATCCCGGTATTAGTGCCGAAGGATGTGAAACAAATTCCGCGGGAGAAAATGATATCTGAAGTGATGTGTACAGAAAATGGGACAGATAATTACAGCAATATCTGTATGGGAGTGATGACTTCCGGTTCCACAGGGGAGCCGAAGTTGTTGTTTCGCAGTTATGAAAGCTGGAGTGACTTTTTTCCTATACAACATAAAATATTTGGTATTCACAGAGATAGCCGCTTGTTTGTACAGGGCAGTCTGGCATTTACGGGGAATCTCAATCTATATATGGCGCAATTTTCCATTGGTGCTGCCATAGTGGCACAAAACAAATTTCATCCCAGGATATGGGAATCCATGATCACGGAAAATCAGGTGGATGCGATTTATCTGATTCCATCCAAGTTGATGTGTATGCCGCGGGTCATGCGGCAGAGCCATCCGGCAGTACGGACGATTATTTCCGGTTCTCAGAGTCTGGGGAAAGAGGATGCTGTCCGTCTGAAATCCATTTTTCCCAATGCGAAAATCACATTGTATTATGGGGCGAGCGAATTAAATTATATCACTTATGTGACAGATGACCAAATGACAGAACAGCAGGACCTGATTGGCAGACCGTTTCCCGGTGTCCGGGTAGAGGTGCGGGAGCAGGAGATCTATGTGACGACACCATATCATGTGGAGGGGGTGGTCTGTCCTTATACACTATCCGACTGCGGGTATTTGGATGAACAGGGGAATTTGCATTTTACCGGGCGGAGTGATGATATTATCAATCTACGAGGACGCAAAGTATCGGCTTTCCGGATTGAAGAAATCTTAGGCAGGCAGCCGGAGATCGCGCTGGCAGCGGTGCTGGCTTTGCCGGAAGAATGGAGGAAAGACCGATATAGCGAGAAGCAGCATATGGTATTGACAGCGTTTGTTACTTTACGGGATAATGAACTCATAGAACCGTCTTTGCGGAAACGGCTGCGCCAGCATCTGGCAAGCTATGAGATGCCGGACCGGTTTGTGGTGGTAGAAGATATCCCGCAAAAGGAGAATGGCAAGCTTGACAAAAAGAGATTGCAACGAATATGGGATGAACATTTTAGAGAATGAAAGGAGAGCACGGATGAATTTCGAGGAATTGGCAGAACAGAGATATTCCTGTCGTGATATGGACAAAGAGAGACCTGTAGAGCGGGAAAAAATAGAACAGATCCTACAGGCGGCACGCGTGGCACCTTCTGCCTGCAATTTACAGAGACACCGGATTAAAGTGATACAGAGCAAAGAAGCGGTTGACAAACTTCGACCTTTTACTCCATGCCATTTTAACGCTCCGGTTGTTATCGTGATTTCTTTGGAACTGGATGCGGGGGATAAGATGCCGGATGCGGAAACAGCTTATAAATTTGGTTTATTAGACCTTGGTATCGTTGTATCACAGATGGCATTACAGGCGCAGGAATTAGGTCTGGGAAGTACCATTGTCGGGATGTTTGATGCGAAAGGGATACAGGAAAACTTTGGAATACCCAAGGGTCAGGTGCCGGTGCTGCTGTTGCCTATCGGGTATCCGGGAGAAAAGGGTGGACCTTGCATTTTACATAAACAACGCAGACCATTGGCGGAAACCGTGGAATGGTTATAGACATTTGAATAAAAATCAGCTAAAATAGTAATATTATGATCCGCAATAAAGTCAAGACGAATACCATTCGTCATACAGGAATGAGGTTATTATGAACTGGAAAAAATGGTTGTCGATGGGCCTCACAGCAGTTCTGGTGCTGTCCGCATCTGATACAGGCATGGTGAAGGCCGGAGGAGAAGAAGAGCAAACGACAGTGGCATATATTGATATTACCGATACATGGGGTGTATCTTATCAATATGGCAGTGATGCCACTCAGGTTGTGGCAAGTAATGCCACCGTAACCGGAGATGGACAGTATACGCTTTCGGTGGATTTTGCACAGACTTCTGCCGGGGTATGCAATGGAATTAATCAGGCAAAGGTATGTATTAAAAATGGGGAGGAATTGTATGGTTCCAACAGTCTGATTAAGATTACATCCTTAAAATTAGATAACAATAGTTTGAGTGCAGACAACACAGGATATACTTATGGTAACCAGGATGGCGATACCTGTATGTGGTTGTATAGCAAATATAGTAATCCGTATTGGGATGCTTTTTATGGTGGGAATTTTTCGGCACGTATCGATGACGGATCGGAATTGCAGCAAGAAAATACCAGATATAAGCCTTTTGGTGATGGGATCGATCAGAATTTCACCAAGATGGAAATAACCTTTGAATTTGTCAAAAATACGGAGAAAGATCCGGATGCGACTCCGACCGTTGATCCGAATACCACACCGGCTCCAAGTGCTTCTCCAGATCCGGATGCGACTCCGACCAGTGATCCGAATACTACACCGGCTCCAAGTGCATCCGCAGACCCGGATGCGACTCCGACCGTTGATCCGAATGCTACACTGGATCCGCAGGCGACCCAGGCGCCGAACCCGGGAGGACAGAATGCCATCGTATCCAATTCTACTTATACCGGTCAGGAAAAGATTTTATTACAGAAAAATGCGGTTGTGATTCCGGCAGGCAGAAGCGCCAGCATTACCTTTGCGCTGTTGCGCAGTGCGGCTTCCAAGACACAGGTGACAGCTTCTTCTGCCAATACTAAGGTGGCGGTGCCGGTATTGCAAAGTGATGGTAAGGTACGCATACAGATTCCGGCGGCGGCAGCAGCAGGCAGCAGCACGGTGGTTACTCTGCGGTTTGGAAGCAGTTCAGCGACGATCAAAGTGACAGTGAACAATGCGGTTACCAAGATTAAGGCAGCGAAAAAGTCTTATAAAGTCAAACGCAAGAAAAAAGTTAATGTGGTTTTTCGTTTGACGAAACAAAACAAATCCGCCGCGGTTACGCAGGAGGCGACAGCAAAGATATCCGGCAAAAAAGCTTCGGTATCTTCAGTGAAACTCAGTGGTTCAAAATTGACCGTGAAAATAAAGGGCATTAAGAAAGGCAGTGCCACGTTAAAAGTGTCTGTTGGCGGAAAGACGGCAAAGACGAAAATTAAGGTAAAATAATATATGTGCATATAGCAGCACAGAAATGAGGAAAGTATGAAAAAAATAGTGAGTTGTTTGTTCATCTCGGTCCTGTTGCTCTTTAGTTTGAGTGCGTGTGGTTTGGGTGCAAATGATACAGACAGTCAGAATGAAGACCGTCAAAGTGTGGAGAGTAAGGCGGAAAAGGACTCTGCTGATACCGCAGATTCCGATGTGTTAAGCGGTAAACATCATGTAACCATCGAAGTGGAGAAGTATGGTACGATATCTGTCGAATTGGATGCCGATATTGCGCCGATTACGGTGACAAATTTTGTGAATCTGGCTAAAAAAGGATTTTATGACGGATTGACGTTCCACCGAATTATGGACGGCTTTATGATACAGGGCGGAGATCCGAAAGGGGATGGCAGCGGTGGATCGGACCAGAAGATCAAAGGTGAGTTTCAGGAAAATGGCGTGGAAAATAACCTTTCTCATAAACGTGGAGTGATTTCTATGGCGAGAAATGCGCAGGACTATGATAGTGCCAGCAGCCAGTTCTTTATCGTACAGACAGACTCTGATTTCTTAGATGGCGAGTATGCGGCTTTTGGCAATGTGACGGAGGGCATGGATATCGTAGATCAAATATGTAAGGACGCTCCGGTGGTAGATAACAATGGTACTGTTTTGCCGGAAAATCAGCCCCAGATTACCAGAATTACAGTGGTTGACTAAAGGAATGAGCGGAGAAGAGGAATTACATGAAATCATCAATCGCATCTTTTATAAACAGTATGGAGCGTTTGGACTTTAAGGTCATTGCCAGCCTGGTGTTGTTAAATGCCTATGGGTTAATCATGATCTATAGTGCCTCTGCCTATGGTTGCAGTCTGAGTTCAGAATATCACAATGACCCTACATATTTAGTGAAAAAACAGGCGATCTTTGTTCTCGCCGGTTTTTTTGCTATGTTTATTGTTCGGCGTTTTAATTATAACTATTTGCGGAAATGGGCTCTGCCGCTATACATTATCGGTGTGTTAAGTATTTTTTTGCTTGAGACCCCGATGGGGGTAGAGTCGCATAATGCCACACGTTGGATCAGCGTAGGTCCTGTGACAGTACAGATCGCTGAGATTGTTAAAATCACTATGACGATTGGTTTGGCGGCATTTGTTGTGAAATTTCAGGATCGCATGAAATACAAGGTGATTATATGGGAGATCTGGCTGGTATTGGCAGGTGTGCCGGCGATACTGATTTATATTATCAGCGATAATTTGTCCTCTGCGATTATTTTACTTGGTATCGCATTTTTGATCACCTTTGTGACCTCTGTTCAGTGGCAGATGCATGTATTGATGGGAGGAGGCCTGGTGGCGGCTGTTGTGGCGCTGTGGCTGCATTATAAGGATAACTTGCCGACACAGGCAGAATTAAATAAAATGCCATTTCGATACGGGCGAATCTTCGCATGGATATCTCCGGAACGATATGCCGAGAAACAAGGATTCCAGCCGTTACAGGGATTATATGCTGTTGCCAACGGAGGATTGTTTGGCAAAGGTTTGGGACGTAGTATCCAGAAATTAGAAAAGATACCAGAAGCGCAGAACGATATGATTTTCTCAGTGGTATGTGAAGAACTGGGGGTAGTAGGAGCTGTTGTGTTGATTGGGTTATTTATATATCTGGTATATCATCTGATCCGCATCGCTGTGAATAGTGATAATTTATTTGGAAAGGTTCTGGTATTGGGGATTGCCTTCCATATTGCATTACAAGTGCTGATTAATATCGGTGTAGTATTGACGGTTTTGCCAAATACAGGTGTTTCTTTGCCGTTTATTAGTTATGGCGGTTCAGCCGTGTTTTTCACTTTGGTTGAGATGGGCATTGTTCTGTCAGTGGATCGGACCCATATGGTACGGGAAGTCCAAAAGAAAAAATATGAATTGGAAACCCAGTCGCAATAACATACAGAGAAGTAGGGTAAATGAATAATTTGTAATCTCAAGTTCATAAATTCTTTGCATAATATAGGAAAAAATGCTATGATATCTTTGGTTGTTTATTGTAGGTGCTTTTAGGCACCGTTTTTACAATGTAATTCAAGGAGGGAATTTATGAAATTAGCAAAAAGAGCAATGGCAGTGGCAATGTCGGCTGCTATGTTGGTATCTGGTTTGTATGTAGGCAAACCGGCCAGTGCACAAATACCATATACTACTGATAAAGTATATATTAGTACGGATTTGGTACCGGAGGATACTAACATTCAGGTAGAACAGGATGGATCTACCCCTGTGATCACCACCAGAACGAATGTGCACTTTACATTAGATTGTAATGTGGACTGTACATGGTCTGTTTCTAATGAGGGTGTTACAGAAAAGACGAAAACCGATGGTACCACGACAGACAAGTCATTGGTGAAGATCGATTCGTTTGGTGAGGTATCTGTACCTGTGAATTCTGCTGAAGGTACCTATACCATTACCGCCAATGGTGAGAAAAATATTGATAATACAACGGGAACTACTGCGACATGTAAGATTGTGGTTAGAGGTTCTGCTAATCCGGCTACAGGAACCGTGACATTGGACAAGGAGTTAATCGAGGCACAGTATGCAGCATATGATACCAGTGAAAAGAAGGTGGTAGAGGTTGCAGAAGACGGCAAAAGCTTAACGGTCAATGGAACGGTGGAGGACCTGGAATTATATACGAAGGTTACGCCGGAGTATTTATACGATGATACAGTTAAGTTCAAGAGTAATAATACAGGTACTGCAAGTTTTGACACCGTTACATATGACAAACTGACTACACTTGCTGTACCGGATGAGGAAGTGGGACTGACGGCTACCTGTGGTGTTGTGGAAGACACGCAGTCCTTTAAGCTGACCATCAATAAGCGTAATTATGAAGCAAAGGTTGACTGTGAGGATATTCCTTCTGGGGATAAGAATAAGAACAATTATAATATTCGTTTGAACGAGGATCTGAACTTCAAGGTAGTGGATAATGAGCCGATCACTCTGAATAAGGTAACTACGAATCCGATCGAGTGGACTATGAAATATGGCGATTCATCCCCGATTTCCACATCCACTTTGAATGATAACAGTGAGGGAATCATCGAGACTCCGTTAGGTACGTTTGAATTTACAGAGCAGGGAGAGAATGTCAACCTAAAGACTCCGTTGGATAAGAAAGACGCAGAGGGATATGATGAATATCTGGATCAGATCGACGCTGCGGACAAGACACCGGGACTGAATCAGATTACATTAACAGCAAAAGTGCCTTATACCACCAAAGATGGTAAGTCTGATTCTTTCACAGTGGATACGATTACATTAGTATTTTCTAAAGATGTCAATGATTTATCCGGTATTGATGTGGATTTTGCATATGCCGGTTTAGTCAAAGGTATTGATTATTCTGTCAAGAAAGAAACCATCGGAACAAAAGATTATGATGTATATTATTTTGAGTCCGGTGAGACGGTTGGAAATGTTTTGGATTTAGTAGCGGCTACCAAGCCTAATGTACTGGGTGTTCGTGATTTTGAAGAGTCTAAGGATAACTATTTCAAAGAGAACAATAATCTGAGATATGAGATTAAATACTCACTGGATGGTGATATTGATGGTTTGGATGAAAAGTATCTGAACAGTGATATGATAGATGCGTCTAAAAATTCACAGATCGATAGTTCCAACGGATATGTGAACACCACAAGACGTACCTTGACCAAGAATGGTACAGGCTATATGCGTCTGCACCTTGAGATGACAGGTAAGAATAAAGCAGAAGCAGACTGCATCCTGCGTTTTGTCAGCAGTGCTGCCGGTCTGGATCTGTTACATACGAATAACTATACATCAACAGATAAAGAATATAGTAATCAGGCAGTTATCCATATCCGTCAGGGTGAGGCAGATAAGCCAACGTTATACCTGAAGGGAGATGAGACTACTGGTAAGAGCATTACAATCTATGATCCTTTCATTAAATTTGAGGTATCAGAAAAGATCAAAGGAAAAGGCACAGTAGCATCAACGGATATCAATTCCGATGATGGAGTGATCAAGATCAATGGTTTGCGTGAAGGTAAGGTTAGAATCACAGCTACCAGCGTGGTAGATCAAACGGAATCTTATAGTTACTTATTATATGTCAATGATGAGACACTGACATTAAAGCAGGGTGAATTAAAGATTGACATTACAGAAGCGCAGGCATTAGGCAGAATGGATGCAACTGGTCATGTAAAGGGACATTATACAGATATTCCTCTGAAAGTGAAGGTTAATAATCAGAATGCCGGTATTCCGGAAGTAGAGTGGTCAGTGATTGGTAACGATCAGACGACTTTTGCAACGATCGATGAGCAGGGTGTATTAACAACCTTGAAGTCTACCGGCAGCAGTAAAATTGTGGTTCGTGCAACCAGTATTCAAGATCCGGAAGTATATGCAGAGCAGGATATTTATATTGAAGATGTATCTGCGACGAAAATCGTTGAAGTCGGTGAAAAGGTAGCACAGGGAGAGACCGGAATCCTGACAAATGTTAGCAATAATGCAGGTACAGCAAAAGCTGGTCAGGTCTTTACTTTAGAGCCTAAGAAATACGAGCCGGTCAATGCAACAACGGTAGATGGTGGTATTACATGGACTTCCAGCAAGCCGGAAGTTGCAACCATTGATGAGAAGACGGGCCTTGTTAGAACATTATCAGAAGGTAGTACCGTTATCGAAGCAGCTTACACATCTAAGTCAGGTGCGCAGACTACTACCTTTAACCTGACGGTTTCCGGCCGTGCTGAGGCGGTAACCGGTATTACCTGTAAAGATGTTGTGCTGACTCGTGTAGGCGCTACGGACACTTTAGTACCAGTGGTATCACCATCCAGCGTATCCGATAAGTCTGTCACATACGAGGTGATCAGTGGTAAGGATATTGTATCTGTATCTGAGAAGGGTGTTGTGACAGCATTGAAGGTTGGTACAGCTACCATCAAGATTACATCTAATCTGACACCATCGGTATCTGCCACCATCAAAGTTACAGTGAAAGGTCTGAATGATCTGACACCAGGTTCCGGCACACAGACCCCGGGTACATCAACAGGCAGTACAACGAACAATGGGACAGGACAAAAGAATACTGTTTCAGCCCTTGCAAAGGGAGCTAAGGCAAAGGTTTCCGGTTCTACCTATGTGGTTACAAAAGCTTCTACATCGAATGGTACAGTAGCTTTTGCAGCAGCGAAGAATGGCAAGACGGTAAAGGTACCAGATACCGTTACCGTTAGCGGTGTGAAATATAAAGTAACCAGCATTAAGGCAAATGCATTCAAAGGTAAGAAGACATTAAAGTCTGTTACCATCGGCAAGAATGTCAAGACGATTGGCAAAAAGGCATTTTATGGATGTAAGAAACTGAACAAGGTTACCATCCAGTCTAAGGTATTGAAGAGTGTTGGTGCAAAGGCATTTGCAAATGGATCTAAGAAGATCACCGTTACCGTTCCGAAGAAGAAAGCAAACGCATACAAAAAACTTCTGAAGAAGTCAGGTATTAGTAAAAAGGTAAAATATAAAAAGAAATAAATTTGTTAAATATTATCTTTGATGAAAAGCATCTAAAGTTGGATAAAAATCCGGCTTTAGGTGCTTTCTTTTTTTATTTACAAAGTGCGCCTCTATTGATATAATTGAAAATGGGTATTTGTCGAAAGTAAATAATAACAAATTTACACTGAATTTAAGCACAAAAGTGAAGAGTAGGGAGAGCTCTTAGCTTGATGAATGGAGGAGTGTAGCAAGTGTTGGAAAAAGAATTGTGTCCTAATTGCTTTTTGCCGGAATGCTATGAGTCGGGAGGCGTATGCAGAGAGTGTGGTTATACGGAGAAAGAGCCACGGAATGAATCGGCTTTGCGGCGGGGACATATCCTGAAGGACCGGTATTATGTGGGGCGTGTGTTGGGGAGCGGTGGTTTTGGTATCACATATCTGGCATATGATGACAAGACTGCCAAAATACGCGCAATCAAAGAATTTTTTCCGCGAGAATGGGTCAGACGGGTGGATGATCATATGCGCGTAAAATTCAAGGATTCCGACAAGGCGGAGATGTATCACCGGGGATTGGAAGTGTTCGTAAATGAAGCCAGAGTTTTGGGGACGATGAGCACAGATCCAGTCATTGTTAATGTGTCTGATTTCTTTCGCGAGAATAACACAGCATACATCGTAATGGAGTTTTTACAGGGGATGACATTGGCGGAATATATGAACAAAAAAGGCAGATTATTTGAAGAGAGCCAGGCTTTATCCATCGTGAAAAGTATTGCAAATCCTTTGCACGAATTGCATGAATTAGGATTGCTGCATCGTGATATTAGTCCTGATAATGTGATGCTGATGGAAGATGACAGTGTGAAGCTGATTGATTTTGGTGCGATTCGTCAATATGCCGGACATGATCAAAAGAGCATGTCGGTATTGGTCAAACCGGGATTTGCGCCGCCGGAGCAGTATGATAATAAAGGGAAACAGGGACCGTGGACGGACGTATATGCTTTGGCTGCTACATATTATTATTTAGTGACCGGGAAACAGCCTGTGCCATCTATGGATCGGTTAAAGGAAGATACATTAGTAACATTACATGAGAGAAATTCTGCTTTATCCGAAAAAATCAGCCAGGTGATGGAACATGCAATGGTGTTGGATTATCAGAACCGTACCCAGAGTATGACGGATTTTGTAAAAGAATTGAAAAAGGCAGAGGGAATTGCGATTCCTGTGCCACATCTTCTCTTAAATATTGAAGGAGAAAGCCGCAAATGGAAATTTGAGGCAGACCGGGATATCCATATGGGAAGATCTTCCAACGATTGTGAAATATGTGTTCAGGGACCGGATGTCAGCCGGATTCATTGTATGATACGTTATGATAGTCATAAGGGATATTTTATCGTCACGGACAAATCAGCCAATGGAACCTTTACGGAGTATGGTTTGATTGGCAAGGGACGCACTGTCAATGTGAAACCCGGTGGGAAATTGTACTTGGTGTCAAAAAGGTATAAGCTGCTTTTGGAGGTGAGATAGTAGTTGCGTCATAATAAAAAGAAACGCTCTGCGAAGGCTGTGCCGGCTTCGGAGAAGGTATCTGGTTCAGTACAAGAGCAGGGGAGAAAGCCGAAAGTTGTTGCTGCTTTTTATAGCGTGATCGGAGACCGGCCATCACAGGAGGATGCGGTCTATATTTCAACGGAAGAAAAAACTTCTCCGACATGCAAGAATAGGATTATAGCCATCGTGTGTGATGGAATGGGCGGCATGGCAAACGGAGGCTTGGCAAGTTCGACCGCAGTGCAGATGTTGAGAGACGCTTTTGAGCATGTGAAGGGAGATCGGACCGTTCATATACCTAACTTTCTAATCAGTGGGATCAAGACTATCGATAAAACGATTCATAGTTTTCCCAAGGAAGCAGGGCGGGGGTCCGGTACCACTATGGTAACGGTGATCGTAGAAGACGACAAATTGTATTGGGCATCTGTGGGGGATAGCCGGATATATATTCTGCGGAAAGAACAATTTACACAAGTAACAAGAGACCATAATTATATGATGAGGCTTCAGGAAATGGTCGATCAGGGGCAGTTGACGCAGGAGGAGGCAGAGGCGAACCGACAGAGGGAGGCTTTGATCAGCTTTTTGGGGATTGGCAATGTCAGCCTGATGGATGTAAATCAAGAACCTTTTACTTTGGAAGATGGGGATACCATTTTGTTGACCAGTGACGGCATGACGAGGGTGCTGTCTGATGAGCAGATAAAAAATATCTTACGTAAGCCTTCTTCGGTTCAGGATAAAGCCAAAGAACTGGTGGAAACTGCTATCTCTCAAAATACAAGGTCTCAGGACAATACAACTGTAGCAATACTAGAGTACCAGAAAACTATATAATGAAGGAGTGATTAGATGAAATTAACAAAATGCGTGAATGGACATTTTTATGACGAAGAAAAATTTGAAAGTTGTCCTCACTGTGCAGGGGGTTCCAAATTAGATGTCAATGAGATTTTCGGAGGAACTCCGGCTGCGCCAAAGCCGGCGATGGCAAAAGTAGAACAGGATGATGATATGACAGTACCTCTGGATTGGGCTCCGGCAAACGAACCGGTGATGGCAACGATACCGGAAGAGAAGGCGGAAGAGACAGAGAAGAAAGCAGAGGAACTAGAGAAACCGGTGCAGGAACCAGAAGAACCGGAATTTGAATTGTTATCGAAGTTTGGTTCTTCCGCGGAACCGGAAGTACATACACCGGAACCGGCATGGGAGATGTCACAGCCTAATGTAGAGGAGATTACCACAGGTGATCATCCGGTGGCGGCCGTACCGATTGATCCGGAATTAGAAGACCAGCCGACGGAGATTGTAGATGAGGCTGAAGTGGAACTTGTGAATGGATTATTGTCTGAGGAAGAGATGGAGAATCCGGCTGCTGCCGAGATACCGGCATCCGCGCAACAGGTATCAGAGCCCAAAGCGCCAGCAAATATACCGGCAAAGCCAAGTGTAGCCTCAGATCCAGGTGTGACCGCAAAGCCAAGTGTAGCTCCAGATCCAGGTGTGACCGCAAAGCCAAGTGTAGCTCCAGATCCAGGTGTGACCGCAAAGCCAAGTGTAGCCTCAGATCCAGGTGTGACCCCGGAGCCTATCGTGGCTTCAGATACGGTCAAAACACCAGAACCGATGGCTGCGATACCATCCCCGGCACCCGCGATGTTTGGTGCATCGGATGCAGAGGAGGATGATGAACATACCGTTGCGTTTTATGATGATGTATTTACAGCAGTATCCAGGACAGCAACAGAGGCACCGGTTCAGGAACATGGGAAGACAGAAGCGGCGGCTTCGGTGGCGGCAGAGACTGCCGATGCCAGAGCGGCAGAACCAAATGTTTTTACGGCACCACCATTACCGAAGGTACAGACACTTCCTACCCCATGCGTTGGCTGGTTGATAGCCTTGAATGGTGTGCATATCGGACAGGATTTCCATCTGCGGGTGGGTAAGAATTATATCGGACGTGATGAAAGTATGGATATTGCGTTAGTGGGGGATAAGAGTGTATCCCGCAACAAACACGCGATTGTGATATATGAGCCAAAGCATCACAGATACTTTATTCAGCCTGGTGAGTCAAATGAATTGGTTTATGTCAATGATGAAGTTGTTTTATTGCCAATGGAATTGAAACCATATGATTTAATTGTGATCGGTGATGTTGAATTGTGGTTTATGCCACTATGTGATGCCCAGCACAACTGGTCTGAGGTGATTCACAAACTGCAGGAACAGATGCAGCAATAGTGGCATTCCTCAGCGAAAGTGCTTCGGAATGGAGGAATAGAATGAGTCATTCTGCGGATAAGATTCGGGTGTTGGGAAATTTCTTCCTGCTATTTAGCGTTATTATTTTCTTCTTGCCTGTATTATCGGTACGGCAGGAGAATTATCCGGAACAGACATATTCGCAATTTTCATTCCTGAAATGTTATCTGGCAGCAGAAACTGGTGATGGGTCGTTACCGGTTTCCGGCGGAATACGTTTTATGGCTGTCTTGTTGATCTTAATTCCTTTATTATTGGCGGTCCTGGCAGTCATATTTCGTCTCATAGGATACATACCAGACCAATATAGTATGATTTGTGCGCTGGCGGCGGGATGTCTGTATATGTGCCAGTTGTTGTTTGGCAAAGGAATATGGCCGAAACGATTAAACGATGCTCAACAATATGATCACCGCATAGGGTGGTGGCTCTTGTTGGTTGTGGCTTTTGCTATACTGATTACCCAGGGGATATCCTTACTGATAACCAGACAGGAAAGGGCATCGGAGGAGAGGGCGGAGGCCCGTTTTGTAACAGGAGAAAGTGCAACGGATGCATCGAATGTAGCAACGGTTGTGCAAGATACAACGAGCGGACTGCCGGAGATATCACCTGTGGCAAGACCGACAGAGCCGGATGCGAAGGAGGAACATACGATCTCTCAGACACAGACAGAGATTAACCTATCCCTATTTTCTCCGGGAGAGGTCACCGCTTCCGGTCATGAGGAGGCAGTAGATTTACCACAGCCAAAAGGCGTGATGGTGGGGATATCGGGTGTGTTTGCACAGAGAGAGATTGCATTTCAGCCTGGGGAAACATTACGCTTAGGCAGAGATTTGACGAATGATCTGGTGTTTACCGATGCTGCACATGTCAGCCGGAATCATTGTCTCATCACCTGGCAGGCTGCGCAACAGAAATACTTGTTGGAGGACAGATCCAGTAACGGTTGTTTTATTAATGGCGCACAGACACGGTTGCCAAAGAATGTGCAAGTTGCATTGGATCCGGGGACTGTGCTTGATATTGGGGATCGTACCAATCGGTTCCGTTTGGAGTGATAGAGGAGGAAATCGGAATCATGGCTGAATTGTGTTTGAATTGTTTCCGGCTCAAAGGTCAGTCAAGAATATGTCCAAACTGTGGCTTTGCCGAGGACGCAGATCCGGCACAGCCATATTATTTGTCCCCCGGTACGGTACTGGGAGAACATTTCATTGTAGGCACTGTGATAGGTGTGGGAAACTATGGGATTACATATCGGTGTTACGATACCACATTGGGAGTGGTAGTAGCAGTGAAAGAGTTTTTTCCGTCTGGCTTTGTATCCCGTGACAAGGGAGAAACAAGGGTAAGTCTATTGATGCCGAACCAGGGGCACCGGTATCGGGATAAAGTACAGCGTTTTATGATGGAAGCGCGTAGTATTGCCCAGTATGGGAAAGCGAAGGATATTGTTAATGTGTACGATTATTTTGAGGAGAATAATACGGCATACATTATCATGGAATATGTGGATGATCTGCTGCTACAGGATTATATGGAACAGCATGGTAAAGTAGAAGTACGGACAGCAATAAAAATCACGGAATCTATTATCGAGGCAGTGAAAAAGCTTCATGCCAAAGGAATTATTCATCGTGATATCAGTCCGGATAATATTTTTATCGCCAGAGATCATTCCATTAAATTATTTGATTTTGGGTCGGCCAGTCTGAAAGGTTCCTCGACGATCGGGGATAAGGTAATCAAACCCGGTTACACTGCGCCGGAACAATATCAGGATTCGGAAAATGCGCAGGGATTCTATACGGACATTTATTCGATTGGCGCTATTCTGTATCATATGGTAACAGGGATACGGCCGCAGGAAGCATCGGCCCGCTGGCGGCATGATATGCTACAGACACCGACGGAATTAGGTGTCCGGATTGATCCGGTGATAGACCGGGCAATCATGGAAGCCGTGGCTGTGAAAACGGAATTGCGCTGTCAGAATATCAGTCAGTTTGATGAGGCGATACATGGGCGGAGGCGTGCGGAATATCCGCAGGAAAAGGTGGATCGACAGAAACGTACCCGAAGCTGGATGATTATGGTAGCTGTTTTGTTGGTGATCGCCATCGGCATAGGGGGACCGATGCTGTTTGATGC
Source organism: uncultured Jutongia sp. (assembly GCA_964521555.1). GTDB lineage: Bacteria > Bacillota > Clostridia > Lachnospirales > Lachnospiraceae > Butyribacter. Next base: position 14,233 of record CAZFSU010000026.1, on the reverse strand, counting down.
TCTACGCAGTGCGAGAAATATAATGTTTGATACTAACGTGACAGCGGATACTTTGACGATCTGGGTAGATACGGAAGGAATGCAGGGAACGTTAGAAGAGGTGGTTTCTGAGATGCAAACCATCACAGAAGAAGATTCCAAGACGATACGCCGCGTCAAGACGGAAAATCAACAAATCGAATATCAGATTGTGAATGTGACAGAAACAGGGAAAACTATGGAACAGGCATTGCAGGAGGCGAAGGGAACAGACGAATTTCCGGATGTTTTTGTGTCTGATCGGGTCGCTGATTTGGGAGAATATTCTCTGGTATCTTATCGGGATAATGTTGCATTAAGTGTAGACGAGAGAACGCACTTGTATCTGTCGCAGTATGAAGAAAAATATCAATCCCAGTTTGAGATGCCGACTTCTTTTGATGTGTTATTATTATATGCCATCGGGACAACAGATACAGGCAGTATGTGGTATCAGCAGGGAAGTGCCAAAGCAGATGTCTTTGTCTCCGATCCGGCTAAAATGCGGAACGGCAAGATACTGACCAGTAGTTTGCTGGGGAAGCAGGAATCAGATGGTACCATAGATCTGGAGAAGATCCGTGAGGCAAATGAAGATGGAACAGAATATACATATCTGGGAAATGAGCGGATTGGAGTGCAGAAAAGAGATGCCAAAGGCAGAGTGACGCGATTGGAATCTACCGGGGATGGATGGAAAACCGCAGCAGAATTATCTGTATTAACGGAGCCGGATGGATTTGATTTGCAGGAAGGCAAATTCCGGTTTGGCAGGGGATATGTCCAGGAGATCGGCGCACTGGCTGAGATGAGTGCCAATGCCAGACAAAATTGTCCGTGGAAGCTGACGGATGCGGCAGATACGGCAGATTATCTATATGGCAGCAGTATCATTGCAGGTTCGGGATATCGCAGCGTTCTCAGTGAAGCAAAGATTGGAAATCGCAATATACCATATGAAGTGTATGTACCGACGGTGAATGGAAAGATGTTGGTAATGCACACTGGTAAATTAGCTATATCAGAAGAGATTTCAAAGAATAAACAAGTGGCAGGAATGCGCCTGGTTTACTTCTCTTTGGAACAGCAGCACAGTAACAGCAATCATGACACAACGTATCCGCTTTCGGAAGCAAATGCAAAACAGAGTAATAGTTTTACTTCTTTTTTTGAGGTAAATCCATCACAATCCGTAGTGAAGGATTTGATACAGCAGTGGTCGTATCCATGTGTTTTGATTGGTCCGGGAAGCGGTAATATTTATCGATTCGCAACAGGTCTGGCTCCTATGAATCTGACTGGGACTACAGATTATCAAGAGGTAGTAGAATCCTATTGTGATGAGTATCAGGAGATACAGAAGGCAGATGTAACAAAGTAACAGGGAAAGGGGTGGCAAAATGAACCGATGTTATCAATGTTTTGAATCATTGCGGGACAGGAATGCAGAGTGCTGTCCGTATTGTGGGACACAGTTAAAACATATTGAGTGGGACTCCAGACGATTTTTGAAACCTGGAACTATCTTGCAGAATAAATTTTTTGTAGGGAATGCCATTGGCAAGGGTGGATTTGGCAATACTTATGTAGGTTGGAATGAAGTTTTGCAATGCAGAGTTGCGATCAAAGAATACTTTCCTACGAATTTAACAGCCAGAGGAGAAGATGGTGTGACAGTCACCATTACTGCCAGTGATACTCAGGGATATTTTCGGTCCGGTTTGGAACAGTTTTTGGAAGAAGCTAGAAACGTAGCAAGTTTACAAGATGTCAAGGGCGTTGTACAGATTTATAATTTCTTTGAAGAAAATGGAACCGGTTATATTATTATGGAATTTCTGGAGGGGATGGATGTCAAACAGATCCTGCGGGAAAGAGGAAACCGGGTAGACTATGAATGGAGCAGACGTGTCATTCTGACCGTCTTACATACATTGCGGGAGATTCATAAGCGGGGTATTTTGCATCGCGATATTGCACCGGATAATATTTTTGTTACCAACGAAGGTGTGATCAAGCTGATTGATTTTGGTGCAGCAAAGTCGGCTGCGGCTGGCGGTGAAAGGCAACGGGCTATTGTGCTAAAGGCGGGCTATGCTCCGATTGAGCAATATACACGGACTATGCAGCAGGGACCATATACAGATCTGTATGCAGTAGCAGCCTTGTTTTATCGGATGTTGACCGGGTCAAAGCCACCCTCTGCTCCGGATCGTATGCGATTAGATCGTATGGAGTCGCTATCAGCGAAAGGAATACAGATTCCGGAATCCGCAGAGATGGCCATCACGATGTGCTTATATCTCGATCCGGAATATCGTTTGCAAAGTGCAGATGAATTTATGGAGGCATTGGATGGTACCGGTTTTCAGCCGGTATATGAGCCGGAATGGATTCTGCCACAGGAGGAAGAACCACCACAGACATGGATGCAGAGGGTTCGTGATATTTCCAATACGAAGAAATTATTAATCGTATGTGGCATTGCAGCAGTGATCGTATTGTGTGTGGTGATTAGTTCTGTTGTGAAGAATATGCAGAAATCTAATCAGTATGTGGAAACCAGTGTTGCCAGTAAATTCAGTATTCGGGCCGGGCAGAGTTACGATGAGTTTAAGCGTGCGTGGACAAATAGCTATGGTTTTTCCGAGGGGCAGTTGGAATTGCATTACTATTATGATAATACAGTTTCCTCTGATACTATACAGGAATTTACGGACCTAACGGCAGATCCGGGCGCAGGTCTGGATGACTTTCAAGCTGCCGGATGTTTTACCAATGGCAATGCTTTGTCTAATTTCCAGAGTGAAGTGAAAGCATATGATCCTTCCAAGAAATTGATGTATCTTGTGATTGCAAGTCCATATCGTGTGGACTTTGATGAGACGTGGGCAAATGGGCTGCCTTATAATAAAGATAGCAAAGCAAAGATTACTTACGATCAGGGAGTATTGCCAGGCGAGATTGTGACAGAAGATGGTGGTGATACGGATGTATGGGGGAAGATTAGCAGTATTACCTACGATGGTGCCACGGTTTCGGCCACAGACTTGGCAGCACAGAATCCGGTGGATATCCATAAACTGAGTATTCAGGTTTTTACGGGTGATTATTATTTCCTGAGTGCTGAGGCAGCACTGTCCGATTATGTGGGACAGAATATTGGGAAAATAAAAATGCCATTTGGTAAGAATAACCAGTTTCAGGAAAAAGGATTATCGGATAATAATTATAGCGCGACTTACTATAGTTTTACGGAGACGGAAGGAACCATCGCGGTAGTCAAATCTGCCAGCTTAAAGGCGGGAAAGGGATATGATGGCAGGGTGGATGCACCGGTCATGTTTGGAACGGTGAAAGAGCAGATCAGCATACCGCTTGGAACCATAACGGTAGCACAGCTCAGAAAATATTGTAAGGTGAAGGGGCCAAAGAATATGAAGGCTTCCGATATCGTTATCAGTGTGGATCAGACATATTTTGATAAAAATACCGAGGTAACTGTGGAAGTGACACAGGAGGCTGTGGCAACGAAAACGCCTGTGACAACCGAGACACCGAATGAGACAGCGAAACCAAAAGCAACCAAGAAACCGAAGGCAACGAAAAAACCGAAGAATAATCAAGATCCGATGCAAAAGATCACCAAGGCAACGAAGAAGCCAAAAGTGACGAAGAAACCAGTTTCCAAACCGAAGCCGACGAAGAAACCTGTGAAAAAGAATAAGAAAAAGAACAAAGATCCATTGACTATGGGATAGGCACAGATGGATATATGGGAGGCAGGACATGGAAAAGCGGGGATTGAAATGGCAGATCTTCTTGGGAATCGCGCTGCTGGCCAGCGTGATAGGTTGTCTTTTCCTGCCTCATATGCGGATTACGGGAGACCGCTATTTGTCGATGGTGATGGAGGTAAACCGTACAGCACAAAAGAAGGATATGGAAGCGGCCAGGCAGGCTGGAACAGCAGAAATCATAGATAATTATGAGCGGGGTACCTCGAAGCGTGCTGCGGTGGCATATGCTTATCAAGAAGAAATTGATCAAACTTTAGGAGTGCAAAAGAATTATATTACGGGTTTTGATTTGATGATTTGGTGTTTCACCAATGACGGGTCGATGCAATTTCGTGGGATTGAGTGGAATCCCGTGCTGGAGGTCAAGTGGAGTCATATCGAGGAGATCTTTTGGTTTATGGGAGGATTATTGCTGCTCCCTGCCATTATGGCAGGCATCGTAATCATCGTTATGTTGGTGCGGCGGAAAACACAGCGTTTTTTGATGTTGCTAACAGGATTGCTGACAATAGGGATTAACATTGTGTGGCTGGAAGTGGTGCCGGGAATGATCTGGGAACGGATATCAGATTATGTTGTCTCTTTGGATATGATAGGAGCAGAAGTGATCCAGATAGAAGGTATGGGAGAATATTCGGTTCGCATGATATTGCAGCAGTTTGCGTCGCAGGGATATTATCTGAACTTTGTATCAGGTGGCGCATTGGTGATCGTGGCATTACTCTATTGGACGGTTTGGCGTCCGTATTCCAAGGAGGATATAGCGGAAGAACGTTTTTTGGAGGCAGCGGCAGAAGCAGATCCGGTGGAACAATGGGAGATTTTTGCAGCGAATCCATTGCCACAAAAGCAGATTCGGGTGCGGCAGCCGGGACAGGTGGTTGTCCAGTCGATAGAGGAGGAGTCCATATTTCCAATGCAAATGGAAGTAAAAGGGTATCTTCATGGGGTGAGGGGACAGTATGCCGGCTATGATTTCGAGATAGAACCAGGGGAAGAGATTGTCTTAGGAAGAGATGAAGAATTTTGTGATGTGACGTTTGATTCCCCGCAGATTAGTCGCAGACATTGCGGGATACGGTTTGACGAACTGACGGGACAGTACCAGATTGTGGATTATTCGGTTACAGGAACTACTATGTCCAATGGTAAGGCGGCATCCGCCGGAAGCTATACTTTAGCAAATCCGGGTACGATTGTATATCTGGGGGGAGAACAAGAAGCCATTCGGTTAGGATGAATGGCACACAAACTGAAAATGATATTTAAAAAAGTTCATGTAATCTGACAGATTACATGAACTTTTTCTTTCTTCGGATGTCTGGACACCCTGATATATTTTGTCGAAAATAGTACAAGTTTATGATAGGTAGTTAGAATAATCGGAAGCAGTGGTCACACCGTTTTTCCAATCATCCATTTTCTGTCTCGTGGCATCCATAGTATCCTGGCAGATCTTTGGAAGATCCTCGCCCCAAGCCTGTGTAGCCTGTTTGTATCCCTTTTCGATGGCATTCATAAGTTCATCTGCTTTACTGGTATCTCCGCCAGATAATGCAATCGCCATGCTGACCAGACGGTCCGATGTCTGGTTCACGCCCCAGTAACCATCCTCTGCGATGGAATCCTGAGCGGCCTTAATGGTTTCCGGATCGGCATTCTGGGCAGCCATACGGAACTTATCTGCTAAGTTGGTACCATTTGCCAAATCAAAAGTAGAACCCTGTTTGTTTAGTAACTTTTCTACCAGGCTCTGTAGTGCGTCAAAACGGGATTGCTGATCTGCTTTCAGTTTTGCTACAATAGCATCTTTGTTATAAATCTGGTTGGTTGATTCCTTCTTGGTTTCTTCGCTTTTTTCAAATACAACCGCTTCGTCTTTCTTGCTTTCTGTGCTGGTATCTGCTGCCTTTTCGGCTGCTTTTGTGTCTTGTGTCGTATTAGTATAAGTATTGGATACGTTATTTGTTGCTGATATGTCCATAATCGAACCTCCTTTTTCTGGTGCGACCCATCCTTGGATCGCGAAATCACTGTACACTATTGTATTATTAGTATCGGCAGGATCATGGAAAACCTTAATAGTTTTCCGATCATTCCGGTGTTTTAGTCTGGCATAGTATCACATCGTAGTTCGGGTAGATCTCCCGGGCTTTGCGGTAGGCCATTCTGGCGCGGATCTCATCTTGGTACAGGCCGTAGGTTGAGGGACCGCTTCCACTCATTAAAGCCCCGATCGCCTCTTCTTGGATCAAAAATTGTTTAATATTTTTGATAATCGGATAAGCAGGGATTGTAACCGTTTCCAAAACATTTGATAGATGATGGGCAACGGCAGCCGCATCTTTGTGCCGGATGAAATCTATGATCCGCTCCGTTTCGGGATGGTAAGTTAAGTGTTCCAGATCAAAATGTCCGTAGACATAGCCTGTGCTGACGGAGATATCAGGTTTGATGAGTAAAGCCCAGAGGGGTGCCAGGGGAGGCAAAGGTGTTAGTATTTCCCCGATGCCTTCGGCTAACATAGTACCTTTACAGATACAGAAGGGAATATCGGCGCCCAATGTCACTCCGATATCACATAACTCCTGTTTCGTCAGATTCAGATGGTACAGGGTATTGATGGTAGATAATGTGGCGGCACAGTCAGTACTGCCACCTGCCAGTCCCGCTGCTGCGGGAATTTGCTTATCCAGATGGATTTGTAGGCCGCCCGGCAAATGGTATTTTTGCATCATCAGATCTGCGGCACGGTATACCAGATTTTTTTCCATTGGGCAGTTATCCGGCAGTGAACGGTTCATCGTTAACCGGATGCCGGGCATCTCCGTTCTCTGAAATGTTAATTCATCACAGAGATCGATGGTCTGCATGATCATTCTCAAATCATGATATCCGTTATCCCGTTTGCCGGTAATATCCAGCGTCAGATTGATTTTCGCTGGTGCTTTGGTTAAAATTGTATTCATAAGACACCTCGTTTCTGGTAGTTAACAATATGTTACAGAATCTTAATACAAAATTCAAGAAAATATCAAGGTTATATAGTAGATTTTTTGGAATAATCTTGTTATACTAAACGCTGGAATCAAAATACGATACCAAAGAAGGGGATATGATGGGAAAGAGAATACTAATAGGAGGAGCAGTGGTCGTGCTGGCGGTGTCAGGCATATTTGGCTGGCGGCATCATGTGGCTAAGAAAGATACGAAAGACACATCGAAAGAGCACTATGAATATTATTATAATGAAGAAGGTAAGGAGCAGTCGGAGGATGGCACTGTGATTAGTTCAGAAGATCAGACAAAAGACGTTGCACCTTTAATTGATGTGGATACCGATCCGGAGAGTATCACGGTATTGGTGAATCAGGAGTATCTGTTGCCGGGGGAATATATTCCGGCAGATCTGGTAAAACCTGATATTGCCTTTAGTTTCTATGGAACGTATGAAAAGAGTTATATGCGTAAGATAGCGGCAAAGGCGCTGGAGGAGCTTTTCGCAGCGGCAGAAAAGGAAGGTTATCGCTTGAAAGGGGTATCCGCATATCGCTCTTATGAACGCCAGAAACAAATATATGATCGCAATGTGGCTACCCGGGGCAAGAAAAAAGCTGATCAGGTTTCAGCGAAACCGGGGTCCAGTGAGCATCAGACCGGTTTAACGATCGATGTATCTTGTAGTTCGATTGGATGTGCACTGGAGGAATCTTTTGGAGAGACGGCAGAAGGAAAATGGCTGGCGAAATATTGCCATAAGTTTGGGTTTATTATTCGATATCCGAAGGATAAATCAGATATTACGGGGTATTCTTACGAACCGTGGCATATTCGGTATGTTGGGAAGAATCTGGCGAAATATCTGCATAAAAAAAATTTGACATTAGAAGAATATTATCAGACAACAACTGTTGATCATAAAGTGGCACCGGATAAGAGGGTGCAGGATACGGATGAGGATGCGCCAGAGGAGGCACAAGTATCAAGTGCACCTACGGTTAATCCGTCTTATAAGCCGAAGAAGAGTCCGTCACCTTCACCGGATAAAACCAAGAAACCGAAGGTGACTAAGAAGCCAAAGACAACCAAGCGTCCTACAGCGACACCGAAGAGAAAGGCGACAGCAGCACCGAAAAAGACGGCAAAGCCAACTCATGTTCCGAAGGTAACACCACAGACGGAAGTACAGGAGCCGACGACCGCACCCACAGACACTCCGGTAGAAACAGACAAACCCCAGGATATGGAGCCGTATGGGGTAGAGTAAAATCAGATCAACTAAGAGTGGAGGAATACCATGAGAACTGTTTTAGTAGTAGCATTTTTATTGTTTTATGCACTGATTAGCTTGCCTATGTTTTTGGTGGGTTTTATTCTGGGGAAGATAGACCCTTACAAGAAACCAAGATTTTCTCAGCCCTTTGTAATATGGGGATTTCGTGTGATTCTATTTCTTTCCGGTGTGAAAGTGACTGTGAAGGGTAGAGAAAATATATTGCAGGATCAGAGTGCATTATATGTTTTTAACCATCGAAGTTATTTTGATATCATTGTGGGTTATGTGACAGCACCGGTTCCTACTGCTTTTGTTTCGAAAAAGGAAATTGGGAAGATTCCTATGATTTCCAGGTGGATGAAATATATGAATTGTTTGTTTTTGGACCGGGAAGATATGAAACAGGGAATGCGGACGATTTTGCAGGGGATCGAGTTGTTGAAAGACGGTACTTCCATATATATAGCACCTGAAGGAACAAGAAACAGTGGAGAGGAATTGCTTGAGTTTCATGAGGCCAGTTTCAAGTTAGCTGATAAATCCAAACGTCCGGTGATTCCGGTGGCATTAAATAATACTGATGAAGCATTCGAGAGACATTTTCCGTGGATTCATAGCACACATATTGTGATTGAATATTGTGAGCCGATTTATATGGATCAAATGGAGCGGGCAGAAAAGAAACATATCGGAGAAACAGTGCGTGGGATATTATCGGAAAAAATCGCGAAGAATGCCAAAGAATGATAGTATATATAAGAACAAGGGAGCATATCATACGAGTCGTGCGGCAGCCCCCTGTATTTCTACTGGCTATTGTGTGAAAGGATAACAAATCTCCACTTTGTGGAGGCAAAGTGGAGATTTGTAGTTACTTCAAATAATCTCCGGAAATATATCCGGTATAAAGCCGTTTGCCTTTTAGATAGTACGTTTTATACCAGGTAACGCCACCTTTTTTCTTGGTGGACAATTTGATCACCGGTTGATTTTTCGGTACGTTTGTCAAAGCTTTCGCTTTCGTGCCGGCCTGACTGCGAAGTTTGACTTTGGCTGTCGTAATCATAGCCTTGCGGAATTTGAGTCCTTTTATGGAAGTGAGGTATCCATCGTATACCTTGCTTCCTTTCTTATATTGTACATGATAGAATTTAGTCTTATTTTTTAATACTGTTTTCCCTAAATAGCGAATCGTAGCACCATATGGCACCGTCACTAATTTTTTCGCTTTGGCAGATGGTTTTCTGAGTATGGTGTGCCCGCCTTTATTCAAGGCTGCTTTGACACCGGAGATGGCTCCGGCAGAAATCTTGGTATAAGGTCCATAGTAGGTGGTTCCGTTTACCGATGCATAAGCGCGAATCTTATAGTTATATTCCCGTTCTTTGGACAAATTCTTATTCGTCCAGCTTGTGGTCTTGCCTTTCGTGATGGTTTTGACCTTGGTGTAACTGCCGCCATACGTGGTGCTTCGGTAGATTTCATAACCGGTATATACAGAACTGCCTTTCCATTCTAATTTGATTTTGCTGGCAGTAGTTTTCGTAGTTAACGAACCTACGGCTGCCGGTTTGATCTTAAATGTTTTATTCTTGGTTCCGGTATAGCGTCCTTTCCCCGTGATGGTGGCAGTGGCTTTCCCCGGATTGACATTATCAGTATACGTGACAGTATAATCAACACCTGCGGTTAAAGTTTTGCTGCCGATTTTTACCGATAAAGCCGGCTTCAGTGCTTTTCCGCTATATGCTTGCGCAGGAATGGAGGCAATGGTGGCATTTTTCAGATCGCCAATGACTTTGACCGGAGTAGTGCTGCCCAGTGCGCCATTGGTATACCAGAAATTACAATCGGTTTTGCCGGAAATACCATCTACAGAACCACTACTGGTATACTGCCATATCTGATATGTACCACTGTAAGTTGTGGTAGTGGTATAATTTGCCAGCCAGATTCCATAACTTTCAGAAAGGGCGGCACCGTCAATCAAAGTAGACAGATCGCTTTTGTTGGCATAAATAATAGGGGTATAGCCCGCAGCGGCAATGGTGTCGCAAAATGCCCGGCAGTTTGCAGTGGCTTTCGCCTTGCTCAGACCTGCTTTGGGACTGACCAGTTTACCGGCTACATTATATTGATATTCATAATCCAGAGCGACTGGCAATGTCACATTAATGTTATTTTCCTGAATGATTCGGATGCAATCCTTGGCTTCCTCGATGGCTTCTGCTTCAGTCGTGGCCTCTGTGAAGTAATATACACCGATCGGGATGCCTGCGTTGATGGCAGCCGGAGCATAAGTAGCAAATTTGGAATCCTGTTGCAGAGAACCGTTACCGTATCCCCGGTAGCCCGCGCGAAGGAATGCGTATTCCACACCATCGTTGGCGACTGCGTTCCAGTCGATGTTGCCATTGTGGTAAGAAACATCGATTCCATGATAGACATTCATTCCCTGGAAAGTTTGGGAGTGATGATAGGTGGATGATATAAAAGGACTGGTACTGCTGAGAGTACTGTCTAGCGTATTATATGCCTGGGCCTGCCTGTGTCCGGTAAAGCTTAATCCTGTCCCAAGTGATATGGTCAACGAGAATGTAAGCAATGTGCTTAGTATCTGTTTTTTCATAAATGTTCTCCAATCTATTGAATATTGTGATATGCAGACTGCTTCTGTAAAATGGATCGTTTTTCTTTGCGGGCGTGTTTACCTGCTTCAAAACATGTCCTTCGCGTTCATTATAGCATAAAATATGGTAGAAAAGTGGCATCAGAGGGGAATAGGGTGAGAATTTTTTCCACCGGCAAACAAACGTCTAACTTTACTAGATTTTATAGATGATCCATGTTATACTGTCTTTATTGAGAAAAAATGAACAAAAGAGTGTGAAAGGAGAAGAAAAATGCTAGCAGATGATGCAACCGTGTTAAGTATTAAACATCAGGTATTATGTGAAGTGGCAAAGTTAGCTTATGAAGGAACTCTGGAGGAAAAGAAGGAATTACTTCCGTATGAATTGATCCCCGGTTCAAAAGCTAGATTCCGCTGTTGTGTTTATAAAGAGCGTGAGATTATTCGCCAGAGAGTTCGTCTGACGGAAGGGAAATGTCCGAGTGATCGCGAAAGTGATAACATGATTCAGGTGATTTCCTCTGCGTGTGAAGAGTGTCCTATTGCGCGTTATGTGGTGACTGACAACTGTCGTAAGTGTATGAAAAAGGCTTGTCAGCAGGCGTGTCGCTTTGGTGCGATTACTATGGGGCGTGACCGTGCATATATTGATCCAAATCAGTGTAAGGAGTGTGGTCTTTGTTCCAAGGCATGCCCTTACAATGCGATTGCAGATCTGATGCGTCCGTGTCGTAGAGCATGTCCGGTGGATGCCATGTCTTATGATGAAAATGGTATCTGCGTGATTGATGAGGAGAAATGTATCCAATGTGGACATTGTATCCATAGTTGTCCGTTTGGCGCCATTGGTTCCAAGACATTTATCGTGGACATCATCAATGCAATGCGTGACGGAAAGAAAGTATATGCTATGGTGGCACCTGCGACGGAAGGCCAGTTTGGGAAAGATATCACGATGGCCAGTATACGTACAGGCTTGAAGAAGATTGGTTTCGAGGATATGATTGAGGTAGGCCTGGGCGGTGATATGACGGCCGCAGCAGAGTCTGAGGAATGGGCAGAGGCCTATAAAGATGACAAGAAGATGACCACATCTTGTTGTCCGGCTTTTGTGAATATGGTTAAGAAACATTTCCCAGAGTTATATGAGAACGTATCTACTACCGTTTCTCCTATGTGTGGTGTATCCCGTCTGATCAAGGCGAGAGACCCGGAGGCGATCACGGTATTTATCGGGCCGTGTGTGGCTAAGAAGGCAGAAAGCCAGGATAAGAGTATTGAAGGTAATGCAGATTACGTTTTGACTTATGGTGAGATGCGTGCCATGCTGAAGGCAAAAGATGTTCAGTTTGAGCCGGAGGAGAATAGTTCTCAGGAAGCTAGTATCTATGGTAAGAAGTTTGCCAATTCCGGTGGTGTTACAGCAGCGGTAGTTCAATGTCTGAATGAGGCAAATGAAAATGCTGATATCAAGGTACGTGTCTGCAATGGTGCTGCGGAGTGTAAGGCAGCACTGACTTTGCTGAAATTAGGACGTCTCCCGGAGGATTTTGTCGAAGGTATGATATGTGAAGGCGGATGTGTAGGTGGTCCAAGTCAGCATCGCACAGAAAAGGCAGCCTTAAAGGATCGTAAGACATTGCTGGAGCAGGCAGATGACCGTGAGGTTCATGCAAATCTGTCGAATTATCCGATGGATACCTTCTCCATGCATCGGTAGTTTCCTGGAATCCTTGGAAAGAGTAGAGATTATAAGAATAGCTGAGGCACTGTATAGACGAGTTTATACAGTGCCTTATTTTATCGAATAGGAAATTCCTCCTATTCGATAAAATACACTCCGTATGGATCGCACTCCGGCGGAGTGGAAAATGTTGCTTGCAACAATCCGCCAGATGCGGAGAATCTCACAGAGCGAGATTCTTTGTGCTGCAAAGAGGGATTGGTCCGGCATGCGATAGAACGAAACTGGTTTGCGGTGAGGGGTCAAAATGGTGAGGGATCAAAATCCTAAAAAATATTGACAAATCACATCTAACAGACTAGAATATTACAGTAAATGAAGCAAAAGGCTATGAAGAGAAGAGTATCTCATATTCCAGTATTACAGAGAACCCGGTGGCTGAGAAAGGGTATACAGCAGATGTGAGGGAAGATGGTCTCGGAGCTGCGTACCGACACATGAAAAGGATTGATTGTATTTTCATGCTAGGCTGCGACGGGTGCGCCCGTTAAAGCGTCTCACTGTACACTTATGCAGTGGCAGAGGTTTCTGTCGTGAGGCAGGGATAAATTAAAGTGGTAACACGGGATAACTCGTCTTTAAGAATTGGTTCAAACGGATTCTTAAAGGCGTTTTTTGCTATATAGGGTTTGTTTGCGGAAAGAACTGAGAGGAGAGTATTTTCTTTTTGCATCTGGACGAAACTATATGGCAACATTAAAATTGGAGGTAAGACAATGGCAGACAAAAAAACATACTATTTGACAACCGCGATTGCGTATACTTCCGGCAAGCCGCATATTGGTAACACCTATGAGGCTGTGCTGGCAGACAGCATTGTGCGTTTCAAGAGATTGCAGGGCTATGATGTCCGTTTTCAGACCGGTACCGATGAGCACGGTCAAAAGATTGAGCTCAAAGCAGAAGAGGCTGGTGTGACACCGAAGCAGTTTGTGGATGATGTATCCGGACAGATCCGTACCATTTGGGATCTGATGGAAACTTCTTATGATAAGTTTATTCGTACCACGGATGATTATCATGAGAAACAGGTGCAGAAAATCTTTAAGAAATTATATGAGCAGGGGGATATCTATAAGGGATTTTATGAGGGAATGTATTGTACTCCTTGTGAATCTTTCTTTACCGCATCCCAGTTGGTAGATGGCAAGTGTCCAGACTGTGGCAGGGATTGCCAGCCGGCAAAGGAAGAAGCATATTTCCTGAAACTCAGTAAATACGCAGATCGTCTGATCGAGCATATCAATACCCATCCGGAGTTTATTCAGCCGGAATCCCGTAAAAACGAGATGATGAATAACTTTCTGCTTCCGGGATTGCAGGATTTGTGTGTGTCTCGTACTTCTTTTAAGTGGGGGATACCGGTGGATTTTGATCCGGATCATGTGGTATATGTATGGATTGACGCACTTAGTAACTATATCACAGGCCTGGGATTTGACTTAGACGGTGGTCACACACCGGAAGACGGGGAGAATTTGTATGAGAAATTCTGGCCGGCAGACTTGCATCTGATTGGCAAAGATATCCTGCGTTTCCATACCATATATTGGCCGATCATGCTGATGGCGCTGGATCTGCCATTGCCAAAACAAGTCTTTGGCCATCCGTGGTTACTACAGGATGATGGCAAGATGAGTAAGTCCAAGGGCAATGTTATCTATGCAGATGACCTGGTAGATATCTTTGGCGTGGATGCAGTTCGTTATTTTGTATTGCATGAGATGCCATTTGAGAACGATGGTGTCATCGGCTGGGAGCTG
>CAZFSU010000025.1:0-35822 GCA_964521555.1 uncultured Jutongia sp. | reverse complement strand
CCCTCTGCTTGTAAGGCAGATGCTCTCCCAGCTGAGCTAAGATCCCATGTGTTTCACGCGACTTGTTTAATATATCAAAACTTTTTTTGAATGTCAAGCATTTTTTGTAGAAATTCTTTGAAATTTCCTTATATATATCCTATAATAAATCTAAACGTTAATATCCACAGCTTGTTATATCAACGAAAGACCAAAATAAAATACCATATAGAAGAAAGGAAAGAATCTATGAATGCACGTACCATAAACATCAGCAGTCTGGTAATCCTATTGTCGCTGATCACATTAATCTGCGAAGGTTTTATCTACTATTTTCTGCCGCAGCACGTTTGGGCAATCGTATTTGCCGTAATCAGTTCATTATTATTATCCCACTTCTTTTTAGAAATGGCATTTCGTTACACTTACAATGTTCTACACTCCGCCTTTATGACCTTTGGCACGTTATTATATGCCATTATCATATACCTGATCCAGCCAAATTCATGGATCTCTTATGATTTTAGCATGGTGTTTCTCGTACTGGTCAACTGGCTGATCCCTTTTCTATACTGCACGATCCGCGATCTTATGGATCCCGGTCCACGGTTTGACGGATATGATCGCTTTTTCCGCCATATGAGTATTGTATTATTAATCGTCTATGCACTGGCGCTGATCAAACAATATTATTTAACACCTATAGTACCACCATATAAAGCTTTGGCCTTTGGAGCACAAAACTTTATTCCCTATATGTCCACCGGCACCCATTTGGAAGAAATCTTGCGGACTGGCGAAAGTCCGGTTTTACTCCTGTGGTTTTTAGCCGAAATGGTCATCCTATTTATACCATTTGGTTTTTATATGCGCGCCTATGGTGGAAAAATGCCGTTCCTCTTACGTTTACTTTGCTATCTAGCATTTCCATTATTGCTGGAATTATCCCAGGAATTAAGCGGCATTGGACGTGGTCACATTGATGACTATGTATCCGCACTCTTTGGCACATTAATCGGTGTTCTGATCTATCACACCCTAAATGGAATTTTCCGAATGGTGGCAGGACGAAATCTGGCCGCAGAACGAACGATTTTAAATATCCATCATTTTGAAATATAAAACTCCAAAAAGATTCGAGAGCAAAAGCCCCCGAATCTTTTTCATCATGTATCTTATATCATTCAATATTTCCGAAATTCCTGAATATCCTCTGCCAGAATCTTGATCCCCCGAATCTGGCTTTCAAAAGCACCCGCTTCCACCAATGCTTTCACCAGCATTCCAGCCGGGATGCCCACAATCAATCCTAGCATTCCAATCAGGCGATACCCGATAAACATCGATATCAACGTCAAAAACGGACTGATCCCAATGCTATCACCCACTAACTTCGGCTCCAACAACCGGTGTACAATCAATGTGACAAAATAAGCAACCACCAACACGATCGCCCTGACATACTCACCCATTAACAGATTATAAACGGCCCAGGGACAGAGAATAGTTCCTGTCCCGATAAATGGCAGAAAATCCAAAACGGCTGTAATGATCGCGATCACCGCTGCATAGTCTATCCGCAAAACCAAGAAGAATACAAATAGAATTAAAAACATGATAAACATGATTTTGAAACATGCCTTTAGGTATCCGCCGATGGCACTGACCAAGATCTTTTTGGTCAGTTCCCACACATGCTTCACACTCTTTGGCATATGTTTCCGGATCTGTTCAGACATCTGATCTCTGTCAGCCACGAAGAAATATGCTAACATAATCGTTAAAATAGATAAAACCAGGCCATCCACGATGGAACCCGCTACACCACCTACACTCTGAATCGAACTCAATTTAACCGTATCCAGAAAAGACATGATATAGTCATTTAACTTATCCCCCAGCACAAACACGTCTAGTTTCGCCGGAATAAAGTGAAACCGTTCGTGAAGGGAAACCAATACTCCCTGTAAATTCGTCATAACACTCTGATATAATTCCGGCAGATTCACAACCCACCCACTGATCTCCAGAATCAGCCAACGAATCAATAAAAATAGTATCGTGACAACCATGACCAATACCAGTGCAATGACTAACATAGATCCATGCTTCCTCATCAATTTAATCCGTCGTTCCAGAAAACTAACCAGCGGATTGGCAATCATAGCGATGATCCATGCGATAATCACCGGCATAAAAAAGCGGATAAGCCAAGGTCCCAACACAATAATGGCAATAAACCACAATAACGTTACACCCAGATTCACTAAAATTTTCTGATGCAACCTTCTTCTGTCTTCCTGCATACTTCTTTCCCCCTCATATCTTCTCATTCGATCTCATCGAATCTCCAGCCATAGCACCAGGGAAACGGATCCCCATTTGTGCCATTGGACCAGTATATCGTATCCCCTCTAGCTAATTACATTGGTCCCATCCATCAGATTACTTCACCGGCAATCCCCTGACCACAAAATGGTTTAATCTGCCAGCCTCCAGGCAAAGACAATACCCACCAACATGATCGCAATACCGCTGATCCATGTCACAGCACCCATACCGACCAGCGCGGTTCCCATCAATATCACCACAGGAGAAGAGACCACCAAACCCAAAATGGCACAATATGTATATACTTCAAACCGCTGTAATAATAGTTCAATCAGTTTCGCTATCGCGAAGATACCAATCACGACACCGAGACCAAATGGCACCAAAGAACCACATAAGGTCATGATACGAGGTAGATCCATCGAAGTAAGTGCCACCACAAAATCCTTGATAGCTGTCATGATAGGATTATAATAACCCAGGATCATCAGCATCATGGAACCACTCACCCCCGGAATAACCATCGTCGCAGATGCAATCACTCCGATCAAAAAAATGATAATCGCCGGCACGACACCCACGGTCAAGGTAACATCTTTCCCCTCGCCACCAAAATATTCCATAGCGATGATCGCCACAAAGAACAGCAAAAAAACAACCGCATGAGGAAATCCTTTCTTTTTTTCCTTGATCTTACCGAATATCATCGGCACACCACCCAGAATTAATCCGATAAATGCCATCTTGGTCTGAAACTCAAAATGCTCCAACAGGTAGCCAATCACAAAGGCTAATCCCACGATACCAACTACCATCCCCACTAAATACGGTAATAAGATCATGATACTTTTTTTCAGTTGTTTCAATAAATGTGTGATACAATAAATAATGTCATCATAGATTCCCATAGAAACCATCATAGTACCACCACTTACTCCGGGAATCGCATTTGCAACCCCGATTACGATACCCTTTAGAATGTCTTTCATAAATTTCATGATAATCCTCATTTCTGAGCGACTTGTTGTGAGGTGACAACGCAAATGTCAAATTTACGTCTGCCATAATAGCTATTTGTCTTCGCCCGGAAACAAAATAGCCAGCATGAACACTGTTCATATTTGAAAAATAAAAATAACCAACATATTTTTCAAACGATCCTCCACATTCTCATAAATTTGCCATAGAGATATTCTACTATAGAAATATCGTAAAAACAATAGCATAAAAATGAAGTATTTATGACATAGAATGGAGTAATGTATGAAAAAAACACAACATTTGAAACTATTTCTGGTAAGTCTGTCGATCGGTGTCAGTATTGCCTCCTGGAACCATGTTACATTGGCCAATGCGGCAGAGACATCCCTCCCAACCTCTTATGATCTACGGGATGAGGGCATTATCACGCCCATCAAAGATCAGGGATACAGTGGTGCCTGTTGGGCATTTTCTTCTCTGAAATCAGCAGAATCCAACGCGATTCGCAAAGGGCTCATTTCTCTGGAAAACGCTGATTTTTCAGAAAACCATCTGGCCTGGTTTACCTTTCACGCTGCCACCAAAGCCAGCGATCCTCTCAACATCGATGGTTTTTATCCCATTACAACAGAAAAAGATGCTGCCTATTACTGGGGCGGTTCTGCCTTAGTGGCATCTTTTACTATGGCGCGTTGGTCTGGTATCGTCATGGAGAATACCGCGCCTTTCCAGGCGAATAGTAATCGAAAAGTGGCAAACATGGCATCTGCCATGTCAAAAGCCGAGAAAAAATTACGGTATCAGTCCAAATTCCATCTGCAAAATGCCACTTGTTATGACAAAGCAGACCAAAGCACGATCAAAAAAGCCCTATTACAAAAAGGTGCTTTGTCTGTGGGGCTGTATTATTCAAAGAAACATCTGCATAAAGGTGATAACGGCACTACTTATTATCAAAACGATTATCTGGGGTCTCTGGGAATCAATGCTGCAAATCACTGCGTCACAATCATCGGATGGGATGATACTTTCTCCCGCGACAATTTCCCGGAAAATTGCCGCCCGAAACAGGATGGGGCATGGCTCATCGCCAACAGCTATGGTACCTCCGTGGGCGATAACGGATATTTCTGGCTCTCCTATCAGGAACCTTCCATCTGCGATATCTATTCCTTTGAAGTAGAATCCGCCGATAATTATGACACAAACTATCAGTATGATGGATTTGGCTGGGGATCTGCGCTCACTGGTATCCATGAGTCGGTCAAGGGGGCCAATATATATACCACAGAAACGGACCATAATCAAAGTCTGAAGGCAGTGGGGCTTTATACCATTGATGATAACCAGTCTTATAAAATACAGATTTATAAAAATGTAGCGAAAAACAAGCCGACCCGTGGAACGCTGGTGTCTTCCAGTACCACTACCGGCCTCATCCCATATAACGGATTTCATACGATTTCATTGAAGAAACCGGTAAAACTAACAGCAGGATCACGGTTTTCTGTCGTTGTCACATATAGCGATAATCCTACAGGCAAAAATTATCTGCCGATCGAGGGAAAGGGACAGACCTCTTCCAAAACATCTACCCAATCCATGTATGACAGCGAATATGGCCAAAGCTTTTATTATTCCTCTACTGCCGGCAAATGGCTGGACATTTCCAAAAATGGATACAACAATCTTTGTGTCAAAGCATTTGCTACAAACACCAGTGATGCTCCTGTGATTCGTCTGTCCGAAAAAAAGGCCACTCTAGGGAAAGGCGAAAAATATCAAATCAAAGCCAAAGTGAAGAATAGCAAATCCACGAAGATGAAATATCAAACGAATAAGCCTTCCATTGCCAAGGTATCAAAAAAAGGGAAAATAACAGCAAAACGCACCGGCACAGCCACAATCAAAATAAAGGCCGGGAGTGCCAATGCTTCGTTCAAGGTAAAAGTCAAAAAAGCTCCTGCCAGCATTTCGGTTAAAACATCAAAAAAAGTAATGAAAAAGGGGCAGTGTTATCAGATACGTACACGGTTACCTTCCGGCAGCGCCAGCCACAAACTGACTTACCGTTCCGGCAAACCAAAAGTTGCTACCGTAGATGCCCAGGGAAAAGTCACAGCAGAGAAGGCGGGAACTACGGTGATCCGTATCCGTACTTACAATGGCAAAACCACCAAGATCAAGATACGGGTGAAATCGTGAATAACGCTAATCAAAAGGGCTTTTGCACCATAGGTTCACTCCCTATTTTGCAAAAGCCCTGATCTTTTTATCACTTAACCTAACAAACGAACACCACCAAAAATTTTCGACAGTTCCTGCACCAGAATCTTGGCTCCGCTCTCGTCCGTTTTCGCCTGTAATTGCTTGATCCACAAGATAGGCTCGATCGTCTGGATGGGGCCCAGACAACGGTCTAATAACCCCTCACGCCATAATGGAGACAAGCAGCGCACCACCATAAACAACTGCCGTTTATCATGCGCCAGATCCGCCAATGCACCCACTTCTGACTTCTTGATAAAGACAATACCGCCTAATATCGCCCGTTCCGAACTAACCTGTTCCCGATCACTCCACGGAGTACCATAGGCGTAAATTTTTTCTCCCTCTACACCAAATACTGTCAAACTCTCATGGAACAAAGTTCCCAGCCCTTGTTCTACACAAAGGGAGGCAAACTTTGCCTTCCGGTCCTTTGATAACAGCACCACCCTGTCATTGCATAGGATTGAAGAAGCATCCAATGCAATCTTGCCTTTCCGTTCCAATGTCAACAGAACCACATCCTGTAATGCCTGATAAAGCTCTTCCGCCCATTGTCCCTCTTTGTCCTGCACAACATAGATCTGTGCTTCCGTCTGATCCCGGTTAATACTAATACTGGTCAGATACTTGTTTTGGGAATAAATCAGATCAATTCCCATCGCGCCTTCAAAGATCCTGACTCGCGGATCTGTCACCAATGCCAGTTGACCAATGGTCACCTGAATGGCTTCTCTGACATCTTCCATCACCGCAACATAACACAACATGTCCGTTTCTGCATCCTGTTCACATAGAAAAGGTTTAAAACTTGGATGCATAAATTTCTCTGCGATATCCAACTGTATCACAGCATCTGCGATTCGATATTTCATCACTTTTCCTCCGTTTTAACATTTTCTAAAATATTGCATGATGCCAGTTCTGCAATCGCCGTACAATAGTCATCCCAAAAAGAATCCCGTTCCTCCTCTGGAATTTTATAGCTTAAAGCCATATCCTCAAATACTTTCTTTTGATTTTCATCCTGATCACATCGTGACACAATATCATATTCCAAATCTCCCAGTTCCATCACAGGAAATCCGCCTACGATTCCCTGTCCCACTGGGAGAGCATAAATCACACCTGCCAGCTTACGAACGACATAATATTTATTCCTGACCATAAATACCTCCTTTCATCCCATTCTATTGCTCCTCTTTTAGTAAGGATGCAAAAAATTCCGGACACATATCTAATAATGTAGATTCTGTTTTCTCTGGACGAAACAAATCCAATACCGGTTTCATCACCCGTTCAAACTGCTCCGGATCCTTCGATAACCGCAAGATCTCCGCTGTATTCACGGCATCCGCCAACGCCGTATGTTGTGCGCCGGCAAACTCATAGTCTGCTGCATGAACTGCCTGCTTTAATTTAATTTTTTTCTCGATCCCCAACAAACGGCTGTATTCTTCCTGAAAATCATTCCAATGCGTTTCCATGCGGCGAATCACCGTCCCCTTGTACTCTTTAAAAGCTGCCTCTGTCTGAAATTGACGGATGTCCGACATGCTCCAAGAATAGAACTGCGTCTCTTCTTCGCCAATCCAAACGCTGAATGCATCCATAGCTTCTGCAAAAGAGGGCGCACCCACCAGTTTGTCGTCAGTGATGCCCGTAAGCTCAATAATACGTTGATCCATCGGTCCATAATCCGGCATGACATATGTCTGGTAATGATCTGTCACTTGAAAGCATGCATCCATTTTGACCGCACCGATCTCAATTAATTCACTCGATAATTTATATTCATCACGCTGCTGGCGCTCGATCTTGTTCATCTCTAAATCTATCATAATATGATTCATAAAAGCACTCCCCTAAACCTTTTGCCTTCGCGAACATTATAGCATAAATAAACTAAGTTTGCACTATGATATTTCATCCATGTTCCCCCTACTTCTTGTGGCACTTTGACAGAATATCCATTTTATGGTACAATATCTATGCAAATTGCAATGATTGTTTTTTGAAAAATTTCAGAAATGATCCCATATAGAAAGGTATAGGTGAATCATGAGTCAGGCAGATATCAGACGCGTCAAGTTCTCCGTTGATCAGAATATTGGTAGCAAGGTGAAAATCCGTGCGAACCGGGGCAGGCATAAGATCGACGTCACAGAAGGAGTTATTCGTGAGACATACCCAAGTGTTTTTCTGGTAGAAGTGGAGAATAAGATGGATGACACCACACAAAACATCTCCTTTAGCTATACAGATGTTCTTACCAAGGATGTACAGATGCAATTACTCTAAAGCATATCAAAATATACTTTTATACGAAAAAGGCTGTTTCCTACGAAACAGCCTTTTTGAAATCAACAGTCCCACACAGCCTGCCGGGCATAAGGTATGCCCCGACACTACTGCCTGCCACAGCAATGCTTGTACTTCTTGCCAGATCCACAAGGACATGGGTCATTGCGCCCCACTTTCTTTTCTTTCACAATCGTTCCCGATTTTTTCTGTTCACGGTACAATTCCTTTCGACGTTCCGGTGTCAGAATGGCATCCCATGCCGGCAACTCATACAACCACTCAGCCTTTGCTTCCACCATATTATAATATAGTTTCTCCACATCGATATCCAACACAACCTGCGTATCCGCATCCATGTCTTCGATGGGATTGGGCTTTTTCAGGCTCTCGTTAATGCCATCCAAAAATCCTACCATATATTTTAATTCCATTCCATAACGATCTGCCAACTCCTGTACCGTTCCGCTCACTACATTAGAAGGGTCTGCCAATAACTGTTCATAGACTGCCTTCTCTTCCTTAAAATATTTATCCCAAATTGCCTTTCCCGCCTTGGAATTAATATCAACACCATAAGCGTATTCTCTCCAATCCTGTAATAAAGCCATACTGCTTCCTCCATCTCATCTTTCATACTCATTTGATTGCACCTATATGGTTCTCTGATCTCCAAAAATGCCGTATATGCAAACCTTATATATTGTACATCATTTCCGTGATGTGGTCAAATATTATCCGGTTTCACCCACGTCCCCGTGATCCCCTTGTGGTTCCATGTATCCTTTGTCTTGTCATAATTTGTCACGCGTAAATATTGATAATCACTATTGGTTTTCAAAGATTTATAAATCTTTTTCAATTTCACCCAATGTCTATTATGCTCAGGATCCCCGGAATCTGCTAAGAATATCTGGTCTTTCTCCTGATCATACAAAAATATTGTGACATAATGCCCCGGCGTATTCTTCCAATAACAATCCGAATCGGCGCTGCTGACCAATACAATATTACATCTTGATGCCGCAACTTCTGCCTGAAATTGCTCATATTTTCCCGGCTTTTGACACAGCTTCGCTGTAAATCCCGTTCGCTCCAACACTCGATGCATATATTCCCAGGCAATCGCTCCACCGCCTCCGTATTCTGTATGTTTCTTGGCATATCCATACATATCAACCGGCGAACACTTTCCCTCTGCTTCTGTGCTATAAATATTTGCCAGACAACACAGACCACAGCCAAATCCACCAAATGATCCGCCGTCATACATGGTTTCTCCCCATTTGCCCGACCAATCCAGACGACTGTCCCAAGATTTTGGCCCCTGTAAATAGGTATATACGCCTGCCGCAGGGTCCTTTGTAGCGACAGGTTCTTTATCGGCGGTTGGGTCCGCTGTTTGCTGTGATTCTCCCGTGGGAGTCGAAGTCACTTCTATCCTTTCGACTACTGTAGTTTGGTTCTTCTTTCGTTCTTTCTGCTTACCTGCCGTCTGATGAATCAAAATCGCCATCCCTGCCACCAATAGTAACAACGCGCAAAAAATAATCTTATTCCATTCATTCTCTTGATGTTTCACAGTATACTCCTTATTAATCATTCCAGCATCATGCTTCCGCATTCACCAGACCTCATTCCTGGAGGAATCTCCTCAGTCCGATTGATCGCAGAAACGCACTACTTGTATGCTATTAGTTTATCATGACACGGTAAATTAAACAATCCCCGTATCGTTTTCACAACACGGGGATTTCCCACACATTCATCTTTTCATTTGACTCATCGTTACTTCCGGCTTCTTCCACAGCAACAGACACCATGATTAATGTCCATGAAAGTATCTCCCACTGCTTCCACCGCCCCAGTCACTACAGATTGATTTCTACAGAAGTACTTCCCGCTTCTGCGGTGACAGTCTGTCCTTCTGCGGTTACCTTGAAGCTCTTGTCCGCAGCACCATAGGATACTGTGATCTTATTGCCGCTTCTAACTGCCTTAATCTCTGTCAAGATATTAGAATCTTTATCATAGATCACTGCTTCGGCTGTCTTGCCATCCTCTAATGCATAAATCACTGCTTCGGCATCCTGTAAATAATCATAGACAACTGTCATCTCACCCTCGGCATCAAAGTTACCATAAGTAACAATGCTGTTCGGACGAGCCAAAATAGGCATCTGGAAATAATCACACTGTCTGGTGTAATATTTGCCACCTTCGTATGTCTCACCACTCTGAATATCGGTCCATGTTCCATTATCCGGTACATAGAACTCAGCAATCCCCTCTTCATTCATCACTGGTACAATACACAGATTATCACCTAACATGTACTGCTGATCCAGATATTTACATGGAGTATCATCTGTAAATGCAATCACCATAGAGCGCATCATTGGCACACCTACATGATGTGTCTTGTTTGCCTGTGCCCATAGGTAAGGCATCAGACGGCCCTTTAATACAGTATAGTGACGTAATACATCACATGCCTCTGTATCCCCATCCTCATCATATACCCAAGGCACACGATAAGAAGTAGAACCATGCAGACGGCTGTGAGTAGACATCAGACCAAATGCACACCATCTCTTATATACATCCGCTGGTGCAGTTGCCTCAAATCCACCCATGTCATGGGAGAAGAAACCGAAACCGGAAGAACACAATGATAATCCACCACGTACTGTTTCAGCCATAGCGGAATACTCTGCGTAGCAGTCGCCGCCCCAGTGTACCGGGAACTTCTGTCCACCTACCGTAGCACTACGCGCAAACAGGCAGGCATGATCTTTTCCATAATATTCCTCCAATGCTTCAAATACACATTTATTGTACAGATAGGTGTAGTAGTTATGCATCTTGATCGGATCAGAACCATCATAGTATTTACATTTGGTAGGAATCCTCTCACCAAAATCTGTCTTGATATTATTGACACCCATATCAAACAGTTTCTTTAACAGACCTTTGAACCACTCACAAGCCTCTGGATTGGTGAAATCCACAATCGCCATACCCGGCTGCCACAGATCACACTGGAAAACACTTCCATCCAGATTCTTGATAAAGTAGCCCTTCTCCTTACCAATGTCAAACAATTTAGACTGCTGTGCAATATATGAATTAATCCATACACAAATCTCCAGCCCCTTATCGTGCAATCTCTTTAACATTCCTTCCGGATCCGGGAACATGTCCTTATCCCATTCAAAATTACACCACTCGTATTCTTTCATCCAGAAACAGTCGAAATGGAATACCTGCAAAGGAATCTTGCGTTCTGCCATTCCATCGATAAAGCTGTTTACGGTCTCCTCATCATAGCTGGTAGTAAAGGATGTCGATAACCACAGACCAAAGGTATAAGCAGGTGGAAGTGCCGGCTTACCTGTCAGTGTGGTGTAGTTCTGTAATACATCTTCCAGGTCGGCACCACCGATCACGAAATACTCCAGTTCTTCCCCAGGTACAGTAAATGTCACTTTGGATACCGTATCAGACATTACCTCGAAAGATACCTTGTCCGAACTGTTGACGAACACACCATATCCCTTAGAGGAGATATAAAACGGTACGGTCTTATAACTCTGATCAGAACAAGTACCGCCATCACAGTTCCATGTCTCAACTGTCTGGCCATTCTTGACAAACGGAGTAAACTTCTCACCAAAACCATAGATGCACTCACCAATATCTGTTTTTAATTGCTCCCGCAGATAAGTTGTATGTGGATCCTGCGGATAATTAAAAAATTCATCATCTTCCTGCAAATTCATACGGGCATTTGCTGTAAACTGACTTTCACTAATAATAGATGTAGATCTCCATGCACCACCGGTTAATAACTTGTCTTTATAATAGAACTTCACTTCCCAGTCATCGCCTTTTTTGATCACAACCCTGGTATCACCGGAGATTAATTCATACTGATCCTCTGAAGCATTGATCGTAGGTGTATAACCTGTGTCCTCATTTAATTCATACCGAGGAACATTGTCCAGACCACCTCTGTAATGATCAATATGGACCTTAATAATATTCTCTGATGTGGAAGAATATGTAATCTCCAGGTTTGGCCCACCCAATGTCATACCACGATTCATAACCGTGTACGGCGTTGCCAATACTTTGATCGCATTCTCAGTGGTCTCGATCTTATATGCCTGAGAAGCATATCTAACATCATACCCCTTCTTACTAAGCCAAAATCCGTCTGCTACTTTCATGTGTCTTTTACCTCCTTGATAATATAATACCTTTCTCTTATGATGAGTGATATGCTTTCGCCCTAATCACTCAATCCTATATAAAAGATTATAGACGTATTTTACCCATTCGTCTAGAATTATTGTACTAGTTTTTAACATTATTTTGATATTTGTCGCATTTGATATTTGTCACATAAGAAGAACCTGTGCAGTGATACCGCACAGGTTCTTTTTGTTCAAGAATCTCGTTTGACTCATTATAGATCAACCAAAATTATTATTTTGCTTTTTTGTAAACCTTCTTGATCTTCTTTAAGTTGGCCTTCTTAGAAGTACCCGCAATCTTGATCTTCTTCTTGCAACCCTTGAATGCTTTCTTATTCACACTGGATAACTTAGCCTTCAATGTCAACTTGGTCAACTTCTTGCAATTTGCAAATGCGTTTGCAGGAAGCTTCTTAATATTTTTACTTAAAGTAATGGAAGTTGCTTTCGCACCCTTAAAGGATTTTGCAGCAATGGCAGTTACCTTATAAGTGCCGGTTTTCGTAACCTTTGCAGGTACAGATAACTTCTTAGCCTTCTTACCAGCCTTAGATAAGCCAACAACTGTAACCTTACCAGCCGCTTTCTTACCTGCTGTCTCAGTGGCAACCTTAGTTACCTTATACTTAAATTTACCCTTTGTAAAAGTCTTACCCTTCTTAGTACCAATTGTCTTAGTAGAGAAGTCCTGATTAAAGTTTACACCACTTAATGTAAAGGTCACTTCGATGCTGCTTGTAGGCAGAACTGTCAATTCCTTACCACTTGGATAAGGGCAATCCTTTGTTCCATCAACCGGACCATACGCGTTCGCTAACATTAACTGATAATAACCATCTGCATCACCCTTACAAGGCGCCGTAGTATAGGTCTTAATAACCTTCCCATCAATCTTTAATGTAACGTTCTTGGCTGCTACACCCTTCATAGCCAAAGGAATATCGGTGGTAATATAAATCATATTAAACTTCGTAGCCGCCTTGGCATCTTTCTCTTCACCCTTCAGCGTCTTCATATTCACACCAGAGATAGAGATCGTATACTGTGTATCATTCTTAGCCATCTTTGTATCCTTGATGGTAGCATTGATTGGCTTAATCTTACTATTGGTACTTATTCCTACCTGAGAAGTATACTTGTAATCCTTAGAGTTAATTCCGTAGTCTGGGTCATTCCAGCAATTACGGAAAATGTAATTGTCTGTCTGGAAACCTAAGTATGCGTTATACTCTTTTGCTGCAGGAGGTGCCGTAGGCTCAACGGTAGGGGTCGGTGTTGGAACAACAACCGGCGCCTCTGCCTTTACTTCAAATACTACCTCAAAATAATCACCGGTTTCTACTGCCATCTCTACGCTTGGAGTAGCTGTTCCGTTGATATTTGGAACAAATGGGTTCGCATATGGCCATTCCTTATTCTTTACAGATGTTACATAATTATTCATAATACTATATCTGTAGCGCTGCCCCTCTTTCAAACTAGCAGGATAGAACAATGCCTTTGACCAGTCATAAGTATCGACAGTGCCATCATAACGAGTTACTCTGATCTCCTTTGGTACAATGCTGAAATCTGTCGGCAACTCTGTCAAACTGGTCTCAAGACCCAGATAACTTCCCTCTGTTACCAAGTTCTCTACATCCCCCTCGGAATATCCACCCAGGGCATACTCTCCAGTAGCTGAAATAGCCGCAGAAGTTACCACACCAGGGATATCATCTACCGTTGATTCTTCACCGGCAGTAAAGATCTTACTATTATTATTTACCAGATACACGTTGAACTCTTTTGAAATCTTTGTCCCCGCCGCTACGTCTGCTGCGGATGCAGACTTCGTACCATCAAAAATAGTCACACCAGAAGCTAAAGATAAAACCATAGCTGCTGACAGAACCATTGAGAGGATACTTTTTGTTGTTTTTCTCATCAATACTTCCTCCTTTTCTATAATCTCATAATATCATGAGATCAAACTATTGCATATTCTTGAACGAATCATAGATATTATACAATTTTTTTTTCAAGAATACTAGTCTTTTTGTATAAATTCTTTTCCTTTTTTTGGGTCTTTTTTGTGGCAAAAAACCAAAATGAAAATAGCCGTGTCTTGCAACACGGCTATTTTCCAGGTATATTTCTATACCATATTTCATGACTCAATAATGATCTAACAATTACTTAAATTTCTTATAACCACTCTTCTTTAACTTCTTAACATTTGCTTTCTTAGAAGTTCCCTTAACAGTGATCTTCTTCTTACATCCCTTGAAAGACTTCTTTGCTACACTTGTCAGTTTTGCCTTAAGAGTCAGTTTCTTTAACTTCTTGCAGTTTGCGAATGCATTTGCAGGAATCTTCTTGATGTTCTTATTTAATGTAATCTGTGTAGCCTTAGCGCCCTTGAAAGACTTCTTAGCAATAGCTGTTACCTTGTAGCTGCCAGTATTCTTGACAGTTGCTGCTACAGATAGCTTCTTAGCCTTCTTCCCCTTCTTGCTCAGTCCGGTTACAGTAACCTTACCGCTGCTCTTAGTGGTAGCTGCCTTCGTAACCTTATACTTGAAGTTACCCTTTGTAAAGGTCTTGCCTACCTTAGGACCAACAACCGTAGCCTTTGCTGCCGGCTTAGCAGTTGGCTTAACAGTATTATTGTTGTTACTGCTACTATTGTTGTTATTATTGTTATTGTTGTTGCTTGGCGGTGTTGGTGTTGGATCTTTTACAGCAGAACCAGTAGAAACCGTGCCACCACCGATTGGCTCGCCTGTCTCAGGATCGATATAAGAACCATTTTCGATATCCTCTAATGCCTTATCCAGACCAGAGATTGTGAAAGTAATTTCAATGCTATCCGTTGGTAAATCAGTATCCTCTGCACTCATTGGATAATACTCATCTGCGGCACCATAAGCATTCAGTGCCATGTATGTGTAGTAATCATTGTCTTCTTTTGCTGTCAAAGTAACAGGATCAGAACCGCTGACAATTTCCTCGTCGATTGAAACAGTTGCATTATCAACCTTTACACCTTCATATGTGTACTTATCTAAGTCAGTAGCCAAACCTAACATCTTAAATGCACTTGCTCCTGAAAGATCAACGCCTTCCAGGGATACCGTATACTCACCATTGTGATCTAAAAGAACGTCCTCTACAATAACATCCTCAGCATTTACTTCTGCACCAGCGGCCTGAATGTATGCATAGCTGTCTTTGTCAGCGTTCTTCTTTCCAGCATTGTAGCCATTACGATAATCCCATGAAGTTGTCTGATACATGATGTATGCATGGATACCTTTGGTTCCCCAAATTTCTTCGTCAAGATAATCTGGAAACTCTGGTGGAGTAACCGGATCTATAGGATCCTCTTCCACTGCTACAGGAATGTTGCTAAACTCAATCTTTACTGTAGAGCCTACAGGAATAGTGATCGCAAGACCTTCCCAGTCACCTGCTGCGATAGCAGCTAATTTGTCAGTATTCAACCCCGTTGATACACCATCCTCCAGCTCAACAGTAGACCAGTCATTCTGATACTGTAATGTCACATTAGCTCCCGTTGCCTTCACAGAAAGAGCACCATTAGATGCAAGCGAAATTACATCAGCATGCGAAACAAATGCTGTAAATGCGGATTGATCTTCAGATGCCCATCCACCAGAAACAATGTCAACACCATCAACTAAAGTGGCAACAGCACCGCTGGCTACTGTAACAGTTGAAGATAAATAAATCTCTGGTACGGTAATACTAATAGATACTGTAGCACCTACAGGAATAGTGATCGCAAGACCTTCCCAATCACCTGCTGCGATAGCAGCTAACTTATCCATATTTAATGCAGCAGCTTCGCCATCCTTTAACTCAACAGTAGACCAATCGTTCTGATACTGTAATGTTACATCTGCGCCAGTTGCCTTCATAATCAGTGAATCATTCTGAGCCAGCGCAACTGCATCAGCATGTGAAACAAATGCTGTAAATGCGGATTGATCTTCAGATGCCCATCCACCAGAAACGATATCAGTACCATCAACCAATGTTGCAGCAGCACCACTGGCTACTGTAACGGTAGCAGATAATCCGGTTTCAGCTGCAGTAGCGGCTTTCTCGGTTACAAGAGTAATACCACTTGCCAAAGAAAGAGTCATAGCTGCGGAGAGCACCCATGACAAAATCTTCTTTGTCTGTTTTCTCATAATATTTTTTCCTCCTTTTTTATTATTGAGTCATCGTACATAACTGAAATGCTGTACTTAAGTCTTGAACTAAAGATCATTGAAACGAAAAACATTCCATGATCAATAACAAGATTCCCCTTAGCCTCTCACTTATATACATAAATTGTTACAATGTTCATTTTAGCATGGTATGACAAAAAAATCAATCATATTTACATCTGTAATTTTGAAATTTATACCATTTGTACATATTTCATGGCAATAACCTAATTCTTTTATTAAGATTGGAACAAAATATAACCAGAGAAAGCAGATATTTGTCAAACTCATGTCCACTGTTAAACATGAGTTCTTTCCTTATTATAATAGAGAAAATAAGAAAGTGAGGTAATCAATATGAAAACACAATGTAACACTCTAACCGAACTGAGCAGTACCTTTATGAAGCACCACAAAGAATCTCTAACGTTGGATCAATGGTATATGATATGGTTAAAATATTATAAGCAAGACCAGGTGAAACCATCTACGTTACAAAATTACTCGTGCATTTACCGAAATCAGATTAAAGACCAGATAGGTTCCATTGAATTAAGCCAGATACACTCTATGCATATCCGGCAACTGTATAATGATCTCAAGGCCAAAGGGATTTCTGCGAAATATCAGCACTGTATTCACGCTATTCTTTCTAATATGTTTGAGATTGCGATGCAAAATGATCTTATATCAAAGAATCCATGCCGCAATGTGAAATTGCAAACATTACAACGTAAGACGGAACGATGCTTGTCCATCCGAGAACACCAAATGTTAATGGATATCTTGCTCTGTCATGAATGGGACCCTGTTTCTTCTCCTATTATCACATTATTAGGGACCGGCATGCGTATCGGGGAATTATTAGGGCTTACTTGGGACAATATCAATTTTCAGACGCAGTACATTTATATAGAAAAAACTCTTTTATATTTATGGAATCCCGAACTTCAAAGTTATGCTTTTTCCTTTCAATCACCAAAAACCTGCCAAAGCAAACGTAGTATTCCTATGTCACAGACCATAGTAGATGCCTTATTAAAACAAAAAGAAAAGGTACAAAATTTGAAAGGCAACACAGATAAATGGAACCCTCTTCCAGATTTTGAAAATCTGGTCTTTCCCAATAGTCATGGCAGACCACAACAACGGCGGGATATTCAACTTTTGCTTGACCGGCTTATTGATGCACTAAATCAACAGTCGGAAGATTCATCAACAGACGCCCCCTATTATATAGAACACATCCATCCTCATACCCTACGTCACAGTTTTGCAACCAGATGTTTTGAAGCAGGCATCCAGCCAAAAGTCGTCCAAACCCTGCTGGGACACAGCAGTATTCAGGTGACTATGGATCTATATACACATGTATCTTTTGAACGATGCCGAAAGGATATGGAAAAACTGCAGCAATTTGGCATCTAAACGATTTCTTCTTTCAATGATCTTTAGTTCAAGACTTACATACAGCGTTTCAGTTATGTACGATGACTCAATAATAAAAAAGGAGGAAAAATATTATGAGAAAACAGACAAAGAAGATTTTGTCTATGGTTTTGTCTGCGGCTATGGCATTAAGCCTGACTTCCGGTATTAACTTCGTGAATGCCAGTGCTGAAGATGAAGCTGACGCAACAGCAATCCCATCGTTTACTGTAAAGATGGGTGAATGGTCAAGCATTACAGCTACGGGTGACGCTGTAACAGTGAAGGAACCTGGCGAATATACAGTGACCGGAAACGCATCCTATGATATGGATGACATTTTCGCAACCAATGTATATATGGAGACCAACTTAGCAAATATTGATAAAAATATGTCGGACAAGATTGCAATCAACGCAATCAGTGTATCTGTCAACGGTAAAGAATATGCATTTGATAAATTGTTTGTGAATGAGGAAGATCCAATGCAGTTAACCGTAAACAATCCATATAACGATAATCTAAAAGCAAATAATAGCGATGTTGTTCCAGCAAAAGCAGGAGATGTGATTGAATTTACTTTCGAGTACTGTATTAAAGAAAATTTAGCAGACTATGCATTTAATGTAGAAATGGGTGAATGGTCAAACATTGCTGCTACAGGCGAGGCAGTAGCCGTTACACAAACCAATACAGAGTATACGGTATGCGGACAAGTGCCAGACGGTGATAATATCAGTGATATTTTCGCAGCCAATGTATATATGAGCACTGACTTAGCGAACCCAGATAAAAATGCATCTGATTACCTCGAGATGGACCCGGTTAAAGTCTCTGTCAACGGTCAGGACTATGTTTTCGATGAATTGTTTGTGAATGACGAAGATCCGATGCAGTTAACCGTAAACAATCCATATAACGATGATTTAAAAGCAAATAATAGCGATGTTGTACCTGCCAATGTTGGTGATGTCGTTGAATTTACTTTCAAAGTTATCAAAACCGAACCTGTTCAGCGCGGTGTTACTCTGACCTGGAATGGTACCGCCAACGTCTATCAATATGGGGAAGAGATTTTTGAGGTAGAGACTGACGACTCTTCCGATGGTATTGTAGTGCAAGAAAATAGTTCTAATTCTTCCGTTGTTTCTGTCAAATATGATTCCGCTAATTATGACAATCCGGTAATGCAAGTTATTACCAGCGAATACAACGGTGATCCTTCTAAAGATACTACATTTAGAATCACCGAGCCTAACTGGAAACTGACAGCACCATTATATGGTAAAACAGCAGATGACAAAAACTATACTATGGCTGAAGGCAATCAGTTTGGTGATCAGTCTGGTTACAAAGATGAGGACGGCAATCCT
The DNA here is from genome assembly GCA_964521555.1 of uncultured Jutongia sp. Lineage (GTDB taxonomy): Bacteria > Bacillota > Clostridia > Lachnospirales > Lachnospiraceae > Butyribacter. The sequence goes on along the minus strand of CAZFSU010000025.1, from coordinate 16,682 downwards.
GTAAAAGATGCTGATGCTACCAGCATCAAGTATACAGATTTCGTTGCTGACATCTCTGGAATGGGTGATGAAATTTGGATTTGCGGTCATGACCGTACTATCTCCAAGATTGTGATCTGCGAAGCTAATCAGATTACTGTGACTACAGGATCAGCAATCAAAGACCCAACACCTACACCACCAAACAACAATAACAACAACAACAACAATAATAGCAACAGTAACAATAATAGTAACAGCAATAATAGCAATAATAGCAACAATAACAACAACAATAATAATACTGATAAGGCTACGGTTGTTGGTCCTAAGGTAGGCAAGACCTTTACAAAGGGTAACTTCAAGTATAAGGTTACGAAGGCAGCTACCACTAAGAGCAGCGGTAAGGTTACTGTAACCGGACTGAGCAAGAAGGGGAAGAAGGCTAAGAAGCTATCTGTAGCAGCAACTGTCAAGAATACTGGCAGCTACAAGGTAACAGCTATTGCTAAGAAGTCTTTCAAGGGCGCTAAGGCTACACAGATTACATTAAATAAGAACATCAAGAAGATTCCTGCAAATGCATTCGCAAACTGCAAGAAGTTAAAGAAACTGACTCTTAAGGCAAAACTGACAAGTGTAGCAAAGAAGTCTTTCAAGGGATGTAAGAAGAAGATCACTGTTAAGGGAACTTCTAAGAAAGCAAATGTTAAGAAGTTAAAGAAGAGTGGTTATAAGAAATTTAAGTAATTTTAAGTAATTTTAAGTAATTGTTAGATCATTATTGAGTCATGAAATATGGTGTATAATCACCGAAAAAATAGCCGTGCTGTAAAACAGCATGGCTATTTTTTCATGGTTCACTTTATGGTTTCCGTCCGTTTTCACTATAAGTTCTTTTGCTGCCGCTGTCAATAGTTTTTGACGCTATGCAAGTGCTGGCGGACTTGGAAATATGCTCCTCTGGCGGTTCTGCCATTCTTTAATTTTCGGAAGAAGGAACATCCACCTGGAATTCACCATATTTACTTCTTACCGTTTTGGGCTTTGAACCATTCCGGTAATTGGGTTCAACGGAGCGTTCATATTTATCATATCCCAAATGCTCATTCATTTCTGATTCCATCATATCCTGGATGGTGCCAGAGAGCAGGTCTTTGAGAGCGTCCTGAATAAAGACTCCTTATGATAATAGATTCTATCATAGAAGACCTTATGATTGTATCTTTATTAAGAATTTACAGAGATTTTTTCAAACTTATATTCGCCAGAGCAACAGAAACAAACAGCAGCCCGGTCTATTGGAGACCAAGCTGCTGTCTTTACAATTTCAAACCTTATTTTTCTTTTGCATCTTGTGCCTATCGAATTACTCTTCTAAATCATAGATATACATTCCTGTAACCGTAGGCTTATTCGTAAATGCGATGGTCAGATACGGTTTATCCTCGGATAACTGCAACTCGTTTTCAAGGATAATAGCCCTGTCTGAGAAATAGGAATATGAGATAGCCACATCCTCCTTAAAGAGTGCTTCTGAGTTTACACCTAACTGAACACTTCCTACATAATTTTCGCCATCTTCATATTCATCCAGCGAATCTTCTGTAAATGTGAATCGAATCGCAGGCTTCTTATACTTACTAACATCCAGCTTGATAAATGACTGATATCCTGCCTGATCAAAACTAATGGTTGTGGTATCACCTGCAATGGTTGTATCCGTCTTACTCTCTGGAATAAAGTATGGTGTCATATCTGTCTGACCATCATTCACCACCTTGGTTCCACCGCCTTCTTCAAAACGGTCATCTCCAACCATATAATCGCCACCGTTCTTGTACCACTTACCAGTCCAGCTCCATACCGGTGTCTTGTCCTCAACACTTACCACATTGTCAAGTTCACCAGTAACACCAGTATTCTTAGTCATGCTGGTATCACCATTTGCTTCGTTAACTGCGTTAAAGAAGATGGCTACATCCTTAAACTTCAGAGTAGCTGTACTACGGTCAAAGTACTGTCCGGTTTCCCATAGGCATGGAACCATATAATATTTACGAGATTCTGTGAAGGTATCTTCAAACCATTTGGTCACACTACCATTCACTGTCTGCGGACTACATACACCACATTCTCCCAGAATCAAAGCATAGCCTTCATCCACAAATCTCTGTAATGGTTCCATATTATTTGATAATTCCTGCTTATCTGCCAGTGTGTATTCACCACCTGCACCATCACCACAGAAATCCCACGGAGTATAGTAATGTACGGATACAAACAAACGATTTGTTCCATTTGCCTCTGTATCCTTAGGCATAATATATCTTGCATCTGCTGTAGAATTAATATTGGTATCATATCCCGGAATCAACAGAAAACGACTTTCATTATTGCCACCTGTTTTACGAACGGTGTCAACGAATAACTGGTTGATCTCATTAACCGTTTGATACAATTCATCTGTCTTCAAGTTTCCGGTAACCATTTTATCATTTGAATCTGTCGTAGTGCTATAACCGGTAGAATAGATTCCATCATTTAATCTGCCACCTAATTCTTCGTTCGCACCTTCCAAAATGACATGATCCGAATAATCTTTAAAACGCTCTGCAATCTGTGTCCAGTATGCTTCATAACGCTCCCATGCTTTCGCGCGGGTCTCCTCATCTGCAACTTTCTCCTGTCTTGGATTTCCCTTGGAATCTAAGATTACATTACCATCTTCATCCAGCTTATCCACTTTCTTGCAAGCACCAAACTGACCCCACCACTGATCATCCCAGTGATCATTGATAATGACATACATACCGTTATTCAAAGCATAGTTTGTTACTTCCTCTACGCGGGCCAATAACTTTTCATCAATCTGATATGTGCCATCGTCACTATCACCATTAGACCAAGCAACCGGGATACGCACGGTGTTAATACCATAAGAATGCAATGTATCAAAATATTCCTGTGTCAACTTAGGCTGACCCCATGCACTGTCATACTTGGTTTCATCAGTTCCTGTAATAACCGGATACTTATATTGTACTCCAAAGGTAGCTTCCAAGGTATTACCTATGTTAATACCTGTACCCATCGCAGTAGAAGCTAATTCCTGTGCCGTAATGTCTGTACGCATCACACCATTATCCTTCTTGGTAATCTCGATGGTGCCACCAGGAACTATAGTAGCAACCGGTGTGTCACTAACATTCGTACAATCATCATGGGTCATACGCAATGAGGTATTATCCTTGGTTACAGTTCCGGTGATCAATACTGTATCCGGATCGACAGTAGCGGTTGGTGCTGGCGTAGCAGTTGCCTTTGGTGCTTCTGTCTGCTTCGGAACATTAGAAGTTCCTCCATTGCCAGCCGGTGTAGCTGTTACCTTAGCTTCCGATTTCGCCGTTACTGTGACGGTACACTTCAAAGTCTTGGATTTCACTTTCTTAGATCCTTTAACCAAGTATTTTACCTTCACTTTGATTGTAGCCTTACCAGCTTTCTTAGCAGTTACTTTACCCTTCTTAGATACAGTAGCTACTGCCTTCTTGCTAGTAGACCATTTCTGTGATTTGATCTTTTTAACGTTTTTCTTTTTAATTTTTAATGTTTTGGTTGTTCCTGCTTTTACAGCAAGTTTGGTTTTGCTTAACTTCAGTGTTACCTTTTTAGCTTTGGCACTGGCAGATACTGCATTCGTAAATATAGATGCACTTGCACCAGAAAATACCATCGCTAATGTCAACACAAAGGCTAAGACTTTCTTTGTGTAATGCTGTTTCATAGTAACAAATCTCCTCTCCTTAAATGATATGATTAAAACGTTAAAGCAACACGAACACCTATATGAAAGAAATAGAAAAATGAGCCCGCTTCTTCCTCTATTTCTTGTACACAACAAGCCCTCCTGTTACTTTCGGCATTCTAATCATGATATATTTTAAATATATCACATTATCGTATGATTCACAACAAAATTCTTTTGAAAAAAAGGGTAAATTTTACCTATCTTTCGTTCCTATAGATAGCAATCCGCCCCCTGTCTGTCAGACAGAGGGCGGAACATCAAAACAAACTTTTTGTGCTACAAAACCAAATATTCATTCGAACATATAAAATTTGTAATTTATTATACTAACGGTTCGTTACTTAATCCTGAGAAACATACTGAGTACCATCTGCATTGTATGCCAAGTCTACGATTTCCACCTTCTGGAAATCCACACCCAGATAGGTATTGGTTGTCAACAAAATTACCGGATCGTGTTCCAGATATTTCGGATTAAGCTTTAATACCTTTTCCTGCCATGCGGTATCTGCCAGAATCATATTATTATTCTCATCCAACGCAGGTAAAGAATCACTAAATTTCTCACCATCGGCATTGATGTAATTTACCGTTGATGGCAATGCTGCTACCTGTGCATCCGTATATTCATCACCAGCCACAGATTGCACCTGCTCGTAATCTGACTCGTATTTCCACTCATAATCATCGCCATCTTCCCATAAACCATTGGTAAATGCCAACTGTAACTGAGCAGATTTACTGATCATATCATCATGCATCGTGATACGAATGCCCGGTTCCTTAATCTGTGTCCAATCACTCAATAAGAAATGAGAATGCCAACGATACTGATCACTGGTTGCTGTCAATGTCAAATCCGGATATTCAGGATTCACCGTGATAGAATTAGTACGGAACCATGCTGCTGTTGTATTGCCTGACATTGTCATCAAACAATCTTCTCCGAATACTTTCTTCATCTCATCATAATTAACGGAACCTGAACCATTGGTGTTTCGCATGAAATCGCCTTCCCATGTAGCTACTACTAATGGGTTCTGATTTTCTGCCACCAAATTCTCTGGTTTGCCTGTTACTGTCAGTTTCTTCTTCGCTTCATCTTTTAATGTCACCTCAGAACCAGTAATTTCACAGAATACCTCTCCAATGTCTTCATATACAAAGTATGCATATCCACCATTGCCAGTACCCTTCCGATCCACATGACCACCTTCGTCCCACATCACTGGAACAGTACCATATTCTTGACACTTGCTAAAAAATTCTTTGAAATATGCCGGGATTCCATCTTTGTTTACTGATACACAGCCAAACTCGCCAAAGATCACACCATATCCTTTATCAGTATAAGCCTCTTTGACAGCCTCAAAATCTTCCAACATAGCTGCATAGTCTTCCTCACTGCCCCAGGTATCCACATAGGAAGATGTCCCCTTTGGTGTCTCATAAGTAGCAGCCGTCTTAGCAATGCCCCATCCCAATGGATCATAATAGTGGATGGATACAAAGAGTTTAGAAATACCATTTTCTTCCACATCTGTTGGCATCGTATAGGTCAGTTTCTCATTTGGTTCCTTTGGATCCTTGGTGTATTTATCTCCTGCTTTGTTGGAATACTTGTCTCCACAGGTTTGATGTAGATTCGTATCATATCCAGGAATCAAAAGCATACGGTAATAATTGTTGTTCTTTTTACCATCTGCATTAATACCTGTACCACGGATGATTTCAACAAATTTCTGATTAATCTGATTGGTCAGTTCATAAGTTTCTTCCTGTGTCAGAACACCTTTTGAGCCGCCTTCTCCCTGCCAATTATCATTGAGACGCTCGCCTAATTCCTCATTACCACCTTCAAAGATTAAGTGGTCAGAATAGTCCACATAACGATTCGCGATCTGTGTCCACATGTCTTCATATTTCTTCCATGCCTGATCTCTTACCGCCTGGTCTTTATCACCAAACATCCCCCACCACTGGTTATCCCAATGGTCATTGATGACGACATACATTTCTTCGTTCAAACAGTAGTTGATCACTTCCTCTACGCGATCAAAATATGCTTCATTGATGCGATAGTAAGTACTTCCATCCTCCTGCTGTTCCTGTGTCATCATATTGGACCATGCGATCGGGATACGAATCGTATTGATACCATATCTCTTTAATCCACTAAAAAGTTTCTGTGTAGAAACCGGATTACCTGCATTGGTTTCATAGCCTTTTACCCATTCTGCATCTGTCAATTCATTTTGTTCTTCCGGCGTAAGAGCAGTACAACTGCTGGCTCCTGTCTGCTCCAAGGAATTACCAATATTCCACCCCAGCCCCATGACTGGTGTGATATCCTGCGCTGATAGATTAGTACGCATCATGCCATTATCCTTGGTCGTCAATCCATATCTGGATGTATGCTCATCTGTCAGATTACTGTCACTTACACTGCCATTCTCTACAACATTCGCTTCCTTCGCATCGGCTTCCGGTGTTCTTGCCGGAACCGGTGTCCTTGTCACCAAAGGAGTGGATGTCGGTACTGTCGTATTTCCACTTGAATTATTTGGCTTCTTGGTAGGTGCTGTAGTGTTTGGCTTCTTGGTCTTGGTAGGTGTTGCTTTTGTATCTGTCTTACCAGAAGATTTTGCATTCACCTTGACATTAACAGTGAATTTCTTAGTTACCTTTTTCTTGCCCTTTTTGTATGTAACCTTGACCGTAATTTTAGTTTTTCCGATCTTTACACCTTTAATCTTGCCATTCTTGACTGTGGCAATCTTTTTATTCTTAGACTTCCATGTTACCTTAGCTTTCGCCGGCTTGTTTTTAATCGTCACTTTCTTGCTTTGGCCGACCTTAACTGTGACTGATTTCTTGCTAATCTTTGGTACCTTTGCTTTGGCAGATGCCACTGCTATATTTGACATTCCGTCAAAACTCAACAGCATTGCCAATACCAATGCAAATGCAATCAGCCTCCCCATCCATTTTTGTCTCATATAACATTACCCTCCTCTTATGATAATTCTACGTCGAAAACAACCGAATCCAACGTGATAATTTGAAACATTATAATTATAGCAAATTTGACAGGGTATTGCTAGTGTAACGTTAATGAAATATGTATATATGACAGACTAATATGATCGATGCATTCCAAGCAAGAACATCAAAATACCGCATTATGCCTGTGATTCCACAATACATAAACTGCTGCCGTTTCGTTTGTATTATGTATAACTGACCACATCTGTATTGTTAATTCCTCCGCTTTTTGAAAACATACTAAGCTAAAGCAATCTTTTTCTTAATCTGCTTCACCTCATATTCCAGTTTCGTCACTCTCAGATCCATCTTCTCGCGATTCTCACGATCTTTAATTGCAATATCCAGCCTTTTATTCAAATCTTCCCGAAGAACCTGATGTCCCTCCGCTATAACACGAATCGCTGGCAGAACTTCCTGCTCGATCTGTAAATGAATCTGATGGAGATCCTTTCGTATGCTCTTAAATTGTACCGCATAATTCATTAGGATCTTATCATGCTCATTCAAGATTTCCGTGTGTTCATCTAAAGTCTGTTCGATCCTCTCCAGTCTTGCATCATGTTCATCTAGTTTCTGTTCGATCCTCTCCAGTCTTGCATCATGCTCATCTAGTTTCTGTTCGATCCTCTCCAGTCTTGCATCATGCTCATCTAATTTCTGTTCGATCCTTTCCAGTCTTGCATCATGCTCCCCCAGTTTCTGCTTGATATCCTTGATATCACTTTTTATCGGTGCCAATGCCACGGATAATGTGCTTCTCAAAAGCTGTTCCCATTCTTCTTTCTCTAACATAGAACCTCTCTTTCCGCATATCTCTTTATGAAGATATCTCTCATACCTGTATCACTCTCACACCGTGCAAATTCCCTTCCAACACCTATGCACTTTATAGTACATATATATCATATGCACCACATACACTTCTGTGTAAACATAGTTATATCACTAAAAACACACGTTGTCAAGACACCAAAACAAAATCAATCATTACATACGATATCGATTGATGCATCCTGCCACCTCATATCGGCGCGGCATCGCCATATCAGATAAGCTTTCGCCGCCTGGCATACCCGCAAACCCTTTCATATCCAAATCTTCCATTATCTGATCCAGCACTTCGGATAACCGGATGGTCTGATTCTCATACTTCCGCAAAATGCCATCCAGCAACCGGGCAATCGCCATCATCTGTTCTCCATCGGTAATCTGTTCCAGATAGCGCAAATCTACCGTCTCTTTATTGATCTGGAAACCATCTGTCCCCATCGTTTTAATCTTCGTTCCACGCTCCCTGCCGTCTCTACCAATCTTACCCGGCTGATGTGGTGGTATCGGAATCTCACACTCTGTTTCCGGATATTCCAAATTCTCCTCCGGATCAAAGTTCAGCGGATACTCTGCGGCTATCTCTTTGGCTTGATCCGTGATTTCATGCGGAAGATAGCTTTCCATCTGGATGATAGTATCGGCTACATGAAAAAATGCACCACAGCTTCCAGCCACTAGTATCGTAGAAATCCCCTTTTGCAAATACATTCCCCGCACCCGTTTAATGAAAGGCACGATAGGTTCAGCGCCTGCTGCCACCACGCGTTCCATTAATTCATCCCGTATCATAAAATTCGTTGCGCTGGTATCTTCATCAATAAGTAATGTTTTACATCCTGCCTCTGCTGCTTCTACCACATTCGCAGCCTGTGACGTAGAACCACTGGCATCTAATGTAGAAAAAACACTGGTATCCCGGCCATTTGGAAGATTGCGAATAAACATACTAATGTTTTTTCTACAGATACTTCTGCCATCCTCCGAACGAATCTTCATCGCTGATGCATCAGTGGCCACGTATTCCCTGCCATCTCCTGCAATATGTGGATACACTGTTTTCTCTAACGTTTGTAGCAAAGTGGATTTACCATGATATCCTCCACCAACAATCAAAGTAATCCCTTTGTGAATCGCCATGCCACGGATTGCTCCATGATGCGGTAACTGCCAGGTAACTTCCATAGATTCCGGTGATTGAAATGGTACTGCCCCCCGCATGGGACGTTCTGATACACCGCTTTCTCTGGGCAAGATTGAACCATTGGCAACAAAAGCGATCAATCCCTCTTCCTTCATCCGCTCCCGAATATATCGTTGGTCATCTGCCAATTCTATCACCTGTTGACACTTTCTTTGATCAATATTAGCAAATAAGCAGGCTTTCTCCACCGCGATTGGAAGATACTGAAACAAAATTTTATCCAATTCTCTGGCGTTGATACTGCGGCCATTTGCTGGAAATCCCACTGAAAATCTCACCAAAACATCACCATTTGCCAAATCCACATGGCAAGCACTTCGCTCTAAAACTTCCTGTCCCGGACGACTAATCGCCATAAGTCCACTTTTGCCGGATCCTTTTGCCTTAAAACTGGCACCGGATATCTCTCTGTGAAAAAGACGAATCAAATGGTCTTCCAAAGCGATCCTTCGATGTTTCTCCTGATAGTATTCCTTTGGAAACCCCGCCTGCCGGCCTGCAACTTTCACACTTACCCGAGAAGGCGCGGCAAAAGGATCTCCCTGCACGTGGTCAATATTTAACTGATACTGCCCAAACTGATAACTACCCCGTAGACTTTTGTACGCGGGGTAGCTTTTGTGATCGATCGACTGCAACAAACTGCGTAATCGTTTCATAATATTTTCCTCTTTTCTTTATTCTACGGCTGCCTTTACATGGCTAACCACGTATTTTTCCACTTCTTCCAGATCCATATCCAGAGAAATTGCTAATTCCTTATATAAAAAATCTTCTGACATATTAAAGTATCGCTCATCACTGGCCGTAACCTTCTTTCCGGCCGCCAGTCGTTCCTGTTTTCTGGGATAGATGGTTTTGATTACACGAACCAGTTCACGACAATCCGCTTTTGCCAAAGCCTCTTTATAATCCTGCTCCCTTTTCTTTTCATCCGATATCCATAACTCATCGATCTTAGGAATCTCTGCAATCAGTGCTTCCGCTGCTTCTCTGGTCAAAATCGGACGCATAACAATCTTTTGATTATCTACAGGGGTATAAATCGTACTTTCCTTGGAATACACCGGCGATAAAGTATAATACAGCCGTTCTCCCATACCAGCGGAAGGATCCAGCGGTCCAATATGATCTACAATGCAAACTCCCGTATTCCCATATATAATCTGCTGACCTATTTCAAACATTTTCACACTCTCTTCCCGGCTAACATAAGTTACCTTTGTAGCCATGCGACCTGCATCCCGCAGGCCTAAATTCCCAAATTATGTCTCCACGCGCGTCAGACAAAAAACACATTCCCTTCTTTGCCATCATATCTATTATAGCACTTTTTCTTCCATTTGGTAAGATGCTTGTTCCCTGTATTTTCATATGATATGATAAGATCCGTATGATAATTTTCTATTGAAAATACATAAAATCATAAAATTTATTAGAAAACGAGGTATGATCATGACGATAACGAAATCCTGGATTAAAACTTTTTGTCTAATGCTTGTCTCTGTTATCATGATGGGCTTTGGGGTCTCACTACTGGTATTAACCCGGATGGGTACTGACCCCTGTTCTGCCATGAACTATGGTATTGCCCGAACCATAGGAATAAGCTTTGGTAATTATCAATTACTTTTCAATGTTATATTACTGCTTCTTGTCATCATCGGCAATCGCCGCCTGATCGGTACCGGTACCATCGGCAACATGGTAGTAGTGGGGTATGCTGCCGACTTCTTTAGCTGGATCTGGTCAAATGTATGCCACATCCCTGCCGATCTGCCTTTCACTATCCGCATCACGATATTGATTCCGACCCTGCTTCTATTTGTTACAGCAGCAGCATGTTATATGAATAGTGGACACGGCATGGCACCCTACGATGCCGTTCCCTTCATGATCAGTGAAAAAATTGAAAAAAAGACAAAACGAAAGAATGTATTTAAACCGATCCGCCTATCCCTCGATCTGCTAGCCACTGCCCTTGGATACTTTACCGGGGGAGAAGTCGGGCTGATGACAATACTAATGGTTCTATTGCTAGCACCCGTTGTAGAGTTTGTGGGAAAACAATTTCAAAAAATTGGGATCGGTAAAGTATAATATCAATAACAAAAAAGTTAGACAGCCCACAAGGTGAATCCTATCACCTTGTGGGCTGTTCTGTTCGTTCTATTGGCTTCCGCTTTATTCAACAGTTACCACTTTTGCCAGATTCCGTGGTTTATCTACATCCAGTCCCTTATCCATAGACACATAATATGCTAATAATTGCAAAGCAACCACTGCCGGAAATGTCATAAATTCATCTGACATACTTGGCAAAATTAATTCTGCGGCATATTCTGCGTCTGCCATCTCTATGCCCTCCTTGACAAACAGAATTACATTAGCGCCACGCGACTGCACTTCACGAATATTAGATAACTCCTTATCCTTTACTTTCTCCTGAGTCACCACTGCCACCACCGGAGTATTTTCCGTAATCAATGCAATCGTACCATGCTTTAATTCACCAGAAGCATATGCCTCAGTATGAATATAAGAGATCTCCTTTAATTTCAAAGCTCCCTCTAACAATATGGAATAATCCAGACCACGTCCCAGCATAAATGCATCTTTGGCAGATAACATCTGACGGGCTATCTTGTGTATATCATGTTTTTGTTTCAAAACGTCCTGCACCTTGCCCGGAATCTGCTCTAAACCACGAATATATTCCTTCTCTGCCGCGTCATCAAAAACACCACGCACTCTTGCCATACGGCCAATTAACAACATCAATACTTCTACCTGTGTGGTATATGCCTTCGTACTGGCCACCGCAATTTCCGGCCCAGCCGCAGTATACATAACATAATCACTTTCCCTGGCGATGGAAGATCCTTTGACATTAATCACGGCAATGCTCTTGGCACCTTGCCGTCTGGCATACTTCAACGCTTCCAATGTATCAATCGTTTCACCAGATTGAGACATGGCCAATACTAACGTCTTGTCAGTAATCACAGGATCCGAATACATAAATTCAGAAGCATATTCCACATTCATCTGCATGTGCAGCTTAGACTGAATGATGGATTTTGCAATCAACCCTGCATGCATGGCAGTACCACAAGCGATGACACAGATATTCTCACACTCTCTTAACAATTCATCCGGCACTCCATCGGCACTCAGATCAATTTGCCCATCTACGATCCGGTTATCCAGAGTCGCACGCAATGCCTGCGGCTGCTCCATGATCTCCTTCTCCATATAAAATGGATATTTCCCTTTCCCTCCCTGAGAAGTATCCCAGTCAATCTGTAAAAATTTTACTTCTTGTGCATTTCCCTTCATATCGAAAATCTTAATAGCATCCTTATGCAATTCTACGATCTGATACTCCGGTATCACAATATATTCTCTGGCATGGTTCCCCAGAGCAGCCACATCAGAGGCTAACATAGTCCCGTTTTCTGTATATGCTGCCACAATCGGGCTGACATTACGAATCGCATAGATCACATCCGGCTTGTCGTCAAACATCACTACCAACGCGAAAGTTCCCTTCAGCAGCTTCACCGTCTCCCGTAATGCTTCATGTGGATCACCATGATACAAGCGGTTAATCACGCCTGCCACCACCTCTGAATCCGTCTCTGATTTAAGGTCTTTATAAAGCATAAAGTGATCTCTGAGTTCTTCATAATTTTCAATAATACCGTTGTGTACCAACACCACATTCCCCTGATGATGCGGATGTGCATTACTATCGCTAACACCACCATGTGTTGCCCAACGCGTATGGCCAATCCCGCAACGAGACTGTTTCTTGTCTTTCTCACAAACCTTGCGCAAATCATAAACGCGCCCGGCACATTTACGTAACTTGGTTTTCCCGGTCTCACCATTCATGGTAGCCAGACCGGCACTATCATACCCCCGGTACTCTAATAGCTCTAATGCATCCAAAATCAAGTCAGTTACTGACTGTTCACTGTTATATCCAACGATTCCACACATTGTTTCTGCCTCCGATCTATTGTAGTAATATAATAAATACTACTGATAAACCAAAATAATGTCAAGAAAAAGTCCCATTCCCCATAATAATTCTTGACGCATGAATCCTTTGGACTTTATAATATGCATAATAAGCCGCAGGATGCGGGCAAGCTTGCCCTAACTCGTTGCTTATGCGAGAATCAGTAGTAGAAAGGTGTGAACTTTGGTATGGCTAAAGAGACAAACTATGAATTTGAAGAAACAATGGTAACGCTAACCGATGAAAATGGACAAGATCGCGATTTTTATGTGGATGAGATTTATGAAGTGGACAACCAGTTGTATGCTTCTCTCATTCCCGGCGATGTGGAAAATATAACGGAATATTATGTTTTTCGTCTCAAAGATCTTGGCAATGACGATTTTGAACTGGAAGATATTGACGACGAAGAAGAATATGATGCTGCGGCAGATGCCTATGAAGAAAGGCTGGATGCCAGAGCTTGGAGTCAAACATTTGGCGATGCGGAATAAAATAACAGTCCGGTAATATCAATATGCCGGACTGTTATTTTTGAAAGCGATATCTTTCTCATAACATTTTATATGAAACGTACACATTGTTTGCAGTCATGATTGATAATCGTCCTGATAGATGATTGCTGACTTCACTTGCGCAGCCGTATCCCGATCCTTTAACGCTGTAATTATCTCTCCCGCAAAGTCGATACAGGTTCCCATGCCGCGGCTGGTAATGATATGACCATCCCGAACGACTGGTTGCTTTATATATTCCCCGCATATGATCTGATCCGCAAAACTAGGATAACAGGTAGCCTTGTGACCATCCAAAATCCCTAACTCTCCTAATACGGTAGGCGCAGCACAAACCGCTGCCACCCATTTCTCAGGATCAGACGCAAATTCCTGTAACTTCTGACACAATGGCTCGAATGCACGCAAATTCGGTGTCCCTGGGATTCCCCCCGGCAAAATCAACATCTGGGCTGTTGCAAAATCTACTTCGTCAAATAATTTGTCGGCTGTAATCGTAACATTATGAGAACTGGTGACCTCTCTTTGATCCGTGATGGAAACCATCTCAATTTGCAAATTTGCCCGGCGAACCATATCCACTACTGTTAACATCTCTACTTCTTCATATCCCGGTGCCAAAAAAATATATGCCTGTGCCATGATAACCTCCTTTTGACGCTTTTTCCCATGATACAAAAAAGGAACCAGTATGTATCTTCCAGTTCCTTTCACTAAGCTGATAACGGGAATCGAACCCGTGACCTCCGCCTTACCAAGGCGACGCTCTACCGACTGAGCCATATCAGCACTCAACAAATGATATTGTACTATAGTCATTTCAAAAATGCAAGCAAAATATTTCATTTGTGCTTAAAATTTACACAAGCAAATGTTGTGATTTACGTTTGATACGTTGTAATGCATTATCAATCGCTTTCGGTGTCTTTCCTAACTGAGTAGCTATCTCCTGATAAGAGATTCCCTGCAAAAAAAGGTCTAACACCTGACGCTCCAGTTCACTTAACCGGCTATAAAGGCGCCGCTGCATATTTCTGGCATTTTCCTGCCCAATAATGATTTCCTCCGGATTCTGCTGTGCCGCCTCTAAGGATCGGTCGACAATGAAATCTTTCTCTGATTCATAATCCTCCGTTCCCGTCTGAGAATAAATAGATATATAGTGATTCAACGGAATATTTTTCTGTCGGTTGGATTTTTTGATGGCAGAATACATCTGACGATTGATGCACTGTGTTGCAAATGTCTCAAAGGATGTTCCCATAGTGACATTATAACTAATGACTGCTCGAAATAAGCCTATCATTCCCTCCTGAATCAAATCATCCTTATCTCCATCAATCAAAAAGAGCGGACGTGATAATATGCGCACTAAACTCTTATACTGTTCCAGCATATAATCCATCGCCTCATCTGTCCCCTGCTGTGCCAGCGCAATTATTTGATTTTCTTCCATACATTCCAAATCATAGTCCCTCATGATGCACTCCATTCAACCTAACACTGATTGCAAAACTGACCATTAGTAAATATAAATCATTTTACCTTAGCAAGACGCTGACGAACAATTTCATATGATAATATCCCCGCAGCCACAGATGCATTCAGAGAATCAATATCACCAAACATAGGAATGGAAGCAACGAAATCACAGTTTTCTTTTACCAGACGACTGACACCACTTCCTTCATTTCCTATCACCACACCCACAGGACCAGTCAAATCCAGTGAATACATACATTCCCCATCCATATCTCCACAGACAAACCACATTCCCTGCTTTTTCAAGTCTTCCATTGTCTTAACTAAATTGGTTACTTTAGCTACCGGTGTATAATTAATTGCGCCAGCAGAAGCTTTCGCCACTGTAGCAGTCAATCCAACGGCACGACGTTTCGGTATAATGACCCCATGTACCCCTGCCTGGTTTGCAGTACGGATAATAGATCCGAGATTATGAGGATCTTCGATATTATCCAACAATATTAAAAATGGCGGCACCCCCTGATCGGATGCTTTCTGTAGCATTTCATCTACCGTGCTATACTCATAAGCCGCAGCATATGCTATCACTCCCTGGTGTTTCCCTGTATCAGAGATTTGATCCAGACGTTCTTTTTTGACATAATTTATGATGGTATCCTGCTTTCTGGCCTCGCGCAAAATTGTTTGAATCGGCCCATCTTTACATCCATCCAGTAAAAACAGCTTGTCAATCGTCTTGCCAGAACGAAATGCCTCAATCACGGCATTTCTTCCTTCCATCGTCAGTTCTTCGTATCTCATTCTTCCTCCATTCCAAAGCGCTTTTGTTAAAGAAAATGAACAATATCCGAGTTCTGTTCTGCCATTCTGGATATTTGTGACGCTTCAGCACAAATTCCCAGCGGAATCAACGTATCATTAAAGAATGACTCAACCTTTTCTTCCTTTCTGAGGCATTTGTCCTGTTTCCTTCAATCCCAGCTTCACTAATTCCATTGCCCGTTCCATACGATGACTTAGATAAAGATATCCTATCAGTGCTTCAAATCCTGTCGCAATACGATAATCCACTATGGAAGCGTTCTTCGCAGATGTTGCTGATTTTGCATTCCGCCCATGCTTATATATGGCTAACTCCTGTGTATCCAAATATCCTTCGATCACTCGCATGAGTTTGGCCTGTGATTCTGCTTTTACGACTCCACTGGTAATGCGATGAAAATCCTTCACCTTTCCACTGCCTAAATCGATTACTATGGTTCGTATCATTAAATCATAAACTCCATCACCTATGTAAGCCAGTGCCAGTGCCGAATATTGTTCTGGTCGTAATGCTGACATGCCAAAATATTCTTGTATCTGACTGAAAAAATCTTGTCCCACTTTTCCTCTCCCAATGTTTTCCTTTCTATGCAAAAATAACCTTCGCGCAATTACGAAGGTTATTTCTATAAGGCGACTACCGGATTTGAACCGATGCTCAGGGAGTTGCAGTCCCGTGCCTTACCACTTGGCTAAGTCGCCAAAAATGACTCCAACGGGATTTGAACCCGTGTTACCGCCGTGAAAGGGCGATGTCTTAACCACTTGACCATGGAGCCATATCTACAGGCAATGCCCGACAACAAAAGCTATTCTATCATGATTTGCCTGTTTTGACAAGTATATTTTATAATTTTCTACTTGTCACTGAAAAGAAAAACCGCAGAGACTTTTATCTACGGTTTCAAACTCCCCGAGTAGGACTCGAACCTACGACAACGCGGTTAACAGCCGCGCGCTCTA
>CAZFSU010000024.1:0-36514 GCA_964521555.1 uncultured Jutongia sp. | reverse complement strand
GAGCATCTGCCTTACAAGCAGAGGGTCACAGGTTCGAGCCCTGTAGGTCCCATTTGATAAATGAATGATTTCATTTATCAGAATAGAATATGGAATATGGCGGAATAGCTCAGTTGGCAAGAGCACACGGTTCATACCCGTGGTGTCAGGGGTTCAAATCCCTTTTCCGCTACTACAAAAGCCTTAGAATTTATTCTAAGGCTTTTGTTTTGCAATACAAGGTATCAGGAGAGTTTTCGGATACCTTGATCACGATATCAGCAATTTCAAGGTACCGACAGCTTGTAAAGAGTTCTAAATGTGTCATATTATCATTCCCTTTCTGTCCCCTCTTTTCAATATTAGATAATTCGATTATACTGATAAGAGAAGGCAGTAGAAAACATAACTAATATAAATAATATGATGGAGGTATATTATGCGGGTTGGCATGGGCTATGATGTTCATCGATTAGTAGAAGATAGACCATTGATTTTGGGGGGAGTGGAGATTCCTTATGAAAAAGGGCTGTTGGGACATTCGGATGCGGATGTTCTTTTACATGCCATTATGGATGCACTATTGGGGGCAGCAGCAATGGGAGACATTGGAAAACATTTTCCCGATACAGATCCTGCTTATGAGGGCGCTTCCAGTTTGCGATTATTAGAACATGTAGGTGGGTTGTTGGAGGATGCCTGCTATATGATTGATAATATTGACGCGACGATTATTGCACAACGTCCCAAGATGCGGGATCATATTGATGCCATGCGTCAGAATGTGGCGGACACTCTGGGACTGGATCTGAACCAAGTGAATATCAAGGCCACCACAGAAGAGGGGCTGGGATTCACCGGAACGGGAGAAGGAATCTCCGCACAAGCGATCTGCGCCCTTTCTTCTATGTTTGATCATATGGGTGGAACACAGTCAGCCGGCTGTGCTTCCTGTGGTGGCTGTACGGGCAGACAGTAATCAAACTGTGTAGAGATCGATTGTTTCGTCATAACGCAATCGACATGGAATTACCGTTTGCACTATTGGAAAAAAGGCTTAGAGTTGAATACCCTGGAGGAGTTTTGCGAATGGACTTTCATCGTGAGACTCTTCTTGGTTTACCTGATACTCCTGTGGGATATCATATTCTTCTACCGCTTCTGTTTCAGGAGCATCTTCCATCAATGCTTTGATGCTGAGGGAGATACGGTCTCCTTCTAATTTAAGAATTTTCGCGCGAACCGTTTCGCCAAGTTTGACCACTTCCTTTGGGGATTTTATGAATTTGTTGGTGATTTGCGAGATATGGCATAATCCGGTCAAATCTCCACCAATATTGATGAAAACACCATAGGATTCTATGCGTTCTATGGTCCCGGAAACGATTTCTCCTGGGGCAAGCTGACGAATCCGCTCCCCTTTTTCGATACGAACCTGTTCCAGTGCCGGGATCTTTCCTGACAGGACAAGACGTTTTTGTGCGGGGTCCGCAGTGATAATCACTACTTCCACGGTCATACCCAGATAACTTTCGGTATCTTCCACATATTCCAATGCAAGTTGAGAGGCTGGGATAAACGCACGGACTCCCTTTAGATAACCAATCACTCCTGCTGCTGTTGTTTCTGTGATTTTGACCGAAAAATGTTTTGCCGCCTCCATGTCTTCTGTTAATTCAGTCCAAATTGTTTGGTAATGGGCTTGTTTCCACGAGAGAAGCACAGAGCCGCTGGCATCTTCCGGATCAATCACCATAGCTTGAATAGTATCGCCGATATTCACATCATTTTTAATGGAAAAGGCAGGATCATCGCTACATTCTTCCAAAGGTATGATACCTTCTGTATAATAATTGAGATCGACGGCAATCTCATTCTCGGAGATACCGATGACGGTGGTGTCGATCAGGTCTCCTTCATGAAGGATGGTAAAGGAATGTTCTAACTCTGTCTCAAAGTCTTGCATCGTCTGTTTTTCTTTCATTGAGATACCTCCGTTTCGTTATGATATTCGTATGACATTTTGTCATTCCTATCATAGCATTGAGGCGGGTGTGTGTCAAAAACCTACTTTTTCACTGTGACAATACAGGTGGCGGTTACTCCGTCCACTTTGGCTTTGATGACAGCACTCCCGGCTTTGACGCCTGTAATATTGCCTGTTTGATCTACCGAGGCAACCGCGCTTTTGCTGCTGCTCCACACCGGTTTCAAACCGGAAGAAACTTTTGCTGTGATCCTTTGGCTCCTGCCGGCTTGCAGAGTGCAGCTTTTGGCAGATAGGGTGATAGTGGGTTGTCTGACCTTAACTTTGCAATGAACTTCTGTCTGGTCGGCTTTGACTGTGATCAGTGCTTCGCCGGGTTTCAAGGCAGTAATTTTTCCGTTATCGCTTACTATGGCGATGCTTTTTTTGTTGCTCTTAAAGGTGGGTTTGGTGCCATTGGAAGTTTTGGCAGTTAGTTTAAAGGTATCGCCGTGTTCCAGAGAAACCGACTTCTTATTCAGCGTGATCGTAGTCTTAGACACCGTGATGTTGCAATAGGCTATACTTTTACCGGATTTGACAGATATTTTGCAGTTGCCGGCTTTTTTCGCGGTGATCAGACCTGCGCTGTCCACAGAGGCCACCGAACGCTTGGAACTGGAAAAATGAGGCAGACTCAGATCGGAGGTGAAGGCATGAAGCCGATACTCCTGTCCGATTTTCATCGTACGGGAATAATGGGACAAAATGATGAGTGGTGCTTTGGTGGCGGCCGAAGAAATCTGTACAGGGAGAAGGCCGGAAAAAATCAGGGCAAATGCCATGAGCAGTGCCAGAGCCGGATGTGTTTTGGACAGACAGGAACGGCGATGGTTGGTATCCGGCTGTTGTAAATGCCGCAGTGCTGCGTCTGTTCGTTGTACCAGTGATGAGTGGTTTTGGGGTGAAGATTTGATGATATTTTGCATGGTGATTCCTCCTGTTTTGAAGATAGAATCCAGTTTCTATAATGGTAAATACTGGATCGAAAGAATTGTGTTGACAGATCATTGGGAAGGAAAGGATTGTAATATAAAATCGATTTTATATGTGTAAAGTATCATAGCATAGCAAATAGAATCTGTCAATACATATGAATAAAAAAACAGTAAAACTTTCTGCCTGTTCACAAAAAAGGGTTTTTGTGCTATGATAGAAACGGTTTTGATTTTACATATGCGTGAGACAGCCAGACTGTCAGCGTGACAATGCAATGTTTGCAATATAGGTGAAATCTGTTTGTATGCTGTACATCGATTCCCTGTGATGCAGAGATAGGAAAAGGAGGACAACAGGATGGACAAAATCAGAATGACTACCCCTTTGGTAGAAATGGATGGAGACGAGATGACCCGTATTCTGTGGCAATTAATCAAAGATGAATTGTTACTGCCTTTTGTGGATCTCAAGACGGAATATTACGATCTGGGATTGGAATATCGTAATGAGACAAATGATCAGGTCACGATAGATTCTGCCGAAGCGACAAAGAAATATGGTGTTGCGGTAAAATGCGCAACAATCACTCCCAATGCAGCGCGTATGACAGAGTATGACCTTAAGGAAATGTGGAAATCACCGAATGGTACGATTCGTGCCGCTTTAGATGGTACGGTATTTCGTGCGCCGATTCAAGTGAAGGGGATTGAACCTTGTGTGAAAAATTGGGAAAAGCCGATCACTTTGGCACGTCATGCATATGGTGATGTTTACAAGAATACAGAGATCAAGGTACCGGGTGCCGGAAAAGCGGAGTTAGTATTTACCGGTGAAGACGGACAGGAGGTTCGCAAAACCATTCAGGAGTTTGCAGGACCAGGTGTGATTCAGGGAATCCATAATACAGATAAATCGATTAGCAGTTTTGCAAAGGCATGTTTTAATTATGCGTTAGACACGAAGCAGGATCTGTGGTTTGCCACAAAGGATACGATTTCAAAGATATACGATCATAATTTCAAAGATATCTTTCAGGATATATACGATGAGGAATATAAAGATCAATTTGAGGCAGCGGGTATCGAGTATTTCTATACTTTGATTGATGATGCGGTGGCCCGTGTGATGAAGGCAAAGGGCGGATTTATCTGGGCATGTAAGAACTATGATGGAGATGTGATGAGTGACATGGTTTCTTCTGCCTGTGGTTCTTTGGCGATGATGACTTCTGTGTTAGTTTCTCCGGATGGTGTATATGAGTATGAAGCAGCACATGGTACCGTACAGAGACATTATTATAAGCACTTAAAGGGAGAAGAGACTTCTACTAATTCAGTGGCTACGATCTTTGCATGGTCTGGTGCCTTGCGGAAACGTGGTGAGTTAGACGGTATTCCGGAGTTGCAGGAATTTGCCGATAAGTTGGAGAAAGCTACTTTGGGAACGATTGAGTCCGGTAAGATGACAAAAGATCTGGCATTGATTACCAGTTTAGAGGATGTGACTGTGTTAAATAGCCAGGATTTCATCAAAGCGATTCGCGAGAATTTAGAGGCTATGTTATAATCATAGCAGGGTGATAGAAATGTGCGACAGGAATCGGAGAATATTTCCCGATTCCTGTTTTATGATCTGGACAGGGAGGTATGAAAGAAGATGGAGCAATTATTCAAACAAATACCAAAGGTACCGAATCATGGTTTTACCCACGGCAGCAAATTTCATTCGGACGATGTATTTGCCACGGCTTTTTTGAAAATATTAAATCCTGAAATACAGGTACAGCGTGGTTTTCAGGTGCCGGAAAATTTTGATGGGATTGTATACGATATTGGCAGGGGGCGTTTCGATCATCACCAGGAAGATAAGGAAATTCGTGAAAATGGTTGCCCCTATGCAGCGTTTGGTTTGATATGGCGTGAGTATGGGGAGATCCTTGTGGGAGCAGAGGAGGCGGAGCGATTCGATACCGATTTTGTGCAGCCTTTGGACATGACAGATAATACAGGCTGTGCCAATACACTGGCAGAGATCATTGACGAGTTTAATCCGTCCTGGGATTCGGATGACTCATATGATGCCTGTTTTTGGAAGGCAGTTGCCTTTGCGGAGCAGATCCTGCGTAATCATTTTGCTTCTGTGGCCGGGATTCATCGGGCGAAAAAGCTGGTGCAGCAGGCGATGTCAGATTGTGATGGCACGATTCTGATTTTGCCCCAATATGCGCCGTGGAAAGGCGAAGTCATTGGAAGCAGCTATAAACTGGTGGTGTATCCGTCCAATCGTGGCGGTTACAGTGTACAAGGAGTACCGGTGGCGCGCGGGGATCATGAATTGGTGTGTGCATTGCCACAGGCATGGTGGGGGAAAGAGGCAGCAGAATTACCGCAGATCAGCGGTATAGGGACATTGCGTTTTTGCCATGCAACCGGTTTTATGGCGGCTGCCGATACGCAGGAGGATGCAATTCGGGCAGCACAGGCAGCGTTAGGATTGTAATTCCGGATGACGGGAAGAGTAGTGATGTATCAATACGGGACTGTAAATATGAATGATGATACAAACAGGGTGATGCCATGTAAAACGGCATCACCCTGTTTTGTGTTTACCCTATGAGGGGTTGGATAATATTTTTGGCTTATTCTCCTATTTTTTCCACTGCCGCAATGGCGTCGGTGAACCAGTCGTTCTCCAAATCTTCCACCGTACCTGCATCGCTGGCAGCAGCGATGGTCTGGGTCATAGGAATGCGTCCTAATACGGGGATATTATACTGTCCGGCTACTTCATCCACATGGCTTTTGCCAAAGATTTCTATATGTTTGCCACAGTCCGGACATTCTACATAACTCATATTCTCGATGATGCCAACGATGGGAATATTCATCATCTGCGCCATTTTCACAGCTTTTCCCACGATCATGGAAACCAGTTCCTGTGGGGAGGTAACGATTACGATACCATCTACCGGGATGCTTTGGAATACGGTTAATGGTACATCACCGGTACCGGGAGGCATATCTACAAACATATAATCTATGTCTGTCCAAACAACATCCTGCCAGAATTGTTTTACGGTACCTGCAATCACCGGGCCGCGCCAAATCACAGGATCGGTAATATCATCTAGCAACAGATTGACAGACATGATCTGGATACCGGATTTGGTTACTACCGGGTAGATGGCCTCTTCATCTCCCACAGCATGTTCCGTGACACCAAATGCTTTTGGGATCGACGGACCTGTAATATCGGCATCCATGACGGCGGTATGATATCCATTCTTTTGGAAATTGGCGGCAAGCATGGAAGATACCATAGACTTGCCTACGCCGCCTTTTCCACTGACAATGCCGATCACCTTGCGGATGGTGCTTTGTGCATGTGGTTTTTCTAAGAAACTTTTAGGGTCACGGGAAGCGCAGGCTTCTCCACAACCGGAACAATCATGATTACAATCGCTCATTTTTTCCTCCATTTCTGAAGCGTTTTGCCCAGGAAGGCGAACAAAATCCAGGAAACTGCTCTGCCTTCTTACTTCACTTTGTTTTTTTCGCATTTCGTCACTTTAACGGTAACTGTTTATACCATTAGTATGACGATAACTAACGGACATTATAACAATGTTGAGAAAAAAAGTCTACATGGGTATGCCAAAGGGCTTTCGGTTTACTTTTTTTCATATCCATGCTATACTATAAGGTAGCCTGATGGCGCTAATTGGAACTTTGTTTCGCTTTTTGTGATTGGTCAGTATATCGGGTTATGGTATTGGGTTAAAGTTTACAGCTTGGAGGTATAATATGATTTCAAATCAGGTTCTACAGACGACGATTGATGGGTTGAAAAATATTACTCGTGTCGATATCTGTGTGATGGATACAGAGGGCAAATCACTTGCGACTACCATTGATCATGTAGAAGAATATGAAGATGCGGTGATGACTTTCGTGGATTCACCGGCAGATAGCCAGGTGATACAGGGATATCAGTTTTTTAAGGTATTTGACGAACATCAGTTAGAATATGTGATTCTGGCCAAGGGGGATAGCGATGATGTCTATATGGTTGGCAAGCTGGCGGCATTTCAGATTCAAAACCTGCTGGTGGCCTATAAAGAGCGCTACGATAAGGATAATTTCATCAAGAACCTGTTATTAGATAATCTGTTATTAGTAGATATTTATAACCGGGCCAAGAAACTACATATCGAGGCACAGGCCAGACGGGTGGTATTTTTGATCGAGACGAAACATGAGAAGGATGCCAATGCATTAGAGACGGTCAAGGGCTTATATGCAGGTAAGTCCTCAGACTTTATCACGCAGGTCGATGAGAAAAACATTATTCTGGTCAAAGAAGTAAAGTCAGGTGAAACCTATGAAGATATGGAAAAGACCGCAAGAGTGCTGGTGGATATGTTAAACACAGAGGCTATGACTACGGTACATGTTTCCTATGGAACGATGGTGTCAGAGATTAAAGATGTATCCCGTTCTTATAAAGAGGCGAAAATGGCTCTGGATGTGGGCAAGATCTTTTATAGTGACCGTAATGTGATCGCCTATAGCAGTTTGGGAATCGGGCGTTTGATTTATCAGCTTCCCATGCCGCTGTGCAAGATGTTTATCAAGGAAATCTTTGGTGAAAACACACCGGATGAATTTGATGAAGAAACCATCGCAACGATCAATAAGTTTTTTGAAAATAGCCTGAATGTGTCAGAGACATCCCGTCAATTGTACATCCACCGTAATACACTGGTTTATCGTCTGGATAAATTGCAGAAAGTCACTGGTCTGGATCTGCGAGTGTTTGATGATGCCATTACCTTCAAGATTGCATTGATGGTAGTTAAATATATGAACTATATGGAGAATTTTGAATTTTAACCGGCAGAGACGCCTGAGTTCTCTGTTATAGGCGCGGGCTTACATAGCGGGTTCGCGCTGCTTTGCGTTTTGATTAGATCGAATGGACATAGGAGAGAGATGTGATGAGGAAGCATGGAAATGTGACAACACCGGCGGATCAGCCGTTGATTCAGCTATCAAATGTATCGGTGGTATATTCCACAGGAACAGAGGCGCTCAAGGAGTGTAATATTAAGGTAGAAAAAGGAGAATTTGTATTTGTGGTAGGCAGTAGTGGATCTGGAAAGTCTACCATGATTAAGACTTTATTGGGAGAAATCCCGATTCAGTCTGGAGAGATTGTCGTCGGAGGCAATGATGTAACAAAATTAAAGCGGAAATATATGCCTTTTTATCGCCGCAGGATAGGTGTGGTTTTTCAGGAATTTCGTTTGTTAGATGACCGTAATATTTTTGAAAATGTGGCTCTGGCACAGAGAGTAATCGGCGTGGACCGTCAACGTATCCACAAAAATGTAAATGGTATGTTACAATTAGTTGGCTTAGGAGACCGTGCACAATCCTATCCCCGGGAGTTGTCCGGTGGAGAGCAGCAGCGTGTAGCCATTGCCAGAGCTATGGTGAACCGTCCTTCTGTCTTGTTGGCCGACGAGCCGACAGGTAATCTGGACCCCCAAAATTCATGGGAAATCATGAAACTTTTGGAAGATATGAACCATTTAGGTACCACTGTCATGGTCGTGACACATAATAATGAGATCGTAGATCAGATGAGAAAACGTGTGGTGACCTTAAATCAGGGGGTCGTTGTGAGTGATCAGATGCAGGGAGGTTATGTGCAATGAGAACATTTGGTTATGGACTGAAACAGGGACTGAAAAATGTTGTACAGAATAAAATTTTTTCTCTGGCGGCGATTGGAACCATTGCGACTTGTTTATTTTTATTGGGATTATTTTATGTATTGTTAAGCAACTTTCAAAATATAATGTATCATGCAGAGAGCAATGTAGGTATCACTGTATTTTTTGAGAAAGATATTGAGGCGAGACAGATTGACGAATTGGCAGAACAGATCCGTGGCCGGGAAGATGTGGAACGGGTGGATTATATTTCGCCGAAGGAAGCATGGGAGAATTTTCAAAAAGAAATGTATGGAGATTCTACAAAACTGGAGGATACCTTTGGTTCCGATAATCCGTTAAAGGATTCTGCATCCTTTGAGGTATACATCAAGGATGTGTCGGCACAAAGTGCAGTAGTGGATTATATCAAGAGTTTGGATGGGATTCGTAAGGTAAATGGTTCCAGTGCTGTAGCCAAGGGACTTAGCAGTATTAATATGCTGGTGGCATATATTTCAGCCTCCATCATTATTTTATTATTACTGGTATCTGTTTTTCTGATTAATACATCGGTGGCAACCGGTATTCGTGTACGCAGGGATGAGATTGCTATTGTCAAGATGATTGGTGCAACGGATGGGTTTGTGCGCGCGCCGTTTTTGGTGGAGGGCGTGGTTCTGGGACTCGTGGGAGCAGTGATACCGGTGGTGATATTGTCCATATTATATGAGCGGATGATAACATTCGTGCTGGGTCATTTTTCCGTACTATCGCAATGGCTGACCTTCGTAGAGCCGGAGAAAGAATTTATGATTTTGATTCCGGTTTCGTTGCTGATCGGTGTCGGAATCGGTCTGGTGGGAAGTGCGTTATCCGTGCGGAGACATTTGCAGAGATAAGAGAAGTGAGGGGGTACCAAAGAAGTGAGAAAAAGATGGATTGTAACAGGAATGGGAATATGGATCTTGGGTGCTATCGTGATTGGCAGTGGCTGCCTGTCGGATGGAAACTCTGTATTTACTTCCTTTCCCGATGTGGTGCATGCAGAGACGCAGTCAGAGCAAACGCAGCAAAAAATTAACGAAGCAAATCAAGAGGTACAGAATTTACAGCAGGAGAAGAAGGATTTGCAATCGGATCTCGAGGAGATTGAGGACAAAAAGAGTAATCTGACAGATTACATTGAGACGTTAGATGATAAAATGACGAATCTCACAAAAAAGATGGAGAACAATCAGGAAAAGATTGATATTACACAGGGAGAGATTGAAGTGTTGTCGCTACAGGAAGCGGAAGTGACGGAGAAAATGAATTCCCAGTATGAGACGATGAAAACCCGCATAAAATGTATTTATGAGAATGGGGATAACGGATACATGGAGCTGTTGATGGGTTCCGCCAGTCTGTCGGAGTTATACAACCGGATTGAGTACGTTAGTAAGGTGAATGCTTACGATCAAAAGATGTTGAGTGATTATGAGGCAACACAGAATGAGTTGGCCCGGACCAAGTTAGAGAAGCAGGACAAAAAGGATAAACTAGAGGCAACAAAAGA
Organism: uncultured Jutongia sp.; assembly: GCA_964521555.1. GTDB lineage: Bacteria > Bacillota > Clostridia > Lachnospirales > Lachnospiraceae > Butyribacter. The sequence continues at coordinate 26,296 of CAZFSU010000024.1, read as the reverse complement.
GACGCTTTCTTTTGAAAAGAAATCAATCAATAAACTTTTGTCTAATAAACAGGAACAATTAAAGAAATACAATTCTTTGATTGACCAGACGGAATCAGAGCTGGATGCCTACAACGAACAGATTGAGAAAAAGTCCAATGAGGTTGAGAAACTACTGACGCAGCAGCGGCAGCAGATTGCAGCAGAGGAGGCAGCGGCAAAGAACAGCGGTAAGGCATCGGACAATACAGGTACTTCTGATGCCGGAAGTTCAGGGGACAGCAGCGGAGGAACCCAGGCGAGTGCTTCCGGTTTCGTGTGGCCATTGGCGGCCGCCGGGCGTATCAGTTGTGGTTTTGGTCCGCGCAAATCACCGACAGCAGGGGCCAGTACGTATCATAAGGGGATCGATATTGCTGTACCAACAGGTACCGCAGTGCGGGCATCAAAATCTGGAAAAGTAGTGACTGCTACCTATTCCTCTTCTGCCGGAAATTATGTGGCGTTGTATCACGGTGGCGGTGTCTACACATATTATATGCATTGTTCTGCGTTATCCGTGTCAGTGGGAGATCAGGTATCACAAGGGCAGACGATTGCGTTGTCAGGATCTACAGGAATATCCACGGGTCCGCATCTGCATTTTGCTATATATTCGGGCGGCCGGTATGTGAATCCTTCCAATTATGTCTCAAGATAAAAAACTTAAATAGAAAGCAAAGCAGTGGTTGTTAGATGAGGACCGCCGCTTTGCTTTTGCATATCTATTAATTTAATGGAGGTGGACAGATCGCGGGATCTGCATGGATTTATGAAGAAGTATATACAAAGTTTTATCTGCGGTTTTTTGAGTTGTGGTGTAGCAGGGTTGTTGGTCATAGTCATTTTATCTTATTCCGGTGTGCTTAATCTGGATGGCGTCATGGTGGACAGAGATGCATCTCTGAAATCTAAGGTTGAGACCAAAGCGAATCTGATAGAACGTTATATCGACCAGTATTTTTTGGATGAAGTAGATGAGGAGAAAATGGCAGATGCCATCTATAAAGGGATTGTGGCTGGTATGGGTGATGAATATGCGGCATACTATACGAAGGATGAATATGAGACCATTACTGAAAAGACCAGTGGTACGTATTGTGGAATTGGTGCTTATGTTACCGCTAATACAGAAACCGGTGCGATCACCATTATCAAACCGATTCAGGATGGACCGGCAGATAAGGCAGGATTAAAGGCAGGAGACATCATTTATGCGGTGGATGGAACTAAGGTAACCGGAGAAGACCTTTCTCAGGTTCTGGCATTAATTAAAGGAAAGGTGGGAACGGAAGTACAGCTTCGGATTGTACGTAGTGGTGAGAGTGATTATCTGGATTTCACCCTCACCAGAGAAGAGATCAAGGAAGACACCGTCAACAGTAGAATGTTAAGCGATACGATTGGATATATTCAGGTGACCAGTTTTGAAGAGGTGACACCGGAGCAATTTCAGAATGCACTGACTTCTTTGAAAGAAGACGGTATGAAGGCCCTTGTCATAGACCTGCGTGATAATGGTGGCGGTTTGCTGAATGCGGCCGTGGATATGCTGGATATGATGCTGCCAAAGGGTCTGGTGGTATATACGGAAGATAAACAGGGAGTGGCAGAGAAATACTATGCTGAGGATGATGACGAGATCAAGATGCCGGTGGCGATCCTGGTCAATGGCAACTCAGCCAGTGCATCTGAAGTATTCTCAGGTGCGATGCAGGATGAGCAAAAAGCGAAACTGGTGGGAACTACCACGTTTGGGAAAGGTATCGTACAGACTATCTTTGATTTACAAGACGGATCTGCGTTAAAAATGACGACATCAAAATATTATACGCCGGAGGGCCGTAACATTCATGGTACTGGTTTGAAGCCGGACATTGAGGTGGAATTAGATAAAAACTCATTACAGCAAAAAGATGCGTCCGGGCAGGAAAAACCGGATAATCAGATGCAAAAGGCGATGGATTATCTGCAGGGAGAACTGAAATAGCAGTGCCGTAATGGTATGTCTACGGATGAAGTGTTTTGAATGGGAGGATACGATGGAAGAGCAAACGAGACAACAAAGTAAACTGTTAGAAGTACAGAATGAAGTGAACAAGGTGATTCGCGGGAAAGAAGATGTGGTGGAGAGAGTATTGGCCGCCGTGATGAGTGGAGGACATATTTTGATGGAAGATATACCGGGAGTGGGCAAGACCACACTGGCGACTACATTTGCAAAGGCTCTTTCGCTGGATTATAAGCGGGTACAGTTTACGCCGGATGTGCTGCCCAGCGATATATTGGGATTTTCCATGTACAACAATCAAACGGAAGCATTTGAATATCGTCCAGGGTCCATTTTTTGCAATTTGTTTTTGGCGGATGAGATTAATCGTACATCTCCCAAGACCCAGTCGGCGTTGTTGGAAGTGATGGAAGAACAGCATGCAACCGTGGATGGTGTGACCAGAGCATTGCCGGATCCGTTTATCGTGATTGCCACAGAGAATCCGGCGGGCTCTTCCGGTACGCAGATGTTGCCGGAGTCTCAGTTGGATCGCTTCATGATATGTGTATCGATGGGATATCCCGCGCATGAAGATGCAGTGAATATTCTCAAGGGGGAATCGGCGCACCTGATAGATCAGGTACATCCGGTGATAACTGAGGAGGAATTGCGCAAGATTCGTCAGGATACGGAGAATATATTTGTTCATGAAAGCATTTATGATTATATTGTTACGCTGGTGGAAACCACCAGACAAAACGAGTTATTTGAAATGGGGGCCAGTCCTCGCGCCACCATCGCACTGCTGCGGATTGCCAGAGCTATGGCGATGATACAGGGAAGGGATTATGTGACAGCGCAGGATGTACAAAAGGTCTTAGTGGATGTATTGGGGCATCGGGTGAAATGTAGTGCCAGAACCAAGGCGGATGGTCTGACGGTGGAGCAGGCAATCCGTAAATTACAACAGCAGGTGAAAGCACCAAGAGCCTGATGGTTGCGCATCACCGCTAGAGAGAAAGGATACCGGAGTGAAGAGAAGAAGGGATGAAATTACAGTACGTTTACGCCTGCCATATTGGGTGTGCTATCTATTTATGCTGATCGTTTTTTGTCTGCTGTATCAGTTTCTCAACAGTCATCTTCTGATGACGATAATCCTGTTGATGTTTCTGTTGCCGGCACTTTCTATGGCGTCCGCATGGTGGATGCGTAAGGGATTATCTTTAAGTATTCTGCCGGTATGTCATCAAATCAAGGAGGAACAGGAAGGGATCTGGCGTATCCGTTTGCAAAACGATAGTTATGGATTGTCTCTGGCATGTACACTTTTTGGGACAGTGGAGAATGTCTTTCTGCGAACGAAAGGTGAGCTGCAAGTGGAGATGCCTGTTTCTATGAGATATACGGAAACGATGGATTTACCGTTAGGTATCCGGTATCCCGGACTGGCCAGAGTGCAGATTCATCAAATAGAATATAAGGATCCGATGGGATTATTGCTGATCCGGATACCTGTGGCTGCTGCCGGGGAATGTGTGGTGCTGCCTCGTAGTCAGGAAGGAATGCGGAATCACCGGGAAGGCTATCAGGCGGGGATCACCGAGACAGAAGAAACATTGACGAAAGGAAATGATTTTTCGGAAGTGACAGATGTGCGGGAGTACCGTCCCGGTGACCGCCTAAAGGACATTCACTGGAAACTGTCGGCGAAGAAGCAGGATTTGATGGTGAAAGAGAGAGCTAATGTAGCCCAAAGCCAGGTGATCTTACTTTTGGATCTGTCGGGAGAACCAGACATGGTTTCACAGGTATTGGGGCTGGCATATGGCATTACAAAAGAGTTTTTGCGGGAATATGTGCCGGTACGGATTTTGTGGTGGGACGAGCAAAAATATGATTTTTGCGATGTGCTGATTGCGGAAGAAAAGGTACAGGACGATGGTTTTGGGAAACTGATGCATGGGCATGTATGCCGTGTGGAACAAAATTTACCTGAGTTGATGCAGAGAGTTCGTCCGATGCTGCGCTCCTATGTATATCTACACCAGATCCGGGGAATGGTGGATGGGGAGGTGATCTGCCATGCTTAGGATAGGGAGAAGCAGGAAAACACATTTGCAGGAACAACCGTGGGATGGGATTCAGGGAGCAGATGATTGGCTGCCGAGGCAGTCTGAAAATCGAATTTTTACGTTGTTATGGAAAGCGATGATTGTCTATTGTATCGTAGGAGGTGGCATGGGCTGCCTGTTGTCTTCTCTGGACGTCGATTATCATGTTGTTACGGTACAGGCTGTCATATTAGGGAACAGCATTTTTTTGGCTCTATTGTATTACCATCGTTTGTGGGAAAATATTGGCTATATTCTGTTCTTTATCGGTATGGTTTTTGCCGCATATTTATTGCGCAATTATATTAATAGTGGATTTTATGGTGTTATGAATGATATGGCAGAAGCCGTTTCAGAATATTTTGATACCAGTGCCATGCGAAGTTATGGTGAGCGTGTGGGGAACCGGTCTCTGGCTATCACGATATCTATGGCGTATATTGGCATAGTGGGCTGTCTGGTGATTAATATTTCCGTTTCACGCAGGATGCAGTATTTATTTTCTGTTTTAGCGGTAATCGGTGGGTTGTTTCTTCCGTTGTACCTGGAACTGGAGCCCTCTTTGTTTTTTGTGGTGCAGTTATTATGGGGGCTGTTTATGGCGTCCAGTGTACGTCGGTCAAAACATTATGCACTGCGAATGAATAATATCAAATATGAGAGAAAGAAAAATCAATACACATATGTATATTCGATCCGTACCATGATGCAGCTTAGCGGATGCTGTCTGCTTGTGGTGGGGGTGGTTGCCATGCTGCTGACTGTGATCATGCCAAAGGACACATATCATGACAGGCATCCTGCCGGACAATGGAAGAAACAGACAGAGGAAACGGTGGAAAATCTGTCCATGCTGGGGATCGCAGGTTTGTTTAATTTTTATGATAATGTAGGAGGATTGACTAGCGGCCGGCTGGGAGGCGTCAGTGCACTTCGGTTAGATTATGAAACGGATCTGATGTTGACATTTGTACCGACATCAGAGCAACGATTCTATCTCCGCCAATTTGTGGGAAAGGAATATGTGCCCGTGTCAAATCATTGGGAACGGGATTCGGATTTGACAAATGAAGTGGAGCAGGCGATGCAAAAAGCATATGAGTCTGGTAATCCCTATATGGGCAAAGGGCGGATACTGGTGGAAAATGTGGCAGGCCAAAGCACGCCGTATCTGCCATATTATTCTACAGAGTTTGATAAACTGACTTGGACAGGGCGCAGCCAGGAATATACGTATTATACCGATTTTGGATCTGAGAATCAGCAATTAGAGGAGGCTCTGAGACGGAAAAAAGAAAAATGGTGGCAGTATCTGGATGTGCCGGAGGAAGATAAAGCAGCGGTGAATCAGGTGATCAAAGATGCGGAACTGAGTTATTTCCTGGATACCGTTACGAATGTTTCCAGATTAGCCTCGTATTATCAAGAAGAGATTCCCTATAGTTATCAGCCGGGGATCACGCCGTATGGAGAAGATTTTGTCACTTATTTTCTGTCAGTGAACCGAAAGGGGTATTGCGCTCATTTTGCCAGTGCAGCGACTTTGATTTTTCGGGAGCTTGGGATACCGGCCCGTTATGTGGAAGGATACGCAATAGATCCGGATGATATTAGTGAGGACGGACAGATATTAGCGAAAGAGGATATAGCGCAATATTATCAAGGATATTCGGATTTGGAACAAACGGCAGTGGTACAAGTCGATGTTACAGATGCCAGCGCCCATGCCTGGGTGGAGATCTGGTTCAATGACAAGGGCTGGCAGATTGTGGACGTGACACCTGCCTCTTCCCAGGAAGAGCCGGGGCAAGGATTATGGAGTACCTTTATGCGTTTCTTTCGCAACGGTTCCAATCGTTCTGCTCTGCAGGACCGGGAGACTGCCTCAACGGCTGGTGTCACAGCAGCCAGAGCAGAAAATGTGGTAAAGACCGTGCTGAAGATCATCGTGATACTTTTGATTCTGGCGGGATTGGTGTTAATGTTGTGGTGGCTGCTATGTAGTCTCCGGCAATATATCCGTAATAGGGGAAAAAGCCGGAATGATCGGTTGATCGGTGATTATCAAAGATATGTCCGCAAAATGGAACATCAGATAGATGACTTCGATCAGTTACAAAATTATGAGGAACAGATACAGACCCTGGTGCTGCAAGGGAAGCTCACACTGACGGATCTTGAGTTGAAGCATATGATTTCCCTGCTGGAACAGGCGGGTTTTGGTTCCCGGGAGATTACAGCAGAGGAGGATCTTTGGATTCGCCGGAAAATTCATAACAAAAAAATTTAAACTCTACAAATTAGCGCTGTTTTTTCCCCACCCCATACCTTATGATGGTATAGGATGAGGAGAATACTGCGAAAATAGTATTATAATTGTTGGATGACCCCACAGCCGATCTTTTCGCCGGAGTTACCGGAAGGCTGGGTAGTGAAATCATCTTTGCTATCATGTATGATGATGGATCGGTCAATGATATCCGGAATGGAGAGACGGGCGTCATAAAAGGCGATCCATGCATAACCCTGATTCGAGAGTAGTGGTGGAAAATCACCGGCATGATTTGGGTGTGGTTCATTGGTTGGGTTATAATGGCTTCCGGTCTGATCAAAGGGCAAGGTGCAGTCACCATGTTCGTGGAGATGCATGCCAAAGAAACCGGAAGAATCCGGCAGAGTTTCATCCGGTAAATGGAATGCTTCTACTTGTATCAGGATACCGCCCATAGAAGTTTGGTAAAACAAAGCAGTGCCATGAAGAAGGGGATGCGTACTGTTCCCCCGAATCGTGGCGGTGGCAGCCGGTCTGGTATGTGGCATAACATTGATTCTTGGAATAATTACTTTGTTCATAATTGCGTATTTTCCTTTTTGAATTAATATATTCCATAATACAACAAAGGTGTACTTGGGGATAAAGGTTGAAAGAAATTCCACTTTTCATCGTCAGATTTGTGTGGCAGACAGCGCAAATCTGGGTACGATTATTGCTCGCAAAGGAGGCTCGCAGCATGAGTACGAAAATGAAAGACAATAAAATATATAAACGTGCTTTGCAACTGGCAGTGCCTATGATGATTCAAAATGGCATTACCAATGCAGTAGGACTGGTCGATAATGTGATGGTGGGAAGCCTGGGAACAGAGAGCATCACTGCTGTATCCATTGTGGGACAGTTGATTTTTGTATTTAATCTGGCGATTTTTGGGGGATTGTCAGGTCCTGGAATCTATGGTGCCCAATATTATGGACAGGGCAATACAGAAGGTGTTAGAAATATATTCCGCTTAAAATGGTGGATCAGTCTTTTCTCATGGCTGGTTGGAGTGGCAGTGTTTGTATTTTGGGGAAATAATCTGATTCAATTGTATCTTCATGGAAATAATGGCGGAATTGATGTTGGCGCCACACTGCAATATGGCAGGGAATACATGGAGATTATGTTATGGGGACTGCTTCCGTTTGCTGTCACACAGATATATTCTGGTAGTCTGCGGGAAACCGGAGAAAGTGTGAAACCTATGGTGGCAGGAATTTGTTCGGTGGCAGCAGATATTGCTTTTAATTATCTTTTGATCTATGGTAAATTTGGTTTTCCGCGATTAGAGGTTCGGGGTGCCGCGGTTGCTACGGTGATTGCGCGTATTGTGGAAATGTGTGTGATTGTTATCTGGTCTCATTGCAAAAGGAAAGAACATATTTTCCTACAGAAGATTTATCATACCATGAAAATACCGGTGTCTATGACAAATACTGTGGTTAGGAAAGGGTTACCCATCTTTCTGAATGAATTTCTATGGGCCGGAGGGATCGCGGTGTTGACACAGTGTTATTCCACCAGAGGTCTGAGTATTATCGCTGGTTTAAATATTTCCAATGCCATCTGCAATTTGCTCAACGTGGTTTTTATCGCGATGGGGAATGCGGTGGGGATTTTGACGGGGCAGATGCTTGGTGCATCTCAATATGAAAAAGCCAAGAAGGATTCCGTACGCCTGATGTGGTTTACGGGTGCATTGAGTCTGGTAATGACTTTGATTCTGGTGGGGATATCGGGGATATTTCCACTGTTATATGATACGACACAGGAAGTTCGGGACTATGGAAGGAACTTTATCATTGTCACATCCCTCTTTTTCCCGATACAGGGATTCCTCAATGCATTGTATTTCACCTTGCGGTCCGGTGGCAAGACAGTGATTACCTTTCTGTTTGACAGTGTTTATTCCTGGGTGATTTCGGTTCCGGTGGCATTCGTATTGTGTATGTATACGCCCCTGCCGATTCTGACCATCTATGCGGCAGTACAGGCATTGGATTTTCTCAAACTGATTGTAGGATATGTGTTGATCAAAAAGGGAGTTTGGATCAATAATCTGGTGGCGGAATCATAAACAGTCATGGGGGTGTGTGTATATGAATCCTTTGATTTTTCACGTGGATGTAAATTCTGCGTTTCTTTCATGGGAGGCTTCCAAACGGGTATCCCGTGGGCAGCCGGATCTGCGTCTGATTCCTTCTTGTGTTAGTGGAGATCCGGCTAAGCGTACCAGTATTGTATTGGCGAAATCCATTCCTGCTAAGAAATATCATGTCAAGACTGGAGAATCCATTGGGTCGGCATTGCGAAAATGTCCGGAACTGACCATCGTAGAACCGGATTTTGCGTTGTATGCCAAATGTTCCAAAGCATTCCAAGATATCTGTAGAGAGTATGCCCCGGTGGTGGAGGAATTTTCCATAGATGAATGTTTTCTGGATATGTCCGGGACTGGTCTGCTCTACCCGGAGCCCATTGCAACAGCCCACGAGATGAAAGACAGGATCAAGAAGGAACTGGGGTTTACTGTCAATATAGGTGTAGGGCCGAATAAATTATTAGCAAAGATGGCTGGAGATTTTGAGAAACCGGATAAAGTACACACTCTGTTTACAGAGGAAATTGTAGAAAAAATGTGGCCGCTTCCGGTAACCAGATTACTATATTGTGGAGAGGCAACTGCCATGAAGCTATACCGCCATCGTATTAAAACCATTGGACAACTGGCGGGGAGTGAGTTGGGGCTTATTCAGCAGATTTTAGGACAAAAGGTCGGCAAGCAAATGCATGATTATGCCAATGGGATTGACCCATCTCCCGTGAAGGCACAGGAAGAGGAGGCCAAGGGCTATAGCGTTGCCACCACCACGGAGGACAATGTGACAAATCTGGGACAGGCAGACCAAATATTATTGGCACTGGTGGATAGCGTGGCATCCCATATGCGCCGGGAGGGACGGCGGGCATTGTGTATCTCGGTATCCATCCGATATACAGATTTTAAGAACCGGTCTCATCAGAGGACCTTGGATTCGTCCACCGATATTACGGCGGAGATTTATCAGATCACGAAAGAATTGTTGCGGGAATTATGGGATGGCCATACACCATTGCGTTTGATGGGTGTGGGGTTGACAGATATAACCAAAGAGGATTACAGCCAGATGACCTTATTCCCGGAGGAAGCCAGATTAAAAGAAAAGGAACAGAAAGTGGATCAGGCAGTGGATGCTCTGCGGGCACGGTTTGGCAAAGATATTATCCAATTTGGATCCACGATGCATGTGAGCGGACGGGTCGGGCGTAAATATAAGGGAAAACTGGAGTTTGAGCAGCAGCAGGGAAATACAAAATCTTTCGAGGATTGAATTCACAGGCAATATATCATATAATGCATAAGAGACGATACAAGGAGGAAATGTGGATACTATGAGAGGTAAAAATAAATTCTTAAATACAGTGCTGCTGGCAGCCGGACTGCTTTTGACGGGGGTGTTTTGTACTACAGCATCAGCCAAAACTACAGTCTTGCCTACTGATGTAAGCACACCGTCGGAGGGGTGTGTGATGGTAGGGATCGAAGGCAGCTATAGGACGGATGCTGCCAAAGCACTCAAGCGAATCAACGAGATTCGTTTGGAGGCATGCAAAGAGGGGGTTCCCAATCCTTCAGAGCCATTAAAGGCACTGAAAGAAAGTGACTATGTTCCCTTGAAATGGTCTTCCGATCTGGAATATATTGCTCGTATCCGTGCTGCGGAGGCAATCGTAGTCACAGGGCATACCAGACCAAATGGACAGAGTTGTTTCCGGTTAAAATCTCCCAAAGGGATCAGTAGTTTCAATGAGGTTTTGGCATGGAGTTCTTCATCCTCTATGGTGACAGGAGTCAATCAGTGGTATCGTGAGAAAGAGGATTGGGTACATGGCAACGACGCGGTGACGGGTCACTATACGGCGATGATTGATCCGAATGCAAGATATGTTGGATTGGGGTTATTCACTTCATCCAAGGGAGCGTGGCCCAGTGCCACCTGTGGCAGATTTAGTTCTGCCAGTCAGTTGGATTCCACGAAAGCTTCTGCTGTATCAAATTGCGTACAGACGGTGGAGGTACAGCAATCCTATTTATCCGGCTCCGGCAGTGTGGTCGGCGCCTCTAATACGAAATTGCAGAATTTAAGCGTGGGAGACCGACAGGAGTGTTTGCTGATCCGGACTTTGACCTATGATGGTGCAAAAAGCTCGGTTCGATTCCTGGGAAATGTGACATGGACATCATCTAATACGAAAGTGGTGACGGTAGATGCCAGTGGCGTGATGAAAGTGTTGGGAAAGGGTTCTGCGGTGATTAAAGCAGTTTCTTCGGATGGAGTGACAGCAGTAAAAAGCATTACCGTAAAGTCAAGTATGCAGAGGATAAAAATCAAAAAAATCAAAGCAGCGAAGAAAAAGTTTACCATCCAGTGGAAGGCAGATAAAACAGTTCGGGGATATCAGATTCAGTATTGCACCAAAAAGAACTTTAAGTCTGTAGTCAAAACGGTGGCAGTGAAGGGCGCATCCAAAAAGTCCAAGACGATTCGCAAATTGAAATCCAAAAAGAAATACTATGTCCGCATTCGTTCCTATGCGAAAGAAAATGGTAAGAAGATTTACTCGGAATGGTCGGCAGTCAAAAAAATTAAGACAAAATAAAACGATGAGATCATAGAACAAAAGACAGAAGTGAAGGGAAGGGTTCAAATCATGAAAACATACAGTGGAGGAAGTATCTTATTATGCACCTATTTTTTGATGCTGGCAGTATGCGTGGGATTAAATATATTTGGCGGATCCGGTTTTGATGTGGTAAATATAGCTGTCAATGCTGCCATGTTTGTGATTGTAGGATTCATTATCTTGTGGTCAAATATGCAGTGTTTGAGTCCGGTGGGGAAAATGACCACCAGTTTGTATTATACGATCCGGCGCATAGAATTTGATTTTAACAAATCAGGAGCTTATCTGTGGGAGGATTATCGGAATGAGCCGGATTTGTTTCGCAATAAAATCTTGAATAAACGTTTTAACGAATATCGTGTCGAACGGAAGCGTTTAAATATGTTATCCGAACATGGAGTGAAATGCGAGCTTGAGGATTATATTAATGAGTATATGATTGATATGCAGATCAAAAAGGGCTTGGTGGGTATTATTCCCGGAGTGATGACGGGGTTAGGAATCCTGGGTACTTTTGTGGGGCTGGCATTTGGTTTGCAGAATTTTGATACAGAAAGTGCGGAAACTATCACGAATAGTATTGCGCCTTTGATGGATGGTATCAAGATTGCTTTTCATACTTCCATTTATGGTATGGTTTTTTCTCTAGTGTACAATTTTGTGTACAAGAAGAATTTAGAAGATGCGTACCGGGCGGTGGACCAATTTCTGGAAAGTTATCATAAATATGTGTTGCCGAGGACAGATAATGATGATCTGAGTGTCCTGTTAGCGGTACAGGAAAAACAACAAAAGCAGATGGAAGAGATGTTGGATTCCTTTGGTGATCAGTTGGCAGTCAAGATCGCTGCGGCGATGCAATCACCATATTTGCGGCAGGAGGAGTCACAGATTAGGTGACCGGAGAATTATGTAAGAGCAACAGGTGATACGGGATATTGCCTGGCATCTGGAAGATGAGGTACTGATATGAGCAGAAGGCAGAGACGTGAGGAAGAAGAGACCAGTTATTGGCTGTCGTATTCAGACATGATGGCAGCTTTGCTTTTAATCTTCATATTGATTATATCTTTTACAATACTACAGTCTAAAGTACAATATGAACAAAAGCAAAATGAGCTAGAGGCAGAGCGGCAGCTTGTGGAACAGCAGCAGGAGCAATTAGAGGAACAGCAGGAACAATTGGATAAATTGTTAGGTATCCGGACAGAATTGATCGAGGCATTAAAGGAAGAATTTGACGGTTCCGATCTGAGTGTAGGTGTAGATGAAAAGACGGGGTCCATCGCATTGGATTCCAGTATCTTATTTGATTCCGGCCAATATACACTGAAGACATCCGGAGAAGAATTTTTACAGAAATTCATTCCTAAGTACATAGGTGTATTGTCTAACAAGGAGTTTAAGGAATATATTTCGGAGATTATCATAGAGGGACACACGGATTCTCAGGGGGATTATCTGTTTAATTTGGAACTGTCCCAGAAAAGGGCCTTATCCGTGGCGACCTTTTGTCTTAATTCCGATAAGAAAGTGTTGTCGGAAAAGCAGGTGGAGAATCTGCGCAGCATCATTACGGCGAATGGAAAATCATATAGCAATCCGGTTTTGGACGAGTCCGGAAAGGAAGATCAGAATGCTTCCCGTCGTGTGGAATTTTTATTCCGACTAAAGGATGACGAAATGATTAGTGGTATGAGTGAGATCCTGAATCAATAAAAAGTTACAGATCAACGGATCATCCGTCAATACCATGAGAAATCAAAGGTTTTCGTGTCGGCCGGGAAGTTATAAGATTTTAAGTATTCAGACACGGTTTGTTCACATTTTTACGCTATATTTGGGAAAATAATAATAATAAAGAGTTTTCAGAGGGGGATAAATTTGCGATGCCCCCATCGCGTAAAAGGCTTTGGATTGGAGGATGAAATGTTAATTGGTATGGGATATTATGGATTTTATTATGATCCGACGTATTTACTGGTGATTATTGGTGTAGTGATCTGTTTACTTGCCTCTTCTAATGTCACTCGAACATTTGAAAAATATAGTCGATTTGGTTGCAAGCGGGGGACGACAGGAGCCGAGGCAGCAGCTAATATTTTGCGGAATGCAGGAATTACAGATGTACGAATCGAACATATCCGCGGTAATTTGACGGATAATTATAATCCCCGGACGAAGGTATTAAACTTATCCGATAGCGTATATGGCTCTACTTCCGTGGCGGCGGTGGGGGTCGCAGCCCATGAATGTGGTCATGCAATCCAACATCAGAAAGGGTATGTACCAATCAAGATTCGCAGTGCCATTGTACCGGTGGTCAACATTGGTTCCAAATTATCCTGGCCGGTGATTATCCTGGGTCTGATTTTGGGATCATTGAATCTGTTAAATGTGGGAATCCTGTTATTTGCTTTGACATTGATATTCCAGATTGTTACATTACCGGTAGAGTTTAATGCTTCCGGACGGGCACTGCGGATTTTGGATGGCAGTGGGATGCTGTACCCGGATGAGATGAAGGGAGCCAGACGTGTGCTGTCAGCGGCAGCCATGACTTATGTGACAGCGACGATTTCTACTCTGTTGCAGTTGTTGCGTCTGGTAATTCTGTTCGGTGGCCGTCGGAATGAGAATTAATGTATTGGAACTGGGACAGATGTCGGAACGTGGATTAACGATTTGGAACAGGGACAGATGTCGGAACGTGGATTAACGTTTTGGCATTGGGGCTGGTGTCCGAAAACGAGATAAGAGGATACGAAAGATGGAATTATGGGATATTTATGATGCGGATAAACAGCGAACGGGCCGGACGATGAAGCGGGATGACTGGTGTTTACAGGAAGGGGAATACCATTTATCAGTCCTGGGTGTGATTCGCAGACCGGATGGGAAATTTTTGATTACGAAACGTGCGGAGGATAAAGCTTGGGCTCCCGGTTGGTGGGAGGTGTCCGGTGGCGCTGCTGTCGCGGGGGAAGATTCAGAAGATGCGGTACTGCGGGAGATACGCGAAGAAACCGGATTAGATGTATCTCGGGCAAAAGGTGGATTTCTCTTTGATTATCACCGGGAGAATCCAGGTAAAGGAGATAATTATTTTGTGGATGTGTATCGTTTTGAGATGGAGTTTGATGAAACGGATGTTCATTTACAAGAAGAGGAAACCGATGGTTTTATGATCGCAGATCTGGAACAGATCCAAGAATTTGACAGGCAGGGAATCTTTTTACATTATCAAAGTATTCAACAAGCATTTGAATAATGCATGATTTGAAAAGCAAAGACCGTGTAGGATGGACACGGTCTTTGCTTTTTTTATCTGTTATTTTGTTATGGTCTCCATAATTTTATGGTTTCCAATAATTTCTTTTTTTCCTCTGTGTTAAGATTTGCTAAAGATTCTAAAATATCATGATCTAATGCGGTAGCCTGATAGTCTTTTTCAATACTGCCAACCAGAGAATCCAAGGACTCTCCTGTTAATTTTGCAAAATATACTAACATACGTAGAGACATTGCAGTACGTCCGCTCTCTACATTGCAAATGTATCCTGGTGTTGCGTTTAATGCCTTTGCGACCTGATCCTGAGTCAGATGGTTATCGATACGAATCTGGCGTACCCGTTTTGCAAGTTCCATATCATGATTTGATTTCATAGTTTGCCTCCCTGGTGCTTATATTTGTAAGAAACGACGCAACAATATAAAGCGTCATTTTTAACATCTTTTCCTATTAAAAATATTTCTAATGCCTTAATTATTCCTACAATAGTATACAGTAAACGACATAAAATTACAATTTACTAATGAAATAGAAAGATTAGAGTAAAATATAATCTTCTACCCCGCAAAAAAAGTATAAAGTCCTATAAATGCCGAAAATATGCGGATTCCGAGAAAAACACAAGGATTTCAAAAGTTCTACACAAAATCTTCAAAATTTTCCCATAGGATAAAATTATCATATATTTTTAGGAGGAAATACGCGTGACAGGGACAAAACGAATGAGCAAATCGAAAAAGAAATGGTTATTGGTGATGATCATATTGGTTGTGATCGTGACAGCCGTCGTATTGATTGTACGGTTCCGGGGGGCGAAAGACCGGGTAGAAGCCGGCAATTCCCAGAAAAATACGATTCAACTGGCAAAGATGGATCTGACAGATTCTATCAGTGCCACCGGTACACTAAGCAGTGCAGATAGTAAGACAGTTTCTGCCACGCTGGGAGACATCACCGTGAAAAAAGTGCTGGTTTCGGTGGGAGATACGGTGGCAAAGGGAGATTCTTTGGTCCGTTTTGACAAAAGTGACTTAGAAGATGCGCTACAGGATGCAAAGGATAATTTGTCCGATACACAGAGCAGCGCAGATCGCGAAGTAGCAAATGCATCATCACAATTAAGTGATGCACAGGAGAATTATAGTACGGAAAAGACAAAAGCATCAAAAGAGGTGGAGACAGCGAAGACAAATCTGAAGACAGCGAAACAGAATGTACAGAAGATACAGAAACAGATTAAATCTGCCGATGCGCAGGAAAAGACGGCATTACAGCAACAGCTTCAAGAGGCACAGGAGAAACAGGAACAGGCACAGAATACTTATGATACAGCAGTTTCTAATCAGAGTAGTTCAAACCGCCAGAATAAAACCTCCATCGACAATGCGGAAGCGGCATTGGAGACAGCGAAAAGTAACCGGACAAAGAATGTCAAGGAAGCACAGAAACAGGTGGATGAGGCACAGGATAATCTAAATGCATGTGCCATCACAGCTCCGATTGCAGGTGTTGTGACTTCCGTAGGTGTGACGGCGGGGGAGTCCTATAATGGTGGTACGATTGCGACGATCGAAGATATCAGTAGTTTCTGTGTGACCACCACTGTGGATGAATATGATATCAGCAAGGTGGCAGTGGGGCAAAAAGTTGTTGTCTTGACGGAAGCAACGGACGAGACAGAATGGGAAGGCGAGATCAGCTTTATAGCCCCTTCTACCAGTGCAACTGCGGATACGACTGCTTCTTCCGACACGCAGTCTGGTGAAATGAATAGCAGCTCCTCCGGTGATGGATATGAAGTCAGGATCACTCTGAATAGTACAGATGATACACGTTTGAAGTTAGGTATGACGGCAAAATGCAGCATCATACTGGAGGAAGCAAATGACGTATGGGCTGTGCCGTATGATGCAGTGACCAAAAACAGGGACGGTAGTTATATTACTATATTGGATGAGGATACTTCCCAGGAAAAACAGATTTCTGTTACGACTGGTATGGAAACCGACTATTATATTGCAGTGGAGGGATCTGATCTGACAGAGGGGATGCAGGTAGTGATTCCTGGTGATGAGATTACCACCTCCACAGATGACTCGGATTCCAAGGAAGAAAAAGGCATGAACGGTTTCGGTGGCATGGGCGGCCCTGGAGGCGAGATGTCTGGGGGAGGTCGTGGTTCTGGTGGCAATGGTAACTCAGGTGGTGCTCCGGGAGGTGGTATGCCTGGTGGCGCTCGGGGTGGAAACTAGAGGGAAGGCAGGTGACACGGTATGAGTGGGGAAATGATACAATTACAAAAGATTATTAAGCGGTTTTATATCGGTCAGCCAAATGAACTGGAGATTCTGCACGGGATTGATCTAACGGTGTATGAAGGAGAGTTTGTATCCATCGTGGGTGAGTCTGGTTCCGGGAAATCTACCTTGATGAATATTATCGGTGCACTGGATCGTCCCACAGAGGGACAATACTATCTGTCGGGAACGGAGATTGGGAGTTTGGGTGATACAGAATTATCTCAGATACGGAATCAACAGATTGGTTTTGTGTTTCAGACCTATAATTTGATTCCCAGAACCAGTGCGCTGGAAAATGTGGAACTGCCTATGCTTTATGCCGGGGAAAGCAAGCGGGAAAGACGGCAGAAGGCGGAAATGCTTTTGGATATGGTGGGGATGTCTGACCGTCTGATGCATCATCCCGATGAATTGTCAGGAGGACAAAAACAACGGACTGCCATTGCCAGAGCAATGGCAAATGATCCTAAGATTATTTTGGCAGATGAACCTACAGGGGCTTTGGATTCTGAGACAGGGCGAACCATTATGGACCTGTTTCACCGATTGCATCATGAGCAGGGAAAAACGATTATTCTCATTACCCATTCTATGGAACTGGCGGAAGAGACAGAACGAATTATAACATTACGGGACGGACGGGTGACAGGAGAGAGAGAGGGGCGTGCGGTATGCTAATTATAGAAAATGTGAAGATGGCATTTGGTTCCCTGCGTGCCAATAAGATGCGTGCCCTGTTGACGATGTTGGGAATTATCATTGGTATTGGTGCCGTGATCGCTATTATGACGGTGAGTTCTTCTCTTACCACATCCATCACCGATTCTTTTCAGGAAATGGGGGCAAATAATGTCACTGTGGGATTAAAGCAGACTACAGAAGAGGAAACGGTCAAGGCTAATGGTATGCGGTTTGGCACTTCCGGGCGCAATGCTTCTATCGAAGAGGAGGACCGCATTACGGACGATATGATCGAAGAACTCCAGAAAGAATATTCGGATCAAATCGATGCGGTAGCACTCAGTGAATCGATTGGCAGCGGTACTGCTGGTACTGGAGGGGTGACCTCGAACATCGATGTGACAGGAGTTAATGCAGATTATTTTGAAAGTACCCAGCTATCCTTGTTGGCAGGTCGTAAGATCAGGCAGGCGGATTTGACCGGCAATAAAAAAGTGATCATGGTGTCAGATCTGGTGATTGATAACTTGTATGACGGGGATATGGAAAGTGCTTTGGCAAAGCCGGTTAGTTTAAATCTGGACGGTATATATAGTACGTATTATATTGTTGGCGTCTACAAATATGAATCCAATAGCACGGTATCTGAGGAAAGTGATAGTGATATCACCACCTCAGCATATATTCCTCTGACCACTGGGAAGGAAGAAAATCATATAGATGAGGGATATACGCAGTTTACGATTGTCACAAGTACCAGTGTCGAGAGTGTATCCGACTTTGCGGAGCAGGTGGAAACTTTCTTTGCACCTTATTATTCTGGTAATGAGGATTACGAGATTTCTACTTCCACGATGGAATCCATGACGGAATCCATGACCGAGATGGTTCGTACAGTTAGTATCGCGATTGCATTTATAGCAGGCATTTCCTTGCTGGTGGGGGGCATCGGTGTGATGAATATTATGTTGGTGTCGGTGACGGAACGAACCAGAGAAATTGGTACCAGGAAAGCACTGGGGGCGAGAAATAGTTCCATTCGTTTGCAGTTTATCATTGAATCCATGATTTTGTGTTTGGTAGGTGGTTGCCTGGGGATCTTGACAGGACTGATATTGGGAGCGATCGCAGCGTATATTTTGGGATATGCAGCAGCAGCGCCAGTGGCCGCTATGGTGGTGGCAGTGGTGTTTTCTATGGCGATTGGTGTGTTTTTCGGATACTATCCGGCCGGCAAAGCTGCGAAACTGGACCCGATTGAAGCATTGCGCTACGAATGATGATGACACAGAGCGATTGGGAGATGATTCTCAATCGGTGGATTGTTTGATGTGTGGTCCTAATATTGCAATATCAAAAGAGAAGAAAGTCGTGCTTTGCAAGAATTATGACACAAAAAGATCGACTTTTTTCTCTTTTTTCATTGTAAATTATTCATAAATAGAATAAACTAAATAGGTGGTTGGATATTTGCGTCCTGAGATAGGGATAAATCATACAGAAAGAAGGGAAATAATGAAGAAACGTAAGACGATTGCTTTATTCACGGAGGGAGATAATGCGTTGTTGGAGGGAATCATGACCGAGGCTGTGTTACAGGCCGGGGAAAAATATGATTATAATATATTGCTCTTTCAAAGTTTGATGACAAAACCAACCTATTCTGAGGGAACTTTATCAAACAGTCTGGTAAAGGGAGAGAGTGCGATCTACAAATTGCCGGATTATGATTTGTTCGATGGGATAATTATCTTAGGAGAACTTCTGCGTTCGGATGTGATGCAGGAGATCGTGGAAAGTGCCAGAGAACATGGATTGCCGGTGATTAATGTGAATAATGAACATCCGGATTGTTATCATGTGATTTTTGATGATCTGGTGGGAATGAAAGAAATGGTATTGCACATCATCCGGGAGCATGGTTGCCGTAAGATCAATTTTATCTCAGGATTTCAGGGAAATAAGGAATCGATGGAACGGGAAGCAGCCTATAAGGAAGCTTTAGAGGAGGCTGGAATTTCATTTGAACCTGACCGGATCTTGTATGGAGAATTTTATTTAAAATCAGTGGAGGTTGTCCGGGAATATTTGAAGTCGCACGAAGCACCGGATGCATTTGTGTGTGCCAATGATGCGATGGCAATGTTTGTTACAAAATTTCTGGCGGATGAGGGGTATCGGGTGCCGGAGGATATTATCGTAACGGGCTTTGATCACCTGGCAGGAGCAGATGAATACCGCCCTTCCATTACTTCAGTGGAGCGTTCCGTCTACGAGGCCGGGGAAGAGGCAGTGGAGTCGTTGCGGATCTTGTGGGATGGCAAGACATTGCCGCAGACCACCAGAGTTCCGGCACATTTG
Source organism: uncultured Jutongia sp. (assembly GCA_964521555.1). Classification (GTDB taxonomy): domain Bacteria; phylum Bacillota; class Clostridia; order Lachnospirales; family Lachnospiraceae; genus Butyribacter. The sequence goes on along the minus strand of CAZFSU010000024.1, from coordinate 6,495 downwards.
GTTTTGCATCAGAGTTGTGGATGTTTGAAAAGTCCGCCAGTGGATGTGTTTGATTTGAATCGCGCGAAAGCACAGGAAATTACACAGCGGGATATTTTTATCAGTCATATTTCCGAGATGTGGCGTGACTTTTTGATGGTGGAAGATATGGAAGAACTGCTCAAGGTGGTGTGCCAGCATCTGGAGTATTTTGAGTGGGAACAGGTATATTTTTGCATCTGCGAGGATATTTTTGGACGGGGACTCAATGATGAATCCGGTTTTCTGGGATATTCTCCGTCTATGGTGCTGGTGAAATATCATAGAGATTGTGAACCGGAATTTGAAAATGTATATTTTCCGGATATTTTACCACCGTTACATTTGGATGGAGAGAAACGGGAACAACTCGTGTTTATTCCGATGTATATGAAGGAACGTACAATCGGATATATGTGGCTGCCGATCGAACACTACATGAAGCAGTCGGGTATGTTGTATGCATTTCTGACCACGGTCAACAGTGCGATCAGTGATTTTTGTCTGTTGCGGGAGAAGGATTCACTGGTGGATAAGCTGGACAGTATGTATGTGAGAGATGCATTAACAAAATTGTATAATCGTTTCGGAATGCAGCGTTATGTGGATAAAGTATTAGAGGTGGCCAGACGGGATGATCAGAAAGTGATGTGTATTGCACTGGATCTGGATGGTTTAAAACCCATCAACGATCAGTATGGACATGCAGCGGGTGACAATGCGATCGTGCAGGTGGCCAATGCCCTGCGTCAGGCATCCGAGCGTCGCGAAGTGTGCTGCCGCAGTGGTGGGGATGAATATCTCGTGTTCGGTATCGCGGAACATGATACCGATGCACAGGAATTTATCAAGCGGGTAGAAGATTATCTGGATCATTATAATCAGATGAATCATTGGCCATATCGGGTAGCATGTAGCTGTGGGCAATGTGTCCGTCCGGCAGAACAGATTCATTCTTTGGAGGATCTGGTGACGGAGGCGGATAAAATGTTATATGATGTCAAAGTTCGCAAAAAAACTTTACGAAAATAGCTGGGAAATGAGGAAAATTATGAGATTATGGAAGAAAGTTATCTGGATGTTTGTGTTGGCTCTGTTGCTGGCAGGAGGAATGGGATGTCTGGTGTCCCCTGATCAGGCAATGGCAGCGGAAAGACATGTGGCGTTAGGCTCTCTGGGACAGGACTACGATGCACCTGTTACAATGGCAGTAGGAGACAGTGGGTCCTTTTCTTTGGATCTGGCAGATATGGCAACGGATTTCTATCAGTATGGAATCAATCATCAGATACAGACTGTGACTTTCTCCGGTGGCGAGTCGGTGTTAGCACTGGGAGAGGATGGTACTTATCGTGCAAATGAGACGGGTAAGACGATGATTACGGTATATATTCAGACTGTGGATGGCATGCTGACAGAGTATTATTATATTTTAGTGAATCCGGATTTGTCGAATGCTTCTCTGAGCCGGACTTCTCTAGAGGGATATTATTATGAGAAAGGCACCACCAGGTATGAGACAGATATTCAGATCATAGGAGCAATCGGTCTGGGAGAAGGGGAAAGTTTTGATTTTACATACCAGTCATCTAATCCGGATATGGATATCTCTTGTCAACAGTCCGGGACAGTGATACATATCTGTGCCTATGACACGGGCAGTACGATGATCACTATGACGATGGGGGAAAAGACATGGATGGTGAAGCTGGTGGTGAATCATGTTCGATTATCCGGTTCTGATTCCTTTTGTCTGGTGAAAGGCAAAACGAAGCAGTTGAAAATCAAAGGAACCAGTCAGAAGGTTACCTGGAAATCCAGCAATCCCAAGATTGTGAAGATCTCTAAGAAGGGCAAGATCAGGGCCAAAAAAGAGGGAAATGCTATTATTACAGCACGGGTGGGATCAGGTAAGATCGGCTGTGTGGTATCGGTTGTCAGTAAGAAACGTAAAAAAGTTATTAATGCGGCCATCAAGATCGGACAAACCTGTAAGTATAGTCAGGCGCGCAGAATGCAATCGGGATATTATGATTGTAGTTCTTTGGTTTGGAAGGCTTATAAAAAAATGGGAGTCCGGTTTGGGGATCGTGGCTATGCGCCTACTGCTGCCAATAACGCAAAGTGGTGTGCCAGTCACCACAAGATTGTCAAGGGGAATGTTGCCCGAAACGTGAAAAAGATGAAGTATCTGCCGGGAGCATTGATGTATGAAACCAGTGCAAAAAAGAATGGACGGTATAAGGGGATTTATCATGTGGAAATGTTTGTGGGATATACTTTTGAGGGATTTGATTCTCAGGGGAAAGCCGTAGTAGGATTGAAATGGGCGAATCGTCCGGATAATTACTATGGATATATAGGACTGTGGTCACAGCCATAAACAAAGTGTACCGTATCTATGGAAGTCCCGGTTAATATTCCACCTCGATAAATCCGGCGGCGAAACTCCCCAACCGATATGGTGGGGCAAAAAAGATCAACTTTCCCTCATACAGATAGTACAATGTTTCATCTACAAAATCCGAATTTAATTCCTCCTCTATCATTTCGGGCTCCCAAAGGCCGCTCTCTGTTTTTTCCTTCTCCCATTTTTCCAGATATCGTTGTTTCACATGTTCATTGATTTCTGTTTTGTTTTGTTCGAGGATATCCATCGGTGTTAGCACATCACCGGTTTCCACAGAAAAAATAGTGCTTATCCGATAGGGCATACCATGACCGCCGCCATAATAACGATATCCTGTCTGCATTACATTTATGCATTCTTCATTCTGATAAACGATGACATAATCTATATCGTCAGAATAATGCATTTCATCTTTTTTGGCAGCCTTTCTTACGGAGGCATGTTCGGCAATCCATTGCTTACGCTGTTGTGCAAAAAAAGTATTGATTTTCTTAGCGGCTTGTGATGTTCCTTTGATTTTCGGATATGTGTAACACAAATCCAATCCTTCTTTATAGGATTTTGTCCATGTTTTTGTGTTTATTTTCATATCATTATATTTACGCATCGGTAATTCATAATAGGTTGTAATCTCTTTTATGTTATCCACATTTTCTTTTTCCCAATGATGAAAATCTTTTTCCGTCACCTTTTTGCCGGCAATCTCATATACGAAATGGTTATCATTACCGTGGGATATCTGTGCCATGATGTTTTCCTGAAGATTTTTTCCGTCAAATTCCATCCGTTGATAACTTCCCCGTTCTTTTCCGGCCCAATAATATCCATTCTCTCGCGGGCATTGAAAACTCCGGCGGGCGTAATATGTTCCATAATACGCATCGCCATATTTATAGATCAGTATATGAGCAGGGTTTAATTCTGTACCTAAAATGAGTTCCTGCTTACCATCATTACCAATCATGTCACCCATTTGTATTTCCCTGATATTCTCGTTTTTGTGCCATCTGTTATTCGCAAAGTAGTCATAGGAACCGCCGCCTTGATCCGCATGATCCAGAAGCTCTTTCAATGTTTCCTGACAGCCTTTGCTTTCTTCTCCTTCTTCCCAGGCTTCATAGGTTGTGGTCCAATGAACCTCCACTTCGCCATATAGAACAGGTAAATAATCCTCAAAGTCAGCATATTCTTGTTCCGTCATTTTTTCTTTCATGCCGGTCCAGACAATATCATCATAATTTACACCCACATCATCTGTGGTATCGTCTGCAAATTGGTACGACACAAAATCTTGTGTGGAAGTTGTCGTTTTGTCGGAGGAAGTTGATACCTCTGCCCCCTGTGGTATCTCAACTTCACGTTCGGTAGTTGTGGTATTGGTATTTTTTGCATATTTCTTTTCGTACGCAGTGATCCTCAATATTACAAGCGTTATGCCAAGCAGGATGAATATCCTTAGTATGATTGCTATCTGACTTTTCATTATCCTCATGCCCCCTGGTATTATTTAGTTCTGTAGTTCCGCCACTTTTTGCCAATTTAGTTCTTTGCTTGTGATACATTTTCCATTCTTCAGGGATTTTACATATTTTTGATATTCTGTTTTTGATACGTTCTTTCCCTTTTTCTTGTATTGATAGGTCGTTCGCGTCTTGGTGCCCTTACGGTTGAGATAGTGTATTCGCCAATCTTTTTCTGCTAATATTTTACATTTTTTTCCATTGATTCGATAGTATTCTTGATAATAGTGATCCATGTGTCCGCTTTTTAGGACAAATACACTTTCCTCCGGATAAATCTTTATCGAGTCACCATACTTTTCATGAGTGAGATATTTAATTTCTCCGCTTTCGTAGGTATAGATCTCAAGCCCCAGATATCCGCCTTTCGTCAAAAGCTCATCCACACCATTTCCATCGATATCATAAAAAGCGATCTGATCTGCGTCGCTGACGCTGATCAAAGGTTGGTTTTCATCCTGGTCTATATTGCGTAAGGCTTCCTGATATGCCTGGTGGGCTTTGGCATTAAACTCTCCTGCAACGGTGAGTTTTCCCCAGCCTTTTGCATACCATTCCTTTTCGGCAGTCTTCTTATCGACATATTTTGCCTTTACACGCGAGAGAGCATCGTTTGCTGTATCATACTCCAAATAGGTATGAATATGTCCGATCATTTCCGAGCGGTGACCGATACACACACTTCTGGTCAATACAATCTGCATCAGACCGGACGGATTCTTTTCCAGCGTAATATCATCCAATGTATATAAAAAGACACCCTCCGCCTCTTGGTTTTTCTTTTTTAGGGTTCCATTCGTTTTCCATATGCCAACAAAGTTTGGGCATCCCCAGCGATCCAAAGATTTATGTAAATCACTTTGTTTGTAGCCTCCATCTGCGATCATGGATATTGTTTGGTCAAAACCAATATCTGGGAACCGGAGCCTGACTTTATAATGATCCAACAAAGTACCGATAAAATTTTCGGTATCGATCTCCTCTCCATGTTCATTCCAATATTTTTGACTGGAATATATTTCATGAATCGTTTGTTTACTCCTCTCTGATTTATATACACTAAAATCAAAAGATTTGTCATATGTATGGGATACAAACAACTCCTCCACACCATCTCCGGTAATATCTGCAACATTCAAATCCACCCAAGTGTCTAATGAATGTAGAAAGAAATCTGTCTCTGTTTTCACACAGACACCATTCTGATAGTCGAGAATAACCAGATAACAATCAAAGGAAGAGGTGCCTTCCATCTTTATCGTGTCCAGTGAATCCATCCCCGCCGTTACAAACAGACAAAGACAGCTTCCGGTGACTTCCTGCTTCTGGATGCCCTTTTTCGTCTGTCTGGAAATATGCGATACGGTTCCTGTGGCCTCTGTCATGTCTCCGATAGCATAACTACTGACATATACAGGCTCATCAAAACCGGCAAAGGAAAGGTCTGCCAGATAGTTAGCGTATTCCTTTTTGCTCTCCTCAGACCATTCTTCGTATTCCGGGGCGATCATTTCAAAATTCGGCACATTCATCAAGTTGATTTTCACATTTCCACTCGTGGCTGCCGGATCGGGTATCATCACCTTCTCATCCATACCAACACGGAGATCTAAGGACAATCCCTGTTTCTGGGTATTTGCTGTTTTGCTGCTGGCAATCCCTCCGCTGCTGACAGCGTTTTCACTTGTCGTATTGTTGGTTGTGTTATGTTGATTCCCCGTTTTGTATGAAGTACATGCACTGAAAAATATAATAGTCAATAAGAAAATAGTGATGGATGATAATAATTGTTTCATCATACCCCTCCTCCCAATAATGCTATGATTTTTAGTATCATCCGAAATCATATCTGTCAGATATATTTTCTTGAACTTTACAACACCCATAAGCAAAAGAAATAAAGCAAACGCAATAAAATGTATTCCTTCTATGGCAGCCAAAATAAGAAATCAAGTGTTAGAATCACAGAATTTTTAAATCTATCACTCAGTTTGCACAATTTTATGATCGAACCGATAAACAAGTAAATGCAGCCGACAATTATTATGGGGGCAACTAACTTTGTTTCACCGAATACCGTCATCGACAGTACAAACAAAACGATAGACACAAACATTGTAAACAAATATAACGCTATTTTCTTTTTCATAAAATTCCCCCACAAATTCCGGTTTGTAAGCTTTTTCCATAAGTTTCCCCTATTTTCAAGGCTTTGCGCTATACAAACCTCAAAATATGTATCCTTGTCTTTGGAATATCCTTTGGAAACAAAATCTTCTATAGTGCCTCCAAAAGACAGGATATCCATGAATTGATGAAATGCTTTCTGCGTGTAAGTATATCATAACTCCGGTTGTCAAACAACATCAGCAACAGTAAATCTTTGGAAAAGTCAGCCTCATCAGGCTTCATATCATAGGGAATCTTGTTTGCAATGGAACTCATCACATCTCGGATCAATAATTCCCTCTTATCCGCAATGTCCGTTTGATATTCCTCTGTTTCTCCCTTTAGCCACTCCACAGATACATGAAGTGCCTCTGAAAG
>CAZFSU010000023.1:0-43044 GCA_964521555.1 uncultured Jutongia sp. | reverse complement strand
GAGATCAAGATGCACCAGACGATCAAAAAAGTAAGTCATGACTTTGAGAACCTGAAGTTTAATACTGCAATTGCCGCCATGATGGCACTGATTAACGATTTCTATAAAAAGAACGAGATCAATAAGGCAGAATATCAGACCTTGATCACCCTGTTAAATCCGGTGGCACCACACATAACGGAAGAACTGTGGAGTATCATCGGGTGTGAAGGCCGTATCTATCAGACTAACTGGCCGGAGTATGATGAGGCTAAGACGGTGGAGGCTACCGTGGAGATCGCGGTACAGATCAATGGTAAGACCAAGGCAACCATCAATATTGGGAAAGAAGATCCGAAAGATGAGGTGCTGGCCAAAGCAAAAGAGGCATTGGGCAGTAAGTTATCCGGTAACGTGATCAAAGAGATCTATGTACCGGGACGTATCGTCAATATTGTAGCGAAATAATTTAGAGTTTCAAACACTATTGCAACAAACAAAAAGATGATTATGGGAGGGAATCTGTATGATTTTCCATAATCATCTTTTTTCGTGTTATTTGTCTTGCCCTTTCGGATACATGGTTATGGTGAACCGGATCACACTGGCGATCACAAATACTACAGCGATTCCCAGTGTGATTGGCAATGCGAAAGAATGCGTTTTGCCTAACAGCATACCTAACCCCTCATACAGGGTGAGGATACCAAAAATGGCGAAGATAAAGAATGCCAGTGTGTTGAGCAATCCGTTCGGGGTTTTGCTCTTGAGGAGATAACCAATCAGCATTCCCATAATATCTGCCGCGAATAAACCAATAGAGCAGGCAAGCCAAACAATCAAAGCAGCCTGTAATCCTTCATTGGCACCGAAAGTAATGGCGGTTAATTGTGTTTTGTCACCCAGTTCGGCTACAAAGAAGGTACAGAAGACAGTCAGGGGAGCAAAAGCAAAACGGCCCTTGTGTTTGGTGTTTTCTTCTTCCTCCTCTTGGTCTCCCAGAGAAGTGAAGGAGAAGAAGAGAAAGGCAGCCGCGGCGATGAGACGAATCAGCCAGGTGGGAATGCATTCGCTTACAAATCCTCCTGCCAGTACCGCGATACCGTTCAACACCAGGATAGCGATGGCGGTGCCAAAAATAATATCCCGGAGTTTATATTTGGAGGTCATGGCCACCAGCATCAGTTGCGTTTTGTCTCCCATCTCCGCGATGAATTCTGTGAATAAGATTTTGAAAAATAGCAGCATAATCCGTGTCCTTTCTTCCGTGATTTTTGTTCGTAGTCCGAAGAGGCTTTTCACATCCGAATCCGAATGAATCCAAATTCCATAAAAAAAGACCCAAAACAGCATATAGAACAATGCTGTCTCAAGTCTCATCATTTCAAATATTACCGGGTATCGCACGGATACCAGTATGTCGATAATATTATACATTTCATTAAATGTACCGATTACTCCCTCGTGACATATGCATAGTCTAACATAAATAATAAAAATTATCAATTATTTTTTTGGAGTTTTCAAAAATTTATCTTTCGTAAGGAAAGATTATCTTGCCTTCCCCGCCATGATCGATATGCACAATACGGAAACGCAGGATTTTTGTATTGTGATGGTATCTGTGATATAATAGATACAGGCTTGCAGTATGTTGTATGCGGGAAAAACAAGGAATTTTAACAGAGGTTTATCATGGATATCATTACAGAGATCAGAGAACGATTATATGAACTACAAGATATGAAGTACCGGGATTTTCAGAAGAACTTAATCCCGGGGGAAGCAGCGGACACCATAATTGGAGTGCGCACCCCGGCATTGCGGAAGCTGGCAAAAGAAATTGCCGGAAGGGAGGATGTGGAAGTTTTCTTACAGGATCTGCCGCATCGGTATTTTGAAGAAAACCAGCTTCATGCTTTTGTGATCGGTGGAGAAAAGAATTATGAGAAATGTCTGGCGCGATTAGAGATATTTTTGCCCTTTGTCAATAACTGGGCGACTTGTGATCAAATGTCTCCGAAGGTCTTTAAGCAGGATTCGCAGCGATTGCTGCCGGAAATTAACCGTTGGATTGCATCGGATCATACTTATACAAAGCGGTTTGGCATCGGTATGTTGATGCATCATTTTTTGGAGGAATCTTTTCAAATAGAATATGTGGAACAGGTGGCATCCATTCACTCCGGGGAATATTATGTGAATATGATGATCGCCTGGTATTTTGCCACGGCATTGGCAAAACAGTATGAGGCGGTCCTGCCATATATTGAAAAACGGCGGCTGGATACATGGACTCACAATAAAGCGATTCAAAAGGCGATTGAAAGTTATCGGATTACACCGGAACAAAAAAGCTATCTTCGGACTTTGAAACAAAAGACCTGAAAACCAATCATTGGGAATGATTGACAAATTTTAACTTATTTGATATGATGCAAAAAGCAATGAGGGAGTAGTTAGCGCGTATGCGTGACTAAGTCAACAATCTCGTCCGTGTGTGATTTCAGATACGATCCTTTGGAGCCCACACAGTCTGGCTTATTCTTAAATAATGAGACTCTTGCGTAGTGATTTGACTGCGCCTGGGTATGATAAAGAGGTGCAGTAATGTAACTCTTTTTTTTCGCATAAAATTATATTCTATGCGATAGAAATACTCCGCAACAGTCTGTTAGAGATGGGAGGATCGTTTGGCGGCGGGTTTGTGTCTGTTGTACTGCCGGACACAAGTCACGATGAGGCGTACAGGGCAGTGCAGAAATGAGGTTTGGCATGGAATATATTTTATTGATTGTAGGATTTGTATTGTTAATCAAGGGTGCCGATTTTTTTGTAGACGGCAGTTCCAGTGTGGCGAAACGTCTGCGGGTCCCATCTTTGATTATCGGCATGACCATCGTAGCGATGGGAACCAGCCTGCCGGAATGTTCGGTTAGTATTAGTGCAGCGTTAGCACATAATACTGGTGTGGCAGTGGGAAATGTTGTGGGCTCCAATATTTTTAATCTCATGGTGGTTTGTGGTATTTGCGCCCTGTTTTGTCCATTGGCAGTGAGCAAAAAGACATTAAAGGGTGAATTTCCGTTTTCTGTGCTGATGGCGCTGCTGTTAATGATCCTGGGGTGGATCAGCATGTCTCTGGGACATATGGATGGTGTGATCTTATTAATCTTTTTCGGTTTTTTCCTGGGGTGGATGATTACTTCCGCTATCCGCAATAGAGAGGATCAGGAGGGGAAGGATGAATATAAGATTCGTCCGATATGGCAATGTCTGGTATTTATTATTGGTGGTGCTGCGGCCATTGCGTTCGGTGGGGATCTGGTAGTGGATTCCGCGTCTGCCATCGCCACGACTTTTGGTATGTCACAGAATCTCATCGGATTGACGATTGTGGCTTTTGGAACGAGTTTACCGGAGCTGGTGACCTCTGTTGTGGCAGCCGGAAAAAAGGAAGTAGATATGGCATTGGGGAATGTGATCGGCTCCAATATCTTTAATATATTGTTTGTTTTAGGTATCGCCTCTGCCATCAGTCCTATGGCATTCCGCATGGAGAATGTGATTGATATTATCGTATTGATCGGTATGAGTGCTTTGGTGCTTTGCTTTGCATGGACGAAGGAGAAGATCGTACGCTTCGAGGGAGTCATTATGCTGGCACTGTATGCCGCCTATGCGGTATATATTTGTATGCGTTAAGGAGACAGGGGATATTTTGTTTGATAGGTTTATTTCTGTTTTTTGCAGTATGGTCTTGCTATTTTCAGACGGTTTTAATAAAATGATATTAAGACCAAAAGGAAGAATGGAAAAAGGCTGTTATATGGGGGAATGTGTGTGAAACGTAGTGAGATAAATGCAGCAATACGGCGGATGGAGCAGTTGGCACAGCAACATGGATTTGCATTACCACCCTTTTGTCATTGGACGCCATCCAGATGGCAGGATATCGGTTCGGAATACGATGAGATTCGGGATAATATGTTGGGATGGGATATTACGGACTATGGTAGTGGAGATTTTCACAAGGTGGGGTTTGCCTTGATCACACTTCGCAATGGGAATCAAAAGGATCGCCGATACAAAAAAGTATATGCGGAAAAACTATTAATGTTGGAGGAAGGGCAGCACTCTCCGATGCATTTTCATTGGACGAAATCGGAGGACATCATCAACCGGGGTGGTGGAACACTTCTGATACATGTCTACAATGATGATGGAGAAGGTGGTTTGGATACCACGGATGTTCTGGTGAATTCAGATGGCCGTTCTTATTATGTTCCGGCAGGAACGGCGGTAGAATTACATCCGGGGGAAAGTATTACCCTATGGCCGCATCAGTATCATGATTTCGATGTGAAACCCGGGACGGGTGCTGTATTGATCGGAGAAGTATCCATGTGCAACGATGATCAGACAGACAATCGGTTTTATGAAAAGGTAGGACGTTTTCCGCAGATCGAGGAGGACGAAGAACCTTATCGTCTGTTGTGTTTTGAGTATCCGAAAGGAAGATAGGAGGCGTTTATGGGAATTAGTACAATAGGGAGTTTATCTCAGGGAACAGACTATCAGGTGAATGCGTTGGATCGAAATGACCAGAAAATTAAGCAGTACGGTCAGACCTTGGATCGATTACAACAAAATCTGAAACGCACAGAGAAAGATGCCGTGTTGTCCGAGGAGGAGAAAAACCGCAAGCGGCAGGAGATTCAGGCAGAAATTGAGGAAGTGAACCGACAGAAACGGCAGGCAGAATGGGAAGCACAGCGGGAAAAAATGAAAGGGAATCAGGATACGGTCAAGGAGCAGCTTGAGGGCGAGGAGGATTCCCAAGAGGTTCGTCAGTCTGCTGCGGAATCTTCAATATCCTCCAAACAGGAGCAACAGCAGGATTCACAGGAGCAGCAGGATTTACAGGAGCAGCAGTTATCCGCAGGACAAATAGAATCCGTGATTATTGGAGATAATGCATTAAAACAGGCGGAGAGTCAGAACAGTACCATACAAGATCTGGAAAATCGTATCCGTGTGCTGGGTGGCGAGATTCAGACAGATCAGAGACGCGGTGGCGATGCGGCTGCCAAAGAGGCCGAGCGTGATGATCTGGAGATGCGGGTCAATCAGGCCAGAGAGGATGCGGCGAAACGGTTAGGCAATGCGCAGCGAAAAGCGGAGGAGAAAAAGAATATAGAGCAACAGCAAAATGAGAATTATCGATTTATAAAGAGCCAAAAAGATGTGGCATTACCGAATTTCCAAATTTCAATTTGATCAATGGAGGATATGTGGATAGTATGAAGATTCTGGTGATTTTTACCGGAGGAACCATAGGAAGTACAGAGAGCAACGGATATATTGGACCGCGAGAGAAGTCGGTATATCGGTTGCTCTCTTTGTATCATGATCATATGGTGTACTCTGGAGAAGATGGTTCGGACATTGAATTTGTCACGATAAAACCTTATACCATATTGAGTGAAAATAGTACCGGAAAGGTTTTGCGAAGATTAGCAGACAGTGTAGGTGCAGGGCTTCGCCAGGCCGAACAGGAACAATATGCGGGGATCATTGTGACACATGGAACGGATACCCTCGCTTATTCAGCCGCCATGTTAGGTTTTTTATTTGCGGACAGTCCGATTCCTGTGGTACTGGTTTCCAGTAATTATATACTAGATGATTCCAGAGCAAATGGATTAAGTAACTTCATCTATGCGGTGGAGTTTATCAGGCAGTGGCCAGGCGGTGGTGTCTATGTTTCCTATCGCAATGCGGGGGATGTGCCTCAGATTCATCTGGGTACAAGAATATTAGGGCATCAGGCATATAGTGATGCGGTATATAGCCTGGGTGGTGTCTTTGCGTGGTTTGATGAAGACGGACGGCTGCATATGCCGACGGAAAGCTCCTACACTACAGAGTCCCTGTGTTCCGGACTGAGATCATCTGTTACCGGGTTATCATCATGGGATGCTCCGGTTTTGCAGATCTATCCGTCGCCGGGAATGCGTTATCCGCAGATTCCAACCGGTACGAAAGCGGTCTTGCATCATACCTACCATGCCGGGACCATTTGCATCGATACGCCGGGGATGGAACAATTTTTCACAGAAGCACAGAGACGGCAGATTCCGGTATTTTTGACAGGAGCAGATCTTGCGTTAGCATATGAAAGTACGAAATTTTTTGAGAAATATTCGATCAAGGTCTTGCCGATGGCTTCTCCGGTTGCCATGTATATCAAGCTATGGCTGCTTTTGGCCGGCGATTGGGAGCCGTTAAAATGGATGGAAAGGAATATTGCCGGAGAGATGATCCATCCACAGGAGTGATGGGGATAGAAGCCGTGATTATTTGTCGTATATATAATATTTAAGATGTAATTTGTCGATATACACTATAGTGAATTGTAGTATAAGATATGCAATTAGGTCATCTGTGATCAAGCAAGGTGGGAAAGGAGACATGGAATGAACATATCAAATATTCATCAATGCATAACGAAAGTAGATTTTTTGGACAAGATAACCAACGGCAATGCTTTTGTGGAACCAAAAAAGGGGGATGGGGAGATTGCTGCTTCCCTGCAAATCAGTGAAGAGGCGCAGAAGCGTTTTGATGAGGCGATACAGCATTTTGACAGAAGGGTGGATTTGCCGGAATACTGTGGCGTCTATAAGACAGATAAAGCCATCGCTACGGCTGTGGAAGACTGTAGTAAAGAGGAACGGCTCTTTGTGTACGATGCGATCCGGCAGAACTTTCTTTTGGACAATACATCTTCTTTAACCGAAGAAGAACGTCAGGCAAATATTGCCTTGGGATTGAAAAAGATGCAGTATGCGGCTGAGAATTTCATACCGGAGGAACACAGGGAGAAATTTTTGGAGGCTATGAATACAGTAGCCAAACTGGCAAGCGCAGGCAGGGCCGATAACAATGGTAACATGAACTATGGCGTTACAAAACCTTCTTATCTGGGGCATGGAAGCAATCTGGTTGCCACCACGAATACCTTAGATATGATGAAAACGATGGATAGTGCAGCGTATCAGGAATATCAAAGGATTGGCGAGGAAAGCAGCAACGAAGACCGGGCTTTGAACCGACTGAAATATCTTACTAACTGGTATAATCATATCATCAAATATCAGCCGAAGATGCTTGAAGAATATGAATCCAAAACGGAAGAATATATGAAAAACAACATAGAGAATCGGGATTTGAAGGTACCATCCTATTTTGACCGTTTTGATATTTCCAGTAAAGAGACCTTCTTAAATGAGTTGAGAAATTTTATGTCCCAGCATCCAAATTTTATGACGGGAATTTTCAATGTAGAATTGACAAATCGGTATTGGAATGATTAGCACTCTTCAAAAAGAGTGCTAATTTTATGCTTGACATTTTGGAATCGGCGGAGTATAGTATCTGTTAGGTTGTTGTTGGCAGTCTATTGGATTGAGTGCTAACAAAGAGAGAAGTCAGTGACCGCATATACAAAATAGCGATGCAGTTACTACATATAAGAAAGAAAAGAGGTAATAGTTATGCAGAGTAGAACAGGAAGTTTATCTATTGATTCCGAGAATATGTTTCCCATTATTAAAAAGTGGTTGTATTCAGACCACGACATTTTTATCCGTGAGTTGATTTCCAATGGCTGTGATGCAATTACCAAGTTAAAGAAACTGGAGATCATGGGTGAGTATCAGATGCCGGATGATTTTAAATCGGAGATTCAGGTCGTAGTGGATACAGAGGGGAAAAGCATTTCCTTTACCGATACCGGTCTGGGTATGACGGCAGATGAGGTGGACGAGTATATTAATCAGGTGGCTTTTTCCGGTGCCACGGATTTCTTAGAGAAATATAAGGATAAGACCAACGAGGAGCAGATCATTGGTCACTTTGGTCTGGGGTTCTATTCTGCTTTTATGGTGGCAGACCGTGTTACGATTGATACCCTTTCCTATCAGGAAGGTGCTGCTGCGGTGAAATGGGAATCCGAGGGCGGCATTAATTTCGAGATGACAGATGGCACCAAGGATACTGTGGGAACCACCATCACGTTATATCTGTCGGAGGATAGCTTGGAGTTTGCCAATGAATATCGTGTGCGCGAGGTATTAAATAAGTATTGTTCCTTTATGCCGGTGGAGATCTTCTTATCCAGAGAAGGGGCAGAGCAGGAATATGAGACCATTGATGCCGCCGATGTCCGTGAGGATGATGTGGTGGTGGAGAATATTGTAGAAGAAGCGAAGACGGAAGAACGGGAGAATGAAAATGGCGAGAAAGAGATCGTAGAGGTATCTCCTCGCAGGGAAAAGGCAAAGATCCATAAACGTCCGGTTTCCATCAGTGATACGAATCCACTGTGGATGAAGCATCCAAATGATTGTACGGATGAGGAATACAAGACATTTTACCGTACGGTATTTCAGGATTATAAGGAGCCATTGTTCTGGATTCATTTGAATATGGATTATCCATTTAATCTCAAGGGTATCCTGTATTTCCCGAAGGTTAATACCGAATATGATAATCTGGAGGGTGTGATCAAGTTATACAATAACCAGGTATTTATCGCCGATAATATTAAGGAAGTAATTCCGGAATTTTTGATGTTATTAAAGGGTGTGATTGATTGTCCGGATCTGCCACTCAATGTTTCTCGTAGTGCATTGCAGAATGATGGATTTGTTAAGAAGATCTCCGATTATATCACGAAAAAGGTGGCAGATAAGCTGTCTGGTATGTTTAAGGTGGATCGGGAAAATTATGAGAAATACTGGGAGGATATCAGTCCATTCATAAAATATGGCTGCTTAAAGGACGACAAATTCCGTGAAAAGATGTCTGATTATATCATCTTCAAGAATTTGGATGAGAAATATATTACATTATCCGATTATGTCAAAGCTATCGGTGGTGACGAAGCAGAGGCGGATACAGAAAGCGATGAGGCTGCGAAAGAAAATAACGAAACCGCTGGAGACAATACGGATGATGCTGCCGGAGAGGAAGAGAATAAGACAACGGTTTATTATGTGACGGATTTACAGCAGCAGAGCCAGTATATTAATATGTTCCGTGAGCAGGATATGGATGCTGTCGTGCTGACCCACAGCATTGATCAGGCATTTATCAGTCAGTTAGAGCAGGGAGATCTGGCGGTGAAATTCCAGCGCATCGATGCCGATTTGACGGAGAATATGACAGAGGAAGTGGATGAGGAGACCTTAAAGACCCAGACAGACCAGTTATCTGAATTGTTCCGCAGTGTATTGGGGAAAGAAGATCTGGTGGTTCAGGTACAGAAGTTCAAAAATGAAACGGTTTCTTCTATGATGACGATGCCGGAGGAAACGCGCCGTATGCAGGATATGATGAAGATGTATAGCATGGGCGGTGGCATGGATATGGGTATGTTTGGCGGTGGAGAGATTTTGGTATTAAATTCTGCCAACAAGCTGGTACAGTATATTCTGGAGCATAAAGAAGGGGAGAATGTGAACCTGTTCTGTAAGCAGTTATACGATTTGGCCATGATTGCACATAAGCCATTGTCCGCAGAAGAAATGACGGATTTTGTTGCCCGCAGCAATGAGATCATGTTGATGTTAGCAAAGTAAATTCCAATATATGGACTATGAAACTGGTTTCTATCAGGCAATGGGTGGAAACCAGTTTTTATTGTATGAGATTTGGGGCGCGAAGCACTGTTGGGGGAAAATCATAAATAATATAAAAATTTCATAAATTTCAATATTAATATTGACTGTTGGTCATTTTTGGAGTAATATACTATACGATATAAAAATGACTGCTAGTCATTTTTTGGAATTATTTCTAGGTAAGGAGCGTGAAACTGGATGATTAACATTGGTAAATGGATCGCGAAACACAAGAACATCATTTTGCTGTTGGCGGTGATTCTGATAGTACCTGCGGGACTTGGTTACATCAGTACCCGGGTGAATTATGATTTGTTAAGTTATCTGCCGAAGACATTGGAGACAGTGGAAGGGCAGGATATCATGGTGGATGAATTTGGTATGGGTGCTTTCTCCATGATTATTGTTGAGGATATGCCGATGAAGGATGTGGCGCAACTGGAAGAACAGTTAGAAAGTCTGGATCATGTCACGGATGTTTTGTGGTATGATGATGCGCTGGATATTTCGGTGCCGGTGGAAATGATGCCGGAAGATCTCCGAGAGGCCTTTTTTAATGGAGATGCCACGATGATGGTCGCCTTGTTTGACAATACCACCTCTGCGGATGAGACTATGGATACCATTACCGAGATACGTAAGATGGTGGGCAAGAATGTGTTTGCCAGTGGCATGTCAGGTGTGGTAACCGACATCAAAGATCTGGCTATGTCTGAGATGCCGGTTTATGTGGTCATTGCTGCATTGTTGTCTCTGGTTGTATTGGTGATTGCTATGGATTCCTTTGTGACACCATTGATTTTCCTGACCAATATTGGTTTGTCCATCGTATACAATTTAGGCAGTAATTTCTTCCTGGGAGAGATTTCCTATATTACACAGGCATTGGCAGCCGTGTTACAGTTGGCTGTGACAATGGATTATTCCATTTTCCTGTTGGAGAGCTATGAAGCCAATAAGGTTCGTTACGAAGGAGATAAAAAGCGCGCGATGGCACATGCCATCAGTAATACGTTCAAGTCCGTTACCAGCAGTTCCGTCACGACAGTGGCAGGATTCGTTGCCCTGTGTTTCATGACCTTTAAGTTGGGTGCGAACATTGGTATTGTCATGTCGAAAGGTGTGGTGATCGGTGTGATTACCTGTATCACGGTACTGCCGGCGATGATTCTGACCTGTGATAAAGCGATTGAAAAGACGACACATCGTCCTCTGATCCCTTCTCTGGACCGGTTATCTCATGGTATTGTGAAGGGTCGTTATGTAGCTGTTGTGATCTTTTTAATCCTGTTATTCCCGGCAGTATATGGGAATAATCATTATGAGATCTATTATAATATTGATCAGTCTTTACCAAAGGATATCCCCAGCGCGGAGGCAAATGATCGGTTAAAAAGCAAATTTGACATGAGCAATGTTCATATCATGATGCTAAAGAATGGATTGAGTGCAAAAGAAAAGAGTGAGATGGATGAGAAGATTGAAAGTGTAGATGGAGTGAAATGGGTATTGGGGATTGATTCTCTGGTGGGTGCCAACATGCCGGATGAGATGATACCACAAGATATCAAAGATATGTTATCGACAGAAAAATATGATTTGCAATTTATTGGTTCGGATTATGGCTCTGCCACAGAGGAAGCCAATGCACAGTTGGCGGATATCAATGAGATTGTTAAGAGTTATCAAAAGGATGGCATGGTGATTGGGGAAGCACCGCTGATGAAGGATTTGCAGGATGTAACAGATGTGGATCTCAAGATGGTTAATATCGTCTCCATTGTGGCAATCTTTTTGATTATCATGTTGACCTTTAAGTCGATTTCTATTCCGGTGATTCTGGTGGCGGTGATCGAGTTTGCCATTGCCTGCAACATGGCAGTGCCATATTATATGCATGATTCCTTGGCATTTGTGGCCAGCATCGTGATCGGAACCATTCAGTTGGGGGCGACAGTAGATTATGCAATCTTGATGACGAATCGTTATCACAAGGAGCGAACCATCCGAGGTCAGTCAAAACGGGAGGCAATTCGTATTGCGCATGAGACTTCGATTAAGTCAATCATGATCAGTGGTTTCTGTTTCTTCGCAGCAACCTTCGGCGTGGCGGCCTATTCCCGTGTAGATATGATCGGAAGTATTTGTATGCTTCTGGCACGAGGGGCTGTGATCAGTATGGTGGTGGTTATCTGCCTGCTGCCGGCATTTTTGTGGATATTTGATGGAGTCATAAAGCGTACTTCCCTGGATATGATCAAGACCGGGGTGGCACAGAGAGACAAAGAGGGATCCGTGTGATTTTGGGATGACTAATTGATCATCTTGTATCAATAACGAGGAATATATTTGCTTAATAACAAGGAAACCAGTATAGTAATGTTGAAAGGATGGTAAACTATGAAAGAGATCAATAAAAAGAAAATAGTAAAAGTAGGAGTTAGTGGTCTGGTAATTGCCGGATTGTTGGCAGGTAGTATCGAGTATGCCGGCCATACTTATTTATATGATCATGTGGGTGCCCAGGCAGTGGAGAAAACGGTGAAACAGACAGAAGAAGTGAAGCCGGCGTCTGCTGGAAAGACAGAGGAAAGCCAGGAAGTTTCCAAAGAGGAGACTGTGTACGCTACACTGCGTGCCGATGGTCAGACCAATCAGATCATTGTATCTGACTGGCTCAAAAACTCTGGTAAGGCGGATGGGGTATCGGATGTATCTGAGTTGGAAGATATTATCAATACCAAGGGGGATGAGAAGTTTACACAGGACGGTGAGAAACTGAACTGGGATACTTCCGGTGAAGATATCTATTATCAGGGAACCAGTCATGACCAGTTGCCTGTGGGGATCAATCTTCAGTATGAACTGGATGGCAAAGAGGTGCAGCCGGCTGATATTGTGGGCAAGAGCGGAAAATTAAAGATCCGCATTGAATATACGAATCATGCATTAACTGAGATCAACGTTCAGGATCAGGAAGAACAAATTTATACACCGTTTATTATGGTGACCGGGATGATTCTTCCGGTAGATAAATTTTCAAATGTGACGATTGATCATGGCAATGTGATTTCGGAAGGAGATAATGATATTGTAGTGGCATATGGTATGCCGGGACTGAAGGAAAATCTGGCTTTGGATGATCTGTATCTGGGAGAAGAGGTTGACCTTGATACGGATTCCATCAATGACAAATTGACAGATACGGTGGAGATCACAGCCGATGTCAAAGATTTTTCTATGGGTTCCACATATACGGTGGCCACTTCCGATTTGTTCCGGGATCTGGATCTGGAGGATGCGGACGATCTGAATGAACTGGATGATAAACTGGATGACATCAGAGATGCTTCTTCCCAGTTAGTGGATGGTACAGAGACCTTACAGGATGGGTTAGAGACTCTGGATGATAATTTCGGTACTTATGCAGATGCGATTGGCACCGTACGTAATGGCGTGGGTACTCTGAATAAGGGCGCGAAACAGTTAAATGCGGGAACAAAGGCATATACCAAAGGTGTAGATAAGTTATTAAAAGGGGTGGGATCCTATGCGACTGGTGCAGAGAAATTAAGCCGGGGAATGAAATCATACATTGCAGGTGTGAATACTCTGATCGGCGGTATTAATACCCTGAATCAATCTACAGCAGGATTGCCGCAGCAGTACAAGGCATTTGGGGATGGAGTCAAGAAATTTGTGAACTCTGTGACTACACTGTTATCGGAGGAAAACATGAACCAAATGACCGATGGAACTAAGAGTTTACAGGAAGGCGTAGCTCAAGTGGATGCTGGTGTCAAGGCAGTGCAGAGTGGGGTTTCTACGATCAATGATAATGTGAAAAAATTAGAAAAGACAGAAGATTTAGATCAGTGTGTGGCTGGATTAAAGCAGATGGAAACCATGTATACACAGATGGCAGAGGCGGCACAGACAGAGGAAGAAAAAAAGCAGTATAAACAGATGGCTTCTGCGGTCACTGGTGCGATCCAATATATCGAAGGTGGTGAACAGATCGCGTCAGCACTGGATGCCGCAACCAATGGAAAAGCGGATGGTGATGCAGACCAAAAGGGTGCAGCCGATCTGGCGTTGGCATTATCACAGATTCAGGCCGCTACAGATACCGAGTCGAAAGACACGAATTTATATAATGGTGCCAAGTCGTTATCCGAAAGTGCATCAACAATATCAGGATATGCGGGGCAGTTGCGTGACAGCTCTACGGATCTGTTGGATGGTAATACGAAAATAAGCAATGCCATGACACAGATCTCTGGTGCCATCAAACAGTTAAAAAATGGTGGGAAACAAATTCAAAATAATAATAAGGCGATTACCGATGGTGCAGATTCCATTATTCAAAATACAACTTCCATCAAGAAGGGAAGCAAAAAATTAAAGAAAAACAGTCCGTCTCTTCGCAAGGCTACAAAGCAGTTATCCGGTGGTACTAAGAAATTAGCATCCGGTCTAAAGAAACTGGTTAAGAGCACCGGGACAGTGGCTGACGGTATCAGCAAGTTAGCGGATGGTTCCGGAGAACTAAGCGATGGTATGAATGCGTTTCAGGATGAGGCAGTTGAAAAGTTGACAGATTCAATGGCGGATATGACAGAAGGCATCGGCATATTGACTGACCGTGTGAAAGGAATAAGCAATGCTTCCAAAGAATACCAGAGCTATTCCGGGCTGGCAGATGGTATGGAAGGTACGGTAAAATTTGTAATGTCTACAGAAGAGGTGAAATAATCTTGTCTATAGGGCATGATTTGTGATACGATATCCACGGAGGGTTTAAAAATTACCTTCGTGGATTTTTCTTTTTCGCGACAGCAAAGTGAGGATCATTTGAGAAATACAAAAAGGGGGCATAGCCTTGGGTAAAATAGAAGAAAAGAAGAAGATTAAGCAGGAAGCTTTGCTCTATTCCGCATTTGAATTATTTACGGAGAAGGGGATTCATAATACTTCCATTTCAGATATAGTGAAACGTGCTAAAATGGCAAAGGGAACATTTTATTTATATTTTAAAGATAAGTATGATATCAGAGACCGACTGATCACCAGACAGGCCAGTAATTTGTTTGAAAAGGCCAGTGCGGCGGTGGAAAAGCAGGAGTGGGACAGTCTGGAAGAACGGATTGTAGCCTTAGCCGATAATATTGTCGACCAGTTATATCAGAACCCGGTAATTCTGAAATTTATATCCAAAAATCTCAGTTGGGCTGTGTTTTCCAATATTAAGATTGCAGAATTGGACAACCGTAATTGTATGGATATCTTTGAAGAATTATTGGTGAAATCGGGCCGGAAATTTCGCAATTCGGATTTAATGATTTTCATGATTGTGGAACTAGTCAATGCCACTTGTTATAATACCATTTTGAAAGGGGAGCCGGCGACGATAGAAGAATTAAAGCCGGAATTAAATACTGCGATATGTAATATTATTGGACAATTTGAATGCCAAGGTAAGTGAGAGATCGTCTTCTGATGTGATGTCATTTAAAAACGTGTAAAAATGAGGTAAAATATGTTGAGAGGATGATGCAGATATGGGAGCATGTATGACAGAACCGGTGGACCAATTGGCAGAAAAGAGCATATTGCCACCGGAAGCATTGATAGACTTATTACGGTATCGCAATCCGGAGACAACAGAATACCTGATGGAGAAAGCGCAGGCGGTACAAAATCAGCATTTTGATCGCAGTGTCCGGTTATGGGGCAGGATTCCCTTAACCAGTTTTTGCAAGAATGATTGTAAATACTGCGGATTGCGCCGCAGCAATCAGTTTGTTCCGCGGTTTCGTCTGGCAGAACGGGAAGTGTTGCGATACTGTGAAGAGGGATATCGGCATGGGATTCGTCACTTTCTATTAGAGGGTGGAGTAGATCTGTCTTATGCGGAGAGTGATGTGGCACGTTTGATCGGAATGCTGCGGCGAAAATTTCAGGATGCAGAGTTGATTTTGGCATTGGGGGAGCATACAGATCATGCATATCGTCGCTGGATGCAGGCTGGTGCAGGGTTTTATCTGATGCACCAGGATTCCTGTGATGATGCACAATTTAAACGGATTCATTCTGCTAATATGTCATTGCTCAAAAGAAAACAGCATATGTGGTCTTTGCGGGGAATGGGGTATCAGGTGGGAGTTGGATTTTTAGTGGGAATGCCATATCAGACGATAGAGCAAGTGGCCGAAGAACTGCTATTTATGAAACAATATGGTTCCAATGTGGTCACGGTCTCCCCGTTTCTGCCGGCACAAAATACGCCATTTGAGCGGGAACGAGGGGGAAATGGTGAGATGGTGTTGTATGTCATGTCTATCCTGCGGTTGATGATGCCGTCTGGTTTGATTGTGGCAGATCCGGGGATGGAGCAGGCATTGATGGATGGGAGAAAGAGAGCTTTATCTGCTGGAGCAAATATCATAGTGACGGATATCTCAACAGAAGAGATCCGAGCGCAGTACCGGGTATATAATCATAAACCGGGAAAGAGGGGATCGGATGAACGGTTGTTGGTATCACAAATTCGCGCGGAGGGGTATCGGGTGGAAACGGGATAATACGGTACAAAGGCAGGAAAGGATATGAAGGTATTATTGTGTGATCCGGATCTGGCATGGAGCGAACAAATGATATCCGGTATGCAAGACTACGGTATCTGTGCTGACACGGTGGCAGAACCGGCAGAATTGTGGCGCGGGCGGACCCAGGTACAGGGGATTATCGTGAATTTACAGGAGTTAGACAGTATGCTTTATTGGGGAGCATCTTTCTTAAAGAATCCGAGGGATACCAGTGATTATCCGGCTGTGATACATAGCCTGTGTTTGCAAGGTAAAAAAGTGATTCTTGTTTTACAGGAATTAAATTATGAGATAGAGTGTGCCTGCCTCAAGGCAGGAGCGGTAGAATGCATTTACAAAGGACAGCCAATGGATTTGATCATGCAAAGGGTCATTCGGGCTTTTGATGAAGAGCTGAAACAAGATGTTCTCTGGTTCGATGGGGTGCAATTCGATCGGGCAGAGGGTAAACTTACCTTTCAAGGGCATTCAGTCAATTTGACCAAAATGGAGCAAAAAGTTGTTGGGATATTGTTTACGAATGGTACAAATTTGACAGAGAAACAGAACTTGTTGATGCTGCTTTGGGGAAAGCAGGATGACATATGCAAACATCGTTTGGATACATTGATCAAACATATTCGGCGTAAATTACAGGGATTTCCTATATGCATTTATACTTGCTACGGAAAGGGGTATTATTTAGGGATCGTGAATTACAGAAGATAAGATTTGTCATTAGGAGGAGACGACGAGACGCGAACTTGTCTGCGTCCAAACGAGGTGTAACATGAAAATGATTATTGTGGATAATGAGCAAATGGATATTGATATATTTGCTTATGAATCAAAAGAAATTGAGGATCTGGAGATCGTACATACTTTTGAAAATGGAGTAGATGCCTATACTTATGTACGGGAGCATCCGGTAGATCTGGTGGTATTGGGGATCCAGATGGAAGGGATGGATGGATTGGCTCTGGGGACTCTGCTCAAGAGAGAATGTCCGGATCTGAAAATTATATACATTACAAATTCCAATGAATATGCGAAAGATGCTGTGCGTTTACAGGTGGATGGTTATTTGACAAAGCCCTATTCCAGAGGAGAATTGACCTTCTGCATCGAAGCAGCCAGACAAAAAATGGTGAAACCGGCCAGACGGATTTTTGCGAAAACATTCGGACACTTTGATCTTTATGTGGATGGAAAACCTATTATGTTCCGTAGTGCTAAGGCAAAGGAATTGTTGGCTTTATTGATTGACAGAGAAGGCGGTACCGTCAATTCGGATCAAATTATTGGAACACTTTGGGAAGATCGTCCTAATGATGAAAATACACAGAATTTATGCAGTAAGATCGTGCGAACCTTGAAAAAAGAACTGGCAGTGTACCAGATAGAGGATTTATTAATTACCAGCCGGGGGATTCGACGGATCGACAAAGATATGTTAGATTGTGATTTGTATCAACTTCTGGCAGGGGATGAAAATGCGGCAGAGCAGTATCTGGGCGAGTATATGATAGAGTATAGCTGGGCTGAGAGCAGGATGGCATCTTTGGAAAAATTTCTTTCCTAATTCCTTTTCAATTCCCTTTGGATTCCATTTGCTTTCAGAGGTGCATACTAAAATATGACATGGTTACTAAAAAAAAGGCATAAAAAACCTTCAATGCTGTCGAATAAGCAGTAAAAGGATTGTGTCACCGCTTGGAATGACAGAAGAAGGCGTATGGAGGGAATTGAAGATGGAAAGAAGTGAAATACGTGTAATTTTGGCAGACAATAACGTGCAGGACCGTGAGAGTAAGCGTAAATGCATGGAAGAACAAGGGATAAAAATTATATATGATACAGGAGACGGCAAGAAGGCAGCCGAACAAATACATAACTTGAAACCGGATATTGTAGTGATGGACATGATTTTACCAGGTGTTGATGGTATGGAAATCCTGGAAGAGTGGCGTACGGCGAAGGAATACCGGCCGGTATTTATCATTGAAACTGCATTACGGATGGGAAACATAATCGAGCAGGCATTGGAGGCTGGAGCAGACTATTATATGATGAAGCCGGTGTCAGCAAGTGTACTGATTAAGAGAATCAAACAGATGGAGGCATGTGCGGCTAAAGCGGAAACTGCCTATCGTCCGATGTTAGAAGTTTCCGAGAAGAAAGCGACTGGTGCTTCGGAGGTGAGAACCATCGAATCGGTTCGTGACAGAAAAGAAAAACGAGGTACGGGAGAAATGGGACATTCTCGTTATACTGGGGATTTGGAGATTGATATTACGAATATTTTGCTGGAGATTGGCATCCCGGCACATATTAAGGGATATCAGTATATTCGGGAAGGAATCATGATGGCATTCTACGATCGTAATATGCTGCACTATATTACAAAGTTCTTATATCCAAGCATTGCCAAGAAATATCATACCACATCCAGTAGTGTGGAGCGTACCATTCGCCATGCCATCGAAGTAGCATGGCGCAGAGGAGATATTGACACTTTAGAGGAGGTGTTTGGAAATACCATTTCTGCCGGTAAGGGCAAGCCAACCAATTCAGAATTTATGGCATTATTGACAGACAAGCTTCGTTTGGAGTATCGAACCCGTAGTGTTTCCTAGACTTGACGAAGACAGATAAAATAGGTTATAGTAATAGGGTTATCAAAATTATTAGATAATCCTATTTTTATGTATGCAAAGATGCACAAAACATGATGCATCTTTGCATATGTTTGCGGTATACACGTATACAAAAATGCGAAGAATGGAGGTACAGTGTATGAACAATGATGAATCGATGATGGCGCTTGATGAGAGCCTTACTGCGAAGTTTCAGGATATGGTCGTGGATTCGATGAAATCCGGTGCGATTGATCTGAATTTATATCAGGAATATGATGTGAAGCGTGGACTTCGTGACAGCAGTGGTAAGGGTGTTCTGACTGGATTGACAGAGATTTCGGATGTATCTGGTTACCGCTTGGTAGACGGTGTCAAAGAACCGGCAGATGGTAAATTGTATTATCAGGGTTATGATGTAGAGAAGTTAGTCGGTAGTGGATTAGAGAAGCGATTTGCTTTTGAGGAAGTGACTTATCTGTTGCTATTCGGTCATTTACCAAATCAGGAGCAGTTATCTGTATTTCGTGGGGTCTTGACCAGTTTACAGGAATTGTCTGGACAGTTTGTCCGTGATGTGATCATGAAGGCACCAAGTCCAAATCTGATGAATGGTTTGCAAAAGAGTGTTTTAACATTATATTCTTATGATTCCAATTCTGATGATATATCTGTTCCGAATGTTTTACGTCAGTCTTTACAGTTAATAGCCAAGTTACCGTTGATATCGGTATATAATTATCATGCTTATCGGCATTTTCATTATTTTGACAGCCTGGTGATCAAACCGGCGAAAAAGGAATTGTCTACTGCTGAAAATATTCTACAGATGCTTCGGCCGAATGGGAAATATACACAGTTGGAGGCCAGAGTGCTGGATGCTGCATTGGTGTTGCATGCGGAGCATGGAGGTGGTAACAATTCTACCTTTACGAATCATGTCGTTACTTCCTCCGGTACGGATACGTATTCCGCAGTGGCGGCATCCATTGCTTCACTCAAAGGACCGCGTCATGGCGGAGCGAATCTGAAAGTGCAGCAGATGTTTGCTGATTTACACAAGGAAGTCAAAGATTTAACCAATGAGTCAGAGATCCGTACATATTTACAAAAAGTTCTGGCAAAAGAAGCGTTTGACCATTCCGGTCTGATCTATGGCATAGGACATGCGGTCTATACTTTGTCTGATCCAAGAGAGCGTATTCTCAAGGCCTATGCTGAGAAATTAGCGATGGAGAAAGGCATGACAGAGGAATTTGAGTTGTATGACACGGTGGAAAAGATTGCTGCCGAATTATTGATGAATCGTAGTCATGTGATTAAACCGGTATGCGCTAATGTGGATTTCTACAGTGGATTTATTTATACTATGTTAGGGATTCCTCAGGAAATGTTTACACCAATTTTTGCCATCTCCCGCATATCCGGATGGAGCGCTCATCGGTTAGAAGAGCTGGTCAACCGTGGCAAGATCATTCGTCCGGCCTATAAATATGTGGGACATCACAGTGAATATCAGGCGATGGAGGATCGTGGGTGATGGGGTTCATAAGCGGCTTGGTCATGGGTTAGCATAAGCCGGTAAAAGCACAGCAAGAGGAGAAGAGTGAAAAGGAGAGATTTATGAAATTATCGCAGGCAAGTTTAGTGGCAATCATTATTGCATTTATTGCGTATCTGTTATTCATGATCGTGATTGGCGTGATATGTATGAAACGGACGAAAAATACCGAAGATTATTTCTTGGGTGGCCGTGGTTTGGGGAGCTGGGTGGCTGCATTGTCAGCCCAGGCATCAGATATGAGCGGCTGGCTTTTGATGGGATTGCCGGGTTCTGTTTATGCTTTGGGGACTGGTCAATCATGGATCGCAGTCGGACTGTTTTTGGGTACGGTGGCGAATTGGTTATTGATTTCAAAGCGTTTGCGGCGTTATACCATCGTGGCCAACAATGCAATGACTTTGCCGGAGTTCTTTGAGCATCGTTATCATGATAAAAAGAAGATATTGCTTACTATTTCATCGGTTGTGATCGTAATTTTCTTCTTGGTCTATACGGCTTCAGCGCTGGCATCTGGCGGTAAGTTATTCAATACGGTGTTTGGCATTGATTATCATATGGCTCTGGCGATCGGTGCCCTCGTAATCCTGGTATATACCTTTATGGGTGGTTTCCTGGCGGTATGTACGACTGATTTTGTACAGGGATCTTTGATGTTGGTCGGTTTGTTATCGGTACCTATTTTAGCATTTTTCTTTGTGGGTGGTGATTTTGCCGAAAGAATCGCCGATACAAATGTGGCAGGTGGTTATCGCAATTATCTGAGTTTGTTTATGAATGGTGACAGACCTTATACCTTTGTGGAAATACTTTCTCAGTTGGCATGGGGGCTGGGATATTGTGGTATGCCTCATATTCTGGTTCGTTTTATGGCGATCAAGAGTGAAAAGGAAGTGACCAAGTCCAGTGCGATTGCGATTATCTGGTGCTTCCTGTCTTTGGTAGCCGCTTGCTTCATCGGTATTGTGGGACGTGCATATCTGGCACCGGAGGTTTTGACAGATACAGAAAGTGTGTTTATCCAACTGATCGAACGTGTCTTTACGAAAAATATAGCGGCACCATTTATAGGAGGAATCTTTTTGTGTGGTATTCTCGCTGCCATTATGTCCACTGCAGACTCCCAGTTATTAGTATGTGCATCTTCCGTTTCAAAAGACATTTTTAAGAATTTGATTAAGAAAAATGCAGATGATAAGACGGTGTTAAATACCAGTCGGATTACGGTATTAGTAGTGGCGGTTCTGGCATTTCTGATCGCATGGGATCCGAATAGCAGTATCATGGGGCTGGTATCGGATGCATGGGCTGGTTTGGGAGCGGCTTTTGGTCCGGCGGTGGTATGTGCTTTATTCTGGAAACGTACTAATCTGCCAGGAACCGTGGCCGGTATCGTCTCTGGCGGTTTGACGGTGATTATTTGGGACTATTTACCAATGATTGGTGGCAAGACGATTGGAGCGTCGACAGGGATTTACTCTCTGTTAGTTGGATTCTTTGTGAGTTTACTGATGATCGTTGTAGTGAGTCTGTGTACCAAAGAGCCGGATGCGATCATATTAGAAGAATTTGATAAGGTGAAAAATTATACCGAAGGTTAAATAATTAAATAAAATTTTTACAATAGAACTTCCTGCTTCGTTACGGAAGTTCTATTTTTTTTAAACACATGAATAATGATCCATTTTTCTGCCATACTATGATTACAGCGTCAAATGTATTTAAGCTGCTGGATCAATTATGGAAAGGTATGGTGAAGATTTTGAGAAAAAAAATATTTGTTTTAGCTGCAGTAATGACTTTTTCTTTGGGACTAATGACTGGTTGTGGTGCCAAGGACTCTAACAATTCCGTTACATCGCCCAGTGAAAGTGCTGATACGGTGGAAGAGACACCAGATGCTACTGATCGTCCGGAAGCGACTACATCGAATGATAATGTTTTGGATGACACGGTAGATGGTGCCGGTGACGTATTAGATGATGCCGGTGATATGGTGGAAGATGCCGGTGATACCGTAAATGATGTGGTAGACGATACTGCAAATGGTGCGAAGGATGCGGTAGATGATGCCACGGATAGTACGACGAACACCACAGATGCGCCAAAGGATGATACGACAAATAATACCAAGGATAATACGAACCGATAAAGAGATTCATATGGAGAGAATTAAGAAAAGAAGAACTGGATGACAGTTCTTCTTTTGTGTTTATATTGATGAGATTTATGTACTATAGACGGATGGAATAAAGAATACTTTGCCGGTTCTTGTAGACCAACTCCTTTTCCGGTTTCATACCCAGGTTCTTTGCCGTTTGCAAAGATCGAGTATTATTCTGGTCAATTACTGCAACAATACGGTGGATATTTAATTCTTCCAAGGCATAGGCAAAAACTGCTTTGCAACATTCCAAAGCGTATCCATATCCCCAATGATTGCTGTCCAAC
This sequence comes from uncultured Jutongia sp., assembly GCA_964521555.1. Lineage (GTDB taxonomy): Bacteria > Bacillota > Clostridia > Lachnospirales > Lachnospiraceae > Butyribacter. Next base: position 20,141 of record CAZFSU010000023.1, on the reverse strand, counting down.
AAATAGGACAGCATAATTTCTTCTTTGCCGTCTATGATTTGATTTTCAATACCACATCTGCCGATCAGTCCTCCAGAGGTTTTGCTATAGACACCCCATAATCCATAGCCATAGAAACTGTATACATTTTTAATATAGGCTTTCAATTTGTCCCGTTCTTTATCCATATAGTCATCGATGTCGTCAATGAAACGCCGGACATCCGGATCCTGATAAATAGGATAGAGTTCTTTGATATCTTCCTCTGCCAGTTCCCGGATAAGCAATCGTTTGGTGGAGGCGATGGTCACCGGTTTTCCCAGGGAGCGTTGGTGCACATGATAGAAAAAAGATGGGGTCAGTTCCTCGAAACTCTCTAATAATACATCGGCGCATCTGAGGTCTTGTTTTCCTGAATTTGGGTTAAGGAAACCGACACAGGTTATGCCTGCTGCTTTGGCAGCCTGTACGCCAAACTCAGAATCTTCGATGACGATGGCTTCTGAGGCATTGATGCCTAATTCTTTCAAAGCCAGTTCAAAGATATCCGGTGCCGGCTTTGGGTGTGTTACCTGAGTACCGGAAACCAGTTGATGAAAATATTTACGGATTTTGAGTGCCTTGACTACTTCTTTAATGTCATTTGGTATCGAAGAAGATGCAATGGCTAGTTTGAATCCTTCCTGCGCTAATTTTTTGACCAGATCTATGATTCCCGGTAATGGGACATATCCTTCCTCGGCTAAAACCTTCTTTTTTTCTATATTCATTTCATCATACAGGGTATCTTCTGCGATATCCAGCTTTAATTCCCGAATACTGGTTTGTACGAGATTTCTGGTGGAGGTACCAACAAATTGGGCATGATAATCATTATCGACTGTGATTCCGTGGGACTGGAAAACACGTTGAGCCGCACGGTTATGTTGTTCTTCGCTGTCTATAATCACACCATCCATATCAAAAATTATTGCTTTTAACATAAAAATTTCCCCTTTCCCATTTTCCCATCTGTGAAATCATGTTATACTATATAGTATAACGGATGGAAAGTTGCAAATCAACTTTCTGGACAAAGAAAGGATGGAAAAAACGATGGCACATATAAAACCGTTTCGGGCAGTCAGACCAAAGGAAGAAGTAGCAGACCGTGTGGCGGCATTACCGTATGATGTATATAACCGCAGTGAGGCAAAGGAAGAGGCGCGAAAGGAACCATTGTCTTTTTTGAGAATTGATCGTGCGGAGACACAGATGCCCGATGAAGTGGATACTTATGCTCCCGAGGTTTATGAGAAAGCGCGTGAAATATTTGAGCAAATGCAGGCAGAGGGAGTCTATCTCCATGATACCGATGAGGCATACTATATTTATCAGTTGACAATGGATGGCAGGACACAGACGGGCATTGCTGCCTGTGCCAGTGTAGATGATTATGTTAGCGGCCGGATCAAAAAACATGAAAACACCAGGGAGGAAAAGGAGCAGGATCGTATTCGCCATGTGGATACTCTGAGCGCCCAGACGGGGCCTATCTTTTTGGCATACCGTGCGAACGCGGTGATCAATGGGGTCGTGAATCGTGTCACGGAACAGGAGTCGCCACTATATGATTTTGTATCACCGGATGGCATTGGTCATCGTATGTGGAAGATCGCCGGTGCAAGTGATGTAGAACAGATCCGGGATGCGTTTGATGGTATACAGGAGATCTATATAGCAGATGGTCATCATCGTGCTGCTTCCGCAGTCAAGGTAGGGCTGAAACGGAGAGAAGAGCATCCGGACTATGATGGAACAGAGGAGTTTAACTACTTCCTGTCCGTATTGTTTCCGGATGAACAATTAATGATTATGGATTATAACCGTTCTGTGAGAGATTTGAATGGATTATCTGTAGAGGATTTTATTCAGAGGATAGAACCCTATTTTTCTGTGGAGAAAATGGATATGGCGGCGCATCCACAGGCCAAGGGCCAGGTGACAATGTATTTGGAGGGACAATGGTATCGTTTGACGGCATCGGAAGAATTGATGTCCATTACCGATGCAGTGGAATCTCTGGATGTTTCTTTATTGCAAAATTATATTCTGGGACCGATTCTTGGAATCGGAGATCCTCGTACGGATGCACGAATTGATTTTATTGGAGGTATTCGGGGTCTGGAGGAGCTTGAGAAACGTGCAGATACGGATATGAAAGTATCTTTTGCAATGTATCCGACTTCCATCGGTGAATTATTTGCAGTAGCAGATGCAGGACTGCTGATGCCGCCGAAATCAACATGGTTTGAGCCAAAGTTACGTAGCGGATTGTTGATTCATCAAATATAGCAGCAGAAAAGAGGGACAAGATGAGAGATGTGATAGCACCAGAGGGACCGATTATGCAATTTTTTGCCAAGGTGCTGGATATGGTAATGCTTAGTATTGTGTTTACCATCACCACGATACCTGTGATCACGATGGGGTGTGCCTTGACTTCGCTTTATTATGCTGTGGTGAAAGCCGTTTGTCATGGGGAGGGACATAGCATTAAAGCATATTTTCATTGCTTTAAGGTAAATCTAAAACAGGGTCTGATACTGGGGCTGATATTTGATATACTGGTGATTTTGTTATTCGGGAATCTATATATGGTGTTGATTATGGACATGGGAACAGTTGGGATGGTATTTGGTGTCATCTTTATAGCCGTGTTGCTATTTGTTTTGGTTTTGGCGGCCTATGGATTTCCTGTTTTGTCCCGTTTTGAAGTGAAAATAGGAGGGCTGTTGCAGACGAGTTTCCAGATGTCGGTTACACATGGTTCGGCGACATTCCGGTTAGTGGTGATGGAGATTATGTTATTTGTGGGAATGGTTGTTGCATTTATTCTGTTTCCGCCGATTGTTATCATATGGCCTGGTCTGATCGCTTATGCACAATCCAAAGTATTGGAACCGGTATTACAGGAATATATGCCAAAAGGAGGAGAAGAGCATGAAACAGAGATTATATGATTTGATGGACTGGGAAGCGATCGAGGCAATCGTTTATGCGGATGAAGATCACCCGCAGCGAACACTGGGACCGCGCAAGGTTCATGGAGGTGTACTGGTACATGCCTTTTTGCCTGAGGCGGCAAAGGTATCCCTGTTTTTGCCGGAAAATGGGCGGTGTTATGAGATGGAGCAGGCAGATGAAGCCGGAGTGTATGCCGTATTATTATCCAACCGTTCGTTTGCCGGTAAAGAGATACCGGATTATCGTCTGGTGGTGCAAGACCGGGATGGTGTGGAGAAAATCATCGAAGATCCGTATTTATATCAGGATTTGTTTGGTATGAATCATGTGAGGCGGTTTGAAGAAGGGATACATTATGATATTTATCGATATATGGGTGCGCATCCGGCTGCTGTAACAGGGCGGATGGATCAATGTGATATTATTTTTGATGTGGAACCGCCCAGAGATACGGTGAAACGGCAGAAGATGATTAGTCGGGGAAACAAGGCAGAAAAGAAGACGAAAGCCCCTGCGATCTATGGTACACATTTTGCTGTCTGGGCACCCAATGCACGCAGAGTCAGCGTGGTGGGTGATTTTAATGGGTGGGATGGCCGGACTCATATGATGATGCGACAAGGGGATTCCGGTGTGTTTTCCCTGTTCATTCCGGGGATTGGAGTCGGTGAAATCTATAAATACGAAATACAGATTAATGACCGGGAGGCGGTACTCAAGACAGATCCTTATGGCTTTGCGTGTGAGGTTCGGCCGGCAAATGCCAGCATCGTCACGAACCTGGAAGATTATTCATGGACGGATGGAGCGTGGTTAAAGGCCAGAAAGTCATGGCGTGCATCGGAATCACCGATCTCCATCTATGAAGTACATTTAGGTTCCTGGAAGAAAAAATGTGAGCCGATGAAGGGGGATGCTACGATTCGACCGGAAGAAGAATTTCTGAATTATCGGGAGATCGCACCGGAACTGGCCGCTTATGTGAAGGAAATGGGGTATACTCATATTGAGTTGATGCCAGTGATGGAACATCCTTTGGATGAATCCTGGGGATATCAGGTGACCGGGTATTTTGCACCGACTTCCCGTTATGGGTCCCCACAGGATTTTATGTATTTTATGAATTATATGCACGAGCAGGGGATCGGCGTGATACTGGACTGGGTTCCGGCGCATTTTCCGAAGGATGCCAATGGTCTGGCGGGGTTTGATGGTACCTGTCTGTATGAACATCAGGACCCTCGTCAGGGAGAACATCCACACTGGGGAACGTTAATCTATAATTATGGCAGGCCGGAGGTGGCAAATTTCCTCATCGCCAATGCCTTGTATTGGGTGGACAGGTATCATGCGGATGGCATTCGCATGGATGCAGTGGCTTCCATGCTGTATCTGGATTATGGGAAGCAGGATGGAGAGTGGGTTGCGAATATGTATGGTGGCAATGAAAATCTGGAAGCCATCCAACTGTTGCAGAATCTGAGTCAGGCATTTCACGCCAGAAAAGATGGTGCACTTCTTATCGCCGAAGAATCCACAGCATGGCCGAAGGTGACAGGTTCTACAGATGCCGATGGATTAGGTTTCGATCTGAAGTGGAATATGGGATGGATGAATGATTTTACGGCATATATGCAGACGGATCCTTTGTTCCGCAAGGGAAGACATGGCATGTTGACTTTTAGCATGGTGTATGCTTACAGTGAGAAATTTATTCTGGTTTTTTCCCATGATGAAGTGGTGCATTTGAAAGGTTCTATGCTGGCAAAAATGCCGGGGGATATGGATTCTAAGTATGCAAATCTGAGAGCTGCCTATGGTTTTATGATGATGCATCCGGGCAAGAAGTTATTATTTATGGGGCAGGAGTTTGCACAGGAGAGTGAATGGAATGAGAAACGGAGTCTGCCGTGGGAGGAAGCAGCTTTATCAGAGCATCAGGTCCTTCAAAAATACGTAAAGAATTTAAATGAATTTTATCAAGCGCATCCGGCACTATATGAGCTGGATGAGGAGACAGAAGGTTTTGAATGGTTAAGCAGTATGGATGCCGATCATAGTATCATTACGTTTATGCGCTATGGCAGAGAGAAAAAAGGAAAAGAACAGTCTACACAGGAAAAGCTCCTGGTGGTATGTAATTTTACGCCGGTGGTCTATGAGAATTTTAAGATTGGTGTGCCGTTTGCCGGGAAATATAAGGAAATCTTTAATAGTGATAGAGAAGAATATGGCGGCAATGGGTTTACCAATCCCAGACAGAAGTCATCCAAAGCGGTTGCCTGGGACGGCAGGGAGCATTCCATCTCCATCACGGTTCCTCCGTTGGGGATTAGTGTGTTTCGTGCTGCCAGGATGGAGGTGTGAGATGATATTTTCAATCGGCACTGCCGGGGAATATCGGTCTAAGGCAGTGACAGCTATATTAACGACAGCATTTTGCCGTTAGCATCATGTGGTAGAATATGGTTGTGGTTGCCCATTTGCATTAGAAGTTTGGGATATGATTTGGTTTGGGTTTTGAGGAAGCCGGATATAGTATATAAAAAATATGGAAGTTGGTGAGACCTGATGGTAACGTTTTACCGTACCGATGATAGAAAGATACATGAAGAGGACAGTATTGTTCCGGGAGTATGGATCAATATGATCAATCCCACTGTGACAGAGGGAGAGGAAATTGCAAAGGAACTAAATATTGATGTGCATGATTTGTTGGCGGCATTGGATGAAGAGGAGAGTTCCCGTGTGGAATTGGAAGATGGTTATACTTTGATTCTGGTAGATATTCCTGCGATCGAGATACGACATGATAAAGAAGCCTATACTACAGTACCATTAGGTATTGTGTTGACTCCGGATGAGATTATCACTGTCTGTACGGAGGAAACTTCTGTGTTGCAGGCATTTATCAATGGCAGGGTTAAAGAATTTAGTACGAAGAAGAAATTACGTTTCGTATACCAGATTTTGTATAGGGTATCTTCCCTATATCAGTCCAATCTGCGTATCATTGATAAGAAGCGTACAGAGATCGAGGAACGAATCGATGCAGCGACCGAGGATATTGACTTGATTGATTTGCACACATTGGAGTCTACTTTGGTTTATTTTGCTACTTCATTGCGTTCTAATGCGGTGGTGTTAGATCGTCTGACACGCTATAAGAGATTGGAACAATATCCGGATGATAAAGATCTGTTGGAGGATGTCATCGTGGAGAACCAACAGGCCATTGAGATGACCATGATTTACCGGGATATTATCAACGGAACCCGTGAGCTGATGTCCTCAGTGTTGGATAACCGTTTGAACAACGTCATGAAGACTTTGACGGTGATTACGTTGGTTATGGGTATTCCTACACTGGTTTCCGGTTTGTATGGTATGAATGTGGCCGGGGAGTGGATGCCGTTATCCAATACGCCACATGGTTTTGGGGTCATTTGCCTGCTGATTACGATGATTTGTATTATCACATTATTGATCCTGAAACGAAAGAAGCTGTTTTGACTGGTGGGACAGAATCGGTGATGTTTGTTGTGAATTTGAGGATTTCTACACAACCAAGGATAAAACTGGGGTGTGAGCTATTCTTTTGAGAGTATGGCTCATCGCTTAGATTGGTTGGCAGAGATCCTTTTTTTGTGTGACGATATTAATTTTACCATGTAAGCTACTAATTTTACCAGGCTCCCCCTGTAGATCTCTCTTTTTGTTATGATATACGATAAAACAAGGTGAATTTCATTCGTCTTGCAGATAGGGGGGAGTTCTCATGAAACGACACAAACAGAAAAAACAGATTAATCAAATCCTTTCACTGATACTGGTATGTGCATTGACCGTCGGTCTGTTATCCGGCTGTGAGCAGACCGGTACGGGAAAAAATGACGGTGGAACGGGAACGGATGCAAAACAGGAAACGCAGGTTCGGCATGAAACGGAAGATAAAGTACAGTCGGCAGGCGCAGAGCTTGCCGCAAAAACAGCAGAAACAGAGCAGCTTTTAGCAGGTCTTTGTGCCGCCATTGATAAAAAGAATGCGGCAGATGCCGAACCGCTCGTGGAAGAACTGTCAAAACAGCTTTCGGAAACAAAGGAAGAAACGGAAAAATGGCTTTTGACCCATCAGAATATGACAAAAGACCTGAAGGGTGAAGCGGCAGAGACATTAAAGGAACGACAGTCGGCATTTGAAAAGGAATTAGAAGAAGGGGAAGCGCAGGCACAGAAGCTGCTAAAGCAGCTTGGAAAAGATATAGCCCAAGGGGATATGGAGGCTGCCGGTGCTTCAAGAGAACAGATAGAAGATCTTCTGGTAGAAAAGAAAGAGCCGAAGACATATGGGGAAACGCTGCCGGGTGAAGTGCCGGCGCAGGAGGCTGATGAAGAGAAGTATGCAGGAGATACAGAGGAAGTAAAGGCTGGAAATGAGAAAAAGGCAGCGAAATATAGAGCAGTTTCTTCCGCCGGAGACGATAGGCTCCTTGCAACAGAAGGAGACACTGCTCTGAATGACCGCATAACGAAAAAGGCGGAAGAGTTGGGGTCACCCCTTGCTGTTTATAATTATCTTAAAAACAACGTAGGTTACGAAACCTATTATGGAAGCCGAAAAGGTGCGGCAGGAACCTTTGATGCCATGAACGGAAACGACATGGATCAGGCAAGTTTATTTATTGCCATGCTCCGCCATCTCGGATATCCGGCAGAGTATGTGAAAGGAAATATCCTGCTTACCGGGGAACAGGCCATGTCCCTTACCGGGGCAGACACGCCGGGACATGCAGCGGATGTGCTGGCAGCAGCAGGTACACCTGTGACAAGGCTTACCAGTGGGGAAGAAGTCGTCTATATCCGCATGGAACATGTATGGGTGCGGGCATATGTACCTTATACGGATTACCGGGGTGCCGGGAATGCAGAGGGGGAATCCCTGTGGATTGATCTGGATACCGGTATCAAAGCTTATGAAGATGTGGAAAATATTTATGAAGCCCTGGAAGAAGGGTTTCATGAAAAAATTGAAAGGCTTGCGGAGAGCGGGGATGCCACACAGGTAGAAGCCCTGCTGGATAACTGGGAAGAGAAGCTGTCGTCTATGGACACCAGTGGGATGTATGCAAGGAAGCGCATCATCAGACAGAAAGAAGAAAGCTATCTTCCGCTTTCATTACAGTATGAAGTAGAATCGGAGGCAAAAACCTTTGCACAGGTGGAAAATTCAGCGAAGGACCGTGTCAGCTTTGAGGTAAACGGGGACATCCTTGCCGGTTTTTCTGCCGGTGAATTACAGGGAAAGAATATCCTGTTATCCTTCCGGCCTGCCAGCAGTACGGATCAGGAAATTTATGACCGTTACAGCAGTATCTTTGATATACCGGCATATGCTGTCTATATGAAGCCGGTATTGTTGGTGGATAATGAGGTGGTGGCAGAAGGAGAAGAGTATCTGGAATCTACCCTTGGCACCAGGGGAAGCTTTACCATAAACCTCTCTTCCGGCGGCAAAAATACCAGTGTAACCAATGATGTGACGACGGGTTCCATGTATGCAGTCACCTTAGACAGCCAGAGCATTACAGCAGAGGAATTACAGTCCGTTTATGGCGAGGCTGCGTCCCTAAAAGACAGTATGACAGAGAAAAATGTCTACAGCGAGGAATATCTGGGAAAAATGCTGGCTTTTGCAGGAAAGCTTTATTTTGCCCAGGTGGATATCGCGTATATGGCGGCGGCAGACAGTTACGGGGTATTAGCTGCCAGAAGCCTAAGCGAAGGTATTACCGGTTATGAGGTAAGGACAAATACATTATATGGCAGGGTAACAAGCTTAAGCGAGGGAAGTCTGTACATAGATGTGGACACGGACAGCCACAGTGTGGTAAGTTTAAACGGAGAAGAGGATGTCTCGAAAGAGTATATGTTTTCTACCGGTGTGGTCGGTTCTCTGTATGAGAGTACTGTATGGGAAGAACTTACCGGAAGCGAAAGCGTATCTACTATTTCTATACTGAATACTGCTAAGGAAGAGGGAATTGATATCCTGCTGATATCCAGTGCCAACCTGGATACAGAGATTAAAAAATTAAATACAGATGCGGCAACAAAACAGACCGTTATCAATGCGGCTAATAGCGGCAAGGTGGTTACGATTCCGGCAGAGAATGTCGGCATGGGTAACTGGCATGGTACAGGATATATTGTAACGAATCCAGATACCGGTGCTGGGGCATATATGATTAGTGGCGGGTTGAATGGAGGCTCTACAACTGATGATGTAACACTTGCTTATATGGTGGACATTGGATTTTCCATCTGGGATATGGCAGAAGCGATTATGCTTATAAATAGTGCAATTGCGGCAATAGCAGCGGGTGGAGCAGTAGTTGGGGGTATCTTCCTTGCATTTGGAGCTGTGGCACTGGGCTTTGCTATTTACACTTATATAAAATCTATAGACTTAATGTGTGCTTATGTAAGCGGTGATGAAAAAGCAGGGCAGCAGTTAGTCCGGGATATGTGGATAAATCTGGTTCTAAGTATTTCCATAGCCGCACTAAGGCAGGTAGCCAAGCCTATTATAAAAACGGTTCTTAAGAATAAACTGGTCAAGGAATTTGGTGAGGATTTTGTCAGCAAGCTGCTGAAACAGTTTGATGATGTTACGGATCTTGGCAGGTATATAAAACAGCTTAAAAAAGCCGGAATCAGCAAAGAACTGATGGAACAGTTTGCTGATAAGTACGGAAAAGAGGGGCTGGACTGGCTGCTTGGCAAAAAACATTTGGGACTGTCAGATGATTTGCTGAAAAAGGTGTTAAAAGCAGGAAATCTGGATGATTTTACGGATGATGTATTGAACGCAATCAAGAATTCAGATGGGTATGCGGATGATATCATTGAACAAATCATAAAACATGGGGACGATGCGGCAGAAGCCATTGGGAAATATGGAGATGATGCGGCAAAAGTAATTAAGGACTATGGCGACGATGCGGTAGAAGATCTTAAATCTGGAATAACGCCCAAAGAGATTACAAATGTTCAGAAGTATATAAAGGATATAGTTGACGGAGCCGGTAATATAAACATGGCTCAAATGGATAAAATCAGACTGGCTATTCAAAATGGGACATTTAGTAGCAGGGAAATAAAACTGCTAAGCAAAAAAATGTCTAAATTAGGAATAACAGAAGCATATGAGTCTGCTATGAAAAATATTGATTTTGGAAAATATTTGAAGAATATAAAGGGAGATCCGCCAGCTAACATGCTTGATCCACATGCACATCACATTTTATTTAAAAACGGAAATGGAGCGACACAACAGGAGTTGGTTAAGGAGGGACAGGAAATATTAAGGAAATATGGAATAGACCCGATTGTAGGTGAAGAAAATCTTGTATGGGCACCAAACCGTGTTGCGGGACAGCATGATATAGTAGCATTAGAAAAAGTGGTTGATACATTAAAGGCGGTTGATGAAGCTGGTGGAGATTATGATGATATAGTGGAAGTGTTACAATTGTTAGGGCTTGAAGCAAGTCGAAAGTAAAGGTAAGGTGATTGGTAATTGAGTTCAATAGAAAAGAGTATATATAATGAAATGAGACAGGCAATAAAGAATGGGAATTTAGAATTAGTTAAAAATTTACTAAAAAAAAATGAAGGATTATTAGATGTTATGACTCCATTTGGCTCATGGTTACAAGTTGCAGCAGCACATGGAAAGTTAGATATAGTAATCTATTTAATAGAATGTGGAATTGATGTGAATATAGTAGGTGGAATAACAGATGATAATGCATTAGGCAATGCGGCATTTAACGGTCATTTGGATATAGTTAAATTGTTATATAAAAATGGAGCATTGTTAGATACTAGTAAAGCAACAGGGAATCCGTTATTTGCAGCAATTTATGGGGGGCATTATGATATTGTTCAATTTTTAGTTGAAGCAGGTATAGACATTACAGCAAGCTATTATATTGGAAAGCTGGACAATGTAGATGCATATGAATATGCAAGACAGTTTGGACAAACAGAGATTGCAAATTATTTGAAAGAAAAACTTAATAAACTTGATGCTTAAAGAAGATTTTTTCTCTGAAAATAATATGTCGAAAAGATATTGACATTCTTCTCATCTCGAAGGACAACCTGTCCACCGGGTTTGAAAAACTGAATACGGATGAAACGACCAGAGAAACCGTTATCAATGCAGTCAACAGTGGAAAAATCGTTACGATACCGGCGGAAGATGTGATCATGGGAGACTGGTCAGGAACCGGGTATATCGTGACCAATCCGGAAACCGGAGCCGGGGCGTATATGATTTCCGGTGGGCTGAATGGGGGAGCAGCATCAGAAGAGGTTATGCTTGCATATATGGTGGATGTCGGATTTTCCCTCTGGGATATGGCAGAAGCAATCATGCTTGTATGTAATGCTGTAACTGCAATAGCAGCGGGCAGTGCGGTAGTCGGAGGCGTATTCCTTGTATTTGGAGCAGTGGCACTGGGCTTTGCTATTTATACTTATATAAAGTCTATAGACCTAATGTGTGCTTATATAGATGGAGATAAAGAAGCAGGGCAGCAGTTAGTCCGGGATATGTGGATAAATCTGATTCTAAGTATTTCCATAGCCGCACTAAGGCAGGTAGCCAAGCCTATTATAAAAACGGTTCTTAAGAATAAACTGGTCAAGGAATTTGGTGAGGATTTTGTCAGCAAGCTGCTGAAACAGTTTGATGATGTTACGGATCTTGGCAGGTATATAAAACAGCTTAAAAAAGCCGGAATCAGCAAAGAACTGATGGAACAGTTTGCTGATAAGTACGGAAAAGAGGGGCTGGACTGGCTGCTTGGCAAAAAACATTTGGGACTGTCAGATGATTTGCTGAAAAAGGTGTTAAAAGCAGGAAATCTGGATGATTTTACGGATGATGTATTGAACGCAATAAAGAATTCAGATGGATATGCGGATGATATCATTGAACAAATCATAAAATATGGGGACGATGCGGCAGAGGTCATTGGTGATTATGGTGATGAAGCAGTTGAAAATATAATGCAGGAGAAAAAAGAAATATTGCATTTCTAACTGGGAAAATACAAGGTAAGGATATTTATTTAGAGGCAATAAGTGGTGTGGCAGATAATACAAATTATTATAATAAAGGAAATTTTCTTCCACCGCAACCAAAGGATTATCATTATATTGGACCATTTCCTGATCGTATTAATCATACGGAACAAAAAATAATAGAATATCTTAGAAGTTTGTATGGAAATAATAGAAATATAGAAGGAACAATCGAATTGATTTCAGAGAGGAGCTATTGTGATAATTGCACAGTTTTTGTAGATATGTTTGAAAGAGAATTTCCCAATATAAAAATTATTAGAGTTGAAGTTAATTGATTAAAAATACAAAATCCGCAGTTGGGCTGTAGAGAGTAGAGTGAATAGTAGCGTTAGGAACTGCATTAAAAATCTTTCTGTGATATAATGAGAAAAGGGGCACAAGCCAATCTCAATGTTATAAGGGAGATGGTTTTATAAATGAACAGTAAGAGTTTATCGCAAATGAAATGGAAATGTCAATATCATAGTGTATTCATTTCCAAATACAGAGAAACAAATGTTTGAAAGATTGCGAGAGGATGTCCGAGAGATAATAAAGATGCTATGCAGTTATAAAGGTGCCGAAAGCGTGGAAGAGTGCAGTGTGCGGATATGTGCATATATGTGCATATATGTGCATATATGTGTACGTATTCTCCTCCAAAATAAGTGTTTCAAGTCTTATGGGATTATTAGAGGGAAAGAGTTGTGTTTTAGCAGCGGTCAGTAACGGTGCTTGATTTTCTACCATTTAGATAAATAGCAACCACTGCTTGAAGTGAAGGTTGTTGACTAGTTTTGTAAGAGGAGAAGAATTATGAAATATTTAAATCATTTTATTGAAATAGCAAAAGATAAGGTAAAGTTTTCACCCATTAATAGTGAAGAGGAGGTTATATTTAATGAATTTTTTAAGGGTTTAAAATTGCCGGTTGCATATATGGAATTTATCAAGTTAAATGGAAATGGAGCAAAATCAGGATTTATGGCAGGGGATTCAATATATTTGAACGAATTATATAATTTAAGAAAGTGGGCAACTGAATTATTAGATGAAAATGATAGTGCGATAAATTTAACCACAAATGATTTTGTTTTTTGGATGAGCCAAGGGTGCGAATTTTGTATATTTCGTTTAGATGAGGGAGATAATCCGCCAGTGTATTGGTTTTGTGAGGGAAAAAAGGATAAATTGATAAAAATCGCTGATTGTTTTACAGATTTTTTGATAAATGTATTGCAATTAAACAAGAAGACCTTTGTAGAAAAGAGTTAGAATATATGTATTAATAGAGAAGAAGCAAAAATGGTACAATATGAGATTTGTTTTGCAAATGAATATGCGGAAGAAGTTATTATAGAATTGACAAAAGAAATGCAATTGCCATATTTAAGAGAAGATTTTTTGAATGCATGGAATGAAAGAAACATGTGTAGTCCTCGTAATCTCTATATTGCTAGAAAAAAGGACAGATTAATATGCCTTGATTGTAATGATAGGGATTGGCTATTTACTTTAGTTGTAATTTGTAATGAGAATGAGGCGGAATTTATCAAAAGAATTATATTAAAGTGGGATAATAGAAGCAGAGAAGAATATGGACAGGAACTGACGAAAGAATTAAAAAACTGGTATGGTGTCCCAGATTCTTTATTGCGAATAATCGAGCAAGAATATCATATCTCACTTACGGAGTAAAATGACGGTTATTCTTTTCTGAATGAAGAACGTGAAAAAGAGGAAAAGTGATAATATAGTATGATTCATACAGGATAAAGAATCTGAGGATAGACAGCAGACAACGGAGACTATGCTGACATATCAGGATTGCAACGATAGGGATTGGATTTTTTCTTTGGTTGTAGAATGAGGTTGTTATGATTTTTCAATATGATGAATTAAAAAAATGAGTAGAAGATGATTTTAACAGATTTTATAATTGGAGATTTGATGAAAATCAAATATTTTTAGCAGTGATGGATGAATATAAACATGCATCTGATTTTCACTGTGTTGAAAATATTTGTATTCATATTTTTCTAGCTTTAGAGTATGAAAAAAATAATTTAAATAATGAAAAGATAGTAAATGAAATACCTATCTTGATTAATAATTCTGTCCTGATTGAAGCTAAAAATGTTTTAAAAGAAGATTTTCATAAATTTATGGAAGATATTGCAACTTTAGGAATATCAATTTAGGTTTCATTTTTATGTACTGTTATAATGGTTTAGTTGAAATTGGTAATATTATAGCTGTTATTAAAATGAACAGAAGCATGCTATCAGATTATATGGATTAAACGAGTCGAGAAAAGTTAAATACGGATGAAACGACCAGAGTAAACGTTATCAATGCGGTAAACAGTGGAAAAATTGTTACGATACTGGCGGAAGATGTGACGATGGGAGACTGGTCAGGAACTGGGTATATCGTGACCAATCCGGAAACCGGAGCCGGGGCATATATGATTTCCGGCGGGCTGAATGGGGGAGCAGCATCAGAAGAGGTTACGCTTGCATATATGGTGGATGTCGGATTTTCCCTCTGGGATATGGCAGAAATTCGTGAACTGGGAGAAGATTTTGTAGACCGGATGCTCCGGGAGATGGATGATGTCACAGACCTGGGGAAATAAAACTGATCAGCAGAAAAATGTCTGATTTGGGGATAACGGAAGCATATGAAACAGCCATGAAAAATATGGATTTTGGAACATATATGAGAAATATAAAAGGAAATCCTTCTGCGGATATGATCAATCCACATGCCCATCATATTTTGTTCAAAACCGGAAATGGTGCTAAACAGCAGGAACTTGTAAAAGAAGGGCAGACGATACTCAGAAAATATGGAATAGACCCGATTGTGGGAGAAGAAAATCTGGTATGGGCGCCAAACGGTATTTCTGGTCAGCATGATATAGCGGCATTGGAAGAAGTAGTTGATACTCTGAAAGCGATTGATGAGGCTGGTGGGGATTATGATGACATAGTGGACGCTCTCAAACGATTGGGAATCAAAGCAAGTCAAAGAAAGTAAGTTGCAGTCAAATAAAATAATAATTTTATCATTTCAAATGCGAATAAGTAATAAGGAAAGGAATATGTATAAGCTAACATGGATAAAGAAATAGTAAAATCAATGAGGGAAGCAATAAAAAAAGGCAATCTGGATTTAGTGAGGAAATTGATTATAGATAATGAAGGTTTACTTAATGTTAATACAGTGTTTGGTTCATGGTTACATGTCGCAGCAGCACATGGAAAGGTCAATATAGCAAAATATTTAATTGAATGTGGTATGGATGTCAATCAAAATGGAGATATTTCAGGAGGAAATCCGATCCGAAGTGCTGCTGATAATGGTTACCTTGATATTATTAAGTTGTTATATCAAAATGGTGCAGAAATTGACGTGAGTGAAGCAACTAAGAATCCGTTATTTAGTGCTATATATGGAGGGTATTATGAAATTGTAAAATTCCTTGTGGAAAAAGGTATAGACATTACAGCAAGCTATCACATTGGAAAGCTGGGCAATGTAGATGCATATGAATATGCGAGACAGTTTGGACAAACAGAGATTGCAAATTATTTGAAAGAAAAACTTGACAAACTTGATGCTTAAAGAAGATTTTTTCTCTGAAAATAATATGACAAGAGGATATCGATATCCTTCTGATTTCCATAGCCGCATTAAGGCAGGTAGCCAAGCCTATTATAAAAACGGTTCTTAAGAATAAACTGGTCAAGGAATTTGGTGAGGATTTTGTCAGCAAGCTGCTGAAAGCAGAAGATTTGAGTAAATTTACCGAAGATGTACTGCGTGCGATTAAGAATTCGGATGGGTATGCGGATAATATTAGAAAAATGATGCCGAATAATAAATTAAAAAAGGGAAGCAATGTGGCAATAGCTGATGTTAAGATATCTGGTTTGAAAAGCGAGTATATTGCTCATAGTAATATTAATTCGGCATTAGATACTGGTGCGGATATTGCAAATTTTTCATTTCTCAAATCAGAAAATGAACGTATTTTTACTACTTATGTTGACGTGGGTTATTCGAGATATCATGATACAGAAGCGAAAATTTTAGAAGATATTGCGTCTCAAATAAAAGATGTAAATGTTAGTGGTACAGTTCGTATGTACTCCGAATTGCCATGCTGTCAAAGTTGTTCAAACATTATATTGGAATTTAAAAGAAAATTTCCAAATATAAAATTAAAAGTATATGTAGAGTAGGAGTGTGAAATATGATTCATCAGTATAACGAATTAAAGCAGTATATCAAGGAAGATTTTGATATGTTCTATAAACAAATGAAGTTTAATGATGAGGAAATATATCCAGCTATTTTGGACGAATATATACATGGAGGTGACCTTTCCGGTGTGAAGTATATTTGTATTCATGTTTTTATTATTATGAATTATATGAGTGAAAATATGAATGCAGAAAAGATTTATGCAGAGCTGAAACAACGGATAGAAAGGGTGGGTATAGAAGTAGTACGGCAGGAATTGAATGATGAGTACAAATTCTTTTTGGAGGATATGAACATGATTGAGAGCAGGCTAAAAGTGTAGTGGGTACGTAACCACAACAGATCCAAGGAGGTAAAGGTAAGGTGATTGCTAATTGAGTTCAATAGAAAAGAATATATATAATGAAATGAGACAGGCAATAAAGAACGGGAATTTAGAATTAGTTAAAAATTTACTAAAAAAAAATAAAGGATTATTGAATGTTATGACCCCCTTTGGAACATGGTTACAGGTTGCAGCGTCACGAGGACAAATAGATATAGTAAAATATTTAATAAAATGCGGCATAGATGTTAATGAAAGAGGCGAGGGCATGGCTGAAGGTGGAGCATTAACAGATGCAGCCTTTCGAGGACATCTTAAAATTGTAAAATATTTGTATAGAAATGGAGCAGAATTGGATGTTAGTAATGGAACTAGAAATCCTTTGTTTGCAGCTATATACAATGGTCATTTTGATGTAGTAAAATTCCTTGTGGAAAAAGGTATAGACATTACAGCAAGCTATCATATTGGAAAGCTGGACAATGTAGATGCATATGAATATGCAAGACAGTTTGGACAAACAGAGATTGCAAATTATTTAAAAGAAAAACTTGATAAACTTGATGCTTAAAGAAGATTTTTTCTCTGAAAATAATATGACAAGAGGATATCGATATCCTTCTGATTTCCATAGCCGCATTAAGGCAGGTAGCCAAGCCTATTATAAAAACGGTTCTTAAGAATAAACTGGTCAAGGAATTTGGTGAGGATTTTGTCAGCAAGCTGCTGAAACAGTTTGATGATGTTACGGATCTTGGCAGGTATATAAAACAGCTTAAAAAAGCCGGAATCAGCAAAGAACTGATGGAACAGTTTGCTGATAAGTACGGAAAAGAGGGGCTGGACTGGCTGCTTGGCAAAAAACATCTGGGACTGTCATCATCTCATTGCGGGTATAACTAAAATCCCCGGTGAGATTGAAATTATTTCAGAGCGAGCATTTTGTGATAATTGTAAAGTCTTAGTAGATATGTTTGAGAAAGAATTTCCTAATATAAAGGTGATAAGAGTACAAATAGTTAAATGATTATAATATATGCAATTTGATTAAGCCGAATAAAAAGGAGGAAAAATGAAATATTTAGAAAAAGTTATTAATAATTTAAAAGGAAACATCTCCGGATGCTCAGATAAACAAATCGAAGAATTACGTCTTTTTGCAAATTGTAAGAAGCTGCCTGCTGCATATGAGGAATTTATGAGAATTATGGGAAATGGTGCAGTTGGATTTATGGGAGGGGAATCTGTATATATGAATGAAATATATTATCTTAAGGAAGGTGCAATTGAGGTGTTGATAGAAAATAATTCCAAAAATATTTTAATGGAAGATGATTTTGTGTTTTGGATGTGCCAGGGCTGTATGTTTTGTTTTTTTAAATTAAGTGAGGGAGAAAATCCTCCAATATATTATTATAATGAAGCGGGGGAAGACAATTTTGTGAAAATCGCAAATTCCTTTACAGAATTTTTGACAAACAAAATGGAAAAAAATATAAATACTTACAAAAGTGTAGAATTGAAATATGGTTTGTGAGGTGACAAATGAGAAGTATATTAAGCCCCATCTGAGATGGGGGAACAGGCGAAGCGGAAATGTTGCCCAGAGTACTAGAAATAGAAAAATCTCCTGCGATATACTGTAGTGGGTATGTAATCACAACAGATTCAAGGAGATAAAGGTAAGGTGA
This sequence comes from uncultured Jutongia sp., assembly GCA_964521555.1. Lineage (GTDB taxonomy): Bacteria > Bacillota > Clostridia > Lachnospirales > Lachnospiraceae > Butyribacter. The sequence continues at coordinate 1,733 of CAZFSU010000023.1, read as the reverse complement.
TTGGTAATTGAGTTCAATAGAAAAGAATATATATAATGAAATGAGACAGGCAATAAAGAACGGGAATTTGGAATTAGTTAAAAATTTACTAAAAAAAAATGAAGGATTATTAGATGTTATGACGCCATTTGGTTCATGGTTACATGTTGCGGCAGATTTTGACAGGCTTGAAATTGCGAAATATTTAATTCATTCTGGTATTGATGTGAATCGAAAAGGTGGTATTTCAGGCGGTAATCCTGTGAGAAGTGCTGCAAGACATGGAAATCTTGAAATGATAGATTTATTATATCAAAATGGAGCAGCATTAGATGTATGCGAGGCAACTCACAATCCATTGTTCGGAGCCATATGTAATGGTCATTATGAAGTGGCAAAATTTCTGATTGATAAAGGTATAGATATTACAGCAAGCTATTCCATTGGCAAGATGGAAAATGTAGACGCATATGAATATGCAAGACAATTTGGACAATTGGATATTGCAGAATATATAAGAGAAAGATTAAAAGAGGAAAAGTGATAATATAGTTGATACATACAGGATAAAGAATCTGGGGATAGACAGCAGACAACGGAGACTATGCTGACATATCAGGATTGCAACGATAGGAATTGGATTTTTTCTTTGGTTGTAGTCTGTGATGAAAGTGAGGCTGATGCAATTAAAAAGGTCATGCTAAATTGGGACAATATGATCCGTGAGGAATATAATCAAGAATTTACGGAGTAAAATGACAGTTATTCTTTTCTGAATGAAGAGCGTGAAAAATTAAATACAGATCCGGCAACAAAACACACCATTATCAATGTATGGAGATGAAGAAGCAGGGTAGTAGTTAGTCCAGGATATGTGGATAAATCTGGTTCTAAGTATTTCCATAGTTGCACTAAGGCAGGTAGCCAAGCTATTATAAAAACGGTTCTTAAGAATAAACTGGTCAAGGAATTTGGTGAGGATTTTGTCAGCAAGCTGCTGAAACAGTTTGATGATGTATTGAACGTAATAAAGAATTCAGATGGATATGCGGATGATATCAAAAAAGCTCCATGTCCAAGTTGCGAAGGTGTAATCAAGCAATTTAGAGAGATGTTTCCAGATATAAAGCTTAATGTAGAATATATGTATCAAAAAGAATATATTTATGATTAAAGATAAGGAAAGATTTATATGTATTAATTGCAACGATAAACGTATGGAACAATTTTTTATAATGTAAAATTGTGTTAATGAAAATCAATTGGCAGAGAGCATTGTAGAGAATGGGATTGCATATCATTTGGCAGAGGATGGCTGTTATTATCAACAGTTAAGCCTGGAACAGAAAACAGATTATGTGATTGGAAAGTACGGTATCATGCGTAGGGAATATATTGTGAAGTATCAAAGGCATGAGTATCTGAAAATGCTTATGGGTGGTACTTGGAATCAGTATCTGCATGAAGTGGATGAGGAGTGTCACAGGGAAGTGGAACTGGCGGTAAAACGGATTATGGAGAAGGAAGGTGTGACGGAGCAGTTGAAGAAGGAGAATCCGATAGAGTGGGTGCGGAGGGTAAATGGTATAAAAGCAAGGGTGGAGGAGGGGATTGCAAATAAAATGCTAGAAATGTAAATTCAATCTTATGAAATCGCATATAGTTTGAGATATAAGGGGTGCATAGAAATGCTTTATAAAATGTTACAATTCACAGCTGTTTTTAGTTTAACGACCTTTGTCCGGGAAATCATG
>CAZFSU010000022.1:0-45887 GCA_964521555.1 uncultured Jutongia sp. | reverse complement strand
GAAAAATTGAGATTCTACCCTTTAAGCGAAACAACAATAAATTTGTGCTTTTTCCAAATGTTTTTGCAAACACGGGGCTTCCTGCTTACGACATAATTCGCCTTATTGTTGAGGGGCAAGATATGTCGGCGGTTGTGCTTTTTGACAGCCTTGCGACTGAAAATTTGGAGCGTCTTGGGTGTAGCATTCAAATATGCGATGCGGGTTTGACACCGGGGAGCGCAATGAACAATTTTGGTCTGGCAATTAACAAAAACACAATGAATGTGCCGTGCATAAGCGTTGGTGTGCCGATGTTGATTTCGTCAAAAGCGTTGGGGCAGAAGAAAGAGGTTATACTGTGCGAAAAAGACACATTACAAAAGGTGGAGTTTATGTCGAAAATTGTTGCGCGTGCGTGGAACGAAAGATTTCCATAGATTTGTTGCCAACAAAACGCGTGTGCCGTGCATAAAGATGAGCGTGACGATGTTGATTCATGAGTGGCACTAAAATAAGCATTCGGTAAGTAAGACCAAAGAGCGTGGCCGGATGTACCACAAATGGAGGACCATAGAAATGGCAAAGTATAGAAAGTTAGGAAGAACATCTTCCCAGAGAAAAGCATTACTTAGAAATCAGGTAACCGCATTGATCAACAATGGTAAGATCGTTACCACAGAGGCAAAGGCAAAAGAGATCCGTAAGATCGCAGAGAAGATGATTGCATTAGGAATCAAAGAGTGCAATAACTATGATACAGTAACCGTAACTGCTAAAGTTGCCCGCAAGGACAAAGATGGCAAGAGAGTGAAAGAAGTTGTCGATGGCAAGAAAGTTACCGTATATGATGAAGTAGAGAAGGAGATCAAGAAAGATCAGCCATCCAGACTTCATGCTCGTAGACAGATGCAGAAAGTTCTTTACACGATCACAGAGGTTCCGGCAGAGGGACAGGGCCGCAAGAAAGGAACCAAGAAGGTGGATGTGGCATCTAAGGTGCTTGACGAGTTAGGACCAAAGTATGCAGAGCGTAACGGTAATGGTGGTTATACCCGTATCGTTAAAATCGGTCAGCGTAAGGGCGATGCTGCTATGCAGGTTTTGATTGAGTTAGTTTAATTCTTGTAAAATTGTGGAGAGCACAGACATGGGTCTGTGCTCTTTTTTCTTGGAGAATTTTCTCTGGAAACATCATGTTTTATTTTTGGGCGAGAGCACAAAGCTAGATTCTATAAGGCATCATTGTTAAAAAACTGTCATAATCCTACCAAAGAAATGACAAAAAGATCCAATACGATTATTGCAATGACGTTACAGAAAGGAATGATATTTATGAAACAAAAAAGTTTAGCAATGTTTTTAGCACTGGCATTATTGGTCACCAGTGTCAACGGTTGGGTTACAGGTCGGTCGGTAGCAGAGGCTGAGACCACTTCCACCACAGATACGACAACCGCGGGAAGCAGTTCTCCTGTTGTCCAGAATACAGCAGTACCGGCTACGGGCGGGGCTGTTGTTACGGCACCGGCAACACCAACGGTAACGGAGATCAAAGGTGGCACGAAACGAGTGAAACTCTATTGGAAAAAGGTGAGTGGGGCAGATGGATATAATATTTACTATAGCACTTCCATCAATGGAACCTACACCAAGACGAAGACTATCTCTTCCGCTTCTACATTGAAGTATGTGAAAAAATCTTTGACACAGAATATGTCCTATTATTTTAAGATCACGGCTTATCGTATTGATGGAACGAAGATGGTAGAGAGTCCACTGTCTCAGGCATATTCTGCCGCGACCGGTAAGGTATCTGCTACTTCTACAACGGGAAAAAAATATTCTACAAAGGCGAAATTCAAAAAGTCCAATGCTTATAAAAAATTTGCGGTATTGAAAAATGCAAATTATACTCGGACTTTCGCAATTCCCGGCATGACAAATACCAATGTAGCGGGATTTGCGTCCACAAAAATGGTAGCACAGGGGGCATGTTTGGCAGGAGGTTACCTTCTGGTATCTGCGTACGATAAAACAGGGGAGGACGAATCGGTAATCTATGTAATGAACAAGTCTTCCAAGGCATACATTACTACTATCGTCATGCCAAATAAGACCAAACTCAATGCAATGGCTTATGATGGCAAAAATATTTGGGTTACTCAGGGGAAGAAAGTATCTTATTTTGGATACGATATCATCACACAGGCGATTAGCAGTGGAGACAGTTACTATGAATTAACTGCTTTCACAGATACATTGCCAATCTTGACGACCGGGTCCTATATGACGTATTATAATAATGTTTTATGGGTAGGTGCATATAATGCTACGGCGACTACGAATGCCTATGGCTATACATTAACGACGTCTTCCACTGGTAAAATATCACTGACACAAACATATTATATGGCGATACCGAATCGAACCAGAGCGATGTCCTTTGATGCAAATGGCTATCTGTATCTGACAAGGAGTTCCAAACGGATTAGTTCTGCGGCAGGTTATATTTCTCAGGTGAGAACTTTTAAGCCATCTTTAAGTACACCAACGAAAAAAGGTGCAATCAAGAAAAATGCCTTAATCAAAAAGACAAAAATGCCGGAGATGGCAATGGGATCTGCCGTATATGGAAATTTCCTTTATAATGTGTTTGCAAGTTGTCAATATGCTAAATGTACCTACAAAGTGGACCGTGTGGTCGCTGTAAAATTAACAAAATTGCAGTAGTGTACAATTTTTGCGGATTTGTCGGTTCCGTTGGTTGTGGCACGAACGCAGGGGTGAAAGAAAATTATAGGAAAGGATCGAATTGCAAACACACATCTTTCCCCTTTTGTGTTTGCGCCTCAAACGAACATGAAAGTGCTTAATTTGAGGCTTGGTTTACAATATGACAAAGGAATGTTTGGAAGGTTTTCAGTATGTGGAGGGTGGCGTATGTGCTGCCAGAGGATTTGTTGCCAATGGATTAAATTGTGGGATTAATCCGGATAAAGCGAAAAATGATCTGGGAATGGTGTACAGTGAGAAACTTTGCACAGCAGCGGCTGTTTATACAAAGAATAAGGTTAAGGGTGCGCCAATCATCGTAACACAGGATCATTTGGCTAAAAGCAACAATACCGCCAAGGCAGTGATTGTAAATTCCAAAAACGCCAATACCTGTAATGCAGATGGGGAAAAAATAGCGGAAGATGTGAGCAGACTGGCGGCGGAAGCCTTGGGGATTTCGATCGAAGAAGTCATTGTTGCATCTACCGGAGTGATTGGACAACCTTTGTCGGTGGAGCCATTTGCAGCACATATGAAGGAGTTGGCAGATGGATTGTCGCGGGATGGACATACAGAAGCGGCAGTTGCTATCATGACAACCGATACGGTCAAAAAGGAAGTGGCAGTGGAATTTCAGATTGCAGGTAAGATCTGCCGCCTGGGTGGAATGGCGAAAGGTAGTGGGATGATTCATCCGAACATGGCAACTACATTAAATTTTATTACTACTGATGTGGCGATCAGTGCAGAGATGCTACAAAGTGCATTATCGGATATTGTTAAAGTCACCTATAACTGTTTAAGTATTGACGGAGATACTTCTACCAATGATATGGTTAGTGTTATGGCAAATGGTGAGGCTGAAAATCCTGTGATTGATAAGAACGATGAGAATTTCCGGATTTTCAAACAGGCCTTGCATATCGTAATGGAGCAAATGACAAAGATGTTGGCGGCAGATGGAGAGGGGGCCTCAAAATTTTTGGAGTGTTCCTGCGATGGAGCAGTCGATCAGGAGACGGCGATTGCAGTGGCAAAGAGTGTGATTCGTTCTCCTTTAGTAAAATGTGCTATGTACGGTGAAGATGCAAATTGTGGAAGGATTTTTTGTGCCATCGGGTATGCGGAGGCAGAATTTGATATCAATAAAGTAGTGGTAGAGTTGTCATCCGCCAGAGGAACCGTAAAGGTATATCAGGATGGGGTCAGTATCCCAGAGTCCGAAGAAAAGGCAACAGAAATCTTGAAAGAAGAGGAGATTTATATTCGTATTCATCTGAATCAAGGGGATGCACAGGGGAAAGCATGGGGATGTGATTTAACCTATGATTATGTCAAGATTAACGGGGATTATCGTTCATAAGAATTGGGAATTTGTTGATATCCATCATTTGTCTTATATAGCTGCTGTATAGAAACAGCAGCTATTTTGATTGCAATAAGAGTATCAGATGCGGCTGAAGATCACGCGTCTGTCTCCCAAAACTCCTGTAATAGATTCTTCATGGAGGTAACATTTACTACATGATGTGGAAACCATTCCCTTGGAAATAGCTGTTGATAACTGTCCTGAAGGAAGCGGTCATCCAATAAGAGGATAGCACCCCGGTCTGTATCGGTACGAATGACCCGCCCTGCTGCCTGTAGTACTTTGTTCATACCGGGATACTGGTAAGTATAGGTGAAACCGGATTTCTTTTGTTTATTAAAATAGTCACGATATAATTCCCTTTCGGTACAAATCATGGGTAGTCCTGTGCCTACAATGACAGCACCTATTAGCTGGCTGTCAGTCAGGTCAATCCCTTCTCCAAAGATACCTCCCAAGACACAGAGTCCAATGGAAGCCTGATTGTTGGTGTCTTGAAAATGGGACAGAAAAATCTCCCGGTCTTGCTCTGTCATAGATGTGCTTTGCGGGAATAAACGATAAGAGGTAAGCCGGGTGTTTTCCTCCTGACGTTTTCTTAACGTCTCTTCCAAATAAATCTGTATATCGGTCATCATGCGGTAGGAAGGGAAAAACAAAAAATAATTCCCGATTTTTGCTTCGACAAAGTTTACAATATAATCTGCGATTCGTTGATATTCTGCCGGACCGCGACGAGTATATTTCGTACTGACATTTTTTCCGATCATGAGCAGACGGTTATCGGTGGAAAAAGGAGATGGTGCATAGACAGCATAGTCATCTTTTCGTCCTGCCAGTTGTTCCATATAATAAGTTACCGGTAAAAGAGTGGCAGAGAAGAAAATGGCAGCGCGTCCTTTCTGTAAACATTGATCCAAATTTGTAGAAGGATCCATACATTGCAGGTGGAGGCAGAATTCTCCCTGTTCGCTGTAATCGGCATAGATCAGATATTTTTCATCTATTAATTCATAGATATTCATAAAATCCCGCACTTCAAAATAGAAATTCATAAAATGATCCATGACTTCCTGCGGAATGGGTCTGTCCGGTGTATTGCCGTCCTGTAAAAATTCATCAAAAACTGAAGAGAGGCGCAATAATTTAAGCAGCAGGGGGTCCACTGTGGCAGGGGTACATTCCAAGATTTCATCGCAGTCTCGTTTCAGTGCCAGAAGAGCGCGATTACAACTTTCCAGAGCATTCGTTAATTTTTTGCTATATTTTTTCGCCTCTTTCTTGGTGGCCAAAAAATCCTCTTTGATCAGATGTGCGGAGTACATTTCTCGTCCCCGGTCTACCAGATTGTGTGCCTCATCGATCAGAAAAACATAGTTGTTTTTGGAATCGCCTGCGAAGAAACGTTTCAAGTTGCTGGTGGGATCAAAGGCATAGTTATAGTCTCCAATCACCGCATCTGTCCAGGTGGCAGTATCTAAGCACATTTCAAAAGGGCATACATTATATTGGCTGGCATATTGCTCTATGATTTCTCTGGTGATTCGTTCTTCGTGATTTAACAGATCGAAAACAGCGTCATTAACCCGGTCAAAATGTCCCTTTGCCCGTGGACAGGAGGCTGGATTGCAGTGAGGCTTTTCTATAACGCAGATTTTCTCTTTGGCAGTGATAGTGACAGAGTTTAGATGCAGTCCATTTTGTTGGAGCAGAGATAGTGTTTCTTCGGCTACGGTACGGGTAATGGTCTTGGCGGTGAGGTAGAAGATTTTTTCTGAAATACCTTCTCCGATGGATTTGACGGCGGGGTAGAGTGTGGCGATCGTTTTGCCAACACCGGTGGGGGCTTCGATATATAATCGCTTTTCGCGCAAAATGGACTGATACACTCCTTTGACCAGGTTTGCTTGTCCCTCGCGGTAGGGAAAGGGGAAATCCAGTGTATGAATGGAGGTATTACGGGTTTCCTGCCAGTGAAGCTGCCAGGAAATCCAGGCGGCATAACGGTCCAGCAGATCATGGTACCAATGTGACAGAGTTTCATAATCTATATATTCTTGAAAGTATCGAACTTCTTCTGTAGGAATATAGCAATAAGTGACGCGGATGCCCAGCCCTTCTAACTGGTGATCAGCAGCATAAATATAGCCATAGCATAATGCCTGCGCACGGTGTACGGGTATCGGTTCCGATAAGGCATGGATATCATGGTAGATCCCTTTAATCTCGTCAATCGTGATTCCTGTTTCATCTGGGAAAATACCATCTGCGCGTCCTTCCACTGTGATCTCAAATTCTATGTCTTCTTTTGTCAGAGCAGTTGTATGCTGCAAAGGAACTTCTGCCTGATAGGCGTGTCCCATCCTGCGCTGTAATTTTTTATGAATCCGCGTGCCCTCCAGCATCGCTTCGGTATCTCGTATTCCTGTAGAGGATGTGGTTAAGTCTCCGGAACGTAAAATAAATTCAACTAAATTTCGGACAGATACTTTGACCGAATGCATGGTATGTTACCTCCTTTTTGAATAAACCAGTCCTTGATATAGCAGATGAATTTGGATTTGTGGAACCAATGTTCACTGTCAATAGAACAATATTTATAATAATTGTTCTAACATATCCCGGTCCCAAAGCACAACACCGATCTTGTCAGCCAGTTTGTGGGCATTGCTGGTAAAATATTGATTGGTCAGTACAACTGCTACATGACATTCATAATAAGCGCGTCCGGCATACACTTGCTGTACAGCATCAATTCCAACGGTATCGTGATATCGTTTGCACTGGATCGCGTAAGTAATTCCATCTTTCCGAGCCAGAACATCCACACCGAAATCAACACTAGCCTGGGTGTTTTCCGCTGTTTCAAATCCATTGGCGATCAGTATATCGCAGGTGAGTTCCTCAAAATCAATCCCATTAATGTCGTCCAAATCCCGTGCTGCATATACTCCTTTATGAAATACGATTCTACGGTGGGAGAGACGATAGATTTTATAAATACAAAATAAGATCAATATCCACCAAAAGATGCGGAGGATTACAGAGAATACCGTGATGTGAGACGATTGGTACTTTAGTGTCAGAATGAATCCGGCAAGGCAGAGTGTACAGGCCAGAAATAATGATACGATTTGGAAAGAAATATATCTGGATCTCATAGGCATCCTCCTGAAAAAATCTAGTATAGATAAGTATAACAGAACAGATGTTCATTGTAAAGAGAAATGTTTGAAAAAATTTTAGTTGAATTTTCTTTGTGACATATGTTATAATTTAAAGCAAGAATTGAATTAGTAACCTATTTGTGGTATACTATGATTTAAATGTCAAAAGCTTCTTAAAATATACCAAATGAGATGGAGGAGAGTCATGATAGTTCAGCCAAAGGTAAAGGGATTCATGTGTACAACGGCACATCCGGAGGGATGTCGTGCAGCAGTGAGGCAGCAGATTGACTATATAAAGAGTATGCCTAAAGCAGAGGGACCTAAGAAGGTGTTAGTGATTGGTTCTTCTATGGGATATGGCTTAGCAAGTCGTATTGCCGTTACTTATGCCTGTGATGCCGATACGATTGGTATTATTTTTGATAAACCGGGCAAGGAGAAGCGTACTGGATCTGCCGGATGGTACAATATGGCGGCATTTGAGGAATTTGCCACGGCGGATGGATATTATGCTAAGACCATCAATGGTGATGCCTATTCTCAGGAGATCAAGGAGAAGACCATTGAGATGATCCGTCAGGATTGGGGCAAGGCAGATATGGTAATATACAGTATTGCAGCACCTCGTCGTAAAGCACCGGATGGTGTGACTTACCGGTCAGTGTTGAAGACAGTGGGACAGGAATATCATAATCAAACGATAAATCTTATGACAAACCAGATCGAAAGTGCCACGATTGAACCGGCGAATGAACAGGAGATTCAGGATACGATTAAGGTGATGGGGGGAGAAGATTGGAAACTTTGGATTCAGGCATTAAAGGATGCGGATGTTTTGGCGGAAGGTGCTAAGACGGTGGCATATTCCTATATTGGACCGGAACTGACCTATCCGATTTATTATGATGGGAGTATCGGGCAGGCGAAAAAAGATTTATATAAGACCGCAGATGAGATCCAAGGGGAATTTACTGATGTAGAAGCATATGTATCTGTGAACAAAGCGGTGGTAACACAGTCCAGTGCCGCGATTCCGATTGTGCCATTATATATTTCCATTCTCTTCAAAGTCATGAAGGAGCAAAATATACATGAGGATTGTATCGAGCAGATGTATCGTTTGGTACACGATCGTTTGTGTATGCCAGAGGTTCCGGTGGATGAGCAGGGATTGATTCGCGTAGATGATTATGAGATGAAGCCGGAGATACAGCAGGCAGTTGCAGATATTTGGGAAAAGATCAATAATGATAATCTGATGGAACTGGTAGATTTGGATGGATTCTGGGATGGATTTTATGAGATTTTTGGTTTTCGTATCGCAGGTGTAGACTATGAAGCGGATGTGGATATACAGGTTCCGATTCCTAGCCTGCCTGAATAGAAAATTCATTGTGCTATTTTATAAATAGGTATATAATAAAGCTATGATTCGAGTATCCGTGGGGAATTGGCAGCTATGCGGTGCCAGGGTACAGATAGAACGTAAAGGGTTATGATTGGAGGTGTTGCACATGAATAAAGTAGTTACCATCGGCAGGCAATATGGAAGTGGTGGGCGTGAAATTGGACAGAAAATTGCTGAACATTATGGGATTCCGTTCTATGATAACGAATTGATCACCAGAGCCGCCAAAGAGAGTGGATTTGCTGAGGAAACCTTTGCACGGGCCGAGGATAAGGCTACCAATAGTTTGCTTTATTCGTTGGCTATGGGAATCAATGTTTATGGTAATCAGGATTTTGGTTTTAATGGCCTGTCATTAGATGACCGGATCTTCTTAGCACAGTCCGATGTGATTCGTAAGGTGGCAGAAGAGGGGGCTTGCGTGATTGTAGGCCGTTGTGCTGACTATGTATTAAAGGAACGGGAAAACGTGGTGAATTTGTTTGTCAAGGCATCGATGAGTTTCCGGCTGGAACGTGTAGTTAAGGAATATGGCGAGGAAGAGAAGAAAGCGGCAGATATTATTCTGAAAAATGATAAACGCCGTTCTAATTACTATAACTATCATGTAGGAGAAAAGTGGACGGACTTAAATAACTATGATTTAGTGATCCGCAGTGATTACGCAGGCATTGATCGGTCCGTGGAATGTATTTGTAATTATCTTGGGAAATAATAGGGAAACGATAAAGTGCATAAGGAGGGGGTTATTATGGATCCAATCTTAAACAAGATTCAAAGTATTATTCAAGAAAGTGATCATGTAGTGGTGGTCAGTGGTCTGGAAGTGGTTCTGGAGGCAGGTTTAAATGGTGTTCGTGCGGAGCAGATTGCTTATGACATTGAACAGCAATTTGGTTATTCTAATGATGAGATCATTTCTTCTGCGTTTTTAAGCAGGCGTGTGGATTTGTTCTATAAATACTATAAAGAAATAATTTTGAACAAGGAATTGGAGCCGACACCAGTGCATAAAGGGATTGCCAGGATACAGAAAGCTGGTAAGCTGGATATGATTATTACCAGAACGGTATATCCATTACATCAGTTGGCAGGATGTGAAAATGTGGTGGAATTACATGGATCGGTGGAAGATAACCACTGCCCGAACTGTGATAAGATCTTTGGGTCAAAATATATTCGGAATGCAAAGGGCGTTCCATCCTGTGATGAATGTGGGATACCTTTACGTCCGGGATTTACTTTGTTTGGTGAAATGGTGGATAACGGAAAGATGACGCAGGCCAGTAATGCCGTGGAGGATGCGGATGTGTTACTGATCGTTGGTGCGGGATTAAATTCGGCACTCTGCCGTCATCTGATTAAATACTATAATGGGAAAAAGATGATATTACTCAATACCAAAAAAGCGGTGGGAGATGAGAAAGCGAACTACCAGGCATATGGTAATTTGAGTGAGATGTTAACCTATATTACAGCGGATCTAGAGGAGGCAGAAGAAGAGGATGAGCAGGATTAGAACAAGATTTGCTCCAAGTCCAACCGGACGTATGCATGTGGGCAATCTGCGGACAGCATTATATGAGTATTTGATTGCACGCCATGAGGGTGGGACATTTGTGTTGCGCATCGAGGATACGGATCAGGAACGTTATGTCCCGGAAGCATTGGATATCATTTATCATACGATGAAGATCACAGGTTTGAATCATGACGAAGGTCCGGATAAAGATGGTGGATTTGGTCCATATGTTCAGAGCGAGCGCATGAAGACTGGTGTTTATCTGGAGTATGCCAAACAACTGGTGGAAAAAGGAGAAGCCTACTACTGCTTTTGTACCAAAGAGCGTCTGGAAAGTCTTCGCGCTTCCGATACCACTGCGGATGGTAAGGAAATTGCCAAATATGATAAGCATTGTTTGCATTTGTCACAGGAAGAGATTGAGGCAAATCTGGCTGCCGGACTGCCCTATGTCATTCGTCAAAATAATCCGACGGATGGAAAAACAGTTTTTCATGATGCCATATACGGAGATATTACGGTGGATAACGAGGAATTGGATGACATGATTCTCATCAAAACCGATGGGTATCCAACCTATAATTTTGCGAATGTGGTGGATGATCATTTGCAGGAGATTACCCATGTAGTACGTGGTAATGAGTATCTGTCCTCCGCACCTAAATATAATCGCTTGTATGAAGCGTTTGGCTGGGATGTTCCGGAATATGTACATTGCCCTACGATTACGGATGAAAATCATAAGAAGTTGTCTAAGCGTAGTGGTCATTCTTCGGTGGAGGATTTGTTGGAACAGGGATTTTTACCAGAAGCGGTAATTAACTTTGTGGCACTTCTGGGTTGGAGTCCTACCGAGGACCGGGAGATTTATACTCTGAAAGAATTAGAGGAAGTGTTTGATTATCATCATATCAGCAAATCCCCGGCGGTCTTTGATATTGTAAAACTGCGTTGGATGAATGGTGAGTATATCAAAGCGATGGATATGGATCGCTATTTAGAATATGCGTTACCGGTGGTTCGTGAAGTGGTAACGAAAGATTATGATTATAATAAGATAGCAGAATTGTTAAAAACTCGTATTGAGGTATTCCCGGATATCAAGGAGAAGATTGATTTCTTTGAGGAGCTGCCGGAATATGATATTGCCATGTATACTCATAAGAAGATGAAAACTAACCCTGAAAATTCTTTGGAAGTATTACAGGATATGCTGCCTAGACTGGAAGCGTTAGAGGATTATTCCATCGCTGGCATTGAGGCGGTTTGCAAAGATTATATCGCAGAGAAAGAATTAAAAAATGGTCGGGTATTATGGCCATTACGTACTGCGGTTTCCGGTAAACAGATGACACCGGGTGGTGCCTATGAGATCATGGAAATTCTAGGGAAAAAGGAGTCATTGGCTAGAATAAGAAAAGGTATCGAAATGTTACAGGCATAAATAACAGTAATACATTTAGAGTGCGCGTCTTGTATGAGTCAGGACACGCACTTAAATTTTGTGCCGTCAGATGAGGCGGCAGAATGGAGATTCGTATGGATAAAATGATAAGTAAAGCACAAAGTCAGGCAATCCGTCATCTGAATGGACCTTTTATGTGCCTGGCTGGTCCCAGGCAGTGGTAAGACCACTGTTATCACAGAGCGGGTGCGCTGTTTGATACAGGAGCATCGGGTTGACCCAGGCAAGATCTTAGTGATTACATTCACGAAAGCGGCTGCGATGGAAATGCAACAGCGTTTTCGGTCTCAGGCAGCACAGAGGAATATTGCCAGAAGTGGCGCGGTACAATTTGGTACCTTTCATGCATTTTTTTTCACAATCCTTCGGCATGCCTATCATTACACGACAGATAATATTATCCGAGATGAAGTGCGCTATCAAATACTGCGGGAATTGGTGAATGATACCGATCTGGAGATTCGGGATGAAGCAGAATTTCTGGGAGACCTGGCGGGTGAAATCAGTAAAGTGAAAGGGGAAAGACTGGACTTAGCGCATTATTATTCACCTATCTGTCCGGTGGAAACTTTTCGGAGAATTTACCAACGCTATCAACAGGCTTTAGAGCGGCGACGGTTGATAGACTTTGATGATATGCTGGTATATTGCCATGAACTGTTGGAACAAAGACCGGATATCAGGCGCTTGTGGCAGCAGAAATATCCTTATCTGTTGATCGATGAATTTCAGGATATCAATCAAATACAGTACGATGTGGTGAAACTGCTGGCAGAGCCGCGGAATAATATATTTATCGTGGGAGATGACGATCAGTCAATTTATGGATTCCGTGGGGCGAAGCCGGATATTATGAAACAGTTCATCAAAGATTATCCGCAGGTAAAGACGAGTGTATTAGATAGGAATTACCGATGTAGTGGTGCTGTGGTAGAGGCTGCCGGGAAACTGATTCAGTATAATCAAAACAGGCTGCCGAAAACCATACGGGCTGCGCGGGAGGCAGGAGAACCGGTGCAGGTATGCTGTTTTCACAGGACGTCAGAACAGAATGAGAATATACGGGAGCAGATAGTGGCATATCGTAATCAGGGGATCTCCTATCGCGAGATGGCAGTTCTGTTTCGGACCAATACTCAGGCCAGAGGTCTGGCTTCTAAGCTAATGGAATTTAATATTCCTTTTGTATTGCGGGAACACCTGCCAAATCTCTATGAACATTGGGCAGTGAAAGATATTTTGACCTATATAGAGGTGGCAGGAGGGGACAGGCAGCGGGCAAACGTAATGCGGATTATCAATCGGCCCAAGCGGTATGTGCATCGAAATGCTTTTACCGAACCTTATGCCGATCTGGAAGAACTCAAGCTGTTTTATGAGGATAAGGACTGGATGGTGGACAGGATTGAGCAGATGCAGTCAGATCTGGGGATGCTGGCAACGCTGAAACCCTTTGCCGCAGTAAATTTTATCCGGAAAGGTATCGGGTATGATGAATATATACGGGAATATGCGGACTATCGTGGGATGCGGCCAGATGATCTTCTGGGTATTCTGGATGAACTACAGGAAGAAGCCAGAGCGCAGGAGACATTATCAGATTGGTTTGTGTATATTCAAGAATATGGGAGAGAGCTGCAGGAGCAAAGCAAGAAAAATAAACAGGCGGGAATTACAGAGGAGGAAGAAGATGCGGTGGTGTTGTTGACTATGCATGGTGCCAAGGGGCTGGAATACAACTGTGTTTTTATCCCGGATGCAAATGAGGGGATTACACCGCATAACAAAGCAGTACTGCCGTCAGATTTGGAGGAAGAGCGCCGTATGTTCTATGTGGCTATGACCAGAGCCAGAGATCACCTGCACATTTACTATACGAAGGAACGATTACACAAAGAAATGGATGTATCCAGATTTGTGGAGGAAATCTTTGGCAAACAGGATTAAGGTTTCTTTAAGGTTGGGTCTATTTTTAAGTTAAGGTTTCCGTCATATGATAATACAAAAGGAGGTAATCATTATGTGGACGAGGAAAAAATTGAAGGATCGCGCAAAATTTGCGTTGCGACAGAATTATTGGAAGATTGTATTGGTAGCATTGATGGCCGGGCTTTTGGTCGGCAGCGGTGGTGCCTACAGTGGTTATGGAAGAAGTCACCGCGAGTCAAAGGATCGGTCAGAGAAAGTATATCAGGAAACATCGGATATGGGGGTTCGTGTAGAGACCGGATTGGAAGAGGAGGATTCTGCGGAGGATATGCAGAGTCATATAGAGGAACTTAACCGTACGGTGGATGAAAACTGGCCGTTTATCATTGTAGTTGTGATCGCCATGATTGTGATTATTCTTTTGGCAATCATATTGGTGGTTATCTTGGATGCATTTATCCTGAATCCCTTTGAAGTGGGAGCAAAACGTTTCTTTAGTCATAGTATTGTACAGAAAGCAGAAGTCAAAGAGATTGCCTATGGCTATGACCATTCCTATCAAAACGTGGCGAAAATTATGTTTTTGAAAGATCTATATACCGTTTTGTGGACATTACTCTTTATCATTCCGGGTATTGTGAAGTCATATGAGTACCAAATGATACCGTATCTTCTGGGGGAACATCCGGAGATGTCCACCGAAGAAGCCTTTGCCACCAGCCGGGAATTAATGCATGGAAACAAATGGAAAGCATTTGTTTTAGATTTATCTTTCTTGGGCTGGGGGATTTTAAGCGTTTTGACGATTGGTATCCTGGCGATATTTTATGTGATGCCATATATCTATCTGACAAAGGCGGCATTATATCGGGAACTGATGGGGTATGACCGTGTGGTTCCGGCGCAGTATCAGGAGCAACGGACTTTAGATATGGATCATGGTAACATATCCATGTGATGATAGTGAGGGAGGAATTAGAAAGGTGCAGGAAGGCAGAGTATTAGTGGCTGATGATGAGCCGGAAATTCGGGATCTTCTGAAGCTTTATCTCGAGAAAGAGGGTTATGAGGTGGTCGAGGCAGCGGATGGGAGAGAGGCGTTGCAGGTATTGCAGACAGATGAGGGGATTGGAATTTTGTTATTGGATATCATGATGCCGGAATTGGATGGTTTCCATGTTTTAAAGAAACTACGGGAAGAACGTAATCTTCCCGTGGTGATTTTATCGGCCAGAACGGCGGATAGTGACAAGATCCTGGGGTTGGATCTGGGGGCGGATGATTATATTGCGAAACCGTTTAATCCTTTGGAGGTAGTGGCGCGGGTCAATTCCAATCTGCGGCGTTATTATTCTTTGGGGTCCGGGACACAGGCAGAGAACCAGGTGTTACAGGTGCAGGATCTCTCCCTAAATGTGGACACGTGCGAATTGACTAAGGCAGGAATGCAGGTGCCGTTATCTTCCACAGAATTTCATCTGATGCGGTTATTTATGGAGCATCCGGGGAAGATTTTTACAAAACAGCAGTTATATGAGGCTGGCTGGGGAGAAGAGTTTATATTGGCAGATAATAACATTATGGTGTGTATCAGTAAACTGCGGTCTAAATTGTCAGAGGACAATAGCAGATATATTAAAACAATACGTGGATTGGGATATCGGTTGGAGGTATCATGAAGGCATGGGGGCAAAGGCAGGATTTTGGTAAATTTCTGATTCAGAGATTTTTAATTTTCATTGTGGGGATTATGGGGAGTGAGATGGCATTGATGATTTTCTATAACCGTTGGTTATTGCCATATTTGTCTCATCTATTGCAGTGGAATACTCTGGGAACATTGGAATTGAAACAGATGTCTATGGGGAGTCTGATTCTTTTATTAGTCCTTATGGTGATCAGCGGATTGACGATGTTATTACCGCGAGGCATTGGTGTGTTGTTACAGCAATTTTTCATTCAGATTGCGCCGGATTCCTGGCAACAAACGTTAGGGGTGTTACAGGGGAACGGTGGAGATACTTACAACGATTTGGTTTATATTGGTTATTTTGTCGTGGGCATACTATTGTTGATAGTGCTGATGGCTCCTTTTGCTATCGGTGCATTGCTATATAGTCGTATGGTTCGGATCAAAGTAAAGGAGTTCATGGAGGAAGATCAGCGCAGAGCGAAAGAAGAGCAACACCGCCGCAATTTATTGTTATCAGATATTGCACATGATCTGAAAACACCCATGACTACCGTGTCTGGTTATGTGCAGGCATTAAACGAGGGAGTTGTGGAAGATCCCGGAAAACAAAGAGAATGCTTCAATGCGATTGTGGAAAAAACGAAGAAGATGAACAGCATGGTGGAGTTGTTATTGGATTATGCCAGATTGGAAAGTGGTGGTCTGACTTTGCAGTTACAAAAGGTGGATGTTGCAGAGTGGCTGCGAAGTCTGGTGGCAGAATTTTATGATGAATTAGAACAGACTGCCATCGAACCGCTGATTGACATACCGGAGGAAGAATTTTTATATTATATTGATCCGCTACAGTTTGGGCGGGTCGTGATGAATCTGGTTAATAATGCCAGAAAGCATATGGAAAATGGCACACATATTTTAATCCGCCTCTGTCATGCGGAGGGGAGAGATGGATTTTGTTTGATCGTGGGGGATGATGGCATACCGATCCCGGAGCATCTGGCAGAGCATCTGTTTGAGCCATTTGTTATGGGGGATGCCTCTCGTAATAGTCGTGGTGGCAGCGGTCTGGGGTTAAGTATCGCGGCACAGATTACGAAATTGCATGGTGGCAGGATCTGGCTGGATTCTGTCAGTACAGGAGAATATACAAAAGCCTTTGTGATTGAGATGTAAATTGCACCAATCCTCATTTTTGAGTAACTTTGTTGCAAGGGGGCGATACAAATCTAAATTTTGCGTCTGTCACTATATCATCTTTGTCATTCTCTATGATTCGTGGTATACTATTAAGATCAATGAAAGTCTATGCGATAAGTACGATGAAGAGGGTATTGGTTTGGCAAAGAGGAGGGTGACATATGCGCAAAAAATATAGAAAAAAACGTGGCATCGTCATGGTATTGGTGGCGGCAATCGTGGCAGGAATGGGAGCAAATGTCGATCTGTCTGGAAAGACTGGTGATACACAGGCATTGGTGGCTGAGGCGGCCACAAAATCAGGAGGGACCTTGACGATTGATGGGAATACTATCGATAAAAAGAAACAGGATTTGTTTCGAGGCCTGGGCGCCGTGAGTTGTAATAATTCCTCGCGGTTGATCATGGATTATAAAGAGGAACACCCTACAGAGTATTGGGAGATTATGCACTGGCTGTTTGATCCGGTGAAAGGTGCAGGTTTGTCTCATGTCAAAGTGGAGCTTGGATGTGATACCGATACTTCTTCCGGGGCCGAGCCGGCAACAATGCGCTCCAAGGATGCGACTAAGGCTAATGTCCGACGTGGTGCAGGTTTTATGTTTGCCCATGATGCTCTGACTATTAATCCGGATATTACCGTGGATATGCTTTGCTGGGGAATGCCGGCGTGGGTGGAAAAGGCATACAAAAAAGGAGATGCACAGGGCAATAAGGCGAGGTTTAAGTGGTATAAGAAGACGATAGATGCTGCGTATGACGTCTGGGGGATCAAGATGTCTTACGTGAGTGCCAACCGTAATGAGCGTGATATCGAAGAAGATTGGACGATCTATTTGGCGAAACGTCTGGCAAACTATCGTAAACGATACGACTATGGCAAGATCAAGATTGTGGCAGCGGATGAAACCGATGAAATGTATGTAGCAGAGCGTATGCTAAAAAACAAAAAATATCGCAATGCTGTGGATGTGATCGGCTGTCATTACAATTCCTATATGGATACAAATGTATTAAAGCTCAATCAGAAATACAAAAAAGAGATCTGGTTCAGCGAGGGTGCTTCTGTGGCCACGGATTCTATTTTTGGCAGCAATAATACGGATGATGGGGTGAATACCAGTGGAACCAATGGCATGTTGGATGTGGCAAACCGCATCATCATAGGTATGGCCCAGTCGAATATGACAATGTATGAATTTCAGCCGGCATTGGCTTCCTATTATGATGGCGCGGTGTATTATCCGAAGCAGCTTTTGTCTGCCAATAGTCCCTGGAACGGATATTATGAAGCTTCTGCCGGGCTGGTGATGGCGATGCACTTTACCAATTTTATTGGGAAAGGCTGGTATCGGGTAGATAGCGGTTCCTTTGGGGATGGTGCACAGGTAGAGCATTGCATTTCTGAGACGAAAAATGATTATTATACTGCCACAAATCCGTCTACGGGAGATTATTCTACTGTGATCACCAATGATAGTAATACCTCCAGAGTATATCAGGTGAAAGTATCCGGCTTAAAGAAGGCGGCTTCCAAAGTGTCTGTGTGGGAGACACGTAGTAATGCCAAGGGAGAAGCATACGATGCCGGATGGCTAAACCGGGTGGATGAGCTGGTTCCGGTACAAAATGGCAGTATTTTTACCTATCAGGTAACTGTCAAACCATATAGTATGGTGACATTGACCACCACCACCGGACAAACTTCTTATCAGCAGCGGAAACAGGCAACCAGTATGGCGGATGTATCGAAAGATACTGCTTTGTCACTGCCTTATCGTGATGATTACGAATATAAGAGTGCTTATCTCAAGCGCAGAGGCGGTACCCCGCGATATACCTGTGATACCAACGGTGCTTTTGAAGTGGTAACTCTGGAGGATGGCAATAAGGTATTAAAGCAAAAGATTGGCAAATATAATGTGCCGGATGGGTGGACGGCGCCGAGTGATCCGCTGACTTCGTTAGGCGATGATACTTGGAAAGACTATATTGTATCTGTGGATGCCATGTTAGATCCAAACGAGCAGGGAAGTAACTATGTGGCAGTATGTGCCCGCTATAATTCCAGTGCGAATATTTCCCAAAACGGATATTGGCTCAAGTTAAAGCAAAACGGTAAATGGACATTAGATGGTAATCAGGGGCGTCTGGCAAAGGGCAAGATTTCCGGTATGGCAAAGGGCCGTTGGTTTAACCTGAAGCTCAAGGTTCAGGGAAATCAGGTTACGGCTTATATTAATCATAAAAAAGTAACAACCAAGACGGTGAAAGGTGCGGTGACCAATTCAGGCCGCGTGGCTTTAGGCAGTGCCTTTTATAAAAATTATTATGATAATCTATGTGTTGAACCGATCCCGGGGGCAGTAGATCATGTAACCCGCGTGGACAATATGGACAGTGCGATTCAATATAGCAACAAAGTCAAGCTGCAACAAAGCCTTAGCTATGCCAATTATGGGCGTACGCTATCTAAGTTGACCCATAAAGGGGACACTATGTCCTATTCTTTTGAAGGTACTGGCATCAGTCTCCTGGGGAGTAATCTGCCGGGTGCGAAAATCAAAGTGATCATGGATGGCAAGGTGATCGCAAACAGCTATGCGGTAGAAGAGACTGACAGCCGGGCTGTGTTTTATCAAAGCACCGGACTAAGCAGCGGCAAACATACCATGAGTATACAACTTCTAAATAATAAGGAACTGGACCTGGATGCGATAGAAGTACATGCTGCTGTTAATGGATACCAGCCAAAGAAAGCGACATCAGTGAAATTGCGTACTTCCAAAAAGAAACTGGAGTACGGGGAAAGCGTGAAGCTAGTCACTACAGTGAAACCGGCCGATGCGGGAGAAGATATAACCTATACCAGCTCTAATCTGGCAGTGGCAGGTGTGACAACCGATGGACGGGTGTATGCCAATGGCGGGGGACGTGCAACCATCACAGCCACCACATCCAGCGGTGCGAAGGCATCGGTCAGGGTCAAGGTTACAGAGATCAGAATTACACCGGAGAGCGGTATATTGGTCGGTGTGGGAGAGAGAATCAGATTAAAAGCAAAGTTTGTAAAGAATATTAATGCAACAGGGATTCGGACATGGAGAAGCAGTGATCAGACCATAGCAAAGGTAGACAAACATGGCAAATTGACCGCGAAAAAGAAGGGGAATGTAACGATTACCGCTGTTGCGAAAAATGGTTATCAAGCCAAGATAGTGGTGCATGTTCGTAAAGCATCCAAAAAATTGTTAAAGAAAAATAAGAAATATGCCGTTCAATAATTTTGACATATTTTTGAAACATGGTATATTTATTCTCTAGGAGGACATTCAGATGGCATTAAAGAAAGAAGAGATATTTAAGAAAAAGCCTTCCAAAGAGGAAACAACATATCATTCGGCGGTTGACCTGATGAATGCGGTGGAATGTGTGGAACGTTTTGAACGTAAAGTAGATGCGTTGCGGGATGCGGCAGCACGTTTTGAACAGTTAGGAGATTATCAGGACGCGAAACAGCGAAAAAATGATTGTCTGGAATTAGCGGATGCGGAAGAGGAAAAAGGCTGCCGTGATACATTTGAATTGGCGGTGCGCAAAAAGGAAGCAGCGTCAACTAAGAGTCATTATATTGACGCCATTGAGGAGTTTCGCAGATTGCGTGCCTATGAACCTTATCGGGATAAGGCAAAAAAAGAAATACAGGAATGCAAGAGACGGATTCAGAGACTGGAAACCATTGCTGCGTATAAACGGCGGTGCATCGTTTGTGTGGTATTGGTGCTGATTGCGGCAGGATTGACACAGACACCTGTCTACCCGGTGGCAAAGGGAATTGTACATCGCTTCCGCGGGGAGTATCAGGCGGCATTAAATTGTTATACGGAAGCAGGAAATATACCGGGTGTGGGGAAATTACAGCGAGCTTGTTATTATAAATTAGCACAGAAGGCAGATGAGGCAGGCAAGGACAGGAAAGCCATGAAGTTATATCGTCTGGCATGGTATTATTCGGATGCACCGGAACATACTGCAAGATTGGAGAAGAAATTGTTACGTCAGGCTGGCATAGGGGATACGGTTTCCTTTGGTGGTCGAAATTGGACTGTGTTGGAGTGTCAGGAGGATCAAATTCTTTTGTTCGCAAAAAGTGCGCCACAGTTTCATCTTTTTGACAAAAATGGCGGTGCAGTCTGGGAGAAGTCTACCTTGAAAGCATGGATGGATCAATCTTTTCTGGGTGGGAATTTTATGAAATTGGAAAAGGAAATGGTTGTGAGTGCGGATCAGGAGAATGAGAACAGTGCTGAGAAGGCGTTTTTGTTATCCTCTGAGGAATATTATCGGTACCAGGATTTGATTCCGGACATTCATAATCGATGGTGGCTGCGGGATAATGTGATTGAGCGCAATCATGCCAAATGTGTTATGGGAGACCAGATATTGAATATTCCGGCAGATACAGAAAAAATTGGTGTCAGGCCCGCAATGTGGGTATCTATAACAGATTAGTCAAAGAGAGGTAAGAGTATCATGAATTCATGGATGTATCATGCAAGGCGTTGGATTAGTTCTATCTTAGTGTATGCGCTATTATGTGGAGCATTAGGGGCTTCTGGTATGTTTAACATGAATCATGTGTCTGCAAAAATCAGTCCGGCATTGCGTCAGGCAGGAACCGGTTATTTGGCGGAGAACCCTGTGACTACCAAGTCGGGCATTATCTTAGATGGAAAGGAAGTCAGGCTTCAGGTATCC
Source organism: uncultured Jutongia sp. (assembly GCA_964521555.1). Taxonomy (GTDB): domain Bacteria; phylum Bacillota; class Clostridia; order Lachnospirales; family Lachnospiraceae; genus Butyribacter. The sequence continues at coordinate 24,619 of CAZFSU010000022.1, read as the reverse complement.
GGCTTAGAGTTCTCTGTAATAGATCCGGAACAGGACAACGATACAAGTAATGGAAATATACCGGGAAATTCTGGATTGATCGCTACGGGCGCGGCTCTGGAATTATTATATGGGGTATCGGAAAGTTTTGCGATCTCATCCAAAGGTGCACCTGCGCTTTTTCGATTAAGCACTTCAAAACCGCTGGGGATTTGCCAGCAGTTTCGTGCTATTACCACAGCAACCAAGGGGTTTGATGTATGGTTATTAGACGCTTCTCTGACTCCGATTGCTACGGTGCAGGGATTGGGGGGATCTCAGGTTTGGAGAAAATCTCTCAAGGATTATACTACATATTATATTCTGGTTTATGGAGAAGTGGGGACGACAGGGAAATTGATCTGTTCCGATGTGATCGATGACTATGGCAATGACTTTTCCACAGCGGGGAATATTTATCTGAATCAGGATTATTCCATCGAGACAGAGATTGGCGGGGATGTGGATATGCTGGCCTTTAGAGCCTCTGCGGCGGTATCCACATACCGGATTCGGATTGACTCTGTCGTGGGAAGTGGTGGAACATACGAGATATATGATCAGAATAAGAGAAAGATAGCGAAATACAGCGGTACCATGAATAAGGCTTCGATCATCCTTTCGTTTGTGCCTTCGCCGGGAGCCAAATACTATTTCCGGTTTACTTCCGGGCAGACGGGGAGAAAGGTCTTGTTGCGTGTGGCACAGTCCACTACCCAGTATCGTATTGTCTATCATCTGAATGGGGGGAAGAATGCGAAAGGAAATCCTTCTTATTACATTTCCACTACACCTAAATTTGCCTTACAAAAGGCAACCCGTTCCAAATATTTATTTTATGGTTGGTATGCAGATCCTGCGTACCGTACCAGAGTGCGGTACGTTCAGGGACAGGTCAGAAAAAATCTTCATCTCTATGCGAAATGGGAGAAGGTGTCGCCGAAAGAAACCAGCATAAAAAGCGTGAAGAGTAAAAAAGTCAAGCAGGCTGCCGTGAAATGGAATAAAACTACAGGTGTTAAGGGTTACCGCCTGGTATATGGTACAACAAGAAGTTTGAAACAGAAAGTGAAAAAGAAAGACACGAAGAAAACTTCTCTGACATTGAAAGGATTAAAGCCGGGTAAGACATATTATTTTAAGGTCTGTACTTATAGCAAAGACTCGAAAGGGAAAAAAGTATATAGTAAATACTCTAAAATAAAAAAGGTGAAGATCAAGGAAAAGAAAAAGAGTAAGACTAAGAAAAAGAGCACAAAGAAAAAGAGCACAAAGAAAAAGAAGACTGCCTCCCAACAAGAAAAATGAACAGGAAAACTTGCAAAGAAAGTGAGAATGAAGTATAATACATTCGGTGGAGGAAATAGTTCCTCTGCCGAACAAGTAATTTACATGCAGGATTAGTATATCGGTAGTACATCAGCTTCCCAAGCTGAGGAGGCGGGTTCGACTCCCGTATCCTGCTCTGGATAAACTCGTGAAATCTGGAGAAAATAGATTTCACGAGTTTTGTGAATTATAGGAAAGGAGATTGCTGATATGGCTGGATTTTTGGATAAAGTAAGCGTAGCGATCAACAATGCTGCCAATGATCTGACAGACAAGGCGAAAGAAGTGACAGAGGTAAGTGCCTTGAAGGGACAGTTGCGCAGTCAGGAAAAAATCATGGAAAATATGTATTTGGAGATCGGAAAACAATATTACGAGCTGCATAAGGATGACGAGGAGGATACGTTTGCTGCCCAGATACAGAATATTACCACAGCAAAGCAGACGGCAGAACGTTTACGGGATGACATTGATGTTATCAAGGCGAAAAATTAAAGATTTTTGATAGAGATAGAAAGAGATGTCCGAATCGTGGTACATCTCTTTTTTGGATTTTGTGCCCCACTCTCTCAGGGATTGTGTTATACTGGTTATATCTGTACGATAGAAACAAGGGGAAATGTATTGTAAAGGAGAAGATGTATGGGAAAATATGCGAAAAAAATGAAAGATCGATGGCTTGTCTGGATCATGGCGTTTGCTATGGTATTGACAGGGATTGCCCTGCCGGAAAATCTGGCGAAGGTTGAGGCAGGGGAAGTGACATTGTCTGCGGATCAACTTTCTGCTGTTAATGCAGCTATGGAAGCCAATACAGCAGGGAATGACTATATTAAAGATGTTCGGTTTGGCATTCCGGACGTGGCACAATCGAAAAATGCCATTACCTCTAATGGTGTGAAATCGCTGGAAGTCAAGGTGACTGTGACAGATTATTCTTCCGGCAATGCTCCGAGCGCAATGCTTTATGTGCAGCCGGGACAGGATGGCGGTTGGCAATGGAACGCTACCGACGGAAAAAGTATTACCAAGAATCAGCAGATTACGTTAAATTATAATTTTAGTGATATGGACTGGAATGGTGGAACCACTATGGGGAATATGGTATTGCGTTTTGCCGGTTCTTCTGCGGGTACGATTTCTTATCAGGTAGATTCTGCGAAATTAATCACCGAGACCGGCACATCCGGGAGTGGATCTTCTGGCAGTGATAATACCACTGGCGGATCTGCTGGCGGCAATGCTACGGCAGAACAGTTGACCGGGGTGTCTGCTACGGTCAATACGTTAAGTGATAAGGGAAATGGCGAATGGAGCGAGTATAATCTCACGATTGCGAATAACACAGATGAGGAAGTTGCTAATTTTATTATTCGCATTCCGGTATCTGGACAGGTACAGAATTTTCAATTCTGGAATTGTAATGCAAGCTACAGTGACGGATACATATTGATTCGTCATTCGGTACCAGTGGCTGCCAACAGCACCTATACCTATGGCAGTGATGATAAATTTGGATTTAGTGGCGGTGGAGTTTTAGGCACACCGGAAATTTTGGTGGATGATGGTACTTATACTTCCTCCAGCGCATTAAACTATGAATTGACCGGTCAAAAGAAAGACATTGCCTTTGAAGATACACCGTATGGAAAACATGGGAAACTGAGTTTGAAAGAGGTGGATGGTTATGATGCACCGGTGATCGTGGATGAAAATGGTACTCCTTTTCAATTACGGGGCGCCAGTACTCATGGCATTCATTGGAACGAGATGACGCCTTATGTGAATAAGGATGCGTTTCAGTCTTTGCGTGACGAATGGGGCGTCAACATGGTTCGTCTGGTTAGCTATGTTACTCAGGGCGGATACACGGAAGGCAGTGGCGCGCTGTTGGATACGAAGATTCAGGAAGGGGTTGAATATGCCACGGAACTGGGGATGTATGTGATCATAGACTGGCATATCCATGCAGAGAATCCGCATAATACCAAGTCTCAGGCAGAAACCTTCTTTCAGACTTATGCGTCGAAATATAAGGATTATGATAATGTCATCTTTGAAATTTGTAACGAGCCTACAGGTGTAGAATGGTATAATGGAAGTGGGGGAGATTTATATTCATACTGTAAAGATATCTGTAACATTATCCGTAATGCCGGCAGTAACGCATTGATTGTGTGCGGAACCAATACATGGTCGCAGGATGTGGATGATGTGGTAAAGAAGCCATTAAAGGATGATGGATTCCAGAATATTTTATATACTTTCCATTTCTATGCAGCTACCCATTATGGAGATAAGATGGATAAGGTGAGAAAGGCAATATCTGATGGCACACCGATTTTTGTGACGGAATTTGGAATTTGCTCTGCGGATGGAAACGGAAATTTTGATACGGCCAACGCAGATGAATGGATCGCTTTATTAGATGCCAATAATATCAGTTATGCATGCTGGAGTTTGTGTAATAAAGCGGAAGCAGCCTCTTATCTGTCTACCGGTTGCAGCAAAACAAGTGGTGGCTGGGTAGAGTCAGATCTGGCAACGACAGGAATCTGGCTGGTAAACACGTATCGCGCACATCAAGACCGGGAACAGGGAGTGGATACCAGCAAAGGAGAGGATTCCGGCCAGGAAGGAAGCGGAAACCAGGGAACCGGAACGGGTCAGGAAGGAAGCGGAAACCAGGGAACCGGAACGGGCCAGGAAGGAAGCGGAAACCAGGGAACCGGAACGGGCCAGGAAGGAAGCGGAAATCAGGGGACCGGAACGGGTCAGGAAGGAAGTGGAAATCAGGGAACCGGAACGGGCCAGGAAGGAAGCGGAAATCAGGGGACCGGAACGGGTCAGGAAGGAAGCGGAAACCAGGGGACCGGAACAGGTCAGGAAGGAAGCGGAAATCAGGGAACCGGAACGGGTCAGGAAGGAAGCGGAAATCAGGGGACCGGAACGGGCCAGAACAGTAATGGCAGTCAGAACGGTGACGCTGTGAATCCGGGAGGCAGTGGAAATGGTACCGTCGTCATCGGGAACAAAGTCATCATCACGGATAAAGATCAAGCGGTGGAACATGCATGGTCCGGTGTGATGGCCTCTGTGGCGGAACAGTCTATTCTGTCTCAAAAGTCGGATAAAGATATTGCCGGTTCTACTTATGGAAAATTGAGTATGCGGGCTGCCAAAGCCACAAAAAAATCTATCAAACTAAAGTGGAATAGGGTTTCCGGTGCAACGGGTTATGTGGTCTATGGGAACCGCTGCGGCAGCAAAAATCAATTCAAAAAATTAGCGACAGTGAAATCGACGAACTGGACTCAGAAGAAGTTGAAAAAGGGTACCTATTATAAATATGTGGTAGTGGCATATCAGACGGTCAGCGGTCATGATGTGGCATTGTCCATATCCAAGACAATTCATGCCGCAACAGCAGGTGGCAAAAAAGGAAATGCAAAGAAGATCAAGGTAAACAAGGCAAACATTAAATTAAAGAAAGGCAAGAAATTTAGGATCAAGGCAAAACAGATCGCTGCATCGAAAAAGACCAAGATCGCCAAACATCGTGCCATTGCATTTGAATCTTCTAATTGTAACATTGCGGACGTAACTGCAAAAGGTGTAATCAAGGCAAAGAAAAAAGGATCTTGTACCATTTATGTGTATGCACAAAATGGTATTAGCAAAAAGGTGAAAGTAACTGTTAAATAGTGATTAGATTGTATCAATGAGGGGATGGCATGGGACAGCAGGAAAAGAAACCGAAAACCGTTCATTCAGAAAGGGATAAACAGAAGTGGTTCCAGATTAATCACCAATATACAACCATATGTATCTATGCATTGATGGTGATTGTATGTGGTACGTTAGCGGCAATGTTAATTATGAACTGGGGTGATACGAAAGCATTTATCATGCGGTTCTTTGCAGTGCTTAGTCCGTTTTGGGCAGCAGTGTTGATCGCCTATTTTCTGCGGCCAATCGTGGATTTGTTTGACAGAACCATTCATCGGATGGCGATGCATGGAAAGCATCCGAAAATCGTGCGTTATTTGTCGATTCTATTTGCTTACATTTTAGTGATCGGGTGCATCATTCTGGCAATTAACTTTGTCATTCCGCAGTTGACACAGAGTATCATCGAATTAACCGCATCGGTACCATCCACCTATGATAAATTAGCTGCTTTTTTGATGGGATTACAGGATCAGTATCCGGATATTGATATGACCATCATTACTCAGAAATTGCAGGAAATGGTGCCTGATTTGGTTAATTTTGGTACAAATATTGTGGGAAGCAGCCTGGCGGTTATTTATTCTTTTTCGGTTTCCGTTGTCCGGATGCTGATAAATATATTATTGGCAATCATGATATCGATCTATATGATTGCCAGTACCGACTTTTTTCGGGAGCAGGCAAAACGGTTGGTTTATGCGGTCTTTCCGGAGAGCCAGGGGAACGCAATCTGTAGCACCTTTCGGGAATGCAATGCGATTTTCAGTGCTTTTCTGATCAGCAAGGCTGTGGACTCTCTGATCATCGGTTGTCTGTGTTGTATTATTATGTGGATCATCGGCTTGCCTTATGCGGTATTGCTGAGTGTGATTGTGGGAGTTACGAATATGATTCCATATTTCGGACCTTTCATTGGAGCGGTCCCGGGTGTCTTGATTTATTTGTGCCTGAAACCCACAGATGCTATTATTTTTGCCATCATGATTTTGATTTTGCAACAGTTTGATGGTTTGGTATTAGGGCCTCGTTTGTTGGGACAGTCCACCGGTCTCAATCCGATCTGGGTGATTTTTGCCATTACAGTGGGTGGAGCTTACTTTGGCGTGATCGGTATGTTTATCGGGGTACCAGTGGTGGCAGTGATCGCCTATCTTCTCAATAAACTCATCAAATACCGCCTCAAAGATCGTGACATTGCGGCATTGCGTGAATTTAAGAAATAAACAGACATTAGGAAAACCCCATGCAGCGAATGGTTTCGTTCATTGCATGGGGTTGGCTTCTGAAAAATATCAAACATCAATGTTCCCGGTGCATGACCAGTTTGCATATGGGATTTCCCAGATGGTAAAATTTTTCTTCGTATTCTGTCATAATGTTATTTGCTGCCGGTCCGTCAGCATGGAGATCATAAGAAACAAAATCTTTGGTCCAGTTTGAGGCGTCAGCAGATTCTAAAGAGAAATCAAACAGTGGACGATTATCGGTTTTGAACTGAATCTCGCCATCGGGAGTCAAAATCCGGTCGTAACGTTCCAAAAACTGCGGAGAGGTCAAACGACGTTTTGCGTGGCGGTCTTTTGGCCAGGGATCCGAAAAATTCAAATAGATTCTTTCCACCTCATTTTGGGAAAAATAATCCGTAATGTCTTCTGCGTCCATACGCAAAAATAGAAGATTGGACAGTTCCAATGCATTTCTTTTATCGATGGCGCGGATGAGAACACTGGAATATTTCTCTATGCCAATATAGTTAATCTCCGGGTGAAGTTGTGCCAATGAGGTGATAAACTGTCCTTTGCCCATGCCGATCTCCAGGTGGATAGGGTGGTTGTTGTGAAAATACTGTTCTGCCCAACGGCTGGCAAATTCTTTGCCGTCAGTACCATCCGTCTGTATCGTATAAGGGTCCGCTAAAATTCGTTCGTCAGATCCCGGAATATTTCGTAATCTCATAATAATCCCCATTTCTATCATGGCTCACAGGGTTAGTGCTGTGTCTATGATACTCATTGATATGCTATAGCGGTTTTAGTGTATCATAAAAAATCCTAAAATCCAAGTTAGTGAAGTTTTTTGAGTAGTCAGTCTCAATAAAAGATGTTATAATGAGAGGTAAGGATATTAACGGAACGTATGCCAAAAGAAAGGAGTATTGGGGATGAAAATGAGGAAACGTATCGTAGCAGTATGTCTGGTATGTGCATTGACGCTTGCCGGATATACACCACAAGCGGTTTCTGCCGCATCGAAGAAGGTAAAATTGAATAAAAATACTGCTTCGGTGAAGGTGGGAAAAACCATCAAGTTAAAAGTGAAAAATACAAAGAAAAAAGTGAAATGGTCTATTAAGTCTGGCAAGAAATATATATCATTGAAAAACAAGAAAAAGACTAGTGTCACGGTCAAGGCGAAGAAAGCAGGTACAGCGAAAGTGATGGCCAAAGTTGGCAAGAAAAAACTGACTTGTAAGATCAAAGTGTCTCAAAAAGCCGGCAGTGCTTCCAAAAGCAGTGGCAATAAAAACAGCACGAAATCAGAGGATCAGAAAAAAGTAACGGGAACTCCGGGAAAAAACATTGCGTTACCTGCCGGTGCAACCGCCTTTAACATTGGTACATACAAACTGGCGTTGGGAATTGGTTTGTCTGACGTGAATACGATCCTGGGATCTTTGTCTACCGATGTGAAGCGAATAGAGAAATCACCACAGGGATTTACGGCGATTGCATTTAATCCTTCCGGCAGTTATCAGGAATACATGATTATTTATCTCAAGAATGATGTTGTGGTGGGGATCTGTGGTATTGGTAAAACCATGTCTTATGGTGAAGTGAGTGCCGGAATGAATGGAAATCTCTTGCCAAGCGGCTGGAGTATTGAGAAACGGTACAATACTTCTTTGAACACTACCGGAGCGTATAATAAAACCATCGGTGATGCTACCGTATTGGCTTATGTAAATGCTTTAGGTGATAATGCAGTATACTGTATTCAAGCGTTTCAGAAGAATATTGATATAGAAGATATGGTATATTCGTCGGTAAACAATACATATGACGCAGAAGTTTTGGCGGCAATGGGGAAAGAAACCGCAGAACTGATCAATGCGTACCGCGTGTTTTATGGCGATAAGCCATGTTATCTCAATAGTAAATTAGCAAACTGTGCGCAGGAATATTGCAGTACCCTGACAAGTGCCAAGATTAAGAGCCGCGATTATGACGTTTTGTCACCGGCTCTGTTAAGCAATGGTGTGGATTATTTGAATTGTGGAGAGGTCGCTTTCTATGGTTGTGGCGATGCGATCAGTTTTGTAAATTCTTTGATCGGAGAAGAATCCACCTATCCGGTGGTTGCCAATAAATTATCGTTTTCCTGCAATTATATAGGAATCGGGACAGCGGCCAGGTCTGGTGCCAATGGATATAATACCTATCTGATCATAGATTATTGTGATGAAATATAGAATGAAATGAGAATGGGGGGATGATGATGAAAAGAATATCAAGACGTGTATGGAGTATCGTATTATCTGGAGCTCTGGTGTTGAGTGGTTCCGTGATTCAGGGACAGACTTCTTTTGCCAAGGGTAAGATGAAATTGAATAGGACTTCTGCTGTTATCAAAGTAGGCAAGCAGTTGAAGCTCAAGGTGAAAAATACAAAGAAGAAAGTTAAGTGGAGTTCTAACAAGAAGAAGATCGCAACAGTGTCTGCAAAGGGTGTTGTCAAGGCGAAGAAAAAGGGTAAAGTTAAGATTACTGCCAAAGTAGGTAAAAAGAAACTGGTTTGCAAGGTGACAGTATTGGCGAAAAAAACAAGCGGTTCAAAGGCAACTAAGGTGCCAAATGCACCGACGATACCGGAGATGCCAGCAGTAACAGAGGCGCCTGAAAAGACGAATGTACCATCTCTGCTGCCAACACCGGGAGTAACCAATGACCCAAGTGCAACTGCCGAACCGGGTACAACGAATCAACCGGGCACGACCGATCAGCCGGGCACAACGAATCAGCCTGGGACAACTGCTGAGCCGGGTACGACCAATGAACCGGGGGCGACCAATCAGCCTGGAGCAACCAGTACGCCAGATCCGTCTACGGGTGGATCGGAAGGGGGAGGACAAAATGTACCTTTGCCGGAAGGAGCTACGGTTTTTGCTATGGGAACGAAATCATTAGCTCTGGGCATGTCTGAGGCGGATGTGAAAACTGTATTGGGAACATCATCTCAGGCGGAGATCCGAACGGGACATTCACCACAGGGGTTCTCCACGATTGCCTATAATACCAAGGATTATAGTGAATATTTATTATTTTATTTACAAGACAATCAGGTCGTAGGGATTTGCGGTATCGGTAAGTCTATGAGTTTTGGTGAAGCGGTGGCCGGTATGAATGGTAATACATTAAGCAATAGCTGGCAAAATAGCAGTGACTATAAAACGACAGAGGGTAAGGTGGCTGCTCGTAAGGCTGCTGTAGCCGGTAATGAGAAAGCATATGCCTTTTATGATGCCTTAGGAGATAATACTGTATATTGTATTCAGGTGTTTGACAGTTCCCGGGTAGAAGATGATAACGATATGATCTATGGCGATACTGGGAATCTGACCTATAATGATGAGATCAATCAGGGAATTGCCACGGAGATTGGCAAGATGCTGAACGCATACCGGGTGATGTATTCGGTTAGCCCTTATGATTTGTCTGCGCAGGGATTGATAGAATGTGCACAGGAATATTGTGACCAGGCATCCGGTGCAAAAATTTACAGACGTGATGATGAAGTTTTGTCCCCGGCACTTTTAAGCAATGGTGTGGATTATCTGAATTGTGGTGAGGCTGCTTTCTATAGTTGTAGTGATGCGATTAGTTTCGCAAATTCTATGATCGAAGAATCTTCGATTCATCCTGTTCTGGTCAATCAGGAAGTGGACGGTGTAGACGTAATCTGGAACTATGCCGGCATCGGGATGTCAGCGAAGGCTTCCGGCAGCGGATATCATACCTATGTGATTATGGATTACACTGATGAGATCTGATGATATATCCATAAGTTTAGGCAATAACCAAGTAGAAATGGGGAAAATTTATAATCATGGGTAAGGAAACGAAGACGAATGCCATGCGGATATTGGATCGTGCGAAGGTGGAATATCAGCTTAATACATATGAATGTGAAGAGTTTATCGATGGGATACGGGTGGCCGATCAATTAGGGCAAGATTATGAAATGTCTTTCAAGACATTAGTGACCCAGGGGAAAAGTAAGCAGTATTATGTATTTGTTATTCCGGTTCATCGGGAACTGGATATGAAGAAAGCGGCTAAGGTCGTGGGTGAGAAGAGTCTGGAAATGCTGCACGTCAAAGAAATTAATCAGGTGACCGGATACATTCGTGGAGGATGCACACCCATCGGAATGAAGAAACGATATCCGACTGTGATTCATGAAAGTGCCTTGAAGCAGCCACGCATTGCGGTGAGTGGCGGGAGGCATGGGACGCAGATCGTACTGACACCACAGGATTTGGCAGAAGTAACTGATGGGAAATTTGATGATGTGATCAAATAAGTGATTTATTAGAAATGGGGATTTATATGAAAAAATATGGGAAATCAGGTAAAAAAATTATTAGTTGGATTCTGGTGGCACTGATGCTGTGCACTAGTGTACCGGTTTCTACGAATGCGGCAGCAAAGGTTAAATTAAATAAGACTTCTGTTAAACTAAAGGTAGGTAAGAAGATCAAATTGAAGTTAAAGAATAATAAAAAGAAAGTGAAATGGTCTTCTGCGAATAAAAAAATCGCTACCGTCAGTAAAACAGGTCTGGTGAAGGCGAAGAAGAAAGGCAAAACAAAGATCATCGCCAAAGTGAAAAAGAAAAAGTATGTTTGTAAAGTAACGGTACAGGCAAACAAGAAAACTTCAAACAAAGTTAATCCGACACAACCAGCCTATGAAAGAAGGGATACTCCTTCACCGGATCCTGTGCCAACACCGGCAGCGAAACCAACACCATTGGCTACAGAGGATGTGCCTATAGAGGATCCTCAGCCGACTGCGACAATATCTGTGACGGATGGTGGTTTGGCAACGGCGACTCCGATACCTCCTATTGTGCCAACTCCAACCGTAACGACATCAATTCCGACCGTGGAACCGACTGCGACACCGGATGTGCCACCGATTGTACCAACAGAGAGTCCGTCCATATTACCGACTGCGATTCCTGAGGGCTCACCAATCGTACCGACATCAATTCCAACTGTGGCACCGACTGCAACTTCTGTAGTATCACCAACCGCGGTACCGACTGCGACGGTCACAGTGAAACCAACGGCAGCGCCAACCGTAAAACCAACGGCAACACCAACGGTAAAACCAACGGCAACACCAACGGTAAAACCAACGGCAACGCCAACCGTGAAACCAACGGCAACACCGACAGTAAAACCAACGGCGACGCCAACGGTGAAACCAACCGCGACACCGACAGTAAAACCAACGGCAACGCCAACCGTGAAACCAACGGCAACACCAACCGTAAAACCAACGGCAACACCAACCGTAAAACCAACCGCGACACCGACAGTAAAACCAACGGCAACGCCAACGGTAAAACCAACGGCAACACCAACCGCGACACCGACTGTTTCTCCGGGAGAAACGATTCCGAGTGATGTAAATCCATATAATATGGGTTCCAAGTGTTTGTGGATTGGCATGTCAAAGTCGGCTGTGGAAAGTGTATTATCTGGATATACGTTGCGAACCGGTACATCACCACAGGGATATGCTTATATAGCATGTAATAATAATACGTATAGCGAGTATTTGCTGATCTATCTTAAGGATGATCAGGTGGTTGGTATTTGTGGGATAGGTACTGGTATGAGCTACGGTTCTTTCGTGGCTGTCAATGATTCGGAATCGACTCTAAAAACCAATGGATTTAGCCAGTTAAGTGATTATAATATATATCAAAATGGATCCAGTACCACGCAGGCAGGAGCATACCAAATGAAGGATAGCTCTGGTGCTACCGTGATTGCGTTTATTGATGGTGGTGGTGCAAAGACTGTATATTGCATTCAGGTATTCCAGGACAGTTCAAAAACCATAAATGACATGATTTATGCGGATAATAATACATATAACGATTCGGTGGTATCCGGGATAGCTGTGGAGATAACCAGTATGATTCGAGCATATGGAAAGGTATATAGCAGAACCTTGCAAGGGGCAGATGGTTTGGCTGCATGTGCACAAGCATATGCGGATAGTGCCAGTTCCAGTGCGAATAGCATTTCCGGAAGAAATGGCGATACAACATTATTGGACGCATTATTAGATTGTAATGTGGATCCGTGTCATCAGGGTGAAGCGTGTGTCTATAAATGCGCAGATGCAATCAGTGCCATGAATTCTCTGATTGAACAGAAAGAAGTGTCAGAAAACCTGAGAGCTACCGGACTAGAGGAGGAAGGAGAGCCATATGCTTATGATTATATCGGCGTGGGAGTAGCCTACAAGAAAACATTGCTGATTGTAATGGATTATTGTGACGAACTATGATCCATAGCGGACAACGGATGATGGTAATCTATGGATCTGGATGTTCATACTTTTTGGAGTATCTGAGACCGGATGGTAAAAAAGGACGCAAATTGTAAAATAAAACACGGAAAATGTAAAAATAATCAAAAAAATGTAAAATTGTGCTTGAATATTTTGATCAAATGTGTTAAATTAATATTACACGAAAATGCAGGGGTATCTTTTTTAAGCATGATACAAGTGACATTTTCGTTTATCCCCGAGAGAGATATGTTTGGTGGATATACAGAGAAGGCAGGGTTGACATCAAACGTGACCGCTGGGACTTACACGAAGCGTACATAGCGACGTGGGGAGTAGACGGAATTATATATGGACGTAAGTAGAAAAAGTGATTCAGATTGAATCACTTTTTCTGTTTTATACTATTGCTGAATCGCGGATAATTCAATATAATACCTACAAGAGAAGAGAAAGGGGCGCTGATATGAATCGATTAGTAAAACGCTTAGTTATATTGACAGTGACAGCATCCATGCTGACAGGGATGACAGCCTGCGGGCGTAATAAAAAAGTAGTAAAGCCTAAGGTTCAGACAACAGCAGAGGTAAAGAATGGGACGACGAAGGCAGGAGGTAAAGGGGCTAATTACTCTGATGTTCCCCTGCGCATAGGGTGTGATCATTTTGATAATAAATTTAATCCATTTATGGCGAAAACAGAAGCAGATCTTCAGGCAGTGGGATTGACACAGGTTATGTTACTTGACAATGATCGTACCGGAAGGATCGTGGAAAATGGCATTGATGGCGAACAGCGGAATTACAATGGCAAATCTGAGACGTATTTTGGGATTGCCAATGTCAAAGTCCGGTATAAACGCAAGGCGGGATATACGGTATATCGGATAACATTGCGGGATGATTTGCTATTTAGTGATGGAGAGCCGATCACCATTGATGATGTGATATTCACGCTGTATGCTTTTTGTGACAAAAACTACAAAGGTCCTTCCAAATTAAAGAAAAGCAAGATTCAGGGACTGACAAAATATCAGAAAAAGAAAGCGGATACGATTTCTGGTATACGTCGTCTCAATGATTATGAGCTGCATATTTATACGGATGGCTATGATCAAAACATGTTAGACAAGCTGCGGATTCCGGTATGCCCATTGCATTACTATGGAGATACAACCAAATATCACTATGAGGCGGGGCAGTTTGGATTTACCAGAGGAGATCTGTCGGCATTGCGTGCGAATAAGACATCTCCTATGGGAGCGGGGCCGTATCGTTTTGTGAAATATGAAGATGGTATTGCGTATTATACTGCCAATGATTTGTATTATCAGGGATGTCCGGAGACAGCGTACTTGTATTTGGAAGATTTGACTCAATTAGTTTCTGGCGATGCGTCTGATGGGACTTCCTTAGTATCGGAAGTGACAGGCGATACGGTGGATATGGTGATCACTGCATCCGATCGGGCAGACCTGGAATCTGTGATGTCTGCGAATGATAATGGGAAACTAAATGGCAAAACGTTAGAAACCAGATTTGTGACGGATGATCAGTATGGATATGTTTGTCTCAATGCAAAACAGGTGAAAGTAGGTATGAGCGGTGCCAGCAGTGAATCGAAAGCGTTACGCAAAGCGTTAGCGACTGTGATTAGTGCATGCCGTGGGACTGGACAGGAAGCGTATGAGAATACGATGACGTTAATCAACGCGCCGGTATCTGTGGACTCCTGGTTGTCTCCAAATCAGCAGGGGATCGATGAGATTGCTTTTGCACAGGATTTGGAAGGAAAGAACATCTATAAAGAGGATGATGCCAGTGATAAAAAGCGGGAAGCAGCGAGGGAAGCAGCCCTGGTGTATTTGCAGGAAGCGGGCTATACCATTGCAGAAGACAAAGTAGCCGCGGCTCCGTTGGGAGGATTGACAGAATATACAGTGTGGATACAGGGCGGTGAAGAAAATCCGATGTATGGCATGATGACGACGGCGGCAGAGGATTTACAGACGTTGGGAATCACTTTGAATATTATACAGGTCACAGATGTCCAGACGATGGAGAAGCAGCTACAAACCGGAAAACAGCAAATTTGGTGCGGTGTGGAGAAGATTGGCATCGATCCGGGGTTGGCAGAGCATTATACTCAGACGGATAAAACGTCTTTGAACAAAGGCAATTTAACCGGAATCTATGATGAGAACTTAGAGAAAAAGCTGGGGAAAGTGGGACTGCGGGTCAAGGCGGAGAAGAGGATCAAGACCACCAATGCAATTTATCAGATCCTCGCGGATCAGGCCGTGGAAATACCGGTATATCAAACCAAACGGGTATGGCTGATTAGTTCAGATCGGGTTGATACGGATACTTTACCATCTGATATTACGCCATACTATGGTGTTCAGCGTGAGATCCATAAGATTAAGATGAATAAAGAATAGTGAGGGAATGATGGAATTAAAAGTAGGCGATGTGATCAAGATGAAGAAACCACACCCTTGTGGAACCAATGCATGGGAACTGATGAGGGTGGGAATGGATATCAGGATTAAGTGCCGTGGCTGCGGGCACCAGGTAATGCTGCCCAGGAAACAGGTGGAAAAAGGATTTCGGGGATTTTTATAAAAAATGCTTGCGAATTATGAGAAAATATGGTAGCATATTTGATTGTGATACGTAAATTTTCCTTGTTCTCTTCATTTGAGGACATGCGCCTGACAGCGCCGGTTCTGCATATCACACTTTCTTGCAGTGACCGAAGTCCGGAAGGGAGCCAGAGACCAAAAGGAGGTACAGACAGCTATGAACAAGTATGAGTTAGCGTTAGTTGTCGATGCTAAGATCGAAGAGGATGTCAGAGTAGCAACTGTCGAAAAGGCAAAGGAATATGTGACCAAATTCGGCGGTACCATTACTGAGGTTGAAGAGTGGGGCAAGAAGAGACTTGCTTATGAGATTCAACACATGAAAGAGGGTTATTACTACTTCATCAAATTCGATGCTGAGGCAAATGTTCCGGGTGAACTTGAGCAGGCAGTTCGCATCATGGATCATGTGCTCAGATACTTATGCGTCAGACAGGAAGCATAGGAAAGGAAGGTGTTTCCTAAATGAATAAGGTTATTTTGATGGGTCGTTTGACCAGAGATCCGGAGATGAGATACTCTTCCGGAGAGAATCAGACAGCGATTGCGAGATATACTCTTGCAGTAGATCGTAGATTCAAGCGTCAGGGTGATGAGCAGACAGCAGACTTTATCCAATGTGTGGTTTTTAACCGCGGAGCAGAGTTTGCGGAGAATTATCTTCATCAGGGCACTAAGATTGTAGTGGAGGGTCGTATTCAGACCGGAAGTTACACGAACAAAGATGGACAACGGGTTTATACAACAGAGGTTGTAGTGGAAAATCAGGAATTTGCGGAAAGCAGAGCCGCCAGCCAGCAAAATGAGGGTGGCGGATATCAGCAGGCAGCACCATCCAGACCAGAGCCTACACAGGCAGCAGGTGATGGATTTATGAATATTCCGGATGCCATCGAAGAGGAATTACCATTTAAGGTTTGATGCTGTAGAAGTACAGCAAATTATGTAAGGAGGTTTCAACTATGGCTTATAATAAAGGCGATAACAATGCTTCTGCCAGAAGAAGACCTATGCGCAGAAGAAAGAAAGTTTGCGCTTTTTGTGCAGACAAGGAGCATGATTACATCGATTATAAGGATGTAAATAAGTTAAAGAGATATGTCTCTGAGAGAGGCAAGATTCTTCCTAGAAGAATCACTGGTAACTGTGCAAAGCATCAGCGTGCATTGACAGTAGCCATCAAACGTGCTCGTCATGTGGCAATC
Organism: uncultured Jutongia sp.; assembly: GCA_964521555.1. Taxonomy (GTDB): domain Bacteria; phylum Bacillota; class Clostridia; order Lachnospirales; family Lachnospiraceae; genus Butyribacter. The sequence continues at coordinate 8,103 of CAZFSU010000022.1, read as the reverse complement.
ATGCCATATACAACAGATTAATCATGGCAGACAGTATCGTGATACCAAAAAGTCATTCCATAGGAAACTATGGGATGGCTTTTCTATTATTTTGAATAGGAAATACATGGCAGGAGAAATCTCCCCGGATAAAATTACGGAAAATGGTTGACTTCTATTTATAGTGGCATTTATAATTAATTAGTTAGAGCATATTACGTAATATACGATAAGGAGTTTATATAGATGAAACTATGGGAAGATAAACGAGCGGCATCGCTGGCTGTTATAGCAGTTTTTATCTTATTTATTTTTATTTGGGGAACGGTTTCGATGGGACGTGGGACGAAAACAGGGAAACAACAGACGGCACAGGAGAAACCCCAGGCAACTGCTTCCGGAGCGCAGGTAGATATACAGGAGTTGACGAATCAGTTGCTTAATGATGTGGAATATGAAACAACTTTGGAGCTGATGGATTCCTCATTGGCAGATGGTATGGTGAATATAGAAAAAGATTCCAAGATGGAATTGTATATGGGTGAGGGGACATGTGCAGATGAGTTGCTGGTAGTGAAGGCGGGAAGTGAGGAATCTGCGGAAAAGAATCAGACAGCAGTGGAAGAGCATTTGAAGGATATGAAACAGTCCTTTGAGGATTACATTCCGGAGCAGGCGGATAAAATCGGACGGGCCGTGATCATTCGGTGCGGTGTTTATGTAGTGGCGTGTGTGACTGCGGACCGGGAACGTGCACAGGATTTGATCGTGGAGGCATTTCAACAATGAAGAAAAAATTATTATGGGCGGGGTTATTGATCGGTGTAATGTGTACATCATGTGGCCGTTTTCGGTCGGATGTCTCCAGTGGTGATGCAGTGGTGATTTCAGATGCGTTGCAAGATAGTACAAAACAAGCGGATATCGCGACGGTGGGACCAAATGCAACGGAAGTGACACCAGAACCAAAGTCTGAACAGAAACCGGAGACAGATGCACAGACAACTCCTGCTGCTGCCGTGAGCCAGGGAGAGGGTGTAACAGCGGCACCGACAGAAAAAAACGAGCCCGCAGCGACTTATGTGCCAATTATTTCCAAGGATAAAGTGAAATTATATGATAGTACCGGTACTGCTGTGATAGGGGATACCGGATACGAGATCTATAATTATGTTTCGAGTGTGGCGGAAGTGTATGCGAAATTGATGAATCGTGCGGGGAAACAGTATGGCAAATCCTATCAGGTTTATGATCTGGTGGTTCCTACCAGTGTGGGGATCACGCTGCCGGATAACAAGGCAGAGAAAGTAGGATCCTCTGATCAGGAAGATTCCATCAATAAAATTTATAAAAAAATCAAAAATCCTGTAAAAAAAATAAATCTGTATGATACATTAATGCAGCATCGTACAGACTATATTTATTATCGTACGGATCATCACTGGACGGCATTAGGGGCCTATTATGCATATCGCCAGTTTTGTGATGATACGGGACGTACACCGAATGAATTATCACAGTACAAAAAGGCATCTTTTGGCAGCTTTATTGGTACCTTTTATGGCGATTCCCAACAAAATAAAGATTTACGCAAGGACAAAGTGAAAGTATATTATCCACAGGGCAGCCACATATCCATGAAAACTCAGACGAGTAGTGGTAAGATGGTGAATGGTAACGTGATTGAAGATGCGTCCGGCTATGGAATCAGTGCAAAATACTGTGCGTTTCTGGGAGGAGATAATGCATATTCGATTATTACCAACAAAGATATCAAAGATGATTCAGCCTGTATCGTGGTCAAAGAATCCTTTGGCAATGCATTTGTACCATATCTGGCGGATCATTACCATAAAATTTATGTAGTAGATTATCGTTATTGGACCGGAAAAATATCTACATTGGCCAAGGAAAAGAAAGTACAGGATATTTTATTTGTCAATAACATTTCTATGACGAGAAATTCCTATTTGGTTGGTAAATTATCACAGATTATTCATTAGAAATGAGGATTATCATGGTTTTTAGCAGCATTGTATTTTTGTGTTTGTTTTTACCGCTGGTATTGGCGGCATACTGTTTGTGTCCGGTCAGATACCGTAATATACTGCTATTGCTCGTAAGTTTACTGTTTTATGCATGGGGTGAACCCAAATACATTTTAATCATGTTATTTTCTACAGTGTTTGACTATGGCAATGGCCGGGCGTTGGAATATTTTGAAGAACGTCAGCCGGACAAGCGGAAATGGATTTTGTGTTTGTCGGTGGTGGGTAATCTGGGGATCTTGTGTTTCTTTAAATATACGGATTTTATTCTGACGAATCTGAATCATCTTGGTTCCATACTTCCGCTCCTGGAGCTGGCTTTGCCGATCGGTATTTCTTTTTACACTTTCCAAACGATGTCATATACGATTGACGTATATCGTGGTGTGGTGAAACCACAGCATGATTTTATTGCATTTGCCATGTATGTTAGCATGTTTCCTCAATTAATTGCCGGTCCTATCGTGCGTTATAGTTCGGTGGAACAAGATTTGTATCGCCGTACACTGGTGGGGCGTGATATGGCACAGGGGATGCAGCGTTTCCTGATCGGCCTGGGAAAGAAAGTATTGCTGGCAAATCAGATTGGCTCGCTCTGGACAGAGATTTCTACCGGAAGCTCTTTGACGGCGGCGGGGGCATGGCTGGGCGCTGTGGCATATACTTTTCAGATTTACTTTGATTTTTCGGGCTATTCCGATATGGCCATCGGTCTGGGACAGATCTTTGGCTTTCACTTTCCGGAAAACTTTGATCATCCCTATGAATCAAAAAGCATTACAGAATTTTGGAGACGCTGGCACATGACGTTGAGCGGTTGGTTTCGGGAGTATTTATATATTCCGTTAGGGGGAAACCGGTTTGGTGCGCGCAGGCAGATTATAAATTTATTTCTGGTATGGGGATTAACCGGATTGTGGCATGGCGCTGCCTGGAATTTTGTTTTGTGGGGACTGTATTATTTCGCATTATTATTGTTGGAGAAATTCATTTTATTGCGTTGGCTGAAGGGCCTGCAGGATTGGATTGGCCATGTCTACACTATGTTTTTTGTGGTGACCGGCTGGATGATTTTCGCGAACGAAAGTATGGGAACAATGTTGCGTTATCTGGCGGCAATGTTTGGACTGGGGGACGGCTGGTGTGATCATACCGCGGTCTATCAATGGTATACCCATGTTCCGCTATTGATTCTGTTGATTCTGGCATCGACACATTGGCCGAGACAAATATTATCCTTAGTGTGGAATCGTATAGTACAACCTAAAGTGGCGGTTTGTGCTCAATATCATGTTGAAATTAAATTTGTTGCCATTAGTTTATATACGATTGTTTTATTGATATTGAGTTTCGCCTTTTTGGTCAACGGTTCTTATAACCCATTCTTGTATTTCCGGTTTTAGGGCAGAATGGGAATGGATGTGGAAGGGAGGCAGTTTATGAAGTGGTATTATCGAGTGTATTTTTGTCTGACAGCCGGGCTGCTGCTGTTGATAGGCGGCTTGACTGTAATCACACCCAATAAGGAATTTTCGGACAATGAAAATCGGGTGTTGGCGAAACTGCCGGCTTTTCAGGTCAGAGAGTTCCTGTCGGGAGAGTATCAGACAGATTTAGAGAAGGCAGTGGATGATCAGACGATTGGCCGTGACCATTTCACTGCACTGGCCACGTATGCGGAGAGAAAGATGGGATACCGGGATATCGGGGGAACCTATCTGGGAAAAGAGGATACGTATCTGACCAAGACAACGACAGAAGATATTGATATGTTCCGTTATATGGAAAATCTCCGATATGTGGAATATTTGTCGGGGTTATATCCGGAGCAGGTCAGTTTGATGTTAGTACCTTCTGCGGGAACGATGCTATCGGAAAAATTGCCGAAATATGCGCCTTATTATCAGGCAGATCCCATGTATCATGCGGCAGATGTGGTTTGTGCTGCCACCAGGTTATTGGATCTGCGCAAGGGCTTGCAACTTCAAAAAGAATTATTAGAGCATGACGAGATAGATACGTCTATTTATTTCCGGACGGATCACCACTGGACATTGCCGGGGGCGTATCAGGGCTATGTGGCATATGTTAGTGCCAGAGGAAGGGAGCCGAAGGAATATCAGGAGTTTGCGCCAGAGGTGGTAACCAGATCATTTTATGGGACCTTATATTCCAAGGTGTTGGATCGTACTGTGGAGCCGGATGTGATGTATGCGGCAGCCAAGGTCGGAGAGACTACATCTGTCGTGTGCGATGGTCATGAACAAACCGGTATTTACCAAGATAAAAAACTTGACACGAAGGATAAATATGCCTATTTCTTCGGTGGGAATTATGCGGAGGTGAAGATCAAAACCAAAGCGGAAGAAGGAGGTAAACTAGTGATTTTCAAGGATTCCTTTGCTAATAGCATGGTTCCGTTTTTATTACAGGATTATGCAGAAATTACCATGATTGATTTGCGGTATTATCGAAAATCTGTGGCGGAGCTGTTAGAACAGCAGAAGGATGCAGAAATCCTGGTACTTTATGAAATGAGTAATTTTGCCCAGGACGCAAATCTTGTGAAATTATCTAAATAATAGCAGGTGGTATTCTAATAACAATAAACCAGGCCGTAAAAATCTCTGTAAAAAAATGTTGACACTTTGTAACAACTTTGTTATACTCTGTAACAGATTGTAATATTTTTGTAACAATTTGCAGACAATGATAGGTAGAAATCATTCGTCTGGCATGAAACAAAGGATTTTGAGAAAGGTTTGGTTTATTTTATGTATCGTAAGGAGTTATTTCAGAAGGCAGTCGGTATTACTATTGCATGTATGTTGACCATTGGATTGAATGCTGCTTTAGCGGATACACCTCAAAATAATGTTAGTAAAAGCGCGGAGAATGCGCAGGCAGTGGTCGTTTCTACTGTAGATTCGGATGCAGAGGAGGTAGTGATTCTTCCGGCAGAAACGATTTTGCCGAAAGCAGCAGCGAAGGTAGCAGATGGTAACACAACAGAATCGGCAGCAATCAGTGTACCAGCCTCTACAGCAGCGCCTGTAGTAACGGAAGCGCCTGCGGCTACGGCAGCACCCACGGCAGCACCTGCCGAGGCACCAAAGTCTGAGAAAAAGGTTTCCAGAAAATATCAACATACAGCTATTTCCATTGCCAAGGACTATGTTAATATCCGTAAGGCACCAAATACCCATAGTGATATCAAGGGTAAATTGTATCGTGGAAGTGCCGCAAAGATCTTGAAGACAAAGGGTGATTGGGTTAAAATTTCATCCGGCAGTGTGACAGGATATATTCGTAAAGATTTTCTGGCGATTGGCAGCAAGGCGGAAAAACTGGCGGACAAATTTGGAAAAACGTATGCAACCGTGAAAAAAGGAACGGATACTCTGAATGTGCGGGAGAAGAAAAGTACGGATGCAGGTATTGTGACTCAGATTAATGATGGTGAGAGTTATGTCGTCAAGAGTGAGAGTTCAGAATGGGTTAAGATCAAATTAACAGGATCTGAGACAGGATATGTGTCTAAAGATTATGTATCTACCAAGATTCGATTTAATAAGGCTGTGTCCATCAAAGAAGAGCAGGCGGCCGAGAGAACATCTGACAGCAGCAGTTCTTCCACTGCTACAGCAGGAAGCAGTTCGTCCAGCAGCCAGGGCAGCAGTATTGCCAGATATGCGTTACAGTTTGTGGGTAATCCTTATGTGTGGGGAGGTACCAGTCTGACGAGTGGTGCAGATTGTTCTGGTTTTACCATGAGCGTGTATGCACATTTCGGTTATGGATTGCCACATAGTTCTGCGTCACAATCCGGATGTGGAAGGGCAGTATCTCTTAGTGAATTACAGCCGGGCGATTTGGTATTCTACAAACATGGTGGCAGCATCGGTCATGTGGCTATGTATATTGGCGGTGGCCGTGTGGTTCATGCACAGTGCAAGAGAACTGGCATTACGACATCCAGTGTGAATTATAATACTCCGGCATGCGCACGTCGCATCATTGGGTAATTTGTGAAAATGTGAGGATAAATTCCCTGTCTGATTGGACGGGGGTTATAGGGAAATAAATGAAATTTCCGGTGGAACCGGCGTGGCGAGAGTCACGCCGGTTTTTCTGTGGTGGCAAGCAGACCCGGTTCAGAATGCGGATTTTTCTCACACGCATGGCATGAAGGGTCAAGGAAGCTTACTTTTTTCTTTCATTTCAGGTGGCGGTAGTTTTCTTGAGATACCTCTTCAAGCCACTCTGTTGATACACCTTTTCCCGGAATCTCAACCGCAAGGTGTGCGAACCAACTGTCCGGTGCGGCTCCATGCCAATGTTTCACACCTGCCGGAATCACTACCACATCTCCGGGGTGAAGCTCCTGCGCTTCTTTTTCCCATTCCTGATAATAGCCACGCCCGGCAGTACAAAGAAGAATCTGTCCGCCGCCTTGTTCCCCATGATGAATATGCCAGTTATTCCGGCATCCCGGTTCAAAGGTGACATTGCCAATCACCACACCCTCTGTTGTCAGCATATTCAAATAACTTTGCCCCACAAAATACTTTGCAAATGCTTCATTTTTCCCGCCAATCGGGAATACGCTTATTTCTTCCGGTTTCATTACAACATCCTCCTTACCAGTTCTTCTTTTCTTTGGAGCTGTCATAATGGTTTTTGCGCTCTTCCACCATTTTTACAAACCACTCCACCATTGCCGGATCGTAATGAGAGAAGAACGAGCTTTCCGCCTGATCCAGCGCGGCAATCGCCTGCATATCCTTCTCATCCAATGCAAAATCGAATACATGGAAGTTTTCTGCCATCCTCTCTTTATGCGTAGACTTTGGAATAACCACCACGCCCCGCTGCAAGTGCCAGCGCAGCATGACCTGTGCCGTGGTCTTGCCGTATTTTTCCCCAATTGCGGAAAGAACAGGATTTTCAAACAAACCTCCGCGCCCCTCGCCAAAGGGCGCCCATGCCTCGATTTGTACCTGGTATTTATCCATATATTCCTTTGCCAGTTTTTGTTGATTGAATGGGTGGGTTTCCACCTGATTTACCATTGGTTTGATTTCGGCAAAGGAGGCAATGTCTACCAAGCGGTCAGGATAGAAGTTAGAAACGCCGATCGCCCTGACCTTTCCTTCTCTGTATAATTCCTCCAAGGCCCGGTAAGCGCCGTAATAATCCGCAAAAGGCTGATGAAGTAAAATCAAATCCAGATAAGAGGTCTGGAGCTTTTCCATAGATTGCAGCACCGACTTTTTCGCCTGTTCATAGCCATAGTGTTCAATCCATACCTTTGTGGTGAGGAAAATTTCTTCTCTGGAAACGCCAGATTTTGCAATGGCATTTCCCACCTGGTCTTCATTGAAATAGCTCTGCGCAGTATCCAGGGAACGGTATCCCACTTCCAAAGCATCCAATACACAGCGTTCACATTCCTCCTGCGTCACCTGATAGACGCCATAGCCAAGCTGAGGCATCTTCACTCCGTTATATAAAGTCACATATTCCATTCTGATCTTCCTCCTTATTTTGTTGCATCCTTCTTATTTGCCATATTATTGATACACCGCAAACCCCTTATCATTGCCGATTCTCATATTTGCAGCGGCATGGCTGGTAAGCTGTGGCTCACAGCCGCCCTGGGCCGCCAGAAAACAGAGAGTAATCATTTCCCTATTATCGTTTTTCTCCCGATTGACTTTTTAGTAGTGGGTTGATAAGATACTTTTGAAAGTTCGATTACACTATACAACTTAAAGTCAACTTTAAGTCAAGAGTTTTTTAAAAATTTTTAAGGAGCTTTATTTTATGTTCTATACGATTGGAGAAATGGCAAAAAAACTTAATGTAGCGCCCTCCACGCTGCGATACTATGACAAAGAGGGACTTTTGCCCTTTGTAGAGCGTTCCGGCGGCGGTATTCGCATGTTTAAGGATTCCGATTTTGAATGGCTATCCCTTATTGAATGTCTGAAAAAAACAGGGATGCCGATTAAAGAGATCAAACACTTTATTGACTGGTGTATTGAAGGCGATTCCACCATAGACCAAAGGCTCG
>CAZFSU010000021.1:0-46993 GCA_964521555.1 uncultured Jutongia sp. | reverse complement strand
ATATTTTATAAAATCATAACTTTATTTTAGACAAATCGGCTGTGAATGGTAACAAGGATTATTTAATAATTTCTGTGCTATGCTTGACACGCAGGAAAGAAAGGAGATCACCAATGTATTTACGGATATTAAAAAGAGATCTGAAACGGAAAAAGACCATGAATGTGATTTTATTAGTTTTCATCACACTGGCAACGCTGTTCATTGCCAGTAGTGTCAATAATATGGTCACTGTCACTACAGCATTGGATCATTATTTTGCCAAGGCCGAGGTTCCGGACTATTGGTTTGCTGTGTCAAAGACCGGTGAGAGAGAACATTTTGAGGCTTTTGCCAGTGACTATGGCTATCAGTATCAGAAGATCAGTTTAGCGCAGTTAGATCCGGCGAATGTCAGCATCAGTGGAAAAGAATTTGAGTATGTCAATTCGCTATGTGTATCCACGGTGGAAGGTTCAAAGGTTTTCGATAGTCAGGCGAAAGAAATTACAACTGTGGAGGATGGAGAAATTTATGTGCCAGCGGAAATTTTCCATTCTGATAAAAATGATTTCTACCGGGGATGCAAGATTGTGATGGATATCGGTGGCACAAAACATGTCTTTACCTTGAAAGATTATACGAAAGATGTTCTATTTGGATCTCCTATGGTGGGGATGACACGTTTTTTGGTCAGTGAACATGACTTTGCTATGCTGCAAAAGTACGATGACAGGCAAATGGACTGCGTCAGCGTTTATACTGATGACACATCATTTCAGGATAATTTTAACCAACTGGATTTACGTACCATCATGAGTGTCGATCGTTCGCAAATCAAATTAATGTATCTCATGGATATGCTCATCGCGGCCATTATATTGGTGGTTAGTGTTTGTTTATTGCTGATCTCGATGGTCATCCTGCATTTTACGATTCATTTTACCATGAGTGAGGAGTTTCGTGAAATTGGTATTATGAAAGCAATCGGTATACGAAATCATAAAATCCGTGGACTTTATATTATAAAATATCTTGCGATCTCCGTGGTGGGGGCAGGGATTGGTCTGCTTTGCAGTTTCCCTTTTGAAAAACTGTTACTTGCCCAGGTCTCTCAAAATATTATTCTATCGGGAACAAATCAATGGCTTTTGAACATACTATGTTCCATTGGTACACCAGCTATTGTGGTGGGATTTTGTTATTTTTGTACCCGTCAGGTCAAAAAAATTACGCCCATTTCTGCCATTCATAATGGGGAGACGGGGGAACGGTTTTCCGGGAAGGGATTGTTACATTTGTGTAGAACTAAGTTGCCAGTGATGCCTTTTCTGGCATTCAATGATATTACCAGTAGTCCCAGACGGTTTCTTTCGATGATTGTAATTTTTACGATCGGTATATTATTAATTATTTTGCCAGTAAATACCATCAACACTTTGCGGTCAGATCAACTCATTCACTGGTTTAACATGTCGGAATGTGATCATGTGATATCGGAGGAGACGATAATTACGCTGGATGGAAATAATCAGGAGATGATTGAGCGGAAATTGGATACCGTGAGGGAGGTATTGGGGAAACATCATATAGAAGCTGAGGTTTGCCAGGAAATCATGTTTCGTTTTAGCATTTCTCATGGAAATCAAAAGGTTTCCTCCCTGGCTTTTCAAGGGGTGGGTGATGTGACAACAGAGATGTATCGTTACCTGGAGGGAACACCGCCCGAACATCCTGGTGAGGTGGCGATTTCGTATATCGTTGCAGATCATATTGGGGCAGAGATTGGCGATGAGGTAACGATTCATATCGGGGAGGAAAACAGAACCTGCATTGTGACGGCGATTAATCAGAGTATGAATAATTTAGGAGAGGGAATCCGTTTTTGTCAGGATGAAACTCTGGATTATTCTGACGCAGCAGGATCTTTCGGGATACAAATCAGGTATCGGGATCAGCCGGATCAGAATACCCTATCGGAAAGAAAAAATTTACTCAAGAAAGAATTTAGTGATGCAGAGATATATACGGCGGGAGAATACGTTTCCTATATGATCGGTGATGTGGCAGGGCAATTAGAGGGGATCAAATTCTTTATACTGGTTATTATTTTGTGTATTAATATTTTGGTTGCTGTCCTGATGGTAAGAAGTTTTATCATCAAAGAAAAAAGTGAGATTGCGCTGCTCAAAGCGGTTGGATTTAGTGATATGTCTTTGATATCCTGGCAGACTATGCGGATCGGTATGGTTTTGTTGATTGCAGTGATTTTGGGAATATTGTTATCTTCACCGTTATCTCACCTGTTGATAGAACCGGTTTTCAGACAGATGGGTGCCTATGATATTCGATTTGAGATCAGTACATGGGAGGTGTACGTATGTTACCCATTGTTGTTACTGGCAGTAACCGCATGTGCAGCATGTGTATCAGCACAAAGTCTGCGTTCTATTTCCAGCGCAGAAACTTCCAATATTGATAGTTAAAGAGATGGTGTGAAAAGCAGAAATGAGGTGTATTATGAGTACAGTATTAGAAGTAAAAAATGTATGCAAGACGTATATTTTGAATAAGCGTCAAAATAATGTATTAAGAAATGTAAATTTTCAAGTGGAGGAACAGGAAATGGTGGCCATCATGGGACCATCTGGTTCTGGCAAGTCCACACTTTTGTATGCAGTGTCCGGCATGGATAACATCACGGCAGGGGAAGTGGTATTTGATGGATGTCTTATGACAGGATTGGGAAGTAAGGAATTGGCTGATCTGCGGCTGGATGAAATGGGGTTTATATTCCAACAGATGTACATGATGAAAAACCTCACAGTAATGGATAACATTATACTCCCTGCCTGTCAGTCCAAGAAGACAAAAGAGAGCCGCCGTGATATCGTTTTGCGGGCCCAGGATTTGATGAGGAAACTGGGAATCATTGATATTGCCAACCATGACATCAATGAAGTATCCGGCGGTGAGCTTCAACGGGCATGCATTTGTAGAAGCATGATCAACCATCCGAAGATAATTTTCGCGGATGAGCCTACAGGGGCGCTGAATCGCAGTTCATCGGATGATGTCATGGAAGAACTGGTCAAAATCAATGAGGCAGAGACTACGATACTGCTGGTGACACATGATATCAAAGTGGCAGCCAAAAGCACAAGGGTGTTGTATCTGGTTGACGGATACATCAAAGGTGAATATAATTTAGGCAGATACAATGCGAAGTCTCAGCTCAGAGAGCGGGAGAGGACATTGAATAACTGGTTGATGGAGATGGGCTGGTAAGGGAAAGGTCTTAGGGATGATGGATATTCTGATAGTGGAAGATAATAGGGAGCTTGCGGATCTGCTAAGTGATTTTTTGCGCATGGAGCATTATTCCCTCTGTGTGGCTGATACGGGAGAAAAAGCATTACAGCTATACGAACAGTATGGCGCGAAGCTGGTTTTGTTGGACATCATGTTGCCAGGGGGAGATGGGTTTGCAGTATGCCAGAAGATCCGGGAACAGAGTAATACACCGATTATCATTGTCAGTGCCAGGACAGAAAAAGAAGATAAACTAAATGGACTGATTCTTGGGGCAGATGATTATATCGAAAAACCGTATGATATCGATATCTTGCTGGCGAAGATTGCTGGTATTTTTAAGCGCAGATATTCACAGGAGGAAGTGTCGGCTGGAGATTTGATTTTAAATAAAGTAAACCGGATGGTATGTTATCAGGGGAACATCGTAAACATGACATCAAAGGAATTTGATCTGTTGCTTTTGCTGATGGAAAATAAGGGAAAGGTCCTCACAAAAGAATTTATCTTCAATCGTATCTGGGGGACTGACAGTGATTCGGAGATGCAGACCCTGACTGTGCATATTAAATGGCTTCGTCAGAAGATAGAAAAGGACCCCAAAAACCCAGTAAGGATTCAGACAGTGTGGGGTGTGGGGTATCAATTTGTATGAGAAGTTATAATCGAATGTCTGGCATGATTGTCTTAGGTATACTCCTAATCATCATAGGTGCAAACTGGATGTTGTTTGAGCAAACTGGTTCTGGCAGGGGAAGACCATACCTCGTGGAAATCAATCGACTGGTAAATACGATTCAGGAAAAAGGTCTGGATGCAGTGGATTTATCCCAGTGCCAATATGTGACCGGGATTGAGATAATATGGGATGATTCATCGGAATTTTATCATACGGATCATGATTATGTAGTGCGTGAGATTGATGGTGTTTTATATCGGATGGATTATATCGTGCATGAGGGAAAGCAGAAGAAGACTGTTTTGATGGTAAATGGAATCCTTTTGGTCATGTCATTGTTTGTCATCACAATTATGATATGGATACGTTACAAGATACTGCTGCCTTTGGATACCATGAAAAATGTTCCCTATGAGTTATCCAGAGGGAATCTTTCGGTACCTTTGAAAGAAAGTAAAAGCCGTTTTTTTGGAAAATTTATATGGGGATTGGACTTGTTGCGGGAAAGTATAGAGGAGCAGAAGCGGCGGGAACTGGATTTACAGAGGGAGAAAAAGACATTAGTCTTATCCATATCACATGATATCAAGACTCCGCTTTCAGCGATAAAATTATATGCCAGAGCACTTTCCAAAGGGATCTATACCGATCCGGAAAAACAGGTCAGCATCACAGAAAGTATCAATGCAAAAGCGGATGAAATTGAACATTATGTTTCCTGTTTGATCAAGGCATCCAGGGAGGATTTTTTGAACTTGGAGGTTCAAAATGGGGAGTTTTATTTATCGGAATTAGTCCAAAAGATATCTGCGTATTATACAGAGAAGTTAGCGTTGGTAAGCATTGATTTTGCGGTGGAATCTTACGGGGATTGTTTACTCAGGGGAGATTTGGACCGGGGCGTGGAAGTGTTACAGAATATTATGGAAAATGCTATCAAATATGGAGATGGGCATCGTATTGATATCCGGTTTGCCCAGGAGGAAAGATGTCAGTTGATTACTGTTAGAAATAGTGGCTGTACGTTGCCGGAAACAGAGCTGGTCCATATTTTTGACAGTTTTTGGCATGGTTCCAATACAGATGGAACCAGTGGGAGCGGTCTGGGACTATACATTTGCAGGCAGTTGATGAATAAAATGGATGGAGAAATATTCGCAGAAATAGAAGATGATTTTATGCAGATGACAGTGGTGTTTCGTCAGGCATAGAGGTTGGAAACAAGAAGTACCCTGGAAATACATACCAGGGCACATCTTTTGTTACTTGATTTTGAAATCTTTGATTTGCGGTATCCTATCTACACTTAAAGTCAGTAGGGCTGTCGATCAGGGTCGCTGCCTGGAACTCATGTTTGTGACCATCGGCTTCCCTGGTGCAGGATTTGATGAAGTGTACATGTTTGCCCCCGCCTACCTGAATGGCTCCAGAGGTCTTACCACAAAATTCGTGATAATGACCATCGGCAAAATCAGTGCGAAATTTTACTTCGTGGAAGTGGTCGCATCGATCTCTGGTATAAACGGCTTCTCCTGTGACGGTGCAGAATCTGTGATTATGGCATTCGCCACATTCATTTAGGATTCTGGTACTGCCTGTGATTTCGTGGACGTGTTTCTGTTTTTCATGTTCACATTGATTGTTGTACATAGTTTCCTCCTTTTCTTCGTTGCTTACGGCACATAAAGCAATGTTTGTGTCGCAGCGCAGACACAAACCTGCCGGGTGAAAAAGTTATGTTTCACTCTGACCCTTGTACTTTTAATATATGTGGATGGGGGAAAAGGGTGACAGATGATAAGATGACGGGAAGATAGGTTCATTCAATAGGATTTGCATTTGGATGATTTGTTCGGAGACTGATTGCGATGGAAAGGAGTATACATATGAAAAAGAATGATTTATTATTTTATGATGCTTATGAAGCGTTTTATGATATGGCAGGTGCATCAAAGGCGTTTTGTATGTTTTGCAAAGATGCTTTTGGAGAGGATTTCTCCCAGGATGGTTTTAGCGACATTCATCAAATTGATATGATATTGCCGTATATTCCAGTAGATGGAGGCACAAAGATATTGGATATCGGCTGCGGTAACGGAAAGATGTTAGGATATTTGCAGAGCAAAACAGATGCTTTTATTTATGGATTTGACTATTCTGAAAATGCGATCAAGACGGCTAGAAAGTTGTATCCTGTTCATTCTGAATTTAGGGAGGGGTGTATCGGTGCGATCGAGTATCCAGAGGAATCTTTTGACTTGATTACTTCTATGGATACCATGTATTTTGCCACAGATATGCTACAGTTTGTGTCACAGATCAAATATTGGTTAAAACCAAATGGAGTCTTTTTTGTAGGGTATCAGGAAGGGGATGTCATGCCTAAGACAGAGAATGCCGCCACAACGGAACTGGCGCAGGTATTGTGTAAACAGCATATGAAATATGAAGTAACGGATATTACAGAGCAGACTTATCAGTTACTTAGGAAAAAAAGGGCGGCTGCTCTGGCGCATCAAAAAGAGTTTGAACAGGAGGGGTATATGAGGTGGTTTGAAATGTTGATGGATCAGACGGAGTGTGCGGTGGAAGCGTATGAGGAATTTGTGAAAAAGATGGCCAGATATCTTTTTGTGGTGAGGAAATAGTGGAGATGGAAAGGTTTTTGGTATTTTCTAGAAAGAAATAACGGTTTTAAAAGCTATCGGAGAATGACGTCTGATAGCTTTTGTTGTTTTGGAATATTTGAAATAAGTAAACCTTTGTTGGTTTTTAGGAATCATCCATTAGAAGTTACCATTTTAACTACTAATTTTACCAAGTACACGAGATTAAAATTTTATTATGTTATTCTGCTGTATAGAATTTTACATTACAAAGAGAAAGGGAATTAGTGAACAAAATGGAGAGAATAGGAATTGTAAAAAATAATAAGACAAATCAAGAAATAGAAATCAAGGGTGGTTTAAAAGTTTACAATGCCATTAAAAGCTTTTCTGAATTGGGTTTAATTACATTTTCAAGAGAGCAGTATTTTAAGAGCACCTATTATACAATACATTTTTTCAAACCAACAAAGGCTCTAAGGGATTTGTATAATTTAGGGAATGAAGTGTTAATTTTATGCTGTACGGATGGTATGAGGGATTTCAAAAGCCGTACAAAAGATTTTATTGATTATTTGCTCATCACGAAGGATGAATTTAAAAACAGACTGGATAAGATTACACTTTTTTTAATCGATGATAATACGAATATTGTCTCTATCGTAAAAGATGATCGTAATAATAATATGGATACACGTTTGATTGTTCCATTTAGTTTGGAAGAACTACAACATGGTATCCAGGAAGAGGATTTTCAAAATAGGGTGAGGGAGTTCTTATATGAACGTGATTTGTTTGGTATGGCTTCTCCTTTAAATAATGATAATTTATTTTTTGGTAAAGACAGGTCGAATCTGATTTCAGAGTTTTATGGGAAATATAATCTGGGTGAACAGAGTGGTCTGTTTGGTTTAAGACGCATAGGCAAAACATCGGTTCTGAACTTGTTGCGGTTGCGGATAGAACGGGAGGGTGGCGCTGCTGTTTATTTTGATTGTTCCCAATACCATCATCATCGGTGGAATCATTTGTTATTTCAAATCATTGACAGGGTGTATAACAAATATAAATATGAATCCTCTCAGGAAGAAAGTGTAGCATTAAGTGAAAAATGTATCATTGATTTAAAGATTGAGAGATATAGTGAACAGGATGCGATCAAAAACTTTGAGTCTGATATGAAAAAGATGTATGAAAATCTTGGTAATATTAGAATTTTATTAATATTTGATGAAATTGAAAGTATTAGTTTTACCACTTCTCCTTCGCAACATTGGAAAGAAGAAAATGATGCTTTGTTCTTTTGGCAGGCGATTCGATCCATTATTCAAACAAACAATGCCTTTTTCTCTTTTATTATTGCAGGTGTGAATCCGAAGTGTATTGAGATTAGTCAAATTAATGGGTATGATAATCCTATTTTTAACTTTTTAAATCCGACATATATGACTTTGTTTGATTACTATGATATCAAAAACATGATTTCCAGTATTGGATCGCATTTGGGAATTAATTTTGAAGAAGAAGTTTTTGGGAAATTGGTAGAAGATTACGGTGGACATCCATTTTTAACCAGGCAGGTATGCAGTAAAATTAATACGGAATTATTGAATGTTAAACAGAAAAGACCAACCACGGTAACAAGATATCATTACGAAAAAAAGGCAAAAGAATATAAATTGGTTATGTCGGGAATGATAGAACAAATTTTGTGTGTATTGCAGAACTATTATCCGGAAGAATTTGAACTATTAAAAAAACTGGCATTGGATGGGAGACAGAGTTTTAATAAAGAGCTTAGTATGGGAGGGAGAGAGATCCAACATTTATGTGGCTATTGTCTGATCGAAAAAGATAATGGAGAGTATTTTATCAGAATTAAATCGATTGAGGAGTATTTGAAGAACCAATTTATTTATGACAGTACTTTGAATTCGCAAAGTGAAAAAAGGGCACGGTTGAATATTAGAAGAGATGCATTGGAGAATAAATTACGAACCATTATCTTTTATAATATGCGGACTAAGTATGGGAAGAGAGCAAAAGAAAAACTGATTTCCAATATCAAAGGTACCACAACCGATAAAACCCAGGAAAGTAAAATGAGAGATGTTACGTTCAAAATGGCATTAGAGGAATTATATTTTTCTCAGTTAAAAGATATTATATTGAAAGAATGGAAAGACTATCAAAATATTTTTAATGATAAAGTGAAATTTCAGGAATTTTTTGATTTGGTTAATCGATCCAGAGGAGCCGGGGATCATACCCGGTCACTTCAAGAGGAAGATGAATTAATGTATAATATTGCGTTTAAGTTTTTTGAGAAATGTTTACAGGACTATGAATGATCGTATAGAAAATATATTGATCGGAAAATCCTGGAACGATACAGACAAAAGGAAATCTTTGAGTTTCTTGTCGAAAGTAAAAAATAGGGCAGTAGAGAGGATGATTAATTGATCTCTACTACCCTTAAAAAAGTGGCTTATTTAGATGGACAACGATAATTTAGCATATATAAAATGGCATGGTTATTGAATAGAGATTCTATTCAACCCCTGAAGTATACGAACCGTTATCTTCCATAGACATTAACACTACATGTTGTTTGAGCGGTTCCATTCCATAGGAATGATACAACTTGAATCGTTTTCTTTGTTCCATCTATTGCCAAAAGGCATGTATTTTGTGAACCGTTATGAAAACCTCTGATTAATCGATATGTATCGGTGCGTACTTTTGGAATGGTAAAATCATATACATAGGTACCAGATTCCAGATTGACATGCACGATAAATTCACTGTATAAATCCCAGTAAGCAGCTAAACTGATTGCATTAGAAGCAGTTGTGCCAATGGTGTGAGAAGAAGTATTTGACACTAAAACAAGATCTGTTGATAGCGTACCTGATCTATTGGGGAGGTATATCGTTCGGTTGGCAGTTAAGTTTGTAGAAGTTCGCAGGTCAGCATAATATTTTGTTGTTGCCGAGGATGAACCGGTATGATACAGTCTTAGAGAACCGTACATACTTCCTGCTGTTCCAAATGCGGTACTGTTGCCGAGTGTAAGCCTTGCAACACTATTGCTTGATGTTGTTGCGGGTACATATAAAGACATTGCATTTTTGGGTAAAACCAGCGCTGAATTAATTTGCGCCGTTGATGCCATAACTGGAAAATACGTTGTCGCATTTGTGTTACTAAGTTCGGAGACGGTTGAATATGTAGACGTCGAGGCTGTACCATTTAAATTACCTGTAAATGTAGTGGCATAAATATTTTCCCATTTTGCATTTGACAGACCGATGGATCCTGTGTTGTTCGTCTTTGGTGCAAATACGGTTCCTACTGCATTACCGTACATATTACTCGTTTGTTCGCCATTGTAACAAATATCTAACCATCCGTAAGCATCGGTGGCATATTCGCCCAATCTCAATCCATTAAAATAGCCTAGATGGGTATATATAGCATTCCAGGGTATAGATGCCGAGCCTAAAAATCTTGTTTTGGCAACAAGGGGTCTTAATGTCCCTGAGGAATCGTACATAATTCCCGTTCTCGTGGTGCCATCATTTGATGTCCCGGAATACAAATAGATACTGCCATCAGAGGTTATGTATGTATTTTCACCAATTTTGTTATATGTCTCGCCAGTCTCCACAGCATTTTGCAATGCTGTTCTTAGTCCTGCCGGGCTTTCACCGCTTCCGATAAATGTATTGCCACTGCCGGTAATTACTATTTCGCTGCCATAGTTGTTAGCATCCTCATCGTCATAAGCAATAATTACATTTCTGTCATACAAACCATCATTCATGACTAAACGATTCTTGAGAATGACATCACCAGTCATAGTTCCGCCGCTTAAAGAAAGTTTTGTATTGAGTGCATCATGGACCACTTTATTCTGAACAGGATTTGCCGATGTGGAGGATAAAGCATCATCCACAGCAACGCTGGTATTTGGCAAAGTTACCGTTTTCGTATTTACTTTTGTCACATGTCCATTTGCGTCTCTGGAAATACTGTCAATGGTAGTGAATGTTCTGCCTGCGTCGGGGGAGGCGGCAGAAGTGGTATCTGTGCTGTGTGTGACAGGCGGATGGCTGGAAGAAATGGTGACTTTATCAGTGTCGGTATCCGGTGTGAGAGTTACATTATCTCCTGAAATGAATGTTACCGTATCTGATTTTTCATCTGCGGAAATGGTCGTAGAATCGACTGCTATATTGCTGAAAGTATTTTGATTGACTTCCGCGCCTGTGGCAATTCCGTCTAACTTAGCCTTGTCTTCCTTGCTTTGTAAGCCATCAATGGATTGTGTTGATTTTGGTATAGCATTGGCTGATATGGCTACCCATTCAGTACCGCTGTAACGATAGGTATAATCCGTATCTTTTACATTTACTGTCCATCCGTCTTCGGGATTTGGATAGGTAACCATGATATCATCATATGTGGCAACGGCTTCTTTCCAATCTATATTTGTTTCCAAAGTGGAAAATTTATTATCTATTTCATTTTTGGTATATTTATCATCCCAAATAGGTTTATTGGTATCAATCATAGACTGAAAATCATTTTCTGCTGTTGTGGCTCTGGTGATCTCTGCATTCAAATTTTGTGACAAGGTTGACTCAGCGGCAGCAGCCCGGCTGATTTCTGTCGTTAAAGCATCATTCACTATTTTCACGCTATTCGGTGTAGCAGCAGTGATGACAGAAGTGCTAGTAATGCTATCTTCTAATTGTGTGATACCTTTGCTGGAAGTGGTTGCTTCATATAATTCATCCAAAGGAACTTTTGTGTTTTCATCTAATGTAGCAATGCCATTTGGCTGTCCCTTTTCGGAGATTAATTTGTTATAATATGCTTCAGATCTATTTGCAGCGTTTACCGCAATTTCCGCACCTTCTTTCACTTCCTGTAATGATTTTGTGATAATTGGGATTTCGTCAGTTTGTTCATAATCTTGTCCTGGAATTGCTGTTACCATGATCTTGGCGGGAAAGGTTTCAGCGATGCTTTGATCCGCAGAATCCACTAGTGAGAGGCTGAATTTGACATAGCCGGCTTTGGCCATCATATTTTGGTTAATGACGAAAGTGACACTGGTATCATCATACCGCGTCACTTGATCATCAATTAAATATTTCCCCGAAGACAATATGCCCAGGATTTGATATTGGTTTACGGTATCAGGGATTTGGTAAGGTTTGTTCCCATCGTATAGATGTGCAATGACTTTGACAGAATCTACTGTTCCTTGCATGACATGAATTAATTGAAAATTGTTTGGTTGGGTTATGTTAAGGTTAATTTCTTTGGTTATTTTCATTACAACCTCCTTTATAAAGTTAGAATAGACAAAGAATGGATGTTTAAAAATTTAATATGCTGTGACTTATATCTGAAAAATACATACAATGATGTTGTTTTACTATTTTTTATGAATTGACAGTATTTTCATTGTCAAGATATAGCTACCCAGTCGATTGTTGCTGTTGCCATTGAATCATTTTCCCGATTAAAATGCAAAGTAAAACCAGTTGTTGTAACATTTGTGGCAGATGCAGCAGCGATCGAACCGTCAGATACATGAGCAGAACAAAATACTTTTGGCGGTGTAGTAAACGGCGAATCAAAAGTAATGTTATATTCCATATTAGGAGATGCATTATTAATCGTTCCAGAATTATGAATATCTAAATGTTTACATGCTATCTTTGTGCTATAAACCCCCCCATTAGAATACGCACCGATATAGGAGTCATTACTAAAATGCAAATCTCCTCCTAAATAAGCATCATTAAACATAATGACAGGTTGCGTGATTCCATCTGGGTTAAGTCCATAATTTAACAAAAATGGAGTAATGTAACTTGTATCATTTTCAGTTTCCTTATTACCAAAAGAAATGAATTTAGATTGTGCTTCCGATTCAATTCCGACACCATAGACTGTTGGCTGAGTTGCCCAATTTGTTATAGAAAAAGTAATGTATTTATTGTTATTTTGGCTGAATTGCAGAGAACCAGAGTGTAGTATTACACTATCTGTATTGTTATTAGAAATAATCCGGCTGTTCTGTATATCTAAAGCCATATAATTTCCATTTTTATCATCATAAGATAAACTTTTGTCGTTTATAGTCCATCCTCCGATGACTCCACCATCCGCCTGCAGGTTGTTTGTAATCAACCGACCATCGGTAATTCTGGTAAAGGAATCGGTACTCATATAATTACAAAATCCGTCTGTTCCCACATATGTGCCTTTTTTGAAAGAATTAATGGAATTACAACCATGATAGATCGCTTTATTAGATATTTCCCATCCATCTGTTTTGTCGCCAATATATCCATCAGATGCTCTGATTGTTCCTTCTACTGTCAAATTTCCAGATTTGTCAACTTCCAAAATGGTCTTAGCGTTGCTTTTGATTTCAAACATATTGTCAGAACTGGTATTTGTTCCTGTTTCATCAGATACTGTTCCTGCGTGTGGATTCAGCGTGATAGAGTTTCCACCATCCACAATATATAAATATCCACCGCCGATTTTTGGAGAAATAACATGATCTGATCCGATTTCGGTAGTAGCACTACCAGTCAGCGCTGTATTAACTTTATTCTTAAAAGCATTTAGGGTTGATAACCCGTCTGAAAGCCCATTAACTGCTGATTGACTAATAGGTGTCAGCCATTTAATACTTCCACCATCCAGAGTAATCCCATTGCCGTCTATATAGACACTGCCGTTGCCGTCACTGATATACAGTTTCTCCGACATCATCAGATTGCCAATCATAACTTCCGCATTCAGACCGTACCTTGTCTCATATTCCTGTGACAGTGGGTTCAGGTAGGTGATCTTACCCAAGGCAGTCTTGGTATGCGCCCAATTGTCATCCGTAAAGCATAACAGGTTATTAATGACTTTGATCTGTTCAGGCGATACTTCACCTGACACTTCGTCAATCATTCTTCCGGTAATGCCATAGCGGTCAATGGTAAAACTCTGGCCGTCTGCGGTGGTGATGCGGGAGTTGGCGATGTTGAACGCATCATTTTGAATGGTGTTAATACTGAGTTTTGCCTCGGCTCCTTCTTCCGCCTGTCTCGCTACTGTTTTTGCAGTAGTGGCGATGGATGCTGCCTGCGACAGGATTTCTTTCATGTTGTCCGTGGGGCTTTTCCGGCTGACTACATCGGAAAATTCCACGGTACAGTGGGAAAGATCGCTGTAATCATAAGTCAAGCTGATTAACCGCATGGTGTGAATCTGGCCATCTATGCGCATATGAATGTAGTTTCCCAACGTAAACTTGCCCCAAAACTGTTCAAACTCCGGCATGACCAGGAGATTATCTATGGTGGCACTGACAGAATATGTGATGTTACAGGCTTTGTCGATTTCTTCCTCCGCCCTTTCGATTAAGTTTTCGATATTTTGCATCAGGGTGGCTTCCTCCACACCTTCGCCAATCATGTTTTCATTGCGGTAGGTGTCCTGCCGTTTGAAGGAACAGAGTTCGTACCAGAGATTTCCTGTGATATCATGTTTCTCGGCATAGTCCTTGATACAATGTTCCATATCACAGATATCTTTGATTTTATTAATTTCTTCCAGCAAAGAATCCTGTTTTGCTTTCATTTGTTCGATCTGGTCGTTTAACCATTGCATTCTTCCGGACAGTAACAGTATATACTGTTGGTATTTCCCCAGCAGGTCTTCCTGGATGTTCCCTATTTTACCATCTGCCTTTAAATACTTTAATATATCTACCGTTTCAGAGGAACCGGGTGACGTAGAGATCACGGTTGGCATAGTAATACGAAATTGATATAAATATACACGATCGTAATCCGATTCACTTTCAAGTCCGACACATAAATGAGAATAAATATTCCCATCGCCCCTGATTGTCAGAACAAAAGTGTGTAAATCTTTTTTCGTGACGTCAGAAGCCATCAGACCATTGCCGGTTCCGGGGTACACGTTCCCACTTGTGCCTAACATACAAACAATATTGGACGATGTAAACCCATAACTGGAGGAAGTGGTGATTGTAAGGGTATATGTTTTGCCTTTTTGAAATCTGTAATAGGAAAGGTCGGATTTCAAAGGTGCCACAAAATAAAATTTTCCAATCTCATTCCTCATTTCTCCGGAAAGGATTGTTTCATTCGATGGAACATCAGTTCCGGTATCTTCCCGGGTACTATCAGTGTCATTAGAGGCTATCGTTCCATTCACTCCTGCAACAACAGAACTACAGGCTTCATATGCCTTGCAGAAGGAATCCAAACGGTTATAACAGTATTTGCTATAATGAGTGGATTTCAGGGCAGTACCCTGATACGTTTCCGCATCCGGCGATATATCAAAAGGTGTAATCGGCTCAAACGTGATCACCTCATCCGTGATATCCGATTTGGCATTGGCAGTATCAATCAGACGTTTTAAGTAGTTGTAGTAATCGGTGGTATAGATCCCCGCATTGCTTCCTTCCTCTGAATAGGTTATGTCATAACCTTTGGCAACCTTCAGGGTGATTTCGGCAGGAGAGGTGTATTCATCCAGATATCCTTTGGTTTCGTCATCGTCAATGTAGTATCCGTCTAAATAGATATGTACCTTAAAAGTGATGGAACCTACTACAGTTTTACCGTTCCATGTATCGTTGGCAGATTTCAGATTAGTGTATTCAATGGTATGATTGGTACTAATTAATAGTTTCGCATAATTCATAATAGAATCTGCAATTTGTTCTGCTGTCTGATAGCGGTTGCTGGCATAAGCATAATCTATTTTTCCGTTGCTTCCAAAGAGATCTTGAAATACTTTTTCCGCATTATCCTCTGCGTGTTCAGGACTTGGCATCATACCGGACTGATACTCCAATATTTGTGTCTCTAAGCCATTCCATTGATCCCATAAGTCGTTATAGACTTCCTGATAATGGTTGTCTGCCATCATTTGTTCGCGGGCCTCGATGGCATTTACCAGGTCGTCCGACATTTGAGATTTCTGCAAAGTTCCCAGCTTCCACATGTAGCCATTGCCAATCAGCCGGTTGGAGATGCGGCTGGTGATTACATCGTCTGCGCCTTCGATTTTGAAATAGTTCTTTACGGAATCCGCATCCCCTGTTAATTCTATGGTTTCTGCCAGATTTTTGGTATCAATTTCTACTCCTGAAAATTCTCCGAAGCGCTTAATATGCCGGGTGGTTCCATTGGCCTGACAGACAGGACAGATACCGTCTTCAATATCCCTGCAGCCGTCTGTTTCGCAGTGTTCTTTTAAGTCCCTGACGGCAAAGGAGCGGCTGAATTTGTCAAAGAGAAAGATACATTCCAGTTCTTCGCAGATCTGCTGGCAGATGTCGTATACGGAGGTATTGTCCCAGGAGAAAATGCGCTGTAAGTTTTTTAAGGAATCGTCTATTTTAGTACCATCGATGTTTTCCAAGTACTCCGGCATTTCGGAAAAGACACGGTGCAGCAGGGAGGACTGCCTTAAAATTTCTTTCTTTTTCCTGTCCGTGTATATGGTGGTATCGGAAAACTTTTCTAAACCGGAAAAGACGGTGATATCATGAATGTCCCGATAAAACACTGTGGGAAATTAATACTCTTCCCGGGCGATGTCATCTTCGGTATTGATTTGTAATGTCATGCTGGTCTGGCTGGTTTCGGCTTCACAGATGGATATACCGTTGCACTGCTTATAAGTGCAGTTTTCGTCCATAACAGGTGCTTTCAGTTCAAAGATTCCTTTGTTTTCGACTTTGACCAGAGCAAGATCGGTGATTTTCTCCCACAGGGGATTTGGAATACCGTTGGTTTCTTTGTAAACGGTAAACCTACATTCCCAGTTGCTGTTGAGATTTGCAATGATCTGTAAGTCTGAAATGGGGTAAATTTCTCCATTGTCTATGATATTGAAAAGCCGATCAACCAGAAATACTTTATCCTGCTCGATCGAGCGGTCTTTATTGATGTTAAACTGGCTCATTTATGGCATCACACTCCTTATGGTTCTATAGGCAAACGTGACGCTACACGATGCTCCTGTTATCGTAAATTTATTGATTCTATTTTCATCATAGGTCGGATAGTTACTATTTGTGGGAATATAATTTAATAGTGGAAGATTGGTAGATATATTAATCAGTCTTGGATAGTTAAAATTAAAATCTTCGCCGATACTCCCATTGGAATGATATGGCTGATAGTTTTCGGATGTGGTTATGGTATGATTTAGGCCATCGATAACAATATGTTCATTGGTATTACAATGCTCAATCTGTGTAACATGGGTTTGACCATACGAATACGCATTTTCTAATTCATTGGTTAATGTAATGGTAGTATCCGAACCGCTGGTTAATCCAATTTCAATTTGATCGATCTCCAGTCCACCCTGTTCGTCACTGTCGTTGTAAACGATAAAACTGTCACCATCCTCTAGCTGTACATCAATTCCCTGAATACCACTATAGCCATAAGGGGCATTGCAGGTGACGGAGCATTCCACCCCCACGATTTTGCCTGAGACACGAATCCATTCGGTATGAATCTGACAATAGAAATAGGTGTCCTCATATCCTTTTTGAAAAAATCTCAAAAATTTATATCCATCTTTTCGTTCCAGCCAGGTCTTGATAAATGCCGCTTCTTCACGGGAAATTTCCATATTTTTTGTGTTACAGGGATTTTTACCGATTTGGAATGTTGTGGTTAATGTGGTGTCTCTGGTATATCCATGATAATGCAAACGGTCAGAATGGGCGGCCTTTGTGGTGGTAAAAGTTATTTCATCACCGACAGATCCCGTCCCGTTCATATCAAATCCGTCAAAATTCATGATATACAGATTGACATCTTTGGAATCGATTCCGTTAAATTCAAACGATTCTGCTTGCATGGTGATTCACTCCTTTCTATAGATTTAACTTCTGTTTGATATGTATTTTCAATACGCCAAGTTTATATTTCCAATAATAGTTTCTCAGATGATTTTTGTTGGTATATAAATCTTTGTATAATTTTAGGAGCTCATGATTAATGTCCTCAAATTGATTTAATGAATGTTCTATTTTTTTGATATATTCACGTGTAGGAATTTGTTTCCTTAATACTGTATTTCTTTTTCGTAATGTATCATTTTGTCGTTCTAAACGTTTGAGTGTTCTGTTTTTTTGTATATTTGTACTCATGCTGCGAGCCTCCTTTGCGAGCTTTCTTCATTCCATAGTGTTGGTATTTTCTTTATGAGGGAATAGATGATCTATTCTATCCATATTCAAAATTTGCTAAGTTGGTTACTCATCACGTTTCTGAATTGACTGGATACGCCATCGCTTATTTCTTTTATTACCTTTGGTTCATGTAGCTTTTGGATAAAGGAATCTACATCTTCGATATGGCTGCCATCCAAATGTGCTTCAATGTTTACATTACCGATACTGAGGGGGGATGCTGCAGTATTTTTTATGGGTGTTGGATAGTTTGGTAATGTATTCATAGCATTTTTAATAATGTTATATGGCATGAACCAATCTGTCATCTTTAGGAGTTGTGTTGCTTTTATTTTTTCGCTTGTACTATTGATATACTTTAAAAGAGATGGAGTTATATCTGCTTGTGATAATGGAATAATGTTATATCTGTTACCAGTAACATTACTGCCACCCTTTTGCCATGTATTGTTTTTGGGAGCAGATGCATTCTCAATATCTTTCTCGGCATCCAGGACTTGATTCTGGGGTATTATTACTTGTCTGCCGTTGACAAACATACCTGTCATATTACCAAGATTATCGGTTGTATATTTGACATGATTACCCTGGTCATCCGTATACTCATAGGATGTATTTCCGTCTTCATCTAAACCAGTGACTACCTTTGTACCAAAGTCCAGCTTTGATATGATTTCTTCAAGACCTTTCACGCTATTTGCTACATTGCCAATCGCAGTAGATTCTTCAAAGGCTTTCACTAAGGTTTCGCTGATTGCTTCTTGGTTATCAGTAACGGCACGTCCCATTGCTTCACAAATTTGGGAAACACTCATATCCGATACATTGGCAATAAAATCTTGAAAATCTTCCGAAACTTTATCCAGCATTTCTTCCTGATCCTGAATATATTTCTCATATTCCATTTCTTCGAGGTTGTCATTTTCTTCCTCTAAACTTAATTGAAGCTCTTGTATTCTGGCGCGGGCTTCCTCAGATTGATCGCCTTGCAATGCCGCCAACTGTTTTTCCAAAGAGGAAATGGATTTTAATTGATTTGATATCTTTTTCCGATAATCATAGAGATCCTTTTGTGCCTGGAGTGCATCTTTGTATTTTGAAACATTTTCATCCAAAGCATCCGACAAAGAATTTAAGCTATCTACTAACATGGATTTTATCGAATCACCAAAATCGTAATTGGCGTTTTCTAATTCATTCATTTCTTCTTTTAGCGTGTTTATTTCATCCGATGCCTGCACGATGTCTCTGCGTTCTCCGTCTTTAATCTGTCGTTCAATTTCGTGAATCTGATCCCATTTGTTGGCAATCTGCTCATTGTTATTAGCTATTTGCCGGAATGTGATAGCAGCACTGGAGAGTCCTTCTATGGTAAGACCGCCCGTTTCCTGATCTGAAAGGGTAAAGTCACTGTGTCCTAGAATATTTTGGATGTATTCTAACTGACTTGCCTGATATCCCAGTAATGTACCAATGTGTTCAATTTTGGATAAATTAATATCGTTAATTGCCTGCTGTGCTTCTGCCCATGCTTCTTGATACCCCCATGCCTCCTGTTTATAGGATTCCAGTTCGGTTAAATAATTCTTATAAGCCTGGCTGTCAGGAGATAAGTTTGCCATTTTTGCTGTAATATCGGTAATTTTATTCAGCGTATTATTATAATTCTCTAAATAGATTTTCTGTTGTTTTTTATACAGATCAGAAGATATATTATATCCGTTTGCCTGTAATGTGGAAATCCGGGAATCTATGGTTGACTTTTGTGCATCTAAAAGGCTGATTGTGAGGTCATATTCCTTTTTAATGTTTTCTATTTGCTCTTCATGAAAATCTAAGATTGTCTTTTGCCACTCTGCATTTTCTTTTTCTAAGGCAATTGAGAGTTCTTCTTTATCTACAATATCATTTCTTAATTGTGCAATGGTTAGGTTATGAATGGTTTCTTGTTGTTTAAGCTGTTGATCTATATTAGCATTTTTATCTTTAGCAGTAGAAAGATTTTCATATTCTGTAGATAATTTGTCTTTTGTACTATTTGCTTTATCAATGTCGATCTGTATACTTTTGGATTTTTCTTCTCTGATTGAAGTTTCGATTTCTTCTTTTGCCTTTTTTTGCGTTTCTATGGCTGTTGCTTTGAAATCAATGGCATTGTTGTAAGCTATCAGTTTTGTATATAAAGAATGATCCATACCCTGTGTCATTTTAAGATATTCATCTGGGATTTTTTTGCCACTGGATATATAACTTTTTATTTTTTTAGTGATCTTTGAACTAAAGGAAGCTTTTTTATTTAGATAATTAGAAGCAGATTTTGAAGTTTTTGCTACATTGTTATTGGCAGAGGTAACAGCAACAGAATAAGCATTATTATCTGATTGAAATGTTGCAATATTGCTAGTTATGATCCTTTTCTTTTCAGCATTTGAAGCATTTTCATACAATGCGTCGTTATAATCGCGTTTTGAAGTGTTTTCGTCTAACTGATTTTGTAAAATATGTTGGCGTATTTCAGCAATTTTCTGCCATTTCTGTGCAAGGAGGGTAGCTGTTTTTATAGAATTGTTTTCCTCTTTTGCTATTTTAATTTGATAGTTATATGAGTTTTTGATAAAAGATAGGGAGGCTTTTTCTAACTTATTTTTGTCTGCTGCAGATTTTACATTCTCTTTTTGTGCTTCATACAAATCTGTTTTTGTATCATAATAGTCTGCCCAGTTTTGGAATTTTTGGATTTTTAGTTCTCGTTTGGTAGTTTGGGCTTGTGCTTTATTTTGTTTTGCATTGGATGCCTTATCCTTAAGATCCATATATTTTTGAATCTTATTCGCTTTTGTCTCTCCATACTCTTCAACAAGATTATTATATGATTTACCTTCTAATTTGCCCTTGTCAATTTTATTCCTTAATTTTATTCCTAAATTTTTCTTACCATAGGAATTTGCCTTCTTGGTATATATAGTAACTTGTTTAGAATAACCTTTCAGTTCCTGATTGACTGCTTTTATTTGCTGTTGTAAATTTCTATTCTTTGCTTCAACAGAGAATAAATTTTCTAGTTTTGCCTTAAGGATATCTACTTTTTTTACGGCTGCGTTGATATAACGTTCCAGCCAGTCAAAGGATTGTTTAGTTTTGGCGGTTTTGTCGTTTGTTGTAGTAGGATTATCTGTCGTGGTCTTTGGCCCAATTTCAAGTTTTGTTTTTTTCTTTTTTTTAACTGCTTTTTTAACAACTTTAATCTGCTTATCAATTTGTTCTTTATAGGCGTTTAAAGCATCTGATGGTGCTCCGTTTTTAGCCATTGACTCATAGCTGAGTTGCATTTGTAATAATGTGCTTAATTCAGAAATTGCTGTGCCAGTAATTCCGGCCTGTTGTGCTAACAATTTCATATTAGTTAAGCTGTCAGACGTGTTTAGTGTATTTTCATTTGCCATTAATTTTTGAAGATAATACTCTTTGGTCGCTTCGGATGCTGTCTTTAACCATTCCACTTCGTTAGATAAAGCAGTTACTTCATCATCTTGAATACCATCTGTTAAATTGATGGTCGATAGAGCAAGGTCAATTTTATCTTGGTTTTCGGGAGATACTAATGTCTGTTGGATGATGGAAGATACATTTTCAACCCCCATTTCTTGTAATAATCCTTTATAATAATCTGTGTCTGTATTATCGAGGTTGCTTAAAAAATTGTTGCTGTTAACGAATGCAGTAGCAAGCTCATTTTGGGCATTTTGTAATTCATTCATGGTTTTGGAGCCATCACCAGCTACTTTTTTGTAGTTTTTCCATGCCTTTTGGTTTTCATCATCCCATTTCTCAATCTCCAGTGTAGAATACATAGATGCTAGAGTATCTGCTCTGATTATATTATCATAAGAATTTTTTTTTTCGTCATAAGCAGCAGTAATGGAGGCGATACCAGTCTTCATGAAAGAGAGTTGTTGGGTAGAATCGGCAAGAGAATTGATATAGTTCATTGCATCTTGAGCAGAAATACCCAGGTTTTTAAAATATGTAAGGATTTTTCCATCTGATATTTCAGATAAAGCGTCTTGGGTTAATTGATCTGTTTTTGCAAGTTCTAGCAGTTTGTTTTTTGCTTTGACTATCTCCGGATCCTCAGAGTCAGACATTTGATTGTATGCATCTTTAGGATTAAATGTGGTGGAAATTCTATTCTTTTTTCTAAGGTCTTTTAATGCAGAAATGAGAGTGGACATGTCGGTTGTTGAGTCATATCCAAGGTCGGTTAATTGATTTAATTCTTCCGTTGTGATTTTTGTGGTTTGTGCAAATTTGTCTATATAATGATTGTGTAAGGAAGAAGATATCTTTCCATTTTTTGTTTTTTCTTTAAATTGGTCAATGGCTGTTTCGTATTCTTTAGCATTATCATATACAAATGAAAAACCAAGAGAAACTTTTAAATCCTCCCAATCATCAACGTTTAATGCTTTGGCAATTTCCTGGATCCTAGAATCTATTTGTTCTTTGATTTCTTTAGGAGTTAAATTAGTAGTCTCATAGTTAAATGCAAATAATGCGTTAAATGCATCTGATAATCCATTCTTGTTAGATAATAGATTATCTATGAGGTTACCAATAAATATTGAAACAGAATATGGTTCTGTTAGTTTATTATTGTCTAAAAAATCGTAGGATATATTTTTAAAAAAATTTTCAATATATGATTTTTGTTCATCAGTTAGATCATAATAGGATGTCATTGTCTTAGAATATGTGTTCATATATTCTCCGACAGCAGAAGCAGCTTGGTCTATGTTGAGCTGATATCCTTCAATGGTCTGTTTTAATAAAGTGGATTCTTCGCTATCTTCCCCAACAAATTTCAATTTCTCTTGTGCATATTTAATGGAATTTTTATTGTCGGATTGATTTTTAAGATTAGTAAATATTTGGGAATTAGCTTTACCATCACTTAAAATGTCAAAAGCTTGTTTTCTTTGAGTTTCTTCATAGGTCTTTTTTAGATCCTTTATTTTTCCGGTCATAAAGCCGATTGCTTCGCCTTGTTCATTATAGTGAACAGTTAAACTAGGCATTAACTTAGAAATTTGTGAAACAATAATTTTATATTTATCATATTCTTTTTTTGTCAGGCTAATATTATTACCTAGGTTATCAACACCTTTGTATAATTTATAATATTGCTGACTAAGTTTTATGATTTCAGACTGATTGTTTGACATTGTTTTTTGTAAATCTTTTAACGTCGAAACATATTTTAATGATGCTTGTGTTGCCTCTGAAGCACCATTTATTTCGTAGTCAAGATTTTTAAAATAAGTATCTTTAAATAAGTCAAATACGAGATCAGTAAACATACTACCTATTGACATATACTACCTCCTTTTTATTCCGGGTATATCAACATCGAATATTATTCTTCAATCATAGGATATAATCCCATCAGATATTCCGCTTTCACTCCCTTATCAAATACTTCCTCTGCTTTGAATGGTTGAATATTTACGGATACCTCGCTGTCGATGACCTGTACCAGATCATCGTTGAATTTTTTGATAGCATCGGTATCTTCTGGAGCAATACCTATATTCCCGTTTTCGGTTTCTTTTCCATACTCGTTGATTTTTTCATTTCGAATCATTTCAAAGTTGGAAACGTGTGGTTCGATGGATTTCATAATACCCAAAAGCTTAAATTTGAATAGAGAATCTATTTTGGTTTCCGTATCATCGATGATTGATTTTAATGTTTGGTTTAAGTTTAATACTTCATGTAATTTTAATTTCATATCCATAACATCAATGCTCCTTTCTCCTGTTCCATATCTTTTATTGTTCTTTTACTTTGGATAGGGTAATCCAGCGATACCTTCCGTTGGCATCTTTTTTCTTTAATCGGCCCCATTTTCCATTTATTTTTGTGATTTTGACAGTTTTTCCGACGTTGATTGTACCGATTTTGTTGGTCAGCGTCACCTTGCCGGAGGAACGCAGTGCGGCTTTCTGTGTAACCTTGCCTTCCAGTTGATATCCCTTTGTCAGGTAGGAATGAAGTCTTTTTCGGTTTTTATTATTTTTCCCAACGCAACTGGCCGGGCAGGGTTTACCGTTCACTTGCCAATGGGTAATAATTGTATTGGCATTTGGACATTTTTTCTGAATATAGTTTACTAATTGTTTTACCAGCTTCATTTGTTCCCATGATGGCATCCCGGTATTCCAGTCACACAATTCGATGGATACAGAATTGGCATTCGTACATTTTCCATAATAGGCACCTCCGCCATCGCCAGATCTCTGATCGCCGCCGACTGCCCAGGCAATATATTTCATCGGAATAGATTCCCAGATTTCTTTGCTATCCACAAAATAATGAGCACCGGCTTGTCTGGTGTTCGAGCATGCAAAATATTTGGCATTGCCTTTCGCAGTATCTCTGGTATTTCCCGTATAATGAATCACGATGTATTTGATTTTGTTTAGTTTTCTGGTGCCTCCATAACTGATGGATTTTGCCAGTTGTTGTTGTATATTCATTTTTCTTTTCACCTCGTATTATGTAGCTGCATTGTTTAAAATCCGTTCTTTAATTTTTCTTTATAGATATCTTTGATAACTGTAATTGAAGTATCCACTTGTCCATTGGTCATATCATTTTCTTCCAATAATTTTGTATATCGCTCATATATTGTGATTGCGTGTTCAAATTGTTCTTTACTATAGTTTCTGCCGCAGGAAATCGCTGATGCCATATCCAGGATTTCCCAACGCCAGTCGTCGATTTCTTTGTTTAACAACATGTTTGTGACCCGTTCCAGATCTTTTTTGATGGATTGATCATGTCGGATGGATTGTTCCACAGAAGCTTCATGCTGCTTTTTTAATTCGTTCAATTCCGATGCTGTTTTAATGATGAGATTGTGGTCTTTATTTTTCGTTTCAATCCATCGGACGGGTTTGCCGATCATATCAGAAAATTTACCAATTATGGATACCATTGCAATCAATCCGGACATGAGCAGAAACATTCCGGTAATCAGAGAGGAGATATCTAGTTTCAGTAATGCAATGATTGCTTCCATTGATAAACCACCTGCCTCTAGTTTTTGAGTTGATACAATATTGTTTGAATATCTGCTTCCAATATCTCACCACGTTTAATCGCATCCGTGATATTTTGAGCCATCTGGGCAGCGGAAGAGATGTTGCGGTTTTTCCAGGTATTCCACAATGTGGTTATGATTAAAGATAGGGTAGTAATGATGTTAGTTATCGTTTCGTCTTGGATGGGAAGTGCGTTGATTCCCATAATCTGTAATACTGCATTGGCTAATGCAATAGATAAAATAGCAACACCCGCTATCGTCTCGGATGTCACACCTTTCCAATTAATATTTTTCATGGTATTTCATATCCTTCTCGCTTTTTCGTCGTTGTCTCAAGATTTTATTTTAATTTGTGCTGACACCATAAATCATAAGCATTTTTACTTTGTTTTCGGTCAAACACAAATACCAGGGTATTTTTTGACCAGAATAGGTCTATGAGTGGAACATGGTGTTTGACATAGAGTCCGGCTTGCCTGGTGTTGACAATGCGTATGGTATCTTCGATTTCATATTCTCTTTGAAACATTTCACTATATTCTTTGATAATTCATTCACCTCTTTATGCTGGGAATAGAATATGGTAAAAAATAGGGTATACAAAACGACGGATGAATAGCGTCTCGTATACCCTTTATGTTTTTCCAATTTACTATTCACTAATTTGTAACAGTATCTGATTCTTCCGATTCTGTCATAATTTCCTGTATTACTGCTTTGATATTGGGATTGAAATGCTCCAATCCACTTAAATCACAGGTTTCTAATTCGGCTTTGGCTTTTTCTTTATCCCCGGATATGGTATATCCATGAATGGCTAAATAGATTTTATAATGTTCCATACTATCGGTAATAATTCTCCAGGGCTTGAAAGATTTTTGTGCCAGGCAGGAATTACAAACATGATACCCCTGACCACAAATGGAGCAGTAAGCATTGATATTCATTTCTGCCATCATTTCCTCCATTTCTGCTGCATGGTACCCGGTACAACCAATCCGAAGAAGTGAAATCTTTCAATTAGTTGTACCGGCATAATCAGAAAAGGGGAATCCTCCCCGTTTCATTAGTCCTCACTTACGATAATATCGAACAATTTTGCATCTTCGTCGCAATATGCTTTCTGTAACTTGTATTCTGCGGCATGTTTGCCATCTGGTGTCAGGCTGATTTCAACAGACTCAGGATTGATCTGTGCTCTTGGCACGGAGATAATACCTGCGTATACCAAGTTAGTATTACATACATCGTGGAAGATGGCATGAATCAGCAAGGATCTCACTTCTGGGATGCCATCGGCCTTTTTGGCTACTCTGACAGCGTTCTCAGACTCTCTTTCGTACTGAACGAATACTCTGCCTGATACATTCTCTGGGAAAGTCAGTGTCTTTGTTTCAGGATCAATGGTAAATTTACCATCTCCGGCAGTAGCAGAAACTTCAAAAGTCTGGCCAAATGTATTATTCTCATTAATGACTTTGGCGTATTTTACTTCAGAACCAGCCGTTCCAACTGGAACATACTTTAATACGGCAGTATGGTCAGCACCGATGGTAATGGTTTCGGATACCGGAACGATAATTTTATTATTGGTATCAGCCGCTTCCTTGGCGGAACCAAACTGCGATGCTGCCAGGTCCAGAGAAAATAAGCTGTTTGTGAAACTAAATGTTCCGGTCTGGGCATTATAAAATGTAACGATTTCTGCCCCCATAGCATCTGTAGCGGTGGTACCTTCGGCAGCAGTCTTTAAGCTAGGCTCTTCAATCTGAGTATAACGACCAATCAGTTCATTGGTGGCTAGATCGTATTCCTCAACGGCTCTGATTTTTTCAAGAACTAATTCATTTGGATTAAAAGACATAATAAATTCCTCCTTTGTGATAGGCAATATAGAGAACGGTTTAATCAAGTTCTCCAAGCCAGTCTAATTGTTTGTTGGATATTTCTTTGAGGTTTACTCCAAAGCCGGAGTACCCACTGTGTAATAGTAAATCCGCATTTTTAATCTTGGAGATTCTTTTGACCGAATCCATAAATGCATTGATTTTCATATTCCAAACCTCAGAGTGGTTATATTTGAAACCCTCACAGTTAATCATGGTGGAAACCAGATTTTTTAATTGTGAATGGTATGGCTTGTTTTTGTTTTGATCATACTCGTCACGAGCATCTTCGATCAAAATCTGTTTTGTGGATTCATTGGCAGGCATTTGATTGTTCCGTTTTAGTCCATGCATTTTCCGCAATATATCCGCTATGGTCAGATAGGTATTTTCGTCTAAGAGAATGTCATGCTTCTCATCATACATTACGATTTCTTCGGAATCTTGTTGCTGAAATAGCTGAAACATGGGAAAATCCAGATCTCCCAATAGTATGGAAGTCTTTTCTTGTGTGAAATTCCGGCACAGAAGGCTGTAGAACAATTCGTAGTCGCTGATTTTAGAATAATCAATCCCTATATCATAAAGTTGGAATTTCATATCTGCTCCCACGGAAGTGAGAGTATAGATCATGGACCAATACTGTTGTTCTCCATATTGGCATATTTCATCGAGCGTTGGTTGATGGAGAGTTATCTGATCGGTTACGCTAATATCGTAACCACGATATAGCAGCAATTCGTCTTTGGGATCATATTTACATACGAATATGGGATTGTTTTCGTTAGAATGGATATGTTTTGAGATTTTAATCACCCGCTTTCACACAAATCTTGAGGATGTCAACGGTTTCAAACAATAGCCTGCCATTGATGGAAGTTTGGGAGGAGGAGAGGGGGAAGACGTCTGTTTCCTCCTCCATATTATGGACGAATTTTATCCGCCGGAACCTCCCTGAAATGGGGAATCTCGCAAAATGGACTAAGCAATCTCTGTCAACGTTTACAGACAAAGTTTCTTAAAAATTTCTCCCGGTCCATTTTGTAGAGCATGTTTAACATTTTTCTGGTATATTTTTGCCCTTTTTTATAACTTAGCGACTTATTGTGATTGGTTTCTATCCCGAAAGAAGTTTCAATTAATCGGTTAATGGTTACAATATTACCTATTTTAATTTTGGATAATCGTTCTAGGATATCTTCAGATTTCTCAATCATCTCCGCAGTGAAGTCTTCCTTGTCATTGACAATCTTATGGTGTTTAATATAGCTGTCATATTCTTCGATGATGTTTCGTATTTGGGACATTTGTCTGTTATTGCCATACCCTTTCATTTTGATAAAATATTTACTGATGGGTTCCGCATGAATACTGGATATATTTTGTATTTTATCCAGCCATTCTTCCAGCCAGTTCATAGGACAAAGTAAATCGTGATTAATACGGTTTCTGAGTTTTGTTTTCTTATCGTTAATTTCCTCATAGGGCAGTTCTTTACCGTCTTTCGTATATTTGATCTCTTTAATATATTTCATAAACACAGGGAAATCACACTTCATAACTTTGGACTGCCCATCCCGGGTTAATTCATCGGTTTCCCTAACGAGAGACATACTAGGCAGTTTACTGATTCGCTTGATTTCCTCTTCTCCAACGATTTCATACTCCCGCTTGCAGCCATCGATTATAATTTGTGCGATGACAGATAAAATAATAAAATTGTCATAAAGTTCCTGAAGTTTATTCTCATCCGGGTGTTCCTTAGCCTTTTCGGTCCAATAATAGGTCATGGCTAATTGTGCCAGGTTACTGGACCAGCCGATTCCCATTTTGGAACCGGAAAACTTATTATCCATAGCGGCGTAATCT
Source organism: uncultured Jutongia sp. (assembly GCA_964521555.1). Lineage (GTDB taxonomy): Bacteria > Bacillota > Clostridia > Lachnospirales > Lachnospiraceae > Butyribacter. The sequence goes on along the minus strand of CAZFSU010000021.1, from coordinate 18,279 downwards.
GTCATGGTGTTATGATAGGTAATGCTGCTTTCTTTTAAATGATTTACGATGGTAGGATACTCTTTATAACATCGCTTGGCACAGGCAACGATGGTAGGATGGTTTGTAAAGAGCATGAAATCGGAATCCTCATCCATGCCATTGGCCCGGTCCTGGATATCGGTTTCGATACAGTTGATGGCAACTATATTTTGACTAAATCTAAAATATTTCCGTAATTCTTCGCTATAAACGTTATGCATATAACAGATATTATTTGGTGAGTTATGCGGATTACGAAAGGCTGCCAGGTGTTCTCCGTCAGGAAAACGGCTGGTATAACATTGAATGCCATCCCTTTCTTTCTTTAATGTAGGGTCTTTTTTCCAGTCTTCTCCAACGGAATATCGTAAAAGTGCATAGGGATTTCCAAATACGGTGAGATTATCACCATTGACCAATATTTTTCCTTTTCGCAGGCGCGATACATAATGAAAAATAATTTTCTTCTTTTCTTCCCGAAACCATTTGCAGTTACCAAACTCATGATTCTGGTCATACAGATCAGCGAGCATTTCATAGTGATTGATCTGATTTGCATTTTTGCGAAGAAACTTTTCAAATTCGTGATTATCCCTTTTTAATAACTCAACATAGTCGATGCTGGTCTGGGCAATTTCTTTTATTTCTTCTTTACTACAGGGAAGTGTATTGATCATCTGATAACTAAGTTGCTGATAATCTCCTAATTTACTGGGATGATCGGTTTTGACAATACCCCAGATATCGTTGTCGGCGTGAATGCGGTCACACCAATAGGTGTAAGCAGTTTCCAGGGTTCCTCCCATCAGATCCGTGAATTTTTTCCATTTGATGGCATTGTCAGTAGTGATCATTTTTATATCTTTCAGGTAATGCCAGTGACCAAACATATCCTGTATTTGATAGGTTTCATAGTCATGTCCGTGTTTGCTGCACCAATCCTGGAAGAATATTTGAAGGTATCCACGGATGCCACACATTTTGAATAAATGATTTCGCAGAAGCGCCATGCCGTTTACCCAGTCAGGCAGGAGGTCGGATTCAATAATTCCCATTCCATCCCAAATGGTATTCTTTACCTCTGTTTCTTCCTGGGAAACGATGCATTTTTTCTTTTCTGTTCCGTTGGTATCAACATACGGTTCTGTCTTGACAATATTGGCAATCGTTTTGAAATAGGAATCCTGATCTTTTAAGATTAGAATGTCTTCTACAGGGATATGTACGGTTCCTATGATAGTACTGGTAGTTAGGGGGGCATAAGCTGACATTTCTACAATTTTTGCATTATCCTGCGTCATTTTATTTCCCAACCCTATCGTGAGCCAATCATATGCCTGATCGTATAATGTTTCATTGATAAAAATGACCTGTCCTAATTTGGCTTTGGCACTGGTCCGAAATAACATTTTATAATGAATGGTCTGTTCATTCTTTATCGAACCGTCCTTATTCCTGGTTTTATAGGTGATGTCAACTCCGTCATTATAAAATTGTTCCCGGATCTCTCCACGTTTCTTTGCCGAATACAGGTTTTTTTGAGATTTCACTTTTTGAATGGAATTTCGGATTCGTTCCTTGGATTCATCGGACAAATCGGTTTCTAATAATTTGCTTAGTCTCTGTATCTCCTCGTCAAAAGAGCGGCTGCCAAAATCAAAGTCCAGGCAGACGATATCTCGTGTGCTTTCTTTTTTGTTTTTTTTCGTTCCTTCATGGATATTGAGTCCATTTCGCTGCAAATAGAAGCTAAAAAGGCTGTTATTTAACATGGCATCCGTGTATGTAAAATAATCCCGGATTCCTATATTCATGTCATAAAGCATACCAGCGCTAATGTTTTTGATCTTAATGCCAAATTTACTCATATAATACCTGCTCCTTTCTGTGTTTCACTATCCTATGGAATCTAATATTTCATTCTCTCTCTGTTTTCTTCATTTCTTTTGCATTCTTCATCAAACTTCCAATCAGAAGCAATACGGGAAGCAACATTTCTTCCGTTATAGCATTCTGGTTCAAAATCAAGAGGATAAATCGTTCCGTGAAATGAAGAATGGTCGGTGTGGATGTGTTTGGTTATAGAATTTTCCTTTGCCATAGTTTTTGTTTCTCCTTTCGTCTTTTGAAAAATGTTTTTGGGTCATCTGATCTTTCTCTATGTCGTTATAGGAAATGTGGATCGTCGCAATATGTATTTCTACTTTTGTATCTGTTTAAAAACAAAAAACAGAACAAACGTTCGTAAAATGTATTGACAAAACAGAACATTTGTTCTATACTTATCCACGTCAATGAAAAACAAAAGACTTATTTAACGCGCTGGAATAATGAAGGGAGGTATCTCTATGGAACAGATTTTAAATGAATATTATACGAATAATGCAAAAAAACTTCGTGGTGTGGTGGACAAAATCCTTGTGAAATTTGGCGGTTTATCAGAGAAAGATCAGGATGATTTCTATTCTTTAGCCAATGAAGTATTTGTGAATGTAATCAATCGGTATGATTATCAGCAATCCTTTGATGGATTTCTATATACATGCTTGTCCAATAAGATCAAGACAGAAATGACAAGGAGAAATAGATATAAGAGGAAAGCCGATACTATGTCAATTTCCATTGATACACCGATCTGTGATGATGAAAATGCTACGTTGGGAGATACGATTGCGGATGATTTTGATATGGAGAAGGAGGTTGTTGGCGAAGTAGATGCCAGAACCGGGAAAATAGCAGAGTATCTCGAGCGATTATCCAAACGACAAAGGCAAGTGGTGGAACTTTTGGCTGCTTCCTATGGTGCAGCAGAAATTCAAGAGATATTAGATATGACAGCAAAAGAGTATTCGGATGCGCTGCTTGGCATTCGTGCCTATGAAAATATATCTATGTTGTTTTAGAGAAAGGTGGGAGTTTGAGATGGAATTAGTCAGAGATAAGCGGGTGAAAGATGCATACATGAATTCAACGATTCAAAATATGTTTGAGAGAGGGGAACTGCGAAAAGACCATCCATTACAGAGAAAGCCCGGAAGATGGAATAAAGGGGATAAAGATGGCTTGGTGGCATCTGTGATTAAGGGGGAGGATATCGATTCAATCAAAGTATGTGAACAACTTACTTCAAAGGGGGTTATTCTTTGGGTGATTGACGGATTACAGAGATTAACAACACTGAATAGTTATCGAAATGAGGCATTTAAATTGGGAAAAAACATTGAAATGCCCGTCATTTCCTTTCAGGCGGTCAGGATAGACGACAAAGGAAATGTTGTAAAAGATGAACATGATAATTATCTTTACGAAACAGTCGAATTTGATTTACGTGGCAAAGGATATCATGATTTGCCAGTGAGATTAAAAGAAAAATTTGATAATTATAAAATTGATGTTGTTAAACATCTGGATTGTACAGATGAAGAAATTGGATATCATATTCGTAGATATAATAAACAAAAATCAATGAATACATCAGAAAATGCGGTTACCTATATGGATCACATTGCGAAGGAGGTCAAGAAAATCGCGTTAAATCATCGTTTCTTTAAAGATTGTGGGACTTATACAGAGACCGAAAGAAATAATGGAACGATTAATAGAATTGTGATGGAGTCAGTGATGTGTATGTTTCATTTGGATCACTGGAAAAAGCAAAGTAAAATTATGGGTTCTTTTTTGAATGAACATTCTTCAAAAGAGGAGTTTGGTGTGTTCAACAAAAACATTACCAGACTTGAAAACATATATTTGGATGATTTTCGGGAGATTTTTACAAGCAAGGATTCTTTTATCTGGTTTACTTTGTTTCACAAATTTACAGAGTCAGGACGCAGTGATACTAAATTTGCTGATTTTTTGTTAGAATTTAGGACCAATTTATATAGAAAACCAGTCAATGGTGAATTATTCTATGAAATTGATAAAGGTGGTTCTACGAAAGATAAATCTGTTATTCTACGAAAGTTAAATTTATTAGAGTCTCTGATGAATGAATTTTTTGATATGGAGAAAGAAGCCTTCCAAGAGATCGATTTCCTAAAATTTGTCAGAGATCATGTCTATTCGGATGTCACGGAAGAAGATATTGAGATGTATAAAGATATGTTTGATGATCTGACGCTGAATGTGGACAATAATAGCAGATTGCTGGATGAAAGTAACAAACCTTCCTTTATTGCTTTGATTTGTGATGCTTGTAAACAGGATGTGGATTTGGACGATTGGATCATAGGATTCTTTCGGCAAAATCAGACATTTATCCTAGATCAGACCGAGAATTACTTATATATGAAATCTGATTATGAGAAATATCTTAAACAGAATCAATAAACAAGAGCTGCATGATATAAAAGATTGCGAACAAATGTTCGAAAAATATGTTGACACTTTTTATGAGGTATGTTAATATAATTTAAACAAAGAGGCAAAACCATACAAGGTAAGATGGGAGGTGGCTGTTATGTATGACGTACATGATGTTGCAAAATATGTAATTGATTATTGCACAAAGAGAGGGACACCCATATCAAACTTACAGTTACAAAAAATCCTTTACTATATACAGTTGAATTTTTATAGAAGCTTAGACAAGCCGGCATTTGATGATGATTTTATAGCATGGCAATACGGACCGGTTATTGAAGACATTTATTATGAGTTTAATATATATGGTTCGTCTGATATATGTAAAATATATCCGGGAGTGGAAGGATTATTTGTTGGAAATGACCGGGTAGTAGTCCATTCCGTTATTGTTGCTTGTACACAAATAAGCGCATGGGAGTTAGTAAGAAAAAGTCATAGAGAAAATGGACCTTGGGATAAGGTTTATAGAGGCGGCATTGGAAATGGTGAAATTATACGTAAGGAGGATATTATTTCTTATGCCAAGACGGGGTGTTAAATGGAAAATAATACAGATATTTTGATTGATGATTTAATTTCGACTTCAAGTGAAGATTCATCCATGATTCATGATGGTCAATTGTACATTTATATACTGGATATGCTGAAAGAACAATTAAATGAAGTTGAAATAGAAGAAATAGTTGTTTTTCTGTCAAAACAGTATGAAATGCAATATCGTCATTCATATTCGCATATTTCTAGCACAATTTATCAAAATATTCCAGATGCATTAGAACAAATTGAATCTGTACTGGATATTTTGAAAAATAACAGTGATGCAATATATCGTCATGCACTAGAAAAAGGATTGGATAATAACATTAAAAAAGGATTTGATAAATTTCATGATCACATTGCATTAGAGATTAATAGACTGGAAGATTTATTAAATAAGATAGAGCAAATAAATAATACAATAGACACCTTTCGGAGTGATTTTTCTAATGAGATGAATGACACTTTAGAAAAGTCTACAAAGAAGATTAAAAAACTTTCTAAAAGCAAATTGGACCGTATGAAAAAAATAAGTGATAATATTTTTGCTCAAATAACATCAATTTTGGGGATTTTTGCAGCGATCATATTTGTGTTTTTTGGAGGTACACAATTATTTTCTAATGCTTTGGAAGGGATACATAGTATTTCCAGGGTACAAGAAGTCGGGATATTAGGATTTATTGTCACATTGATCGGACTAATAATGTTTAATTTGATATTTATGTTATTATACGTAGTTTCTGTGATCTCTGGTAATCCGATTGGTGGCACGATTAAATGGGACAGTGAAAAAGGACTTTTTGGCTTTTTCGCTGTGCTTAAGCAAAAATTTCCGTATGTTATTATCGTAAATTATCTTTTTTTGGCTCTGCTTGTGTTGATGGTATTTCTGATTTATTGACCTTTACATAATTCACAATCCTAATATGTTAAATTGCTATTAAGCGAAGAGGCACTTACCGAAAGGTAGGTGCTTTTTAGTGCGGTCTATAAAGAGAGAAAATTTTGAAAAATAAGTTTGAAATATCGAAAAACTTTCAAATATTCACATTGATTTGTATAGTCTAATATGGTATATATAAAGTAATTATTATTGGTGGAACAAAATGAGAATAAGGGAGGTTTCAATTCAATGGAAGCATACAAGAAAGAATTTATTGAGTTTATGGTAGAAAGCAACGTTTTAAAATTTGGAGAGTTTACCTTAAAGAGTGGGCGTAAATCTCCATTCTTTATGAATGCGGGAGCGTATGTGACCGGATCACAGCTTATGCGGCTGGGAGAATATTATGCGCAGGCGATTCATGAGCGTTTTGGTGATGATTTTGATGTTCTATTTGGACCGGCATACAAGGGGATTCCTCTCAGTGTCACCACAGCCATCGCCTTTGCCAAACTGTATGGCAAAGAGATTCGCTACTGTTCTAACCGCAAGGAGATCAAAGATCACGGTGACACGGGAATCCTATTAGGGAGTAAGATTCAGGATGGTGATAAAGTTGTCATCATCGAGGATGTGACCACTTCAGGAAAATCCATTGAAGAAACATTTCCGATCATTAAGGCACAGGGAGATGTGGAGATTGTTGGTTTGATGGTATCTCTAAACCGTATGGAGCGTGGATTGTCCTCAAACAAAAGTGCGTTAGATGAGATTCGCACGAAATACGGTTTTGGCGCACAGGCCATCGTGACGATGGAAGATGTTGTAGAGTGTTTGTACAACAAGGAGTGTCAGGGAAAGATTTTGATCGATGATTCAATAAAAACGGCGATTGATGCATATTATGAGCAATACGGTGTAAAGTAAAAAGTGAGACAGTTATTTAATCATGATGTGACATAGGTTGTTTATGGCAAGTTAGGCCCTATACGGGGGATCATGGAGGATGATATGATGGCAGAGAAAGTTTATAAGACAATGAAATCCGTCGGTGCATTCAATATTGTAATGGGAATCCTGATGATTATTTCTGGGATTACGACAGGTGTGATTGTAATTACGAAGGGAGCCAGACTTTTGCGGGATAAGTCCGATCTGACGTTTTGATGGCCGGGTATATTTTAGGATTGTATCCGGAATTTGCCTGTCTGGCGGATCGGTGTCCGGCCACTTGTTGTTCCGGCTGGAAGATTATAATAGATATTCAGGCATTTCAGCGGTTTCATCAGATTCCGGATGAAAAATTGCGGCAAGATATTTTGGGCAGTATTGTGGAACAAGAAGATGTGTTGCGTTTTGTGAACCGGTCTAATGGGGACTGTGCGATGTTGGACACGGATGGTTTATGCCGGATTCAGCGCAATACAGAAGAGAGTATGTTATGCCATACTTGTCGTAAATATCCCAGGCTGTCAGCGAATCTCCCACAGCCGGATGGTGAGATGGGAATTTGGTTGTCTTTGGCGGCATCTTGTCCTGTGGTGGCAGAGTACATTTTAGATGGACAAGTAACTTGGTTCCGTATGGATGCCGCGGGAAACATGAGAGAATTGTCGGCAGAACAAGCCATAGAGTTGGCAGATTTCACTGGATTATCAGAGAACAGCAGATGGATGCAGAGCTTGAATGGATCGGATGCATCTTGCGTTCGGTTAGATCCGGCCCGGTGTTTTGATGTTTTTGTGGATATTGCTATGGAAGCATTGGATGTCATGATACAATTTGCCGGAATCCCGTATTTAGAGGGTTCCTTTGATCTATATGATGCGGAAGAACCGGATATGGAGAAATTTCACTCATTTTTTGAGGAGACACAGGCACAATGGCAGCCATTTGTCCGGCAATATACATATTATCGTTTTCCAAGCCGTTATTTAGAGTTTCCGGCAGAAGAATTGCGGGACCGTGTACGACAGGTGCAGGGAGAATTGTTATTAATGCGTGTGATGTTGTGCAGCAGGTATTGTTTGAGTGGCGGGTTGAATCGAGCAGACTGGCTGGACATTATTCATTGGGTTTATCGTTTTTGTGTTCATGGAGAGTGCATGGCGAAGAAAGTTCACGATATGTTTGTTTCCTGGAATATAGATTGGTTGCAAATGGTATATCAGAATGTATGTTTGCAGTTATGAATAAATATGGTACAATTTGAGAAATACCCCTTTGATTGGGGTATTTTTTCGTTACTATTATAGAAAATATTTGTCGAAAATATCGGATCTGTAGAAAATACAGAATTTGTCCAAAATCCCTTTACGCACAGAAAAAATATTTTTATCATAAATATGAGATTCGGATATCACTGGCATCCGAAAAGATCATCAAACAAATATAATAGAATGGGAGGATATTATGAAAGTAGCGTTTTGGAGTCCGAGCCGGGAGTCATTGGGAGTCACCACCAATATGGCGTGTGTCGCGGGGATTGCGGCTATGTCAGGGGCAGGCCGGACTATTTTGTTGGAAAATCACTATTCGGTACGTAATATTGCAGACATTATTCTGCCGACAGAGCAAACCAATGAATTGCGGGAGCAGGCAAAATATTATTCTAAATATGGTATGGAGTATGTGTTAAAACAGATTTATTCCGGGAAGAAGGGAACGGAAGTGATTCATCAGTCTGCGGTGCCTTTGCTCTACGAAAGGCTTTTGTATTTGCCACAGAGTTATATTGTGAACCGGGAAGTTTTTAACTACGAATTTGGTCTGGTACAGGCGGAATTATTTTGTTGTTTGGAGGAAGCCGCAGAATATGTATATGTGGATACCGAGACCAATCAGAACCTTAGCTCTAATGTAATATTATCCGATGTGGATTTGATTGTAGTGAATCTGAAACAGGATCTGGATCTGCTGCGTGATTTCTTTGATGGACATGAATCAATACGGGAAAAGGCAGTATATCTGGTGGGATCTTATCAAAAAGATTATGAACTAAATTTGCGTCGGATTTGTTATGAATATCAGATTGATCGGAAGCGGATTGGTGCCATTCCACTCAATACAGAATTAGTATCTGCTGCTGCGCAGGGTCGATTGCTGCAATTTTTAAGCACAAATTTTTATAGAGCCTGTGGCAGAGAAAATGATTATTTCATGCGCCAGCTCAAAAGATCTGCCATGATGATTCGCGAAAATTTGATACGGATAAGACGAAGCAAAAACAAAATTAATTCGCAGTTGCGTACAGGGACCGATAATGAACCGATATAATTAGTAGCAGGATCTTTTCTGGTGCCATTTGCCGTGGTACAATATAAGAAAGGTGTAAACGAACTATAGAGAGAAGGAGGGTGATGGTAATGGAACAAGGACAATCACCGGTATATCGGAATTATCAACATCCATATGCACAGGCAGAGCAGTCTTTCCAGTATTTATATTGTTTTGGACTGGGTGTAATGGCGATGGGGAATATGCGCGCTATTACAGAATTACAGGATTATTTTGAAAGGATTTTAGATGAGATTCGCTTGCCATTAAAACAAAGGGAGCAGATTATCGTTGACATCAACAACTATTTGGAATTTCGTTTGACAGAAGTTATTCACAGGGTTCAACGCAAAGAGGAACGATATAGTTTTATTTTAGATCTGTACCGTTTATATAATTTGTCTTTATGGTCACAGGATTATTGTGAACAAGTCTTAGAAAATTACATACAAATTTTTCATTTTTCTCAGGCAGAACGGCAGTTTTTTGAGCAATTTAATGAAGCAGCCAAACAAGAAGACGTTACAATGGCAAAACAGGTATATGAACATTTTCAGCATCAGGGATATGAGATATCCTATGCCTCTTTGAAACATTTTTTTCCTGATTTTGCGTTGGAGACAGATTATGGTGCTGTGACCGTGGCCGCCGGGGAAACTCTTTTGATCGACCGGCCCGCTAGAATCGAAGGCGACATTGTGGTGGAACGAGGAGGGTCTTTGTTGCTTTACGGCGCAGATGTCCGTATGCGGGGGACGGTGTACGTCAATGGAGGAAGATTTCGAATGCGGGATGCTTTCGTGCAGATCGAAGATTGTGTCACCGATTACTGGCTGCAATTACATGAGACGGCGGTGGTTCAGATTGAGCAATCCGAGGTAGATCTGGGATTGCATTGTGGTCTGTTGATGCAGGATTCCGGCCGTCTGCTGATATCGGATTCCCGTTTTTTACATGCGGCAAAAGTATACATGATACAGTTTTCAGGATTTTCTGCAAAGCTGATACATTGTCATCTAAGACATGGAAGGGATGGCTTGTTGGCGATCAGAGGTGCTGCCAGAATGTGTGTGGAAGAATGTGTATTTATCGAGGGGGCGGCAGAATATGGTGGTGCGGTTTATTCCGATTCGATTGGAAATGTGAAATTTGACCATTGCCGTTTTGAAAGATGCCAGGCAAAGTATCTGGGAGGTGCCGTTTATTTTAAGTATCACAAATATGGGCAGCTAGTCAGGGATTGTATTTGTCATGATTGTGAGCCGGCGCAAGAGCCTGTTTTCCATGTGTACGCAGATGATGTGGAGATACGGATTCGATAGGGGAGGTGAAAATATGCAGGATATTTTAACTAAATTTAACAATAAAAAGCGTTTGTGGCTGACACCAAAGCATAGTTTCTATTTACGGTCTGAGACATTTAAGAAATACTATGGAGCAGCATTGTTCTTACAGGCGCAGCGCAGCAAGAATTTTAATGTTCTTAATAATCCGGAACTGGAGAGAATTTTGCAGGCGGGTCTGGGGATGACTTCGGATCAGTTGTCAGGGATCATTCATCTGTCCAGAGAGGAAAGCGAGGTACTGGACCGTGTTTCGGATCAAATTGTATCAGAGCATGATAAGATTCTATTTATTATGGATTTGTTGTCGGTATCCTATTCGGAAGATGGATGGAATCCGGAGGCAGAAGAATGGATTGATCTGTGGGAACGGATTTTGGGAATTTATTCTAATTGGTCCTTGGTACTACGGGAGTTTATTCATTATGCCAGACAGGAGGAACTGGCGCAATGCGAAACATTGGCCAGAGAGATTCATAGCTGGGATGCGGATTTGACGGAGACCGAGTTAAAATTCTATATGATGCAGTTAGGAAGCGGGATCGTATGCACACAGGAGCAGATGGAACGAGAGAGGGAGGTTCATCTGGTAGACCGTTGTGAAATTCACGAGGATTTGATTTTATATTCCGGTATGCGGTTAGTGATCGATCATGCAGAAGTACGGATCTATGGTAATATTGCATTAGAGGGCGGGGAACTGCTGGTGGAACAAAGCAGGATGATTCGTAAAAGTGGGCGGCATCGTGCCTGTATTAACATCCACCACCAGGGTGGAAGAGTGGTAATACGGGAGAGTGAGGCGGATTGCCGCAATTATGGTATGTTGATTCGGGCTGAGTTTGGAACGGTGGAAGTGACAGATAGTAAGGTGTATCAGACCTCCAGAGGTGCTGCAATTCGGTTTTGGGGAGAGAGGATACGGATTGAAAGGACTCGGTTTTCAGAATGTTATTCTCCGGAAGATGGAGGAGCCTTAATGCTTCGTGGCGGATCTGGGGAAGTGAAAAACTGTTATTTTCGGGATTGTGAAGCGGGGCGTGGCGGTGCAATCTATTCTGTGCAGGGGATTGCGATTCACCATTGTCATTTTGAGGGCTGTTGTGTAGCGGAATATGGAGCAGCCGTTTACTATCACGGTATGATAGGCAAGGCGGTCCATCATTTGGAATATGCTGACTGTTATCCTTCCGGGGCCGAGACGGTTCAATACCTTCATGAAAAAGCAGGCATAACGGTGTCGGGTACTTTGGCATTACAACAGCCAACTATTTTGGATTGTACCTTAGACGTGGAATCGCAGGGGACTTTAGTGATCGAAAATGCAAATTTATACTTAAATTACCCGATTCGCTGCCGTGGGACATTGAAAATGCGGGATACCAGAGTGTTGTGCCGGAATCTTGCAAAGGGAGATATGATTCTGCTGGATCACGCCCAACCGGCCGAGATCATACATTGTGATTTTGATGGTATGTTTTGTACGGGGGCCATTCATGCCAATGGTACCAAATTGCGGATACGACGTTCGGTCTTTCGGAACACCAAAGGAGGGCGTGCGATTTATAATGCCTATGCACCGGATATTCAGGACTCAATTTTTAATTTTTGTCAGAATGGAGCGGTTTATACGCAGGGTGGAACAGTGAAACAATGTGTATTTGTGAATTGTCGTGAGAAAAATGGGGCCGGTATTCGTATGTATGGGAACACACCTGGTCTGATCGAACAGTGTAATTTTAAGCGGTGTGTGGCTGATTTCAGAGGCGGGGCCATAGATCGGGGAATGAGTCATAAAGTAGTAAGGTGTTTATTTGAGGATTGCCAACCGGATAATATATTCTGAGAGTCATTACATGAGATCAAAAAAGAACAGAAAACGACGAAATACGACATTTTCTGTTCTTTTTATTAATTCATCATCACAATGACGGTCATCCCTCTTCTTTTTCCGCCTCTTCGATGGATTCATTTTCATCCTCATTTTGTGGGAGAAGATGTAGTTTGACTTTATCAATACGATTCGTGGAAACCTCTAAAACACGGTATTCGGCATATTGATCTCGGACTGTTTCGCCGGCATTTGGAAAATGATCTAACAGTTTAATAATATGACCAGCGATGGAATCATAATCCTCAGATTCGATGGTGATACCCAACTGTTCATCAATATTATCTAATTTTGCTACGCCTAATAGAATATAATTTTCTTCATCCAGCTTTGTGATCTCATCTTCTTCATTGGCGTCATATTCATCCCGGATTTCCCCTACGATTTCCTCGATCAGGTCTTCGATGGTCAGGATACCTGCTGTGGCACCATATTCATCCAATACGATCGCCATAGGGATGGATTCCTGTTTCATCTCGAAGAAGAGTTCTGATATTTTCTTATATTCATAAGTGAAATATGGTTCTCTCATGACTTCACTTAACTGAAATTCATCCTGAGAGCCTTCATAAAAGAATAAATCTTTTAAATTAATAATCCCAATAACATTATCGCGATTTTGGCGGTACACTGGCATACGGGTATACTTATATTCGGAATAACATTCGTAGAGTTCTTCATATGTAATATCTACATTGACGAATCCTACATCCATCTTTGGCACCATCACATCCTTTGCCAAAGAATCACCAAAGTCAACCACATTGGTGATCATCTGTCGTTCCTCGCTTTCAATCACACCTTCTTCGTGACTGACATCTACGATGGTCAGCAATTCGTTCTCGGTGATCGCAGGTCTGTCTTTCGGATCGACATGGAGCAGCAACAATAGAACATCAGAAATTTTATTCATAATAAATGACACAGGACGAAGTACCGTCGTTAATGCATATACTGGTTTTGCATACAGCAGAGCCAGTTTTTCGGCATTGATCGTAGCCATAGATTTCGGGACGATCTCGCCAAAGATCAATATCAATAAGGTTAAAATACCAGTGGCAATACCGGTACATAGACTGGCATTCTTCGTCATACCTGCTTTTTGCGCCAGATGAATCGCAAAAGATGTTGTCAGAGAAGAAGCAGATAAATTCACGACATTATTACCAATCAGAATGGCACTCAACATCTGCGTTGGACTTTCGATTAAACGTAATACCAAAGAAGCGTTACGTGTATTTTCTTCTGCCATTGATTTTATGCGCATTTTGTTTACTGTTGTTAGACAAGTCTCTGCGGAAGAAAAGAATGCAGAAAGCAGTAATAAAATCAATAAAATAACAATCCTCGAGGCGTCACTTGAATCCAAATAATCAACTCCAATCTTTAAAAACATTAAATTTGATAACAAAACATCAAGCATATTCTACAGAGGAAATTGCAAATTGTCAAGGTATGTGTTGGATTCCCGGGTTGAACTGGTGTTGGATTCCCGGACTGAACTGGTGTTGGATTCCCAGGGGGGGGAACTGGTAGATTGCTTGCAAGGATTGCAAATCTGTCGTAAGATAGAACTATGTATATATGAAATAGAAAGTTTGGAGGAATAAAAAATGGATGGTTCGTTGTTTGGGAATATTGCAGGTATTACATATTGGGCAGTTTTTATGGGTGCCGGCATTTGGATGGGCTTGCGGTTATTTCATATGGAGAGCCGCGGGGTACAAATACTGGTTGGAAGTGTGATGGGGTCTTTTTTATTACAGTGGCTTCCGCTTCTTTGTTCAATTCCGGCAGGCTTTACCACTGGTGCTCATGGCGTGGCAGTACTTCTGCTGTTGTTGCTGGTATTCGCAGTGACTTGGTTTACGATGAAAAAGGATTCCGTTGCTTATTCTTCTCATCATGGTAAAAAGAGCAAACAGGCCTCTGGGAAACGTTCTGGCCGGCAAAAACAGTCAGAAATTGAGCGGGTGGATTGGTTGTTTCTTCTGTTGTCTGCGGTTTTATTTCTGTTTTTTTGCTATTTATTAAAGACACATACCATTCCACAGGAAGAGGCAGGATCTTTCTATACCGGACAAGCGACTTATGGTGATATGAATATGCATTTTTCTTTTATTACCAGTATTGCCAGACAGGGATTCTTTCCACCGGAATATTCCATTTTGCCCGGATATCGTATTTGTTATCCGTTTTTGTGCGACAGTATTTCTTCCAGTATCTATATTTGGGGGGCGGGTTTACGTTTGGCGTATAATTTGCCAATGATGGTGGCTTTCTGGCAGGTTATGGGTGGCGTATATCTGCTGGCTGGTACCCTTTTTAGAAAATGGAATGGTATTTTAACATGGATTCTGTTTTTCTTTGACGGCGGATTGGGTGTACTTTATTTCCTGAATATTTTCGGGTCAGAGGGGACACAGAATTTTACCCGGATATTCACGGAATTTTATCAGACCCCGACGAATTACATTGACGAAAATATCCGCTGGGTAAATGTTGTGGCGGATATGCTTCTTCCACAACGTGCAACGTTATTTGGATGGGCGGTTTTGTTTCCGACGATTGTATTATTGGCGATAGCACTGCGCAGGAAAAAGCGTAATTATATGATCATTGCAGGTATACTAACCGGAGGGATGCCGATGATACACACCCATTCCTTTGTGGCAATGGCATTTATCGGTGCGATCTGGTTGTTGGGGACGATTTTAAATGAAACGATGCCAAAATGGATGGAGCAGAAGCCTGTGTTAGAACGGGGGATTTTTCTTGCTGGTTTTGTGTTATTAAATATCCTGAGCTTTTTCAACATTTCCAAAACAACGCATTTCAATGAGAATCTGTTATTGGGGCTTGCTTTGGTCAATGCCGCCTTCATTACCTTATGTTGTATATGGGCGGTTTGGAAAGGCTGGACGCAGGTTGGGACAAAGTCTGCCCTGTCCGGTGGCAGACAACTGGTAATTTTATGGGCCATATTTCTGGGGCTGGTTCTGGTGTTTGCGATGCCGCAGTTATTTACATGGACATTCCAACAGGCCCAGGGAGAGCAGTTTCTGCGCGGGGGATTTAACTGGTGCAACGACCAGGAACATTTTCTGATATTTTACATTAAAAACCTGGGGCTGATGTTTCCATTGGCAATCATTGCAGTTTTTCGTGCCAGCAGAAAACAACTTTGGCGGATCGGTCCGGCATTTTTTATCTGGTTTACTTGCGAGTTGGTATTATTTCAGCCAAACTCTTATGACAACAATAAACTATTGTTTGTGGCATATCTATTCTTCAGTATGCAGGTGGCAGAGCTGATTTTGGAAGCATGGGAAAAACTGTCAAAGAGATCGGTATTACGAGGAATTTTGATGGCTGTCTGCCTGATTATGATGATGGTATCCGCTGTGCTGACGATGGGGCGTGAGGCGGTTTCGCGCTATGAATTATATGCCGCTGATGAGGTCAGAATGTGTCAATATATTGAGGATGTGCTGGAGCCGGATGCAGTGGTTTTGACGGATACCCGCCATAATAATGGGATTTCTTCTCTGACAGGACGAAATATTGTCTGTGGTTCTTCTTCCATTTTATATTATCATGGGCTGCCATATCAGGATGCGGAGGCAGCAGTGGGGCAGATGTATGCAGATCCCGCTAATACGTCTCTGTTGGATCAATATAGCGTAGATTACATTTTAGTGGGACCAAGCGAACGATATAATTATGGACTGACCGATGACAGTGCCTTTTACTCTAATTATGAATTGGTGCATTCCGAGGGAGATTATAATTTATACCGTTACAAATAGTATGAATAACGCGAGAACAGGGGATGTCCTCGCAGATTAAGCCGCGACAGGCAAAATGAAATAAAGTCAGGATGAGAAGGAGAACACGTTATATGAACACAGATGATATATTTGAATATTTGGCGGAGAAGCCATTGATTTTTGATGGCGCGATGGGGACTTATCTGGCAGAACAATTTCCACAGTATCGTGAAGAAATATGTGAAACATTAAATGTGACACATCCGGAAATAATCAAAGAGATACACCGTGCCTATCTGGATGCGGGGGCGGTGGCACTGAAAACCAATACCTTTGGCGTGAACCCTTATGCAATGTCATTTGATTTGGAACGAACCAGAGAATGTATTACACAGGGAGTAAGGATTGCCAGAGAAGCGATGGATGAAGTGGAGGGTACCCATTTTCTGTTTGCCGATATTGGTCCGGTGAAAGTACCGGATGATATTTCGTCAGCACAGGTGTATCGTCAGTTGGCGGATCTGTTTTTGGAGATGCATATCCGGCATTTTCTGTTTGAAACGATGGAAACTACAGACGGATTGGAGGAAGTGTCACAATATATTAAGGAACGGGATTCGAAAGCATTTGTAGTGGTCTCTTATGGGGTGTCTCCGGAGGGATTTACCCGCAGTGGCTGCTATGGGCGTAGTTTGTATCAGCAGAC
This sequence comes from uncultured Jutongia sp., assembly GCA_964521555.1. Classification (GTDB taxonomy): domain Bacteria; phylum Bacillota; class Clostridia; order Lachnospirales; family Lachnospiraceae; genus Butyribacter. The sequence continues at coordinate 1,481 of CAZFSU010000021.1, read as the reverse complement.
TTTGCAGATGGAAGCGGTGGATGCGGTGGGATTTAATTGTATCTCCGGTCCGAAACATTTGCTGGATCTGGTCCGCAAACTATCCGTTTCCTCTGCGGGCAAATATATTTCCGTTATGCCGAACGCAGGTTATCCGACAGTGGTTGGCAATCGCACTTATTTTGGTGAGAACCATGCCTATTATGCCTCTGCGATGCATGAATTGGCGAAGCTGGGGGTATCCCTGTTAGGAGGTTGTTGTGGTACCGGTCCCGAAGATATTCAGGCCATACAGCAGATCTTGCAGAAACAACCGGTGCATGGACGCAGTGTGCGTTTGGTGCAGTCTATGCAGAAAACGACAGATACAAAGATATCTGATCAGACAGATCCTATGAATAATTCCCGGAATGCATTTGCAATGAAATTGCAAGCCGGAAAAAAGGTATTGGTGGTGGAACTGGATCCTCCGGTGGAACCTGAGATCGACTTTTTTATGGAGGGAGCTGCCCGTTATCAACAGGCGGGAGTGGATGCCATTGATATTGCCGATTGTCCGATTGCGAAAGCCAGAATTGACAGTAGTATTCTGGCTTGTAAAGTGATGCGTGAGATCGGTCTGACAGCAATTCCTCATATGACTTGCAGAGACCGGAATATTAACGCGACGAAGGCATTATTATTAGGGTTGAATGTGGAAGGTGTCAATAATGTGCTGACAGTGACAGGGGATCCGGTGCCGGCAGCAGAACGGGGAAATGTGAAAACCATGTTTAGTTATAACTCTGCGGTTTTGGCCAATCACATCCGTACACTGGACCAGCAGATATTTTCAAAAAATCCGTTTCTGGTCAGCGGAGCTTTGAATGTCAATGCGGTGCAATTTGATAGTCAGATCATGCATGCAAAGCGCAAGATCGAAAACGGAGTCAGTGTATTGTTTACGCAGCCGGTTTTGACCAGGAAAGCCTTTGATAACCTGAAGCGTGCCAGGGAAGAATTAGATGTGAAGATACTGGGGGGGATTATGCCGGTGGTAAGTTATCGCAATGCATGTTTCATGAACAATGAAATGGCAGGTATCGATGTGGATTCCCGGATTATAGAGGCATACCGGGATAAGTCCAGAGAAGAGGGAGAAGATCTGGCATGGGAAATATCAACGCGGGTGGCCAGAGAGATTTCGCCTTATGTGGATGGATATTATCTGATCACGCCATTTAAAAGAGTGGATTTGATTTTGCGCATCATAGAAAGTATTCATTGTATTTAGAGTTAATATATTCAGAGTTTTCCGCATAATTCTAATAGGAGTGGTAATGATAGAATAAAAATTTGAAATTTTTTCAAAAAAAGTCTTGCAAAAATGAAAAGCCTGTTGTATACTATAGTAGTGCTTGAACGAAGGGGATATATGAAAGATTCTGGTTCAAACATAAAGTAACATATGATGGGCTATCGCCAAATGGTAAGGCACTGGACTCTGACTCCAGCATTTCAAG
>CAZFSU010000020.1:33072-47264 GCA_964521555.1 uncultured Jutongia sp. | reverse complement strand
GCGCGATTAGCTCAGCTGGCAGAGCACCTGACTCTTAATCAGGGTGTCCAGGGTTCGAACCCCTGATCGCGCATTGAAGTCCCCATTTGACAGCCATAGAGCTGTTGGGTAGGGGCTTTATTTTTTTGCAAAATATTTCATAGATTACGGCAGCCATATGCTAGTGGGATTTTAACCATGCCACGCCTTTGGCTTTGAGCCCGGATGGCAAATAGCGCAGCAGTTGGTTCACGATCCCCGGAATGATCACCGTCTTCCCCTGTTCCATACCACACCAGGCGGCATCCACCACCTTATCTGGCGACATTGCCCAGACCGGTGTCCTTTTGCCTGTTTTACGAAAAAACGCCGTCCGCGTCGTCCCCGGACAAAGAACACAGACCCGTACCCCTTTTCTATATGCCTCCAAATGAATCGCCCGGCTATATTCGTAGAGATATGATTTCGCAGCATAATAAGAAGCCGTATAAGGTCCCGGCTGAAACGCCCCTGTGGATGCCACATTTAAGATCATGCCTTGTCCACGATCGTACATCTCCGCCAAATATTTTTTGCACAGTTCTGTCGGTGTCACCACTAATAGCTGCAACATTGCCTGCTCCCGTTCCATATCCAAAGTCTGCGCCGGTCCCACCATCCCAAACCCGGCATTATTAATCAGCAGGTCAACCGCATATCCATCCCGGACGACCCGATGATATAACCGTTCTGCTGCTCCGCTTTTTGACAAATCCTCCGCATAAACCGCCACCGGTAACTTCGGTTTCCAAGCTAACAAAGCCTCTTTCTCCTGATAGAGTCTTTCCTCATCCGAAGCCACCAAAATTAAGCGGTATCCTTCCTGCGCACATTTCTTTGTAAATGCCAGACCGATTCCGCTGGTGGCACCTGTGATTAACACTGTCTTATGCTTCATACTGTACCCCCTTCATGCGTTAAAACACCCAATTCTCTCACACTTCCCTGATTTCTATCATAGAATAGTATAACACAAAAGTCCGCCAGGCACACAACCGTACACTGACGGATCATCTCCGGAGGTATCTTATGTTTCGCCTACGTAGAAAAATTGCCTGTTGTATGCAATGTCACCACCATTTCAATCGTCGCATCCTATGTGTGAAACGCTCCTGGGATGAAGTGGCATCCATCCTGCAACATGTCTGCAAAAGAAAAAGAGGCTGCTGCAAAAGATAATGCCGCAACCTCCATAAGATCAACTCATATGCAAAATTATTTCAGAGTAACCTTAGCTCCTTCTGCTTCCAGTTTCTCCTTGATCTCGTTAGCTTCATCCTTAGATGCGCCCTCTTTCACAACCTTAGGAGCACCGTCTACGACTTCCTTAGCTTCCTTCAGACCTAAACCGGTTACTTCACGGACAACCTTGATAACCTTAACCTTGTTAGCACCAACCTCTGTTAATTCTACATCAAACTCATCCTTCTCAGCGCCACCGTCAGCACCTGCTGCACCGCCTGCTGCTACAACTACGCCTGCTGCTGCGGATACACCGAACTCTTCCTCGCAAGCCTTTACTAAATCATTTAACTCTAAAACAGTCATGCCTTTGATAGCATCAATAAATTCCTGTGTTGTCATTTCAAATTACCTCCATTAATTTTTCTTGTAAATCCATTTCAAATTTTTGTGTCCTATGCCTCTGCTGCACCGTCACCCTTCTCTGCAATCTGATTAAGCACACGAGCCAGATTGGTAATAGGTGACTGTAAAGAACCAAGCAATTTGGAAATAAGTTCCTCTCTGGAAGGAATGCTTGCCAGAGACTTGATGCCGTCCACGTCATAAAATGCACCTTCCACAACAGCACCCTTGAATTCCAATGCTTCAGCCTCTTTTGCAACCTTGCTTAATACTCTGATTGGAGCGGTTGCATCCTCTTTTGAGATAGCGATAGCAGATGGACCATCTAATAAATCATCTAACTGTGCGAAATCTGTTCCCTCGAATGCACGTTTCATCAGTGTATTCTTGTAAACCTTATACTCGCATCCGGCTTCTCTTAAACCTTTACGAAGCTTTGTGTCCTGATCTACGGTCAGACCACGATAATCAACTAAAACTACAGTGGCAGCTCCATCGATCTTACCCTTGATCTCATCTACGATCGGCTGTTTCAATTCAACTTTTGCCATGAGTGTATCTCCTTTCCTGGGCAGTCATAAACCCATATTTTTCAATGTCACTGCACGCAAAGAGTTGTTTAAAGATAAAAACCTCTCTGCACATAAACAGAGAGGTGTAAAATATCAAATCTGAAATCTTATCTTCCTCGGTAGGCGGTTGTCCTTATACCGGTTCACCGGCACCTACTGTCTACGGCAGTGTGGTTATGCCTGTTATACTTTTCGCAAAACCTTGAACAGATTACCACACTCCCAGATACTTGTCAACCCAAATTGATAAAAAATTAATCTCTGGTTTTACGATTGATATACTCCGTCTTGTATTTGGAATATACAATCGTCTGATCATGATATAGTCCATAATAACCTGACATCAAATAACTGACACTAATTGCAATCATAAAATAAGGGACTGCCTCGTATCCAAACAACTCAAATGAAATCAATAAGGCTGAAATCGGACAATTCGTCACACCGCAAAAGACGGAAACCATCCCCACCGCGGCACAAAGTGATGGTGAGAGTCCTATCAAATGACCAAACAGACACCCAAAAGTCGCACCGACACAGAAAGAAGGTACGATCTCTCCACCTTTGAAACCTGCTTCCAGAGTAAGTGCCGTAAAGAGTATCTTCCATATAAAGGTGGTCGGTCCCACTTCTCCACCGATCGCTTTTTCGATCAAAGGTATACCAGCCCCCATATAATCATCGGTGTGTAAAATAATCGTTAATACTATAATGACCAAACTGGAAAATACAATGCGAATATATGGGTTTTTCAATTTATCCCGATAGACATCTCCCAATGAGTGGAGCACAATGCAAAATATTACACTCAGTGCCGCGCAACAAAGTGCCAGAACAATAATCTTTAGACTGGGAACAAAATGAAACTGCGGCAGCCATAGGATTTCAAAGCTATCTGGATTGATGCCCATATTGATGGCAAATTTGGAAGCAATCAAAGAAGCAAAAACGCAGGGCACCAATGCTGCATAATACATCACACCCACGCTGACTACCTCCATAGCAAAAACCGCCGCTGCAATCGGTGTCCCAAAAATCGCCGAAAATGCTGCACTCATACCGCACATTACCACGATATGACGATCCTTTTCATCAAACCGGAACCATCGGCCCAACTGATTGCCAATGCTGCCTCCCAACTGCAATGCCGCACCTTCCCGTCCTGCCGAACCGCCGAACAGATGTGTGATCAATGTCGATATAAAGATCAGCGGTGCCATACGAAATGGCAGCTCCGTTTCTGCATGAATCGTGGAAAGAACCAGATTCGTCCCTTTATCATTCTTATAATGAAAGATTCCATACAAGAATACAATAAAAATACCTGCCAAAGGCAAAAAGAATATCATCTGTGGATTTTCTTCGCGAAAACTTGTCACAAAGATCAAACACTCGGCAAATAATGTGCTGAAAGCCCCTACGATTAATCCCGTTACAGAAGAGAAAATACCCCATTTCAAAAAAGTTCTGATATTATTGCAAATTCTCCGAAAATAGAATTTTATCATTTCTTTCTGTCGCATATAGACGCTCCTTCTTCCTATTTATAACCCGGTACGTCATCGGGAACCATATTGGCTAAGATTGATACAGATACGCATCCCATTATAATCCAATTTCCATAAATCGGCAATTCAAAAAGATCCATTGACAAAATAGCAGCAAACCTTTATAATTAATAATCATTACTAATAGGGGAGAATTTTATGAGTGGAATTAGATATAGTAAACAAAGGGAAGCCATCAAGACCTATTTGATGTCAACCGGGACCCATCCCACTGCTGAAGCAGTCTATACTTCCATACAAAAGGAGTTTCCTAAGATCAGCCTGGGAACCGTGTACCGCAATCTGAATTTCCTGGTGGAACATGGCGAAGCATTACGACTGGATGTAGGCGATGGAATCGAGCATTTCGACGGCAAAACCACACCACATCACCACTTTTACTGTCGTCATTGCAAACGTATCCTGGATATGGAAATGGATTCGATTGAGCATATCAATCTCATTGCCAAAGCCGGCTTTGATGGTATTATCGAAGGGCATACGATTTATTTTCACGGATTATGCCCGGACTGCAAATGATAATTTTTTTCAAAAATGTATTGACAAATGATATCGGCATCAGTATAATAGGTTTTGTAATCAATAATCATTACTAATTAAATTCAAAGGAGATATTATTATGGCAAAATATGTATGTTCTGTATGTGGTTATGTTCATGAAGGCGATGAGGCACCAGAGAAGTGCCCACAGTGTGGTGTAGGTCCTGAGAAGTTTGTGAAACAGGACGAAGGCGAGAAAGTATGGGCTGCTGAACATGTCGTTGGAGTAGCAAAGGGTGTTCCTGAGGACATCATCGAAGATCTTCGCGCGAACTTCAATGGAGAGTGTTCTGAAGTAGGTATGTATCTGGCGATGTCTCGCGTAGCACATCGTGAGGGTTATCCAGAGATCGGTCTGTATTGGGAAAAGGCTGCTTATGAAGAAGCGGAGCACGCTGCTAAATTTGCTGAGTTATTAGGCGAAGTGGTAACAGACAGCACCAAGACAAATCTGGAGATGCGTGTAGAAGCAGAGCATGGCGCTACTGCTGGTAAGATGGATCTGGCAAAACGTGCTAAGGCTCTGAACCTTGATGCGATTCATGACACAGTTCATGAGATGGCGCGTGATGAGGCTAGACATGGTAAGGCTTTCGAGGGTCTGTTAAAGAGATACTTCGGATAATCCTGAAATCTTATATCATAAAGCTTTATAGAGGAATGAGTGCGAAAGTGCTTGTTCCTCTTTTTTTGTTGGGGACGAGGAAGGCCGTCTCATGTTTGGATGAAAAAATCTATCTTGCCCATGCCTGCACCTTTTTTCTATCCAGATTGAAAAATTTTCTTTGCCTAATTCGTATATAAAGCGAGGAGGTGACGTGCAAAGATGAATGGTTACAGCCGCGAGGAAATACAGGCAATCCTTGCAAAATATGGCGACATGATTTACCGCACAGCCTATATTCAGGTGAAAAGCAGAGATCATGCTGATGATATTTATCAGGAAGTATGTGTAAAACTCATAAAACAAAAGACACGGATCAATAGTGAGGAACACTTAAAAGCCTGGCTACTTCGCACTACTATTAACTGTTGTAAAGACCTTTGGAAATCCGCATGGTGGCAGAGAGTTGATTTTACGGAAAGGAATGCAGACAAGGAATATGTTGACAATACGGAAGAAAATACAGGTTGGATTACAGAATGTGTACATCGGTTACCAGAAAAATACCGTATCATAATCCACCTCTATTATTACGAAGAGTATAGCCTAAAAGAGATCGCACAAATCCTAAAATTAAAACCAAATACAGTTGGTACCAGATTGGCAAGAGGTCGAAACAAGCTTAAAACTATGTTAGAAATTAAGGAGGAAAAAAACTATGAATTTTCAAGAACAATATCAAAAGGAAATGAATGAGATCAAACATACGCCGGAACTCACTAAAATGGCATTTCAAATGGCTGACCAGAAAAAGAACTATAAATTTCATTTGAGAAGCACATGGAAATTGGCAGTTGCCGTTATGGCTGCCATATGTATTATTGGGGGTGTCACTTATGGCGACGAGATGGCCAGCTTTGCAAAATCCATCTGGGGCTCCTTCACTCTATCTACAGACGAAGAAACAATGGTACTTGATCCCATCAAACCAATTCCCTTTGACCAGGAAGCGTTTATCGCAGATGAAAATACCGAAACGGATGAAGATTTTCAGGAAGATAATGATCCTAACTATTCCCAGACCTTTTCGGATTATTATACTATGAACAAAGTTACAAATCTTGAATTACCCGGGGCGGATCATTTCGAATATAAAAACATTTCTGTAACCATACACCCAGCACCAGGCTATGGACAAATTTCTGCACAAGTAGTTTACAATCAAAATAAATTTGATATAAATGCTATGTTTGCTATTGGTAGTTTTGGTCAAGAGGAGTGGGGTTATGGCGAAAATGAAAAAATCAAAGAAACATACAAATATTCTGATGGCAAAAAGGCATATTTTGTAGATAAAGATACTGTGCAAACCGTTTATTTTTCCGAAGGGGATATCCTATTTCAATTATTTGTAAACCAGACCGAAAAAGCCACAGCAGAGGCAAAGAAAATGCTTTCGACCCTATCTGCCCAATAACGTGATTCTCTCACTGCCATCTTCTCTGTTTTGTTTATATTCATCTTCTCCATTAGCATGGATGACTTTTGATGGCATATCATTCCCTTGGTATCTTATTCACTTTGATAATGATTGACTTGAAAAATCCCCTGAAATATAGTAAGTTAATGACAACTATAAGATATCAATATTCAAAGTGAGGAACGGGTTATGAAAACAAAAATACTAACGGAGTTTCAAAGAAACAACAAGACGGCAATGGTAACTCATTTTATTACCTATCTGGTAATGATTACTTTCATTTTTCTCCAAACCTTTAGTAATCTCGTTTCCCTGCCATACGCAGGTACATTGGCTTTGATTGGACTGGCACCAATCGTTGCTGAATATTTTTTCTGGAAAAAGAAGAAAGATACCAAAATGATTAAGCATTTAGCTGCTGTTGGTTTTGCTATCTTCTATACCATCTGTTTGTTCACATCTACGAACAATTTGGTCTTTGCATTTGTAATTCCTATGGTTTTTGTCGTAACGGTATATAACGATATAAAATATTTAGTAATGATAAATGTAGGTACCCTTTTGGAAAGTATTTTGGTTGTGGTCCTGGGAGCCACAAAAGGAGGATTTGGTTTTCAAGGAACGGACTCCGCAATCATTCAAATCGTTGTTATGATTTTAGTATGTGCTTATTCTATCTTAACCACAAAAACCTTAAAAGAAAACTCCGAACAAAAATTGGAGGATATTACGGCATCACAACAGCAAACGGAACTTTTGCTCAATACCAATTCTGAATTATCCAAAAAACTCACCATCGGAATTACAGACATAAAAAACAAAATGGATAAATTAAGCGATGCTTCCAAACTTACCAAACATGCTATGGAGGAAGTATCGGCAGGTGCCGCTGATACTTCTGAAAATGTTCAGAGCCAACGCCTACAGACAGAGGCCATCCAAAATAAAGTTAGTAAGGTAAGCAATGCAACCGCCCGGATTAACGACAGTATGCAGCATACCCTGAAGGCCTTGGAGGACGGAAACCATGATGTAGCCCTCTTGGTAACAGAAGTAGACACCTCCGTTTCAAACGGTACTGTTGTGACCGAAAAGTTGGAAGCCCTCAATCACTATATGGAAAAAATGAATACCATTGTAGAATTAATCGGAGACATTACATCCCAGACAAGCCTTCTTGCTTTAAATGCCAGTATAGAAGCTGCCAGAGCCGGAGAGGCCGGAAAAGGATTTTCTGTAGTAGCCACCGAGATTTCCGGTATGGCAACCCGTACACAGGAAGCAACGGTAAATATCACAGAATTAATCAATAATGTTTCCTCTGCAATCGACGAAGTTGTGGGGGTCATTTCTCAAATGTTATCTGGAATCAACGACGAGAAACAAGGTGCTTCAAATGCATCACAAAGTTTCCAGGAAATCCAAAACAATTCTTATGCGATTCATGATAATATAGACAATCTGATTGAAACTGTTTCTGAATTAGAATTGGCAAATCAGGCAATCGTAGACTCTGTACAAACAATCTCTGCCATCTCGGAAGAAGTGTCTGCCCACGCCAGTGAAACCATGAAATCTGAGGAAGAAAATGCAATTATCATCGAAGAAATCACAGAAATTATGCAAGAACTTGTAACCTTAGCAGAAAAATAATTTTTTACAAACATATGGCGCGGAGAGGTTCGTAAATCTCCGCGCCATATGTTTATCCTTTATAATATCCACAAATACAAGAACTCTCAAAAGACCTGTTTTTTCTATTACATTCCGGACAAGTCCAACCACCACTACTATGAAGCGTACTTGCTGTATTTGAATCATCTGCCTGTATACTATGTATGTTTTCCATCATTGTTTTCTGAAGATATTTGACACTTGCTAGGTCATCCAAAATCTCTGCTAACGCGAAAAACACGATAGAAGAAAAGGCCGTAGACAGCCCCCCGCCAAACAAATATCCTATCGTCAAAGCCCAATTCCTATGATACTCCACGACCACTTCACTATACATATTATAGTCAACAGACGCTGATTTCCCTCCTGCAACCGCCAGCACCAGAGTTCCAATAGTCCCCAGCACCAGAATGATTCCTCCTAAAATTTTACAAGCTTCTTTCATTTCAATTCCTCCCCTTTTTATAGAAATGCAATCCGTTTTTCATTATACCATAGTCCATTCCCATTTGCCATACCAAAAACAGATCACAATTTCTTGTTTCAGATGTTTCTGCCGGAAACAAAAGATTCTTTCTCCTGCCGATTCTTTTTGCGATCCTTTAATAGGAACCCTTCTTTTTAATATTAAGAATAATCACAAGCACAATTGCCACGATAGAAAGCACAACGATCCCAACAATCTGTTTAGTCCCCATCGAAGCATCTTCCACATGGGAGGTATCTGCTTTGATCACATTTGAAGAGGCATCACTTATAGAATCTGATGTTGTCTTTGCGCCATTTCCGGCATCTTTGTCTGTGGTCTGTTCCTCATTATCATAAGGCAGTCCAGATACGGTAAACGTCACGGAAACATCCTCACTGCCAGATCCTTGCAAAACTTCCCATCCATTATCAGAATCTTCTCCTGCACCCATATCCGATAATGTCTTTTTCAAACCATCACGCCAATGATTATAGAGCAGAATCACAGCTCCACCCTGCATATAATTCTCTTCATCCTCCATCACCGCCTGATCAAATTTTACTACTTCTTTGCCTGCAATCTCCAATGTTACATCCGTAAACTGTAGTTTTTCACTCTCTGCCACAGGAATATCGGTGGCAACATGAAGCTGGGATATTGTGGTCTCTCCGGCAAAGTCTGCATTTTTCAACGATACAGTATAGGTTCCGTTTCCCTTGATCTCTGCATCTTCAAAACTACCATTATAAAAATTCTTTTGACTATCATAGAGCTTACTATAGTTTTCTGTATCGTAATACTCATTGTAGCTGGCATCATAATATCCCCAACGTTGAATCCAGATCTGCGTTGCTGTCTGTATGCCCATCGCCGCATGATATACAGGCTGATCCACCTCTGTTGCCTCCACCTTCTGAGGTGTCATCGCCAATGTCCCAATCAGCGCTACAAACATTAGCCAGGCTGTTCCCCGTTTCCATCCTCTTTTCATCATCCGATACCTCCCTTGTTATATCTGCCATTCCTTGCGTTTTGATATTTTTCTATACTTATAAAATAACACTAATTCCGCATGACCACAAGGGTAATCAGCGACTTAACGTTCAATCGCCCTCACTTTACACAAAACACTTCTTCTCTATGGGCGAAGCAAGATTTCCCTTCGGAAATAATCCCGATCTACCTTTCCATCGATCCCTCTGACCCGTCCACTATCCGTATATTGCCAGCCACTCCAACGTCGCCAGCGATTTTCCATATCCGGCTTACGCACGCCATACTGTGCAATCCATAGCGGATAATCCCGCAAACGGTCATCATCAAAAACATTGGTTGCATTAGAAGCATCACTATATATCACTGGCCGATGTCCGATTTTTGCTTCCAGCTCCTTTAGAAATTGTAAAGAAATACTTCGTATTTCCTGATGGGATAATGCACCAAATTCCTCAAAATCCATCGCAGGTCTGACGAGCTGTCTCTTATCTTTGATTTTGTCATAGAAAAAAGCAGCCTCTTCTCGTGCCTCTTCCAAGTTTCTGGCCGTAACATAATGATAAAAGCCTATATGCAAATTCTCCCGTTCCGCATCTCTATAATTACGTTCAAACTCCGGATCTACAATATCCCTTCCCTGTGTTGCCTTGATATAGACAATGCGTATCCCTGCTTCCCTGACTTTATGAAACCTAATCTTTCCTTCCCAGTGACTGACATCAATTCCATCCAATTTTTTGTCTCTTTGCATGATAACTCCTCCATACCGATTAGAGCGGCTATGATACTGTCGAAAAATACAACTCACAACGCTTGTGTATTCTCCACACCGAATGCTTCAAGACTATTATATGTATGGCTTTCCCAAAGGTTCCTGCCCTGTCCCAAAATCAGAAAAACGACATTCGATATAATCATATCCAATGTCGTTTTTCAACCTTTTATCCGATTGCCCTCACGCAGTCCCAGGAATCATGTAAGCCCGTACCTGGCCTCGCGTGAAAAAATCATACGAATCACTTTTAACCCACATCTTTAACAGACTCATAGCGAATGCGGAGTTTCGGCATATTGTTGATGGTGCAATAATAATTTACCGCCCAGTCGTCCCCCTGTGCCGGATCATTCTCACCACTGGCCGGCGGTGCAAATATCTTCAATCTCAATTCCGTGCCAGGCTCCACTGGTGTCTCAAAGAAAGCCGGCATCAAATCCACTGTCTTCGTTCCCGGTGCCTTATAGAACCAGCGTCCATTGATCTCCATCATCAGGTTTAAGTCTTCCTCAAACGTAATCTCACAAAACTCCGGTGTTTTCTCTAATGTTAATGGGATCGCCAGACCTTCTGCATCCTCTGCTCCACCCCAGCGCAAAGTAGCCGGAAGGGATACGGATTCTCCCACCTCTAATTCCGGCAGGAAAAATGGATCTTTCAGAATCTCCTTATAATCCTTCAAAATCGGCTGCGGTATACCAACCGTATTATTATTCGGATCTTCCATCTCCAGCCCCAGACGTCCTCTGTCCCTAAATTGGTACATTGAAAATCCATCGAACCAATCGGCATCTCCCTGCTTTAATTTCTCCACAAATCGTTTAATGGACTCCCCCTGACGCATTGGGCCAGTCACATCTCCATCGGTATTAAATTCAGAAATCACGAATGGCTTACAAACACCGTGGTTTACTTTGGTCATGCGTTTGGAAGTTTTATCCAGCCTATCAAAAAACGGATCTACCGGTGTCATAGCGAAACTGTCCTGACTGTCTTTCTCGCACACATCGAAAGGCCAGCGATAATGCAATGCCAGATAGCAGTCATTAGACCATACATCTGCGATATCAAATGCTTTCTGAAATTCTTCTTCATGCTGTACCGGCGCATCCTCTGCTTCCAAATCCATCACACTGCCTCCGCAAAAAACGATCTGAATATGCGGGGCTTCTTCCTTTACGATTGATGCAAAATGCACAAAGAAATCTGCCACTTCCTGATAGGAAAAACGCTGATTATGTGTAAACCAGTCACCACAACATTCATGATTGATCCGCAGGCGCATACGTCCGAAAGTCTTTAATTCCTTCGCAATCTGACGCAAGTATTCATCCGGCAGAGAACAGTCAATCGTAAGTGTCAGTGCCACATCCTGTCCATGTCTGCGAATATCACGCATCTGCTCAAAGGGTTGTCCTAAAGTATTCCCATCGATCCCGCCACGATACGGAAAATAATCATCATACGGATAATCCCACTGAAAATTAATCTCCATGTCTTTACATGCTACACTGATACGTTCCGGCCACTCCTTATCCTTTGGATAATAGGTATACATAATCCCTATATTTCTGTGGGGACGTCCTAGAGTTGCCAGGATATAATCCTGATTCACATATTCCGCTCTTTCACTGCCATCCCCCAGATCCAGACCGCATCTGGCCGGCTTGAGTGTTACTTTCGCTAAATTCTCCATCACGTTAATCTCCCTTCGTTTGATTTCCTTTGCAATTTTTTCGATCCATTCCTTTTCCAAAATTTCTTTTAGATTTTGAAACATATCATAGTATTTCGTCCCTACTTGACTATATAAGTATAACGAAGGATCTCGTTTATTGCAATATTTTCTGAGATACAGTATAATTTTTCGAGGAGGATGATAAGCATGGAATTTAAAGAAAATATGAATGTAACAGAAAAGGAGATTATCGTAAAGGATTTGGTAACAAAATCTAACCTGCCGGCCAGTGATTATGTAATCAATCCTTATATCGGTTGTCCTCATGCCTGTAAATATTGCTATGCTTGTTTTATGAAACGCTTTACAAATCATAGGGAAGAATGGGGAAGTTTTATTGATATTAAGTTATGCGATAAGCCAATAAGCAGAAAAAAGCTGCGGGGTAAATCGGTTTTCCTTTCATCAGTAACAGATTGTTATAATCAATATGAGGAAAAATATAGAATTACCCGAAAGGTATTGGAACAATTAACAGAGATAGATTGTGAACTTACTATTTCAACCAAGTCACGACTGGTTTTAAGGGATATGGATTTATTGAAAAAATGTAAAAATTTAAAAGTATCTGTATCAATAAATACTTTGGACGAGAAATTTAAGTCAGATATGGATAATGCCAGCAGCATTGCTGAACGGCTTGAAGTATTGCGAACATTACATATGAATGGAATTTATTCTGTTTTGTTCATGTCGCCTATATTTCCCAAAATAACGGACTTTAAGGCAATAGTGAATATTAGTAAGGACTATGTAAATGAGTATTGGTTTGAAAATTTGAATTTAAGAGGAAGTTATAAACAAACCATACTTAGTTATATAGATAATAATTATCCTCAATTTATGAGTTTATACAATGACATATATAAAAATGGAAATATGGAATATTGGAATGATTTAGCGATTGAAATTGAAAGATATTGTAATGAACATTCGATAAATCATATCAATTATTTTTATCATAAAGATTTGGTTCAAGCTAAATTAGGCGGTAAATAAAGTGATTAACCGATTAAATAAATGAGAAAAATAACAGAGAAAAATAACACAAACTTTTTTCATAAGTTTGTGTTATTTGTTTCACTCCATTTCATTTTGCCTACAAAGAAATCAGGCTTTCATAACTTACCTTTTTTCCCATCACCCAAAGCTCTATCACTTCAACCTGATCTTCTTCACTTTACTCCACTTACCATATTTATATCCCTTTTGAGTCTGTGTTTTCCATCCGTAATTAACTGCTCTGACACGGATATAATATACTTTTCTTGGTTTGAGCCAAAGATAAACACTTCTGCTGGTTGTCGTTCTTTTGGTCTTCTTTGTAAAATTCCGTGTACGGGAATACTGAATTTGATATCCACGGGTACATTTCACTTTACCCCAGGTCACTTTTGCACATCCTTTGCCAGCTTTCTTGAACTTCTTAATCTTCACTCTGGCTGGTTTCTGGATGAGGGTATGTTTTTTCATCGCAGGTTTTGATGAAATAGCAGCAGAACCAACTGGCTGTGATGTAGTTTTTGGTGTTGGTGCCAGCGTCGATACAGAAGCAGGATTCTCCGTTGGTTTAATCGTAGTCTGCGGTTGAACCGACATCCCATTCTGAGAACTTTGATAAAGTCCTGTCAAAGTAACGACTGGTTCCTTTGTATAAAAACTTATATTGATTCCCTGTAGCGTGCCGCTTGACAAAGAATCACAAATATCCTGAATTTTGATATACGCAGTATATTCATCGGTGGAAGGATCATAAATCGCATCTCCCGCTGTGATAATATTTTCATCCCAACCTCCCCATTCTAAATTAAACGGCTGAAATACAAATACTTTAGTATCACTTGTCAGTTTTTCATCTGAATGAAACGTTACTTTATAATAAGGATATTCTGCTTTTATAGTATCACCATACATGGTTTGCAAATATCCATCGTATTGATAAGAACCATTCTTGACGGTGTCATGACTGCTATCACTGCTAGTCAGAATAGATCCTGAAAGCGTCAGTAGATTCTCTGTCTTTTCCACCGGAGGCACTGGATTATCTACAGATGATGTATCAGTGTTTTGATTCTTCTCATTCACATATATATACGGAGAATCCCCTCTGTTATTATGTTTATCGTAGCACCAGATCACATTTATATATCCCGACTTTTCATTATTGAAAT
>CAZFSU010000020.1:0-32972 GCA_964521555.1 uncultured Jutongia sp. | reverse complement strand
CACTATAATTCACCTGATAACTGATCGTCTGGGATGTTCCTGATAATGCAATATCTTCTATCTTTTGAGGTGTATTGCTAGTCCATGTGAACACTTTTATATAATTTAACTCTTTATTATCGGTTACCGTAAAATGAAGTGTATAACCCGTACTGGTGAAATTATCCTGATAGATATTGCTTACTACAGGTTTTTCCTCATCTGATTCCACATATATATACGGAGAATCTCCTCTGTTATTATGTTTATCATAGCACCAGACCACATTTATATATCCCGACTTTTCATTATTGAAATCACTATAATTCACCTGATAACTGATCGTCTGGGATGTTCCTGATAATGCAATATCCTCTGTCTTTTGAGGTGTATCGCTAGTCCATGTAAACACTTTTACATAATTTAATGCAACATTATCGGTAACTGTAAAATGAAGCGTATAGCCTGTGCTGGTAAAATTGTCTTGATATATGTTACTTACTACAGGATTTTCATTGTCTTCGGAATAAATGTAGCTTTCATTTTGCGGATTGATGCCACTTTCTGACCAATAATTTCCAGTGCTTATACCAAAATGCAAATGATTACCGCTAGAGTTTCCGGTTGTTCCTACGGCACCAATTTGTTGTCCTGCAGACACACTGGCACCAACATAAATATTTCCCGGAATGCTTCCTGCCTGCATATGGGCATACTGATACCAACGATTATCTGAACCTAAAATTACCACACCAGTACCAAATCCATAACAGTCACCATTGCTACCATAATGCTGTGTACCACATGTAAAAACATATTTTACGGTTCCTCCCAAGGCCGCCACAACCTTAGCACCTGCAATACTACCATCCGAGATATCAATTGCCTTTCCATCATGATAGCCCTGCGACAACGCAGTATGCCCTGGCACTGGCCAATACAGTGTCGCTGCATCCACTTGTTTTGAGCAAAACATTACTCCAGTTGAAATCGAAGTAATCATAAGGGCAATAGTCAAAATGCATGCCCACCATTGTTTTCTTTTTTCCCTTTGTTTCATTTTATCCTCCTCTCTTGCATAAAGTCAGATAGTTTACATTGCCAGAAATCTTAATTTATGCCTACTACACACCAAAATTAAATATTCTTTCATATTTTCCGTAAACCACCCAATTAATATTACATCCATAGATATAATTTGTCAAGCAAAATGAATCTATAGCATATTAAAACTTCATCTATAGGAAATATAATTATTACTATGGACTAATTTTTAAAGGAGGTAAGATAGTGACGAATGAATCGCTTTTACAAGAGATGGGACTGCGCATTTCCAAGCGGAGAAAAGAATTAAACTATACGCAGGAACAGGTGGCAGAGCAAATGAATGTCTCCATTCAAATGATTTCAAATCTTGAATTAGGCAAAAAAGCGATACGCCCGGAAAATCTGGTGAAATTATGCCATGTCCTGGACATTTCGGCAGATTATATCTTAACAGGACAAAAAACACCTATGGACGTACAAGCAATCGCTGTTAAATTATCCTCTCTATCCAATGATGATATACAAATGATAGAATCTTTGATTGACTACTTTCTATACAAAACCAAACGATAGCAAAGTAACGTGTCCGCGCCCACTCCCACTCCTCTGCTCACTATCTTTTTTATATCCGTTATTATAATTCAATCCTATAATCCCACAACTCTTTTGGCACCAGTGGACCAATAACGACCTGAAAAGAATACCAAAAACTGGATCAGTATATCTATTCCCTCATCAACGAATTACAAAGCTAATGCATCCAAATGATTAACATACCAAAAAGACCATATACCACCACGGTATATGGTCTTTTCACCAAACAATTTCACTCGCTTGTTCCTACTTCACTCCCTCAAAAAATGCCGGAAATCTTCGCTTCACAAAGTCTGCCAGATATTCTGCCGTTCCCTCCACCCCTAAATTAGAACTATCGATCATGATATCCTTCATGGTAATATCCAGGATGGAACACCCTGTATAATGTCTATTATAAGCCTCTCTCGTCTTATCAACCTCATCCAGCGTTCTCTTGGCCTCATCCGATGTCAGCTCCAGAGTATCAATGCAGTTACGAAGTCTCTCATAATAAGGCGCATAAATATAAATACTTACATGATTTTTATAATTGCGTAAAATATAGTCTGAACAACGGCCAACGATGATACAGGACTCCTTCTCCGCCAAGTCAAGGATAATCTTTTTCTGTGTCTCAAATAATTTATCCTGCATCTTGGTGGTTGGGCTTGCAAACGGATACTTCATCTTGCGATAAACGTCCTGTGCTGACTCCTCCACTTGTTTCACATCCTCCGCATCAATCTCCATCTGTGTAGCAGACTTTCCGATAATATATCTGTCATAATACTCAATGTTAAGCAGCTCTGATAACTTTTTGGCAACGGGTCTGCCCAGACTACCAAACTGTCTTGATATTGTAATTACATAATTATCATTCATACGATCCTCCGTTCCGAAACCATTCTATCACATGATTTCATCATTTTTTAATCTTGCAAAGACTCTGTCAATACGCTGCAACGCCTCATCCACATCCGCTTCTGTGAACTGGCTGTTAAAACCACAATGAGACGGATATGGTACTCCGCCGGCCAAATATGGGAAAAACATATACTCTTTCATGGCGCCTTTCACAAATTTTTGTCCCAGGTCTACATCGTAATGTTTCATACTCTCCCGCAAATCATAGTCGATCTCCCGGTCATCATAGCCAAAATAGATACCAAACTGCGCACCTTTTCCGCGAACATGTCCAGGTATCTGGTGCTTCTTGAGCAACGCTTCAATGCCTTCATAAAGTTTCTTTTCAATGACCTCCACATGATCATAAAACTCCGGCTCCATCACCATCTTTAAACATTCCAGACCTACATTCATCGCTGTATATGCGCCGGTGTATGTACCGCTCATCACCACATCACCCACAGGGGCCAACGCATTCATCACTTCTGCCTTTCCCCCCAGCAAAGCCATCTGAAAACCACCACCGATAGCCTTTGCAAAGGTAGACAAATCCGGACGAACCCCGTAATATTCCTGAGCAGATCCTGGCCGAAACCGAAATCCTGTGATCACCTCATCAAAAATCAGCAGCACATCCTCCTGCGTACAAAGCTCGCGGGCTGCTTTCAAATATTCCCGCTTTGCCTCATAACATCCACAGTTAAAACAAATCGGTTCCATGATCACCGCCGCCACATCGCCCCGGTATTTTTCCAACACATGGCATAATGCCTGAATATCATTAAATCGGATGACTCGCACATTCTGATCTGCATTCATCGGGAATCCTTTGCTATCCGGTACTGTCTGTACAACCTCTCCATATTCATCCATAGGTGGAAAATTGCCATGACCATACCAAACCATCTCATGCATTCCGTGAAAATGCCCGTCCATTTTAATAATCAGATTGCGCCCGGTATATCCCCTCGCCACCCGAATCGCCCCTAACGTAGCCTCCGTTCCCGAATTACAGAAACGTATTTTCTCCACACCCGGAACCATCTCATGAAACTTTTCGACAAACTCCACCATCACCTCAGAATCATAGCCCGTAAAAAAGCCCTTTTCCAGTGAACGTTCCACTGCCGCCTTTATCCGAGGATGTGCATTGCCATATAACGTGGCCCCAAATGCCGTACAAAAATCCATGTACTCCTCCCCATCCACTGTATACAGCCGGCATCCCTTAACATGATCCAGATACAAGGGCATCTTCATCATCATATTAGTACGTCCCCCGGAGGAACCGCCGCCCACTGTCAACTCACTTGCCCGACGAAACAGTTCTTCTCTCCTCGTCACATCTATCACGCACCTTTCTCCAAGTATATTTCACACGACTTCACATCAGGCTCCTTTTTCCTGTGCTGCAAATAAGCAAGAACAGAAATGTTCTTTCGTTCCATGATTTTTATGATTGGTATTTTTATTACATCCCTGCTGGCATTGATAGCAACGGCTGGCAAAGATACAGCCTTCCGGCAGCCGGACCGGACTCGCTGTCTCTCCATCCAACACTGCCTGCACAGGCGGAAGATCTGGATCCGGCGCCGGAATCGCCGACAGTAATCCCCTCGTATAAGGATGCATCGGCCTGTGATACAGTTCCCCTATTTCGGATTCCTCCACGAAATGTCCCACATACATGACACCGGCCCGGTCACTGATATGCTCCACCACACTTAAATCATGCGCAATAAAAATAATTGACAACCCCATCTCATCCCTCAGATCCATCAATAGATTGACCACCTGCGCCTGTACCGATACATCCAGTGCCGATACCGGTTCATCTGCAATGATGATCTCCGGCTCTACCAAAAGAGCGCGGGCTACCGCCAAACGCTGTAGCTGGCCACCACTAAACTGATGCGGATATTTTTCTAAAGCATCTGATCCGATATTTACTTTTTTTAGGATTTCCAGGATTCTCTTCTCCTCCTTACCCGGATAAAGTCCAAAATGCTTCAACACCTCTTTCAACGTTTTTCCAATCCTTTTTCTGGGATTAAAGGAAGCATACGGATTCTGAAATATGATCTGTATAGATTTTCGTATTTCCTTCATCTCCTTTGATTTCATCTTTGTAATATCTCTACCGTGGTATTTCACCTCCCCAGAGGTGGGCTCGATCAGCCTCAGCACACACCGTCCCAAAGTTGATTTGCCACATCCACTTTCCCCTACAATTCCGTATATCTCTCCTTTTTTTACCCGAAAAGAAACATCATTCACCGCTATGAGGTCATGCTTTTTCCCTTTTGCATCCGTGATGCGAAACTTCTTTGTCACATGATTTACTTCTAAAATAGTCTCTTTTGTCATAGTTTCACACCTCCTCCTTCGCGCCTTTGACTCTATGGCAGGAAACCCGGTGTCCATCCTCCAACACTATTTCCTGTGGCTTCATCGTAAAACATTTCTCCATCGCATACTTACAACGGGCCGCAAACGGACACTGATGCGCCAAAGATTTTACCAGCTTTGGCGGTTGCCCCTCGATCACTTCCAGACGGGATTTGTTCATACCCGGCCGGGGCATCGCCTTTAATAGTCCCTGCGTATATGGATGTAACGGTCTCTGAAACAGTGTTTTTACATCAGCATATTCCACAATAGTTCCTGCATACATCACCGCCACTTCATCGCATATATTTGCCACAACACCAAGATCATGGGTGATCATGAGTAGTGCCATATTATTTTCATCTTTAATTTTTCGCAATAATTTCAGGATCTGAGCCTGTATAGTAACGTCCAATGCTGTCGTTGGTTCATCTGCCAGCAATATCGCCGGCTCACATGCCAAGGCAATCGCTATCATGATACGCTGTTGCATACCACCGGAAAATTCATGCGGGTATTGCTTAAACCGCATCTCTGGTGAACTGATTCCCACATCTGCCATGATCTGGATCGCCCGCTTCTTAGCCTCCGCTTTACTGAGCTTTTGATGACGGATAATCACCTCGGTAATTTGATCACCAATCTTGATGAGGGGATTCAGGGAAGTCATAGAATCCTGAAAAATCATAGAAATATGATTTCCCCGTAATTTGGAAAGTGCTTTCTCATTCATTTCCAAAACATTCTGGTTGTCATAGGTAATCACTCCATCGTAGTCTGTAATCTTCTTATCATGTAATTGCAAAATTGTCTTGACGGTAACACTCTTACCACAACCACTCTCGCCCACCAGTCCAAACACCGATCCACGCTTTAAAGTAAAATTTACATCTCTTACAGCATGTATCGCTTTTCCACCCTCATTTTGAAAAGTAACCGATAAATGGTTGATGTCTAATATATTTTCACCCATGCTTACACCCTCTTTCTTCTCGGATCAAGATAATCATCCAGACCATCTCCCAGAAAATTGAAACAGGCAACAGTAACCATGATGGCCGCACCTGCCGACAACGGTAACCACGGAGCAAATGTCAAAACCTGCTTTCCCTCAGATAACATATATCCCCAGTCAGACATAGGCGGCTGCACCCCCAATCCCAGATAACTCAAGGCAGCCAGATCCAGCATAGCATATCCCAGACATAGTGTTGCCTGCACGATCACTGCGGACACACAGTTTGGAAGTATATGGATAAAAACCGTCCGCATCGTAGAATACCCCATTGCATGACATGCTTCTACATAATTCTGTTCCCTCTGCACGATCACCTGTGCCCTAACCATACGGGCAATCATCGGGATATAGAATAATCCCAACACTGCGATAGCATTCTGCAATCCTCTCCCCAGAAATGCCACCGTCAACAATGCGATCAGCATCGACGGAAAGGCCAAAATCACATCACAAATTCGCATCAATATGTTGTCAAATTTCCCTCCGCTATAACCGGCAAAAAGTCCCAGCGGAATCCCTATGATCAACGCAATCGCCACAACAGCCAGCGGTGCCAGCAATGCAGTGCGCCCTCCGTAGAGAATACGGCTAAAAACATCTCTGCCCTGCATATCTGTTCCAAGCCAATGTTGGCCACTCGGTGCTTTTGTCGTGTTTAAAATGTCGGTAGCTGTCGGATCATATGGTGCTAGGACCGGTGCCAAAACTGTCAACACAATAATGATAAACAGAATGATCGCCGAGACAACTGCCAAAGGGTATTTCTTAATTGTCCTAAAAAATATTTTCATAAATATCAATCCTTTGCTTTATTTTAATTGGATTCTTGTATCGATCAGTCCACAGATAATATCTACCAAAAGATTAATCAGCAAGATAGCAATCACAATAATCAGCGCCAACCCCTGTACAACAGAGTAATCTGTGGTATTCACACCATTGATCAAAAGAGATCCGATTCCATTGATACTAAACGTAGTCTCTATAATAGAAGTTCCGCCCAACAGAGATGCCACCTGAACACCGCTAATGGTGATAAATGGAATCCAAGAATTTTTCAATGCATGTTTCAGTACGATACTCCGTCTGGAAACTCCCTTCGCTATAGCCGTCTGTACGTAATTACTTTCCATTGCCTGAATCATGGAACTCCTGAGAGTCCTGGCATTCATGGCAACCATGTTGATTCCCAGTGCCAGAGACGGGAGTAACATATACCAGAAATTCTCTAAAACATTTTCTCCTGTTCCATATGTTGGAAGCAAATGGAGATTTACCGCAAAAATCAGCATCAGCACCATACCTGTAAAGAACACAGGACTGGAAATACTCAAAGAGGTAACGACAGATAACAGTTTATCCACAACGGTATTCTTCTTCACCGCAGACATCACGCCGATGGGAATAGAAAACAACACCCCCCAAAAGACACTCATTGTCAGCAGTTGTACCGTAACCGGTATACGCTCTCCAATCAGCTTCACTACGGAACTATTCATCTTATAACTGGTTCCCAGATCTCCCCTGAGAACACCACTGACCCAGATCGTATACTGTTCCGGAATCGATTTGTCCAAATGATATTTAGCCCGGATATTTGATAAGATTTCTTCCGATGTATTGGCACCACCCACCATATTCACCGCCGGATCACCCGGCGCCAAACGCACCATGAAAAAGATCAAGAAAGAAACCACAATCAAAATCGGTATCAAGGCAAGTATTCTCTTAATCGCATATCTAAGCATACCAAAACCTCCCCATCCAGATAGGGCAAAGGGGCATCGGTAAGCCAATGCTCCCCTTGCATCAAAATATCTGCATTCTGTCTATTCTGTATAATATAAGTATCTGATAAACGGCTCAAACCAATATGTCGGTGTCGGCGTGTAGCCGGCAACCTCTTTGCGAACCAGTGATATACGCTTTGGATAGGACATATTAAGCATTGGACAATCCTCATTGATCTGCAAACAAATTTCAGTAATCAACTGACCTTTCTCAGAATTGTCTGTCGTAGCCTTCGCCTCTAGCATCAACTGATCAACCTTGTCACTTCTATACTGGGAGTAGTTACAAGAACCAGCTTTACAGTTCTCACTGTAGAACATCGGAAGCAAGTCGGAAAGTGATTCCGGAAAATCTGCATCCCACTGGATAATAACTGCATCATAATCTCTTTCTTCGGTGTACAAAACGGCAGACCGCTCGGAAGGTGTGACTTTCTTCACCTTGATATTGATGCCGATTTCCTTGGCTGCTTCCTGAAGCATCAATGCTGCTGTCTCATCTGTTGGGAAAGCAGTAGACACTAAAATCTCCATATCAAATCCATCCGGATACTGAGACGCCGCCATAAGTTCCTTTGCCTTGTCCAAATTATATTCATAATTGTCCGCTGTCTTATCATAGTTCGCCCATGCCTCATCGTTATAGCTGCGAAGTGCTGGCGGCAGGAAACAGGAATCCCCCGCAGTAGCAGAGTCTCCATAGACCCCCTTGACATACTTCTGACTGTCAAATACATAATTTAGGGCTTTACGACAGTTCACATCATCAAGACCTTTTCTGGTCGTATTGAAAAACAGACATTGTGTAGTTCCTGCATCGTTATACTGAAGATCCACGTTCTGGCTCGTGATGGATTTCATCATATCAAGCTGGGAAGCCTGATTCCAATAACTTGCCTGAATCTCGTTATTTCCAATGGCAGAAATTCTCGTGGTACTATCTGTGATCTCCACAAATTCTACGTTATCAAACTTAGGCTGGTGATCTTTATCCCAATAATCCTTATTGGCATGCGCGGAAACCTTTTCTCCTTCCTTCCACTCATCAAAAACATAAGCACCGGTACCCATCACACCACCGGAACTAGTTCCAAAGGAAGAAGGATCGTCAAGACTTTCATAATATTTCTTGCTAAACACCCCACCACCAGAAGTTGCAACACCATAGATCCACGTACTATCTGCCTGTTTTAACTGAACCTCAACGGTATAATCATCCGTTGCCTTCACAGTTTCTACACTTTCATGCATCCACGCAATATAGGAAGCCACATCTTCTGCAACAGCATGCTCATAGGAAAATACAACATCTTCTGCCGTCATCTCTGTGCCATCCCAGAACTTCACTCCCTTGCGAAAATGAAAAGTGTACGTCTTGCCATCCTCACTTACGTCCCAGCTCTCTGCCAGCAATGGCACTAAAGTGCTGGGATCTTCCAGATCTGTTGTCAACCATGATTCACAGAATGTACTGACAGGAATAGAAGTAGTTAAACTATATGAGAAAGCCGGGTCCAGAGAAAGAATTTCCTGCTCCAAACCATAGATAAAAGTTCCTCCCTGCTTTGCTGCACCACCAGAACCTGAAGTCGTTGTACCATTTCCCGTACTGCCGCCACAAGCGGTTAACATAACAGACATTGTTAAAAGTAATGCCGCTAATACTCTTTTTAACTTGCGTTTCTTTTTCATAAAATTACCTCCTTTTGTGTACTGATAAAGGCGCAACAATCTCGTATTGCTGCGCCTTCGCATCGTGATTTTTATATTCTATTAAAAAAGATTATGCCAGCAATTTTGCCAATGCACGGTCTGCTGCCGCCAGAGTGATCTCTGCATCCTTCATGGTATGAGCTCCACTCACATAGGTTCTCATATTTGGCATAGTGAGAATGCCCTCCTCCTGTATCGCCTTTCGGAACTTCGCAGTGAAATCCCGATCCAGCCCCTCCAGATCATCCAGAGTGTATGCCGGCTGAATCCCTCCCTTGGCTCCAAACAGGACAAAAAATATCCCAGGACCATGTGTAATCCTCAAATCCAGTTTATACTTATTCCCTAACTCCACATAGCCCTCCATCAACCGCTTCTGAACCTTTGCTACCTGCTTGTATATCTCACCATCGTTTTCTTCCAGAAGCTCTATATTCTTCAGAGAGGCATGCACACCAAACGCGTATCCATTAAAAGTTCCTGCCGTCAGAATCTTCTTTTCCTTTAGGGTAGACATGATTTTTTTCTTTCCTGCCACACAGGAAAATGGATATCCACCGGAAATCGCTTTTGCCATCGTACAAATATCCGGTGTAATTCCCAGATATTTCTGTATACCACCCAGACCAAACCGCCAACCGGTAATCACCTCATCAATACTCATCACGATATTATAGGTATCACACAACTCACGAATCTTTTCAATAAAACCCGGTTTTGCCGATAAGCAAAGAGTATTACAGATCATCGCTTCAAAATGTATCATGGCAATATCCTCATGATGTTCCTTTACCACATGCTCCAATGCCTCAAAGTCATTCCACGGCAAAACATAACATTCTTCCTGCTGCCATTTTGACATTCCTTCACAATAATGTGCATCCGTCTCCGGCATCTCTCCCGCCACCGGATTATCTGTAATCATTACATCTTCTTTCACTACACTGTTGACCACATTATCCAGCCAGCCATGATAATGCATTCCAAACCGGACTACATGCTGTCTTCCCGTATATGCTCTCGCAATGCGGATAGCCATTTGTACCGCTTCAGAACCAGACAGACAAAACTTTACCTGTTCCGCACAAGGCACATGCTCCACAATCTTCTTCGCCAACTGAATATCCTCCTCTGTATATAACAGACTGGAACCATAAACCGTTGCATGTTGATCCAGAAATGCTTTCATCGACTCAATCAACGCCTGATTGCCATGTCCCAAAAAAGCAGGACCCATCGCACCATTATATTCGATATATTCATTGCCATCCACGTCAAATACATGGGCCTTTTCTACATGATCCACAAATAAACGATGCTCTGTTGCTTCCAACGACATATTCAAATTGGAATGACCCGCTGGAAATAACTCGTTAAACTCTTTCGTCAATTTTTCACTATTCGTATAATCCTTCATTTGTGCACCTCCTTTGCATATTGGTAGCATACTGTTTTTCATTTTTTCCCGCTAGTAAAAAAAGGCTATTCTCAATAAATTTCTGGTTATGACTCTTTAAGGAAACATCCCGATGCTTTCTTCAACATCTTTTCTGTATATTTCTGGTAATCCCTACCTCCATGACCCACAGCATGACACAGCAAAGCAGCAGCACAACATAGGAAAACAGATATTTCCCTGTTATCGTCAGGATGATACTCATAATAGTGGGACCCAAAAATGCACTGAGCAGACCATCCGAACACAGAAATCCAAAATTGGTGGAAAAGTTCTTATCGCCAAAGCAATCCCTCGCATAAGAAGAATTACACGGCACAGATCCGCCATATCCCATTCCCATCAAAACCGCCGCCACCAAAAACAGCCAGACGCATTTGATATACAGTGAAATGCAGAAACACAAAATACTCAATAACATACAACTATCAATGAACCGCATTGTAAACTTGCGTCCCCTTGTGTCATAAAAAACACCAAACGCAATCCGACTAACACCATTACTGACCGACAACACCCCCGTGGCAATCACAGCAAAAGATGCGGTATCCCGGACAGATGCTGCGGTCTGGGCAATATGACCGATAACCCCCAATCCCAGCATAGCGATATGAACTCCCCATAGATAATAGCACCACATGCCCCTTGTTTTTACCGCTTGTGCAAAGGTTAAATTTCCATAGATTCCCACCATCTCCACTTGTGAAATCTGTGTCTTTTCTTCCTCTCGGTGTCCGAAAATCAGTACACACAAAAGCATCAAACCGAAATAAAAAATTGAAAACAGATAAAATGTATTACGCCAGCCTACGCTGTTATGGAGACTGCTGACAACCGTTCCCAGAAACAGACCACCCATGCCATAACCCATCATCATGATACCGGAAGCCGTTCCCGCCCGGATTCCAAATTCCCGAACTACGGCACTAATCACACAATTATATGCGATCCCTGTAGCAAAACCACACATAGCCCCATAAAAAACCCAAATCATATAGGGTGCATCTGCATGTCCGGCACCAATCATCCCCACCAGATACAGCACCCCACAGATTAGATAAAGCAAACGATTTCCGACATACTTTATCATCCATCCGGCCAGCAGGGAGGCTGAACAAAATCCTATCATCTGCACAGTAAATACCATCGATAATGAGGTGGCAGACCAGGCAGGATATTCTTCCTGAATCGCTCCCACAAACAGAGACCATGCGTAGGCAATTCCCAGACACATCAAGATTACAGTGGCTATGATTAAATCACCGTACTGTCTTTTGTTCATCAAATCACCACCTTATAACAGAACCATAGATTTCACCAGTTCTGCCGGCTTGTCCCTCATGATGAGAAGAGCATCTTCCAATTCCTCAAACCCATGATAAGTGTGTGTGATCAAATCTTCCGGATGAATACGGCCACATTGCACCATCCGCAGCAAACGTTCGATACGGACTCTGCCTCCGCGGCACAGTTCCCCTCGAATAGTTTTTCCTGCCATTCCTCTGCCCCACTCAGCTTTTGGTACCATCAGATTGTCCTCTCCCGTATAATAATTCAAATTAGAAATAATACCGGTTCCATAGCAAGTCATTTGGATCGCCTGTGTGAAGGTATTCTGGTTACCCCCCACGATAATAGAAGAATCCACCCCACGTCCTCCGGTTGCATCCAATACCTGACTGACAATGTCTCCTTCTTTGTAGTTAATGATCCGGGTAGCACCATATTTTCTGGCCAGTTCCACACAGACAGGGCGTGTTCCCACCGCCAAAATGTCCGCAGCTCCCCGAAGCTTTGCTCCGGCCACCGCCATCAAACCAATCGGGCCGATTCCCAACACACAAACGGTATCACCGAACTTGACCTCTGCCGCCTCTACCCCGGTAAATCCGGTTGTCACCACATCAACACACATCAATGCCGCCTCCAGAGAAACATCCTCCGGAAGATGGACCAAGGAAGTATCGGCATCTGGTAATGAAAAATATTCTGCAAAAATTCCCGGGATTGATAATGATAATTTCATGCCAGTGAAAGATCCGGCAGGATGTGTAAAATTACCCTCCTGGATTCCCAGATCTCTCCAGTCAGGTGTGATAGCCGGAACCAGAACCCGGTCTCCAGCCTTAAAGTCCTTGACAAATTTTCCGGTCTCCACCACCTCAGCCAGGCATTCATGTCCCATGATCCAGTTTGGCGGCTTAGGAGATCCGTTTTCAAATATCGTGTGGACATCAGAAGAACAGGGCGCTATCGCGATCGGTTTTAACACCGCACCATAATCCCCCGGCAACTTCGGCTTCTCCACATCAATCCATTCCATTCTTCCTGGTTCTACTAAAGCATATGCTTTCATAATTTCCTCCGTTTCTATGAACCTTCTGCTCATGAGTGCAAACGGGGATCTCTCCGATGATTCCACTTTACTTCATCAGACTACGCAAAAATTTGTTTCAATTCACAGGGGAGTTTCCCTGTCAATAACTGGTATTCCTTATTCATATGCGGCAGATCATAGTAGCCATATTCCACAGAAATATCCGTCATAGAAGCATCCGGTGTCCTCAGCAAAGCCTTATAGGATTCCTGAAAACGAACGATCCTCATATATTTCTTTGGCGAATAACCAACATTTTCCATGAAGAGTTTTCGGTAATACCGAAGGGAATATCCAGCTTCACTGGCCATCTCCTCCACGCGAAACTCCTCAAGATGTCTCGCAATCTGGTTGACACTCTGACGAATCACATTGCTGCTGCCAGACTGTTCAAACATCAGACTAAAAATCAAATTCTGCACAAGCTCCATTCTTTCCTCAAAAGTCTCTGCCACAAGCAAATCCTTCTTCATACGAATAAACTGCTGCAAACCGGACAGAATCACTCTGCCTGCATTAGAAACCACTTCTGCGCTACATGGTAATATACTCTTAATCACACCTGGAACTAAACTCATACCAATAATCCGGGTCGCATTTTGATAGCAGACATCATAAAGCTTGCCATCGCCACCGCCGACCCACATATCGGCATCTTCATTTCGAAAGATAATAATCATATCCAACACTCCATCCGGAAGTGCTTTTAATCTCAGATCTGAAGAAACTCCCTCATTAGAAAACTCATATATCTCGTAGACAATTCCATACAGCAGATTGCTTTCATCGATAGAAAAACTGCGATAATTGCTCTGTCTGCAATAGTCCGGCTGATATGGATTGTAATAGATTTTCTTTTCCATAGAATCACCTCCATGCCTCTTTGAGAAGCTCCAATGGTAGTGAAAAACAATATCTTTTGCGTTTTTCCTTTGTATGAAAGAGTTTCTTATTTCACAAAAAAAGGGTGCCTATCCTGCGATAGACACCCTTGTCTCATGAAATTTATTATATCAGGAATCTAACGATTCCTGATCTTGTTGCGCCCTTACAAGCAAGCTTGCTCGATCCGCTTATTATTATATCACCTTTTTTATCCCCGTCAAGTTTTCGTTTACAAATAAATCTTCTATGGTGTTTACAAATAAACTATTTTTAGGCATTTTTCAAATGCTTCCAAAGTAGTTTTGGCATCTTCTAAAGTATGGCCTCCACCCACATACCAGCGGCCTCCGCCCATGAGAATAATACCTTCTTCCTCCATTGCATCCTTAAATTCCAAGAACTTATCGGTGTCAAACCCAACAATATCATCGTCTATATACGCCTTTTGTCTGCCCCCTTTGGCACCAATCAGCGTAAAGAATGCTCCCGGCATTTCTGTGATACGGATATCCACTCCATATTTCTCACAGATATCTAAAATACCGGTTACCAGTTCTTCTTTGACCTTATCAATCTTACGATAAATCTCACCATCGTTTTTTTCCAAAAGATCAATCGTTACATTAGCAGCAGCAATGCCCAGTGCATATCCGTTAAAAGTACCAGGACCCAGAACTGACTTCTCGCGAAATACATCCATGATTTCCTTTTTTCCTGCTACTGCGGATAGCGGCATACCTCCGGCGATAGCCTTTGCCATCGTACAAATATCCGGTGTAACCCCCAGAATGCCCTGCATACCGGACAGACCCACACGCCATCCCGTAATCACCTCATCCATACTCATCACAGCATGATACTTGGTACATAACTCACGTATTTTCTCTACAAATCCCTCTTTTGCGGACAAACAAAGATGATTGCATACACAGCCCTCGAAATGCACCATCGCAATATCATCATGATATTTTTCAAAACATTCCTCCAAGGCATCCATATCATTCCAAGGCAGAACGTAACAGTCAAATTTGGAGTTCGGAGATGTTCCGATGCTATAACACATATCATCCTCTGGCACCGGGCCGGGATATGGAGTCTCCTCCTTTTCCTGTGCAATACTTCCCAACACATTGTCCAGCCAGCCATGATAATTTCCGCTGAACCGCACCACGATGGATTTTCCGGTATATGCTCTGGCAATTCTCATAGCCATCTGAACCGCCTCAGATCCCGTCATACAGAGTTTTACTTCCTCCGCACAGGGAATATGCCTGACGATCTTTTCTGCCAACTCTATATCCGCTGCTGTAAAAAATTTATTGGATGCCGCCAGGGTAGGCATAGCTGCGATGTGATCTGTCAGTGCTTTTACATAATCCGGATGGCGGTACCCCAGAATCGTTGGGCCAAGAGCACCATTATATTCAATATAGTCATTTCCATCCACATCCGTAAGATGCGCGCCCTGCGCAGATCTTATGAAAATTCGTCGGTCACCCTTTTTTACCTTAAAATTGGTATGTCCGGCAGGATAATAAGCTGCAAATTGTTTTTCCAATTCCGTATTTTTTGCATGATCCATGTGTATGACCTCACTTTCCCTTTATTTTTCTTTAGTTTACTCTCGAAAAATCTAACAAACTAGTAAAATACGGTCCTATTTCCCTCTTTGCATCGAAACGATTAGTGTAACAAAAGACATAATTACAAAAAACCAGCCCTCACATATCATATAAGAAATATGCAAAGACTGGTTTTGATCTGCTTTATCAAGACTTTTTGACAACAGAATCCGTTTCCTTAATCATATAATGAAACATGGTATCTGCAGGAACGGTAAATTTTGTATATAATCACACCAATCATGCCAATTACCGTTCCGCCCACTAGTCCAATACCAAAGATTCCACCTATTATCATTAATATCCATAATCCAATATTCATTTCCATTCCTCTTTCTATAATGAATGGGACTTTACTATGAAATTCGGGTGTAAATATGTTTTATATTTATTATTAACTTGCCGGAATAACTTATCGGCTTTGCTATTCACAAGAAAGCCCCATTACATACTTTTGCGCTAAATATTTAATTCTGATCCGAGTATCTCGTACTCTGATCTAAGTTACGGCTTTCTTCTCCTATTCTTTCGCTTTGTCCGCATCTTTAACATGGTTTTCCTCCACGGAATCATCACCCATGTTCTCGAAACGCCAGCTAAATACAGCGATACCGACGATCACTACGGCCACTGCGATTAATAAAATATTCGTTATCATAATTGCTCTCTCCTTTGGCTAATACCATGATTTCGCAAGTCATCCTGCTCCATCTTCTTATCATTTTATACTATTTCTCTGTTCCAAAAATGGTACACAAATAAGACCTGTTCCCTTTGCCAGATCAAATGATGAAAAATGATATTCAGCCTTTTGCTCCATCCTGATGATGAATGTACTCGATAATGACCCAGGCACTATGTACAAATACATAGCCCCCTCCCATCCGGGCACTCTGATAATAATAACGGGATTCACCGGATAAGAATGTTCCGGCTAATACAGATAATGCACGTTTAGAATGACTGCGCAGACGTAATGATTTGACATTTAATCTGCTGTTCTGCGCAATTTGCTCGATCATGCCACGTGCGTTTAACGAACCTAACTGCTCCGCATCGCAGACATCCGGTTGTAATTGTGTGCTGTCCAGAGACTGTACGATAGAATTTTGTACATAATCATTTCCATAACAAAACAGAGAATATGTATCCGTAGAGTATGTACATATTCCCGAAAATGCAATCACGACTGCCAGCAATATTTGCAAGTAATTCCATTTTCTCATCGATCTCATCTTCTCAGCCTCCATAGGCAGCCACATATCTGATATACTACAGTCTGACCGCCTTATGGATAGCATAACACTCTGTGAGAAGAATTTCAATCATAAAACACATGATTAATCAGGAGAACTTAACCAGCCACCAAATCCTGCCCCTGCTGATAGTATTTCGCCTGACAACGGAACATTTCCGCATACTGCCCATCCAGTTCCATAAGTTCCTGATGGGTTCCCTGTTCAATTATCTCACCGTGTTCAAACATATAGATGCGATCCGCATCTTTGGTAGTGGACAGACGATGAGAAATGAAAATCACTGTCGCCCCACCGGCATGGTGCAGGATATTTTGATTCAATTCATACTCTGCTTTGGGATCTAGCGCACTGGACGGTTCATCCAGTATTGCAATATGCATACGTTCTTTCTTGGCAAAAATCCGCGCAATCGCCACCTTCTGCGCCTCCCCACCGGATAATTGGACACCATCATCCACGAACTCTCTGGTGAGTGCCGTCTGCAATCCTGCCGGCAAGGTTTGTAACCTATACCAAAAACCGGACTGACATAATGCCTCGATCACCTTCTTTTGCTCTGCCTCCCGGTCCTCATGCATCATGACATTCTCCTGTACCGATGCGGCATAGATCTGATAGTCCTGAAATACCGAACCAAACAGATCCCGGTATTCATCCGTACTATATTCCCTTACATCATGACCACCATAGCTGATCCTGCCATCCGTCACATCATAGAGACGCATCAGCAGCTTGACAAAGGTGGACTTTCCGGCACCGTTTTCCCCCACAAATGCCACCTTTTCTCCCGGACGTATCTCCATATTGATATGTTTCAAGGTGTCTTTCTCAGCACCATCATAGTGAAAAGACATATCCTCCACCCGCAATATCTCCTGTTCTTCCGGAAGATGCCGCGTTCCCTGTTTCTTCTCGATCTTGCTTTCATAATCCATAAATTTGCGAAATCTCTCACAAAACAGTCCTGCCCTTTGAATACGATCAATACAGTAGTTAATGGCATCCAAACGATTTCGTACTGTACCCTGGGCATTATTTAATGCTGCCACCTCACCCAGACCGATACTTTTTACTACCAGCGCCATATAACCTAAATATAATGGTACACAGAAGAAAGAGAGCAAAGTAAATACCGTAATCCAGTTTACCAGAGACCATAACGATATTCTCAAACCATAGTATCGCGCCACACCAATCGTCTCGTCGATTGCCTGGTGAAACTGTTTTTCCAATGGCACTTCAATGTGAGACAGTTTGATTTCCTTGGCATACTCCGGCTGATAGAATACACGTTTAGAATAATTTGCGCGCCGCATAATGGTCGTTTTCTCCACATCATACTCATATTCCAATTTCATGATCCGAAAACGAGAAAAAGCATTCACCAGAAATCCCAGCACCGGAAACAATGCAATCACGGGGTCGATGGATGTGATCAACCCGGATAATACCAGCACAGTAACCACATTCCTTCCCATACGCCCCAGATCATAGATGGCAGTCACCACCATATCCTCCAACTGCGACGCCGTCACCACGAAATCATCATAGTAGGTATCACAGTCATAATACATCAGATCCATAGTTACTACTTTATGTATC
Source organism: uncultured Jutongia sp. (assembly GCA_964521555.1). Lineage (GTDB taxonomy): Bacteria > Bacillota > Clostridia > Lachnospirales > Lachnospiraceae > Butyribacter. The sequence continues at coordinate 14,354 of CAZFSU010000020.1, read as the reverse complement.
ATTTCCTCCTGCATCATACCGGTCAGACGTATCATGCGGGGCCTGGTGAAACTCTCCGTACAACGGTCAAAAGCCATCAACAATGCCATGCCGATCGTAGCGCCTGCCACTAATACTGCTGTCTGCTTGAAACTGTAGGCAGGATCGGACAGCTCGTTGATAAATGCACGCATGAAAATCGTATCCATACTGGCATATCCCACACCGCCTATCACGTATGCCAGAAAAATCATGACAATCAGAGATGCATCTTTTGTAAAGGCATAGCGCAAAATATAAACATAGTTACTTAGGATACGGCTTATTGGTAACTTCTCGGTTTTTTTATGCATACATACCACCTCCCTGTGCCTCTTGATAATTCTTCGCCTGCAACCGGAACATCTCCGCGTAGCGTCCATTCCTTTTCATCAATTCTTCATGTGTACCATCCTCTATGATCTGTCCATGTTCCAAAAACAGGACACGATCCGCCATTCTCGCCGAAGACATCCGATGTGATATGAAAAATACTGTCTTCCCCTCCGACGCCTCCATCATATTTTGATACATATTGTATTCTGCGATAGGATCCAAGGCACTGGATGGTTCATCCAAAATCACTATCCGGGGGTCTTTGGCAAATACTCTGGCAATGGCAATCTTTTGTGCTTGTCCACCAGAACATACAAATCCATTTTCGTCAAATTCTTTGGTTAAATAAGTATCTATGCCATTCGGCAGCTTCGGTAAAACATCCTCGAATTGCGCCTTTCGCAATGCATCCAATACCTGCTGCCGTTCTTCCTCTGTCTCCGGTGACCGCATCAGCACATTTTCCCCTAATGGCAAAGAAAATATCTGAAAATCCTGAAATACCGTACCGAACAGGTCACGATATGCCCCCGGCTCATAGTCCCGTATATCACATCCCCCCACTATGATTTTACCAGAGGAAACCGGGTATAACCCCATTAATAATTTTACAAATGTGGTTTTTCCCGCTCCATTTTCTCCCACCAATGCAATATGCTCTCCCGGTTTCACATGGAGACTAAGATTTTGCAAAATCATCTGATCGCTCCCCTGATAGTGATAGGATACCTTATCAAAAAATATCTCCCCCAGCTCTGCCTCTCTCTCATTCTTAACGCAATCTCCCCTTTCCGCAATCCTCTTCTGGTGTGCCCGGCTTCCCGGTATGATTCCTTCCCCCATTGCCTTCTCTTCCTCACAAACCATGAACTCCTCAATATTATTCATATACATACACAGTTTACCGGCTTGAGAGAAATAATCAATCGCCTCACTGACGGAATTAACCACATATCCCACCGCTGCAATCATGGCAATATAAGCGGCCACAGCACTGCTGCCTGTCACCTTTAACCGATACGTAATATATAGATAGGACCCCAGAGTAACTAATCCTGCGAAAAGCATCGTTTCCACCACGCGATAAAGCCCGATCCGGTTCCAGTGAGACCGGTTCTGTTCATAACGTTCTGTATATCCATCTTTATGGACACCAAATAGCACATGAGAAATAGGGTATAATCGCAATTCTCCTGCGTATTTCTTTTCATAGAAAACCCTTTTGGCATATTCCATCTTTCGTTTTCCCACAGTCTCATTTCGTCTGGCTTCAAACTGTTCCGCACTTTCCCGAATACCCAGGTATAAACTTCCGATCACTGGCAGAATTGCAAACAGGATCAAACCGATATCTACTCTGGCCAACATCACCAATGCAACAATACTGCCACAAACCGATCCCACACCCCAGGTAGTGAATAACATTCCCCATATTCCCTGTTCCAACGCCTCATCCAGTGCTCTGGAAAAATTATCATAAAAACCGGGATTTTCATATTGACTGATTTCGATCTTCTTTGCCTTATGTATAATGTTGGAAAAAATATGACGATACACCTTCATCTCCGCAATTTTCTGACGATAACTGTGGTATGCCGATGTAAAATGAATAATACAATGTAAAGTACAAAATATACTCACCATCAATAATAGTTTACGAAAATCCACTCCCTCTTCAATACATTCATAAATATATTTAATCAAATAAATCGAATAAAATGCACCAAAGATAGCCTCAGAAATATTTTTATAAAAGGAAAACCAAACCATCACGGCATCTCCCTGGTATATTTGCCGGATCGCATGATAAATACTAGAGATAATCCGTTCCCTCTGTTTCTTTTCTTTCATCTAACTCCTCCTCCATCTGACCTAAACACCTCTCTGTTCCTTCCGAAGGGTAATCAAACAACTCATCCATCGTTATCCCAAAATATCTGGCTATGATTGGCAACAGATCAATATCCGGGGTCGAACGGTCATTTTCCCATTTGCTTACTGCCTGATACGACACTGACAATACTTCTGCCAACTGTTCCTGTGTAATATGATTACGTTTTCTCAAATACCGTATCTTTTTTCCAATCACCCTTTATCTCCTTTCCTATACAATAATGAAGTGCATCAAACATTCTTTTACATCAACTCCATCTTCCTCTCTAAACAATAAAAAACACGTCAAACAAAACATATGTCTGACGTGTCGATAGAATAATCCAATAAAAAATATATAAAATATCCATGAAACTATCAATAATGCACCTCACGCACAGACATAAAATTTGTTGTTCATAGCTGTGCGTATCGCAGTCAACTATGAACCCTGCTCAAGTAATGCTCACCGTAAATTTTAATCGAGGTAATCTGCTTAATGAAATACACTTGTAATCTCATGGTTTTGCCTCCCTTTCAAATAAATGTAAAGATATCATACTACTTTTTGTATGAAATGGCAATAAACCATTCGTTGAATTTTAAGATTTTTGAGTTGTCTTTTCCGATGGAATGAAACCATCAAAGATGAACACCCGAAAAGAATTTTTAGCTTGATCCAGTGCTTCCGGACTCTGAATAGTCCATGCTACCAATTCCGTATGATACAATCTGCGACATATTTGCAATGACAACTGATGCTGATATTTGTAATTATAGGCAATAAAATCCGGCTTGGTATAAAAATTTGTCAATAAATTTGTCATACCGATTTTCACAAATATCGATTGCTTGCTTTCATTGAACCAATAATTTGTTGACAGTTGCCCCCGAATAATCTGAGGATAATGCTTCCGATACCAATGAAGGATTTGAGGGTCAAAGGACTCAATACAATAGATTCCTTCATAATCTTGCAAATACTGCGACAATACTTGAGAAGTCTTAATACCATTCCCTGCTCTCTTGATCTCCACGATTATGGGAACCCTTCCTTTCACAACTTTTAAAACATCCTCAAATAAAGGAATCTGTTCCCCGGAAGCTAATAAATGGTACTGACATAATTCCCGATAACTGCACTTCCACAACTTCCGTGCCACACCACACATACGTTTTAGGGATTCATCGTGAAACACGACTAACTTTCCATCCGCCGTCAGTTGTACATCCAGTTCAATGCCATATCCCCCTTCCACCGCGCGCCGAAATGCTTCCAGCGAATTTTCCGGGGCCTGTTTCTGATCAAACAGACCTCGGTGTGCTATATACACTTCTTCAAACGGTCTCATTCTCTCTGCTCGGTTTATATTGGGTTTGAGACATAATAAATACAGTATCACCAGAATAATAACAATGCATAATAAAAATATCAACTTCATATACGCTCTCCCTGATTGCACAATCCATATTTTAGATCGTTTCTGCTGCTTTCGGAAGAACGACTTCTTTTTATCCCAAGGGTTGATTGATCTTACCAATCTGATTCACCATGAGATTCACTTCCTGTTGCAGTTTTTCCTGGCGTTCTTCTTCTAAAGCCTTCTGCTCTTCCTCTGGCTCCATTTCACAATTTGCGATTTCCGTCTTGTTTGTCAGTGCGATACTTAAACCGAAAGCATTTGCTCCACCATCTGTAATCATACTATCACCTCCTGCATGCGATACAATGTGTCACCATTAGTATCTGCCTGCAGAGAAAGGTTATGCGTGATGAATGCTTCCAATATTTTAATTAAGTATCAACTTTCGATTTGCCATTAATCCCGAATTGTCTTCCATTCTTCAATCAACCGATCTAATTTCCATGCGGCATTGGCGGGACTGGTCGAAGGCAGGCAAATCGCGTCTCTCCGGATCTGGGGCTGAATATATTTTTTATATAACTGTTCTGCCTTCCGTCCATTGACATAAATTCGCTGTATCCTGGCTTTCTCCAATATTTCTGATAGATCATTCGCTCTTACATTTTTGATACTGCTGTCAGATGATCCCACAATATCACAAGATTGAATCACATCCCACACCGCTATATGGTTTCTTAATAGAAATTCACGTTTCTCTGCCATCGACTGTGGCACGGCTTCATCAAAAATAGCTGCCAGAACCTTCCAATAACGATTTTGTGGATGACCATAAAAAAATCCGGCTTCCCTGGATTTCACTGAAGGAAAGCTGCCTAATATTAATATCGTAGAATTTTGATCATAGACCGGTTCAATCGGATGTTGTATCATGATGTTCCTCTTTCTATACTTTTATTTTATAACTTCTAAATTATACCACAAAAAATACAGCGGTTGACATAAAATCAACTGCTGTATCTTTAATAATCATCGCATGAAATAATCGGCTTCTTCTGTTTCGATATTCAGATTATCTTTATGCCGTACACATCTGCACCGCTTTTCTCTCAGTACTGCTGATACAAGCCGGATATTTTTTCATCAAACCAACCCCCAGCGCATAAGGACCTGTGTGTACACAAATCGTCACACCAATCTGCACCAGCACGGAAGGCTCTGTCACTCCCATTTCTGCCAACTGATCATCAATCATCTGTTGAAATACTTTTCCTTCCTCTTCATCATAACCAAATCCCACATAATAGTAATAGTCTTTCGGATCTTCACCGGTTTCTACAAAATGGTTCTTTAATAATTCGATCACCTTCGACATAGACTTTTTACGGCTACGGGCAACACCGGAGGAATCGATCTCTCCATCTTTTAATGTAATCATTGGTTTCAATTTTAACATCGTTCCTGCCATACCGGCTAACTTACCAATACGACCACCATGCTGCAAATAGTCCAGATCCCCCACTGTAAAGAAGATCCGGCCACTGTCCTTCATCTGCCCCTCTACTGTCTGCACCACCTCATCATAACGATAGCCTGCCTGCTGCATCTTCGCTGCTTCAATCACATGTATTTGCTGCGATACCGTAGCTCCCAGGGAATTAACAATAGTAATTTCTGCCTCTGGATAATCTTCTTCAATAATCTCCTTGGCATTCATCGCCGCATTATAAGAACCACTCAGGGAAGTCGTTATCGTAAAACAGATAACCCCACGCCCTGCTTCAATATGTGGCAGGAATGCATCTACATAGTTCTGCACTGATGGAAGAGAGGTCTTTGGATATGTCTTCGGATCATTCACCATTCTCTCATACACTTCCCGGATACCAATCTCATCAATCTCCTTTTGGTATATTTCTCCATCAAATGATATATAGAATGGTACTACCTGTATATTATATTTTTCTCTCAATTCTAATGTCAGATCACATGCTCCATCACTAATGATTTGATATTTCATAGGACACCTCTTTTCTGATTTTGTATCGCAAAAACGCAGTACAAATCCATCCAAAACATAGTTTTAATAACTACATTATATCATACCCAAAACTCCTGTCAATAATTATTGTATTTCCAGAACAAAGAATCTCGCTCTGCGAGATTCTCAGACTCCGGCGAGTTGCTGCAAGCAACATCTTCCACTCCGCCGAAGTGCGATCCACACGGAGTATTTTTATCGAATAGGAGGAATTTCCTATTTGATAAAAAAAGGCAGCACCCACATGTGCTGCCTTACCATCGATATTTTAATATCAACAATTTTTAATAATATTCATTAATTCCTGTGCATCCTCCTCTGTTAAATTCTCTTCCTGAACTAATGCCGTGATCAAACCTTTATAGGAATTATGATAAAATCGTTCCAAAAAAGTTTTCGTTTCTGATCTGCGATAGTCCTCCATCGCGATCAAAGGTGTATATAATTTTCGCCTTCCCTCTTTCTGACATGTGAGAAATCCCTTCTCTTCCAGTCTCGCCAGAAGCACTTGTATCGTAGAACGAGTCCATCCTCGTTGTTCTCCCAGTATTTCTGCCAGATATCCCGTTCCCACCGGTTTCTCCGCATCCCAAATCAGACACATCACCGCCAGCTCAGAATCCGGTAATCGTTCCATTCTCTTGTTTTGTTTCTCACGCATTGTCAATCTATCCTTTCTGTTATTGAGTCTGCTATTTCCCAGCTATTGATTTGGACACCTCCTCCATCTCCATATCCGCACTTCTATCTTCTTCACCATCCCACAATACTGCATCGTTCTGACTTGATATACCTATCTCGCCCCACGATGCGGAATTATTTGTTTCTTCTATTTGTTCCGTCAAAGTGTCCGCTGACTCTATTGTCATCTGCATTTCCAGTTTACCAGAAATGATACCACTCAGTAAAGTGATAACATCCTCTGTCTCAATATCCATATCCAAAGCGGTATCCCGCTTTGTAGAAAGTATCTTCGGAACAATCTTTGTCACATCTAATTTTTGTTTCTTTAGCTGTTTTACAAACGATTGTACCACATTTTTTGCTCTGCGTGCTCTGGCAAATTCCCCGGTTTCTTTCGTAATCTGACCATCCGCCATTGGACTGCCAGCCTCCGATCCGCGTATCCGCAGATATCCCATGATTTGATCTCCATTCAATGTCTGCTGCCCGGCTTTTACGTTGCGGTTATTCTTATCGGAAATATAATTGGTACTATTTAAATATTTTGCTTCCTTTTTGGTAAGAGTCAGATCTATCCCTCCCATTGTGTCAATAACTTGCCGCACCATTTCATATCCGAATACCGCATGGGAAGAAACAGAAACATGATATTGTTCTTCCACAGCCGCCGCTAATGCATCTACACCACCAGCAGCATAAGCAAAACTTATCCTGGTCTTTCCTAATTTTGCCAAATCTTTATATTTCGTATTACTTTTCGCCATTTTCGCAAAATCCACTTCTAAAATTCTTGGAATATTCCGAATCTCCAAAACTCCCTTGTCCCCATCTACATGTGCCAGTAAGATCGCATCGGAATTGCCCTTCCCCGCACCTATGTTATCTACTCCTACTACCAAAATATACTGATCCGGTATATTTTGATCTGTTTCTTTATCGAATGCTGTTTTCTGTTGTTTTACAGCATTCGGCTCCTCCCCCTGCTTCCCCACTGCCATACTGTATTTCACTCCGCCAAAGCCTAGCATAGCCATTAGGATAAGCAGGATTAATCCGATACCCATACGCTTCTTATTCCCCGTCATAATATTTAATAATCTCATTTTCATATACTCCTTTCCTCCATAAAAACTGGTGGTCAAAGGTATTTTCGGACAGGCTTTATTCCGTATCGTATGGCGCAGGATTATCATACTATATGCCTGTTTTTCCTCATGATCTACCCCTCTTACCACAGCTTCATCACATAATAATTCCATATTTTCACAGGCATGGCGTACCATCCGGTGTACCAGTGGATGAAACCAGTAGATACATTTGCAGGCAGTAAATATCCCTTTTAACAATATATCCCCATGACGATAATGACATAGTTCATGCCGAAAGATATACCCACAATCCCTCTCACTGTATTTTTCTGCCGGCATTACTATGACAGGTCTTATCGCGCCGCACAACATAGGGGAGGCCACTTCTCTGCTGCAAACCAAAGCAATCCTCTTCCTAATATGGCAATTTTTCTTTTGATAATGAAATGCCTTTTGCACCGAGGAATCCACTGGCAACTGCCAACGAACAATGCGGTAACGAAATGCGGCATATTCTAATATCGTCTTACAAAACGCAAACATCATCCCACAGAACCATACAAATTCTAATATAAGAACAATATGTTGGTACTGCTTCCCTGCCAATCTCATCCTTATATTATTTTGAAATTTCGTCATTACGATTTTTGCCATATCAATCAAAGAATGTTTTTTGTTTCCCGTTGATGTATCTGTCAGGGAAATCTCTTTCTTTGTATGAAACACCTGCGGATATTCTGCATCTTTGCCTGCTTCAGTAACATCTACTTGTGTATCATCCGGTTCCGGTAACACGGTTTCTGCCTGATCTGTCTGGGACTCTTGCACTGTTGTATCCAATGCCAAACCATCTGTTTTTGTCATCACCTCACTACCGGAAGGAAGCAATGGTATTTCGATCAAAACCCACTGTATATGTATTGGTACCAACATATGACAGGCAATACAACACATAATAATATATTGCCAAAGTACACCATACCTTTTTAGGAAACGACTGACAAAATACAGCAATGTGATCCAGATCGTCCCATATACTGAAAATTCCATAATTCGATGAAAAATCTCCGTCATCCTCGTCTCCCTTCTGTTTCCCTGTTTACAGTTACCTATTCATGAATAGTATGTATTCAGTATAAACACAATAACGACAAATGTCAACATATTTTAATGACATTTGTCGTTATTTTTTTTTACTATAATCAGTATACTGTTTTTTAGTACAACACATTCTCTTCTCAGATTATTTTACTTACCTCTTATATCCATATTTTAACTTGTTACGCAAATAGCATTTACTTACATTCCAATTTTCCCTATAATAATCACATCCTAGGAAAATCAAACAAGGTGGGTGACGAATGAAAATACAAATTGAATTTGATACTTCGTTAGAGGAAGAGGTGGTAACGATCCGCTGCCCCAGTCTGACAGCCACAGTTGAACAACTACAACATATGTTAGCCGATCTCTCAAAGGAACAAGAGAAATATGTATTTTATAAAGGAGATACCGAATATTATCTCTCCCTTTCCGAAATTCTGTTTTTTGAAACCGGCACAAACGGCATCAATGTACACACGGCTGACGACATCTTTCAAACGAAGCGGAAACTTTATGAACTGGAAGAACTGCTGCCCGGCTATTTTATGCGGATTTCCAAATCAGCGATTCTCAATACCAATCAGGTATATGCAATCAACCGCAATTTGACTGCTGCAAGTCTTGTAGAATTTCAGCACTCGCATAAACAGGTTTATGTATCTCGCAGCTATTACAAAGCATTAAAAAATAAATTAGAAGAAAAGAGGCGATATAAATGAAACAAAACAATTTTTCAGCAAATAAACTATTTTTCGGGGTCTGTTTCTTACTTGGTGCGGTGGCACTGATCTTAAACAGGCTTGGATATTTTACCATTAATCAACATTTGAATCTCTTTACGATCATTTTGACTATTTTCTTTCTCTGGACGCTGATTCAGGGAGTATGCCATCTCAATTTCCCGGAAATCTTGTTTTCTTTGGCATTTCTGGCAATCATCTACGATGAACTTTTAGGTATCACTGCATTAACTCCCGGTACAGTTCTAGCTGCTGCTATCCTGGGATCTATCGGTCTGGAGTTACTTTTTCCAAAACACCTGTCCCCCAGACACAGAAAAGATGAGTTCTGTCAGGAGCACATATCTATGAGCGCTAAGATTTTTGATGCCCCTGATCAGGAAGTGATCCATCTGTCCAATACCTTTGGTGCTTCCATCAAATACATTAATACGGATACTTTTATCTATGGCAACTTTGACAATTCCTTCGGAGAATTAAAGATATACTTTGACAATACTCTCATCAAAAATGGGGAAGCTGAAATCAGGATCAGCAATACTTTCGGCAGCACAATACTCTATATTCCACGTACCTGGCGGGTGGAAAACTATGTAAAATGCTCTTTCGGTGACTTCAAGGGAAAATCAAATAACATTACCGATGGTCCCGTCCTGAAAATTTATGGCGAAGTGGTATTCGGAGAAGTGAAAGTGATCTATATTTAACGAAATGAAAATAACAGGTCTGTCGTTAGAACTACTTATACTTACGGCAGACCTGCTATTCTCCACTTCCTGTATCCCTTACTGAAATAGTATCTCTAATTCTTTCCTATATAATTTCTCCCATAATTGTGCTGCTTAATTGTGCTGCTGCGACCCGGCAACGCTTTTACCCGTTCTACGGTTTGCATTTACCACAAGGTTCATATCCCTGTTCCAGCAAGCGTTCTCTTGACTCTGTCACCGTTTGACGATTCTTCGCCAGAGTATCCTTCACACTGGAGCAAGAAGGATCATGAAACTTCTTCGTATTTTTATTAATAATATATTCCTGTTTTATCACATCTTCTTTATCAGCGTTCTTCGATACTTCTTTGGTATCCAATTTATGTTGTACCTCTTTGTCCTGTTTTGTGGAAGATTCCTCTGTATTATCACTCTTTTCGCTATCTCCGGTGGCATAGTCAATGGCAATCCCCGGCTGCACATTATATGCAAATACATTGAAACAGATCCCTTCTCCCTGGTCCTCCACCGAGTATCCTTCCATCTGTACTCCCCGTGCCACCAGTTCGCTGTCTTCATATTCTGGTGTCACACGATACAAGACATGATTCCCTGTTTCTTTCACATAATCTGCCACCTTATCCTCAAAGGGTAACATTCCCTCCACATTGAGATAACGTGTCCCTGTGATCAGATTTTTCGCATTGGCATTTTCCCCCGCCAACTGATATCCAATCAAATGACAACGATTGTACAAATATTTTCCATCCACATTATCATACTTAACGGTATGCCACCCACTCGGTTTCACCTGACCGATCTCACCACGTTTCCCGGTGGGCATAATTTCCTTACAAATGTTGGCAAAAGCCACACCACAGCGTCCCAAAGAATCCAGAGAACTATATCGCTCAAAAGCTTTCGTGTTCTTCTTTTCCTTATCCGAAAATTCTGGTATATTATCATGAATTACCTCATAAGGTTCCTCTGCGCCGCTATCATATTCCACTTCCACCTGGCTGCTTTTTTCCTGTCCTGTTTCCAGTACAGATATATCACACCCGCTGACACATATCACCGCCGCCAGTAATACTACTGGTAGCATCCCTTGTTTCAAACTAAATTTTCTCATCTCTATCTCCATTCTGACACATTTAAAAACAGTGTAACATAAATTGCCCACTTACACATAATTTTTATAAAATTTTAAAAAATAAGAAAAAAGACTTGACATTTATGACAAATCGTCATAAACTATACCAAAGCAATAAATGACATTTTGTCATAAACCATTGTTACCACAAACCTGCTTTATGACTATTGTCACACTGCAACTTTAAAACAGGAAAACTAAGAAAGGATATGTACTAATTTATGAAGAGAAACAGTAAAGGACAAACTTTGGAGGAATTTTTAGCTGCCTATCAGCCCGGTGACTATGAGAATCCTTCCGTAACTGTAGATATGCTAATCTTTGGTATCAACGAGACAAAAGATAAACTAAAAGTCTTACTAATCCAGCGCAAAGATCATCCTTACATTGACTGCTGGGCTTTTCCGGGAGGATTTATCAATATGGAGGAATCTGCCTATACTGCCGCTTGTCGTGAGTTAGAAGAAGAAACCGGACTGACCGATGTCTATATGGAACAACTCTATACATTTAGCCAGCCGGACCGAGATCCTCGCACTCGTGTCATTGATATTGCCTATATGGCTCTGCTGCCGGTTACTACCGTTACGGCCGGAGATGACGCTAAAGACGCAGCCTGGTTCGATGTTACCATGAACGAAAATACTCTAATAATAGAAAATACAGAGAAAAATATTTCCATGCGATACCGCCTGGATGCCAGAGATTTCAAAAACGGAGTAATCACGATCTCGAATAAAGTCCCAGTCTTAGAATCTGAAGATGCACTTGCCTTTGATCATTCTGAGATTCTATATGAAGGGATTTGTCGTCTCCGAAACAAAGTTCGGTATACAGATATCGCATTTAATCTTTTACCACCAACATTTACCATGCCGGAAGTCAAAGCTGTGTATGATTTGATCTTGGGCAGTGATCTATTTTTGAAACAAGTAAACCGCATGACTGTAGACTATGTGAAACAAATCGGCGAACAGGCGCCCAATCGCAATGGTGGCCGTCCTGCCAAACTATACACACATATATAGAAAGGAATGGTGATACTATGAGTAAAGCATTGGTTGTCATCGATATGCAAAATGATTTTATAACAGGACCGCTGGGAAACCCTCAATGTCAGGCAGTTGTCCCCAAAATAGTTCAAATATTGAAAGAAGAATCCTATGACAAAATCTTCTTCACCCGTGATACCCATACAGACAATTATCTGGATACCCAGGAAGGCAAAAACCTGCCTGTCATGCATTGTATCAAAGACAGTGAGGGCTGGAATGTGGTTAGAGAGATTGAAGAAGCTGCTGGCGAACATGAGATCATTGACAAAATCACTTTCGGAAGCATTGATCTGGCAAACGCCTTAAAAGATTATGAAGTAATTGATCTGGTGGGTGTCTGTACCGGTATCTGTGTGATCAGCAATGCTTTGGTCATCAAAGCCATGAACCCGGAGGCGCGGATCTCTGTCATTGAATCTGCCACCGCCTGCGTCACACCAGAGAGTAAACATATCGCATTAGAAGCTATGAAATTATGTCAGATCTATATGAAGTAAGCGAGAACGCTTCGGAACGGAGGAATACATGAGAAATCTAAGTATGATGATGGACTTTTATGAACTAACCATGAGCAATGGATATTTCAAAGAAGCCGATAAAGACCACCTTGTTGCCTTTGATGTTTTTTATCGCAAGAATCCCGATGGTGGCGGATTTGCAATTTTCGCCGGACTAGAACAGATTTTAGATTATATTCGAAATTTGCAATTTACAAAAGAAGATGTGGACTACTTACGTAACCTGAACATTTTTGCAGAAGAATTTTTGAACTATTTGGAACAATTTCGATTCAAAGGAGATATTTATTCCTTTCCAGAAGGAACGATCATGTATCCTAATGAACCCATTATTACAGTGATTGCTCCGCTTATTGACGCCCAGCTAGTAGAAACTGCTATCCTGGCAGAAGTCAATCACCAGTCTCTGATAGCTACCAAAGCCAGACGTATCGTCAAAGCGGCCGCTGGGCGTGGTGTCAGCGATTTTGGGGCGCGGCGTGCCCATAATATGGATGCCGCCATCTATGGCGCCAGAGCCTGTTATATCGGCGGCGTGGATTCTACTGCCACTGTCCTTGCCGGGCAGATGTTTGATATTCCCGTCAGCGGAACTATGGCGCATAGTTTTGTGATGTATTACAAAGACGAGTTTACGGCTTTCCGTAAATACGCGGAAACCTATCCCGATGCTACCGTACTATTAGTTGACACATATGACGTACTTAAAAGTGGTATCCCAAATGCTATTCGGGTAGCAAAAGAGGTCTTAGGACCTATGGGAAAACGTCTGAAAGGAGTTCGTCTGGATAGCGGAGACCTTGCCTATTTATCCAAAAAAGCACGAAAGATGCTGGATGATGCCGGATTACAGGATTGTATCATCATCGCCTCCAACAGTTTGGATGAATATACAATAACTTCTCTGATTAATCAGGGAGCTTGTATCGATAGTTTCGGCGTAGGAGAGCGTATGATCACTGCCAAATCTGAGCCGGTATTTGGCGCTGTATACAAGATCGCCGGAGTTCAGGAAGGAGACCGTATGGAACCTCGTATCAAAGTCTCCGAAAACGTTGAAAAGATCACAAATCCGGGACTAAAGAAAGTATATCGTATCTATGATGAAGAAGGCAAAGCCATCGCAGATCTCATCACAAAGGCAGACGAAAATCTGGATATGCAGCTCCCATACCGCTATATTGATCCAGATGAACCGTGGAAACAACGTTTCTTTGAAAATTGTACCGCCAAGCCTCTCATGCACCAAGTAGTGGCATCCGGTAAAATCATAGAACCCGAACACAGTTTGCAGGAAATTGCAGATTATGTCCGCCACCAGCTTTCCAACGAGATTTGGGAAGAGGAACAGCGTTTTGAAAACCCACACATTCATTATCTGGATATGTCACCAGACTATTATGAAATGAAGATGGATCTGCTAAAAGAAGTGAGCAAATAATTTTACTCCATTGACCGTTTTTAACAACCTGTGTTCCTTTCACTTCCATTCACTTTTCCACTTGTCATTCAAATAAAGATGATTTCGGTTCCTGCCTTTGCAGTCATCATTCCGAGAAATCTATATCCTAATAAAAATGGGAAGTCTTATAAAAGACTTCCCATTTTTTATGAGACATCGGGGACTCGAACCCCGGACAACTTGATTAAAAGTCAAGTGCTCTACCACCT
>CAZFSU010000019.1:0-52165 GCA_964521555.1 uncultured Jutongia sp. | reverse complement strand
AATGGCTGTTATAGAACAAATTTCTGATTTGGGAATAACACTGAATTCTTTGTTCTATGATGTAATATGGACAGATAAAATAAAAGATAAACTTATTCCAATAGAAAGCTTGTTGACCGTAAAAAGGGGTGAGCGTAGAGGGTGGAATGACTTGTTTTATCCATCAGAAGAAAATGAGATTGAATCAGAGTATATAAAGCCAGTGCTTAAGAATCCAGCATTATTGAAGTCGTATACAGCAGGAACTGATATTCAGGCATTTTGCTGTCATAAGTCCAAAGAAGAATTACAGGTGTTAGGTCATACTGGTGCAATAAAATGGATTGAAAAATTTGAGAATATAAAGAATGGAACTGGCAAATTATTGCCTATAGCATTAAAAAGGTCTGGAAGTTATTGGTACGAAATGGATGACGCAACGAAAGCAGATTATGTTACTGCACTTAATCCGGATAAAAGATTGTTTGTTGCAAGATTTGATGAACCAACATTTGTTGACCAACGTTTTACAAGATTATTATTGAAAAATAAGGATTCATCAGCAGAGTTGATTCATGCATTGCTTAATTCTGTATATGGTATGTTTGCTATTGAGGCAATAGGTTTTGGAAGAGGGCTAGGTGTTCTTGATGCAAGTAGTTCTAAACTGAAAAATATGTATATGATTAATCCAGATAGTATTTCTGAAAACGATAAAACGGAAATTCTTGATTTGTTTGCAGAAATACAATCAAGAGATGTTATGGATATAGAAGATGAGTTAAATGATCCTGTTAGAGAAAAATTTGATCGCAAAGTACTTGCATCTATTGGACATGAAGAGTTGTATGAATCAATAAAGAAATCCTTATTGTCAATGCAGCATACAAGGCATTGTGTAAGATAGGAAATATTGGAGAAAGGAAATTGCTATATGATGGATAAGAGTAAACTAATTATACCAGTATATTTGAATGAAAATATTGTTATGGATATGTTAGCAATAATTGAAGATGGTTTTTCTATGGTAAGCGAAATAACATCGTCTTCCATTGCGACTTTGAGTAAAAACGAAAAAGCAAATGCATCATTTTCAACAAGTGAGTTGTTGGGAAAATTGTTGAAGATTGAACTTGATGCAGGATTAGATAAAAAGTCTGGTGACGAGAAATCTGTTAATAGCAAAACGGAAAAGATACATACGAGTACATCTTTGCTATCAAAATTTAGAAGTAAATTAATTGAACTGGAAATAATGAAAAGTATTTCACTGGATGGAGCCGATATTACGGAACTTGAAGCAGGTGATTTTATTGAGGTGACGGGTGAATTGCTGAAAAATCCTATGGTAAATATTCTGGAAAAGGCAGTAGATGTATTTCGTATGGCAGACATATTTTCGGATAAGCCAGAATTGGGTTCAAAAAAACAAGTTTCTGCGAAAACTTCGCAGGATACAAAGACTGTGAAACAGATGAAATTATTTTTGGAAGAATTAAAAGTGACAGGAACAATCGATTTTGTTATGAAAAATGGTGACAGTACAATTGTGTTGTCTGCACAAGAGCGATATCTACAAAATGATAACATCTCTGAACTGTTAGGTGGAAATTTTAAAGTGTTAGGTAAAGTAATTAAAGTATGCAAAGAAAGTGGGGATAGTATTAATTTATTACGAAAAACAACACTAGATGTATTAAAAGATCATGATTTAAAAACATTTACAGATGTTTTTGAAAGCGATGATTTGAAAAATTTTAATTTGCCGGATGTTCAGGTGAAAATAGAATCTCCTGCTGTTATTGTGATTCCGATTGCTATATATGTTTAAAAAGGACAAATTCTACGAGCGAAGGCTGGTGACAATATGATTAGTGAAGACTCATTAAAACAGATATCCCATTTGTTTTGTGGAGATGAGGGAGGATTTTATACATATAAAAGTGGCTCTAAGCTAGTTGGATTCTTTAATAAGTATTACAGAACTAATGATAAATATGGACAAGGTTTTCCGTCACGTTGGGCATATGTATATGACAAACTTGTGAATTTGCTTAATATCAATAAATTTGATGGATTTTTGAGCCTGATTTTAAGCAAGCAATACTTGATGACAGAACAATCAATTACACAAGTTGAAGCATCTGAACTAAGTGAAAGTATTTTACGAGAATTAAACAAAATTGTTGAAAGAGATATGTATAAAATTACTTCTAGTGATGGTAAATATCATTTAATCAAAGAAAATGACGATTTAATTCTTATAGGAAGTGGCGGCTTTGCCAATGTTTATCGTCAGAAATCAACTGGAGTCATAATAAAAAAGCTTAAAGATGATTTTTTGACAGATAAAGGGATAAGAAGTAGATTTAAAAGAGAGTATAATATAACAAAGTCACTACAAGGAACCTTTGGAATCATTGATGTATATACATTTGATGAGGGTGGATGTACGTACACAATGGAACCGGCGGAAACAACATTAGAAAAATATATTAAAAACAATGATGTCTCTGAACAGATTAAAATCACTTGTATACGTCAGATTTTACATGTAATGACGGAAGTGCATAATAGGGATATAATTCATAGAGATTTAAGCCCAAATAATATTTTTATTATGGCAGGAGTAATAAAAATTGCAGATTTTGGACTAGGAAAAGACCTTAATGTATTTACGTCTCATCAAACTATTCATACGAATGCTATGGGACAATATTATTATTGTGCACCTGAACAGTTTATGATGTTGCGTGAGGGCGACAAACGAAGCGATGTATATTCATTGGGTAGAATAATCAATTATATTATGACTACAGATCCTAGAAATTCACATCATGCTTTTAGAAGTGTTTCCGAAAAGGCGACTAATGGTGACGCATCGTATCGTTATGCTGATGCGGGTCAGTTGTCGAATTTTTTTGAGAAAGCTGTAACATATAGAACTCAAGCGGAGAATCAAGAGCGAATTGACACAAAAATTAAAAGCAGACAGTTTGATGATGAGATAGAGAACTATATTTATAATTTGACAAATGAAGAAATTGCAAAAAGGATGCAATCATATACGAATGGATTTTCGGATATGCTATTCCAATTTATGAAGTTGGATGATTCGCATGCAGAGTTTGTAATCCAAAGTATAGATAAAGCATATCAAATTGTAAGTGGACGAAGTTTTGAAGCGTATGATGTATATGCGATATTTGCAAAGAGAATTCTTCTGGATAAGTTTACATTCGTTGTTAAAGAAATCGCTGCCAATATTCTTAGATATGTTGCGTGGGATGTTAACAGATTTAGTGCCCAACATATGGTGGAAGATATTATCAATGAAGGTATTGATCCTATGCTGGAGGATATTATTAGTAGTTAGTATTAGCGACAAGGGGAGCCCTAATTAAACTCCCCCATCGCCTCCACATACCCTTGCAGCCCACCTTTCCTCGAAGCAAGGCTGGCGTAAAACGCCGGGTCTTCTCTTGCAAGACGGGTAAGATAAGAAATATCAAGTGGGTCAGCCAGCTTAACAAGTGCATTGCAGTTTTGGCAGTTAAAGGTGACATGGAACCGGTTATCAAGGATGACTTCAACATAGTCAGTTTCAGGGTTATACATTGCAGATATTATTTTACTCATAGTCATTATCCTTTCTTTGAAAACGTTATTGGTAGCTGTGGGCAGTAATGGGATGCTTACCGTAAGATACAGGTATGCAACACTATCTACCCCAAACCCTGTATCCTCGGGCTTTTCTATCTCTCAAAACGTTCAAAGAGATAATAGGAATCAAATTAAAGATAGTGATAGAACCCTTGGAAATCCAGTATTTTCAAGGGTTTTTAATGTTTGATAATTTGATAAATACGATTGGAGGAAACAGATGAAAGAAAGAGACAAGGATATAAAAATTTTTTTTAAAAATGAAATAGAGTCGGACAAAGAAAATTGGGAAAAGAATAAATACGGGAATGCGATAAAAAAAGGATATGATGATGCCAAAAGAACATTTGCCGGTATAAAAAGTCCTGCGGATACATTTTGGGAAGAATTAGCAAAAGAAATAAATTTAGATGCTATTTTTGCTATGGAGAACAGCATAGATCAAGATCAATTTGATCAAGAGCATAAGAAAATGTGTGATATTCTAATCGAAATGTTTAAAAAAGAAGGTATATATGAAAGTGTTACATATGGGCAAGCACAAAAAATAATTAATATGGCATTTAAATATTTATATACCTATGACTATGTAAAGGAGCAGGAAAACAATCAGGAAAACAATCAGAAAAACAAAGAGGTATATAAATATTGCCATATGCCATTAGACAGATATACTTTAACCTGGTATCGCAGGGTGAAAGAACAAATGAAAAAACAAATGGACAATAGTGTAGAGAATTATTATTCGGTGACATCAGATTTTGCATGGAGTAAAAAGATGGATGCTTCGGATGAAGGATATGAAATTTATCAAAAAATACAGCGTGGAGTTCGGTGTTGTTTAGGGGAAAACGTTTTAAGAATGGAATTTGAAATATGGAACCGTGAAAAAAAGATTCAAATACTTTCGGATATTTTGAATGGAATAAAGGGTTATTCTAGTGGTCATTATGGGGAAATAGAAGGTATAGAAAGTATAGAGCATTTGCGCGCCGAGATAAAAAAACGAAAAGAAGAGTTAGAAGCTAAAAATATGGCTTTAGTGTAAAACATGCTAAAACATGACATACAGATGTCGCGTTCATGATGCTATAATAAATTCGTCAAACATATGGATATGGAGAAGGATTGGAACTGGGTTCGCTATCATATTGGGGGTAAGATGTTTGTGGCAGTCTGTTTGGAATGGCAGGATAATAAACCGTATTATATTACGTTAAAACTGGAGCCTTCCAAAGGAGATTTTTTGAGGACGCAATATGAAGATATCATTCCCGGATATTATATGAATAAAGTACATTGGAATTCTATCAAACCGGATGGGAAGATTCCGGATGATTTGTTGAAGGATCTGCTGGATGAATCTTATGAACTGGTGCTCGGTAGTTTTAGCAAAAAGAGGCAGCGAGAAATCCTGGGAATTAGCTGTTGTGGAACGGAATGCAGCAAATGCAGCTTCTATGGCAATATGTGTCAGGGGTGTAATGAATCTCGGGGTAAGGTTTTTCATGCACCGAAAGGAAAAGCCTGTCCTATTTATGCCTGTTCTGTAGGTAGTAAAAAGTTGCGGAATTGCAGCCAATGCCAACAACTTCCCTGCTCCATATGGAGAGATACCAAAGATCCGCAGCTTTCCGATGAGGACTTTGAGAAAAATATAGCGGATAGAGTAAATAAACTGAAAGAATAAGAATCATGGATTTCTGGAAAGACTGAATACGTTGCCGAAGGGATTGGATACTATGCTGGACAGAGGGGTTTGCGGAGGATGGAATACGGCTGGGACGTATCAGGAACTGAGGGAACAAATGATTTGTAATATATTTCCGATACTTTCATGACAGCATTACATATTTTGATACCCGGGCTATCTGGCCCGGGCTATCTGATTTTTAAAGTGCTTTGAATCATGGACGGATAATGCTATAATCAATAGTGTAGGTTCAGCGTTAGCAGAATATGATACAAGGGGAAGAATCATCAGGTATACTATTGGAATAGTTTCGTTGAGAAAGGAAGGATTGAAATGTATTACAGTTTTGCGATGGGAGTTGGTAAAGCAATCAACAGTCTGGCACATGAAGGGTTTGAAATTGAAAAAGCGGGCTCAAGCTATCTAGTAACTTTTCCGGAGGAAAAGGAATCTCGTTGGGAAGAATTTATTCGGAAGCACTTAGGAAAGGGATGTTGGAATGAATATCTCACCGAGAATGGAGTTGTTTTTTTATTTCATCTGGAGGATGGGATCAAAAGATATGAGCTTCATGATTATGAGAATGATGAAGTATTGCATCTGTGTGAAAAATTGAGCGAATGTAAATTTTCCTCTATAAAAACAATGCTTCTGGATAATAATTTTTATCGGGACAAAATAGATACAGAAAGTTGGGAGTGACAAAATGAAGGCGCTTTTGGTGGCAATGAATGCGAAATATATTCATTCAAACCTGGGAATCTATAGCATTCGGGCTTATGGGCTTGCGCATGGGGTACCGGCATCTGATTTGGAAATAGTGGAATATACGATCAATCAACGTTTTGGAGATGTGCTGGCAGATATTTACCGCAGGCAGCCGGAGTGGATTGGTTTTTCGTGCTATATATGGAATATTCGGGAAATTACGGAATTAGCCGTGGAATTACACAAAGTATTGCCGCATACGCCGATTTGGTTTGGCGGTCCCGAAGTGACGTATCATGCGAGACAGATTTTAGAAAAGTATCGGTGGCTGTCGGGCATTATGATAGGCGAGGGAGAAGCCACATTTCTGGAATTATATCAGGCATATGACAGGGGTCTTTCTTTGGAAACGATTGCCGGTCTGGTATATCGGAAAGAAGATGAACAGATTATTCAAACCAGGGAACGCCCGAAATTAGACATGGATGATCTGGTATTTCCATATGAGGATATGGAGGGGCTGGCGCATCGGATTATTTATTATGAAACGAGTCGTGGTTGTCCCTTTGGATGTAGCTATTGTCTGTCTTCTGTGGATCGTCAGGTACGATTGCGGAGTATGGAACTGGTAGAAAGGGAGTTGCAGTTTTTTCTGGATCACCAGGTACCGCAGGTCAAATTGGTGGATCGTACTTTTAATTGCAATCGGCAGCATACTATGGCCATTTGGAAGTATATCTATGAACATGATAATGGTGTAACAAACTTTCACTTTGAGATATCAGCGGATTTGTTAAATGATGAGGAAATAGAATATGTGAAGCAATTTCGACCTGGTTTAATACAGTTTGAGATTGGTGTACAGTCCACAAATCCGGATACTATGAAAGCGATTCACCGGGTAAGTGATTTGGATCGCCTGCGAAATCGGGTGAGTCGAATCCGGGCCGGGAGAAATATTCACCAACATTTGGATTTGATTGCAGGTTTGCCTTATGAGGATTATGATTCCTTTCGTAATTCTTTTAATGAAGTACATCAAATGAAACCAGATCAGTTACAGCTTGGTTTTTTGAAAATGCTTAAAGGCTCTCCTATCGAGGGACAGCATGAGACATTGGGGATTGTTTGTCAGGAGCATCCACCCTATGAAGTACTTTTTACATCATGGTTGCCTTATCGGGATATTTTGAGGCTTAAACAAGTGGAAGATATGACGGAACGTTATTACAACAGTCTGCAATTTGAAGCAAGCAGACTATATTTGGAGCGGTTGTTTGAGACACCTTTTGACTTTTATCAGGATCTTGGAGAATATTACCAGGAACAGGGATATACGGGATTGCATCAGTCACGGTTGCAAAATTATGAAATTCTGTTAGAATTTCTAACAAAGGAAACGGATGGGGATCCCCACATTCTACGGCAGTTAATGCTTTATGACCTATATGCCAGAGAAAATCTAAAATCCAGACCAGCGTTTGTGGAGCGCAGTTCGGGAATAGAGTGGCGTGAACGGGAACAGAAATTCTATCAAGATTCCGATCGGATGATGCAATATCTGCCGGAATATGGAAACTATGATTGGAAGCAGACTTTGCGAATGACACATCTGGAGGAATTTGATTTTGATATTTTACAGTATGTAACCAGAGAAAAGTTTGTACAAAAGAACTGTGTATTATTATTTGATTATCAGCAGAGAAATCCGTTGAGCCATCAGGCCAGGATCGTGGATGTGACAGAAAGGGTATAAGATATGGCAAAACGAATGACAAAAAAAGAGCGGGAACGTGTGGCGAAGGTACTGGAATGTTTGGACTTGGAATACACGACAGAATACCGATGTTATTTAAATTATCATGAGCCCTGGCAATTACTGATTGCCACGATTCTCAGTGCACAGTGTACCGATGCCAGAGTCAATATTGTGACAAAGGATTTGTTTCAGAAATATCCTACATTGGAAGCGTTTGCTGGTGCGGATCTGGCAGAATTAGAGCAGGATATTCACTCCACCGGATTTTATAAAAATAAGGCGAAAAATATTATAGCCTGTGCCATTCGTTTGTTGGAGGTGTATGGTGGTGAATTGCCACACGAGATGGAAGATTTGACTTCGCTGGCAGGAGTAGGGCGCAAGACGGCGAATGTGATTCGTGGAAATATTTATCATGAACCCAGTATCGTGGTGGATACCCATGTGAAACGAATCTCCCGTAAGCTGGATTTCACCAGGGAAGAAGATCCGGAGAAAATTGAGATGGAGCTTATGAGGGTTTTGCCAAAGGACCACTGGATTCTATATAATATTCATATTATTACATTGGGAAGAACCATATGCACAGCTAGAAATCCGAAATGTACGCAGTGCTTTCTAAGGGAATATTGTCCTTCAGCCGGGCAATGACAAGTTTTTGATGAGGTATCTTTTCGTAAAAATGGGTTGAAGTGATGAAACAAATGGAGGTGAAGGCATGAGGATCGCAATCTGTGAGGATCATGCTGATGAGGCGGAGTGGCTGATTCGAATGATACGCCATTGGGCACAAGAACGAAATGTGGAAGTGGAGATATCTTCCTTTGCAGATGCAGAAACTTTTTTCTTTACCATAGAGGATACCGTGTATGATGCATTATTTCTGGATATTATCATGCCGGGAGAAGATGGGGTAGCACTGGCAAAGCGCTTGCGCAGCAGTGCCTATGATGTACCGATTGTCTTTGTCACCGGCGAGAAAGAATATGCGTTGGAGGGGTATGAGGTTGCAGCGGTAAATTATCTGTTAAAACCCATTGTGGAACAGAAGGTATCGGAGTGCCTGGATCGTATCTATCAGACAATGAGTGAGGCAGAGTCATTTATTATACTGAATACAGGAGAAGCGGTGGTGAAGATATTTCAACGGGAGATTTATAAGATCGAAGTCTTTGGTCATAAACTGATCTATTTCACACAAAAAGGGGAATATATGGTTCATTCTTCTTTGAAAGAGGCGCAACAGAAATTGGAGAAAGGCAGTTTTATCTCTTGTTACCGAGGTGTGTTAGTGGGCCTGCGTTATGTGGATTCAATCGAGAAGGATCGACTGATACTGGTGGATGCAGGGCGCAGTTACCGGGCAGAGGTACCGGTGAGCAGACGGCTTTATAATATGGTAAACGAGGCATTTATAAAATATTATGTTGAATGTTAGTATGTTTTCATGAAGTGAGGAACTGATATGAAATTAGGGATAATCATCGGAGTGTTGTTGGCGGCTGTAGTGGTCGCCAGCATTTTGATTGTGAAGGTAATTTTGCCGGGGCAGATTGTCAAGGTGCTGGAGCAATACGAAAATGCTTTGACGCATCGTCAGTTTGAGGAGATACGCAATACCTATCGGGAAATGAGGGGCTGGCGGCATGATTATAAAAATCATATGCAGGTGCTTAAGGTTTATGTGGAGCAACAGCAGTGGAGGGAGTGTCTGGATTACATTTCGCAGATGAATCAGGATCTGAGTGATATAGATCATGTGGTCAAAACGGGAAATGTGATGGCGGATGCCATTGTAAATAGCAAGATTTCTCTAGCGGAAACAAAGCATATTCAAATGAATGTAACTGCGAAAGTACCGGAGATTTTGCCAATATCTGATGTGGAATTTTGTGTTTTGTTTGGCAATTTGATGGATAATGCCATCGAAGCCTGTGAGAAAATTGTCTCAGCAGAAGATCGTTTCATCCGGGTATATATCGGGATGTTTAAGAAGCAGTTTTATATCTCTGTCACGAATGCAACCAATCAGAAAAGCCGTGTGAAGAAATACTACTCTCTCAAAGGAGAGGGACATGGTTTTGGTTTGTACCGGATTGATAAGATTATTAAAGAGAGGAATGGATATGTGAACCGGAAGGATGAACCGGGGGTTTTTGCAACAGAAATCATGCTGCCATATACATCCTGAGGGGACGGAATGTTGACTTTTGTCTCGATATTTTATATACTAATAGTAATAAAAATATTGAGGAGGGGTTCTATGACGATTCAGGAAATGCGTGAAAAGAAGCGGGAGTGGGGCTATACCTATACACAGATCTCGGAATTGTCTGGAGTTCCGGTGGGGACGCTCCAGAAGATTTTCCGTGGTGAGACGGCGAGTCCCCGTTATGATACGATGCGAGCTTTAGAAAAAGCGTTTATCGTGAGGGATCACACGGATGTTATGCGTGAAACTTCCTTCTATGGAGTCCGTAAGCGAGTGGCGTATGCTGCGGAGAAGAGGGGATTTGTTTGCTATATCCGGTTTTCGGTTGGAGATTCTCTTAATGTCCATAGCGGGCAAAGCTGGGACATCCGCAATCAATCTTTATCAAGGCGTAAAATTACTGGCACAATCTACAATTGATCTCTCCTTTGCCTATGTTGGGAAAGCTACAAAATATTTCATCATGACTGCAACCTTTGCGAATGGTTCCGGTGTATATAGATAGAATCAATTTTGACAGGAGGATTGTGTGATGAAAAACAGAATGCTTAAAAGAGGATGTATCATATTGTCTGTATTGCTGCTGATGGTATCGGTGGCAGCATGTGGCTTGCAGCCGGAGGAACAGGAAGGTGTTACCAGCACTCCGGAGGAACAAAAGTTATCAGAGCAAATAGCGGATGCGTCTGACGGGGAGACGCAGATAGACGATGGAATTGTATCAGAGGGTGTTTCCGGCGATTGGAAGGAAGCATACCGGCAATTTTTTGAAAACTCTACAAAACAGGTATTAGCAGAGCCTCAGGAGGCAGCTTGTCTTTATTCTCCGGTGAATTTTTATCTCTGTCTGGCGATGTTATCTGAGATGACAGCAAAGGATACGCATGACCAGATCTATAGCAATATGGGAGCACCCGTCGTATCTTGCGATGGCGAGTCCGATGATCCGGAGAATATGAGAGAACGGATTCGGCAAGATAATTTAAGAATCCTGCGGCAATGGAATCAGAAATTATACAAAAACGTAGAATCAAAACAATGTTCCCTGGGAAATTCAGTCTGGATGAATGAGCAGATTCCCTTTGAGGATAAGGTCTTTGATGAGATCAAAAAATATTATTATGGGAAAAGTACAGCCGGGCAGATGGGGAGTAAGGATTTTGACCGACAGATACAGGAGTGGCTAAATAATCAGACGAAAGGAAAATTGCAGGATGCGGTGTCTGATATTCACACTTCCCCTCAAGATGCGTTGCTGCTGTTTTCTGCTATTTATTTTGAAGATCAATGGCAGATTCCTTTTCAAAAATCAGAGACAAAGAAAGAAACATTTTATGGTGCCGCGTTTAATACTTGTGGTACGCTCACCGAGGAGGAGAAAACCGAGGCGGTTGCCTGTGATTTCCTACATGGCAGATTGCAAGTTAGTACGATCGCAAAGAAGCAATATCAGGAAGCTTCTATACCGATGGAGCATCATACGTTACACATCATTTTACCGAACAAAGGCTATGAGGTTAGTGATCTTCTCGATCAGAGTAAGGGTGTGAATTTATTAGAGATTTGCGACAGTGATGCACAAGACAGAGTTTATACGGAAGTGGATTTCTCTATGCCTAAATTGGATTTTGAGAGTTTGATCGATTTGAAACCGATTATGAAAACAATGGGAATCAAAGATGTTTTCAAGGCGAAAAAAGCAGATTTTTCCCCACTAACGAAAACAGAAAATCAACTTTATTTGGATGATGCAATACAGAATAGCCGCTTAGAGTTTGATGAGAATGGATGTAGTGTGGCATCCTATACTGAGATGGCGGTAGGCGAAAAGGCGGTACCCGTGGAAGAAGTGATACAAATGCATTGTGATCGACCATTTTTATTCATACTTACGGATGAGGCAGACCTGCCATTATTTGCGGGAGTTGTGAATCGGATCGAGAAATGATGGGTTAGCATAATGGTTCAGACGAATATTGTTGCACAGAGACAAATGTTATGAAGAAACGTGTGCCAACAGCACTGGTAGAACTGTCGGCACACGTTTTTTTGTATGATAGGAAAGTAGTCCATACCGGACTGTTCCTATCATTATTTCTAAATTTTCTAAATTTTTAAAATTTTTAAAATTTTTGAAGACTTTTTGGCGATGATATCGTTATAGATAATAGATGACGATGAAATGCATGGAGTCAGGGAGGTGAATGAGTTGGCAGAAAATCAATCAGAGCAGCGTTTGGAGCAAGCACTGGAACATTACGAAGCACTCATTTTCTCTCTATGTTATCGGATGACAAATCACTATTTTGATGCACAAGATCTGACACAGGAAACATTTTTGGCATATTACAATTCATTGGATCGTTTCGATGGAGTACATGAAAAGGCATATTTGACAAAGATTGCGACCAATAAATGTTTGGATTATCTGAAACGTGCAGACAGACGTGTCATACCAGCCAAAGATGATGCCCTTGTATCCCATATGGCGACAGCGCCACCGGCGGAAAAACAGGTATTGGAAGATCTGGTACATGACGAACTACGAGAACTATGCCGGTCTTTATCGCCGCCCTATGATCGAATTGCCGAGGAATATTTTTGTCAGGAAAAAACAGCCAGACAGATTTCTTTAGAAACGGGCAGGAAACTGAAAACGATTCAGACACAGGTTAGCCGGGCGAAACAGAAACTACGGGAACGGTATTCAGGAATCATGTCTCATCAGAGAGGAGGGATGTCATGAATCATGTGACAGATACGGAGATACAATTATACTATTTACATAAGATGAATCCGGATGAGGAGAGGGGATTTCTGGAACATATTGCGGGATGTGAGTATTGCGCCGGGAGATGGGCATCCGGTTTTCCTAAGCAGGAACTGTTGTCACCTCCAAAGAGTCTGCGAGAGGATATTCAGAAACAGGCCTTTGGGAACCGTCTGTTACAGGCAAGAAGACAATATCGGGAGTGGTACTGGTATAGTGCGAAAATGATTTTGGCTATGAGTTTGGCGATTGTGATGCTGTTTGTCAGTGATTTTAGCGGAGTGCTGTATGAGGGAAGACATCCTCAGGCTGGTATTGTGCAACAGTCACGGGAATATCATGAGGGGAACAAGATATCGAGACAGATTAGACAGCAGACGGAAAAGTTTGGCGGTGTGCTTCAGGGATGGTCTGAATCTATTGGGCGAAGTCTGTGGGGGGAAGACCAGAGTTAGATCGTAACGAGGTGACTGTATTTATGTAGGCATGGCAGCACAAGTGTGAGCGTGTGAAAATGCAATGTAGAAAAGAGGTATATAATATGAAACAGAAAAGAAATGGATTTTTAACTTTTTGCTTTGCCTGTTTACCGGGGGCGGGACAGATGTTTTTAGGTTTTATGCGCCGGGGGCTTAGCTTGATGGTGTTGTTTTTTGGTGTGATTGCTTTGGTATCCTTTTCAAGAATGGATATTTTGATGTTGGCGGTTCCGGTGATCTGGTTCTATTCATTTTTTGATACTATGAACAAACATACATTATCTATAGAAGAAATTAATGCAATCCCGGATCGTTTTTTGTTGATCGAAGAAGATGGTGTCCAGTTATTGACACAGAGAAAAAGTCGGATGATCGTGGCAGTGGTATTCATCATTCTGGGTCTGTATTCCCTGTTAGAAATGATCTGGGACATATTAGCAGATGCATTGATGGATATACCATCATGGATATATGATGGCATTTTTTACTATTCGCCAAGAGTGCTGTTTAGCTTGTTCATTATTGGTGTGGGATTATATTTGATTGGTATCAAGAAACCGGATCAGGGAGGTGAGGAATGATGGAAAACCGTCGTATGGGGACATTTACACTGGGTGTATGCCTCTTGGTTTTTGGTATTTTGTTCATGGTACACCTCTTTGTACGAGTCATGGATTACCAGTTGATTTTCCATCTTTGGCCCATCATATTTATTTTATTAGGTGGCGAGATTCTGTATTATGCCATTCGTGGTGCGGATCATCAGATGAAGTATGATTATGCTGCGGTATTTCTTATGATTCTATTGGCAATATTTGCTATGGGTATGGCAGGGATGGATCTGGTGTTTGAACATATCCCTGCGGATCATTGGATCAGTATATAAATGCTATATGATTTCCTTCTTTCTTCCCGGATACGGTTATTTTTTCCGTATTTGGGAAGAATTTATGTTGGAGGAAATAATCGTATGAATAAAAATCAAGAATGGAAACCATTTATTTCGGCAGATAAGGTGATACCTGAGTTTACTCCTATGTCAATATTCTTGGGTGTTGTATTAGCAGTAGTCTTTGGAGCGGCAAATGCATATTTGGGTTTGCGTGTGGGAATGACCGTATCCGCATCTATCCCGGCAGCAGTATTATCTATGGGAATCATTCGATTCATTTTACGACGGGATTCGATCTTGGAAAATAATATGGTACAGACGGTAGGTTCCGCCGGAGAATCTTTGGCCGCGGGAGCGATCTTTACTTTGCCTGCGCTTTTTATGTGGGCAGAAGAAAGCGATGCAGTTCCAGTGCCCTCTTTGTTGGAAATCGCCATGATCGCTTTGTGTGGAGGTCTCCTGGGTGTCCTTTTCATGGTGCCGTTACGTACCGCGCTGATCGTGGAGGAACATGGGGTATTGCCTTTTCCGGAGGGAACAGCCTGTGCCGAAGTCTTGCTGGCAGGGGAGGAAGGCGGAACCAAATCTAAGGTAGTGTTTGCCGGTCTGGGGATTTCCGCATTATATAAATCCATCTGTGATGGTTTGCATCTTTTTCCTTCAGAAATTGATTGGGAAATCAAGTCATTAAATGCCGGATTTGGTCTGGATGTACTGCCGGCATTAACCGGCGTTGGCTATATTTGTGGATTACGGATTGCGGCAAATATGTTTGCTGGTGGTATTCTGGGGTGGTTTGTGTTGATACCTCTCATTACGCTATTTGGTACGGATTCGTTGATTGCACCGGCAGCCGATGTGGTTCGTGACCTGGGGGTGCGGGGGATCTGGAGTAATTACATTCGTTATATTGGCGCAGGTGCGGTGGCAGGTGGCGGTATCCTGAGTTTGCTCAAGTCATTGCCGATCATCGTCAAGACATTTGCAAAGGCGGTCCGGGGATTTGGTCATACAGAGACGCAGCAGATTCGGACTTCCCGGGACTTATCCATGCGTGTGGTTTTGGGCGGTGTTTTGGGGATTGCTGTGGTGATCTGGCTTTTGCCTTCGATCCCGATTAGTTTGGCCGGTGCGTTGTTTGTGGTGATTATGGGTTTCTTCTTTGCCACAGTATCCAGCCGGATGGTTGGTTTGGTGGGATCATCGAATAACCCGGTTTCCGGCATGGCGATTGCTACTTTGCTCTTTGCTACAGCGCTGCTTAAAGCGGCTGGCACGAAAGGATATCAGGGGATGGCTTCCGCCATTTGCATTGGCACGATCATCTGCATTATAGCAGCTATGGCGGGGGATACTTCCCAAGATTTAAAAACAGGCTATATTGTCGGAGCAACACCGATTCGCCAGCAGGTGGGGGAATTGATCGGCGCAGTGGCTTCGGCATTGGCAATCGGTGGTGTGATGTATCTGTTAAATTCGGCATGGGGATATGGTTCGGCAGAACTCCCGGCACCTCAGGCAACCTTGATGAAATTAGTGGTTGAGGGGGTTATGGGTGGAAAGCTGCCTTGGGGACTGGTGTTTGCCGGGTTTGGGATCGCAGTGATGATCGAAGTTCTGGGGTTGCCTGTATTACCGGTGGCGATAGGGCTTTATTTGCCGATCCATTTGTCCGCACCAATCTTTGTGGGCGGTTTGTTACGCTGGTTCTTTGAGAGCAAGAGGAAAGGGCAGACGGAGACAGAGCATAAGGATATCATTGACCGCGGTATTTTATATAGTTCTGGATTGATTGCGGGGGAAGGTTTGGTGGGCATTGCTTTGGCGATTTTAGCGATCATCCCGGCGCCAAATGCAGCCAATAGGTCGGTGGCAGATATGCTTAATCTGGGATTTTCTTTCGGAAATTGGGGTGGTTTGTGTTTCTTTGTACTGATGTTGGCTACGATGGTGTATTTCTCTGTACATGTGGATCGCAGGGCAAGTTCCGGGAATAGCGATGGCTGATAAGGCATGCGATCCGGAAAGGAGTTCGTATAGATGGCAAAATGCAAGAAAGTGGATCAAAATTATTTGGATCGTATCTATGTCCCAAATCCCGGACAGGTGTGGAGGGAGCAGGAAGATGGAAGTATTGTGATGGAACAGGTTCATCGTGGTTTTTTTCATTGGATTGCGCAGCGATTTTTTCATCGCCCCAGAATTAGTTATATTTCCTTGGATGGATACGGCTCTGTCCTGTGGAAAGCGATGGATGGGAAACATACGGTCTATGATCTGGTAGAACGAATGAAGCAGAGATATCCGGAGGAACGGGAACGGATGCTGGACCGGGTAGTGACTTTTATCGGAATCCTGGAGATGCATCACTTTATCGTGAAATAGGCGGAGGAGGAAAAGAGATATGATATGGGCTTTCTGGTGGGGAATCGCTGGAAAGTCTTTCCTTTTTTGTGCTATGGACATCTCTGGAAAGATGGGGTATGCTTTTGGTAGTCCGTTTGTTTTATTCTGTTTGAGAGGATCTGATACAGGATACAAAAGAGGAATGGGGTGAATATATGGCGGGGTCCGGGCAAACAATAACAGAGGGGAAGGAACGGAGAAAAGGGGTTAGAAGATTATCCAGGTATTGGAAACTGGTGGTATTTTTGGCGGTTACTGACCTTATTTTGGGGATATTGTCAAAGATTCCGGAGGTATGTGATACATATACCGATCATATTTTTAAAATATGGCTGGAGACCTATGGCAGAATGACTGCGTTATTTCCGGGATCGGTCGGTGAGATACTTTTGGTTTTGGCCATATGCGTGGTGTTGGTTTGGATCGCCAGCGCGATTGGGTTTATTTTGGGGAGAAAGAAACCGTGGTATCGGAGATATCTGATTCGATATTCTAAGGGTCTATTGGTATTGCTGCTGGTAGTGGTGCTGGTTATGACATTAAATTGTTCTATGCTGTATGGTTGTTCCAAGTTAGACGTGAAGGGACATCGGAATAAGAACTATTCTTCGTCGGAGATACAGATATTATGGAATTATGTGGCGACACAGTGTAATCGTCTGGCATTTGAGGTGGATAGGGATCAGGCAGGGTATCCGGTGTATGAGGGGGATATCAATCAGGTGTTGAAGCAGGCGATGCAGAGATTATCTGCGCAATATCCCAGATTACAGGGGATGTATCCGAATCCCAAACCGATCCGGTTTTCCTATATCATGTATCAGGCGAATTATACGGGAGTATATTTTCCGTTTTCTCTGGAAGCGAATTATAATACATACCTCAGTGAACTGGGATATCCCGCTACTGCCGCCCATGAACTATCCCATCTCAAGGGATACATTTATGAGGACGAAGCAGATTTCATCGCATATTTGTCCTGTATCGGCAGTAATGAATCTTATATACAGTATTCGGGTTATCTGAGTATCTTGGGATATTTACAACAGGATTATTGGAATCTTGGCATGGATGGGAGCGGAGATGTCCAATTAACCGATCAGGTTTATGAAGATCACGCAAATTATTATTATACAGAGGATACCTATGAAACCATCAAATCGACGGATTCTGTTTTTGATCAAGAGACGGTGGAAACGGTCAGCGATGGTATCACGGACACGTACATGAATTATTATGACGCAGAGCCAAATTATGATGAAGTAACGAAGTTAATGTTGGCATACTATGATGGAATCTTATATTGATTTCTCATTAAAAATATGGAGGTGTATATGGGCATATTATCGGATTTAGAACCAGTACAGGTGTTTCGGTACTTTGAGGAAATTTGCGGGATACCGCATGGTTCTTCCAACACGAAAGCGATCAGTGATTATTGTGTAGATTTTGCAAAAGAGCATGGGCTGCGATATATTCAGGATGAATATAATAATGTGATCATATGGAAGGACGGTTATGACGGTTATGAAAGTTCAGCACCTGTGATGATACAGGGGCATATGGATATGGTGTGTGAAAAGGAAGCAGACTGTGAGATTGATTTTGCAAAAGATGGGCTGGAACTGCAACTGGCTGATGGTGTGATTTCTGCGAAAGGAACTACTCTGGGGGGAGACGATGGGATCGCGGTGGCATATGCATTGGCGATATTGGCATCAGACGACATTCCCCATCCGCCTTTAGAGTGTGTTTTCACGGTGGATGAGGAGATCGGTATGCTGGGCGCGGCGGCATTAGATGCCACGCCGTTGAAATCCCGTATCATGCTGAATCTGGATTCTGAAGAAGAGGGATATTTGTTAGTGAGCTGTGCGGGTGGTGTTACTACCACAGCGCATTTACCGATTAGCAGGGAATCGGTTCGGGGATATGGGATTACTTTGACAGTGACCGGATTGCGAGGAGGACATTCCGGCGTGGAGATCGACAAGGGAAGAGCCAATGCCTGCCAGTTGCTGGGCAGAACATTATGTTCTCTGCGGGATGACTATACATTTCAGATCCGTTCCGTACAGGGTGGTTTGAAGGACAATGCCATACCGAGAGAGGCTGTGGTGGAATTGGTTCTGACCGGAGAAGCTGGGGGAGAAAAAGAGATATCCGGAGAACTGTTGATTCCATCTTTCCGGGAGAGTGTGGCAGACTTACAGAAGATATATGAAAATGAGTATCAGCTTACGGATTCCGGTATCAAACTTCTATGTGAATATGTTGATGGCGATACGGTGGCTGAGGTGATGGACCGGACTTCCACGGCCGGAGTAATTGCGATGCTGACAAATTTGCCGGGCGGCATTCAAAAAATGAGTTTTGCTATGGAGGGATTAGTTCAGACCTCGTTAAATCTGGGGATTTTGAAGACCAATGCGGAGGAAGTGACAGCATCTTTTTCTGTTCGCAGCAGTGTGGAGTCAGAGAAAACGGAGCTGGTCACCAGGATTCGTTGCCTGCTGGAAATGTTAGGCGGTACAGTAACCAATAGGGGGGAATACCCTGCCTGGGAATACCGTCAGGATTCGCCCTTGCGTGATCTGATGATCGAAGTGTTCCGGGAGCGGTACGGGTATGAACCGGTGGTGCAGGCATTGCATGCAGGAGTGGAGTGTGGACTGTTTGCCGGGAAATTACCGGGACTGGATTGTGTATCTTTTGGTCCGGATATGCAGGACATTCATACGCCAAAGGAGTCCATGAATGTGGACAGTGTTCGCCGGACCTGGGAGTATACGTTAGAAATATTACGGCGTTTGAAGTAAGGCGGGATACCAATCTCGTACCGGGATAAATTCAAAATAACTGACAGAAAAATGTAAGAAATTTGTGAGGGAAAACATGGGAACGCATCTGTGGGTGTTGGTATAATTACCAAAAGCATAGATGCGTTTTTGCGTTTTGATCCGGCTGTCCTGGTGTGCCTTTCTGGTGAAAACGCTTCGGAATGGAGGAACAAATGAGGGGAAGAAAAATTTTAGTTACGTTTTTATGTGTATTGATGGTGGGGATGTTGATGTTAGGACAATCCCTTCGGGATTACCGTTCTCATGTAAATCAGGATATGTTGGCATCTGCCGGGGAGGGAGAATCAAATCAGAGAAGACAGTTGTTGACCGGGCAGGAATTGAAACAAAAGATTTTGCCGGAATTATATCAGACCGATCACCGATGGAGCCAAAAGCAATATGGAGATGATGTGATGGAAGTGACAGGGTGTGGGCCGACTTGTCTGGCAATGATCTTAAAGGGGCTGGGCGTAAAACCGGATACCACGCCATATCGTGTGGCGAAATGGGCAGAGAAACAGGGGTATTATGTGTCTGGTTCTGGGTCAGCATGGGCCTTGATGTCAAACGGTGCCAAACGACTGGGGCTGGATGCTATGGAATTATCTCTCGATGAATCTGTGATTCGTAAGCATTTGGAACGGGGAGAACCTATCGTTTGCATCATGGGTCCCGGGAATTTCACCACCTCCGGTCATTTTGTGGTGTTAACCGGGGAACTGGAAGATGGTACCATTTTAGTGAATGATCCTAATAGTGAGGAAAATAGTCATCGTAGGTGGGACTTAGACCGGCTGATGGGGCAGATCAAGAATCTATGGGGATATACGGCCTGATATTATGTTTCAATTTGTTTTTTTTCAGGAATATTGGTTAAGTTGGATGTATCTGTGCGGCAGTTGAACCGCTCCAGGAATCGAAATGGCATGATAGAAGCACTTTACCTGTTGAGTTCTGTTCCGATCCTGTATTTCTTGTGGGCTCTGCGCACACTTTCGGATTGGAACGGGGATATTATTGGGTGACATCTTTTATGGTGGTTATCTTTGGTATTGTGACAATCATGCACATACATTTTGGGAGATCAGGAGGCAGGTGGCTGAATTGTTGCGGCTGGCGTTGGAGGTGTATGAGCAGACACAGTGTGGCAAGGTGAAACCGAGGGAAGAAGAAATGTAATGAAAAAGTGATAGAAATTTTATATTTTTCTACTACTGGTTGGGAACGAATTATCCAGAAATAGAAATGCTCCCTATGATTGCAAGCGTGTTGGACACAAGTATTGATTCCCTTTTGGGATATAAGTCTTTTGTGGTTTCCGATTATGATAAACGATATAACACATCGGATTATTATGGGGGAATAACCCCTAACAATTTATGTTATGAAATAATGAAATTACGACCGCCAGTTAAACCGTTAAAAGTGTTGGATATTGGCTGTGGAGAAGGGAAGGACGCTGTTTTTCTCGCCCGAAACGGCTATATTGTAACGGCTTTCGATTTGTCTGAAGCAGGAATAGAAAAGGGAAAAAAACTTGCTGAAAAATGTAATACCTATGTAGACTTTTTTAAAGCGGATATAACCGATTTTAGGGCAACCGACTCTTTATGCACTATCATGATTGGAAACTGCATAAGATAGAAGAAGTCATTTTTAACTGCAATAGCGGTGGAATCCCGCATCAGCATTGTATGGATATTATGATTGCGGAAAGGTTGCAATAATTCTATTATGAAAACATTGGATGTTACTGATTTAGGTGGAACTTTAATGCGAGATGAAATTCCATATAATGGGGAAATAGCAACACAACTTCCTGTTTGTCTACAGTCTGAAGTGGGATACAAATTGTACCCCGCTTGGAAGAAAGTTCTTCATCACGCTGGCGCATTTTCTTAATATACTGCTTCGGATCTTTGCTGTCCGTAAAGAAACGAACCACATCGATAATCGACAGATACCATTCTTTTTCGCCGGAATGCCATACTTTTCTGGTGTCGTTATTGTTAAAAAATTCTAAATCAGGATTATCTTCAACTTTTGAATCATCTATTTCTATTATTTCTGTTTTGGCTTTTTTTCATCATATTTCCTGTACCTCATTCCAAATTGAGAGACTTGTTGATTCGCCTATTGTTATATCCTGCAAAATAAATGGGGCTGCTGTAGCTCTTATACACATTCTATTGGTTCTTGCACTGTCCACTACAAAATAACGTGTTTGGTCTGACAGGCATGGTTTTTGAGTGTTATAAAACCATGTCTATTAAATTGCGTTTACTAAATTTAATATTTGTTAGTAAAAGGTTTGTGAAGATTTTGATTTTTAGAAAGTCCTATTGTAGAAATGCAGTAGGACTTTTTTAAATCGTTTTATCACTGCCTACGTTTTTAAGGAGGAAATGTAAATGAATGATGTATATGGATATGTGCGTGTTTCCAGTATAGAACAAAATGAAGACCGTCAGATGATTGCGCTAAAAAAGGCAGGAGTTTCCGGCAGTCATATCTTTATGGATAAACAGTCAGGCAAGGACTTTCACAGGGCGAATTATGAGAAACTGGTATCAAAGTTACAAGAGGGAGATTTGCTCTATATCATGAGCATTGACCGTCTGGGGCGTAATTATGCTGAGATACAGAACCAGTGGCGTATGCTTACAAAGGAAATCGGCATTGATATTTGTGTGATAGATATGCCACTCTTAGATACAAGGAATGGAAAAGACCTGATGGGAACATTTATTGCGGATTTGGTGTTACAGATACTTTCCTTTGTGGCAGAGAACGAAAGGGAAAATATACGAAAACGGCAGGAACAGGGGATTGCTGCGGCAAAAAAGCGTGGTGTCCGCTTCGGCAGACCGGAATCTAAAGTGCCGGATAACTTTCAAAGTATTGTAAAAGCATGGGAACGAGAGAATCTCAAATTAGATGAAGTTCTGGAAAAGTGTCAAATGAGTAAATCAACGTTCTATCGGAGACTGCGTGAAATGCGGATAAAACAAGGGGATAAATCTACGTAAAATATGGGGGTTTAGAATGATTTTAGAGTGTCAAAAGGTGTACCTTTTGACACTCTAAATACATGGAATATTTTACTATATTTTATTGTCCTATGCAACAGATTTTCTTGTTTTGAGGCATATTTTAGATGTTTTTTCTTGCAATATGGGTTGATTTTGATATTTTTTCTCATAACAGGCGAAAAAGGAGATAATGTCAAAAGGTACACTTTTTGACAATGATACGAATTTCATTATTTTGCTAAGCTAAGGAGGAACAAAATGAAACTTACGAAAAAAATTTCAGCATTACTAGCACTTGCAATCACTGTTAATGGGATGGCATTGATCAATCCCACAAGTGCTAGTGCCGCTAAAAAAGTGTCACTCAGCACAAAGAAAGTTAACATTACTGTAGGTAAAACAAAGAAACTGAAACTGAAAAACACCAAAAAGAAAGTGACGTGGAGCATCGCATCTGGAAAAAAATGCATCACACTGAAAGCGAAGAAAAGAACCAGTGTTATCATCAAGGCAAAGAAAGATGGAAAGGCGAAAGTGCAGGCTAAAGTCGGAAAGAAGAAATATAAATGTATAGTTATTGTAAAAAAGGATACTAAACAGAGTTCAAATAACAATGCAAGTGAAGAAAAAAATGTAGCTAAAAATATAGAATATGCTGTTCCATATCAGGCGTCTAATATGTCAGAATATAATGCTAACGGCACGTTAAAAGAGCCATTATCGGTACTGGGAAATACATATTATTATGGTTTGAGAGCAAATTGGACTTGCAATACTGCAACTGCTAATTATAATTTAAATGGTCAATATAAAAAATTTAATTTTTCAATAGGTCATGTTGACAATCAATCATCAGAAGATAATATGACAATAAAGATATATAACGATGGAGTATTAATAAAAACATTTGAGCCATCATATTTTGTTAGAAATATTTATCCAGAAAGATTTTCAATTGATGTAACTAATATCAAAATTTTAACAATAGAGATTGTAAGTGGTTCGGATTATAATAAAGATGATTATGCTTTGCTTGATTGCACTATTAATAAGCTAAATGATTCTAAAGACTTAAGTTCTGTGAGTTTAAAATCATTACATGCAAAAACAAATAAAAGCGATCAATTTTATGCTGTGCCATATCAAACGTCCAATATGTCAGAATATAATACTGACGGCACGTTAAAAGAGCCATTGTCGGTATTGGGAAATACATACTATTACGGTCTGAGAGCAAATTGGACCTGCAATACTGCAACTGCTGATTATAATTTAAATGGAGAGTACAAAAAATTTAATTTTTCAATAGGTCATGTTGACAATCAATCATCAGAAGATAATATGACAATAAAAATTTATAATGATGGAGTATTGGTTAAAACATTTGATGCCTCATATTTTAATGCTGACATGTTATTGCAATATACAAGTATTGATGTAACAAATATAAAGATTATGACAGTAGAAGTAGTAAGCGGTTCAGATTATAATAAAGACGATTACGCTATGTTAGAATGTATATTGGAAAAATGAATTTCTATGGTGTAGAGCTGTTCATTCTTTACAAATGGATATGATAAAATTTAGAGCCCTTTTGCAAATTTTTCGCTCAGGAAAAGGAGCAGTATGTATGTGAATCAAAGAATATAAGAAATTAATAGAGAAGCAAGACTATCACGTCTTATCAAGAGCGTAGATTATGTTTTTTGCAAAGCGTTAGACACAGTATATATTTCAGAGTATTTCCTGCTACTAAAAAAATAAATACCGATAAGAAAAAGGACAGTGTAGTTTTGTTGTGTACTGTCCTTTTTAAGATGATATGAATTATCAGAATAGATGTGCCGATGTTACAGTATTTTATCAACTTGTCCCATAAATACCCTTTAGAAAGAGAAACTCATGTGGCACTGCTTATCAGCATGGGTGAGGATCCTTTGCTTATCAAAAATTTTTTTTCATAATTTAACTCTCCGGCATGTACAACAAAATGTGTACCATTATTATTACTTGCAGCACTAAAACTTGTTTCTGATATAACGTCTCTCAAATTAGGTTGAACTATTCCCGGATTCTTCAAATCATCCTTTATTGTCCTGCTCATTTACTGCACGAAACAGTTCTATAAGTGCTTTCAAGCCTGCCGTTAAAGAAATATTGCATGAAAAACATGCAAGCGGTTTTTACAGTTTAACAATAGAAGAAAATCAATTTCAAAATATAAAATTACAGATTTATTCTATAGGGTTAATTACTTTGCAAAATGATAATGACGGGGAAGAAAATATATCATTAACACAAGAAGGTATAGACACTTTATGCAGATTGGGGGAACTTAAGTAATAATCAAGATTCTCAAATTTCTTTATAGGTATCATATTTCCAAAAGGGCAACCACTTTTATTTGGGTTGCTCTTTTGAAAATATGCCTTCTTGCCAATCTTAGTCACATTGACTGGAATAGTAATCTTCTTTAATACTGTATACTTAAAAAATGTTTTATTTTCGATTGTAGCGACAAATTTACCTATAGTGTCAGATTTTAGTTTTTTACATCCGTTAAAGGCATTATACTCTACTGCACATTCTGCGGCGGACACAAACTTGCTGAGTTAAAAATTTATTTTTCACTCTTGCCTCCCTCTTTCCTACATCTGCCGGAAATAAAAACATTAAAAGTCAAAAAATCATTCTTCCGCCCCCACAGGCAGACCATTTACACGAATATCTTTACTGATAAGATGCAATAACCTATCTTCCACTGTGGCAGAATCCATTTCTGCAAAATGCACATTAACCACATATTTGGTCCATTGCGTTTTGTAAAACGGTTACTTTTTGTTTTTTTGCTGTCCCCCATAAAACATCCCGTCTTGTGCATGGATTTTGCACAAATTTGTCATACAGAAATTTGTATCTGCATCAAGTTTTTATTGATATTAGAACATTTGTTTTGTATAATATTTATATGGTGGTGGTCTGCAACAAAGACAACAGCTACCAGCTTCAAATGAATGGCTGGTACGGAACTTTACGGACTTGGCATTTACCTTTATCTCCAGTTTTTTATATTTTCAGGACATGGACACTCTTGACGATATGCAAAAAGATTTATACCGACAGGGCATAGCGGCGTTTGACGGGATTGCACCAACGTATCATATTGAATTACTGGAAAAGCCTACGATTGTGTGGGATTTTCATTCGCTGTTGCTGGCAATACAGATGATGTTTAGTTTCATGCTGACGGAGGAAAAAGAATACTTTCGAACCATCATCCACCGGATGAAAAGCCACAAACTGTTATCGGTAAAGCATTTCCTTCCATGTGGGATACAATTTGTACCCCGCTTTAAAAGTTTTCAGCTTTCTGCGGACAAAAACGGTTAGTATAAAAGACAGAAAGGAACATATTGCATGAATACGGATATCACAAAACAAATGGAAATGGTACTTTACCGCACGGAGGATGATTCTGTAACGGTAAGTGCTTTGATTAAAGATGAAAGCATTTGGATTACACAGAAAGCAATGGCTGAATTATTTGGCATTGATAAATCCGGCATCAGCAGACATCTCACGAAAATTTTCGAAACGGGCGAATTAAAGGAAGAAGTGGTTGTTGCAAAAATTGCAACAACCACTCAGCATGGTGCTGTAGAGGGAAAAACTCAAACCAAAGATACTAATTATTATAATCTGGATGCCATTATTTCTGTAGGATACCGGGTAAATTCCATTAAAGCTACACAATTTCGCATCTGGGCAACAAGCATTCTAAAAGAATACATGATAAAGGGATTTGCAATGGATGATGAACGTCTGAAACTCGCAAAAACTGCTTTTGGCAAAGATTATTTTAGAGAATTACTGGAAAGAATCCGTTCGATTCGTGCCAGTGAACGCAGAATCTGGCAACAGATTACGGATATTTTTGCAGAGTGCAGCATTGATTACAACAAAGATTCTGAAGTTACCCATCGTTTTTATGCCACCGTACAGAACAAGTTCCACTATGCCATTACTGGAAAAACTGCGGCAGAAATTGTGTATGAATCTGCCGACCATACCAAAGAACATATGGGATTAACCACTTGGAAATACGCACCGGATGGTCGCATTCTAAAATCTGATGCTCCCATTGCAAAGAATTATCTGGATGAAAAACAAATCCGACAACTTGAGCGGGCTGTATCTGGTTATTTTGACTATATTGAAGATTTAATTGAACGTGAAAACGTATTTACCATGCAGGAATTTTCTGATAGCATAAATGCCTTTCTTGAATTCAGTAGGAACAGTTCCGATTTCCCCGCTCAAAATCTCCTATTAGTGAACGACAAGAAATATCTTTCAGGCAGAGCGTGAAGCTGCTGAAATTGCGGAAATTAGGGCAACCGTGTAGGTTGTTCCAGAAATATCTTTATGATAGGGAAACATGTGCGTCATGGAAGTCGGAAAAATGTAAGGAAATTGTCATGACTCGAGGATTGATGGTGAATCGGAGAAAGTGTTATACTGGATATAATTGAAAGCTGATATCCGGTATGGCATTTTTGTTTTTATGGAAATTCATTTTCAGAGTGGAGGAGTTTATGGGGATTCATGATGTTTTTGGGAACAGAGGAATTTTGGTACGTTTCAAGTGTTTTTATCACCGCCATCCGTTTTGGAGCATATGGGCTTTGGATGCTATATTAGGAGGAGGGTTACTGATATTACTTTTCATAGTATCAGTGTATGATCATGATCTGAAGGCGAATCCTGCCGATCTGGTATATTATGACTTGCTGCCTATGATTATGATCTGTTTTCTTTTGTGTCTTTTTTATATTTATCCCTGTTTGCTCACCATTCGCAATGTCGTGATATTGCAGAGGCTTCCGCAGACAAATCGGGATAAAAAGGTGATGCGGATCTATGATGGGATCACCATCGGGCTGGGCATAAGCTATAGTCTGATTTATGAGAGTTTGATGGAACCATACATTATGAAAGCGCAGTGGTGGCAGCGGTTAAGAGGGATGCAGCTTCATCAGCCGGTATGGACAGAAAGCTGGCTTACCATCGCCGTGTTAAGTATGGCAGGGATACTAGGGTATCTGCTTCTGACTTTTGTGCCATTACATAAATTACCGCCATTGTTGACAGTGTCGGGGATGGCAGGAATGTATCTGGGCATCACGCAGTGTATTTTTTGGTGTATACAGGTGAGCGAGAATGATATTGTACTATGCGTCTTTCCGGTGAACTGTATTTTAATCGCACTTCGTATGATCAGGTTAAAGATACGGGAGTGGCGTGAGATGCAACAGGAAGAAATGATCTTAGATTCATCCGAAGCAGAACGGGAGAAAGTGTGTACAGCTTCGGACCGGTCTCTGTGGTATCGCCTTCTTTATAATGCGGCCTTCTGGCCTCTGCTGGCATTTCTCTTCATGTGGCCGTTGTTAGGACTTCTTTTGATACTGCTGGTTTTGTTGGGACAACACCCGGATGCGGCGCTCAAGGCATGGACAGAGACAGCAGACTGGAGACTGTCCACACAGACTGCTCCGCCTAATGTGGTGATCGATGAACATTATCTGTGTACGGTGGCAGCAGGTGGTCATGCAAAGCTTGTGAAGCCGCTTCGTATGGGGGAGCGGCATGGTCATCTGGTGGTGGTCAACCGACAGCTCTGTATTGCCAATGCATTTGAACAGATCTTAGAAGAGAGGACACCGGGATTTCATCGCGTCGTCCGGCGCTTTTATGATACCTATGGATTTCCTGTGGCGCGTCTCATCCATACCAGATTGGCAGCAGATGTGGTATATATTATCATGAAACCTTTAGAATGGATCTTCCTGATGGTGCTTTACCTGTGTGATGCCAAGCCGGAGAATCGGATTGCGGTGCAGTATTTGCCGAGAGCATAATCGACATGGCTGGTTCGGTGGGGTACCCTGTGGAAACGGCAGAATTGCTTATGTATTTTCTATTTGTGTTCTGGGAATGAACTTGTTATAATCATTCTGGCATCGTGGTTTCCATTCATTATAGGAGATCGGGAAAGTGCGATGCGATCATGCATCGGATACAGAAAGGCTGGAAATACATTATGAAGAAAATTGCACCTTGGTTTATCTTATTGGCAGGCATCCTATGGGGGAGCATGGGGATCTTTGTACGGGGATTGAATCGGGATGGAATCGAAGCGATCAATATTGTGGCGATACGGGCAATCACTACGGTGCTTTGTCTGTTCGTCATCGTCTTTGTTTTAGATCGGAAGCTTTTTAAGATTCATGTTCGGGACATCTGGTGCTTTTTGGGGACTGGAATACTTAGTATCATATTTTTCAATTTCTGTTACTTTCATACGATTGAGATGACATCCATGTCGGTGGCGGCGGTATTGTTGTATAGTTCACCGGCATTTGTAATGTTATTGTCTTATCTTTTCTTTCATGAAAAGATTACAGTAGTTAAATGGATATCCCTGGTGCTGGTGATCTTGGGATGTGCCTTCGTGACGGGAATCGTGGGAGACGCCAGTGCGTTGCATTTACGTGGTATTTTAACGGGGCTGGGTGCAGGACTGGGATATGCTCTGTATTCCATTTTCAGCAGGTGTGCTATCGAAAAGGGATATCACTCGTTTACCATCTTATTTTATACATTTCTTTTTGCCGCCATAGGGGTAATGCCATTGGCTGATTTACGTCTGATTGGCAGTGTGATTTTTTCGGCGCCGGCAAAGGTTGGTTTTGCCCTGGTATTTGGTCTGATCTCTACAGTGCTGCCATATTTGATTTATACCATAGGGTTAATCTATGTAGAAAATGGGAAAGCGGCAATTATAGCGGCGGTTGAGCCGGTGATGGCAACATTGTTGGGAGTGGTATTATATCAGGAAAAACTTTCCCTCTGGAATATGCTGGGTATCCTGCTGGTTTTTGTATCGATTGTTCTGACAAATATCACAAAAACATCTTTTCGCGGGGCGGATAAAATGGTATGATATACGCGAAGGTAGATTGGACTTTTGTCGGAGTGACAGGCATGATGGCTAATTTATGGATATGCGTAGAGGAGTATTTACACAGATGGGAGGATGCCGATGGAACTAGAGAATATTTTGGGGAACATTACGGCTGGATTGACAGGGGATGCAGCGCAGGATATTGCATATTTAAAACAGCAAATGGAAACTTATCGTGAACATGAATATGCACAGGAGATTACCCGTGCCTGTGGACGTATTTTGTATCCGTTATTACCAAAAGAGAATAAAGCAGAATTTCAGTCGATCA
Source organism: uncultured Jutongia sp. (assembly GCA_964521555.1). Lineage (GTDB taxonomy): Bacteria > Bacillota > Clostridia > Lachnospirales > Lachnospiraceae > Butyribacter. Next base: position 22,431 of record CAZFSU010000019.1, on the reverse strand, counting down.
TGGAACGGGAACAGATGGGCATGGAAGCTACTTTAGAGGAAATACGGTTTGCTATTTTTCGGAAAGAGTACAAAAAAGCAGAACAGATGTTGTCTACAATGGTAGAAAAGTTTGAGAAGAACGGAATGTTTTGTAGTGATCAGGTGACAGAGTATCATTCATTCTATGAACCATTTGAGGAAGTTCTTTATCGTTTTTTGGATAGGCCAAAAAGAAAGTTGCGTAATCTGGAATTGCCTTATGCCCAGATATATCATGAGTATGGTGCCTTGTTGTTGGATTTAGGCAGATATGATCAGGCACATATGGTTTTACAGAAAGCAATGCAATGGAATCCGGCGAATGCACAGATTGCATTTGATTATATTGATACACACAAAAAGAAGGCGGATTTGGAGGCATACTTTAATCTGACGCTGAAAACATTTCACTATGCGTTCCGGCGAGAAGATGTGGCGCATTGTTATCGGAATTTGGGATACTATTTTGTGCAAAAGAAAGCATATCAGGTGGCGATGGGATGTTATCTAATGAGTATGGATTTTGATACAGAGGATCAGACAGCGCCATCAGAATTATATTATATTCAGGCTGTCACGAAGGGAACTGTGGCGAAACCAACCCAGGAAGAGATGGAGAATTATTCCAGGGAATACAGCTTCCCGATGGGGGCAGACCAGATCGTCGTCGGTATGGCGTGGCAGATGGCAAATAAATATCTGGATTCCAAGAAATTTGATACGGCTATTTACTACCTCAAGATCGTATATGATCTGACAGGGGATGAAGAAGTCAAAAGAAAACTGGAGATGATTCCGGCGCAGGAGGATTAAAACCATCGTTTCTTTTTGAATAGCAGGATTTCTAACAGAATAATGATCAGGCAGAGAATGCAGATGGCGGGATATCCATAGGCTGCTTTCAATTCCGGCATGGTGGAAAAATTCATGCCATACCAGGCAGCGATCAGGGATAGTGGCATAAAGAGTGTTGTGACGATGGTTAGTGTACGCATAATCTGATTCTGACGCATATCAATTCCGGTTTGGTGCATTTCACGTAGCTGGATCGAATAGTCGATCAACATTTGCACCATGTCATAGAGTCGATCAATTTTATCATTTAAGAGCACATAAAGTTGCGCACATCTGGGGTGGTCCGGACCGGCAATGTGTTTGCCGATGGTTTCGCAGATGTCAGATAGCTGGCGGTAGTAGGAGCAAAGCGTGGATAGATCTTTGCGTACCAGAAAAATCTGTTGTTCAAAATGTTTCAGTTCCGTATGCAATAGCAAACCTTCTAATTGAGAAAGTTTTTCTTCGTAGTTTTGTAATTGTTGGATATCATTACGGATTAATTGTTCCAGAAAGTGGTATAAAAACAGGACAGGGGAATTGATGTCCGTGATTTTGGACAGATTAATCTCTTCAATCAGTGGGCGGACCGTGTTTGTATCGTCAAAGAACCATAGCTGATCCGTGATGAGACAAAACCCAAACGTCTTTTTATTCTGTGCGGGGCTATCTGCATTGGGTACGGCAAAGGTAGCCAGGTATGCTTTTCCTAAACGGTCCAGTTTGCAAAATTTGATATTCATCAACCCCCGAATCAGCAGATCGGTCTGATATTCTTCCAGAAAACGATCACAGAACTTTTTGGTTGACAGGATTTCTATCGTTTCTGCGTTCCATTTTTGACGGAATTTCATGGTTTTGTTACTCCTTTTTTATTCCTTGGCGGTTTCGTGTTGATACCTTGCTCTTAGTATTGCCAAAAAATAACGGTAACTATGTATCAAAGAAATATTAAGACGGGATGCGATTTTTCTTTGTATATAAACAAAAATATGCTATAATGTTCGCGTAGGCAGAGGGAAATTCACATATTTGTGGCAGGGAGGATGACAAAGCGGGGTTATTGCCCGGCATTATCAATATATATTTACATTATAGGAGGACAACGTTATGGAGATTGTATGTTTGGATTTGGAAGGGGTTTTGGTACCGGAGATCTGGATCGCATTTGCGGAGGCAACAGGAATCCAGGAACTCAAGAGAACCACCCGTGATGAACCGGACTATGATAAGCTGATGAATTATCGTATCAATATTTTGAAAGAGCATGGATTGGGACTGAAGGAGATTCAGGATACGATTGCAACGATTGATCCGATTCCGGGAGCGAAGAAATTCCTGGATGAACTTCGCAGTTTAACGCAGGTGATCATTATCAGCGATACTTTTACACAGTTTGCAAAACCATTGATGGAGAAATTAGGTTGGCCGACGATTTTCTGTAATTCTCTGGAGGTGGCTTCGGACGGAGAGATCACAGGGTTTAAGATGCGTGTGGAAAATTCTAAATATACAACTGTGAAGGCATTGCAATCCATTGGGTATGATACCATTGCCAGTGGTGACAGCCATAATGATCTGGGTATGATCGAGGCAAGCAAGGCTGGTTTCCTGTTTAAGAGTACGGATCAGATCAAAGCAGATCATCCTGAATTACCGGCATACGAAAATTATGATGAGTTATTAGCTGCTATCAAAGAAGTCATCGGACAATAAGATGTTAAGTCGAACAAAGTTCGCCTTACAGAGATGAGGAAACATATGAAAAAAGGGTTTAAAATCGCAGCATTGTGTATATCGGAGGTACAAAATGACGATGTCTTGCACATGCTATATCCACTGAACAAATATTTAAATAAACAGGGATGGAAACTGATCGTATTTAATACCTGTACCGATTTGTTTGAGCAAAGCCCGTTTGATCAGGGGGAGGCAGGTGTATTTCAGATGTTGGATTTTACATATCTGGATGCGGTGATTCTTTATCCTCGGAAAATATATGACCGAAAGTCATTACAACGGGTGATTGATGCTGCCAAGGCGTATCACAAGCCGGTGATCATGGTGGAAAGCGAACAGCATTGGCCGGGGACGATATCTTTAGATTTTGACGAAGAAACGGCCTTTCGTGAACTGGTGACGCATCTGGTGAAGGATCATGGATTTAAAAAGTTAAACTGTATAGCAGGCTTTCGGGGAAATGATATTTCAGAGAAAAGGATCCGAATCTTCAAGGATACTTTGAAAAAATATGGAGTACCCTTTGATCCGGAGAAACAATTAGGGTACGGAGATTTTTATGATATACCTACGCAGGTAGTGGTGGAGAAGTGGATCGCAGAAGGAAATTTGCCGGGAGCGATTGTCTGTATTAATGATATGATGGCAGTAACGACATGTAAAGTATTGCGCAAACATGGCATACGGGTGCCGGAGGATATAGTGGTCACAGGTTTTGATGGGAGTATGCAGGAGCGTTATAGTTATCCCCGCATCAGTACATGTCGAAGAAATATGAAAGAATTTGCCGGATTTATGTATCGTGTTTTGGTGGAGGGATCCAGAAATGAGGAACTGGCATATGCCGGACAGGTGAATCCGCATCGACGGCATCACTATCGTTTTCCATATTCTTTTACGCCGGCAGGATCTTGTGGATGTAAAGCCGCATCGATGGATGCGGTGAGTGAGGATTTTAGTTTTTTATATTCCATGAAAGAAGATGAAAATGATTACATTCGTTCTCTGAATAATATGACGGCATGGTTGACCAACATCCATGAACGGAAAGAGATTCATAATATTATCATGAATTATATTCCACTGGATATCTATTTCTGCCTTAATTCCGATTTTCATCAGGATATCCCGGCGATTCATACTCTGGATAATCCGTTTTCTGGTAAAATGGAAGCAGTTCGATACTTCAAAGGAGAGGATTCGCCTCAGGAGATTGCTTTCATGAAATCTGATCTGATGCCGGAATGGGATCATTTCTTGCAGAGCGATGCACCATTGTTTGTTATGTCGGTACATAATCAGCAAAAGATTTATGGCTACATAACTGCGCTGGCAGATATGGAATCCTATCAGAAATTTGCTTTTGGGACAAAGCGTTTGCATCGATTTTTGATGAACATTGATAATAGCATCAGTATGCATGTACAACATAATCATTTGCAGATCTCAAACCAGAGATTAAAAGACATCCAAAATACCATTATCGTTAGTTTTGCTGATCTGGTAGAATCCCGTGATATGTTTACCGGGCAACACATTAAACGAACCAGTGCGTATTTGCAGGTATTAGTGCGGCATATGGCTCAGATGAAGCAGTATCAGGGAGAATTGACGGAGAGGGCGCAGGAATTGATGTGTAAGGCGGCCCCTTTACATGATATCGGTAAGATTAAGATTTCGGATACGGTGCTCAATAAACCGGGTCGATTAAACGATGAAGAATTTGAAAAGATTAAGATGCATACCGTAGAGGGCGGCAAGATTATCAACTCTACTTTGACTAATATTGAAGATACCGATTATCTACGGACGGCCCATGATATGGCATTATATCATCATGAAAAATGGGATGGAACAGGATATCCCTATAAACTGTCCGGTGAGAAAATTCCACTCTGTGCCAGAATTATGGCGGTGGTCGATGTGTTTGATGCATTGACAAGCAAGCGGGTTTACAAGGATGCATTCTCTTCGGAGAAGGCATTCTCTATCATGCAGGAATGTAGTGGGACGCAGTTCGATGCAGCGATACTGTCCGCATTTGTGGACATTCGGGACCAGGTAGAGGAAGTGTTGCTGCTGAATCAGGATGCATGTTAAAATTAAGGAATGCGAGGAAAAGGAGGAGCGTATGAAGAAGATCACACAGAAAATTATGACATTATTGCTTGTGGTGGCGTTGGCAACGGGTTCCGCAGTATATGTGCCGGCACAGACTGCGGATGCCTACACCGTACCATCTAATATGAAGTGGTGGGCCCGTGATAAGTTTGGTATGTTTATTCATTTTGGTGCTTATTCTTATTATGGTCAGGGGGAATGGGCGATGAATGAGCAAAAGATCTCCAAGAAAAAATATCAGACCGAGATCGCAGCAAAATTTAATCCTACCGGTTTTAATGCGAATGAGATCGTAAAGTATGCCAAAAAAGCGGGAATGAAATATATTGTGATTACGGCAAAGCATCATGAAGGATTTGCTATGTGGGATACCAAGGTAGACAGTTTCAAGGATTATACCGGGACAAAGATGTTTAGTCTACAGGGATATACGAAATTTGGTTCTACTGGCCGAGATGTGCTGATGGAACTGAAAAATGCCTGTGATAAAGCCGGATTGAAGTTTGGTTTGTATTATTCGATTGTAGATTGGAACCATTCTTCTCAGAATATGGGTGGCACGTTATCTACTACCATGACATCTATGGATGCCAGAGCAAAATATATCACAGACATGAAGGCGCAATTGAAGGAACTGGTTGACCGTTATCAACCGGCAGTTATGTGGTTTGATGGTGACTGGAGTTATTCTAATAAGAAACCGACACTGGAAAATTGGTGGACCAAGTCCGATGGTGTAGATTTATATCGGTATATGAAATCCCTTAGTCCGAATATTCTGGTGAATGAACGGGTGTGCCGCAGCTTTGGTCTGGGTGATTTTGAATGTCCGGAGCGTTCGATTCCGGATAAGAGTGCTGTGCCGAAAAGACCTTGGGAGACTTGTCAATCCATGAACGATGCATGGGGTTATAAAAAATCTCTGGAAAAATCATATTTTTCCACCAGTGGTATTATTCAGGATTTGGCTATGGTTGCCTCTGAGGGCGGCAATTATCTGTTGAACATCGGTCCAAAAGGGAATGGACAGATGACCAGTGGTAGCAAGAAGATTCTAAATGGTGTGGCAAAATGGATGAAGACCAACAGCGCCAGCATCTATGGAGTTTCCGCCAGTCCGTTCAAAAAAGACCCTTCCTGGGGAACTTATACGAGGAAGAACAAGACCGTCTATGCCCATGTCTATAAATGGCCAAAGAAGGGTAAGCTGGTGATGAAACGCTATAAAAATAAAAAGATAAAGAAAATTACGATTTTGGGAAAATCCAAGAAGTTGAAATATTCCATCAAAAAGAATAAAGTGACTGTGAAAGTTCCAAAGAAAGCACCGGATAAGAAAGATACGGTGATCGTGGTACAGTACAAATAGAACAGGATAAGGATGAAAATAAAAAGATGTGTGTCTGAAAAATGACACACATCTTTTTTGTTTATTTCTGATATGCTAAAGCGGCACCGATAAATCCGGCAAACAGAGGATGTGGTCTGTTTGGTCTGGACTTAAATTCCGGGTGTGCCTGTGTAGCAATAAACCACGGATGATCCGGTATCTCACACATTTCAACGATTCGTCCATCCGGAGATAAACCGGACAGGCACATGCCGCCGGCTTCCAGATCCTTACGATAATAATTGTTTACTTCGTAACGGTGACGATGGCGTTCGGTGATATTCTCTGAACCATATAATTGATGTGCCAAAGATCCTTCGGTCAGAGTGCATGGATAGGAGCCCAGACGTAAAGTACCGCCAATATCTTCCACACCATCCTGATCTGCCATCAGATGAATGACTGGATGTGTGGTCTGTGGGTCCAGTTCAATACTATGTGCATCATTGAAACCGCAGATATGACGTGCAAATTCTACGATGGATAACTGCATTCCCAGACAGAGACCCAGGTATGGAATTTTGCGTTCGCGGGCATACTGGATCGCAGAGATCATACCATCGGTACCACGGTCACCAAATCCACCGGGAACCAAGATGCCACTCACATCGCCCAGAATCTCATCAACATTATCATCTGTGACGGTTTCTGAATCGACCCATTTGATATGCACATTGGTTTTATGTGCAAGTCCCCCGTGATTGAGTGCTTCTACTACACTGATATAAGCATCGTGCAAAGAAGTATATTTTCCGACTAATGCAACAGTGGTATCTTTTTCCAAATGCTTTAATGTATCTACCATATTTTGCCATTCCTGCATATCTGGTGTTGGACAGTCTAATTGTAAGCACTGGCATGCCACATCTGCCAGGTGTTCCTTTTCCATTGCCAAAGGTGCTTCATATAGCGTTTCCACATCCAGATTTTGCATGACACATTTGGTAGGAACGTTACAAAACAAAGCAATTTTATCTTTGATGCCATCTTCTAATGGTCGTTCGGTACGGCATACGATAATATCCGGCTGGATTCCCATACCCTGTAATTCCTTCACACTTGCCTGGGTAGGTTTGGTTTTCATTTCTCCGGAAGCTCCCAGATATGGTATCAGGGTAACGTGAATCAGAATCGCATTCTCATGTCCGATATCGTGCTGGAACTGGCGAATAGACTCCAGGAAAGGCTGGCTTTCAATATCACCAACGGTACCACCCACCTCGATAATGGCAATTTGGGTATCTTTGCATCCGTCGTTGCGATAAAACCGGCTTTTAATCTCATTGGTAATATGAGGAATGACCTGTACGGTACCTCCGCCAAAATCCCCACGCCGTTCTTTGGATAATACGGACCAATAAACCTTGCCTGTGGTGACGTTGGATTGTTTGGTCAAACTTTCATCAATAAAACGTTCATAGTGTCCCAGGTCCAGATCCGTTTCGGCACCGTCATCTGTCACAAATACTTCGCCATGCTGTACTGGATTCATAGTACCGGGATCGATATTGATATATGGATCAAATTTTTGCATTGTAACGCTGTAGCCACGCATTTTTAATAGTCTTCCCAATGATGCTGCGGTGATCCCTTTTCCCAGACCGGAAACAACACCACCGGTAACAAATACGTACTTGACTGCCATAGATACATCCTCCTTCGTGATTCCTGTTAAGTTTCTCATGTATGATTTTTTCAGAGATGAACACAATATCTTTATCTAAAAAACCAATATTAAAATATTATACCTCATAACCCAAGGTCAGTTCAATGCTTTTTCAAGAAAAAACTTAGAAATATTTTAGAGAAATCACAGAAAATTCAGAGATTCGTAAAAGCGTCTGTATTGATTTCTAAGGCAAGTAGCCGTATAATTAATATAATACAGCATGACTATTCTGGTCGGGGACTGGGTAGCGATAGAGGAGGTTGACAGTGGACAATAATCAAAATTACCGCAATAATGGAAATGAAGATCCTGGTAAAAAGGAAAACAGACGTAGTATTTTCATTTGTTTGATCATTGCATTAGGGGTATTTCTCGTATTTTCTTTGATGAATAAACAGGTGGAGAAGGCATCCAATAAGGAAATCACATACGATCAGTTCATCCAAATGTTGGAGGACCATGAAGTGAAATCCGTGGTGCTGTCTTCTGACCGTATCAAAATCGTACCGAAGACCCAGACCAATAATTTATATAAAATGACATATTATACAGGGATCATTTCGATGGATTATACTCTGGTCAATCGTTTGAGTGAAGCCGATGTGGAATTTTCAAAAGAATTAACCAGTGGTTCCGCCAATATGATGTATATGTTTCTTTCGACGATATTGCCGATCCTGCTGCTGTGGGTTGGTTTGTTCTTTGTATTTCGTATGATGTCCCGAAATTCCGGTGGTATCATGGGGGTTGGCAAAAGCAATGCCAAAATGTATGTGCAAAAGGAAACCGGTGTCACTTTCCGGGATGTGGCGGGACAAGAGGAGGCTATGGATTCTCTCAATGAATTAGTTGACTTCCTGCATAATCCTCAAAAATATACGGAGATCGGGGCTAAGTTGCCGAAGGGTGCCTTGTTAGTGGGACCGCCCGGAACTGGTAAGACCTTATTGGCGAAAGCCGTAGCGGGAGAAGCGCATGTACCGTTTTTCAGTTTGTCCGGCTCTGATTTTGTAGAGATGTTTGTGGGCGTGGGGGCATCTCGTGTACGAGATCTGTTTAAGCAGGCGCAATCTATGGCACCTTGTATCATTTTTATTGATGAGATTGATGCGATTGGGAAAAGTCGAGACAGTCAATATGGCGGTGGAAACGATGAGCGTGAGCAGACATTAAATCAGCTTTTATCAGAGATGGATGGTTTTGACAGTTCAAAGGGTCTCGTGATTTTGGGTGCCACGAACCGCCCGGAAGTATTGGATAAAGCATTATTGCGTCCGGGCCGTTTTGACCGGCGTATTATCGTGGAGAAACCGGATTTGCGGGGGCGTATTGACATTCTTCGTGTACATGCCAAGGATGTTTTGATGGATGAATCGGTGGATTTTGAAGAGATCGCTTTGGCCACCAGTGGAGCGGTAGGTTCGGATCTGGCGAATATGATTAATGAAGCAGCAATCATGGCGGTACGTGCGGGGAGACGTGCTGTCAGTCAGCGGGATCTGTTTGAAGCGGTGGAAGTGGTGATCGCGGGCAAGGAGAAGAAGGACCGTATTCTGGGAAAAGAAGAAAAACGTATTGTAGCATATCATGAAGTGGGGCACGCACTGGTGACAGCATTGCAGAAAAATGCAGAGCCGGTGCAGAAGATTACCATTGTTCCACGTACGATGGGTTCTCTGGGCTATGTAATGCAGGTGCCGGAAGAAGAAAAGTATCTGATGAGTAAGGAGGAGATTCTAACACGGATTATTACGTTGTTTGGTGGACGTGCTGCGGAAGAAATTGTCTTTGATTCTATTACGACAGGTGCATCGAATGATATTGAGAAAGCCACTTCTCTGGCGCGTTCGATGGTGACACAGTATGGTATGTCAGACAAATTCGGTTTGATCGAATTGGAATCTGTACAAAATAAGTATCTGGATGGTCGTACGGTATTGAATTGTGGGGAGGCGACCGCTGCCGAGATCGATCAGGAAGTTATGAGAATCCTGCGGGAATGTCATCAGAAAGCGAAGGAGTTGTTATCCAAAGACAGAGAAGCTTTGGACAAGCTGGCTGCCTTTCTGATCGAGCATGAGACCATTACCGGCAAGGAATTTATGAAAATCTTCCGCAAGGTGAAGGGGATTGAAGAGCCGGAAGGGGATCGCTTCGATGTTATGGTGTTAGATGTGGATGGCACGCTAACGGGCTCAAACCGGGAGATTTCTGATCGGACAAGGGATGCCCTTATCAACGCACAAAAACGAGGAAAGACGATTGCCATTGCATCGGGTCGTTCTATTGCCGGGATTCGTGGTGTTGCTTCTAAGATTTCACTAGAGGAATATGGTGGTTATGTGATTGCTTATAATGGTACGACTGTGGTAAATTGCAAAACAGGAGAGTGCATTTTCAATCAGGTGGTACCAGGTGATATGATACAACCAGTCTATGATACAGCACGGGAATTATCTGTAGGCATTATGGCATATCATGATGCGGCGAAGGAGCTGATAGTGGCGAATGGTGTCACATCGTATGTAAAAGCAGATGCGGAGGCATGTCAGGTATCCATTCGTGAAGTGGAACACTTTACCAAGGAAGTGCATATGCCGATTAATAAGATCTTTGTCTCGGGCGAACCGGATCATATGAAAGAGGTGGAACGTATTATGCAGGAGAGGTTTGGAAGTCAGCTCAACGTCTTTCGTTCCGATCCTTATTATGTGGAACTGTTGCCGAAGTATATTGACAAAGGAATCGCTGTGGACAAACTGGCAAAACATCTGGATGTTTCCAAAGATCGTGTAATTTGTGTCGGCGACAGCTATAATGACCTGCCGATGTTGCGTTATGCGGGACTGGGTGTCGCGATGGGGAATGCGTCTCAGGAGATACGTGAGCAGGCAGATTATGTGACAGGAACGAATGATGAAGATGGTATTGTTACTTTAATTGAAAAATTTATGACAGCAAAAGAAGAAACAGATTAAGGGGACTAGCAGAAAGGGGAACAATCATGTACAGCCGTACAGAAGAGAAAAATTATTTAGAGCGTTTGTTGGATGGGGACGACAGAGCAATGTTAGAAAAGGAGGCGCATTTTAAGCAGATCATGATGATGTATTCCAGTGGTATTCGTGAGGTTACTACCAAGCTGGAAGTCTTAAATGATGATTTGAAGTCAAGATATCAAAGGAATCCCATACACAGCATAAAATCCAGAATCAAATCACCGGTTAGCATTGCAAAAAAATTAAAAAAACGCGGCGTACCGGTGTGTGTGGATTCCATTCGTGGAAACCTAAACGATGTGGCTGGCGTACGTGTGATTTGTTCGTTTATCGATGATATTTATACCATTGCGGAAATGCTGAACTCACAGACAGATATCACATTGATCAAAATGAAAGATTATATTGAAAATCCTAAACCAAATGGATATCGTAGTCTGCATCTGATCATTGAAGTGCCGGTATTTTTCGCAGATAAAATGCGTCCCATTCGTGTAGAAGTGCAGATCCGAACGATCGCTATGGACTATTGGGCAAGCCTGGATCATCAGCTCAGATACAAAAAAGATGATCTGGACGAACAAACCCGTATTGAGATGGAACAAAAATTAAAACACTGTGCCGATGTAATATCCGAGACCGATATGGAAATGCTCGACATCCGCAAAAACATCTACGGATTTCGGATATGATGCGTCCGCTGCCAGTACATAAAGGAGAGGAACAGGCATCTGTCCCAAGTAACCTTGGGCGATGTCTGTTCTTTTCCTGTATATGGCGAGTGTCGTGGCATCGGGTGTTATGATACAATGATAAATAAAACATACCTGTGATTTTGGAAAAACGCAGTTAAATTGACATTTTAGGGGCATTTTGTTATAGTCATGCTGAAATCGTCGACCCATGTTAGAAGGAAAATTGAGATGAAACGATTTGTGAAACGAAATATAAAAAATATTATCACGGTTATACTCCTGGTTGTGTTTGTGGGCATCGCATTGGGACAAACGAGGATACGTTCTGTGAAGGATGTGAGACAGGAAGCGCAGGAATTGTCCGGCAATGTCACAATATCTCCTGATGGGATATCGGAATCGGAGTATGCTGAGCATGATACAGATATGCAGCAACAGCAAACGGAAACTGAGACAGCCAAAGACCCCGATAGCGGCAAAAGTGAACGAAATCAGAAGGGGAGCGCTTCCGTATCACCGACTCCGCAGAAATCCAGTCAGCCAGAGCAGTCTTCGGAGTCAGATCAGGCAAAAAGTAAATCAAAATCAGGCGATACGCAACAATCTTCTGAGAAATCCACCTCTGCCAAGTCAAAGGCATCCAAGAAAACAGGATCTACTTCTAAAACCGACAAGTCTCAAAAATCAAAACGTAAGATTTCGGATGGAAAGGACCAAAAGCAGGATGCATATCATACCGACCCGATCCCATCCGGTAAGCCGGAGCCTGTCAATCAGGAAGAACAGTCCGTAGATCAAACGTCCAGGTTCTATGTATATCTCAGTATCGATGTAAAGACGATTCTGAATCACATGGATGATTTGACCAAAGGTTTGGAAAAATATGTGCCGGAGGATGGTGTGATTCTGCCGAAAACCAGAGTAGTCTGTTATGAGGGGGAGACGGTCTGGGATGTCTTGGCCAGAGAATGCAAAGCGAGAGATATCAATGTAGAGTCGACTTATACACAACTCTATGGATCTGTTTATTTAGAAGGTATTCATAATATCGGTCAATTTGATTGTGGACCATTATCAGGCTGGATGTATTCGGTGGATGGCTGGTTTCCCAATTATGGGTGTTCTCGCTATGTATTAGCAGAGGGAGAGTATATTCAATGGCGTTATTCCTGTGCAGGAGGCGGAAAGGATCTGGATGGGACTACAGACAAATAAGGAGCGGTAAGGCATGGCTATAAGAAAACATCCTATTGTGGAACTGATGCGGTATTTATTGTGGTTATTGATCGTGGCTACCACGCATAATCCGATTGCATTGTTGATATGTCTGGTCGCGTTATGGTGTATCAAAGGAAAAAAAATTTGGCGGCAATGGGGTGTGGATGGCGCCATTATCGGGATCGCTGTTCTAGTGAATGGCATTACAAATCATCGGGGAGAGACATACCTGTTTTATCTCAATGATAATGTTGTCACCTTGGAATCTCTCATCTATGGTGGGATTCTGGGAGTACAGATCGTTTTATTGATCCATATTACTGCCTTGATGAGCCGGCATCTGACGGCAGACAAAATTGTGATTGTGACAGGATATTTGTCACCGGCTATGGCTATTTTATTGTCTATGGCGATCCGAAACGTGGAACGTTATCATAGGAAGATACAGGAAATATATCGGTTTCAAAAATGCGAAAGCAGCAGTGAAGGTTTCTGGGAACGTCTGTTTATCTCCATTCGTACCGTGTCGATCATGGTAAACTGGGCATTGGAGAATGGATTGGAGGTTTCGGATTCTATGATATCACGGGGATACGGCAGCGGGCATCGGACCAGTTATGCGCCGATCCGGTTATTATACGCGGATGTGATAGAGAGTGTTGGTCTGCTGGTCCTCTTTGTGCTTTGGGAATGGGGACAACCTATTACGGTCCTCAGTCCCTACATTGCAGTGGGAATCCGTGGCTGGTGGATTGTATTAACGGTGGGATGTATGATATATGAGATAGTGGAGGAAAGAAATGAAAGTCGATATCTCGCAAAAAACAATATCCGGCAAAGTGATTCTGCACGATATATCTCTGGAGATTGGTGAGGGTATCACACTTATCGTTGGTGATAGCGGATCAGGAAAATCCACCTTGTTGCGGGAGATGGTTCCGGGAATCTCAGCGGTGGGAGAGTGTGTGGGATCTGTACGATTTTTGGGTCAGGATATCAAGAAAGTGCAGCCGGGGGTGATTGGGTTTGTGTCCCAGCATCCGGATAATCAAATTGTATGCGATAAAGTGTGGCACGAGCTGGCATTCGGACTGGAGTCGCTGGGGATAACCCGTAGTGTGATTCGGAATCGTGTAGCCGAGATCAGTACCTATCTGGGGATCGAGAGCTGGTTTATGAAGAATGTTACAGATTTATCAGAGGGAGAAAAGCAGAAACTGGTGCTGGCATCGGTTTTGTGCATGGCGCCCCGGGCGGTGGTCATGGATGAACCCACTTCTATGTTAGATCCCATTGCGGCCAGAAGCTTCTGGGAACTGGTGATTCGATTGCGGGAAGAACAGGGGATTCGATTTATCATTGCAACACATGATACGGAATATATTTATGATCATGCAGATGCTATGGTTACCTTGGAACGGGGAACGTTGGTTTCCGGAGGACATTATAATAGTATGCCGGAGCGGGAGAAAATCAAGCGTTATGGCAGGGGGTATACGGAAGCGTTTGTGCGGGAATATACAGTGAAACCTGATCGGCGCGATACGAAGGCGGTTCGGCGATTGCAGGATATTCGTGGCAGTTATGAGGGACAGACGGTGTTGGCGGTTAGAGAACTGGAAATCCATCAGGGAATCAATGCCTGGATCGGACCAAATGGGGCGGGGAAATCCACGCTAGGCAAGGTATTAGCAGGATATTTTGGAAAAAAGAAATTGCCACGGTGTGTTATGATGCCACAGGATGTACTGACGATTTTTACCAAAGAAACTGTCAGGCAGGAATTGGATGTGGAAGCAGATATTCCTTCGGAGATTGTGGAGTTGTGTGGGGATTTCATGGATCGTCATCCGTTAGATTTATCCGGCGGGGAACAGCACTTGGTGGCGATCTGTAAGTTTTTGTTAAAAGATGCGGAGTTTTTAATTTTAGATGAACCGACCAAGGGGATGGATTATCGGTTAAAGAAGCGGGTGGAAGTACTATTGCAGAAGTATTCTAAACAGAAAATCATGATAGTGATTACACATGATCTGGAATTGGTGGGTGATATTGCAGAATATGTAGCATTACTATTTTATGGTGATATTGCTTCCATAGGGGAGCCGCATCAGGTGTTTCGTGATAATGTGTTTTATAAACCATTTATCAGCCGCTGGAATCCTATGTTGATATCAAAGGAGGAACTGGAGTGAAAAATTTTCTCATGGATCACTACTATCTTTCCGCAGTTTGCGTGATCCTGTGTGGAATCTGTTTTGTGTTGAGCTGGTATGGAAGGAAATTGCAGGCGAAAGAAATCGTGGTAATCGCTTCTCTGAGCGGAATCGCAGCGATCTCCAGAGCAGTTTTTTTCTGGGCGCCCCAGTTCAAACCGATTTCTGCGGTGATCCTGGTGAGTGGTTCGATTTTTGGCCCGGTGCCAGGAATGTTAATCGGTATATTATCAGGCTTTTTATCCAATTTTATCTTTGGACAGGGTCCCTGGTCTCCTTTTCAAATGTTAGGATTCGGTTTGATTGGGCTGGTGGGGGGATGGATTAGGACGGATCGTAAATGGATTGCGTTGGTGGTGGGATTTATTACAGTGATTGGGATTTATGGGCCGATTGTAAATTTTGCATCCATGTTGATGATGAGTCAGGACATCAGTCTGTCATATTTTTGGCTTATGGAGTTATCCGGATTGCCCTTCGATCTGATACATGCGATGGCTACAGTGGTTTTCCTGTATTTCATCTGGCATCCCATGCGGGGGAAGTTAATGCGGTTCAAAACGAAATATCGAATATTACAGAAATAAACAGAGGGTTAGCATGACGGCACCAATTTGAATTTGTTTCAAATTGGTGTTTTTTGTATAAAAATCCCCGTGTGAAAAGTTTCTTGCTTGACAAAGGCAGAGAGGTATGATATATTATTACCACATTACTTGAGTAATGTGGTATGGAGCTGAGACGAAAGAAAATTGAGAGAAAATATGAAAAAGGAGGTGGGGAGGTGAAAATCGACTTTAATGATGTGGTGCCGATTTATATACAAATTGCAAATGGGATAGAAGATGACATTCTGGCTGGACGATTACACGAAGGCGATCATTGTTATTCACAGGTGGTGATTGCGAAGGAACTTAATATCAATCCGGCAACGGCAGCGAAGGGAATCCGGTTGTTGGTGGAACGTGGCGTGTTAGAAAAAGTGCGGGGGCAGGCCATGACAGTCAAGGAGGATGCGGTGGAGATGATTAAGCAACGGAAAATTGAAGAAACATTGATGGGGATGATCGAGACATTGGTTCAGGAAGCGAAGAAACTGGATATCTCCAGAGAAGAATTGGTGAAGAGGATAGGGGAAAAATATGGAGATGGCCAATAGAAACATAGAGTGGCGTGCGATATAGTATGGGCAAACAATGTTTGTCTGCCAGAAATGGGGAAAGGTGAAAAATATGAGTAATTATTCGATTCAGACAAATCATTTGCAGAAATGTTATGGGAAAAAGCAGGTGCTGGAGAATTTGAATCTGGAGCTACATGAAAATCAGATCATTGGTTTGATCGGGGCGAATGGAAGCGGTAAGACCACATTTTTTAAGATGTGTGTGGGATTAGAAGTGATTACCGGTGGAACGATCCGTATCCTGGGGGGAGATCCGTGGAGAGATATGGCGATCAATAGTGAGATTATTTATTCCATGCATGATCTGCCAGTGGTTCCCACTGAAAAGTTAAAAAAGATTTTAAATTACTATGAAATTGCATATCCACATTTTGACAGAAGGTTTGCTGATAAGATGATGGATCTGTTTGAATTACCCAGGAATAAAAACTGTAAACAGTTATCCCAGGGAACCAAAAGTATGTTTCATTTCATTTGTGCTATGGCTGCCAGATGTCAGGTGACACTCCTGGATGAGCCATTTATCGGAATTGATATTGAGAAACGCAAATTGGCATATGAGATTCTGCTGCGGGATTATATGGAGCATCCCCGTACTTTTGTGATATCCAGTCACAATCTGGCGGAGTTAGACGGTGTATTGTCAGAGATGGTGTTGATTCATCAGGGAAAACTGGTGTTTTATGAAGAGATCGATACAGTGCGGGAAATGTTGTGCCGCGTTAGTGGATCGGCGGAGGAAATTACTGATTTTGCAAATGGTCTTGCTCAAGATAAGATCTTACAGCGGGAATCCGGGGAACTGGGAGATGCCTTGATCCTGCGTGGTTCTGCGGGAAGTGATCTGTCTGTGCGTGCGAAGCAGGCGGGATTGTCGGTAGAGTCAGTATCACCGGAGGATGTATGCGTATATTTGACAAAGATGGGCAAAGAGAAACAGCTTGGTGCATTGTGGGATTAGACCGCGTAACAGAAAACGGGAAGAAAATGTTAGGAAATGGAGGAATCATATGAATAATGAAACAACCTGGTCTAATATCAGGAATCTTACGAAAATTCAGTTAAAACAATATCGAATATTGATTTACAGTATTATGGCAATCAGTACATTGTATCCGGTTTGGAACGTATGGTCATCGGTGACTGCCACATTATCCGGTGAAACAGTTCCGTGGAGGATACATTCGTTGGATACTTCGATGAATGCATTGTTTATTTTGGGAATTGTATTAATGATATGTTCTTATAATATTTTATCGAAAGATGAAATCAGTATGTTTCCGGGAACTGTCAAAAGCAGATATTATAGTACATTATTGGCGCATCATATTCTTATTTTGATATTCGTGCTGGCATCTATATGGATTTACCTGATGCAAGTTTTATCATTGTGGGCCTTCTGTCATTTTTATGAAGGAATAATACCAGGCAGTCTGTTTAACCTGCATTATTTTGGTTATGGCGTAATACGATATATGGGATTGCTGCTGGCAGTATATGGTATTAGCAGTTTATTGTTCATTTTATTAGAACGTTTTCGGCCGATGATTGTCTATGGAACTATTCTGGTATGTGGAATATTTGTGAGCTATTTATCGTATACAGGGTACATCAAGGGTTTTGTGCAAGAGATGATAGATCTATTTACGGGAGAAGGATATTCCTTTGGGATGTTGATTATTTTTCTGGTACTGATATGGGCAGTCTGCCTGTTACTTTCTTTGGGGGTAGTCAGAACGGTAAAGGCATGGGGAAGATCTGACAGAAAACGACTGAGTATTACAGTGATGGTTTTATGTGTTGCACTTTGTATGTTTGTGATATTTGGTGCAGTCAGTTCCGTTGTGGATGGTTATGACTATACATTTGATTTGGCGCAATTTGAGCAGATTACCGATCACCGCATTGAGACGACGGTGGATGTCAGTGAATTGTCAGAGGAAGAGCGATTGAATCTGGATTCTTATAGGATGCAGTGGAAATATCCGGTTGATACAGATGAGAAGGAGTATTCTGCGGAGGATCGTACAAATGATATAGAGTATTCTTCGGAGGGGGTATTTGGGAGTTTAGCCTGTAGTGCCAGTCAGGCTAAGGAGTATGGATTGACTTTTGATGAGTCAAGGTTAGATCAGGATCACGTTATTATGTTATTGGGGAGTCAAAGCCTGACCTACACTGGCAAGGATCTGGGGGAAAATCTATTAAAAGCATGCCGGGATTCGGTGGCATTAGTAAAAACTTCTTCTGAGGAAAAATATCAAGACGAAATGTCAGAGGATGACATTGATCTGGGGTATCTTTATCAGATAGAAATACCGGCAAAACCGATGATTGTATTGAATGAATCATATGGCAATTTGAAACCATATATGAAAAATACGACATTAGGAAGATATGAGCATTTTAGCACCGGATATGGTGGGACAGAAGCGTTATTGCGTGTCATTATTTATCCGGATGAGTGGAATATGGATATTGACTGATTTTTATAGTATGGTGCGGATGGAACGGTAAGGGGACAATAGTATCAGGATCACATTGCAGAAAAAAGGAAAAGCTCGAAAAACGTTGGAAAAGCACGGACGCGCACCCTGTTGCATAGAATGAAGGGAGAATGAAAAAGAGGTTCGTCGATGTGCAGTCTTTTCCAAAACCCCTGAGTGCCAAAGAGGAACAGGAATATCTGGAACGATGTAAGGCGGGAGATCGTCAGGCGAGGGACTGCCTAGTGGAGAGAAATCTAAGGCTGGTGGCATATATTGCCAAGAAATATCAGGCAAATGAGAGAGAAATGGATGACTTGATTTCGATTGGAACGATTGGCTTGATTAAAGGGATCGACAGTTTTGATGATTCCAAGAATATCAGGCTTGCCACCTATTGCGCCCGTTGTGTGGATAACGAAATACTTATGTATCTACGGGCCAATCGTAAGACGAGAAATGATGTGTACTTGTACGATTCCATTGGTTCTGATAAAGAGGGCAATGAGATCAATTTGATGGATATTTTGGAATATGAAGATGAAGACGTGGTGGAGAAGGTGGCCAGACAAGGAGACCTTGGGAAACTGGGAAAGTATATTGAGAAAGCTCTGACGCAGAGGGAATGGGAGATTTTACAGATGCGTTATGGGCTGGGAGGCAAGGGGGAAAAAACGCAACGGGAAATCGCGGCAATGTATGGGATTTCCCGTTCTTATGTTTCCAGAATTGAGAAAAAAGCGCTGGAGAAGTTGCGGAAATGTTACGAAGAAAATGAGTAGCGGAGATGTGGAAGAGTTGTTTTGACTTGATAAGTGTGCTAAAATTGACTAAGGTCTGTCCGAAGAATTGACAGAGGCAGATCGGAGGGAAAATGCATAATGGAAAGGAAGAAGCAACATGACATACATTGAAGAATACAAAGAGGGAAATAAATTTTTGGGAATCTATCTATGTAAATCCAAACAGATATTAAAGACAAAGGCAGGGAAAACATATTACTCTTTGTTATTACAGGATAAATCAGGGATTATTGATGGGAAGGTCTGGGAACTCACAAATGGTATTGCAGAATTTGATGCTATGGATTTTATCATGGTGGATGGTATGGTGACCTCTTTTCAGGGAAGCCGTCAAGTCAATATCAACCGTATTCGTCAGGCGCAGGAGGGGGAGTATGATCCCAGAGAATATATACCTACTTCCAAATTTGATATCGATGAGATGTATGAGCAGTTAAAGGGCTATATCGCCACTGTGAGGGATCCTCATCTCTACCGCCTGTGTGAGATGGTGTTTATCGAGAATAAGGATTTGGTAAAGTGTTTTAAAGAACATTCCGCTGCGAAATCGGTACATCATGGATTTATCGGTGGTTTATTACAGCATACTCTGGCGGTAACCAGATTATGTGATTTCTTTGCAGCAAATTATGAGATCTTGGATCACGATCTGCTAATCACAGCAGCGATATTCCATGACATTGGCAAGTTATATGAAATTTCGGATTTTCCGCAGAATGAATACACCGATGATGGCCAACTTTTGGGACATATATTTTTGGGAGCAGAATGGATTGGCAAATGGATTCAGGAGATCCCAGGTTTTCCGCCCGTTTTAGCTTCAGAGTTG
Source organism: uncultured Jutongia sp. (assembly GCA_964521555.1). Lineage (GTDB taxonomy): Bacteria > Bacillota > Clostridia > Lachnospirales > Lachnospiraceae > Butyribacter. The sequence goes on along the minus strand of CAZFSU010000019.1, from coordinate 2,228 downwards.
AGGCATTGCATTCTGGCCCATCATGGAGAATTGGAATATGGTTCACCGAAGAAACCAGCATTAGCAGAAGCAATGGCTCTCAATTTTGCTGACAATGCAGATGCAAAACTACAGACCACCACAGAGTTGTACGAAAAATCAGACCCAACTCTGGCATGGCTGGGATTTAATCGTTTGTTAGATTCCAATATTCGCCAGAGTTCCGGTTATCTGGAAAAGAGAAAGTAAAGGTTATTATGGCAAAGAAAAAGAAACATCATAAGGATAGTGGGGCTGGTTGTGAGTCCACACAGAGTTTACCTTGGAAAAAGAATGATGAACTCATCCTGGAGATCGTAGATATGGGATCTCAGGGTGAGGGAATAGGGCGTGCAGATGGGTACGCCCTTTTTGTGAAGGATGCATTAGTGGGAGATGTGATTCGTGCCCGAATCATCAAGACGAAGAAACAGTATGGGTATGCCCGGTTGATGGAATTGATTCAGCCTTCTCCCGATCGTGTGGAGCCGGCATGTCCTGTGGCGAGACAGTGTGGCGGATGTCAGCTACAGCATTGCAGTTATCCGCGTCAACTGGTTTGGAAGCAGGAGAAGATTGCGCATTGTTTGCAGCGGATCGGGGGATTGGATGTACGTTTGCCTGGTGAAAAACTTCCTGATGCATCGGATCGGGCAGAGGGAACGAAGGATCATGAGAATATTACAGCTCCGGTTGTCATGGAGCCTATCATGGGTATGCAAGAGCCGTATTATTATCGAAATAAAGCGCAGTTTCCGGTAGGGTATGACCGGGATGGTAATTTGGTAACCGGATTTTATGCAGGACGGACCCATCAGGTGATTCCCCATACAGATTGTCTGATACAGCATCCCTGTAACCGGGCGATATTAGATGTGGTAATCGCATTTATGAAAGAATATCAGATCCCGGCATATCGGGAGGAATCACACACCGGATTAATTCGTCATATTTTGATCCGTGTGGGGAAAGCAACCGGACAAGTGATGGTATGCCTTGTGATGAATGGGCAGGAGCTGCCACATGCAAAAGAGTTTGTGGAACGGTTATTGAGGTGTGAATCCAATGACCATGCCCTCCAAGATGGAGGGATAGCTGCCGTGGCAAAACAAGAGAATCATCTGGAAAGAAGCTGTCTTTCTACAGAAGTAGAAAGACAAAGCAGACCATGTAAGATAACCAGCATATGTCTGAATGTCAATCAGGAAAAAACAAATCGCATTTTGGGGGATGAAATTATTCCATTATATGGACAGCCTTATATTGAGGACAGCATTGGTGATATTCGGTATCGCATTTCTCCTTTGTCTTTCTATCAGGTGAATCCAGAGCAGACAAAACGATTATATGAAACAGCGTTGGAGTATGCAGACTTGCAGGGCGGAGAAGTGGTCTGGGATCTGTATTGTGGCATTGGCACGATCTCTCTGTTTTTGTCACAAAAGGCGGACAAGGTTTTCGGTGTAGAGATCGTTCCACAGGCGATTGAGAATGCGAGAGAGAATGCCAGGATGAATCATATTCATAATGCCGAGTTTTTTGTGGGTGCCGCAGAGGACGTGATACCACAGAAATATTTGGAGAGTGGAGGGAGTCTGCGGGCAGATGTGGTGGTATTAGATCCACCCCGTAAGGGTTGTGATGAAAAACTGCTGGAAACGGTTGTGCGGATGGAACCGGAGCGAATCGTTTATGTCAGTTGTGATCCGGCAACTCTGGCAAGAGATTTGAAGTATTTGTGTAGTCATGGGTGTGAACTGAAGCGTGTGAGAGGGTGTGACATGTTTGGGATGAGTTATCATGTGGAGAGTGTATGTCTACTACATCGGACAGATTCGTGAAAATCCTTGATTTGCGCGAAGGCAACGAGGAGAGTTCCGAGGAAACAACTGGCTGTAAAGCCAGTGTTTGTGAGGGATTCGACGACTGCCCGCGAACTGGGAAGTTCGTAGAACTTCTCGGCTTTAGGCACATTGAGAGGTTTTTTCGGTTTGACCAGAGTGACCGAAAAACGTATAAAAAAGCGATTTCTGACGGTGTAAACGTTTCTGTGGTTCTGGAAGCGATGGATTTATGGCATGGGCAAAATATAACAGCGAGGTGATATGGAGTGAACAAAGATCCATTTAAGGAATATATCAAAGAATCCGAGCCTGCAAAGCGGGACAAGGGCTATGCATGGCATACGGCCATTGGCCTGCAGGCGGTTG
>CAZFSU010000018.1:0-56171 GCA_964521555.1 uncultured Jutongia sp. | reverse complement strand
CTGAAACAGGCTTAAATACTAGTTTTTCTTAACCCAAGGTCTTTAGTGTCGGGAACAGCAAAACATCCCTGATGGCCGGCGAATTTGTCATCATCATAACCATTCTATCAATCCCAAAACCGATACCACCCGTCGGAGGCATACCAATACTCAACGCGTTCAGGAAATCTTCATCTGTATGACTTGCTTCCTCATCCCCCGCTTCAAAAGCTCTCTCCTGTGCCTCGAAACGTTCTCTCTGATCAATCGGATCATTTAACTCGGAATAAGCATTTGCCATCTCCCAGCCGTTCATAAAGAACTCGAAACGCTCCACATAATTTGGATCTTCCGGTTTCTTTTTGGTCAACGGAGAAATCTCAACCGGATGATCCATAACAAACGTTGGTTGAATCAAATGATCTTCCACATATTCTTCAAAGAATAAGTTTAATATATCTCCCTTTGCATGGCGATCCTCATACTCTATATGATGTTCATCCGCTAATTTCTTGGCCGCTGCCGTATCTGCCACCTGATTAAAATCTACATCCGCATACTTCTTTACCGCATCTACCATCGTAATCCGCTCAAATGGCTTTGACAAATCCATCTCATGCTCACCATAAGTCAGAATCTCAGATCCGGTTACTTCCTTTGCCACATAACGGTATAAATTCTCCGTCAGATCCATCATGCCATGATAATCCGTATATGCCTGATATAATTCCATTAACGTAAATTCCGGATTATGTCTGGTATCCAGTCCTTCGTTACGAAATACACGGCCAATCTCATACACACGCTCCAATCCACCAACGATCAAACGCTTCAGATATAATTCCAAAGAAATCCGTAATTTCAAGTCTTCATTCAGCGCATTGAAATGGGTTTCAAATGGTCTGGCAGCCGCACCACCGGCATTGGCAACCAGCATCGGAGTCTCCACTTCCATAAAGCCCTGCCCATCCAGATAACGGCGAATGCTGCTCAATACCTTGGATCTCTTCACAAACGTTTCTTTCACTTCCTCATTCATAATCAGATCCACATATCGTTGGCGATAGCGGGTATCCGTATCCGTCAGTCCGTGATATTTTTCCGGCAATATCTGTAGACTCTTGGATAACAACGTCACTTCCTCCGCATGAATGGATATCTCACCCGTCTTAGTAGTAAAAACCTTACCACGGATTCCTAAAATATCGCCTGCATCATATTTCTTGAAATCCTTGTAGATCTCTTCGCCAATATCATCTCTGGCTACATAAGCCTGAATCTTTCCCTGCAAATCCTGAATATTGCAAAAGGATGCCTTCCCCATGACCCGCTTAAACATCATACGGCCGGCCACCGAAACTTCCGTTCCCTCCAACGCATCATAATGATCTTTGATCTCCTGCGAATGATGGGTTACATCATATTTTGTAATCACGAAAGGATCTCTGTCTGCCTCCCGCAAGTTATCTAACTTTTCTCTTCTGACCTTCAACAGTGCATTGATATCCTGTGATGCCTGTTGCTTCTTTTGCTGTTCTGCCACTTTTCCCAGCTCCCTTCTACTTTATCTCCAAAATCTCGTACTGAACCATCTCTCCATTCGGAGTCTCTACTTCAATCGTATCTCCCACCTTAGATCCGATCAAAGCCACACCCACCGGTGATTCATTGGAAATCTTGTTGCCCAAAACATCTGCCTCAGTAGAACCAACAATCTTATATTCCATCTCTTCATCAAACTCCAAATCTTTGATACGAACGGTGGAACCAATATTGATACCATTGACATCCACATCCTCATTTGTCACGATCTCCGCATTCTTTAAAATCTTCTCAATTTCTTCAATACGAATCTCAATATCTCTTTGTTCATCTTTGGCAGCATCATACTCTGCATTCTCCGACAAATCTCCCTGCTCACGGGCTTCCTTAATCTTCGCTGCTACCTCTTTACGTTTATTTACTTTCAGATCCTGTAACTCGTCCTCTAATTTTGCCAGACCTTCTTCGGTCAAAATGTTTTTCTTTTCTGCCATATTGTTTTCCTCCATTATTTCCGCAAACTTATTATTCTACCGCAGTTTTCCCATATCCATCAATGCAACCGCAATATCGCTTTATTATAGCACATAACCTATGGGCATGCAAAGGGGAAGAATGTATTTTTTACATAGAGCCGGGGAAAAAGCCAGTGTGAAGCCTCCTTCCCTCACGCAAATCATGTTGCATTCTTCCCTCACTTTTTATATAAAATACGTGTGACCGTTACCAGGAACCACCACCACCTCCGCCATGACCGCCACCGGAGTGTCCTCCCCCACTGTGACCTCCTCCACCCGGAGAAGAAGTCATAGATGACTTGGCTGTTGTCATAGTCTGACGCATGGTCTGGTGGAACTGCGCCATATGAAAAGTAGAATGATTACTGCTGTGATACCATTGTGGTGGTTCTATCGCTATTTCCTCAAATTTCTTCATCCATTTATCGGATACTCCCAACACATAGGTATACGGCAATATATCATAAAAATACTGTGGATCTTCTTCCACCAAGGCCTCTAACCTATCCTTCTCTGCTGTCATCAAAAATTCCCGGAATCCCTGAATATATCCCAATATCCGAGTACCATATTCAGTTCGCTTCGGCATATAATGCAAGAAGAACAGGATCACCAGACTGGCAAGTATACAAAATACACAGGAAACCTGATATGCCAGATCTTCATACAATATCGTCTGCCATACCATCACGCCGGAGACGCCAAAAAAACTAAGTGACCAAACTATAATATAAATCGCAGTAATCCATTGCTTTGGCTGCATCATTGCACTGATAACCAAGATCAGGATGCCTCCCAACACCAATGAGATCATAAGCGCACCAATCTTCTCCTGACCACTATTCACCAATGGCTGATACAGGGATAATACGATAGAGATCAATGCCATGATATAGAAAATCCAGTTTTTATTCATAGAACTTTCATAAAACAATACACGGCGATTTCGTTTTGAATTCATGATATTCGTTATCTTATGAATCGTTTTGTAAAAAGAATTCTTCAGATCCGATTGAGTGACCATCTCCCCTTTTGCAAACAAATTATGCAAAAAGATTCGTTCTACCTGATTTTTCCCATCATATTCTTTTCGTTTATGAAAAACAAAATCTTTCCCCCGGCCTGGAACAATGGATAAAAAACCTTTTTGCGCCAAATAGACCAACAGGGAAATCACATCATCCCCATCCACCTCTCCTTTATAGGCCAAGGCCACCTCCAGACTATTTAACGCAGCCGGTGGACGGAATTCCACCGTTTCAATCACGGGGTCATCTTTGCCATAGTATAACCACATGACAAAAGCGGTGATCGCTGACAAAGCAGCTAACACCATCGCCGAAACTGCTGCCAGAGGAAATTCGGGATGATAAACAAAATATCCATCGGGAAGTTCCATACGCACGGTAACCCCTTGATACGGCTGTAAAATCACAGAAGCATCCAGACTGCCGGCCAGGGTATTATCCTGCACCTGATAATTCAGCCCTTGATCCAGAAGATCTCCCTCCGATCCATAGGACATCCCCACTTTTTCTGAATCGATCTGATCTGGCATAATCACCACAAAAGATACATTCTGTATCGTGGTATCCCATCCGGTGCCAATGATATTATAATAAAACTCATCCAGTCCTTTTAATGGATCTTTCCCCAACGCATAGTCATAGGTAATCTGATATTCTTTGTCCCCCAGCATCTGTTGATCTTCGTCTCCGATCTTGAGTCGGTAATTTCCGTTCGATCTGCTGGTTGTATAATTCTCACTACAGGAAACATTCGATACCTTAGAACGCACTTTATGGCTGCTGCCATCTGACCGGCTGACGGTATAGGATATGGGAATATCCCGATAAATACCATGCCGGTATTCGTGAAAATAAACCCCGATATCCTCCTGCACATGACAGACATTATCATCAGACACCTGGATCGTTACAGCATAACTGGTGATTTCGTAGGATTCCGCCGCCTCTGCCTGTTTGGTACAAATTCCGGAAAGAAATAAAAGAAGCAGCCAAAATCCCATCCTAATATATCTCTTTTTCACTAAAATTTCACCTGCACATTCTGTCTTTCCGTATCATTTTCCACTTCATACATTTTTTTCGTTTCAAAATGAAATACACCGGCAATCAGACTATTCGGAAACATCTGAACACTATAGTTATACTGCTTGACCGCTCCATTATAATATTTTCTGGCATTAGCAATATCATCCTCGATCTGGCTTAACTGCTTACTCAGGTCCAGAAAGTTCTGGTTTGCTTTCAAATCCGGATACGCTTCTGCCAATGCCATCATCTTAGGCACCATCTGGGAAATCGCCGCGCCGGACTCCAACTTCTCTTCTTCGGTCATGCTGCTATAATTCTGGCTGCGCAACTGTACCATCTTTGCTAAAGTACCTTCCTCGTGTTTGGCATATCCCTTGACGATTTCCACCATATTAGGTATCAGATCAAAACGCTTTTTTAAATAAACATCCATCGTGGCGAATGCCTCATCAATGGTAATTTTCCCACGAACCAGCTTATTATATCCACCCACTACAAAACCAATCAGCAACACCACCACTACCAATGCAATCATTCCCGGAATCATACTTTTCCCTCCTGTATCATTTTATATAATTTCCTGTGCAAAATGCTGTGTAAACTCTCCACAATTTCTACTTCCGGTGGCAATCGCTCCATCCAGACGCGACGTCCGAAACGGAGCCACCGGCAAATCGTTTGCGCCAAACAGAGTGACCTCCCGGTAATTCGTCCAACAATATCTCGCATATATGGGTTTTTTCACCTGACAAGCCGATAACACAATCTCATGGTTCTGTATGACGGCGGTTGCCGGATAATATTTCTGATCCTCTCCCGCCACCTCAAAACCAGTGATGGTGTCTGCCGTCTGGTGAAAACCATTCTCCGCATAATCAAACGTGATAATCATCTGCCCATCCTGAATCCGGTATGTACGATAAATCGGTCCATAGACTTCCTGTTCCTCCTTACATCCATACACCTGATATAATGCCTGATCCGCCAAACGTTTGCCCACACTGTCCTTCTCCACCGGATGAATATTCCCATACTCTCCTTTGTCTAAGATCACAGCGATCCCTGTATTTTTCACAGTCCGGAACAAACGCATCTGAGCTTCCCGAATAAACGGCCAGTTCTGATAATCCGGCTCACCACCATTTTGGAACATGGGCAACTGGACCACCATAAATGGCAGCGTGTCGTCCTGCCAATCCTGTCGCCACTGCCGCACCAAACCACTTAACAACTCATAATAGGTATAAGGACGATGGTCATCCTCTTCCCCCTGATAATATAGAAATCCGGCCAGAGTATAAGGACACACTCGTTGCAACATGGCTTCATACAAACCACAAGGCCGATTCTCCGACCGGGGACCCATCGGTCCCGGATACTGGTTCTCACCATACAATTCCTGTGCTTCTTCCCATGTGGGATTTTCCGCCGTCTCATAATAATGCCCTACATTTTTGTCAAACTCCGCCTGAAAGACCAGATAGGCTTCTCGGTCCCTGATATATTGCTCCGGATCCTGCCCGGCCACAATCTCATCATATTCCTGGATATACTGCTCAATTTTTTTATCGCCTTCTAAAGTTTCTCTGCCAACCCAGCAGGATGCGGAAGTGCCACCCCAGTTGCATCCGATCACCCCCACCGTCAGCCCCAGTTCCCGGGACAATTTTTCTGCAAAATAATACCCTACTGCCGACCAGCGTCCCGCCGTCTCAGGAGTACACAGCTCCCACTGACTATCTGCCTCCGCTTCATATAGCTTATCTCCTACCCACGGCACCTTCGGCGTATAGTAAAACCGCACCTGATCATTACGAATATCCTTCACTACCTCTGCCCCATTCTGGCTATTTTGCAATTCCAATTCCATATTGGACTGTCCGCCGGCCAACCATACTTCGCCGATCATAATATCCTGATATTGAATCGCATCCTTTCCATCCGTAATCTGCATCTCATACGGACCACCTGCCTGCATCGGTGCCAACACTCCCTGGAAAGTACCGTCTTTCACGGGTATTTCCACTGTCTGGTCTCCCAGCGTTATCCGGATACTTTGTGCATCCGCTTCTCCCCACACTACAATATTTTTCTCCCGTTGCAACACCATATGGTCACTAAACACAGCCGGTAATGATAACATGGTTCCTCCTCCTCTTTCCTATAATTTATACATATATTGACAATGCTTTTGATGGCAACTGTTATTTTCATACGAAAAATGAAATTACAAAAACATACCAGTTTCATTATACGTTAAGACAAGGAATTCTGCAACAGATTCAAAACAGGTCATTGCTTAACAACGTTGCAATGAATATGCACTGCTGCACTCTATTAATTTATTCATTTCTCAAAAATCTTCATTGCAATGCTTTCCCGCAAATGGTATCATATATTAATAGGAAATCGTATACAGAAAGGATGATCTTTTATGCCACATTCACAAAGGAATTTTCACTTCATTCGAAAGATGATAATCACTGTACTGATACTACTCATTATCATCGGACTACTCATTTTTTCCCGCATACATAATCAAGTAGTATTATATGATGACCCCAATACAGTGGGTAATACCAGTGGCAATCTTTTAAATGGCGGACGTTTTTGTGAGGCAGATGGAATCATCTATTTTTCCAATACCAGAGATGATGAAGCACTCTATTCCATGAATATCAATCTCAACCATATGAAAAAGATCATTGGTGATAAGGTCAGCTATATCAACGCCGCCGGGAAGTATATTTTTTATACCAGAAGAAACGATCAGAAATCCTCTACCGGAGAGGGACTGTTCTCTTTGAGTACCACCGGTTTGTTCCGCATCACAAATAACGGAAAAAATCTATACAAATTATATGATGATCCCACTCAGGTAGTGAACTTAACTGGGAATTTCGTTTATTATCAACATTATGACCAAAAAGAAGGATTACAACTGTATTCCGCTAAGATTGACGGCTCCAGCGATGACCAGCTAACCGAAGAAGCTGTAGCACCATACTCCGTAGATAACGGCCTGATTTATTATTCCGGCTGGGATACCGATCATATGATACACTCTATGAATATTAATGGTTCAGACAAAAATGTAATCTATGACGGCAACTGTACCTCTGTAATCAAAGTAGGCAACCATCTGTATTTTATGGATATGGATCAGAACTATGCTTTGGTTCGGATCAATCTGGACGGAAGCGAACCGGAGACTCTGATCCCGGCGCGGATTGCCACTTATAATGTAGATGAAGCCGAGTCTTCCGTCTATTATCAGGTAGATGACGGAAAAAATAATGGTTTATATCGGTTAGATCTGGAAAACCATGAAACAGAACTCCTCGCCGCCGGAGATTACAATTATCTCCATCTGATTGCAAATTATCTGTTTTATGAATCCTATACCGGAGAAACCACTTATGTGATGGATCTGTCTACAGAAAAATCTCAGGAATTTAAACCGAAGAAATTAAAATAAAGAACAACGATCCGGGACACGGTTCTAAGTGAACTTCATGACATAGAACCGTGTCTTTATTTTTATTCCGATAATCCTGCCAACAAATCACGAACTGTTTTTCGACAGATCGGATGCATGGCATACGGAGCGATCTCTGCCAGAGGTTTTAATACAAAACCGCGATTACACATCTCCGGATGCGGAACCGTAAGTATATCCGTATGCATAATTTCCTCGTCATACAACAAAATATCTATATCAATCGTCCTGGGGCCCCAATGTACCGTACGTACCCTCTTGAGATTCCGCTCAATCTCACCAATCTGTTCTAATAATTCTTCCGGTGTCTGCAACGTCCACATCGCAACCGCACCATTTAAGAAATCATCCTGCGGCACCTCCCCCACCGGTTCTGTTATGATATATTCTGATGTAACCACATCCCGGTTGTATGGATGCACCCGTAACATGTCTACTGCCTGATTAAGATTTGCCCGCTTATCTCCCAAATTAGAACCAATCCCCAAATATACCCGATGCCATCCACGATGTATCGCCACCGACACCGTCTCCAACGGCACCCGTACCGGTGCCCAAGGTTTCTCGACTTCCAGATCCACATATTGTATCAGTGGAAACTGTAACAATATTTTCTCTGCCAAATACTCTGCTAACCGTTCAATAAGACGAAAAGTATGCCCCTGCGCTTCTTTACAGATCAATTCGGAAACTTTCGCATAGTTTACAGAATCAGATAATTCATCCGAACGTCCCGGTATTCTGGCATCCACACCCATAACCACCGATACCAGAAACTTTTGTCCCAATTTATTCTCTTCCTCCAATATCCCATGATTCGCAAACACCTCCAGGCGCTTGATCTGAATCTGATCCATGATTTCTCCTTTCCGGCATAAGGATACTGCTATCACATTACTGTTCCTTTGTATGCCAATACCATCGGCTGCCGGTGCACTTCATCAACAACTTATCCGGCAGCCGGTTATAATGCAAGCCTAATTTATATCCAAATAACTTAAATCCACACTGCAGCATGAAATAAAACATTTCTGCATATTTTTTCTGTTGTGCCAATGTCCGGATGATTTTCTTAGCATAACCGGCCCCTTCCTTCTCAGAAGAAATGGAAGCAAATATTTCCTGATACTGTTTTTGGGAAACACCCAGATCAAAATTACGTCTGAATTGCTGCATACAACGATACTCATGGGAATGTATCACCTGCGCCTCCGCACAATAGGCCACCTGATACCCGGCATGAATCATATGGTACGCCATAATCATATCCTCATTAAATATCGTTGGTCGTACAAATCCGCCCAATTCCTCATAATAACTCCGACGATACATAGCACAAACATCCGAACAAAAATACGTCTTGACGCCCAAGCGTTCCTCATCTGCCAAACCTTTGATACAACTTTCCCCCGGATAATTATACGTTCTGGTCAAACGTTCCACAACGCCAGCCGATGGCCTGGGCAACTGTCTGGCATATGCGATCCCAACCTGTGGATTTTGCATGGCAAGTAATAGATGTTCTAACAACTGATCATCCGCCGGAAGGGCATCCTGCGTCATAAATAAAACATAGTCCGACCGGGATTGTTTCGCCCCCAGATCCCTGGTTCCACCATGATCAAACTCCCGCTGCAATACCGGCAGCACCGTGATCCGCTCGTCAGAAAATTGTATCAGCGGTTCCCCTTCCTGCCGGATCGTTTGCATCACCCAGATATGGGATACCTCAATGGTTTGCCTCAACAATTTCTGTATCAACACCTGAAACTCTTGTCCCGGGTGATATGCCGGAATCACCACATCAATCATAGAAATCTCCTCTCTTATATCCATTCGCCAGATAAATCTTGGATTATCGGTTCTCCATCAATCTGGCGGCCACTGTCACCGCTTCCTGTGCATCCTTAGAATATCCATCCGCACCGATCTCATCCGCAAATCCCTGTGTAATCACGGCCCCGCCAATCATGATCTTGACATCCATATTTCGCTCTTTCACCATATTAACTACTTTCTTCATCTCCATCATGGTGGTGGTCATCAAAGCGGACAGACCGATGATATCCGCATGTTCCCTCTGTGCCGCATCGATGATATCCTCTGCCGGCACATCCTTCCCCAGATCAATCACACGATATCCATAATTGCGTAACATCAATCCCACCAGATTTTTACCAATATCATGAATATCATGTTCCACTGTAGCAATCACGATCGTAGCCAACGGCTCATTAGAGCGGCCCTGTGCTAAAATAGGCTCTACCACACCGATACCGGTCTCCATCGTCTCTGCACTGGAAATCAACTGAGGCAGAAAATAAACCTGCTGGTCAAACAGCTCTCCCACATAATTAATGGCTGGTATCAAACTTTCATCAATCATCCCTTGGGGATCTCTGCCTTCTTGCAAAGCATCTTCCACCAGTTTTTGTATCTTACTTTTTCTGCCTTTCACCACGGCTTCAAACAACAGATCCCCTTGCCTTTCCTCCGGAATCAACTGCTTACTTGGTGATGCCGATGCACCGGATGAAATCTGTGCCGCATCCACCTCACCGCTCACCACCGAAATCTTATGCTGACTCACACGATCGATATAACGCAGATCTCCCTCCGGTTTATTCATCAGCAGATCTGTCGCATAAACTGCGTGCATCAAAAGATCCTGGGACGGATTGGCGATCGCCATCGTCAATCCGTTACTGATGGCCAATGCCATGAAACAACTATTGACATACAGGCGTTCCGGCAAACCAAAGGAAATGTTGGACAGACCACAGGCAGTTGCCAGACCAAGGTCCTGTTTACAATAACGAATGGTTTCTAATGTCTCTTTTGCTGCATTTTTATTTGCACCAATGGTTGCCACCAGACCATCCACCACGATGTCCTCTCCACAAAGCCCCTGTGCCACGGCTGCATCATATATCGTATGGATAATCTGTTTCTTTTCTTGCATATCCTTTGGCAAACCGGCATCCGACAAAGGCAATAAAATAAACATGGCACCATATTTCTTTGCCACCGGTATTAATTTCTCAAACTTTTCCGGCTCCAACGAAATCGAATTGATCAAAGCACGTCCCGGATAAATCCGAAGTGCCGCCTCCACCACATTGACATAACTAGAGTCAATGGAAAGCGGCAAATTACTCACCATCGTCAATTCCTTTACGACTTTTAACATCATTTCCTGCTCGTCAATACCGTTCATCCCCATATTGACATCCAGGATCGCCGCTCCCGCCTCTTCCTGCGCTTCGGCAAACTCTGTCACAATATCCAGTTCACCCTCCCGCAGTTGTTCCTGCAATGCTTTTTTCCCTGTCGGATTAATACGCTCTCCGATTACCATAAACGGACCATCCAGATCAATATTTAAGGTTTTTCGTTCATTGGATAATGCACGACGAATCACTTTGCCCTGTCTCTCAGGGAAGGCAGCCTGTGGCATCTGCTCCGTCTCCCGTAACAGCTTCACCATGCATTCGATATGCTTTGGTGTCGTGCCACAACATCCGCCTAAAATATCAGCTCCCGCTTCTACCAACGTCATCATCTCCGCGGCAAATTCCGGTGCCTCCATCTCATAGACTGTTTTTTCTTCCTGTAACTGCGGCAAACCGGCATTCGGTTTCGCCACGATGGGTATATCGGCATACTGCGTCATCTTACGCACGACTTCACACATTTTATCCGGTCCTGTGGAACAATTCACTCCCACGGCATCCACCCCCATCGTGGTCATTACCAGTGCCGCTGTCTCCGGATCCGTCCCATATAATGTCCTGCCGTCCTCATCAAAAGTCAGTGTCACCATAATCGGCAAATCACAAGTTTCCTTTGCTGCTATCACCGCCGCACGACATTCCTGCAGGCTCATCATGGTCTCCACCACCAAAAAGTCCACACCCGCTGCCACCAATGCCTGGATCTGTTGCTGATAGATCATAACCAGCTCTTCAAAGGACAGAGGACCCATAGGCTCCACCTGTTTTCCTGTCATAGTCAGATCTCCAATGACATAAAGCGGCCGCTTCGCGATGGCCATCTCCGCTTCCGTCATATCTTTTTGCTCGATCTCTTTCATCATGATCGTTCTTGCTTCCAGGACCGCATCCCGGGAAATCTTGACCAGCTCCTGGTTCATCTCCACCAAATGATCCTGCAAACCATATTCCTCTAACTTAATTCGATTCCCGGAAAAGGTAGGTGCATAGACTGCATCAGAACCGGCCAGAAAATATTCCACCTGAAGCTCTTTTAAAACATCTCTGTTTTCTAAGATCCATTCTTCCGGGCAAACACCAGCCGGCATCCCTCGTTCCTGTAGATTCGATCCCGTAGCACCATCTAAAATCATTTTGCCCTGCAATATCCTATCGCGAAATTCCTGCTTCGTCATGTCATCTCCTCCAAATATCGGTCTTTATTCTGATAATTCCTCCCAACGCTCCATAAGTTCTAAAAGTCGCTCATCGTTTTCCTCGTGTTCTCTGGAACATTGCTGAAGCAACGCCACATCGGTACCGTTTGCCGGATCCGATAGTGCAGCATCCAACTCCGCATTACGCGATTCCAATTGTTCAATCTCAGACTCCACTTTCCTGAGTTCATTCTCCGTCTTGCGTCTGCGAGCCTGTTCCTCCTTTTGCTGTCTCCAGGCAACCTGACCGGAAACAGAAGAAACCGAGGACGGATCAGAAGGGGCTGTAATCCCGCTCTCCGGATCAATCGGTTCATTCGGGGACACCGCACGGCTGTCCGATATCACACACACCGATTCCTTAGATTCCCGTTTCAATCCGGCCCGCTCCACATCCTCGCGTTTTTCGAGATAATAATCATAATTTCCCACATAATTTAATATCTGCTGCCTGGTCAGATTCAGTATACGGGTCGCAGTCGTGTTGATAAAATAGCGATCATGAGAGACATACAAGACGGTACCCTCGAAATGCCGTATGGCATTTTCTAATATCTCTTTGGAATCAATATCCAGATGATTCGTCGGCTCATCCAACAGCAAAAAATTAGCATCCGACAGCATAAGCTTTGCCAGAGATACTCTGCCTCGTTCCCCGCCGCTTAAATGTTTGATCTGCTTGAATACATCATCTTCCGTAAAAAGAAATGCCGCCAGAGTGTTACGAATTTCCGTATGATTCATATGTGGATAGGTATCTTGAATTTCCTCAAATAATGTTTTCTCAGGATGTAAAACCTGATGTTCCTGATCATAATATGCGATTTGTACGTTCGTTCCTAAAGTGAGCGAACCCGTATCAGGCGCCAACATCCCATTTATAATCTTGAGAAGTGTAGTTTTCCCGGTTCCATTATCTCCTATGACAGCCACATGCTCTCCACGCTTGATATCAAAATTAATATCGGTAAAGAGAGTCACACCATCAAAGCTTTTCCCAAGTCCTTCCACATGCAAAACATCATTTCCGCTTTGGATATGTGGCGTAAACATTAACCTCATCTGTGTATCTTCTTCCACCGGTTTTTCGATCCGCTCGATCTTGTCTAACATCTTTTCCCGGCTTTCCGCCCGCTTGATGGATTTCTCTCTATTAAATGATTTGAGTTTTTCGATCACCGCCTCTTGATGTTTGATCTCTGCCTGTTGATTTTGGTACTGTTTCATCATAGCATCCAAAATCTCCTGGCGTTTTCGGACATATTCGGTATAATTGCCCTGATACATACGCCCATGTGTCTGTCGCAACTCAATGACTTTCGTGACAATCTTATCTAAGAAATACCGGTCATGGGCAACGATTAATACAGCACCCGGATAATTAGTAAGATATCCTTCCAGCCAGGCGATGGCATTCATATCCAGATGATTGGTTGGCTCGTCCAGAATAATAAGGTCCGGAGCCTGCAATAGCATTTTAGCTAAAGCAACACGCGTTTTCTCTCCACCGGAAAGTGTATCCACCGGTTTGGTGAAATCCTCTTCCGCAAATCCCAATCCTTTTAGGACACCAACTAATTCACTCTGATAAGCATATCCATTTAATTGTTCATAACGGTGTCTGATATTATCGTATCTGCGTATGATATTTTCTAATTCCTCACCGGAACATTCATCCATACACCCTGATAATTCATTCATCTGTTGTTCTAACGCATACACCTCCGGTTTCGCATCCTGCATTTCATCAAACACACTTTTACCGGAATGATACTCTTGATTTTGTGCCAGATATCCAACGGCAGCATCCTTTCTGAGAATGACTTCCCCCTCATCCGCACTGATCATGTCCATGATAATCTTTAAGAGTGTAGACTTACCGCAGCCATTGACACCTACAATGGCAGCTTTTTCGTGATCATTAATATGAAACGATATATCGGATAATATCACATCCGTACTAAATGCTTTACTAATATGACTACATTGTAAAATCATAGGGTTCTCCTGTCCTTATCACCTTGCTTTGATATCAGCCATATGGGCATTCGCCTTTTGATAAACCTCCTGTGCATCCACGCTGATATCAAACTTTCCATCCTCGTATAAGATCCGGCCTGCAATCATTGTCATTTGGACATTCTGCTTACTTCCGCTATATACAATATTTTTCGCAATATGATGTAACGGCTGCATATTCGGCTTCTGCAAATCTATCACAATCATATCTGCCTGTTTCCCAGCCGCCAGCACATCACAATCCGGAAGGCACATAGCATGAGCACCGCCCACAGTCGCCATGCGAAGCACCTCCATCGCATCCACTGCGGATGCATCGGAAGTGGAAACCTTCTGTAACGCTGTCGTCAAAAACATTTCCCGAAACATATCCAGACAGTTATTGCTGGCTGCGCCGTCCGTTCCAATCGCCAGCCCGATCCCCAGATCCAGCATTTTCTGAATCGGCGCAATACCACTGGCAAGTTTCAGATTAGATGCCGGATTTGTCACCACCCAGATATTCTTGTCCCGGCAAATATCCAAATCTTCTTCGGACATATGGACGCAATGAAATCCCCCACCGCCATATTCAAACATACCTAATTGATTCAAAAATGCCGTTGGCGTAGTCCCATAACGCTCAATACATCCCTGTACCTCATTTGCCGTTTCTGAGTTGTGTGTATAAACCGGAGCATGATACTTCTGTCCTAACGCTGCGATTCCCTCTAATATTTTTCGTCCGGTGGTATACTCAGCATGAAATCCCAACTGATAGGAAAGCAATGGGGCATACTCATTAAACCGCAAATACTCCTCTTCGATTTCTGCCACTGTCCCACCAAAATCATTAATACTTCCACATAATACGGTCCGGAAACCTGTATCTTTCACAGCCCTGGCGATTGCCTCATTCTTCTTATACATGTCAAAATTAGCGGTAATGCCACTGGTCAGATACTCCATATTGGCCAGGATCGTAAACCAGTACACATCTTCCTCCGTTAATTTATCTTCCATAGGAAATACCTGTTCAAAAAGCCATTCCTGCAAAGGCAGATCATCGGCATAAGAACGCAGAAATGTCATCCCGGAATGTGTATGCGCATCCTTAAATCCAGGCATCACAAGATTACCCCCGGCATCAATTTCCCGGTCCCATTTCTCCTCTGTGGCAGTATCGTTTTGCTCTCCCACATATAAAATCTTATCTCTTTCTATCTGTATCTCCCCCTGAAAGATTTCCTTTCCGGACTCCATCGTCAAAATATTTGCATTATAAATTCTAATTCTCATGATTACCTCTTTTCACTGTCTCATCTATACTGGTACGCTGTCCAGAAATCCATCGGATTACTCACGCAATATTATAGAATCCGATTCGTTGTTCTGTTTATAGCGCCACATGAATCGCCTTAATACATTCTGTCACCAGCCGTTTGAATTGTGGCGCTACACGGTCTGCTGTCTCCTGTACCTCTTTATGTGTCAGCGGAACCGGAGAAATGCCGCTGGCCAGATTGGATATACAGGACACCCCACATATTTTCATGCCCATATGATTGGCTGCAATCGCCTCACACGCTGTACTCATACCTACGGCGTCTGCTCCTATCATACGACACATACGAATCTCAGCCGGTGTCTCATAATTAGGTCCGGACAACTGGATATATACTCCCTCCTGTAGTGGGATGTCTTCCTGCATCGCTGTTCTGCGAATGACCTTTTGCAAATCCCGGTCATAAATATTACTCATATCCGGAAATCTCACGCCCAATTCATCTATATTAGCACCAATCAAAGGAGATGGCACAAAATCTGAAATCTGATCTTTGATCAGCATGAAATCTCCTGCATGAAATTCACCGTTAATACCTCCGGAAGCATTGGTTAAGAATAACACCTTCGCCCCCATCTGTTTCATTAGCCGAATCGGCAATACGACATCTGTCATATCATATCCTTCATAATAATGTACCCGTCCTTTCATACATACCACCGGTACCTGATCCACATATCCAAAAATATATTTCCCCTGATGCCCTGGAACCGTCGACACCGGAAAGCCCTCGATCTCATGATAATCAAGCTCTGCAACCACCTTTATGTCATCTGCGTAGTCTCCCAATCCAGATCCTAATACCAATGCTATTTCCGGAGTAAAATCAATTTTCTCCCGAAAACACGCATAACACTTCGCCAACTTCTCATATACGTCATTTCTTTTTTTACTCATGCTGCAAGCCTCCTTCACTCCCAAATGCCATTTTCATAAACTGGAGATGCCTCTGGCATTCTTCCTCACCAGAGGCATCTCTGATTTTGTCTGTTATTCTTCAATCTGCTTCAATTTGACCCGTACAATCTTGCCCACCCGCATCGCATCTGCATAGGCTAATAACCGATCCATTTGATTCGTATCCCGTTGCAGAAAACGATCAATGATCAACTGCAGCATCTCATCGCCCACATCTGCCCGAAAACGAATCGCATCACAAACACTGCGTTCCACATCATATACCCGAATCGTACCATAGGGTGTATCGACCTCTTTCATATCCTGACCAAAAGCCAAATCAGAATAGTAATGTCGGCACACCGGAAAGTTAAGCTGCATACGGGAACGATCTGTCTTGAGTGTAGCCACCGACAACCTCTCCGGCTCTACATCAATAAGACCGTGATAATAACAGGCACTGTCTGCACAAATTACCGCGCGTGGATTCACCCGGCACGCTTCGATCATACGGTAATTTTCCGGCTTGCCGTTTTCTTCATCTACCAGCCAATAGTGACCATGAGATACGCGTTCTACAATTCCCTTATTCACTAATTCCTTAATCTGTACAGTGGTAATCTTTGCCTGCTTTAACTCAGCGGCATCCCGATATCCATTACCGCTTTCAAATAAATCCATCACTTTCTGGTATGTATTTAACAGCATCTCAATCCTCCTTTACCATTTTCACGCACATAAAAAAGCCACCTAAAAAATAGTGTAGTGGCAACGCCTTTGACGCACTAATCATATTCTTAATATTTATTATATCACTTGTTATACAAATTGCAAGATAGGTTTTTGTCTATTGCAATCATTTTATAAGCACCTATTGATCCCAGGTCTCCTGTACTTATCATTACTTGCAACTATACACTATAAATGATATAATTTTATTAATTTGACGATGAAATAAAATTCGGGTGTGGAAAGAGTATCCTATGCTGACTAAGAATACTTCCCACACCCGAATCTTAATAGCAAAGGAGTATACATATATGACAACTAATAAAATATCAAAACACACTGTAATATTATATTGTGCCACATTTTTTTTACCTGTCTTGATTTACAGTACGATTGTACTTTGTTATCATTTTAACATCGGAAAGATCTACCCCAATACATTTACTGTTTGGCGTATCCCTTTGTTGGGTGTCGCAAGTATGCTATTCTTATATTATTTACAACACACAAAACACTTCCATCTGGATCATCCTTTATGGCAAATCATTTTTTCCATTTCATATGGACTAAGTTCTTATATTTTATCCCAGGAAAGCAATATACTACATATGCTGGTATATGCCCTTTTTCCTGTCCTTTTTTTGATGTTTGAATGGATGACCGCAGATCAAAAACATTTTCCGTTTATAGTCTGTTCCGCTGCCCTGTTATTACTGGACCCAGCCATGAGTATTCCGGCCATGCTTTTATTATATCTTTTGATGCTTTTGGAATTATCCATAACCCGTCAGTTACAATTCGGCAGATTTCTACACATTACACTAAATTTTTTATTTGCTTTTCTCATTGGAAGTTTTCGCATTATATATTATTTAATCCCTTATTATGATCAACATGATATGTATGGCTATGGTGGATTCCAGATCACCAATTCACCTGCTGTTTTCATATCCAGATTTTTACCTGGCAGTATTTCTTCCAGACAATTCTTTTTTAGTTATAACAAAATTGATCTTTATTGTGGCATGTTTGTATTATCTCTTGCGGTCCTTTTTTTCTTTCAAAGAATAATCACACTTCGCAAACGATTTTTTTATGGAATTTATAGTCTGATCTTAATCGCTGCCTTGGAACTTTCTCCAATACAGTATATTTTGAATCTTTTTGTAACCACGGAAAAAAACACGATCATTTATTCTTTCTTTTTGATTTTTTGGCTGTTACGCTTAGCGTGCGAAAGCTGCTCTCATATCAATCGTATCTCCAAACGCGCTGTCGGCATCACCATGTTTTCATTGGGGATCATTTTAGGAGTTACCTGGTGTTTTGAACAACACAACTTTTTGGGTTGGATGTTTGTAATGCATCTAATACTATGGTGTGCAATCGGCATTTTACTATTATATTCTGCTATCACTCATCAGAGTCAAAAAAGCACAAAAATAATCACTTTACTGATCTTTGCTGAATTGTGTTTGAATACTATTATTTTAACAAATATTCATTTCAAACCGGCTACCGTGGCAAATACGGCACAATTTTTTTATCAAAAATCAGAAACGAACGCTTCAGATGATACCTCCAGCCAGACTGCAGCCGATGGAAACTCTGATAAGAAGATAGATAATATTACTACCGCAGAATATAACTCCTATGTGTCTACACACACAGATAGCAATGCAACCGAAATACTATCCAGCTTAAATGATTTAAATCTTCTCAGCGAGGAAGAATATCGTGAATACAGCGGAAAACTTCTGCCAAATGACTTTGAAATAATGAATGCGGTCTGCCATAAGCTAGGAATGGAAGAAGAGCTCTTTACTCCATACGATGTCACTTTAGTATTCTCCGAAAATCCATCCTATCAGGTAACGGATCTGGGAAATCAGATCTATCATATCACCAGCCCGTCGCAGGAAAAGGTAACCCCCGGCTATATCGCATACAAAATTCAAGCTAAAACACAGACGAACGACCCGGTTTATCTCTTAGATAATTCTTCCGCAGATTTGATCCAATTAGATGAGGCACAATTATCCGGCGACCAGTATGTTTATTTACAGGCAATTTTACCAAATAAATATATTCCATATTCGCTGAATTATCAGATTCTTTTCTATTCCATGAATAAAAGTATACTAGACCAGCTTCCTGATCTAATCACGAAGTATACAGAAAAAACGAAAAACAAATCTTATATAACCTATGATATCATTGGATTAATTTGTACTTATACCGGTCTGATGCTTTTATTCTTACTGCTATTTTACAATAAAAAAGAACACGTTTATCAAAAATTATATCAGACCCGCACAACCCTAAACCATGCATCCTGTATCCAAAGGATTTCTCGAAACATTACAAACAATAAGGTATATTATCTGGCCTTTTTCCTACCTGCTTTACTCATTACGATTATCTTTGTCTGCACTGACTGTATCCCATTTGGCGCCAATTCCATGTTTGATGAAGATGGAATCGGCTTAGTACTGCCCGGATATCTGGATCATTACTATAACGCACAAGATGGTAATACCTATCTGTCTATGAATGGCGGGTATGCTACCAATACTTATAGCAATACACCTCTGGTGGGATTTTCCGGGTTATATAAACTCCTCTCCGTTACACAGATGATTATATTGCAACATATTATTTTGATTCTCTGTATAGGGTTCGCCGGAGTGACAATGGTATTTTATCTAACCCACCGCCATAACAGACCGATTCCCAAAAAGGATATACGGTTATTACTGCCGGCTGCCATCTATGCGCTCAATGCATATATGCTGCGCTGTCATAGTTTTAATACCTGGTATTATGTTTATCTATTATTTCCGGTATTATTGATCGCCTTACAACGACTACTCAAGGATAAAAAATGGTTTGCCTATACTGCTATTTTGGCTTGCTGTATGATTGTCAATGTCCAGTTAAGCCTCTATATCTGTATCTTTTTAGTGATTGTATTTTTTACCGGCTCTTTCCACGGATGGAAAGATTTTCTGGGAAAAGGGATTCGTTTTGCAGCCAGCTCTATATTAGCAGCAGGATGTAGTTTTTTCGTGCTTGCTAACACCTTGATTGCTTCCCGGCAACTGTACTACAAAAAAGCGGATTCCGTCTTGCCTTCTCTGGGTCTGCATGGAAATTTTCTGACCGAATGGAAAAACTATATGATTTATTCTCCTGCTACGTTTGTGTCCAGATACGATGGCGATCTGTTTGCTTACTGCGGTATCATTACCCTATTTCTCGTATCCGCTTATTTTCTACACAAAAGGTATGGCTGGCAGGAAAAAATCAAAAGACTGCTGCCAATCGTATTTTTATGTGTCAGCTTTAACGGACAGGTCCTCTCCTATTTATGGAATGGTTTACACTACCAATCCAATGTACCAAACCGTTACACCTTTTTACTAATTTTCTTGCTTGCGGAGACCGCCTACGATGGATTCGCCATTATATCTCAACTGTCCAGACGTACTTTTTCCGCAATCACGATCAGTATCCTTGTGTTTTTCCTATGTTGCCAATCCTACTCCACCGGAAACACCACACAAGCTTTTATTGCAACCATAGTATTATGCGTATTGTATCTCTTACTTCATCTATGGTTTCAACAAAGTCGTCGAAAACAATACTATACCATTACCATTTTATGTTTTGCTGTGTTGGAACTATATAGCAATGGAATCTTTGCGGGGCAACATTGGCTGGTAAATTCAATACAAAGCTATGGAGACTATACGAACCAAAAGAACTTAATATCAGAAATCCAAACAAACGAATCAGACTTTTACCGTTGTATTTATCCCGCGGATTCCGTTTATAACTATGGGCAGGTATATCATACGAATACCAATATATCCTTTAATTCCTTTGTTTCCATCTATCAGGCAAATTTGAATCAGTCCTACGGATTTCAAAGTGGTTCCAATTATGTGAGTAGCTGCTATAGTTCTAATCAAATGGGCCTGGCACTTTCTTCCACAAAATATATTTTCTTAAATGACTATAATACCCGCCCGATTATGGATTTAAAACAATATCATTTTCTTGGATACTATAACGGATATTATATTTACGAAAACCCATACTATCTGTCTCTCGGATTTCGTGTACCGGAAACCGCACTGGACTTTAATGAGATTTATGAAAACGTCGCTTATGATCTCTCTGCGTATTACCATAACTTATTAGCTGACGAATATCTCCAAACGGATCAAAGTCTCTGTGCCATCCATCCGATTAACTTGGATGAACATGCAGCCAATGCCACAGACAGCTTTTACTTTACGGATGAAAACAATAATATTCTTTCCTTTCGTGAAGCATCTGCGCAGTATGATACACTAACAACATCAGAAAAAAATCGCCTCAAACTACATATTAACTTTGACGCTCCATGTGACGGATATGTGTATCTATATGCCAATGAATTGGATGGCATCGGTTATGTCCATAAAGGGGAACATTTCACCACAACCATCGATATGCCAAACTTAAATGACGCCCTTTCTTCTATGTATTATATGGTCGTATTAAAACAGGATTTATTTGAAGAATTCTATCACCAGGCCAGCCAGAACCAGTTGGAAAACATTACGATCCATAACGACACCATCACCGGCACTACCAACTATGATGAAGCGGGATATACCATGCTGAGCATACCATACGACAGAGGATGGAGTGCCTATATCGACGGCGAAGAAGTGGAAATCGAAAATCCGTATGATACCGGACTTTATATAAAAACGCCTGCCGGCAAACATACCTTAAAACTGAAATTCGTTCCTTATGGTATGAAAACCGGCAAGCGTATCACATACGGCTTTTGGGTGCTTACCCTTGGTTTATGGCTCGGCGGCCAATATATCATTCGCCGTAAAAAGCCTTGATCTGACAAATCACATACTCCACCTGCTCCGGTTCCAGACTATAATACATTGGTAACCGGAGTAATTTTTCGCTTTCCTGTGTAGTAAACACGTCCTCTCCGGCAAACCGTCCAAATTTACGACCTGCCGGGGAAGAATGTAATGGTACATAATGAAATACCGCCCTAATATCCCGCTCAGATAAAAACCGGATCATCTCTGTTCGCTCAGCCAGATCAGAAACTTTAATATAATACATATGTGCATTGTGTTTACACTCCTGCGGAACCGTTGGCACATCAAATTTGCCAAAGTTACGTAAAGCAGCATCGTATTGATTCCATAATTCCATACGGCGGCTGGTGATCTCCTCTGCCACCTCTAATTGTGCCCAAAGATATGCCGCATTTAGATCACTGGGCAAATACGAAGATCCCAAATCACACCAGGAATATTTATCCACTTCTCCTCTGTAAAATTTGCTCCGATCCGTACCCTTTTCACGGATAACCTCAGCCTGTTCAATAAACTGCTGTTCCCGTATCAGCAACGCTCCCCCTTCACCCATAGAGAAATTCTTCGTCTCGTGAAAACTGAAACATCCAAAATCCCCCAAGGTACCCAGTGCTTTCCCTTTATATGTAGACATGATTCCCTGTGCTGCGTCCTCTACCACATATAAATTATGTCGTCTGGCGATCTCCATAATCGTATCCATCTCACAGGATATTCCCGCATAATGTACCGGAACGATAGCCTTCGTCTGATCTGTAATAGCCGCCTCGATCAAGGTCTCATCGATATTCATGGTATCAGGCCGAATATCCACAAACACAATCTTTGCCCCACGCATCACAAAGGCATCTGCCGTGGAAACAAAGGTATACGAAGGCATAATCACCTCATCTCCGGGCTGAATGCTGCAAAGCAGAGATGCCATCTCCAAAGCATGTGTACAAGATGTCGTCAATAATGCCTCTTTCGTACCGGTGTTCTCTTCGATCCACTGTTTACATTTTTTGGTAAATTCACCATCGCCACAAATCTTATGATTATCCACTGCCCGTTTTATATATTCCAACTCGGGACCTATAAAGGGTGCCACATTAAATCCGATCATATCATAATCCCCCCTTTCACATAAAATAAAGACTATTCTATCACGACTCTGACCAATTCCTTAATCCTGGCAATCTTATCAAGCATTTCCTGCTCTGATTCGTATTCCAAAAACAGGATTCCCAGCTTATCCACCTGATAATTTTCGATACAATCGCCTGCGTTCCACCATACTAACTTTTTATAAATATTGTTTTGTATCTCCGGATCGATCATAACATCTCTGACGACACCATTTTTCTCTGCCATAATGCAATGCCGCCCGCAATATTTCCTTTGATGGCCACGCTCCGAAAACTCCTCAGCCTCATATCCACATTCCGACATCACGATCCACTTTGCCCAAGGAATCCCCGTTGCATGTTCCACCGGTTCCGGATAAATATCACCGGAACAGCGTCTGGTAATATCTATCATATAGGGTTCTCCCTCGCTTAAAATATACTGTAAATGAAAAACTCCATTTACCAGATGCAATTTCCCGGCAATCCGCTGGACTTGTTCGATTAAAATATCCCTGATCCGATCAATGTCCGTTGCCGGACCCCCCGATGTGTCTACAAAATAGGAATTTACAAAAGAATACTCATTATCACTAAAGTAAGCAACCACTTTTTCATCCACCAGAAAGGTACTAAAACTATGATAAGTACCGGACAAAAATTTCTCTACGACAATCTTCCCCTGTACAGAACGTGCCAATGCATCTTTTACCGCCCTCTCATATTCCATCGGATTCTCAACTTTTGCAACGCCTTTTCCTCCCGTTAGATCCACAGGCTTTACGATCATCGGATACGAATACGTGTCCTTTTTTTGCAACGCCTCTTCGACAGTGGTAAATACATCCGCCAGCGGTGTACGTAATTGTTCCCTCCTGGCAAACTCTTTAAACTTATGCTTCTGATGTAAGAGCATGGTAGTTTCATAAGAGTCGTGTCCTTTTAATCCCATCTGCTCACTGATGTAAGCTGCCGATATGATTCCAAAATCATTGGCACAGGAACATACCGCCGTGATCTTCTTGTCTTCCGCAATTTTTAACATTGCTTTGTGGTCAGAATAATCACCATATATATATTCATCCGCATAAGCATGACCGATCAGATCCGGAGCATTGCCGGAAGTAATCACATAATACCCCAGTTTCTTTGCTTCCCGGATTAATGGAATTTCAGAATGTCCTCCATTTAATATCAATAATCTTTTCTTTTGATCCATGTTACCTCCATTCCAAAGAGTCTCCGTTCATCCTATATTTGATACCACGATCCCCAGGATAATCAATGCTAAACCCCATTTCTTCCTCTTAGATATCTGTTCTTGCAAAAAGATATAACTCAAAACCGCCACATACAAATAACTGGTTGTCTCTAAAACCGGTCCCAGCTTTAATTCCACTCCCCGGTATGCAAATATGGTCAGGAACATGGAAAAAAACAATAGGCCATATGCCACTATCACATAACGATTGAAGTATTCTTTCCATCTATGGTCATACTGTTTCAATGCACTTTTTTTTAATAGGATCTGTGATATGGATGCAATAAATACAGAGACCAAATAAATACTTACGTACATTCCTGTTGCCCCTCCTGATGCGTTTCCTCTTCTTTTGTCACTAAAACAATCCCCGCCATAATGAGTACCGCGCCAAACAAATTCCACACCGTAATATGTTCGCGAAAACATAATACTCCATATACAATGCCCCAGATCACCGTTACAGACTTATTGGCCATTGCCACCGTCAGCGGGAGCTTTTGCAGAATAAGCTGCCAAAAAATTGCATATATCATTAGTATCAAAAGTACCACCAGGTAGTTTTTTATGTATTCTGATGATAAAAAGGCAGTGGATGCTGCCTTCTTACTAAAATATCCACCTATGGAATAGAACATCAATAACAAATGTAATCCAATCAACGTCTTTTTCATATGATTACTCCTCGTCCTTTTCCGACAATTCCCTATGATCAATGACTTCCCGAATCACGTACTGCGGTGCCCTGTTAATACTGATATAAATACGACCGATATATTCTCCCAACAATCCCAGCAGCATCATAATCATACCGCCGATAAATAGAATCACCGTGATGGTAGACGCATATCCCAGCAAGATTTCCGGATGTAATAACTTTCGTACCACCATAACGATACTGAACACAAACCCTAACACCGCACATAACAGACCACAAAATGTGGCAAAACGCAGAGGTTTAACTGAAAACGCCGTAAATCCATTCAGCCACAGATTGAGCAATTTAAAAAAAGTATACCCCGACGTACCATTTTCTCTGGGACGATGTTTCACCGGAATACTAACCATATTTCTGGTAGTACGTAATAATAATCCCGCCAGATACGGATAGGCGGCATCATATTTCATCATTTCATCAATGACATATCGTCTGCCTGCCCAAAAACTGGATATATACAGATCCTTTGGCTTATCCAATAATATCTCTGACATCCATACATTTACCCGGCTCCCCAAATTGCGCGCAAAATTCTGCTTCGGAGAATCGTATTGGCCAAATGCCACATCGGCCCCGTCTTCCAGAGCCTGAATCAGATCAAAAATGGATTCGATCGGCATTTGTCCATCATCATCCAAACAGATGATATACTCTCCGGTCACTTTCTGAAATCCGGCCAGGATAGCAGAATGCTGCCCAAAATTTTTAGCAAAATCAATCACGACAATATTATGATTCTCCTGCCCTAATTCCCGTAACACAGTACCGGTATTATCCGAAGAAGAATCATTTACCAGGATAATTTCGTAGCCATATTTGTCCTGTTTCGAGATCTCCTCTAATATTTCCTGAATCACATTTTTAATAGTATGTTCCGCGCAATAGCATGGTATCACAAAACTTATGATATTTTTCCTCATGATTCTTTCTCCATTGATCCATGTACCTTCATCCAAATTGATTTTAATTCAGAATATTCATCAAAGGCATAAATAGATTTATCCTTACCGTTTCCCGACTGTTTCACACCGCCAAAAGGAGATGTGTTATCATCCTCACCATATGAATTAATATGCATCAACCCGACCTTGACATGATTGGCAAAATAGTATGCCTCGTTCAGATCATTGGTCCATACCGCACCAGCCAAACCATAGATGGTATCATTTGCCAACGCAACCGCCTCCTCTTTTGTGCTATATTCCTGCACGCATAAGACAGGACCAAAAATCTCCTCCTGAATCAGCCTGGAATCCTTAGACACATTGGTTATAATCGTTGGCCGGATACCACATGCACATTCCGGCAAATCGCTATCGGATGCAGCCACTGTAACCTCCGCATTCTCCTGTCTTGCAAGCTCAATATATTTCATCACTTTGTCATACTGCTCCCGACTCACCACACACCCAACACGATTATGAATATCATAAGGATTCTGTGGCACATATTTCTCTGCGGCTGCTTTTAAATAACCCAGGAACTGCCCGTAAATGGACTGGTGGACAATAACTCTGGAGGGCGCAGAGCATATCTGTCCCTGATTATAAAACATATTCTGAGCCAGTACTGCGGCTGCCTCTTCCAAATCAGAATAATGTGGTGTGACAATATAAGGTCCTTTTCCTCCACACTCCAAGGCAACCCGTTTCATATTGGACTGTCCGGCATATTGAATCAGTAATTTCCCCACTTCGCTGGAACCTGTGAAAAATATGCCCGCCACATCAGG
The DNA here is from genome assembly GCA_964521555.1 of uncultured Jutongia sp. Classification (GTDB taxonomy): domain Bacteria; phylum Bacillota; class Clostridia; order Lachnospirales; family Lachnospiraceae; genus Butyribacter. The sequence continues at coordinate 29,460 of CAZFSU010000018.1, read as the reverse complement.
ATGCAATGCCAATGCTTTACCGGCAATCTCTCCGTAGCCCGGCACCACATTCAATACACCGTCCGGTATCCCTGCTTCTTTTGCCAAAGCTGCTACCCGTATCATAGAAAGGGAGGACTGTTCCGCCGGTTTCATAACCACCGAATTTCCCATTAATAATGCCGGTGAAAATTTCCATGCGGATACCACCATAGGATCATTCCACGGGGTAATAATGCCGACCACTCCCAAGGCTTCCCGCTTAATGACACAGAAAGCATTCTCTCCTTGTGAGATTGACTGATCATATATTTTATCTATAGATTCTGCAAAGTATCGAATCGCCTCAATCGCTTTTGGAATCGAATCATATACGTAATTTTGAAATGCTCTGCCCGTCTCATAGGCATCCAGAGTGGCAATTTCTTCTAAATGTTCCTCCATGAGATCTGCCAATCGTAACATGATTCGCTGACGCCCCTGTAAATCCATCTGACTCCAACTGCCCTGTTGGTATGCCTCGAGTGCCACCTCTACTGCATAATCAATATCCCTTTCATCACATGCCACAACCTCAAGCAATTTTTCCCCTGTCACACTGCTACATTTCTCAATTCTGCAATCATTATTTGGTTGAATATATTTTCCACCCACAAAGGCTCTGGTTTCTACTTGGTATTGTGACAAATCAAACTTCATTTTTTCCTCCTGTCTAAAAAAATCGATCGTATTCTTCTATTATAGAAACATCTTCCATCTCTTTTCCCATCATATCCATCACGTCTAAATTGGACTGGTGACGCAGGCAATGAAAATCACATACAACACTTGGATCTGTAGCCTTCATCACTTCTGACCGTCTACTACTGCTCCATATTTCAGAAATTGACATTTCCCTTGCATTTCCAACGCAAAAATTTTCCTTGCCGCGCCAATATGGACAAACATAAACGCCAGAAGGACAAATCAAGGTTCTCAAATGTCCCATTGGACAAAAATGATACGCTTTCTCCTGTACCTGATCCACACAATTCAGAGAATCCTCTAAATTGATGGCTTTCGTGATCTTAAAATCTTCTGACTCCAAAGAATGCAATTTTGCCAATTCCGTTCTTGCTTCCTGCATTCTGACCGGATCATGCTTCACCAATGCATGGTTTTGTCCCCCAACGTAACTATAGCTTGGCTTCACCTCAAAATAATCGCAACCGATGTCTTTCGCCAACACAGCGGCATCATAAATTTCATGAATATTCGATTCAATGCCAAAACCATCGGCCTCCGTACGGATTAAATAAGAAAAACCCAGTTTCCCTTTCTTTATCTTTGCTAAGGCACGCATATTATTGATGATTGCATCAAATTTGGATTTTCCATCCTTGGCAGGTCTCAACCGATCAAATGTCTCGGCAGTAGCGGCATCCATAGATACTCTGGTCCAGGAAGAATATGTCGCAATTTCATCCAAATATTTATCAATAAAATATCCATTTGTAGTAATCCCAATATGAATATCGTGCATCCCAAAATATTGAATCAGTTCACCGACCGCAGGATGCGCTAATGGTTCTCCGCCGCCAATCAAAATGACAGCTTTGACTCCCATTTGATATAATTCTTCACCAATTTGTAGTAATCTCTCCTTGGAAAAAGAGGTACTGTTTTCTACCAAATCCTCGCTAATGCAGCCGGGACAGGCTAAATTGCAAACTTCTGTTGTATCCAGTTCAACGACTAATGGACCGTCTGTTCCCACAGACCAATCCGTATTTATAATTTTGTTCACCACATACTTTTGATGAAGTTTATCTGTTATATTCATTTTTTGGATCATGCTCTGACTCCTTCTGCTGTAATTATCGCAAACGTCTGTATTATTAATATTTCTATTTTACTATTGTTCCTAAAATACGTCAACTTTCCAACACGCTGCCATCTTATGCCATCTTGCCCGTGTACAACTGATAATATTTCCCCTGTTTTTCTATCAATTCTTCATGAGTACCGCGCTCAATAATGCGTCCCTGCTCCAATACCATGATACAGTCACTATTCCGAACGGTAGATAAACGATGGGCAATCACAAAAGTAGTCCGTCCGTTCATGAGACGATCCATCCCCTCCTGTACCAGTTTTTCCGTGCGGGTATCAATCGAACTGGTTGCTTCGTCTAAGATCAATGCCGGCGGATTCGCCACCGCTGCTCTGGCAATAGCCAAAAGCTGTCTCTGACCCTGGCTTAAATTCGCACCATCCCCGGTTAGCATGGTCTGATACCCCTCCGGCAGTCTGCGAATAAAACTGTGGGCATTGGCCAGTTTTGCTGCCTCTACCACTTCTTCATCGGTGGCATCCAATTTACCATAACGGATATTTTCCATCACCGTACCGGTAAATAAATGTGTGTCCTGTAAAACGATTCCAAGGGAACGGCGCAGATCTTTTTTCTTGATTTTATTGATGTTAATTCCATCAAAACGTATCTTCCCGTCCTGAATATCATAGAAGCGATTGATCAGATTGGTAATGGTAGTTTTGCCTGCTCCGGTGGCACCGACAAAGGCAATTTTTTGTCCCGGCTTCGCATAGATCTCGATATCATGCAAAATGAGCTTATCATCATCGTATCCGAAGTCTACATGGTCAAATACCACATTCCCTTCTAAACACTGATAGGTAGTCGTTCCCTCTGCTTTGTGAAAATGTTTCCACGCCCATATACCAGTCTGCTTCTCCGACTCTGACACAATGCCATCTCCAGTTACATCTGCATTGACCAGTTCCACATATCCATCGTCGGTTTCAGGTTTCTGATCCAGTAGTGTAAAGATACGGTCGGCTCCTGCTAATGCCATCGCGATAGCATTGATCTGCTGGCTGATCTGATTAATTGGCATACTAAAAGATTTATTAAAGGTCAGAAAACTAACCAATTTTCCCAAAGTAAACCCTGCAAAACCGATATATGCCAGGATACCACCTGCCATTGCACAGATAACATAACTTACATTTCCCAACTGAGAATTGATCGGACCTAAAATATTGGCAAATGCATTGGCATTATTTGCACTTTCAAACAGTTTATCATTTAATTCCCGAAATTCGTCAATGGTTGCCTGTTCATGGCAAAACACCTTGACTACCTTCTGACCATTCATCATCTCCTCGATCTGTCCGTTCACGCGACCTAAATCTTTTTGTTGTGCCATAAAGAAGCTGCCACTTAATCCTCCGACTTTTTTGGTGGCGAAAACCGTGATCGTCACCATGATTAAAGTGACAATCGTCAAAGGTATACTTAAAATCAACATACAAACAAAAATACTTACCACTGTAATAAGACTATTGATCGTTTGTGGAATACTCTGACTAATCATCTGACGCAGGGTATCAATATCGTTGGTATACGTTGACATGATGTCACCATGCGCATGGGTATCGAAATACTTGATCGGCAAAGTCTCCATCTTTTCAAACATTTCCACCCTGAGATTTCGCAACGTGCCCTGTGTCACATTCACCATGATCCGGTTATAAACATAGTTGGAAATGACACCTATGGCATAAAATCCTGCCACCTGCATTAATTTTATCCATAGTGGACGGAAATCGGGATCGGATACTTTTGTCAACGGAAGAATATAGTCATCAATCAATTTCTGTGTAAACATGGTCCCCTGTACATTTGCCAACACTCCCACGATAATGCAAATCAAAACAATAATACAATGCGGTGCATAATTTTGAAATACATATTTTAGTAATCGGGCTAATTTTCCTACCGGATCTTCGATTTGCTTCCCTGGCATCTTCACACCTCTCGGCAAATTTTGTTGTTTCTGCTCTGCCATACGATTATGCCTCCCTTCCCGGTTCATCAAAATCACCATTGCCACTCATTTGAGATTCAAATACTTCCTGATAAATCACATTACGCTCCCATAATTCCTCTGGTGTTCCAAAATCATCGACTTTCCCATCGTCCATCACGATAATACGATCACACTGTTCCAAACTGGTGATTCGCTGCGCGATAATCAATTTCGTCGTCTCTGGGATTTCTTCCGCGAAAGTCCGCCTGATCTTAGCATCTGTTGCGGTATCCACTGCACTGGTGGAATCATCCAAAATTAAGATCTTTGGCTTCTTCATCAGTGCTCTGGCAATGCACAGTCGCTGCTTCTGTCCTCCGGAGACATTGGTGCCTCCCTGCTCGATATATGTCTGATATCCATCTGGCAGCTTCTGAATAAACTCATCTGCACAGGCCAGTTCACAGGCATGCCTGCACTCCTCTTCTGTGGCTTCCGGGTCACCCCAGCGCAAATTATCCAGAATGGTACCACGAAACAACACATTGTTTTGCAGTACCACCGCTACTTCATTGCGGAGCACTTCCAAATCATACTCACGAACATCTTTGTCTCCCACATAAACCGCTCCCTCGGACACATCATACAACCTGCTGATCAAATTAACCAGACTGGACTTGGCACTACCGGTCCCCCCCAGAATACCAATGGTTTCTCCCGCCTGGATTTCTAAATTAATGTCCTTTAATACCGGATCAGAAGCCTCTTTCTTATAGCGAAATACCACATGATCAAAGGTAATACGTCCATTCGAGACCTCCATTACCGGATCTGCCGGATTCACAATATCTGAATTCTCCTCTAATACTTCACAGATACGTTCCCCACTGGCAATACTCATAGTAATCATAACAAATACCATAGAAAGCATCATCAAGCTCATCAAAATATTCATACAGTATGCCAACAATGCCGATAAATCACCGGTTTCCATCGATCCACCCACGATCATATGTGCCCCCAGCCAGCTAATTAGCAAAATACATCCGTACACCGTCATCTGCATCAATGGCATATTTAATACGATCATACTTTCCGCTTTTACAAACATCTTATATACATTTTCGCTGGCCTGACGAAATTTTGACTGTTCAAATTCCTCTCTGGAATATGCCTTTACTACTCGGATCGCTGACACATTCTCCTGAACGCTTTCATTCAAATCATCATATTTCCGGAATACCTGATCAAAATATTTCATGGTCTTTCTGATTAACAAAAATAAAATACTTCCCAAAAAAATCACAGCAAAGAGATATATGGTCGCGACTTTGGCATTCACATAAAAGGCCATCGCCATCGCACAAATCAATGACATGGGCGCCCGCATACACATACGCAAGATCATTTGATAAGCATTTTGTATATTAGTCACATCTGTCGTTAATCTGGTAACTAACCCTGATGTACTATATTTGTCAATATTTGAAAAACTAAATGTCTGTATATTCTCGTACATTGCCTGCCGTAGGTTCTTCGCCAGGCCTGTAGCAGCCTCAGCACCATACTTGCCCCCCATCGCGCCAGACCACAGCCCCAATAAGGCAAGCAACAGCATCCATCCGCCCATGATGTAAATATGCTTCAAATCCCCTTTCATAACGCCTTCATCAATGATCGATGCCATCAATAAAGGAATCAACGTCTCAAATAACACCTCCAATATCATAAAAACAGGAGTCATAATAGACGCTCGCTTATATTCTCTGATCTGTGTTCCTAATGTCTTTAACATATGAGTCCTTCTTTCTTCATCATGCAACGTTATCATGTTACGCGAAACTGGCACTGCAAATACTTGCAGTGCCAGTTCCAATTATTTTCATTCCTTAATCCAGAGGGAACATATAGACATCCTTGGTGTCTTTCTTTTGTGTTACCAAATCATCTACTTCAATATAGGTCACACTGGATTTTTTCTTATTTCGTATCGTTAATTTAATGTACGGATATATACTTACATAAGTCTTATTGTAAGGGATGTAATATTGTACACTATCCGTCAAGGTTTCCAGGAACTGTCCTCCACCTTTCTTTGTCACAAACTGGGTAGTTTTCAATTCTGTGCCAGATTTTTTCTCACGGTAAAGAGTATTAATCGGTTGGGCAACTGTATTGACATCGTCATTCTTATCCGTTACAAACGCTGCCGTAACTTCCTTAATGGTACCCCCTACCAGATTTCCATCATATGGAGTAAAATATATCTTATGTGTATCTGTATCGGTTAAGAAATCCGAATCTGTCACATCCTTTACCTCTACATTCTCATTATCTGTATCCTCCGATGTATCACCGTCTCCAATGGATGAATCGGTGTCGCCAGAACCCAATGTATTCGCATCCAAGTACAAACGAACAGATAATAATATAACATTACTATTATAATTATAAGGCTGCATACATACATACACTAAATCATCATTTAGTGCTACTTTAGTTTCAAAGGATTGCTTAAATTCCCCAACCGTCATGCGAACCACTTGAATATCCGTGGAATCTGTACTGCCATCCACGCAAGCGGTAAAGAACTTACCATATCCCCAGTTATCATAACCACCATGTGTCTCTAGTACATAAGAGGTTCCATCTACCTTGCTATTGCAGCGATAACTGAACTGCAAAACTGCATCGTTACTCAAATCCTTCATCCATGTTGCATTTTTCGTCTCCCACTTCACACCAGTGGAACCAAGCGGATTTTCCATCAGGGCAATTGGTGTTGCCTTCGGAACTTCTGTTGGTGCCGCTGTCGCATCCGGATCCAGCGTTGGTGTCGGAGAAGGAGTCGGCTTCTGTGTCGGTGTTGGTTTCGGCGTCGGCGATGATTTTGGTATCGCCGATGCATGTGCCACATATTCCTTATACTGATAATCTTCAATCAATTCAGAAGTATTACCCGATACTGAGAACTTATAATTACGCTCCTCATCCGAAGAGGATACCAGTTTGATCTTAAGCTCATCCTCTGTCGGAGACTCTGTCTCATCTGAATCTGTCTCATTTGAATCAACATTCCGGATCTCTAACTTATCGGCTGTAATATATGGGTAATCATAACTAGCCTCAGATGCACCAATCAAAGTATTGATAAATAACTGCATTTCCAGTTTCGTGGTTCCACTGCTATCCAGAGAGATCCCTGAATAAAATACATTATCCACATTATACAAATAATAGTTGTTAGCCGCATCGTTTGGCGAGATACCATAAGTAGTATCCTCATCCCCATAGAGACAATACCATACATCTGCCATCGGATTCTTCAAATTGATCTGATAATCCTGTGATGTATAACCACTGATTGGCACCAGATTTTCATCTTCAAAACGGTCCAAGATATCCGTCTCAGGATCAGAGATCGTATATGGATATACACAAATCGTACCCTTATTGATCTGGCTTAATGTCTGTGTCTTCTCTGTATTAGAACCATAAGAAACCGCAGAACCACCCTTCGTCTTCCAGATATCATTCTTAAATGCCAGATATTTGTTATCGGATGCCTTTCCTAACTCCGTCAGCTTATTGTAGGTATATTCTAAATTCTCGTATCCATCATAATCCGAAGATTCATATTCTGCTGATTTATTACTGTTATCTGTATAGCTGGCAGTATCATTATACTTCTTTGTTGACTCACTTGTGGAAGTATAACGGCTCAAGCCGGCACTATCCTTTAACAGCTTCTTCACCCCATCCACAGAAGAACTCTCTGCATCATAGATGGAATCGGCAGTATAGATCACACTACGTCCATTCTCTGAAAGCCAATATGCAAAAGCCACCGCTCCATTACTATTATCCGCTTTTTCAAAATCATCTCCACAGCTAAACAAATAGACATCATAGTCTTTATATTCGGAAGGATAATAAAATTCTCCTCCCGCTGTGAAATTCTCTCTGGCATTGGATGTCTTGTCATAATCATCCGAATTGACATAGGCAAATGCATTGAGATATCCCATCTTCTCCACCGTAGTAGCGGACTGGCTCAACGGAATGGTTTTGACCGTAATCTCATAATCATCCAAATCCTTCGCATACTTTGCAAACAGACTGGCGCTCTTTGCTTTCGTTAATTCCTTCTCCAGATTTGCCTTAGAAGAACTATCTTTATACTCTTTATCCGGAATAACCTGCAATACCTTGATCTCATTCTTCACCGGATTGTCATTCTTCTCATTGCCGTTGTATCTGGATACACCGGAAACTGTCGTTTTGATATTCTCATTATCAATGCTAAACACTTCAAACTTCCAGGCAATCGCACCATTGGTTCGCTCTTTATCCACCGTATAAGTGATACTATAATGTGCCTTTTGCTCCACTCCGGATGCGTCCTTCGTACCAGCCGCATATACAGCTCCGGTCTTTGCATCACTATCCCAGGTACAAAGCTCCGAACCATCCTCTGCCTCTGTAATAATACCATCACCGTTGGAATCCACATACAGGCGGACACCATATTTGGTATTCTTATCATTCTCCACATTGGAATCACCCGGATAGCCGATGGTAAAGCTAAATTTCAATTTATTTCCTGTCAAAGTAGCATTCACAGGACGGTCATCCTCGTCATCCACATCTTCCGGATTGTAATATGGTTTTGGTGTAGTGATGGAAACAGCCGCCCCCTTTACGGTAGTACTTACAATATCATTCGAAGTCTTCAGGGACGTCAAAGCAGCCACATTACTTCTGGACTTCACCTTATCAATCAGGGAATGTATATTAGAAGTAATATCCACATTTCGTTTATAGATGCTATTTCCTGTATTATATAATGCATCCTCAAATACCAACGCCTCACCGGATTTAGCATACGCTACTAAATTTTTCATCTGCTGGTCGGTGATATCCGTACCGGATAAACGATAACGATCCGAACCACTCTTAATCACATCACCCACATGCAGATAGAGCTTACCCGTTATATTTTCATCATTATAACGTGCATCATCTTCCTCATACCAACCGTCGGAACCATGATCCAGATTCTGAACCACTGTATTCATCTTGCCTCTACAAGTACCGATATATACCAGATCATACTCACTTAAGTCGATCTTACTACCATTAAACTCAGCAGTCGTCATATGTACCGGCGGCTCCACCGTCATCTTATACTTGGTTGCCGGCAGCAATGCTTTTAGGGAAGTCTCATTGAGATAGAAATCGTTAGAAGGTTCAATCTCCAACGACCGGATCGACTTCTTAGTACGGGAACCGGTGGTATTGTTACCTCCCTTGCTATAGTTCAGCATGAAGTAGATAATATCCAGAGTTGACAGAGAACTATAATGCTCATCCCGATCCTTAAACCAATCAAATGCCCCGGCAGTATACTCCGCATCCTCATCTAAGTTCTCTGTGGAACCCAGTACAAAAATCTTACCATCACTATTATAAATATAGGTATAGGAAAGAATTGCTGAACCAGGAAAGTTCAAAAAGGAACCGCCATAAAAGTTAATACCATATTTATCACATAACTCCAGACCGGCTGCTGTTCCCCATGCATACTGATTTGTAATGCCCTTAACATATGGCAGAAAAGCCTCCGGACACCAGTAGGTTTGTGCATCCCCGGTTTGTATCGTATTATATCCCTTTCCGTTTTTCGTCTGGATCACCGGCTGATGGGTAGAATCTAACGGAGTATAGAACATCTCATAGAAAGTATCCTGATCCATCAATAAATCCATTAAACAGAATTTATAGAAATTATTATCCCTGCCTTTATTTCCACCACTATAGGACTTATTCAGAGTCATCTCATCATAATTCAAAAAATAGGTTGTATCATTATGAGAATCACCACCCTTTAAAGTATCTATAATGGTTTTCGCCAGTATAACCGGTGCATATCCATACTGACCATCTCCCGAATAATCAAATTCTGTTTTATCAACAGTGCCATCTTCTTTATACTTGTATTTCGTCAGGGCATTTGCTTTGAAATATAAACGCTCTGCTACTTCCCAGGAAATATCATTGGTGTAGAAAGTAGAATCTTTCGTTGCGTTTGTCTTTTCTTTATTTATCTTCTCATACTCTGTTGCTTCCAGCACTTTTGAATTGCTTGCAATACCAGACTCCGAACTCACATGTATATAGATCAGATCGGCCAAATCAATTAATTCCGGATGTTCGTTCAACTGCTCCGGCTCCACCGGTTTCACAACAACCGAGTAGTTATCCACATCCTCTTTTGTACGGATACGCAGACTATAGCGCAAAAAATCATTGTAATGTACAAATTTACATTTCGGAACCAAATCATTAAATGTACCTGTCTCATGTGCCAGATAAGCGCCATTCGGCATAGCATAATATGTGTCTTCTGTCCGTGTCGTATACTCTCTGTCACCTGCTGCAAAAGCACTCTTTACTTCAGTCAAAGAATTTCCTGCCTGGAAGTTCTTATTTTCTTTCGTCTTATGAAAATCATATAATGGCGCTTCCTCTCCCAGAGAAACCCAAATGAAATCTCCATTTTCTGCTTTCGTAAAGACCGGTCTTCCATCACTGTCTACCGAAGTAATGTTAAAAGACCCCTTTACCGCAGTACCTGCCACTTTTTCATAATACCCACGAATCGTACAACCATCGTTATACTGAAACCAACGATATTTATAATCCGGATCATCTTCGGTTAAACCTTTTCCCGGGTAATCTTCCTCCGAAAAACACTTCGTCACGGTGGCACCCACGTTCATCCATGAAGTACCGCCGTTAGTTCCCCAGTAAGTATCGTAGAGATCTGCCTGTTCTTGAGAACACGAACGATAATATGCTGCCTTTTCCTTATCATAGGCACCTACTCTGGTATACAGATCCACCGGCTCACAGCCTTCGATCATATACCCCATTTCACTGAATCCCTGCCACGGAACCAGTTCCAAAACCACCAAAGGATCATCTGGTGTTCCCAATCTCTTACGATCCCCGGATTTCTGACTCATATCCACAGAAATATCACTGGCATTCTCATCCGCTGAAAAAGACTTAACACTATACTCCAGCTTCTTCTCGCCACTGGCATCTGTTGTCTCGGTGCAGTTCAAAATTCCTCGGAAACTATTCTCATTTGCGGCTTCTGACGTTGGCCGATGGAACCCAATATATGCACCTACCACAGCAACACAACAGACAGCCGCTATTGCCGCTGTCTTTTTATTACGCAATAAATTGCGAAGACTAACTCTGCTTTTCTGTCTCTTCCAACTCATGTTACGCAACCTCCATTCCTAATTGCAAGACTCCTGTATCCCATCCCGAATCATGGATATGATACCCATCCATTTCGCACCGTAATATCCTCCTTCAAATCATATTTACGCGAGCGGGCTTTCATGTTAATTGTCAACTGTATCGTATTATCAGGAATCTTTCCTGTGGCATCTGTTGCAACTGTAAAGTTTTCCATATAGTTGCAGAACAAATGTTGATTTCTCCAATCCGCATCTGACAAGTTAATCGCTGGAGCTGCTGTCACTTCCTGTTTCGGAACTGCACTGGCATCTACGCTAGCTTTATCATAATATAGTTTCTTCGTATCCGGATCCCATACAATCACTTCCCAACTGGTAATCCGTTTGGATACAGAAGCAGGCACGCCTGTTGTCGCAGGAGTGACAGCCGTATTTGGAGTGGTTGCCGGTGTATAATCCTTCGTCACATGATAAAGTGTCAGAACATGGGTAGAACCAGAATCATCATATTCCGCATAATTGGCAGAATATGCCATATCACGAATCTGATTTATCAGCATCTGGGAATCCATTTGAAGATCCAACTCATTTTTCGCACGCTGATAACTATTAGCACCTGTCTGCATGAACATCATGATCATGATCGCCACAATCGAGAAAATAGCCATAGAAATGATTAACTCTACCAAAGTGAATCCATCTTCTTCTCTTCTCCGCACTTTTATCACCTCCTACTATTTGTTCAGTACATGCTTCCCTGTCTGTTTCACCAATGTAACTTTATATGACTCGGCGCCATTAAATGTAATCTCAGAAAAAAACCGAGTATCTCCCGTCGTACCAGAATTAGCGCATTTATATGCCCCAGTACTCTTCTCAAAAGCAATTTTTATCATATTGCTGGAACTCAGATTATAGGTAGCACCTGAGTCATCCTTTGCCTGCACACTTACTCTGGCACCTCCCACCACAGTAGAAGATACCTTACCAGCAGTAATTGCTGTCTGCAATTCAGCATATGTGGAACAATCCGTAGAAGATACACCTGCCTTGATACCATCCGTATCCTCGTATAGATAAAGAATCGTCGGGTCCTTCTTCATCATGGTCTCTGTCTGGGCGGTATTTAACTTGGAATTAAATCTGGCCGCAGACCGTTTTGAATTACCGGCGCTGATATATCCCATAGCACCGGCTACAGATCCTACTAAAATGGCACTGATGGCGATCGTAATAATCATTTCCACCAATGTAAAACCATCTTCCTGTTTTCTCCATCCTTGCATCGCCATCACCTCCTATCACTCTTTCTTCCACTTCTCATAGATAACTGTATCACGGCTTGCGTCCTTATCCTGTCCAATGGTAGAATTGACAGCACGCCGGAAATATTTACTAAATAAATTAAAGAATAAAGGTGTGGTTAATTTTTTATCCTCTGTAAACATTTCCTCTAACAAATCACTATCTGTAGAAACCTTAATGCCACTTGCACTTAATTTAATGTCTCCTCCCGCTATAATCAAACCAGAGAAGTCCTTTTCGATTATCACATCTCCGGCAGCAATGATAATTCCCTTGGACTTGCCGCCCAACGCTGTCTGTTTACTGGAATTCCATGTCACCGTCTCCGTATCATCCGGTTCAATGATGATCACACCTTTCCCACTGGCACTCACCTGTTCCACGGTGGATGCCGGCATATTGGATTCATCAATCAAAACATTAAATAAATTAGTATCATCTGCAGTCCCTGATTTCGATAAGTCAGCACTGGAACTGTTTAATAGTCGATACTGACCGTTTTTCACAGCTTCAGAAGCCTTTTCATAGTCTTGAGAAAGTGCAAGCTGTCTGGACATATATTCCCGGCTCTTTACCCGTGCATAGTCATGTAGTACCGAAGATGAAATCGAAGCAGACTCGTTGCTTAACTTCGTTTCCATATCCCCTGATGATGCATCGCGATAAAGAATGTTTCCAGCCCTGCAATATACCTGCATACCATTATTCACACTGATTCCTGTAGAACCCATATAAGCAGCATTGACATCCTTGACCGCAGAATATCTCGGTGCTGTCTTTTCAAACCACGGATAAAATTCCATCATCTTAGTTTCACTCTTAAAATTCAAGTAATAATAAGTCACAGAATTAGCTTGAACCGTCTTATCATTACGATAATAAGTAGTTAACGGTGTACCCGGATTAATATAATCCATAAGATCAAAAGAACCTGCTTTCGCTGCTAAATCTGCGTCTGTAGCCGTCTTTGGATCCAAGCCAAACAGATACTTTACATATCCTATGTAGTCAAAAACATACTCGGTTGTCAAATCGGTCGAATAACGATAGCGGATTGTACCATCTGCCGTGTCAACCACTGGATAGGTAATACTCTGAGCAGTTTTTGTGGTAATAAAATCATCCGGCACATAATATGCCACCTGAGCTCCTTTCACAGTCAAAGACTCGCCCATCGCAATATCTGCATTCATAATCGGTGCTTTGGTGGCGGATGGACCTGTCGCTATCCGTTCATCCGCTTCACCTGCATTTGTCTTCTTGGAAATAAAGGTTCTACCGGATAAAACCAATCGATCCAAACCCGTCAGATCCAGATTAGAACCCTTACCATTAATCAGAATCGCACTGCTATACTGCGACTCTGTGGACACAGTCGTCACACCCGCATCCGAATAATCATTGTTATAATTATATCCGTAATAATTCCCCGACAGAGTGACCTGATCTCCTTCTCCTCCAACTTCCATATCGTCAGAAACATTACAAGTTCCTGTGATGTTCAATGTATTACCACCGCCTCCTTTGGACGAGGTAAAAATATTTTCTACCCATAAATTGGACGGTAATCCATTATATCCATTCAGTTCCAAAGTGGAGCCGCCATTGATAAAAATATCGCCACGAGTAACTACCTGCTCTGCGTTTATCTTCAGTGTTGTACCATTTTCTACAAGAATCCCTGTCTCATCTGAACCACTCGCAGAATATCTCCGGACAGTACCCGCATAAATACTACCATCCACATTTACAGTGCCACTCACACCAGCAATCACCTGATTGTCAGCAATTAACGCATAATTCAAATATTCCGAACGAGTCTCTGCCGACATTTCCGGTATATTGACACGAATATCGGTAGTAATGGTAGTTTTATAGGATTTATTAGACTCTGTCATGGTTACCTGAATATCTTTTAATAGCAAGGTATCATTTTCCATCACCATACTGCCATAAGGCTTTGTATCTCCCCCCGGATGCAGGGAATGCACCACATAACGATCCGGATTTGCACCATTTTTAATCAGATAGCTTTGTAATATCTCATCTTTATAATACAATGTAGAATCTCCGTAACTACTCTTGCCATCGGATAAATCGCTGATCATAGTTTCCAAAAACTTCTTATTATATTTATCAGACAGCACTTCCTGACTGCCGGATAATACTGTCCCATAGGAAGAGAACGCTTCCATATAAGCATCCACAGAAGCCGATGATACAAGTTCCTCCACACCCGCACGAATCTCATCTACAATAGAATCCGCCGTATAAAAATTTTTCTGGGAACCCTTTTGCGCTAATTTTAACCGTATATTTGTCACAGTCATTGAGATCACCGCCACAGCAAGCAATGATATAAACGCCATCGCAATGATCGTAAGCACTAATGATGATCCCCGCTCATCCTTATAGAATCGTTTCATACGTTCTCCCTTCTTTCTCTATCATAAACCATACTATCGCTGAACTTTTGTACCATTTACCGTGGTAAACCGGTTCTTCTCATCGACAGAATCCCCTTTGAACACAGATACCTCTATATCCGCCACACGATTTATGGAGGTCTCTTTCATTAAAGCCTCATAATGGAATCCATATTTGGATGCCGCAGGAAATGTGCTGGTATCAATCGAAAATCCACTGGTTGTAAACTCTGTATTCTTTAGATTAGCAAACACATCCGATACATAGTTATTGATATTATCTGCTGCACTTAACGTCAAAGTATAAGTTCCTGTCACACAATTCGTTCGAGCCACACTGGAATCCGCAATCAAATATAATTTCAAATTCAGTTTGGATGTTTCTGTTTCGATACCAGGAGCAACACCTAAAGATGTAATATTACCCTGCATTTTCACCTTATCCGGTACCACCGTTGGAACCTCCGTTGTATCCGCCTCATTTATCTTATAATTAACCGGAGTATAAAATATGAACAGATTATGTGTTCCCGTACCTGATACTGTGGTTTTCTCAATATCTTCAGAATAACTGGAAGTAGTAGAGACTCCGTGTATCGTAGACACGCCTGTTCTCCATGTATAAATATATGTGGTCAATATATCAATCTTTCCCGTATTGTTTCCACTAGAATCCTTATTCGGTGTAACGGATATCGTAATGGTGCGTTCCAGACACTTTCCAATGTACGAAGTTGTAATGGCAGGATCTCTGGCGATATTATGATCATCACAATATTTGGAATACAAACCATAGAAATGGAATTTAGCATTCGCAAAATACTGTCCGGTTTCTGTTGATACGGAATCTTTTGACGAATCCATACTAGGTACTTCTACCTGCTGATATAGTTTCACATCTCCGTCATCGTTTTCCAGTCTATTTCGTGGATTGATCTTCGCAGTCACCGTGTAGGAACTGCCATTTAAGGAATAATTTCCCTTCACCGAATACGTCTGAGTCCCATCCGGGTTATTTGTAGGTGCCGCAAGCTGTTGCCAGCTCACTGATAAAGCCGAACCAGAAGCGGTTGGCGAAGTCAGATTACTGATATCATCCAAATTAACATCAGAAACCTTCAACTCCTCTAATACATTCTGCGCTGCCACAACTGCATTCTGTTCTTCCTTCATCCGCACATTATGTCTCATGGAATCTGAGAAATACTTTAATAGAGGAACGGAAATCACTGCAAGAACAGCAATCGTAATGATCAGTTCTACTAAAGTAAAACCACTATTATCTTGTCTGATCTTATTTTTCATCTACTCTGCTCCTCTCTTAACCATTACTTGCCTTCTGAAAACAAGCCTTCCTTGCCCATCCGCACTCCAGTGATGGCAGGATCTTGATATTCCTTCTCTGTACCTGCAACAGAATACATATTCACATCCATATTACATGTCAGTTTATTCGCACCTTCATCCTGTGATACAGTAATGCTGTTAATATTCATTCGATTTTCATTTGTATTAATATATTCAATTATTTTTCCAAGTGACTTATAATCCGTCGTAAAATTCGTAGTTACAGTCGATTTATAACCGACAATTCCTGCCGGTGCCGCCACTTCTCCGGATGCATCTGCCACATCCTGCGTCTCTCCTTCCGTCACAGCACCATTCATAAAGAACACCTGATTCATAGTATAGGATTCCGTTTCCAGCAGTAATCCCTTTACGCTTTTTTCCAACAAATCTAATTGATAGATCACATCCTGCGTCCGTATTTCTGACGGATAGTTTGCCATGATCTTTTCTGTGCTGATATTATACGCTTCTGTATCTTTTTCCACCTTTGCCTTCTTGGCAACCATACCTTGAAGCTTTTTCACATCCTGATCTAAAGTAACATTTTCTGTGGCTATGGTACTCTTTTTGTCCATCATCTTCTGGAAGCCCAAAAAATATGCCAATGCCAATATCACGATACCTGCCACAATATATAAAAACTTTTTATCCCTATCTGATATGGAAACTTTATTTGCTGATCCTTCTGCCATCGAAATCAACCTCCCTTCTACTGTGCTGCAGCATCTGTCTGTGCTGTGCCTTCTGTCTGTCCATCACCATCTTCTGTAACCGGCGCTACATATTTCGCGGTCACAGTAAAGCTATAAGTCACATTACCATCTTCTTCATTCATAGAAACTGCCGGCACAACAATATCAGTCAATGATGTCAAATTTTTCTCCAACGTCATCAACATATAAGCAACCGAAATTTTCGTTTTGGTATCAATCGTCATGGAAATCCCGTCATTATTAGAAGATAAATAACTTACCGCCATCTCTTTTGGCAGATTCTGCCTCAAATTGTCTAACAGCTCATTTAACCTCTCATTCTGACTATAGGTAGCAGCATTTAATACTAAAACTTCCGTATTTTTGTTTTCCGCTTCCTTATTCTCCTTATACACATCGTTTATATATTCCAGAGAAGCCTTCTTGGATTTCAACTCTTCATTTTCTTTTTGCGCATTATGCAACTGTACCCATGCAATTCCCACAAGTACCACGGCTGCCGCCACCATCACACCGCATACCAGGCGCGCCACACGCATCCCTTCTGCATGACTTTCCTTTGCAGCCAAAGATTTCAAACGAAAACCAACCGGCTCAATCGCTGCACCAATCGCCGCAATATATTCTGTCTGATCCTGAAGGCTGCGGGCAAATCCACGGGAAAATGTAATATTCGTCAGTTTCTCCAACCGACGTACCGGCAGATCCATCTCCTTTTCAAAAAGAATATCAATCCCCCGGATCTTAACACCCATACCAGTGATATAGATATGGCTCAACTGACACTCCGGATAACGGGAATTAAAATAATCTACCACACGGATAACGTTAAGCAAGATTCCTCCCACCGCATCCGTCACAGCTTTACGGGCATCTCTATTGTAATTGGAACGGCTAATCTGATCCTCCGTCATACGCGTACTCCGAACCGCTTCAATATCATCATAATCCAGAGTAGTATAGATAATATTCTCCCGGCACAGCATCTCCATCGCCTCAGTCTGATCATGCAAGCCAAGGGCCTGCTGCCCCATCATAGTATCCAAAATCGTATTCACTCCATAAGGAATCGTACGCTGCATAATCTGCTGGCTTTCACGCAAAACACTAACCATAGTATTCAGGGAACCAATTTGTACGCTGACACAATAACCGGACCCAATATGTTTTTGTAACACCTGCATGGAACCATTACCAAAGTAGTCCACAGATTCCACATGTACTCCCAACGCATCGGCCAGGCTGTAATAGTTCTGGATCAGGGTATCTGGAGCCGCCAATAACAACAGTTTCAGACTCTTTTTGTCCTTCTCCTTCACAATATCCAATACATTATATGCCAGTGTATACTCCTCCATATTTACCGGAAAGTAATCCTGTGCCGTCTCATTCACCATCTTCTCAATCTTATTTTCCTGTACATATGGAACTACCACTTCTCGGCTGGCAATCTTGCTGGACGCGACAGAAAATACCACATCCTTCTCTTTGACACCGTTATCCTTCATTTGCGATTTCAGTAGATTTGCCAGTGCTTCCTTATTCTTGATATAGCCATCTTCCATCGCATCCGGCGGTGTATCAAAAGAAAACGCATTATACACATGCGGATTCTTGCGCAGATAATCCACGACAACCGCCTTGGTAACCTGCTGTCCAATTTCAATACTCAATACTTTCTTCGCCATCTATCTCGTTCCTCCCTGTTTTATTCTCTTAGTACCATCCATATTAACATTGCTGCAAACTTACTTATCTTCAGTTTCACATCACACAACATTCAACACCTGTATGTTCCCTGTTAAACCCTCTGGGACCATGAAACTAAATTCCGCAAAGCTTACTCTGTGATCACGCCAGACCACACAAACGTAAATACCACTCTATGATCGGATCACCAAATAACATAGAAAACCATATTCCAAATGCCAAATAAGGTCCAAATGCTAATTTCTTATCTGCATGAGAAAACAGCATCCGCCCTATATGAATCACCGATCCTGCCACACAACCGATAATAAAAGCAAATATAATCGGCATCGTTCCCAGCGCCAGCCCTGCTCCTGTCATCAGTTTGGCATCTCCACCACCCATAGCGCGTCCTACAGACACGAAAAAGATAATCCACAAAACCACACTGACACATAACATACCAATGAGATGATCACACCAATTCGACCAATCTAATAGGGTCACAAAAATCCCCAACAACAGAATCACAAAGTTCACCTTGTCAGGAATCCGGGTCGTACGCCAGTCTATCACACTTAAAACTATCAGGGCGGATGTCAGGAGACAATATACAATACTAGTCAAATTCCAACCGTTCGCCAAGAAAACGATCACATATAATGCTCCATTCAGTCCTTCCACCAGGGGATACTGAAGTGATATTTTTGTATGACACTTCCTGCATCTGCCCCTAAGCATCAAATAACTAAATAACGGAACCAGATCATACCAGCGAAGCTCATATCCACAATGCATACAATGGGAATCTGCCAAAAGACTTTCCTGCTTCGGCTCCCGGAAGATACATACATTCAAAAAGCTTCCGATCACAATCCCAAACAGGAATACAACTACATATCCCAATAACATATAGAACCACTCCGGCATGATCTGTCTCCTTATGTTTCATCAATTATGCTATACCATTAGTCAGATACAACAGTTGTCTTAGAACCCTCTTTCATAGTTCCAACCCATACATAAGTCTTTCCTGTGGATGCTGCATAAGAAACATTGATATGCTGTCCGGTATATGCTTTGGATTTAAATTTAGCTGTTATTTTCGTCTCAATACTACCCAAATCACTCGCTAAGCTCTTATCTGCATCTAACAAGTTAGCCAAAGTACTACCTACATTTGACCCTGAAGCACCGCTGTTATCTGTTATACCTGAAAGTGAAGAAGCAGAAAAATTCCCAATAGAAACCGGGCTCTCTGCCTCAGCAGATACCAGTGCAGTCGCTACCTCGCTGATCTGCTGCTGATCCTTTGACTGACGGGACTTCTCCATGTAAGGAATAACCTGGCTGGCTACTACACCTACCAAGATCGCCATGATTGCCATAACGATGATTAACTCAACAAGGGAGAAACCTTTGTCTTCATTTTCCTGTAACTGGGTTAAATACTTCTTAATTGCCTTCTTCATAACTTTTTCTCCTTTTCTTTCATAATTTATTTATTAAAGATTGCCCTTGGCTGGCAACCAATAATACAATGAAACTTATGCATTCTCTGCCATAGAGTAAATACTCATCATCGGCGCCATGATCGCCAGCATAATCGGCACAACCAAACATGCCATCATAATAATAATCAATGGCTCCATAATCGCAGAAACCGCCTGGGTTGCACGTTCTACCTCTTCATCATAGTAGTCTGCCACCTTTTCTAACATTTCCTCTAAGTTACCCGTCTCTTCCCCAATCTGTGTCATATGGCACAGAAGCGGTGGAAACACCCCGGATTGTTCCAATGGCTGCGACAGCGGAACACCTCGCTCCACTTCCGCTTTTGCATCCTCAACCACTACCTGCACAATACGGTTCGTCATAATCTTGGCTACAATCTCAATCGCCCCCACCATCGGGATACCTGATGCCAGCAAAGTACTCAGTGTACGGGATAATCTGGCACAAGCCTGCTTAATCACCATATCTCCGAATATCGGCAATTTAATAACCATACGGCCAAAAACCTGCGCCCCGGATTCCGTCTTCATAAAGAAACGGATGCCCACCACTAACAATAACACAGCACCGGCAAATATGTACCATTTCTGTATCAAGAAATTGCTCATAGCTACTACTGCTAATGTAATCGCCGGCAGCTCTCCTCCCGCAGAATCAAAGGTCTCCTGAAAGGACGGCACTACCTTCACTAACATAATAATAACTACAGCTATAATAACCACCAGCAATACCACCGGATAAATCATCGCCTGCGTAACCATGTTCTTGATCTTGGAATCCTTCTCAAAATGAACCGACATACGGTTCAAAGAAGTCTCCAAGCTACCAGAAGCCTCTCCGGCCTCCACCATGTGAATCAAAATCTTTGGAAATACATCATCCCTGGTACTCATGGCCCCCGCCAGAGTATCACCTTTCTCCACCAAAGTCCTGACTTCCGTCAGCGCTTCATGTAATTTCTTATTCTCTGCCTGATCCTCCAACATCTGCAATGCCTGTATCACCGTAACACCCGCATGCAAAATACTTTCAAACTGTTTACAAAACAGCGCCAGATCACTAGACTTAACCTTCCCCCCGATATTAATGCTTAATTCTTTGTTTAACGCGTTTGGAACGTCCACGGAGATCGGCATCAACCCCTGTCCTTTCAAGCTTGCTCTAGCCTGATCCACGTTATTTGCTTCGATGGTACCTTTCCTTTGTTTGCCGGATTCATCCACCGCAACATAAGCAAACTCTGCCATGTGCCTCACCTTTTCCTTCCATATATCTGTAAGTTAAAATTTGTTCACAATTTATTCAAATATTATACCATAGAACATTTATGTTTTTTACATTTTTCGGCATATTTTTACATTTTTGTCAATTTTACACAGTTTTGACACCTTTTTCTTGGTAACATTGCCTACAGTTCTCGTTCTTAGAATAATTTTTTGCGCATCACATCCGGATCCTGCGCAAATTCCACCGCTTGTGTAGAATCAATCTTTCCATCCATGTATAATTTAAAGATCGCGTCATCCATCGTAATCATCCCCAAATTTTTACTGGTTTGGATCGAAGAAGTGATCTGATGTGTCTTATTCTCACGAATCAGATTTTGTATCGCGGGTGTGGTATGCATCACTTCAAATGCGGCCACGCGCCCCTTACCGTCCACTGTCGGAATCAGCGACTGAGAAATAACTGAAATCAACACATTGCCCAACTGCACACGGATCTGCTGTTGCTGATGCGGCGGAAATACGTCAATCACACGGTCCACTGTAGCAGCGGCACCGATGGTATGTAACGTAGAAAACACCAAGTGACCTGTCTCAGCCGCCGTAATCGCTGACTGAATGGTTTCCAAATCACGCATCTCACCCACCAGAATAACATCCGGATCTTCACGAAGCGCTGCTCTCAGACCATTGGCAAAAGACATTGTGTCCATACCAACTTCACGCTGATTAATAATAGAACTTTTATGAAAATGCTCGTACTCGATCGGGTCCTCCATCGTAATAATATGTTCACATCGTTCTCTGTTAATAATATCAATGAGAGACGCCAATGTAGTAGATTTACCACTACCGGTAGGTCCCGTAACCAATACCAGACCACGTTTTTTCTTGGTTAATTCCACCACAGATGGCGGCAGACCCAAAGTTTCTGCACCAGGAATCTCCGTGCTAATCAGACGGATAACCGTACCGAGCGCACCCTTTTGCTTCAGTACGTTCACACGGAATCGGCCATTGCCCGGTATCGCGTGGGAGAAATCCGCCTCACCATCCGAATCCAGACCGGCTCTCAAACGTTCCGGTACCATCGGCATAATCAACTCGGCAGTATCCGCCGGTGACAACGGTTCTCTGGTGATTTTTTGCAACGTTCCATGCACACGACATTTCGCCTCCGTACCTGCTGCTACATGCAAATCGGACGCCCCAATCTTACGCGCCTGTGCCAATAAGTCATTAATTGTAAAACTTAACATGTTTTTCCTCCCCATATCTGCCAGACGAACCAGGTTCGTCTCGACTTTATTACACATCCATCCGTATTGGTACTTCTCAGAATCATCCCCATCATTTCATTTATTCATCACCATATGCCACACGATGTACCTCTTCAATCGTAGTGACACCCTGTAAAACATACTGATTGGCCGATGTAACCAACGTCTTCATACCTTCCCGGATCGCCTGGTTCTCAATCTCCTCCGCCGAGCCGCCGCGCACGATAACACGCTTAATCATATTAGAAACCGGTAAAATCTCATAAATACCGATACGTCCCTGATATCCGGCGCCGCCACACTGCATACAATCGCCACCCTTGTTGGCCTGCGGCACCAAAATCTCTCTGCTGCGGTACTCCGGCCTGATATGCATTTCTTCTTTCTCCAGATCCGTCAACGGCACCATCTGTTTACATGCCGGACATACCCGCCGCAACAGACGCTGTGCAATTACGCCAATCAATGCATCTGCAATCATATAACTTTCAATATCCATATCCGCCAGTCGGGTAATCGTGCTGGCAGCACTATTGGTATGTAACGTACTAACCACCAAGTGACCTGTGATAGAAGCTTCTACCGCAATATTTGCCGTCTCCTGATCACGAATCTCACCGATCATGATGATATCCGGATCCTGACGCAAGATGGAACGCAGTGCTGACGCGAAGGTCAAACCTGCTTTCGGATTCGTCTGAACCTGATTGATACCTGCCAGGTTAGCCTCCACCGGATCCTCTACTGTAATAATATTAACGCCAACGGTATTTAATTCACTGAGAGCCGTATATAATGTAGTAGATTTACCACTACCGGTAGGCCCCGTTACCAAAATAATTCCATGTGGATGCGATAAAATCTTATCAAATTTAATCAAATCCTCCGGTTGAAAACCTAAATCCTTTTTGTCTCTGGTCAGTGCTTTCTTCTGCGTCAGACGCATAACGACTTTTTCCCCATATACCGTAGGCAGATTCGACACACGAAGATCATATTCATTTCGATCTACGACCACACTCATTCGTCCATCCTGTGGTTTTCGCTTCTCAGAGATATCCATCCCACTCACGATCTTAATACGGGCAACCAATGCCGGAAACAGAGTAATATCATGGCGCATCGCCTCCTGTAACACGCCATCAATACGAAAACGGATCCGAAGCTGTGTCTCCATCGGCTCAAAATGAATATCACTGGCCCTTCTATGTACTGCCTGCTCTACAATCTGATTTAACAATCGCACAATCGGAGCCTGCTTGATCTCTTCGGACTCTTCCTCTTTTTGTCCACGGTTACCATAACGCTCATTATGCTCCTGAGTAAACTGATCCGCCATCTTCATCGCTTCTGCATTACCAAAATAGCGATCCAGCGCCTGTGCCACATCACTCACAGTCGTAACTTTCGCCTCGATCTGCAAGCCTGTTACAATGGACAAATCATCCATCGCTGCCAAATCCATCGGATCACTCATGGCAACCCGAAGTACATTGGCATTATCCTCCCGGAATTCGTATGGCATTAACATGTATTTCCGGAGCATTCTCTCGTCCACCAACGCCAAAACAGCATCTTCAATGTGAAAGTCAGATAAACGCACACGTTCCATATTTAACTGCTGACAGAGAGCATCTGCAATATCGTCTGCGGATGCAAATCCCAAATCCACCAAAGTCATACCGAGCTTTTGTCTGACTTCGCTTTCCTGTTGTGCCTGTAACGCCTCCTGTAACTGTTCTCTGGTGATCAAGCCAGCATCAATTAATAAGTCTCCTAAACGTCTCTTACGCCGTCCTCTCGAGCTAAAACTATCCATAGTCCCCTCCTGCATACACTACATAATGCTAAGTAGTAAGTGCTTTAGGGCATACTTATCCCTAATTTAAAATACCTTTTTCTACAATTATAGTAAATTTTTCAACAGAACGCAATACCCAACTGTTTGAAATATTGCCTAACAACCTCGTCCCAAGCAAACTCAATCTGTTTATCCATAGTAAATTGCAAATAGGATATTCCAGTCACAACATATAATTGATTTTGCTCATACCGAAAATGCAATAGCAGTTCTGGTTTCATCTCCAAATATTGACCAGCTACACCACCGGCCTTTAACCACCGCCATGCCCATTGTGAATCTGCCTTTAAGGTAATCTTCATAATGGTCGGCGTCTTATCTCCTTTGATATAAGAAAAAATGATTGGTTTCATTTCTAACCACCGAACCAGTTCTGATAGGGAACCAATCATATCCTGCTCATCGCTGTCATACCATGCCATGTTTCGCCGCCCCCGTAACGACAGATTGACAAAGGTAGTAATCTCGGCATCATCCAAATAGAACGAATCAAAACTGTCACGTACCAACAAATGCGCCATCGCGCTTTTGATATCTGAAATTTTTAATGAAATCATAAAATCCTTCTTTCTGTACATACTAATCTCACGACTAAATGTTCCGTTTGAAAATCTACTTATATTAGATTTCTACGGATACCAACATTTTGTCTTTCTCATAGAGGACAGCCGGTAAACCTACACTGTCATTGCCGACTGTCCATACTTCATAGGACAGTGTAGAAAAGAGGTAAAATCATGAAAAAAGATGCAAAAAGCTTAAAAGCTGTTGCAGAACGTTGTACCCGCTTTAGTCCTTGCGACTGCACAGACTGTGACTGTTCTAATTCAACAGCCAGTGGAGTAACCTGCAAGAACTGTAAGCACTATGAAGCAAAGGATGTATGTGATCTGGATCTGTATCAGGAGATCTTGAAAAATCACAATCTGTAATTTCGGATTCATCGTCTGCCAAAATGTGGATGCCGAAAGCAAATTTATGCTTTCGGCATTTACTTTATCCCCTCTAACGGCTCACGAAAATGACAATCGATCTGGGCGGCACAACGGTTTTTCGCTGGATTCCTAACTGTTTGCTTCGTTTTCGGTTCGCTTTTCGGCGTTTGCGGGGCGGAAGTTCTGAAAATGTCTCGTCATAAGTCTCCAAAAAAGCATGCCATTCACTGCCATCCGGCAATGTAGGAAGATCAAAAGATCTGGTTTCCCAATACATATTAAAAATGATGTAAAGAGAATCCTCCGGTTCTCCGTCCTCATTTTGTATATATTTTCCACTTAATAATACTCCCAGCATCCGGCTATAATTGGAAAAATCCGGACGCCAAGTCTGAATGCCATGTGCCGACACATCCGGCACACCGCAAGAAATGGAATCCATTAACTGTAGCCTCCTGCCCTGATGCAAAACAGGATTCTCTCTCCGAAAGG
The DNA here is from genome assembly GCA_964521555.1 of uncultured Jutongia sp. Classification (GTDB taxonomy): domain Bacteria; phylum Bacillota; class Clostridia; order Lachnospirales; family Lachnospiraceae; genus Butyribacter. The sequence continues at coordinate 3,600 of CAZFSU010000018.1, read as the reverse complement.
CAATCAACCGCTTCACATAATCATGTATCTGTTCTTTTTGTTTCGTCTCGCGCCAGTTAAGCCAGGTAATGGTATCGTCATGACAATAGGGATTGTTATTGCCTTCCTGGGTATTGCCAAATTCATCCCCCGCCAGAATCATAGGGGTTCCCTGACTGCAAAGCAACATCACAAAAGCGTTCCGGATCTGGCGCATCCGCTGACTGGTAACGGCTTTTTTGCGGCTTTTCCCTTCAATGCCACAGTTCCAACTATAATTATATTCTGTTCCATCCGTATTATTTTCCCCGTTAGATTCATTGTGTTTGATATCATAGGAAACCAAATCCATCAAAGTAAATCCATTGACATGGGTAATATAGTTAATCACATCGGCATCTTTGGGCTTACGGCAAAACCGATGAAAGAAAGATTCTACCCGTCCCTCATCACTCTTTAAGAATCTTCTCGCATCATTCATAAAGCCATCATTATATTCGGCCAGTGCATTTTCCGCATGACACACACCCGCGTCGGATAACATTTTTGGGTCCCAATAGGAAGTCAACAATTTCACACCAGACAGAATCGGATCTGATGCCAGGGATATCGATGGCATCACCTCGGTATTGACCCGAAAGCCATCCACATGATATTCCAGAACCCAATACCGCAGGCAGTCAATCATTAAAGTCAGATTAGTTCCCGGTAAAAAATAGAAATCCATCAGCACTTCAATTCCCGCATGGTGTAAAGCCTTGATCAGATATTTCAGTTCCTGATCTGCCTGCTCAGGCCGGCTGCTATAGGATGCTTTCGGTGCAAAATAATAGGTTTCCGGTGCTCCATAGCCCCAATAATTCACAGATTTTTCTTCCTGTGGTGGTTGATATAACGAAGTGGATGTCTGTATCTCCTGAAATTCATAGATCGGTAACAATAAAACCCCGTTAATCCCCAAATCCTGTAAATATGGAATTTTTTGCTGTAATCCGGCATACGTGCCGGGATGCTTCACTTTAGAGGAAGAATGCCGGGTATATCCTCTCATATGAAGCTGATACAATATCAGATCCGCAAATCCGATATGCAGCGGATGATCTGTTTCCCAATCAAATTCCCGCAGGCAAATCCTTCCTCTGGTTGGCATACCATCATCCCGTTTTCCCCACCGATAACGATCCGATAATGCCGATGCATAGGGGTCCACCAAATCTTCTCCATCTGCTTCATATAAATATTCATACTGCTCTGTTAATATCTGCGCTAATGTAGTTTCACCTGAATTGTGTGAAGGTTTTTGCCCCACTTCTACATCAACTCCACTTTGCTGTAGTTCTAATAAAACAAAGTATACACTTCCCATACGAAACTCTTCTGTCAGTGGAATCCGGTATTCCGGTTCAGATTCCCCCAGGCGGTATAGTTTCAAAAAACACTGTTTTCTATCCGGTAAATAGATTGCAAACTGAACCCCATCCTGAACTCTCGTCACTCCAAACGGCAAAGCATGACCAGGTTTTATCGCAAATCGCTGTTTCTTCATTCATTCGCTCCATTCTATCTAGTTCATCGTGTCACATCATGTTGTAAAAGACATATTCTTTATAAGTTTATCATAAGCCTTACCCCGTTTCAACAAAAAAACCTTGCAAATCACCTGATTTGCTGTAAAATAGTATACGTTGAGTAACAGATCAGCACATAAAATAAGAATATGCGCGAGAAAGACAAGACGAACAGAGATCGTCTCGCAGAAATGAGGAAAATTATGATTCAAGCTAGTAATGTGACATTACGTCTGGGGAAAAAAGCGTTATTTGAAGATGTCAACATCAAATTCACGGAAGGAAACTGCTATGGTTTGATCGGTGCCAATGGTGCCGGCAAGTCAACTTTTCTAAAAATTCTGACTGGTGAAATCGAGCCAAGCAAGGGTGAAATCATCATCACGCCCGGACAACGGCTATCCTTTTTGAAACAGGATCATTTCCAGTATGACGAATACATGGTACTAGACACCGTTATCATGGGAAACGAACATCTTTATAATATTATGAAGGAAAAAGATGCCATCTATGCAAAAGAAGATTTTACGGAGGAAGATGGAATCAAAGCCAGTGAATTAGAGGCAGAATTTGCAGAATTAAACGGATGGGAAGCGGAATCTGATGCAGCAACATTGTTAAATGGACTTGGAATCTCACCGGATTTGCACGATAAAAAGATGGCGGAACTAACTGCCAGTGATAAAGTTAAAATCCTGTTGGCCCAGGCATTATTTGGCAATCCGGATATCTTGCTTTTGGATGAGCCGACAAACCACTTGGATCTGGATGCCATACGCTGGCTGGAAGAATTTTTGATCGATTTTAATAATACCGTGATTGTAGTCTCGCATGACCGCTATTTTTTAAATAAGGTATGTACCCATACAGCCGACATCGACTATGCCAAGATCCAACTGTATGCCGGAAACTATGATTTCTGGTATGAATCCAGCCAGTTGATGATCAAACAAATGAAGGAAGCAAATAAAAAGAAGGAAGAAAAGATCAAGGAGTTGCAGGAATTTATCCAACGATTTAGTGCCAATGCCTCAAAATCCAAACAGGCGACTTCCCGAAAACGCGCCCTGGAGAAAATACAACTGGACGAGATGAAACCTTCCAGCCGTAAATATCCTTATATCGATTTCCGCCCGGACCGTGAAATCGGTAATGAGGTACTGACCGTGGAACATCTTTCCAAAACCATTGATGGCGTTAAAGTTTTAGATGACATTTCCTTTATCATCGGAAGAGAAGATAAAGTTGCGTTCGTGGGCAGTAACACCATTGCCGCTACCACTCTCTTCCAAATTCTGGCGGGAGAAATGGAACCGGACGAAGGAACATATAAATGGGGTGTAACCACCAGTTTTTCCTACTTTCCAAAGGACAACACGGAATTATTTGACCGGGATGAAACCATCGTAGACTGGCTGATGCCATTTTCCCCGGAAAAAGATCCTACTTATGTGCGTGGTTTCCTGGGACGTATGCTATTTCCGGGAGAAGACGGTATCAAGAAAGTTAATGTCTTATCGGGTGGAGAGCGCGTCCGTGTGATGTTATCCAAGATGATGATCTTAGGTTCTAATATTCTGATCATGGATGAACCCACTCCGCATCTGGACATGGAATCCATCACCGCATTAAATAACGGATTGATTAAATTCCCTGGTGTCGTCCTGTTCACCTCTCAGGATCATCAATTTATTCAGACCATTGCCAACCGTATTATGGAGATTACTCCTGGCGGTTTGATTGATAAGATCACTACCTACGACGAATATCTGGATAGTGATGAGATGGCAAGAAAGCGCCAGATCCTATCGGTTCAGTCCGAGGATGAAGACTAAACAGAGCACAGATGAAATATAGGATAAATCCAAAGAGAGCACCGCTTAATAACGGATGATTAGTTATTAAGCGGTGCTCTCTTTCATGCAAATTGGAAATCGCAACAAAGAAGCATAATACTTCTGAACAACAAAAAAGCCATAGAATATTCTATGGCTTTTCACTGGGCTACAAGGATTCGAACCTTGAAATGCTGGAGTCAGAGTCCAGTGCCTTA
>CAZFSU010000017.1:0-56737 GCA_964521555.1 uncultured Jutongia sp. | reverse complement strand
TTGTGATTTTCACCAATCTTGTTGAAACTGAAAAACTCTACAAAGTGCGTAAATTCAAGGATTTCTACATATCCTTTCTTTGTAGCAACACCACAGTCTCCACATGCACCGTCTCCGGAAAAAGGTCCACATTACACATCCTGCTTAATTCATAACCATTCTCCCGAAAGACAGCCAAATCCCTGGCAAAACTGGTAGGTTTACAGGAAATATAGACAATCCTTGGTACTCCATACTCTATAATTTTGCGCAATGCCTTCGGATGAATCCCATCTCTCGGGGGATCTAGCACGATACAGTCCGGCAACTCCTGAATATCATCCAATACCTTTAGCACATCACCCGCGATAAATTCACAATTATGCAGGCCATTCTCCACCGCATTACGCCTGGCGGCCTCCACCGCTTCTTCCACGATTTCTACACCGATCACCTTGCCTGCCACCGGAGCCAGCACTTGTGCAATGGTTCCAGTTCCGCTATACAAGTCGTACACCACTTTATCAGACAGATCCACCGGATCTGTGCCATCTTCTGGAGATTCCAAAATATAGTTTCTTGCCTGTTGATATAACACTTCCGCGCCCAGAGTATTGGTCTGAAAAAAAGAAAACGGAGAAATCCGAAACCGCAACCCCAGCACTTCTTCTGTGAACCAATCCTGACCAAAGATTAAGCGCGTTTCATCGCTTTGCACCACATCGCCCAGACTATCATTGATGATATGCAAAAATCCGGTCAGTTTTCCCTCCAACGGCAGTTCCTGCAACCGTTTACTCAGGTTTTCCAGTGAGATAGATTGCTGTGAGGAAGTTACCAAAGCCACTAACAACTCTCCGGTCGCCTGCGCACGTCTCACCAACAAATGACGAAGCAAACCCTGATGTGTATTTTTGTGATAATGATTCCAGCCCTGTTCCCTGGCATAATCCCTGATACAGGCTAAAACCATCGAAAAATCTCCTGAAACAATACGACATCCTTCTGTGTCAATGATATCATGAAAACTGCCTTTCTTATGCAGCCCTAAAGTCAAGGGTCCATTTTTCACTTCATCCCCAAAAGAAAATTCCATCTTATTCCGATAGCCCCACTCCTGCGGACTTCCTAATATACCATCATATTGATATGGGACATCATCCACATCGGAATATACCGCATTCACCAAACGCAGCACCTGTTCCTTTTTTAATTCCAGTTGCTTTGCATAGGGTATGCGCTGATAATGACAGCCTCCACATGTACCAAAATACGGACACTCAGGCGTCCGGCTTTCGATCTCTCCATACTGTACAATTTCCTTCAATTTTCCCTGGCACCGGTCCCGACGCGCTTTATTCACAGCGAACCGAATCCGCTCTCCCGTGATAGCTCCTTTCACCGTTGCATGTTCTATGGCAATATTGCCATTTTCATCCGGTATCTCCACGGCTACCACTGCCTTATTCGGAAAATCCACCCGTTCCACAGTTCCCTCATAGATCTGTCCCTTTTTCATCCCGCTTTCTATCTCCTTTTACTTTCTGGCCACATTCCCCAGGATTCGGAGCTGGCTGGCAAATTCATGGATACTGGCCAGAGCATTTCCTACCTCTGGTGTATTGAGATTCCCCTCGATATCTACAAAGAATCGATATTCCCAATTACGGTCCTCGATGGGCCTGGATTCGATCTTCGTCAAATTTAAATTATTGTAGTAAAAGTTCCCCAACAAGTTATACAAAGATCCGGCCTGATGTTTGATCTCAAAACTCAGACTGATTTTATCTGCATTCGTCAGAAATACCCGTTGGTTGGATATTACGATAAAACGAGTAAAATTTTTATCCGAAAAATTAATGGATTCCTGCAACACCTCTAAACCAAACTCTTTCGCAGCTCTGACACTGGCAATGGCAGCCTGCGTCAAATCGTTGTCTTGTGCAACTTTTCTTGCCGCAGCCGAAGTACTGGAAAAACTTTTGGTTGAAAACGCATGTTCTTCCAAAAACGGTGCGCACTGCAACAATCCCTGTGGATGAGAATAGACTACTTTGATTTCCTCTAATTTCGCTCCTGGTTTGGCCAGCAAAGCCTGCTCCACCTTCACCACATGTTCCGCCACAATCGTAATATCATAATCCAACAAAATATCATAAATATCGGTAATACCTCCGGTGGAAGTATTCTCGATGGGTACTACTCCATATTTCGCATCACCATCTGCCACCGCCTGCAATACCTCCCGAAAAGAGGACTTATGACATGCATTGATATCTGTTCCAAAGACTTCTTCCATCGCCTGCTCCGTGAATGCACCCGGCTCACCAAAACATACCACTCTCGTATCTGCATCGACATCCAGTTTTTCCACCGGACGAAATGGCAGATCAAAGTTCTGGGTGCCCAATAACCGGTACTGATATTTCCGGCTGGCAGACATAATCTGCCGAAACAAATCTTCAATACCCGCCTGATTAAATTCATCCTTGGCCATCTCTCTCAAATCATTTAGTTTTTGCCGTTCTCTGGCGGGATCCAATACTTTCTTGCCGGTACTTCTCTTATAGGCCGCCACATCAGCCGCCACCGCCATACGTTCCTCAAACAACGCAACAATCTGATGATCAATCGCATCAATTTTTGCCCTGCTTTCTGCCAAATCTACTACCATCTTACTTCATTCCCTTCGTATCATTTCCTGTCAATTATTGTAAAAGGCACCTGACATCCATGTCAGGCGCCTTCTGTATATTATAATTATGTATTTCTTAGAAACCACCAATGGATCCGATCCCCTTCGGATTAAGGAATCCAGAATCACCCTTGCCCTTCTTTTTCTTCTTCTTACCGCTATTCATATCTTTTAATTCCGGATCATCCAACTTGGATTCGGAAAAGTTATCCTCCTCCAACAAAGCCTTTAAATCGACTTTCTTAGGTTTCGTAGGCTTTGCAGGTCTTGATGACTTTTCAACCTTTTCCGGTGTAATAATATCTGCTGACGGAATCTCCTTCATTTCCGGCTCCATCGGCTCTAATTCAATCGTACCCAACTCATCCGGATCCAGTTCGGCAGGCTCCACATCTCCCTTGAGTAACTCTTTTTCTGCCTTTTCTGCTTCTTTCGATTCCTTGAGGTATTGCGCGTACTTCTCGTCCTCTTCCTCCTGCTTCTCCGCATCCGACTCTAATAAATTGAATACTGCTGCCTCCTCTGGCTCTTCCTCGGAAGATACCGCATCCCCGTCCGCAGTCTCTTCGTTTTCCTCCGTTATATCATCGTCATCCGGAAGTTCGGCCTGGTCCGCAGAATCCTTCGGAATCTGTTCCTCCATCGTAAACTCAGTTGCCTCATCACCAATATAAATATCCTTGCTCATGGTTACATGTGCCACCAGCTTGGAACCAAAATAATCCATCAAAATCGGCACTAACTCAACGGTCTTCTCCGGATCATTGGATTTGATCACTGTTAAAAAGACAGCAAACGGTCTAATATAAATCAAACATTTATCCAATGGATACTTCTCAACCTGAATCGTCATGATCTTGTCTTTGAACGTCTGCAATGCCTTGTCCACTTCCGCATCATCCGTATATAGACTCAGGAAACTTCTACGTACGGCTTCCAGATAATCCATCTTCTTCTGCTCTTCCATGCCGGCTTCCATCTGTTCCCGCATTTCCTTCATCTTCTTCGGAACCGTATCGCCTAGTTTCGTTTCCTTATATAACTGAAAAACTTCTTTTTGCTTTTTATTTAACTCCATGATACATTGCATCATATCAGTATTTACTTTTTCCGAAACAAATTCCTGTGCTTTAATACTGACCAATACTTTGTTTGCCAACCTATCGAACTGCTTCATTTCATCTTCTAAAGCATCAAATGCATTCAGTAATTGTTGTATCTCGCTCATCCCTACAGTCTCCCTTCAAATAAAATCAGCTACTTTATAGTATAATACATTTTCTCAAAATTGCACATAGTTTTTTGTAACTTTTTTTACTTTTTTTGCAAATCTCTCAATCATCATTTACCATGCAATGTTTGTCTTGCATCTTCACGGCAGATACGTTATGATGCAATTAATGAATTAGAAGAACATATTAATTCTTGATTCATGGAATACTGAGTACATACGAACAAAAGGAGGGAGAAAACATGAACAATTCACTACATCGTTCCACACAAAACAGGATGATTGCCGGAGTCTGCGGAGGATTAGGTGAAAGTCTGGGTATAGATCCTACCATTATACGTCTGATTTGGGCAATATTAACGATAGTAACCTTAGGATGCTTAGGTATCATCATATACTTTGTTGCCGCATTAATCATGCCAGAGTATTAAATATCCCCAAAGCTTTTTATCCAAACACCCCGGCGGAATGAACTTGAATGCCATCTCAAATTCATTCCACCGGGGTGTTTTTCCGGAACTTTTACGGTCAGCGATCAAACTTTGCCCCTATCCAAATTTCAAATTAAGTCATTCTTCCAAAAATTCATTGGTAAAACCGGTTCCCTCAGGAATCTCATTTTGGAACAATTTCTTTTCATTGATCCAGTTATAAAATCGATTCCACCGTTCTGCATCAAACACACCAAACGCCGAGCTGTCTGCGATATACTGCTGACTCATATACCGTTGACTGGATTCCACCAAATCTTGATCCAGATCCGAAGCTTCTTCTAACAAAATCTTCGCAGCTTCAGCCGGATTCATCACTGCATCCTGATATCCTTCCCGGACCGCCCTCAAAAAAGCTTTTGCCATATCCGGTTTTTCGGTCAAAAAGGTATTATTCGCAATAACCACCGGGCTATAATAATCAAAGATCTCATTTTGTTCCCGCAATGATAAATAGTTGATCTGCATTCCCTGCCGCTCACAGGCGATCACATCCCATCCATAATCCCCCAAAACCACATGAATCCCGGCATCCAAAGTCGCAGCCACATCATCCACATAGGTGGATTCCATCGAAATCTGGAAAAAATCACCACCTCCTGCTTCCACCAGAGCACGCACCATTGCCTGCTCGATTGTTTCATCCGAGGTAGCCATGCTATGCCCTGCTATCTTTGCAGGAGTATCCACTTCGTTCCTCACCAAAGATATAAAACCAGTCTGGTTATGCTGTATCAAAGCAGCAACTGCCGTGACCGGAAGCTGTGTATTACTGGAAAAATTCTCTGCCAGGTCATCCTGAAAACCAATACCAAATTCAGCCTCGCCGGCAGCCACCATATTGGTCGCACCATCCTCTGGCGGTTCCACCAGGGTCACGTCCAATCCCTCTTTCTGAAAATAGCCCTTTTTTAATGCCACATACAATCCGGTATGTGTTGTATTCGGTGTCCAGTCCAACACCATCGTAATCTCCGTCAAATCTTTCTGTGGGCGCTTTTCCTGTTTGATATCACCACAACTGCTGGTACCAATCATCAAACACAGAAGCAATCCCCCCATCCAGACCTTATTTCCGAAATTAAAACGCTTTTTTCTCAATCGTCCATCCCTCGCCTTCCGGCTTATATTCCATCTTTACCGTAGATCATCCCTATCTTTCCATATCCGTACCATCACCCTACATATCTTCCAAAAAGGCAGCATAACATTTCTTAGCTTCATATACATCTGCCTTGCTGGTAATTTCCCACGGTGCATGCATATTCAGGACAGCAACCCCACTATCAATCACCTCCATACCATATAGAGACAGAATATAAGCAATGGTTCCACCACCACCAATATCTACCTTACCTAACTCTGCGGTCTGGTATGCCACATGATTATCATCCATCACCTTACGCAGCTTTGCCAGATACTCCGCATTGGCATCATTGGAGCCTGACTTTCCACGGCTTCCGGTAAACTTACTAAACACGACACCCCGACCACAAAAGGAAGCATTTTTCTTCTCAAAAGCATCTGCGAATAACGGATCATAGCCTGCATTCACATCCGAAGATAACATATGGCAGCGGCTTAGGCAGCGTTTCAATTTAAGTTCGGAATATTTTCCCTCTAAATTAATCAACTCTGCCACCGTATTTTCAAAAAAATGTGACTGCATACCTGTGGCACCCACACTGCCAATCTCCTCTTTGTCCACCAGCAGACAACAGGCGGTGCGCTTCAGATCTCCAACCTCCAGCATAGCTGCCAGAGAAGTATATGCACAAACTCTGTCATCCTGTCCATACGACATGATCATGCTGCGATCGAATCCCAGTTCACGAGCCGCACCCGCCGGTACAATCTCCAATTCAGCAGAAATAAAATCTTCTTCTTCGATTCCATACTGTTCTTCCAGGATTTTGAGAACATTCGCCTTGACAGCCTCCTTTTCCTCCTTGTCTAGAGGAATACTGCCGATCAGCAGGTCCAGTTTTTCTCCCTCGATCACTTTCGCTGCCTTTTTCTCCATCTGTTCGCCTGCCAAATGAATCAACAGATCCGTCACACAGAACACCGGGTCTTCGTCCTTTTCTCCGATGCAAATATTCACGGTCTCGCCATCCTTCTTCACCACAACTCCATGTATGGCCAATGGCAATGTTACCCATTGATATTTCTTGATGCCGCCATAATAATGCGTATCCAGATATGCCAGATCCCCCTCTTCATATAGTGGATTTTGCTTCACATCCAAACGCGGAGAATCAATATGCGCCCCCAATATATTCATTCCCTGTTCTAACGGCTCTTCCCCAATCTGAAACATCGCCACACTTTTATTCATACAGACGGCATAGATCTTGTCCCCTTTTTTCAGCTTCTTACCGGACTCTAGTACAGTCTCCAGAGAAACATAGCCTGCCTGATCTGCCTGTCGGATAATTTCCTGTACACATTCCCGTTCTGTTTTTCCCACTGACAGGAATTTACGGTATGCTGTATTTACCTTTTCCAGTTCCTTTAATTGTTTTTTAGTATAATCCTTCCATGCATTTTTACGTTCCATCTCTGTCTTGAAACCTCCATTTCTGTCTTGCTGGCACCCTCTATACAGAATAATCGTCTCTGCACAGACATGCACTATATTTTAGTGTAACATATCTATTCCAAAAAGTGAAATCAGGATTGCCATGTACCCGGCTGCCAGAACAGACTGCCGCATCTTGGCCAAAATATATCGATTGATAGACAAACCTGTGTCTGATAATACACTGGCGCTCTGTGCCACACTGGACAATCCTCCAAATGCACTGCACCCCGTCAATAACACCACACGCCAAAACTCTGTGACAGACATATGCGCTATCTGCTCTGCACCAGTGGTAATCTCCAGAATGCCGGTTACGATGGCGCGAACCTGTGACGAAACCGGCAATACGCACTCCAACACACCCGCCAATATCGAGAATAATATGATATACCCTCCCACTTTGGCCAAAACCGTAAATCCGTGTAAAATACTGTCATCCAATAACGCAATCAAAGACTGCTTCTGTTGTATATGCAATACCGGAACCCGGTTTTTCTGAAAAGAGGTATGTCGTATCCACCGTTCCAGTTCTGCATTCGTCCAGGCAGCCAGATAAATGATGCCGATTACCCACAAAGGCTCTTGGAGTCCCATGCAAGTCACACCGATATACTGAAGCAGAAACATTGGACTGGCATTATTGCAAAAATGTAATATATACTGCGCTTCCGGTAACGATAGTTTTTCTCTCTTCACCATCTCTGCCACCGTAGCAGCACCCAGCGGATATCCCGAAAGCATCCCGATCACCACCGGGTAGCATCCTGCCTTGGAGATCCCAAATACCCTGGTTAAAATCGGCGCTGCCACACGGCTGATACTATCATTTAAGCCCAGTCCCAATATTACAGAAGACAGGATCAAAAAAGGTAATAATGCCGGAAGCACTGCCTGAAACCACAAAAGCAGCCCCTCCCCAGCCGCCTCACTTACCACCTGGGGAAATAAGAAAAACACAAGGATCAGAACTCCCATCACCAGTGCATATAGTTTCCGTTTCATTGCCTCACCTGCGTAGTCTCGCTTGATGCTATGTTATGCAAAACCAGACAAACTTATGCACCGCCCTCTTGTACCTCCGACCAAAGATCCTAAAATCATTCGGATGGCACCTCACGATAACAGGTCTGTCGAAACTCCAGCGCAACCATAATCACTGACGCAGCAGCCGCCATGAAATCAGCCACCGGTCCGGCGTACATAATACCATCGATCTCCATCACCAGCGGTAATATCACCAAAAGCGGCAGCAAAAAAATAATCTGTCTGGTCAATGACAAAAAGATACCTCGTTTCGGTTTACCAATTGCCGTAAAAAAGTTAGAAGAGATTGGCTGCAAAAAATTAAGAAAGGTAAAAAATAAAAAGATACGAAAATAACTCTCGGCAAATTGAAAATATTCTTGGGACCCATTACCAAAGATGGAAATAATCTGATGTGGCACAAGCTGGAAGGCCAAAAAGGCCAGTACCGCCAGAGTGCCGCCATAACATAAAGCCCTCAGATATGCAAATTTCACGCGCAGGTATTGTTTCGCTCCATAATTAAAACTGATAATTGGCTGCAACCCTTGGGATATCCCAATAATGAAGGACATAAACACCTGATTCACTTTTGTAATGATCCCCACACAAGCGATTGGTACCGACTCGCCATAGACTGACATAGAACCATAATATTTCAGAGATTTATTCATCACGATCTGCACCACCATCATCGCTAATTGATTGCTGCATGGCGCCGCTCCTAATGACATAATGTAACGCACGTGGAATCCCTTTAAACGCATATGGACCAGACGCAACGTAACCGTCTGACAATGCGCCAGAAAATACAATGCCATGCCACCGGAGATTGCCTGTCCAATCACAGTAGCTGCTGCTGCGCCAGCCATGCCCCAATGAAACCCAAAGACAAACAGCGCGTCTAACACGGTATTAATCACTGCACCCACCAGATTGCAAAGCATGGTTAATTTCGGTCTGCCATCGGCACGCAACAAATGACCTCCCCCGGTTGCCACAATCACCAGAGGAAAACCAAATGCCACAATCCGGGTATATACTCTGGCATAAGGTAAAATATCCTGAGAAGAACCGAAAAACATTAACAACGGCTCTAGAAACAACTGGGTTATCAGGAGCAGAGCAACGCCGCAACAAAGCATCATCATCAAAGCATTTCCCATAAAATGTACTGCTTTCTCCTTCTCTGCCGGAATCAACTGCGCCTTTCCCATAGAAATATTAAAAGCAGACGCTCCGCCAATACCAAACAGCAATGCAATCGCCACACAGGAAATCGATAGCGGAAAACAAATATTCGTGGCTGCATTACCTAAAGCACCTACACTTCTACCGATAAAAAATTGATCCACAATATTATATAATGAACTCACCAACATTGCCACAATACTTGGCAACGCAAAACGGTGGAGCAAGGTACTAACCTTCTCCACACCCAAAGGATTCTGTATTTGGTCTGATTTCTGACACATACTAACTCAACACTCCATTTCTCTAATCTCTTCGTTCCTCATCGTTATCATAGCACTCGCAAAAGCGGGCTGCAAACGCCGGATTTTCCTCATGTATATAAAGATGTGAAATATCACCAAATGCATTCACACGAAAACTGGCAATCCCCTTGCGCCGTTCCTCGGTTGTCACTGTGGTAACGGAAGAAGGCGCAGCACATAACCCATGCCATAATACCACAGGGGATATTCCCAGCAAATGACTGAGCAAAACACATTCTAACCCAAAATGACAGAAAAATACAATCGTATCATTGTTAGGTGCTTTCACACGATAATAATTCTCCTCTCGGACATAACCATGCTCTGCCAGGAGTTGATCGAAATGATCGGTAACCCATTCATATTCCTGACGGATTCCCCCTTCCTCCATGATGGGATCTTCCATCCAATGATCCTTGTCATATAAAACCGGTCTGCGCATCCAATCCTGTGGCAGCCAGTCCCATGCAATCATTCTTCCTTCGGCATCCGGACGCAAAATCGATCCCTCAAACTCCCGTAACCACTCTTTCTCTATGGCAGTTCTACCCATTTTTTTCAGCGTAGGTGCTGCCGTATCTTTAGCACGGCCCTTGGGTGATACATAAAATTCCTTGACATCTAACGCAGCCAAGCGTTCTGCCAGATATTCTACTTCCTTCCATCCCTTTGGTGTCAGAGAATCAATAGAATAATCCGGATCTCCATGCCGAACGATCAGTAATTTCATATCTCCGCCTCCTTACTCAGAAATCGGTCCCAGTCTTCTTCATCATAAGATGCCCTGACATCCATATGATAAGTAAATTCCTCTACATCGATCTCAATATGATATATCTGATCCTGTTTCGCAATATGATATATGGTCATACCTTCAAACTGCTTCCACGTATCAGCATACTCATCCGGGGCTATCTCCTGATCCCTCTCTGTTTTCATCAACCTTCCGTCAGCATCGTATACTTTATAAGCCTCTCTGACCAATGAAATGATCTCACACTCCTGTAGTTTCAGACGCAATCCATTGGTGCGCATAGCACGAATATCCCGGTTGCAAGAATTATCCGGATGGATCGTGACATTATCCAGTTCCAAATAAAGATTACCGAGTTGCCACTGTACCGATACCACCACCGCCTCCGAAAAACCAAAATGATCCAATTCCTCTTTTGTATGATACTTCATCTGATTAAACCTCTTCTCCATTGATGTGTTGATTTAATTTATCCACTAATGTTTCTACATCGCACTGATGTACCTGACATGCCTGCTCCAAATTCTCCCGGGGCGACATATGGCATGATACACAATGCATACCCATCTCACGAAAGCATTGCTCGGCAGAAGGATAATATTGAAGAATTGCTCCAATTAACGAATATTTTGTAATTACCATCACCAGCCTCCATATGCATTTTTATCTATCTTACCACAGAAACAACAAAAAATCACCGACCAAATGTGCCGATGATTCCTTGTAGAATTCAAAATATAATATATAAAAGAGAAAGCATAATAAATCGGGATCAACCTGCAATGCGCAGAGAATTGATACGATACTTTTCGATCAGTTCCGCCATGCTGACCCCCCGATGTACCATCTGGATCAGATGATCTCGGGCACACTCAAATTGATGAAACAGTTCTTTTTTATGAACCGGATTGCGATACACCTTCCAATAACCTGTAAGCAATGCATTTTCCCCCTGATTATCAATAAACCCTATCACATCCTCCACCGGATATCCTAAAAGTAATCCCATCTCATGAGGAAACGCTTCTGCCGTATGCATATATTCCTGATAACGCTTCCGAAACTTGATCAGCACCGAAGATAATGTCAGGTCTGTATAACCAAATTGGTACATACTTCCTTTCACTGCCTCTTGACCTAAGTAATCCTGTAACCGTGTTTCATCATAAATCAACACTGCCGTTCTGGTTCCGGTCACCGAAACCACATAACAAGACAAATCCGTTTCCGCAATCATCTGCTCTACCAGCAGAAAGCTATCATTTTGTACGATCAGCAAATTAGCGATCTTCAGACCTGTAATTACCGGTGCACATTGCAGCGCCATCTGCATTTCTATGTCTTCCAGATCCATTCCCTGGACAATCTCAAATACATCTTGACACATTCTTATGATATCCTCCATGTTTATGTTTTATACATATCCTATCATATTTTATCTATATGTTAGTTTATTCTAACTAATGTTAATATTATCTAATCAAAAGATATTCGTCAAGATTCTTATTGATCACATATTCTCAATAGCGACCACTTTGTACCCCGCTTCTTCCACTGCGTTACGCAAAACATCATCAGCCACATCCGTACCTAATTTTACGATCGCTTCCTCCTGTAGTAAATTCACTGTTGCATTGACCTGATCCACAGAATTTAATGCATTTTCTACATTTGCCTGACAACGGACACAAGTCATACCGGCAATGGTCAGTTTTTTCACAGCCACCACCTGTTGCAACCGCTGCTTTTTGTGCTTCCTGGGTCTCGGTATCACATCTCCTCCCCCTCCACAGCAGTCTCCTTCTCCGCGCATATGTTTCATGGAACTGCGCATCGCAAAGAACACGATTACGACCAAAACCAATACCACCAAAACATTTCCTAACATAACAGCATTCCTCTCTTTCTACCAGAAATTAGTTATATCTAACCTACAATATAAAGAAAAACTAACCCTCTTAGTTAGTCTTTCGTTTTGAGGGTTAGTATACTCTTACCTGTACATTTTGTCAATTCTTTATACTTCACGTTCTATCAGCTTAAAGACCGCTGTATTGGCATAAGTAAGCGGTTCATTATGAGAAAAGAATACGATTCCATCCACCGGTGAAGTCAGGGTAGCAATGACTTCACCCTCATACGGATGTATAATCTCTGCCAATACCTGGCCAGCCACCACTTCTTCTCCGACTTGTACCTTGCTCTCAAATAATCCGGAAACTTTGGTTCTGACCGATTTCATATCGGTATCTTCCACCACAGTGGAGATAAATCCATCGTGACCGGAATAATCTACGATGCCCTGTTTTGACAAAAAGGTTAAAATACTGCGGATCGCTGTATTGGCACTTTCCTTGTCTATCTGATTGGTGGTTGTCGTGTAAAGACTAAATGCCCTGGTGTTCCAACATTGCCAGTTGTAATTTAATGTTGTGGTATCATAGGGGCGTACATTACGCAAAACCACATAAGGCATTCCAAACTGCTTCGCCAGCTTGACACTTTCGTATCCCGCCTTCATCATACGAACATGCGGGGTGAATTTTCCCGGCATATAAAAAGAAGTAAACTGCATTCCGTATTTATAATCCTTGATAGCATCAAATACACCTCCCGCTATACGCTGCGTTGTTTCTCCCAGATCATATCCCGGAAACATACGGTTAATATCGGTATTATCCGTGGACCAGAACCGCTTTTTGATATTCATGGAATAGGGATTGACCGACGGAATCACTAAAATACTGTGTCCAGGCATAATGCGTCCCTCCGATTCCAGGCGTTTCAATCTTTTCACAAGCTGGGAACAGGCATATAACTGTTGGATTTCATTTCCTCTGGTACTACCTACGACACAGACCGATTTTTTGCCCTCACCAAATTCATAGCCCGTCACTCTGAAATTATCACGATAAATCGAATTGATCTCAAATATCACACGTTTTCTCATTTACTTCATTCCTCCCATCCGTCACATACCTCTTCGCGTAACAGCCTTCCCATTAGAGAACCCTCATCCACTACCGGATATTCCCGGATCGTAAACAACACACCGTTTACCGGAGAAATCACTTCTTCCACTACTTCACCCGCCAGAGGGTCCACGATACGTCCAATCAATTCCCCCTCCTGCAGTTTTGTCCAATGCTTCGCCTCCGGAATAAAAACACCGGAATGACCGGCATTTAAGTAAATCACATCATCCGGATCTACAGAAATAATCGGCTTACGGGGTTTCTTGGTCTCTCCCTGCCAGATACCCATCTCACGCATCAGATTCATGATACCATCCACCAACTGTTCACAATACGCCTTAGTGGTGCGCATCCCCACACCCATCTCTACCACCAATGTCGGTACATCGCGGCTATTTAAACTATATGCAAAGGTTTCCTCCAACACCGTACTGGCACCGTGAACCCATATAAAATCCAAATTTAACTGTTCTGCCATAGGAACCAGCCAATCCTGATGCAATTCATTGATACGAATCTGCGGTATTTCCGTCAGATAAATATTGCTGGCATGGATATCTATACAGGCATCGGACCCCAACACATCTGCTATCATCTTAGACGCAAGATATTCCGTCATATCTCCCTCGCTGTTGCCCGGAAACAGACGATTCATATCCAGATCAAATGCCGGTATTCCTCTGGTGATGGAATCGATTCCCAATGGATTCATAGCCGGATACACATCCACAATCCCAGTCAATTTCTCTGGCTCGGCTTTGATCCGTTGTAACAGATCAAAACAGACAAACTGTCCCTCCAACTCATCTCCGTGGATCCCTGTCACGACACTGATTCTTTTTTCCTGCCCAGTCAGGCCTTTCTCTGGTATCATACGGTTTTTCTTGATTTCCAGCACTTCATCCACCGGCAGTCCCACCGATGCAACCAATTCAATCATAGTAATCCTCCCCAATCCTTTGTTGATGACTACGTTTCGATTACATTGACCCGGATTGTTTGCAGTTGATCTCCTCCACCCAAAATAAGTCCTCTGTTAATCAGACAATCTGACGCATCCCTGCCGATTCCCAATTTGATGTAATTATCATCGACCACCTGGTTATTGGTGGGGTCCAAAGCATACCAGCCACCTTCATGGTAAATTTCCACCCAGGCATGGCTTGCCCCTTCCCCGATCATCATTCCCGCCACATAACGCGCCGGAATCTGTTCCAGATGACATAAAGCAATCATAATATGTGCATAGTCCTGACAGACACCTTTTCCCAACACGAATGCTTCCTCCGCAGAAGTGTTGACATCTGTCACTTTCTTTTCATATATGAAATCATGATATAGCTGCTGCATCATGACAATACCACGTTCTAATGCATCCGCATCTTGATGAAATGTCAGATCCCGATGATATGTGCGAATCCGGTCACCTGCCTTTGTCAAACCATACGGATATCGAAACATGCCTATCCGGGAAGACTGACGGTCTGTCTCATAGTCCGCCAATCCGGTTGTAACCTCTCCGACAATCTGCACATGAAACTGATCGTGCGGATCATCGACACTGCCATATATCGTCTGATTGCCAAAGGAATCCTCTCCCCGCATCCATGAATGTTCGGGGATAAATTCGATGTGCCAGTTTTCTAAACGCTGTCTGTCTGAATTCACCGGTATACATTTCATCGTATAGTGACACCGATCCACACGGGAGCTATACGATATCTGCATACAATAATCGAAATGTAGCTTTTTCACGACGTAACTCCTTTATAAGATTGATTCTATTACCTCAACAATCTTATAATAATCAATTTCCGTCGCTTCTACAAGTTTTTTTAATGTATTCATTTTGTCTACATCATACGCAATGCCGCTTCGGGCAATGCGCGGAGCCAGGCGGTGAATTTCCCGAATTAATTCCTTTCGGTCTATCCCCAACCGCGCATACAAATCCACCCTCTCAATTCGTTTTCCTGTCTTGATAATATTGCGCACCTGCTCGGAATCAATCATATCATCGGCAATCCCCCAGAACGCCAGGATATTGTCAATCACACGCTGCAATTCAATCATCGGCGCCCGACTGATCTTTGCCTTATTCATATCATAAATAGCCAGTTGAATATAAGACAATGTCTCGGAACCGATTTCTTCCCGAAGTACAATCGCATTATCATAGGCGCGATCCAAATTGCTGAAAATGGAATTCGGATTCTCTTCATCAAAAGGATATTTCTCTCGAAATATCTCCTTCGATCCATAAACATCCGGGATGTCAATCATACGGCAAAACTCCTGATATAACTGTTTCTCGTCATCAATCAAATGATCATATGTAGTACAAAATAAACGGAGTGTCGTATACACTCGCTCTGAATAACGTCCCAACCACATTAAGCGGTCTTCCTGTTCTACTGAGATAATACCCATGTATCTTTAAAACCTCCTCCCTGTGAAGAATTCACAATGAATGAATCCGGATTTCTGGAAAACCTGGTTAATCCGGATTTCCATACTAACGGTTCATCTGCCATCAGTACAAAAGCTCTTAAATCTGCTTTGCGGGGAACGGTTTCATTCCCCTCTAAAATATCAATATCCAGAAAATCAATTACTTCCTGGGCAATGAACCTCCTAGGCTCTGCCTTTAACAAGGCAATAAAATCTTTCTTTTGGTCTGCTGTCATAGCATTCCCAAAGACCACACCATATCCACCGGCCTCTGCTACATCCTTCAGAACCAGATCATCGAAGTGTTCCAGAACATACTTCATATCTTCCTCATAAAACGGTAAATATGTGGGCGCATTATGGAGGATCGGCTCTTCCCCTAAATAATATTGGATCATCTTTGGAACAAAGTAATATATTCCCTTATCATCTGCCACACCATTTCCAGGTGCATTGAGAAGTGCTACATTCCCTTTGCGGAACACATCATAAATATGCGGAATGCCAATCACGGATTCCGGATTGAAATTCATCGGATCCAGATACTCATCGGATATCCGGCGGTACACTGCTCCAACCCTCTCCAATTCACCATTATAATTGACATAATATAGCTTATCGTCCTTTACTCTGAGTTCCGATCCATTCACTAAATGGGCCCCTGTCTGCTCGGCCAGGTAGGAATGCTCAAAATATGCCGCATTGTATCGTCCCGGTGTCAGTATCACAGTATGTCCACCTACATTGACATGATCCATTGTGCGACGCAGCATCTCCGTATAATTACGATTGTCCTCCAAATGTACATTTTGGAACGTCATCGGACTGCTGCGGCGACACATTTCTCTGGCAATCATCGGATAAGATGCCCCGGACGGCACTCGCAGGTTGTCCTCCAAAATATACCAGGCACGATCCTTGCCCTGTACCAGATCAATCCCAGAGATATGCGAAAAAATTCCCTTTGGCGGCATCACTCCCTCACACTCTGCCATATAGCCACTGGAAGCAAAGATAAAATCCTCCGGCACAACCCCATCCTTTACAATCTTTTTATCACTGTAGATATCTTTCAAAAAAAGATTGAGTGCAACGACCCTTTGCTTCAAACCCTTCTCTAAATAGGAAAATTCATCTTTTTCAATGATTCTCGGAACTGCATCAAATGGAAATAACTGCTCTTTGAATGTATTGTTTTTATATATACCAAACTTCACACCATATCTCGCCAAGAGTTCGTTTACCGTATCCGTGTGTTCCAATAAGTCCAAATCGTACATAGGCTTTCCTCCTCACTTTTTCGCAAACAGAAAAGGCGCTCTGCAATCTATGCAGAACGCCTTCGCTCCATTTTTTACAGTATTATAGTATAGCATTCCTGTTCGTTTGTCAAGCATCTATCCGTCAGGAAAACTGTTTCGCAGGCACAGCGCGCCCCAGCCTGCCGTTACATCCGGCATCTGTAGCTGTCCCGGCAACCTTCTGGCCCCCTTCATGAGATATGACTTTATTTTCTCTCCATATAAATATGGATCATTCCCCCGCACAATCCCCCACTCCATCAGAAGAGCCGCCGCTCCGGTTACAAATGGAGCCGCCATAGAAGTCCCCGTCTGAAACGTATATCCTCCTCCCGGCGAAGGGCAATTCACATCAACTCCCGGTGCCACTATCGTCACGCCCAATCTGCCATCTGCCGTTCTGCCCCGGCCCGAAAAAGCGGCAACTGTATCCGTAGCTGCATCATAAGCACCCACAGAGATGATCCGGTCTGTCGTAGAAGGAATCGTAAGCGTTGTCTCTGTGGTAGGGCGGATAAAACCGGTAGAACTTCCCACCACCTCCGAACCCGACATCCACAATTCCACAGTCCCATCCCGAATCAGTACAGGTTCCAGAACCATAGTCCAGACACCAGATTCAATCTCTCCCCCATCCTGTGGCAAAAAACGAAAATACACTTCCTGTATCATTCGATAAGGAGATGGTTCCCCGTAGTAGATTTGAACTATGTTATTGACCCTGTCCCCTGGTTCCAACGGCACCAAGAATGATTTTCCCGATGGCGATAATAACGTAATCCGTATCTGATCTACATATTGTTTCCATGCCTGAATGGTCAAAGACCGCTCTCCCGTTGCCACAGCAAACGGAATGGATACCGCTTCTTCCTGCAACCTGACTGCCGCATGATGTCTCTTATCTCCTTCGTTTCCTGTCGCGATCACAATACAATTTTTCCATATTCCATTCAAAGAGGTAATAAAATTTTCAAATAATGACTGTCCATTGTGTGGCCCATAATTATTCCCGAAACTCATATTAATACACACCGGCATCTGTAGCTCCAGTGCCTTGCGCAATACATAATCCAATCCCATCATGACCTCTGTGGTTCGTGAAAAGCCATCTCCACTATTGCCCAATTTTACAATCAGCAATTCACTGCCGATGGCAATGCCACGATATCGCAAAGCAGCAGATCCCCTGCCATTACCAGCCGCGATCCCCGCCACTGCTGTCCCATGACCGGTACGGCTATCCGTGGTGGGAACGATCCGGTTCCGTTCCAACGGCGGTGCTGCCAAAGCCTCATTAATCTCTTCTGAGGTATATTCTGCTCCCACATCATAACCAACCGGAGTTCTGCCCTGCGCCAAATCTTCCGGCACAGTCTGATCCCAGAGATATCGTATTCTGGTACTGCCATCCTCCCGGCGAAAATCCGGATGAGAATAATCGATTCCACTATCTAATACCGCCACCAGCACCCCACTTCCGGTCAGACCTTCCGCCGTACCTGTCCCTGCCCCTATTGTGCCTTCCCGATTAGGATCTGCCTGTACGCCGCTGATACAGGATACATTCCGTCCGTTTTGTAAATTAAAAAATAGCGTTGTCGGAGGCTCTACATATTCCACCTCTGGCAACGCTGCCAAATCCGGCAATGCCTGCTCCGGCAATGTCACGATGGCATATTGATGAAACAACTCCACCACCGTACTATCCGCAAAATCCGCCATTGCTTCCGTAAGATTCCCATGATATCTGACGATGACTCTTGTCATATAGCCCTCACTATCGTGCTGTCCTTTTTAACCAATCATATGAATCTTCGTCCGATATTATGAACATAAAGATGCCGGGACTCCGGAGCCTGACATCTCCTCTATACGATATCATCAGAATTTGAAAGTATCGTTTAATCCCAGCCATAACTGGTCTTTGTCACTAAGATTCAACTTGGTGCCATCGGTCAAGGTATAACCTTCCCCCGATGCACTTCCCTGATATTCTCCCTGTAATTCCGGCCAGACGATGCCGATCTCAGGATCATTCCATGCGAGACCGCCCTCATCTCCCGGATGATAAAAGTCCGTGCATTTGTAACAGAACTCAGCCACATCCGATAATACCAGAAATCCATGAGCAAATCCCTCTGGAATATAAAACTGTCGAAAATTATCCTCTGACAATTCTTCCCCATACCAATTTCCATAGGTCTCACTATCAGCACGCAAATCCACTGCCACATCAAACACCCGGCCTCTGGTAACACGTACCAGTTTACCCTGCGGAAATTCTTTCTGAAAATGTAATCCACGTAATACGCCTTTCGCAGAGCAGGACTGGTTATCCTGTACAAATACCATATCTAACCCTTCCGCTTCCATGTCTTTTTGATTATACGTCTCTACAAAATATCCCCGGTTATCTCCGAAAACTTTTGGCTCAATCACACACAACCCCTGAATACCACCTACATTTTTTTCCACTTTAATCTGTCCCATTATGCTCTCAACTCCTTTGGTTCATCACGATTCACAAATTTCAAATTTTTGCAGAAACGATCCCGTCTCGTATCATTAAAATTCTATTTCCTGTAAGTATCGCCTCACCGCATCCTGCCATGCAGGCAGCTGCAAAAACCCCTGCTCCACCAGCTTACTTTTATCCAGTCTGCTGTTAAAGGGCCTGACCGCCTTCGATACGCCATATTCCTCTGTCGTAACCGGAATCACCGACACATGACTTTCATCGTATTCCGTCCGCCCCATTTCTGCCGCCTGACGAAAAATCTCTCTGGCAAAATCATACCAACTAATATAACCACCTTCGTTTGTGGCATGATAATAACCATATCGGTCGGTTTCGATCATATCCACCAGCAAACGTGCCAAATCATAGGTATAGGTCGGTGTACCGATCTGATCAGATACCACTGAGATTTGATCATGGGTCTTGGCCACGTTCAACATGGTTTTTATGAAATTGTTCCCGTTTTTGCCAAAAACCCAGGCAATACGGATCACAAAATATTTATCCAGATGTTCCGTCACTGCCAATTCTCCCTCCAATTTCGTCTGACCATACACATTCAATGGCTTATATTCCTTACAGTCCGGCTTCCACGGAATGTCACCCTGCCCATCAAACACATAATCGGTACTCAGATACATCATAGGAATATCTAATTTCTGACACATCAAAGCAATATTCTCAGTACCAACAACGTTTACCTGATGCACGATCTCCTGCTTGTCATCCTCTTCCGCCGCATCCACAGCCGTCCATGCCGCACAATGAATCACAGCATCCGGTCTCACCTGATCTATGGTCTGCCTAACGGAAGCAGCGTTTGTAATATCCATAGACCTATAAGAAACTTTTGTCACCGCAGAGCCGTCTGCAATCCCCTGATATTCCGAAGCAATATCACTACCGATGGCTTCATGTCCGCGTTTTGTCAACGCATTAACCACATCATGTCCCAACTGCCCACCGACACCCGTAACAAATATTTTCATTCCGATACCTCATTTCTGAATAATTTTATTGCGAAAAGGCAGCGCCAATCTCTCACTTGCGTCTGCCATCACCAGCCCACCTCATCAGCGATTACCATACATTTTTTCATAGTAGTTCTGATACTCTCCTGAAATGATAGTCTCCCACCATTCCCTGTGTTCCAGATACCACCGAATCGTTTTCTTGATACCATCTGCAAATTTCGTCTCCGGCAACCATCCCAACTCGTTGTGTATCTTGGCAGGATCAATAGCATAACGCATATCATGTCCTTTGCGATCTGCCACATACGTGATCAGGCTTTCCGGTTTCCCCAATTCTTTACATATCATTTTGACAATATCGATGTTCTTCATCTCATTATGGCCGCCAATATTATAGACCTCTCCCACACGACCTTTGTGAATGATCAGATCAATGGCCTTACAATGATCTTCCACATACAACCAGTCCCGTACATTTTCCCCTTTGCCATATACCGGTAATGGTTTGTCATTTAAAGCATTGGCAATCATCAATGGAATCAATTTCTCCGGAAAATGATATGGTCCATAATTATTAGAACAACGACTGATAGTCACAGGTAATCCATAGGTTCTATAATAAGCCAAAACCAACAAATCCGCAGATGCCTTGGAAGAACTGTATGGACTGCTGGTATGAATCGGTGTTTCCTCCGTGAAGAATAAATCCGGGCGATCCAATGGCAAGTCTCCATACACCTCATCGGTAGATACCTGATGATAACGGGTAATCCCATATTTACGGCATGCATCCATCAATACTGCCGTCCCCAGGATATTCGTTCGCAAAAACACCTCCGGATCCTCGATAGAACGATCCACGTGGCTCTCTGCCGCAAAGTTTACCACGATATCCGGTTTCTCTTCTTCAAATAACCGATATATTCCCTCCCGGTTTGTAATATCTTCTTTGACAAACCGAAAGTTTGGATAATCCATCACAGACTCTAATGTAGACAGATTGCCCGCATATGTCAGACAATCCAGACAAATCACCCGGTAATCCGGATGCGCTTTTAGTATATGAAAAATAAAGTTACTTCCAATAAATCCGGCACCGCCGGTTACAATCATATTCATAAGATCCTCCCTTCTGCTTAATATAGGTTCTCCCTATATTTTCCATCCAATACATCTTTTAGATACTGTCCATATTGGTTTTTCTTTAAAACCTCATAAACCTTCATCACATCCTCTTTGGTAATCCAACCGTTCAGATACGCAATCTCTTCCAGACAGGCAATCTTACGGTGTTGATGCTGCTCTATCGTTTTGATAAAATTGGTTGCCTCCACCAGACTCTCATGCGTCCCTGTATCCAACCAGGTAAATCCCTGACCCAATAATTCCACATTCAGACGGTTCTTCTCCAGATATATCCGATTGAGATCGGTAATCTCTAATTCTCCCCTGGCAGAAGGTTTCAAATGTTTTGCATATTCCACAACCCGATGATCATAAAAATACAAACCGGTGACACAATAGTTACTCTTGGGATGTTCCGGTTTCTCCTCGATGGAAACCACTTTACCGGCCTGATCAAATTCTACAATGCCAAATCGTTCCGGATCGTCTACATAATAACCAAATACCGTAGCACCTTTACCAGATTCTGCATTTTCCACCGCTTCCTGTAACCTTTTCTTCAAACCATGCCCTGAGAAAATATTGTCCCCCAGCACCATTGCCACATTGTCATCACCAATGAACCCGGCACCGATGATAAATGCCTGAGCCAATCCATCAGGACTGGGCTGCACTTCATAGGACAGATTTACACCAAACTGATGCCCATCACCTAACAACTCCCGAAATCTTGGGGTGTCCTGTGGAGTAGAGATAATGAGTATATCCCGAATCCCGGCATTCATCAAAACCGACATCGGATAATAAATCATAGGTTTGTCATAAATCGGCAAAAGCTGCTTGCTGGTTACCATCGTCAATGGATACAAACGCGTGCCCGATCCACCTGCTAAGATTATTCCCTTCATTCCTAACCACCTTTCTATTGCATGTATTTATGAAACTAAACGTATTATAAAAGGTGACGTAACGTCACCTGCAAGTTTTTTTTTTGATATTTTTTATTTTTTGTCACTTTTGCCCAATAAATACACCCGCATCCTTGGTAATATGAAAATTCTTCCCTGCCCTTTGTGCCACAAAAGTACGAAATTTATTGTAGCGGTCCAAAATATATTGATTCTGATTTCCATGACAGGATAAAATGTACTCAATCAAAGGCTCAACAGCATTGACTTCTAAAGCATCTTCATATGGCAGCCAATCTACTGTGGTGAGACAGGGTTGGAGTAAAGCAGCCCCGTTCTCCCGGCCAAACCGCTCATAGAGGCGATCCGCCGAAAGTGTAATGCGTTTATCAAATGATTTCACTAAATCTGTGATCTCTTTCATATGATCCGGTCCATATGTTCCACATACCAGCCTGCCACCATGCTTTAGTACACGAACCAGTTCCCTGCAAGCTTTGTGGATATCTTCGCAGTAAAACAAAGTATGGTTTGCGATCACTAAGTCAAATGTCTCATCTCCATAGGGAATATCGGCACAATCAAAGTGCCGGTAGTCAAACCTCTTTTCATCCAAACCGGCATCCCGTCTCACATCACGGATCATGCCATCGGAAATATCCGATAAGGTGATTTGAACATGCGCAGGTATCTTTGCCAAATTCTCAATCCATAATCTGCCGTTGCCACATCCCACCTCAAGTATTCGCATACCTGACTGTATCTTGCATTGGCGGTATACCCACGGAAACCAACCCTCCGGATTTTGGGAAAACATACTATGTAAACGAATCCTCGCAGAAATATTCGTAGAATTTTGATACTGGGTCTGTAAACTGTTTTCCATATTCGTCAGATGAATCAATTCCAACATATGACTCCAATTAATCTCATGGTCACTCCGAATCTCCTCAGACATATCTCCAATGGCCTGTTCCACCATTTGTAACTGTTCAATCTGATCCTGTATCAATTTACGCTGTAACTCCAGGGAATTCACCAAAAAACTTTCATCCTGATCTGCAATGGTTAGATTCCGTATCTCTTCCAGAGAAAATCCCAGATATTTTAATAGAAGAATTTGCTGTAACCGCACAAAATCCTGATCACTATAGTAACGTCGCCCCTCTGGCGTGACGTAGGTGGGTTTCAAAATATTTTGTTTATCATAGTAACGCACCGTCCTCAGCGAGATATGTGCCATCTTTGCAAAGGTACCAGAAGTATATAAATCAGAGGTATTCATACCAGACTCCTTCTATAAGAGAAAATTCTCCGAATCCATCATCGTCGCCACAAACATAAAGTTATCCTTCACCGTCAGTTCCTGCAGCGTCTTCTTTGTCATCCCATTCCTCCCGTACAATAGACTACCGAGGAATCCGTAAAGAAAGTATAGCATTCGTAAATTCATATGTCAAGAAAAATAGGGTCGTCACTCATGACAATACGCTTATCATTCATCTTTCCAATATGCTTTAAACTCATGTTGAATCCTTTTATCTTCTGGCGGCAGGGTCATATAATCACCATAAATCTGTGTTAAGAGTTTATCCTTGCCTTTCGGTGCAATATATCTTCTCCCTTCAAACATAACCACATCTTCATCATAATCTTTTCGTTCAATTCGAGCTTTATAGGAAAAACCTTCACTCACTTCACCGACGTAATTAGATGAATCAAAATCATACTTTGCAAATACGGAATTTATCTTCCTACACATATAATTTACCGAAATTAATTTTACAATCGGCTGCAAAAAACCTTTCACAAGTTTTCTATATTTTGTTTTTCCACATTCAGACCGGGCGATGGAAATATTTAATATCCTTCGCCAAAATTCCAGTTTAATACATTTTAACCTGGTTAAAAAATAACTGTTGGGAAGTCCGTCAATCGGAAAAATATCTACCCAAACTCCTGTTGCTTCTGCCATATATTTCTCATATAACACAGTGCGTACATCAACCATTTTCATGAAATTATATTTTGTTCCATGATTTTCATAGGACAAAAGCTGATATTTTTCATCTAAAATACGATTATGTAATATTAATTTTAATTTTTCATAATCCCTTCTGGGCATTCCAACATCTATATCATCATCCCACGGTATAAACCCCTCATGGCGCACTGCGCCAAGTAAGGTACCCGCCGTCAAAAAATATCTCAAATGATTTTCTTCACAGATAGTCACCAAAGTATTTAAAATTTCGATTTCTATTTTCTTAACATCATCTAATCCAATTTCACGCATTGATTTCTCCCCTTAAACAAATATTTATATTTTCTATAAAAATATAATCTGATACTAAACAAACATACTTCTGTGATCGTCCGAACAAGCGCAATCTTACGCAAAGTAAAAGAATCCACTGCAAGCAGAAATACCAGCAAAATAATATATATACCTACAGAAAAAACAGTAGATATGGTTGTCTCCCTTGTTTTCCCGATCGCTCCCAAGGTTGGCCATCCCAAGAGGATTGACAAAAATCCAAAAAACAGTACCGGAATAAGCATCCGAAATACCGGAACCGCCACTAAATATTCGTTACCCCCTAAAATTAACATCGCACAATTTGCCAAAAAATATGCCGCAATGCAACCGACAAACACCACTGGCATAACATACCGAATCACCTTTTTAATCAAACCAATATCCTGATTTTTAATCATTGCCGGGTAAATGCCATCAGAGATCGGCGTATAACATGCTTGTACTGCTGTTATAATCTGCATACATACACTCCAATATGCCACTTCAGTTGCACTGCTTTTGACACCAATCATCAGTGTACTCAATGCATTAAAGGATGTGGATGCAATATTGGATAAGAAATACACAAAAGAATCCTTAATAATTTTCAATGTTTTATTTATTCCGGAAAACCGAATCGATAAATTTAATTTTCTCAATTCAAATAGAACCAGTACAATCGCCACAAAAGAACCTATTATATCAAAAACAGGGATCAGAAGTATATCCTGATCTCCTTTTACAAAACAAAAGGTGAGTATTGTAGTTATTATTTTCATAGTAATAAAGCGAATCGTGATAACATGCATGATTTCTAAACCACGAAAAAGAAAATCCATAAAAAAAACAGACTGAAATACTACCACATAAGATAATATTGTAAAAACAATATGTTTTTTCAGGATAGGAATCCAACAAATCATACAAACTAAAACCGCAAAAGCAGCCACTCCCAAAACAGACTTTGCTAACAAAGTATCTCCCAAAACATATTTCAAATTTTCTTTCTTCTCTTTTGTATGAACTACATCCTTCGTAGCAGATAAAACAAATCCAAAATCAACCACAATCTGCATATAGCTCATAACAGTCTTCACATAAGCCACTGCTCCATATATCTCAGTGGACAGCACCCTGGTTAAATATGGCAATAGGATAAAAGGAAATAACATCTTTGCGATGTTAAAAATCATCAATGAACTGGTATTTTTGAAAAGTTTTTTTGTTTCCATACGCTTGTTTTTCTCACTTCTTATGATTTGTAATATAGGATACGGGTGGCAAAAGATTGATTCCAATTAATTTAATAAAAGTTTTAAAACAGTTGTTACCCGCTTTTCAAACACTTCATATACAATATAACTAACCGCAATCGTCCCGATCATAATGATAAAAACCCCAAAAACAGACTGCATTGAAATATGCAATACTCTCTCTATCCCTTTTACAATAAAATAATGTGTCATATATATTGAAAAACTCATATTTCCAATATGGACAAATAATCTGAATGGTTTATCTTCAAATAGCTTATTATCTTCAAAAACCACAACACACAAAAACAATACAATTGCTGCCGGTATCCCCCACTTAACCGAACGAAGAATACAAATCTGAGTATAATCTGCCCAAAACATCCAGGAAAAACATCCAAAAATAACAAATACACCAAATAATTGTATTCCTTTTGTAATTTTGTAACGATATCCACTCATCTTACACTTAAATAAGTAAATTATTAATCCAAAACATATTTCAAGTAAAATATCAGATGTCCAAAATTGAAATAATATGTTGTTCGATGGTACTACAAAACCAATGCATGCCATTATGACAAAAAGTATTATGTTAATTTGTACTTTGTTTCTTTGAAAGAACTTTATCATAAACGCAAACAAGATATAAAATCCAACCTCGTAATTCAGAGTCCATCCAATCGGAAATACAGGTAAAATATACCCTTGACTGGAATATGGTATGAAACAGAGTGATTTAACCAAGGCAGGAACCGTTGCCACTGTAGTATAAAACATTGATGGCATTATGGAAGCACAAACATATGTAAATAATGTAATAATATAATAAAGTGGCAAAATTCGAATGGCCCTGTTTTTCAAAAACTTCCTTGCATCATATGTTGACTCGGTTGTATAAGCAATGATAAAACCAGTTATACACATAAAAAAATCCACGCCAAATTGTCCGCCAATACTGCCCTCCACATGACAGAGAACTATACAAATTGCTGCCAAAGCCCTCAAAACCTGTATGCTATCATACTGTTTTTTGTCCATTATTTTACCCCTTCTCTTTTTACATTATAATAAGCTCTAATATTATAAAGCCATGCTGCAAAGATAGGAACATGAATTTTTAAGAACACAAAAGGCATAAATCGAATTTCAAAACATTCTTTTATTCTTACCAAATTAATTGCGTCTCGAAAAACTTTTATCTTCATAGCTTCTTTCATAATCTCATATTTCTTTGCAAAGGATACTGTATTTTTCCCCGAAAAAACATCCCTTACCATTGCAATATTAAAATGAATTAGTATATATTTATTCATTGCATTTCGTATCATTAAGTCTGACATCTCTATTGAAGAGACTGTATGTTTCATTGATTCTATATAATCATGCAATTTATCACCGGAATACGTTCGCATAGTCGATGGGGAATCAATGGAATATTGATATAGTAAACTTGGGGACAAACAGACAGATTTGCAACACAACAAAAAACGCAATGTAAAATCACTATCCTCAGCGACCTTTAACTCTTCATCAAATAAAATATTATTTTTAATAATGACACTTCTTTTGAATAATTTTGCCCAAACCTGCATAAATCGGGTCGGATCTTCTAACATATTTGCTATGCAATGAATCTTCTGATTTTTGTCATATACTAACTCATCCTGAACAATTTTCTTCTGTTTTTCTCCTACTTTGAACGAAAATGCAATCAAATCATAGAAATTCTTATCACAATACTTTTTGAAAATATCATTAACCTGATCAACCAAACAGTCATCTGCATCCACAAAGCAAAGCCAGTCCCCCATCGCATTTTGAATCCCTTTATTTCTCGCCTTCGACACTCCCGGTTCAGACTTTAATAATTTTACATCAGAGAATTTAGCTGCTAACTTAAATGCTATTTCTTCCGTTCTATCGGTAGAACCATTTTCGATAATAATTATTTCTTTCTCTATTTCTGAAACAGCTTCAATGCTTGAAATCGTCCGTTTAATTGTTTTCTCAGCATTATGCGCAGGTATAATAAACGAAATCATATTTCCTCCTTACAAAAATTCAGTCATATTTATTCATTATTTCTCATATCGCTAATCTGATTGAATTACTATCGTTCTTTTCCACTTCTCGTAACTTACATAATATAATAATCAACCATATAGAATAAAATGCATACGATTCAAACTGAATATAAATATACAACACAGAGACTATTAAAGATTTCCAATTTATATCTTTTTCATGTTTATATAATCTAATAAAATATATCAAAACAAAAATCAGAACTACTAATCCCCCCTCACTTACAATTCTAATAAACAGACAATAACTCACACTTTCTTCTGACCTCTGTATGGCATCCCGTAGTTCATTTATCTCTTTTATATATGAACTCTGATATCTAACTGCCGCCTCTTTATATCCTGCCAAAAGCGGGTATACCTCCTGCCCAAGGCCATAACCAAACAGTATATGTCCAATGTTTTTTTTATAACCAATGACAGATGCATTTATACGAAAATACCTGCTTGAAAGCGATCCATCTGCATAAATGCCGAAATCCATAATTTGCTTAACACGAGCATTGGTATTATAAACATAAGTGCTTCCACCTATCAAAACCGTTGCTAAGAATAAAAGAATCACTATATTTTTTGCTTTACGAAAATTAATTCTGTGGATCATAAATATAGTTGCTATCACTAAAATATCAACTAGGATTCGCACACCCGAAGAAAAGACAACCGAACTTATAGCAAACACAAAGAACAAATTGCGCAATTTCTTATTCTGTCCATATAAATAGAATGGTAAAAGCACTCCAAATAAATGCATACCAATAAAAGAAGGTTCTGTAAAAGTATACTGTATTCGATTATAAGGCAGATAACTGCGCTTTGACAGAAAAAGATCTAAAGATCTTATCATATTTATATTAGCATGAACTGCCAGAAATTGTAAAAAACCTATAACCAGTGATATAGAATAAACTACCAGTAATACATGTTCAACTTTTCTTACATTACCTTTTTTTTCAATAAAGTATATATCAAATGCCACTAGGTTAATGATACCAAGTCCTAACGATATAAATGCGCTTATAAATCTTGATACCATTTCGGATAAATAATTTTCCATCAATGCAAAATTAAAAAAAGAAATTAAAATAAGCCAAAAAAACATAAACAGCATTTTCCTATATTTGTATATAACTCTATTTAAAAATCTAAAATTAAAAAAAACATATATACAAAACACTAAAGGAGTAATTGCTCCCCATCCAGCAGATGGCGCAAAAAACATATTTTCAAAGGGCAATAACGCAATTCCAATGAAAAAAAAGATATCTGTGCTTACTGTTAACATATCCTAAAAACTCCCTTCATATCTCATATGTACAAATTTTGCTTTCAAAAAAGAGATCCCCTTTTTCCACCAATTTATTTTCTCCATATGAACACATGACAACTCTCTGATCTCACTCCTCTGAATGTTTCCGGTCTGGAATTGATATTCCAACCATACATTGAAAAGAATCTCACTGACCCTTCCATAAAATCTCCCCTGATACTGGGACAATTCCCGCGCGATCATTTTAGTTTCTAATTCGAATAAAATGGGAAACAACCATGCGCAATACGCATCCGACAATGATTTCTCCATCACATACATATTAAACATATAGCCGGAAGTATGACTCATGACCTGATCAAAAGATGCGATATACTCCGGACATTGTCTTACTATGATCCGTCTGGTCAGATCCAGATGCTCGGCATAATGAGTATGTGCATAATGAGTATACAAAGTTTCAATATAGTAATGTCGTTTTCCGGGCAATAAAACCCGATACCGAGGAACGAGATCCTTCATATCCTGACTAGATAACACAACATCCTGTCTATGGTTGATTTTTTTCCAAAACCAGCTCTTTGAAGAAAAATGTCTGCGGTAATGTGCTAATCCCAAATAATCACAGTCCAAATTTTTCCATGCCCAATACAATCCCGTCAATTCGCAAAAAGATGGATTTTTCGGCGAAATGTTTTCCCCCGAATCATCTCTTACAAATCCAATTCCTTCTTTACCATAGGCTCCCACCTGCATTGGAACATAAAGGTCATCCTGTGGCATCCAATATGGCTTATGTGCCGCAATGATGATTTTAACTTTTGTTTTCAAAATAGACATATATCCTCTCTACCTCGCTCCTTCTTTCTGAAATACCGCCCTGACAGTCTTTAGCAAAATTTTGATATCCAATCCAAAACTCCACTCCTGGATGTACTGCTTATCCAGTGCCACCACCTCTTCAAAGTCTTTGATATCACTGCGGCCACTAACCTGCCACATTCCCGTCAGCCCTGGTTTAATTGACATCCGGCTTCGATGATGATACTCATATTTTTCCCACTCATCCTCAGTGGGAGGTCTGGTCCCCACAAGACTCATATCCCCTTTTAGAATATTGTAAAACTGCGGAAATTCATCGAGAGAATATTTGCGAATAAAGTTTCCAATTCCTTTGCCGGGCCCCTTTTCACTTCCGATGATACGGGGATCATTCTCGATCTTAAACATCATGCCATCCTCTACCTCATTTTGTTCCACCAGTTCTTCTTTCAAAGCATCCGCATTCAGTTTCATACTGCGGAATTTATATATCTTAAACCGTTTCCCATTACGCCCTACACGTATCTGCGAGAAAAAAATATTTCCCGGTGATTTCAGATAAATCAAGGGCCCTATGATCATAGTCAAAAGGATTGTCAGAACACACCCCACCAGACCACCCAGAATATCCAGACAACGTTTCATCAAAGCATCACGAATACTAAGTGTATTGGCACTCATGGTTAATACGGCATAATCCCCGATGTGTTGCAGCTCTCTCTTTTGCCCATGAAATTCTTTTGGTATAGCAATCCGCAAATGTGCCACAAGATTCATTTGAGGAATCACTTGCATGATCTCCTCAAACTCCTCTGTCATAACATACTCCGGAGTCACATCAATAAACACTTCATCTACCCAGTCCCGGCACAGATACTCCGCTGCGGTATCCCGATCTGCTACCACAGGGACCCCACAGATCTCTCCAAACATTTCTTTCCTGTCTAACAAAATCACTCCCAGGATCTGATATTCATTGACATTTCTCTCAATCAGTTTCGTCATGGTCTTTCTCGCTCGTTCTCCGGTGGTGATCAATACCATAGAACGTCTGCCCACATTACGTCTGGTCTGCTCTTTCAGAATATATTTATAAATATTACGGAACAAATAGGTAAATGCCCAGTAATATCCTGTATTCGCGATTAATGCGATTCGGGAATAGTTTTCTCCCTGTTGAATCGCAAACAAATAAAAAACGATGATCAGCATCACAATCACCGTCGTCTTCACCGTATTGGCAAATTCCTGGTAATAGCCTCGACGAAGCACATTATGAAATGTATTAAAAAATAGAAAAGTAAAAATCTGTATAAACACTGCAATAATGGCTGTATTGCGATATAATAACAAATAATAGGGATTTGCGTATCCATGACGCATCACATAAGAAATCATGAAAGCCAGTTGAAAACACAGCAGATCAATACACCAGAAATCAATATGCTTTAGCCAACCTCTAGCCCTCTTTCGGTACATGACTACCCTCCATACTTTTTTCTAAATTGCGAAGCGAAGTGTGAATGAACAAAGTTCATTCACACAACAAGTCCATGCTGCAAACAACACAAACATTGGCGGATTAGCTGCACCCGATCATTGCAGCATAACCGCAAGTGTAAACACCTCACCCGCAATCAGAGGAATTTCATTGAGAAAACATAAAAAATTATCTTCTCTTATTTTACCTTGCCCTTGAAACCAGCTTTCTTCAAAGTTTTCTTAAACTTCTTCAGCTCTTTCTTAGACATCTTTGGTGCCTTGATGGTCATTTTCTTTGTGTTCAGACCCTTAAACGCTCCTTTTTCGATCTTGATCGACTTCTTAGACTTGATGGTAATCGTCTTAAGCTTTTTCGCGCCCTTAAATGCATTCTTTTTGACCAGCTTGACCGTGGCAGGAACTGTCACCTTTGTGACTTTCTTTGCCTTGGCAAATGCATTGGCACCCAAAGTTGTTACCGTATAAGTAACACCATTGACCGTAATCTTGGAAGGTACGGTAACACTCTTTTGGTTAGCAACCTTAGTAATGGTAGCGGCCCCCTTTGCAGTCGTCGACACTGTCACCTTACCGGCAGAAACACTTTTCTGATTAACAGGCTTCTTGGCTTTGGTTGGACTTGCCGTTGCTGCGGAAGCGGCACTGGCGGAAGTGATCGTCAATGCTGCTGCCAACGTGCATACTAAAATCTTTTTCAATGCCTTCATTTTCATTTCCCTCCTTTCTCATCAAAGATATATATTTGAGTAACTGACGGTCTTTGAAGCCATCAGAGAACTCACACATTTGTGTCTGTGTTTATCTACTACTGCCATAATAATATTGGCTGGTGTAATATTTTCCACCATAATATTTTCCACCATACCTCTTATAGTAATAACCACTCTTGGTCCCCTCCACCCGGTTGAGTACGATACCCAGCAATGGACAATTCGCTCTCTCTAACTGTCGGATGGAATTTCTCACCATTCCTCTGGAAGTCATTCCTCCGCGCACAATCAGGATTGCACCATCACACAGATTGCCAATCCGTTCTCCATCGGAAACCAAATTCAGCGGAGGACTATCGATAAAAGTATACCGATAATTTTGTGACATATAGTCCAGTAACTGCGCAAACCGGTCACTCTCTAATAACATCGAAGGATTAATGACATTATCCACATTAGGCAGGATATCCCCTGTCACAATCTCTGTATGGCAAATTGCTTCCTCTATGGGAATATCATGTGCCAGACAATAAGATGTCCCTTTCATCTTCTCCCCTGTTTCCAGAGTAATACCATATTTATCCGTCATAATAGATTTTCGCAAATCCGCATCCAACAAAACCGTCGGTGTCCCCGTCTTTGCCATCTGATGCCACAACTGCATTGCCACAAAGCTTTTTCCTTCGTTTGGCATCGTACTGACCACCATGATTTTCCTAACATCATTTCCTAAGAAACTGATATTTACACGAAGACGGTTCACTGCTTCCTCCACCGCATAGGGAAGATCCGGAATATTGGAAATATTGATTGTACTCATAAACATTCCTCTACTTTCTCTTTTGTGTCGCGGTCAGTTTCAATTTCTGCCCTCTGTGACGTTTACGCCGCTTTCGCTTTTTGCTTTCTTCTTTCTCTATCTTCTCAGATAAGATACCGATATCACTCTCCGGAATCACCGTCAACGGCATAATTCCAAATGCTGCCTCCACATCTTCCGCAGACTTCATGGTATCATCTGTGGTATAGAGGAAAGTTAATACTGCCAAAGTCAACAACAGCAGACCCATAGCACCAATCAGGATGTTTTTGGAATAGTTGGGCGAACTTGGATGTTCCGGTAATATGGCATACTCTGCAATATTGGGTTCTGACGTGTCCATCAGTTCCGGCAGCTTGGATACCGCTTTGTCCGCCAATGCATTGGATACAATCATGGCTTCCTCGGGGTCAACACTGGTAACGGTGATGGTGAGAATACGGGTATCAGTCAACGTAGCAATCGATGTCATACGCAACAATTCTTCATAGGTATAATCCAATTTCTTCTCGCGGATAATATCCTCATAGATCGGCCGGATCTTGATTAATTCCTCATAATCAGATGATAAAGACGTACCTATATTCAGATCGGTCAGATCCACCACCGAATCGCTGGAAGAAGAAACCATATATAGTTTAGTAGTGGCGGAATATTTCGGAGTGATTGCATAGCGGGTAATCAAGGCTGCCGCCAGCGCACCCAGCACAAAGGCGCCGATGATCCACAGCAGCTTGCTGCGATAATAAAAAAGTAGTTCGACAAGATCTATCTCGATCTCATCTTCTGTGTCACTGATTTGAACATTATCTGTCTGCTGTATCATTGGTATATCCTTTCTGCTTTTTTCTCTCAACCAAACTGTATAATTCTGTCATAACCTCCCGAATAGAATCTTCATCCGGATAAAATTCCATATGATCGATTCCATCATCCAACGCCTGCCCGGTCTGAGATTTTCCCTCCAAAACCTGTATCCCTTGATTTTCTCCCTCTGACACCCGATTGACTATTTTGGATACGGCTCTGCCTGTGATATCACTGACCGCCACATCTTCTAACTGCCGATATAATGTATTGATATACTCCGGATTCGCTTCCGATCTGGCTTGAACTGTCTGAAACATCGCTTTCATATATTGTCTCTGCCGCTTCATACGGGATATATTAGTCTCATCATCCACACCATATCGGTCATGTAAAAAGGTATATGCCTGCGCATCATTTAGCACGATGGTCTCTCCCTGTTTCATAGACGGATCTACTTTAGAGAAATCATTCTCAATCGTCACCTTCACACCGCCGACTGCATGATTTAACATGGGGATGGCTTCCATTTCCAAAGCATAATAACCATCGATCTCCACTCCGCCCAGGAGAGCGGACACTGCTGCTACTGTATTTTCACAACTCTGGTTGGGATTCCCACCGTACCAGTGTGCGGTACATAGCTGCATCCTGGCACTGGCATAACCACTGCCGTCTGCCTGCATCATGGTAATATCTGTGATGGTATCCCGGTCTAATTGCAAGAATCCATACGTCTCCTTGGTCCGGTCAAAGACAGCCAGCAACAAAAAATCAGCCATACCGCCCTGATATTCCCCCTGTTCCTCCTCCATCTGCCCACTCGCATCAATGCCCATCAGCAGATAAGTGGCAATCTCATCGGTATAATCATATTTTTTTCCACCCAGTTTCAGTGTCCCACGAACCTGTGGGGTCACGACCGGTTCCTCCAGAAATGCCTTTTGATTCGCCACCGCTTTATCCGGAATCACCCGTTCCAGTCCCCGGACCGCCAGCCAAAAAGCCCCCATAAAGAGTATCATTCCCACCAATAGGAGAATCACTTTACCAGATTCCTTCTTACGCATGGTCCCACAACTCCCTTCCATAGGCATCCATCTGTTCTAAATGGTGATTTCCCAATTTCCTGGCAATGACAGCTCTCCCCTCTTCCATGTTAGGTGGCCTGGAAATCACATTATGGCAATCCGTCCCTAATAGCACCGAGGTGCCGGATCGGATGAGTTTCAGATCAAACCGGCGCTTTTTACCACGTCTGATCAAACTTCCTGCATTGATCTGTGGATACAAGGGCAGCTCCATCATCGCATCCCATATAGAATGATCCTTTTGAAATTCCACATAACGTTCTACATGGGCCAATATAACAGTTAAATGCTGCTTTTCCATCATATTTTTCACATCTTGATACATCCCAGCAGTCCACTGGGCAAACGGCAATTCGATTAAAATCAGGGAACTGTCCTCCATACACAACCGAGGTAACATCTCTGCTTTTCCCATACCGGGAAAATAGTAAACTTCTGCCGCCATACGCAGCTCCGGCAGTGTAGTGTCTGTCTGCTTTAGCACATCCAACTGTCTTTTACTTGCTTCTCTCTTTTCCAGAAAATGTAATATGGATTCCTGATTGGCATAAAAGTGAGGGGTCGCCAAAACCTTTCGTACCCCCTGCTGATATTCCATTTTTAACAACTCTTTAGTTTCATGAATATCCTTACTTCCATCATCAATCCCAGGCAAAATATGAGAATGAAAATCAATCATAACCACACACCTATCTATGTTTTTAATGCTTAGAACTATTTACATCTGTTATATTATCACAACCACAAGTTGTTGTAAATAACAACTTTTCATTTTTGGTCATATGTACCTATGGTTGTTAGAATTAAATTGAAATTTTATGAAAAAATACAAGAAAAGGAGGTATTTTCATGGAGAATCTCAAGAAATTACGTAATTCCAGAAATCTCAGCCAGCAGAAACTGGCAGAAGAATTTAATCTGAGCCAGCAATCCATTTACAAATACGAAAACGATTTGGCAGAACCAGATTTACAGACGTTAAAGAATCTCGCCGCTTTTTTTCATACCTCCGTTGACTATCTGATTGATTACTCCCCGGAGGATAAAACTGCGGAAAATATTACCAATATAGAACTGACTCTGGAGGAAGCCCATCTTCTCTATCTGTTCCAAAGACTTTCCTCCGATCTACAGGACCACCTGATTTCGATCATGGAACATTTGAACTAAATCCGATCACTTGATTGCATCAAAAAAGAGCCTTTGTTCCATAGGTGTGAAGGAAACACCTATTTTACAAAGGCTCTTTTTCTATTAATGGGCATCAATATACATCAATATCTGTTCTACGAAACTCAATCCCATACGATAGAATATATAGAGAATGGTAAGTGCCAACAGTAATACCAAGATCCGGTACAGTACATAGGCTCTCGCAAAGGCCCGCTTTTCCGGCGAAGACTTTTTGCGTATTGCCACTACCACCATATACCAAAATCCTATGATGGGAATATGCATCCAGCAAAATGTCTGAAACCAGATTCCCATCTGTCCCCATCGCTCCAGCTTCTCTTCCTTCCCCGATCTCGGATTGTCTCCCGAAACCTCCTGTGGCTTCTCTGTTCCTTCTTCTATCGTGGCAGAAGATTCTGGTGCCTGTTCCCTGCCATGTACATCCATGATCACCAGATCTCCGAACCCTTCCTCTGCCATAGGTACGGAAGCGGTATCTTTCTCGCCCTGTTGCACCGGCTTTGTCTTTCGGACTGCCTTTGCGTCCGAAGCCGGCTTAGGCGCATGTTTTGCCCCAGCATCTGACATCGGTTTGGCCGGCTGTTTTGTCTCAGCATCTGCTGACGGCTCTTCCTCCATGATGTCAGCAATTTGCTGTAACAACAAATTCTGTAACTCTTTCGTCTCCGGAGAAGTGTGATGTATCTTCGCCTCCGCTGCTTTTTGCTTCGCCACTAATTCTGCCGCCCGTTTTGCCGCCTGCTTCTTTTCCGCACGGCGTTTCGCCGCCTCATAGATCATCGCCTGTCTCGCTGCTTCTCTGGAAGCTTCCTGCTGTTTCATCAACGCATCAGAGGATACTGTACGTTCTGTAGTCCCAGACTGTTCTACTGTCTGCCTGCTTGCTGCTGTCTCCCGTGCCGCTCCCTGTTGCATAGCCATTTTTTTCGCCAATTCCTGGTGTCTGGCCAACTCCCGTGCTGCCGCCTGCAATTCCCTTTGCATCCTGGCATTTTCAAGCTGTGCCTGTTTGGCACGCTGCATAGCCTCTGCTGCCTGTTGATTCTTCATCTTGATTTCTTCTTCTCTATCTGCCATCGGATCCTCCTATCAACTGACTACTGTGCCGGTACAGTGGATGGTACCGCTGTTGTCGGTGCATTTGTTGTGGTCGCGGGAGCCCTGGTTCCCTCCGGTGGATTCGTCGAATTGCCTTGATTACCATTTCCGCCTGCATTTTGTGCCTCATATTCCGCCTTGGTTGGCAATGCATACAATGCGGATCGGTACGACTGATACGTCCGGTTCAGTGATGCATATTCGCTATATTTCTTGCAAGCTTCCACTGCTTCCTTGGCTGCTTCCAAAAGTGCTGTCATATTCTCCGGCTGATAACTATATCCTGTCAGCGCCTGCAAACGAGTCTTTGCCAGTGCAATTCTGGTTTGCTTCTGCTGGGATTCTCTCGCTTT
Source organism: uncultured Jutongia sp. (assembly GCA_964521555.1). Taxonomy (GTDB): domain Bacteria; phylum Bacillota; class Clostridia; order Lachnospirales; family Lachnospiraceae; genus Butyribacter. Next base: position 18,925 of record CAZFSU010000017.1, on the reverse strand, counting down.
CTTTGCTGCCGCCGCCTTCTTTCTGGCCAATTCCGCATTAGCCTCACTTTGCTGTTTTTCATATGCCTTAACCACATCTTCCCACTTCACAGTTTCATCATTTAGGGAATCATATTTATCTTTGGCTCTTTTCGCATATTCATTGCGGACGTCCTCATCCACGATGGCAGAAATCATATCACGCAGTTCCTGATACTCTGTCTTTAGGGTATAATAATCCGCAATACTTGTAATATATAGCTTTTCAAAAGCCTTTAATTTTTTCAACACCTTTTTTTGATATTGCTCGTCTGCCAATTCAGCCGCATATTTCGCTTTTTCTTTGAGGATCGTTGTAGAAAAATAATCCTTTCCTGCCGTCCTCTCCAGACTTGTCTTATCCTCGGTCCCCTCCACAAAATTTCCGTTGCTGTCATATTTTGCCAGACAGATACCTGCCGGTGCCGTAAAATCCTCCGGTTCCTTATTTTTATGAATCTTATTCATGTACTCCTTCCAGATCACACCCGGCAAGGATGCACCGGATACTCCTGGCATCGCCCTCGGTGTATCATATCCACACCATACAACCGTGGTGAAATATTTGGTATATCCACAGAACCAAACATCCTTGCTGGAATTCGTCGTACCTGTCTTGCCGGCAGCAATCTGACCGTTATCCAGTTTCAGTGCCCGTCCCGTACCATAACTTTCGTTGATGACACCTTTTAGGACATCCGTCATCATCCACGCTGCATCCTCCGAATAGACTTGTGACGTTTCTTCTGTATCATTATAAACCGTTCCGTCGGATGCATGATCAATCTTTCGGATACAGGTGCGGTCACTATAAGTACCATTATTCGCCAATGTAGAAAATCCCTTGGCCATATCTACCACACGGACACCCTCAGTAAATCCACCCAAAGACAAAGACAAATTGTCATTATCGATATAACTCAGATTATGGAACTGCATTGCATCCAAAAATGACATACCGTAAGCCGGGGTAATGCTATCCAACACCTGCCAGGCTACTGTATTGAGCGAACGCGCCACTGCCTCCCGAATATGAACTTTACCATAATAACTTCCGCCAGAGTTTTTCGGTCCATCCTCAATCGCATGATCATCCACAATCGTGGATGGCGCATATAATCCGGACTCAAATCCCGGGGTATAATCAATCAACGGTTTAATGGCACTGCCCGATTGTCTTGCCGATAAATATGCACGATTATACGAGTCTTTTGTACCACGTCCCCCGACGATGGCCACCACGTAATTCGAGGAGTTGTCCACACATACCGCTGCGCCCTGAAGCGCATACTTTGTACGTTCTTTATTTTTCTCTGTACTAAAGGCTAGTCCGGCATTTACGGATTTTTGTAATTTCTTCTGCTTGTTCATATCAATCGAAGTATACAATTTATATCCACCCGAACGAATCTCGTTACTCTTTTCACTATACGCATTATTATAACGGGTCTGATATTTCTCATAATCATCCTTATCTTTATACGTATACTGAAATACGAATCCGTCTTTTTCCATCAGAGCCAGTGCCGCACAATGGATTGCATAGCTGACCACATATCCCTCATTGGTTCCCTCAGAAGTCAGTTGAACGACTTCGACCTTGGATTTTTGTGCAACTTTATACTCCTTATCGGTGATGACGCCTTCCTTATTCATCGTCTCCAGCACATCATCCCGCTTTTCTAACGCAGCCTCCGGATGATTCACCGGATCATAGGCAGACGGACTATTGGATAAACCGATTAACAGCGCAGCTTCCTGCGGCTCCAGATCTTTGGCCTCTTTTCCAAAATAGTATTCACTGGCAGCACCAATGCCATAACAGCGATTACCATAATAATTACTATTGCAGTAAAATTCCATGATCTTATCTTTACTATATTTGGATTCCACCGTGGGAGCCAATAGGATCTCCGCAATCTTACGGGTAAAACTTTTTTCCTGTGTCAACAAATTGTTTTTAATCACCTGCTGGGTGATCGTACTACCACCCTGGGTAATCTCACCTTTATTTTTTACTAAGGAAACACCGGCACGCATCGTGGCAAGAAAATCCACACCGGTATGAGTCTTGAATCGCTTATCTTCTACAGCAATATATCCCTCATAGATATAAGGAGAAATATCCTGAATCTCTACATATTTATAACTTCCGGCATTTACCGATCCAACCTCCTGGTCATTTTTGTCATAAACGACGGTATCTTCCTTCATGACGAAATCATCGTCACTCATATGAACCAATTTATCGAAGACGGCTTCCCTCGCCTCTGTGATCGTAGGTAAAAATTTTGCATACAAGCAGATTCCAACGATGGCACACACCACCAATGTAGATGCCAATATTCCCAGGATTGTTCCCAGAATATTAGAAACCACTCCCAGATAACTACCTATGACCCCCAGAATGATCCGGATCACGTCACCTGCTCCATTTATATACTTCTTAATCTGTCCCATTGATAACCTCCAAATATGTGCGCATGCTAAAACGTTTATCCATTATACTTCTTTTCCTATTCTTTTTCAAGTTCTCCCGATTTGCATTTTCATAGATTGCATCCATTAACAGGAAATGGACACATCACCATTTCCTAAGAGGTTGACACCTTTTTTATGGTCGTTTACAATGGTAAGGAAAACAAACATGCTTTCGATTGATTGATATCATAGACAAATACATGGACATTTCGTCTGAACTGGGAAGGAAATAATACGATGGAAAAATCATGCACCTTAACAAAATTTGGATTTATTGGATTCGGACTGATCGGTGGTTCGGTAGCACATGCGATCCGGGAACTTTACCCGGAGGCAGAAATCATGGCATATAATTATTACGAAACCAAACCGCATCCGCGTCTGAATATGGCACTGGCAGATGGTGTGCTTTCCCGCATCGCCACCGGACTGGAAGACTTTTCCGAATGTGATGCCATTTTTTTATGCGCGCCGGTCAAAACAAATATAGAGTATCTGAACCGATTGGTACCACATATTTCCTCTGACTGTATGTTGACGGATGTGGGCAGCGTCAAAGGAGATATCGTAGCGGCAGTTCGGGAAGCAGGATTGACCAGACAATTCATCGGCGGACACCCCATGACCGGCTCTGAAAAAATCGGTTATGAATATTCGGATTCCAAATTTTTTCTTAACAAATATTATGTATTGACTCCACTGGCAGATACCAAACCGGAATATACGGAATGGATGAAGCAGTTTATTCATGATGTGGGCTCCTATTGTATGATATTAGATCCGGTGAAACATGATGCTGTGGTGGCCGGGATCAGTCATGTCCCGCATGTCATCTCTGCTGCTCTGGTAAATTCTGTAGCTGCTTTAGACGATGATAATACCTACGGTCTGCTGGCAGCCGGTGGATTCCACAGTGTCACCCGTATTTCCTCTTCTTCTCCCGAAATGTGGCAAAATATCTGCGAATCCAATAAACAGGAAATCCTCCGTTTTCTGGACCAATTTATGGACAGCATTGCCGAGTTCCGTCAAAAGATTGACCAAGAGGATTCACAGGCATTGCGGGAGCTATTTGCCGGCGCAAAAACCTACCGCGATCATATGATACAACCAGAAAGATAAGGAGACAGCACATGAACATATTAGAAGGATTAAATTCAGAGCAGGAAAAAGCCGTCAAACACGTCAAGGGACCTTTGCTGATTCTGGCTGGTGCCGGTTCCGGCAAAACACGCGTCCTGACTCACCGTATCGCCTATCTGATCGAGGAATATGGGGTCAACCCGTGGAATATACTGGCAATCACATTCACAAATAAAGCTGCCGGTGAGATGCGGGATCGTGTGGATCACATCGTGGGAGCAGGTGCAGAATATATCTGGGTCAGCACATTTCACTCCACCTGTGTCCGTATCTTGCGCCGTTACATAGAGGCACTGGGATATTCCCGCAGTTTTACCATATATGATGCTGACGATCAGAAAACTTTAATGCGTGACATCCTGAAGTATTTACAATTAGATCCCAAGAAATTTAAGGAGCGCGCTGTCCTAAGTGCCATATCCTCTGCCAAGGATGAACTGATCTCACCGGAACAATACGAACTGCGCGCACAGGGCGATTTTCTCAAGGAAACCTATGCCCGTGCCTACCGGGAATATGAAAAGCGGCTGCGGGATTCCAATGCACTGGATTTTGATGATCTGATCGGTAAGGCGATCCAGTTATTAGAAGAAAATCCGGATATACTGGAATACTATCAGAATCGGTTTCGTTATATCATGGTGGACGAATATCAGGATACCAATACCGCACAGTTCCATCTGATCCGTTTGTTGGCCGACTCCAGAGGAGAAAATGGAGAACCGGAGCAAAATCTTTGCGTCGTCGGTGACGATGACCAGTCCATCTACAAATTCCGGGGAGCCAATATTTATAACATCCTGAATTTTGAGCAGGAATATCCAGATGCCACTGTGATTAAATTGGAAGAAAATTACCGCAGTACACAAAATATTCTGGATGCTGCTAACGCCGTAATCAGCCACAATTCCATGCGAAAGGATAAGGCTTTATGGACAGAAAAACCAAAAGGGGATGCGATTTATTTTTCCCAGTTTGAAAACGAATATGAGGAAGCAGCCGGTATCGCAGATGCGATCTCGAATGCGATCCGGTCGGGAGAAGCCAATTATAGTGACTTCGCGATTCTATATCGTACGAATGCACAATCCCGTGTTTTCGAGGAAAAGTTAGTCGCTGCCAATATCCCCTATCGCATCGTGGGCGCGGTCAATTTCTATCAGCGTCGCGAGATTAAAGATGTTCTGGCATATCTGCGCACGATTGATAACGGTCTGGATGATATTTCTGTGAAACGTATCATCAACGTACCAAAACGCGGTATCGGCCTGACTACCATTGACCGTATCACCCAATATGCTTTGGATCATGAAACCAGCTTCTATGGTGCACTGCTTAATTATGAATATATTGATGGTTTGAAACGAAGTGCCACGAAACTGGGCTCCTTTGTCAGCCTGATGGAGTCCTTCAAGCGTCATTTGGAAGATCCGGCTTACAGCCTGGAGGATCTGGTGCGGGAGATTCTGGAGGAAACCGGTTATATCCGTAATTTACAGGAAGAAGATACCGACGAAGCCAATGGCCGAATCGAAAATATCGAGGAATTGATCAGCAAGGTAGTCTCCTATGAGGAAAACTGCGAAGAAGAACCTACATTAAGCGGATTTTTAGAAGAAGTGGCCCTCATCGCAGATATTGATACTCTGGATGAATCCACCGATATCGTTTTATTGATGACATTACATAGTGCCAAAGGGCTGGAATTTCCCTATGTCTATCTGGTAGGTATGGAGGACGGAATCTTTCCGGGGTACGGTGCTGTCATGGGGGATGATCCGGAAGAGATGGAAGAAGAAAGACGCCTGTGTTATGTGGGGATCACCCGGGCTATGGAGAAACTATCCCTGAGCTGTGCCCGCAGCCGCTTTCGGAACGGAGAACAGCAATACAACCGTCCTTCCTGCTTTATCGGTGAGATTCCAAGATTTCTATTAAAACAAAGCGCAGCGCCTGCCTTAGATCGTGGACTACGGCAGTTATCTTTCGATGAACTGCCTGGTCGAAGAAGCGGCTATGGTAACACCGGTACACATCCGGCAGCAACCGGATATAGCCACCTTGCCCAGTCCGGCTCCCATCGATCCCATACCTGGGATCCCTCTGCGGAAAACCGTACCAAACAGGCCGTCAGACGCAGTTCCGGACAAGATCTATTTGCCGGAAATCCTATGATCTCCCGTGGATTCGGTGGCATGTCAAATAATATCTTTGAGAAGGGAACCGATTACTCCCATCGTTCCAAAACAAACCGTACCGCCACCAAAGCATCCAAAACAGCCATTCAATATGGAGAGGGTGATCGGGTGAAACATAACAAATTTGGCGAAGGGGTAGTCATTTCGCTTAACGAAAAATCCGGAGACTATGAAGTGACGGTGGAGTTTGACAGCGGTACCACCAGACGTATGATGGCATCTTTTGCAAAACTTAAAAAATTATAGATATTATTTGAAAGATATGGTATACTTTTAAATATATGGATTATAGAAAGGATGTGGAGACATGAATCTGAACATGAGCAACAAATTTGACGAACTGATGAACATGGCCAAGATCAATGAATTACTGCACAAAAAAGAACTGGAGGAAAAAAATAAGAATGGCATCCTGATTGCGTTAGCAATTATCGGTGCGATCGCCACCGTTGCTGCCATCGCTTACTTTGTATATGATTATTTCTTCGTACCGGATTATCTGGATGATTTTGATGCAGAGGATTTTAATGATAACTTTGAAGATGATTTCATTGAATTTTCTGATGAGGAAACGAAACCGGAAGCAGAGGACTAAGAGGTTTCACAGAAACAAATACGATACCGAAATGGATTTCCATTTCGGTATTTTCATGAATAAAATCAATGAGAATCCTTCGACAGGAGCTTGTGAAGATGCGAAGCACCTTGCCTGCATCCGAATCAAGGATCAAACAAGATGAGAAAGGAAGAATACGATTATGAAACTCTGGGGAGGACGTTTTACCAAGGAAACAAATCAATTAGTACATAATTTCAATGCCTCTTTGCCATTTGACCAAAAATTTTATGAAGAAGACATCGCAGGCAGTATCGCCCATGTTACCATGCTGACCGAACAAGGGATTTTGACCAAAGAAGATCAGGAAGCAATCGTCGAGGGGCTGGAAAGTATCCGGGACGATATCCGGGAAGGTAAACTGAAATTTACCGAGGAACACGAAGATATCCATAGCTTCATCGAAGCACATCTGATCGAACGCATCGGCGATGCCGGGAAGAGACTACACACCGGCCGCAGCCGCAACGACCAGGTGGCACTGGATATGAAACTGTATACCCGTAAAGAAATCCTGGAGATGGATGCCCTGTTAAAGGATCTGCTGACCAGCATACTAAAGATCATGAAGGAAAATACAAATACCATCATGCCTGGTTTCACCCATTTACAAAAGGCGCAACCCATCACTCTGGCACATCACATGGGCGCATATTTCGAGATGTTTCGCCGAGACCGCTCCCGTCTCCGGGATATTCATGACCGCATGAATTATTGTCCTCTGGGTTCCGGGGCATTAGCCGGTACGACATATCCATTAAACCGCGAACGCACGGCGGAATTATTAGGATTTTCCGGTCCTACATTGAATAGTATGGATTCCGTATCAGACCGGGATTATCTGATCGAATTTTCTGCGGCTATGTCCATCATCATGATGCATCTGAGCCGTTTCTGCGAAGAAATCATTATTTGGAATACAAATGAATACCAGTTTATCGATATCGATGACTCCTATTCCACTGGCAGCAGTATCATGCCCCAGAAGAAAAACCCGGATATTGCAGAATTGGTCCGCGGCAAAACCGGACGTGTCTATGGCAACCTTATGTCCCTGCTGACCACCATGAAAGGATTGTCTCTGGCCTATAATAAGGACATGCAGGAAGACAAGGAATTTGTCTTTGATGCCATCGACACCACGAAAGGTTGTATCGTATTATTTCATGGTATGTTAGATACACTGACTTTCCATCCGGACCGGATGCGTGCCAGTGCCGAGGGCGGCTTCACCAATGCCACCGATGCCGCTGACTATCTGGTAAATAAGGGGGTACCATTCCGGGATGCCCACGGCATCATTGGCAGGCTGGTACTATATTGCATCGACAAGAACATCTCGTTAGGCGAAATGTCCCTGGATGAATACAAGGCCATCAGTCCGGTATTTGAAGAAGATATCTACGATGCCATCCGCATGGAAACCTGTGTGGAGAAACGTAATACCATTGGCGCACCCGGACAGAAGGCAATGGCTGAGGTGATGACGTTGTATGAAAAGTATCTGGCGGAGTAAGTTTCCCCCAGCCAGGGGATGCTCCCGCAGACTGCTTTCCTAAATGAAGGAAAAAACTGGTGAATTCGCCGGAGGATCGAGAGCGTCCCTTCAGTAACTATTCATAAATCTTATATCAGTTTTTGAGTTTACACAAAACTTGAAACGGTCTCCACAAAAAACAAACGCTACATCCCCTATAAACACTGGGTTGTAGCGTTTTCCCTATCTACTCAAACTCGATAGTTCATACTATATCTTGTGTCCAAATAATTATAATACACATTATTTCGTATAGAAATTCCAGATATTATCTACATTATAATCTTTTATCCAACTTTTTGCTAGAAAATTGCAAGATTGAATTTCATAAGTTATACTAATTGTAATTCTCCAATCTCCTTTATTTTTTCAATTGGCAATTCAGTTATAACTGCAATCTCCTCCACTGAAAACTTTCCTAACTCAATTAAACGCCTTGCTGTTTTTTCTTTCTCATGTTCTACACCCTGCTCATATTTCTCCTGATAATTCATCTGCAAAGTCATATAATCCAACCTCCATTTCTCATTCTTTCTGACAGACTGTACTGCCTCATCTAATTCTCTGGTAAAATCATCCTCTGGCTCTTTCCCGTCAATAAAATCAAGCAACTTTTTCATTTCCGGTGTAACATCATCCATCGTACCCTTAGTATTTAAAATAATCTTTGTTGTATCGTCACCCAAGCCCAACTTCGGATTTTGAATACAACGGTTTTCAAAGGTATAAATGTGTCTTCCCTCACCAAACAAATCAAAAGTACATACAAAAATAACAAAACTCCGTTTTAGATCTTTGTAATTATCCCCTTTTTCCAAGATATTCAAATCTATCATCCCTTGATAATATCGTGTTCGTTTGGGAAGATTTCTATTCTCTGTTGTCTGCATTTCAATATTATAAACAGTTTCTTTTCCGTCCTCCACATAAATATCCAATCGTACACTTTTTGCATCCGCAGAAATATCTATCGTCTCCTGCGATTTGGGATATTCAATATGGGATATCTTTATGTTAAGTATCCGTTCTAAAAAAGGTTTGCAAAACTTCGGATTTCTCATAATAACACTAAACATGAAATCATCCTTAATTTGCAATTCCTCAAAGGCTTTCTCCATAATGATGCTCCTTCTTTTTCTTTACCTCTATTATAATATGTGCCTGTGTGGTTGACAAGGACTGATTTTCGTGAAATTTATTGACAGCAAACGAAACTGTTTCTGTTTATCAGCATTAAAGTAGCACCTCCATGTTTCTTTCCTATTGATTCCTAAAATAGCTACTTTCACTATTTCTTATGTACACACTTTGTCTAATATTTTTAATATATTGACGGCAGAATCAAAATATTTTATAACGGTGTCAATAGAAACAGCGATGCTGTCGCCATGAGCAAAATCATTTCTTAATTGCACAAGAGAATTTAGTTTATCTTTTTCACCACTCTCCTTTACTTGTTGATCAAATACTCTTTTCCACTCAGACGAAATATTTTGTAGCATATTACTCATGTTACCTGTATTCGGATTACACGAACTATCAATAATAGCTTTTTCAAAATACCCTTTTGCTTTTTCATTTGCGCCAACAATCAAAGAATTATAAATTATATTCTTAAAAATCACCTCAACTGTACCACTCGCCTTAATAACTGAGTAAGAAATCAAATATCTTGTCTTTGAATCAAATTGATTTCCTGCATTGATCCATTGTCGAATACTTTTAAGCTCTTCTTTTGTATCCGTAATCATTTGTAATAATTCACCATTCATAATCAACACCATAAATAAACTGAGCAGCTAACTCAATTCTCTTTTTAATATTATCAATATTAGTAGTTCTATTGCTGGATGCCAAATGAAATTCCTCATTTTTTAATAGATTCCTATATTTTTCCAAATAATCCTCTTCAGGAAATAAATATCCTGCCTTAATTGCAAATGAAGTTGCAACTGAAACAGCATCAAAAATCGCAGGATTTATTTTACCCGCAAAATCTTCTGATTCTTTTTTTAGATTCTTAAATGCATTTTTCCCAAATAGCTCAAATACCCTATCAATCATCCTAATAAAGTCTTGTTTCATATCAAAAATATCTTCATCAGAGGAGAAAGTTTTGTCACTCATATACTGATTAAGGTATTTTGCTAAATTGATCTGCTTTAATTGTCCTTCATTTCTTTCATGCAAATCTCGCATGGCAAAGTATCTTAATATTAGTTCCAAATCTGCCATTCTCGAGTCTTCCACTTCCAACCCTAAAGCCTTTCTCCATGAACTATAATTATTTAGATCGAAAAGCAAATCATTACATTTACCCTGATATACGCAATTTCTTATCTCTTGTGCTTTTAATGTCCTTCCTCCTGTATTAATTCGTTCAAATATTTGAAACATACCAGTATCGTTTCTCGGATACTTTTGTTCAAAAATTATTGCATGAATTGTGGTATTCCGTATCCGTCTTTTTTCTTCAATCTCAAGTTCGGCAAAAGCTTTTCCCCTCCATCTAGCATTTATATTTTCACTATTAGAAAGTTTAAATACTTTCCCATCCCCCGAAAAAATACCATTTACATAATCATTTACCGTCATAATTCGTTGAAATCCATCAATTATTAGCATTGTTTCGTTTTGTTCTTTAGCAAAAAACACACTTGGTACTGGCAAGCCTAATAAAATAGAATCAATAAATCTACTAGCTTCTGTTTTTGTCCAAACGTACTTTCTCTGTAATTCTGGTTTTAATAATTCCCCCTCTTCGTACATAGTAATAATTTCACGAAATGACAAATCTGCTCCCCATGAGTTGATATTGTATAAATCGTCATCCGAATATGCCATTAACTCTTCTGCCGTTTCTTCCAAAACAATTTCTTTATTCTTATTTGCCATAATAATTCCTCCTTTACAATATCGCATTATTAATTCTTCAAGCTCTAAAAACGCTTTATATTCGGACAAATCAACTACAATACAATAAAATGACCTTTTATTTAATTTGCACCCTCCGCTCGTATCACTAATATAAAACAAGGGCATTCTATTTAACGCTACAATTACTTTAATTTGATTATCCTCTTTAATCCACAAAAAATCTTCTTGTTCAAGCATATCATAACTTTCAAAAATGTTCTTTTCATCTAGCGAATCCAAAATAGATCTCATTTCCTCCAAAGGTATAACCACACGATATACCATCAATAATCTCCCTTCTATATTGAATATTATTATATCTTTGGTATAGGCTAACCAAGTATTCTATTATAATTCGCAATTCAGCAATTATTAAACCTCTTATCCCTTTCTTAGTCTAACACCTTATACAAATATCTTCACTCCAATCTTCTTCATAACTTTATTCCATTTGTTCAAAAATCATGCCATCATACAGTAATTCATCCATAAGAATATATGGCGTTTATATTTGTCCTCATCCCCCAAAACACCGTTCCACCAATTCCTCCAGCTCCCCCTTCTTCGCTGCCTCTGCTACTTCTGCCTCCACAAAATTGTGCCCTTCTGCCTTCAAGCTCTCATCAAATCCCAAAATATAATTTACTGCAATCAGATAAATGATGCGGGTTGGTGCCATGCCATACACCTGTTTTTGCAGGATATGACGAATACGCTCCTTATCATCCGGATATACGGCTTTTATTCCCTCACTGCGATAGAGTCTCTTTACAATTTCCGTAATATAAAGCCCTGATTTCATATAGAGGTCAGCAAAGGTTTTGTTCGGATCGTCAAAGCAGCCGGGATTATTTTTCTCCAACTCATCCACCATTTTTGTAACTACCCACTTCGGTGTAAAAATCTGGTTGGTTTTCTGTGGCGGTATGTAATCAAATATATCCTCTTCCAGTGTTTCATCAAAATAGTTCGCCAGTTGTTGTTTCTTTTTCCAAAATTCCTGTATGGAATCATTAAAAACTACTTCATCAAACAAATGCCCTTCAAAATGCTCTATCTCGCCACTTTCAGGATTTTCATATTCTCCGCCATCTCGCAAAAAGCAGAAATCTTCTTCGGTAATACCTGTTACTTCAAGAAATACATCATCTTCGGTGTAATCATCAAAATTAGCCAGTGTCAGTTTTTCATTACCATAAGCCATGATAAAACTTGGGATTGTGCGGGAAAATCCACGCAAATGTGACCGCACTTCCTCTTCTACTGTTTTCTTTTCCTGCTCCGCTTTATGGCGTTCCAGTTGCTCCACCAAGTCTTTTGGTTTATCTTCTATTGTTTTCTGAACATTCTCCTGCACTGTTTTTACAAAAATTTCCATTGCATCTGCCATATCCTGCTGAAACTCCTGCTCTGCCTGTTTTATCTCCTGCTCTGTTTCTGCCTCCCTCTGTTTATGTTCAAACTCGGTCTTGGCAATCATAGCCTGCTGCTTGTAGTCACCCTGAATTTTCTCAAAAGTACGCTCTATTTCCCCGCTTACCTGCTTTTCTAAACGGTTCTGCATACCCTTCCGTACCTCGTATTCGTTTACAACAGGAGCAAGAACATTGTTCCGTATCGTATCTTTTACCGTAGCTACCAATGTTTCTATCTGCTTGTCCACCTCATAACTTCCATTTTCTGCAAAATTATTTACCTGTGATTCGACATCTTTCGCAAGCTGCTCATATATTTTTGCACCGAACAAATCCTGTGCTTTTCCAATCACAACTTCTTTCGGAATTTCCACTTCGCCATTCTCGTTTACCGCCACATCAGAAATACTCTCTAATGCATCCTGCTTATTTTTCTTCGTTTTTTCATGAGCCGGTGCCAGTTTTTCCACAATTTCTTTTACCACATTAGGCGCACCAAATACATTGCTAATATTTTGAAACAGGAAATTGGACAGAAAGCCCCGTCTGACAACTTCCTGACTTTTAATCTTTCTGGGAATGGAAAGAACGGCCGCCGCATCCAGTTCCTCCATCGTTCCTTCTTCATCTTCCCCCAGCACCGGAAAGAAATTAAGAAGCCGTTTGATATTGTCTTTTCGCTCGTCTCCTGTGCCACGACCTCCCACTGTATCAGAAGATAAATTGTTTGCAAATTCATCAAAGATAATCAAAGTCCTCGCCGGATCAAAATCAAAAATATACGCTGTTTCCTTACGGTAACGCTGTCCATTCCTCGTCAATATACAAGGGTTCTGCGCCCGAAATGCCGCCTGCATATAGGAGGATGGGCTTTTCATATTGCACAGCATCAACACGCCACTCCATTCCGGAACGGTCACTCCAACGGTAAGCTGACCGACACTAAGCGTAATGGTCTTATCATATTCTGCAATGGCAGCTTTTACTTTATTATAAGCACCTTCGTTTTCTTCCTCTGCATTTAGTTTCCCATCTCCTGCCGCCAAAACAACATGATATTCTCCAAACACTGCATCTTCTTTTAAAAGTTTCGCTAATGCTTTTGCACTGCTAACACGATTTAAAATCCACAATGTGTGTGATAATTCCTGCCGCAATTCCGGTGTGGAAAACGGATATTTGTCCTGCGTAACCAGAGCATGCAGAAACTTACGGATTTCTTCCTCATGAATCAATTTACCACTTTCATTTGTCAGGAAAAACTCGTTTAAATCAAATGCATAATCGACACTTCCGTCCTTGTCCTCAATTTCCACCCCCTTTTGCATTTTTTCATAAATCATGTTGGATAGCCGGTAAGTGTACATTGCAAGTCGTGGCAGTGCTTCGTATGGGTTATAATCGTCACTATCCCAATTTTCTTTTGCCTCCTGCTCATCTGCATAAGACCAGTTGAAAATCTGATTCGGTGCAAACTGCTCATTCGCCAGTGCTTTAAAAGGTGTTCCGGATAAATAAAGTGTATGCTTTCTGCTAATATTAGAAAATGCCCTGTCTGTTCGGATGGTATCGACACCTTCCTGCGCCTCATCCACAATAAGCAGATCAAATTCCAAATCACTGATCCATTGTAACTTGTCATAATCCCCACCAAAATAAACGGAACCTTTTAAGCCCTGTAATGACTCAAAAGCAACCATTCCCTTTAATTCATCGTCATCCAAAGGCATCATGGCTTTCGTATATTCACTTCCACTCATGACTCCCTGTTTATCTTTTAATGCATCTGTATCTGAAACAAATACTAACTTTTCTTTCCAGCCAATAAATTTGCTAAAATCGTCTGCCCATGAATTTGCGATACTTGGTCTGTTTGTAACGACAAGAACTTTGGTAAAACCCATCTCACATACCAAATCATAAGATGCCAACGTCTTGCCAAATCTGGGTTTTGCATTCCATAAAAATTCTGTGCCGCCATTTACAAAATACTCTTTTGTCATGGTAACAGCTTTTTGCTGCTCCTTACGCAAAACATAAGTACATTTTTCTTCTTCCTGCTCTATCCTTTCCCGTCTGGCAAAACAGTTAAAATAATTCTGGGAATCTCTGCCATCTATCTTAAACCACTCTGTTCCATGCTCCCGCTCTATCTTTGCATCAGACTCTAAATAGGTATGAAACTCCCTGTCTGTAAAATACTCACCCGAACCATCTTTAAACATAGCATTGTCCTGCCATGCCAGTTCCCATTTGATTCCAACGGTATGTACCTGTTGAGTAATTCGCTTTGATACCGTCTGTTTTTCTGTATATCCAATCTTTGTCCAGCCTTCATGGTAAGTAACACCCGGTGTATTGTAGGCATAAATCATAGGAACCACATGGGTAAAGGACTGGATTTTAGGTGTATTACTCATCTTACTCCATCTCCTTTACATGTGATTCTATAAAATCAATCTCCTGTTTGTCTAAGCCATATTTTGCATATAGTTGTGAATCAATTTCTTTCACGGATTTTGTCCAGTCAATATCAGAGGATTCTGTAAAATCTTGAAGCGGAACATTCTTCCATTTGTCAGGAGTAATATCCTGAGTCGTTTTCAATGTTCCAAGTAAAACTCTGGCAAACTTTGTTTTAACATATTTTAATGCAAATTCAGCTTCTGCTTTCGTATCAAAACTTCCAATGCTCAGAAAAGTCTCTGTTGCACCAATCTTTGGTCCTACTATAACAGGTGTCGATAACACCTCGCCCAATTTACCAATTCCATTTGCCTTAGGCAAAAATATTTTGTATTTATCAAGATTGCAAACTTTATTTACATAATCTTCTCTTATATATTTATACACCCTATTACCATTTTCCCTACCTAAGATTTGAATATATGAAAATACACCATGTGGCTTCTCATTAAAAAAAATTTGTGGAAGCCGTTCAAAAATATTTGTTGACATATCATACGCATGTCCATCACTTAATTGCTCAATTGCTTTAGGATAATCTTCATGCATTTTATCAGTTAATCTATACGCAGTACGTGTAATAACAATATTACTAAATCTTTCAAAATACGGATAGTGAAGCACTTTCTTTAAAATACTATTCAGCTCCATATATGTTGTGAATATTTCTATTGCACCATAATTATGCTTTTTATCATGATAAGTAATAGCCACTCCACCTTTAATGTCTGTATTAGCAAATACTTTACTGCTATCCTGTTCGTAATATAGGACTTTTAAATGCTCATCTGCCAGCATTCGCCTGTTCCATTCTTTCGGCGTGCTTCCTGCATTAAATAAAAATCTTGCAGGATGAATCATTTCTACTACATCGGAAATTTCATAAGCATTTTCCAGAAACCTGTGATAAATTGGAGGTGCAAATCCCTTATTATCACCAAGCGTTTCATCTTGATATGGCGGATTACCAATAATAAAATCAAACTTCATAGTACCTTACTTGCCCCTTTCTCTATAATGACGAAAACTCTATGCTAGAACATTTGCCACGCCAATCAAAAATACGACAGCGTGGTTGTTTATTTTTCTTTTTGTTTTCTGTATCTATACCCAACAGTTCCATCAAATCCATTTGATGATATTTCTCTTCTGCAGTACCATACGGAATCGTCCCTGTTAAGCCATCCATCTGCCAGAGATTCCACACAATTACATTAGTAATCTTTCGATATTCTTCCATAAAAGGTTTACGTTGCCACCGATCCTGCAAATATTCCTCAAAGGTCATTAAAAGGTTAACCCGTGCAATTAACAGATTATCCCCTTGAAACTCATATCCATAAGTCGCTTGAAATGCACGTTCAACCCATCGAATCCATTCTGCTTCCGTACTTGTATTTTCATTCACTACCCGAAGTTTCCGATCCAATATTCCGATACGCTTCACAACCGGAATCATTTCTCCTGTTTCCACATCATATCGGCTTACAAGATATGGTGCTTCCCCACAGGTGATTTCCAGCCTTCTCGAATCTACATACCTTTTCCATCCATCATCCTCTTGAAACACTACCCGGCTAGTTGGTTCTCCATTTTTGAAAAATATATCCTTATTTCCAAACCATATTTCGTCTGCATAACTGTTCATCTTATCGCAAATCCACAATGGCGTGAATACTTCAGCATGCTGTCTGGTTCTTTCCGTTTGTTGCTCCATTGCTTTGCGGGCACGTGTCTTAATCACTCCTGCATTACTGCCAGTTATCAAGTCAGCAGTAATTTCCTCGTTGCGCTCATATTTTGTTCCCAATACACTATGTGCATCTGTAGCCCACATGATATTTTGCTTTGTGGTCTTATCTGCCAAAATTTTATCAAGCAATCCTAATGCCTGTATCTTCAAAATGTCATCTTGAATATTTATAATCACAGGGTACACCCCTTTCAATACTGCATATCACTTTATTCAAAACAGCACTAAATCTACTGTATAAATCGCACTTTGGCTCATTTGTGAAAAGGATTAAATCGTTGTACAACATAATCCTCTTCTGAAAGTATTCACTTTATTTCATTGCAAGCAAAACTTCCCCATTACAATTTTCATCCCTCAAGAAACCATCCTCCAAATTCAAAATTCTCTCAACCATTGACTTGTTTAAGGATAGTTTCATTTTTTTCAAAGTGTCCATAAATTCATTACCGGACACTCCCTTATCATTCTTTATCATAGACATTGCTTGTTTTAAGTATCTGGGCAATATCAACTGATACGCATCATCTAATGGTTCATTTTTCCGATAATTACGCTGCGACATTTGTTTCATTAAATACTGGTATTGATTCGCAGTTATTGCACCAATTTGATTTGCACGAACAATCAATGCTTGTGCTGACACTCTGTATTTTTTTTTCAATTCTATATAATAACGTATATCCGTTTTCCCATTCCCTCTCAAATCCTCATGCAATAATTCTTCGGGTACTAATAGAGCTCCAGCAAATCTGTTCATATATTTTTCCATATCACGATATTCCGCTTTGGATAACTCTTCAAGTTCATATTTCCCATCCGTAAGAATATGTCCCAATTCATGAGCAGCATTAAACTGTTGCCTAAAAATATTTGTCTCATATCCCAATACAACAATAGGAACCGAATTTCGATTAATCACTTCTACATGGCTATATGCATCAATATCTTTATTTTCTTCAAATGCATTAGTTATAACAATTCCATGTCTCTCCATAATATCTATGAGGTTATATATTGGTTTTCTTCCCAAACACCATTGTTCCCGCACATAATCTGCTAATTGCTCAGGATTAGCTTCTTCTTGTACCTCCAAATCAAATCTCGGAAAACTTATATACTCTTGTATTGCTTCATATATTTGCGAGAGCAACTTTACACGTTCCACCTGTGCATTCCGCTCTTTTTTGCTGGTAGATGCCAATGAACGAAAATAAGTATTTCCAATCGTAACATCAGATTCATCCCTTTCATAAAAATACTCCCTTGGAAATCCTAACAAATTGCTCAACAAAAAAACATTTTCCAATTTAGGTTCTGTTTTATTATTTTCAAACTGCGATATAGATTGATTGGATATACCTAAAGCATTTGCGACATCACCAATAGTCATAGCATTATATTGTCTTGCCGCTTTCAATCTAGCACCATTAAAGGAAGATTCTAATATAGCCATGTGACTAAACCTCCAATTATCACTTTACTTTTTTCTGTTCTTCAATATCATCACGAAACGAAAGGTTAATATCTGAATTCGTTTCAAACAATATTACCTCATTATCATCAGGCATAGTTTCCTCAACATGATAACTGTCTGTTACATACTCAGCCCTTATATATTTACTCCAGTCTTCACGATACACTGGATTCATATATGCAACAGGAATTACGCATTCGATATGTTTTACCATCCCATGTTTGCAATCTACCAACACAATCGCATATCTATCAATTTTTTTATCAATAGAACTAACCATCTCCTGTAAAAGTGATTCTAATTTAGTATCTGTTTCATCATCTATAGTGATTACACTACCAAAACTCATTTGCTGATATTCAGGTTCATAAGTATCAAGCAACTGTCCATTTAATTTGCTGAGAATATTGCTGTAATGAAACAGTCTGTCCTGCATACCCCCTTTATGAAGATTAATAAAATTATTCTCTCTCATGAAAGTATATAAATATTTTGTTTCTTCATCAAAGATATAAATTAAATCCCAAGGTCCCCTCGAAATAATGCCCGTTTTATATCCTGACATTGAAAAGTTTTTTACCAGTTGAGTATGAATATTATTCCATATGGCCGCACCCCGTCCATTCTGCGTAACTGTAGGATGTTCCTTAAAATTCTCTAAATACTCATACTCTCCATCCTCAAACGATTTAATAATAAGTTGAATTTTTTCTTGTCCCAAAGGGATTTTTTTGTTATAATTCATGATAATGACTTCCTTTCTGGATATATAAAATTTCATCTCGGCAATGATATTTTACTATATTCAGAAAAAAAGTCAAGTATTTTCCTTTTCTTTTTTCATTTTATAGTTACCATTCACAGCCGATTTGTCTAAAATAAAGTTATGATTTTATAAAATATTT
>CAZFSU010000016.1:0-60811 GCA_964521555.1 uncultured Jutongia sp. | reverse complement strand
AAGGAAAGGAAGGATACGAAAATGTCAGTATTAGATACAGCAAAGGCACGTTTTTCTGTCAGGGCCTACACAGAGCAGGCAGTGGAGGAGGACAAGCTGCAGAAGATATTGGAGACTGCCCATGTTGCACCAACGGCAGCGAACAGGCAGCCGGTACGGCTGGTGGTTGTAAAGAGCAAGGAGGGGCTGTCAGCGGTTTCAGAGTCAGCAAACATCTATGGCGCCCCGGTGGCTGTTGTGGTATGCGCAGATAAAAGCAAGGCATGGACACGCCCATTTGACGGCATGGTAACGACGGATATTGATGCCTCCATCCTGACCGACCACATGATGCTTATGGCCACGGAGCTGGGGCTTGGGAGCGTATGGATTTGTTATTTTAAGCCGGATGTATTGAAACAGGGGCTTGGCTTGCCGGAAAACCTGGAACCAATAAATATACTTGCATTGGGGTATTCGGCGGAACCGGAAGCGGATAAAAACAGGCACAGCCAGACAAGAATACCGATGGATGAACTGGTGCAGTACAAATAAAGAACCATGAAAGAAACATGGATAGTCTGTAAAATAGAAAATACACAGAAGAACACCATGAATTTCTTTACCAGTGAATATTTTTTCTGGAAATATGTTATAATCGGTTTAAGTAATGAAACGAAAGGCAGGTACTATTTTATGGAACTAATAGAAATCATGCAGGCACGTCACAGTGTAAGACAATATACGGACCGCACAATAGAAGCAGAGAAAAGAGAGAAATTTCTAAATCTGGTAAAGGAATGTAACAAAGAGTCAGGACTGAATATTCAGATTTTATTTGATGAACCAAAGTGCTTTGGCAGTATGATGGCGCACTATGGTAAATTTTCAGGTGTCAGTAATTATATTGCGCTGGTAGGGAAAAAGGGAGCAGACCTTGAGGAAAAGGCGGGGTATTATGGTGAGAAGATTGTCCTTGCCGCACAGGAGATGGGACTGAATACCTGTTGGGTTGCCATGACACACGGAAAGAGTGCGGCAAAGATTGATAAAGGAGAGAAACAGGTGTGTCTGATTTCTCTTGGATATGGGGAGAATCAGGGGGCCGCCCATGCTGTGAAAAATCTTAGTGAGGTATGTAACATGGCAGAGAATATGCCGGATTGGTTTGCACTGGGAATGAAGGCTGTCATGCTTGCGCCTACCGCAATGAATCAACAGAAGTTTTATTTTACATTGGACGGAGAATCTGTATCAGCGGAAGTAAAGGGCAGGGGTTTTTATACCAAGATGGATTTGGGGATTGTGAAATATCATTTTGAGGCGGTAACTGGCAGGAAGGTGATGTAATAGCTGGAAAGCATGATATAGTAATCATAATAGTCTGCTTCCGGTCCGTTTCCGAAAATATATGTCCAAAACTGTGATGTTATATAGTTTCCATAGCAATATCCGGTTATCAAAAAATTAACATAGAATTAACATACACGCGCTTTTAGAATTAACATGGACGAATCTATACTGTATTCGTACACAAAAAATTTCAAAGGAGCGTGTTTATTTTTAAATTCAAATCTTTTGTCGTAATCATGTTCAAATCACAATATACAGTTGTCAGGGTTACTCATAATATGCAGCAGGCCGTCCGTATTTCAGATCGGTGCACTGTCTTTTTGATGGGAGAACCGGTGGATACCG
Source organism: uncultured Jutongia sp. (assembly GCA_964521555.1). Classification (GTDB taxonomy): domain Bacteria; phylum Bacillota; class Clostridia; order Lachnospirales; family Lachnospiraceae; genus Butyribacter. The sequence goes on along the minus strand of CAZFSU010000016.1, from coordinate 59,134 downwards.
CAAGACGAATCAGATGTTTTCCAGACCGCAGAATAAAAAGACCGAAGAGTATATCACGGGAAGAGTTGGATAAAAAATACATAGATTACATATGATGAAAAGGCAGATATGAGTGTGGAATCAAAAAAACTTGTTGTAATACTTGACATTACAACAAGGCGGTGCTATACTTGATGTAACTAAAAACATTACAACGATTTAATGGAGGTATTCAAAATGAAAATTGCAGTTGTTTGTGCAAACGGTAGAGTTGGCAGATTGGTCGTAAAGGAGGCCATTGACAGAGGGCTGGATGTAACCGCTATTGCCAGGGGCGAGAACCAGACCGCGGCGAAGCAGTATATCTGCAAGGATCTGTTTGATCTGACCGCGGAAGATGTGGCTGCCTATGATGTGGTTGTGGACGCCTTCGGCGCATGGTCAGAGGAAGTGCTTCCGCTGCATAGCAAATCCTTGATGCACCTTTGCGACATTGTTTCCGGTACGGAGAAGCGGCTTGTGGTGGTTGGCGGTGCCGGTAGCTTGTATGTAAACAAAGAGCATACCGCAGTCGTATCTGACGGCCCGGATTTCCCTGCCCAGTACTTGCCTTTGGCAAAGGCTCAGGGGAAGGCACTGGCTGATCTTCGAAAACGCAAGGATGTTGCGTGGACATTTATCAGCCCTGCCGGCGATTTTCAGGCTGAGGGCGAGCGCACCGGCAAGTATATTCTGGCTGGTGAGGAACTGACCTTAAACAGCAAGGGTGAGAGCATCATCAGCTATGCCGACTATGCCATCGCAATGGTGGATGAGATTACCCAGGGCAGCCACATTCAACAAAGAATCAGCGTAGTGCGGGCGTAACCATTTCGAAAGATACCAATGATTGTTCTGCGAACCGCTTGTGTATATCGACTTTGGTACTCGCGGCAGGTCGGACATCATTACTCATCCCGATGAGGGATTTGCTGATGTGCTTGGCGCTCATGTTCGCATCAGCGCCGAGCTTCCAAAAATTAGACCAATATGAGATCTCAAGTTTATATTCTGTTTCTGATAGGATGTAGAGCAGATCCTCTACTATGAGCAAAAGGAGGCCTGTCTCATGAATAAGGATATGACGGTAGGAAAACCTGAAACAGTGCTGTGGCAATTTTGTATGCCCCTGTTCGGAAGTATTATATTCCAACAACTTTATAATATTGCCGACAGTCTGATAGCGGGAAAATATATAGGGGAAAATGCATTAGCGGCTGTGGGAAACAGCTATGAGATCACACTGATTTTTATTGCTTTTGCTTATGGAAGCAACATGGGATGCTCTGTCTTGGTTGCGCAGCTTTTTGGCGCAAAGCGTTTTAGTGATATGAAAACCGCAATCAATACTGCGTTTGTCTCCATTGCTGTTCTCCTTGTGGTATTGATGTCATTTGGATTTCTCTTCGGCGGCAGTCTGCTTGAGTTGATCAATACACCAATTAGTATTTTTGATGACTCTAAGCTGTATTTGGATATTTATATTCTCGGGCTGCCGTTTCTATTTTTTTATAATATATCAACGGGGATTTTTTCAGCATTGGGAGATTCCAAAACGCCGTTTATTTTTCTCGCCGCTTCATCTGTTTCCAACATTGCCATAGACATTTTGTTTGTAGCCGTATTTCAGATGGGCGTAACAGGAGTAGCATGGGCAACTTTTTTATGCCAGGGAGTAAGCTGTATCTTGGCCGTACTATTTATATTTCGCAGATTGTCGCTGATTAAAATGGAAGAAAAAAGCGTGCTGTTTTCAGGCGAGGCATTGCGTAATATCGTTATCGTAGCAGTACCTGGTATCCTACAGCAAAGTTCAATTTCAATCGGCAATATTATACTTCAGGGTGTAATTAACGGCTTTGGCGCAAGTGTCATAGCGGGATATGCCGCGGCAGTTAAACTTAATAATCTGGTCATTACTTCACTTACAACATTAGGAAATGGGATTTCTAATTATGTCGCGCAGAACATCGGTGCCGGAAAGATGGAACGTGTCAGAGCAGGTTTCCTTGCAGGTGTAAAAATTGTGCTGATTATTTGTATTCCGATTATAGTTTTATACTGGCTTGGCGCAGAAAAGCTCGTTCTTTTCTTTATGGATAAACCGTCGGAACAGGCTCTGAACACCGGAATACAGTTTTTGCGAATAGTATCTCTCTTTTACTTTGTAGTAGCTGTCAAGCTCGTTTTCGATGGAGTTTTGAGAGGAGCACAAATGATGAAACTTTTTATGATAGCAACTTGTGCCGACCTTTTGGTGAGAGTAATATTGGCATTGGTGTTGTCAAGTCCTTTTGGTATCACCGGTGTATGGTCTGCATGGCCATTTGGATGGGGAACAAGCTTTGTATTGGCGGCCTCGTTCTACAGAAAAGGTCCGTGGATCGTGAAGGAAACGAGAAATTTGAGAATCAGATAAAATTTGCAAGGGAGATATATGGAGCAAGATACTTGGTGAAACAGCCATATATGTGTGGCGAATTTTATCTCTGTGTAATGAATACACAGTTTGCTCAACAAACCCATAATTTTTTATCAGTACCGGCCCGGAGAGTGATGCCATCGACAGAATCATCTGCCTTGCCCGGCAAAACGGAGCAGAAATGAACATACAAAGTAAAGTGCAAGAGCAGGCTTGCCATAACCGCTTATGTTTTGAGAATGACCGTTTGTGAAAAAAAGAAAAAAACCACAGAGAATATGATAAAATACTCTTCTAGCAGCAAAAGGAGAGTATTTTTATTTGTGTGAGGACAAAAGTGAGACTAATTTGTCTGAACTTTTGTACAGACGGATCGGGGAAAGGAGTGGAACATTTGGAAACGAAAGCGAGTACGAGAATAGGCCTGATATCCTATTTGAAGTATATTTGGAAAGAAGGCAGAACGTTTTATCTTTTAGCATTACTATTTTTTCCTGCCTATATTGTGGCAAATTTTGTACAAATTTATTTACCGAAACTGGTGGTGCAGGAATTGGAAGAACAGAAAACTATTGTTCATCTGGGTATTTCTGTTTTGATCATTGTGATCATTCTGATGATGAGTGTTTTCTTGCGGGAGAAAATCAGAGCGAAGATACAATCAGGAAATCGAAAATTGGTCCAGCAGATGTCAAATGATTATGCCAATAAAATGCTGTATGTGGATTATGGATATCTGGAAGATCCGAAGTTTATGGTTTTGCGCAATAAAACGAAGGAAAGTCTTTTTGGAGGCAGTATCGGGGATGGTAATGGTGCAAATGCCCGTATTGATAATTTTATGCAGACATCGGTGGCTGCTGTGGCGGTTGTGGGAAATCTTTTGTTGTATTCCTACTATTTATATCTTTTGACGCCGTGGTTACTTATGATACTAGTCATTACCAATGCTTCTATGTTTTTGATGAATCAGTTACAAATCAAGTATGAAAACAGTTATTCCAAAGAACTTTCGGAAGCATGGCAAAAATTGGATTATGCCAGCCGTAAGGCAGGAGATTTCTCTATGGCAAAGGATGTCAGGCTATATCAGATGAAGGGATGGATCTCTACGCTGATTGATAAATACTGTAAAGTGCGTCTTGGTTATAAAGCGAAGGAAATGAAGATAGGGATGTTAGATTCCACCGTTTTTGCTATTATTTCCGGGATATACTACGCCTGTTTTTATGGTTGTGTCCTGCAACAGCTTTGGATAGGGAATTTAGCGATTTCTGATGTGATCTTTTACGCGGGAATGGGTCCGGTACTTTATCAAATGACGGATTATGACCTGATTCAAAATGTGAAGGGAATCATTCATTCTTCTATTGCCTTTCATCGATTTGAAATCTTTATGAATTATGGAGAAAATACGGGAGTCCACGATATTCCTTTGCAAAAGCAGGCACCTTTACTAGAGCTAAAGGATGTATCTTTTACGTATCCGGGGGCGGAGGAAGCCGTATTATCCCATTTTAATCTCCGTGTTGAGCCGGGAGAAAAAATTGCCGTTGTGGGAGTAAATGGCGCGGGAAAAACGACGTTAATGAAATTGATTTGTGGTCTGCTTCATCCCACGACAGGTACAATCCTGCTGAATGGAAAAGATATGGAGGAGATGGAAGCAGAAGAGCGATATACTTATTTTTCCTGTGCATTTCAGGATGTCCAGTTTTTGCCTGTGTCCATCCGGGAGAATATTGCCATGCAAGCGGGAGATATCAGTGATGATGAACGGATTTGGTATTGTTTGCGGCAGGCAGGCATGGAAGAGACGATTCAAAAACTGCCCCATAAATTGGACACACGCATGGAGAAAAATATACATGATGATGCGGTGGATTTCTCAGGCGGGCAAAGGCAAAAATTAATCTTTGCCAGAGCACTGTACCGGGAGACGGGTGTACTGATATTGGATGAGCCTACCGCGGCACTGGATGCTTTGGCGGAAAATGAAATTTATGAAAAATATGCAGATTTTGCCAAAGATAAGACTTCCTTTTTCGTCTCACACCGTCTATCCAGTACCCGTTTCTGTGACCGGATTCTTTTGATCGATGGGGGAACGATAGCAGAAGAGGGAACGCACGAGGAATTGCTGACCAGGGATGGATTATATGCCAAAATGTTTTCTATGCAGAGTCAGTATTATAAAGGAGGGGAAGCCGTATGAAAGAGGATAAGATGTCCTTTTGGGAAATGATTCGTTATAATCGCCGGGGGATCAAATTAATACATCATTTAACGTCATGGAATCATTTTTGGAATATTATGATGGCCATCACAGGTCTCTTATTTTGTTATTGGAATTATTATTGGTTAAGCAAATTACTGGATCACATTGTGGCACAGGCATCCAAAGAAGCATTGCTACAGGATGTGGTTTTGATGGTAGCCGGACAAATTGTGATTCATATTGCGAACCGATATGTTATATATTACTATTATTATTCCGGTTCTAATGTGTGGGAGTTTGCCAATGCATACTTAAACCGTAAAATCATGGACATGGATTATGAATATATGGAATCGGAAAGTATTCATAACCTCCGAAGAGAGATCGACATCATGGCAAGACATAAAGGAGGAGGCATCAATCAGTTGTATTGGTGTCTGCCCCCTTTGGTGGAAAGTACAGGCCATTTGATTGTTGCACTGGGTTATACGATTTATCTGGTATACAAGGGACACAGTGCATTTCAGGAAAAGACAGGGGAATATATGCTGTTTTTTGCAGTATTTATTGCAATGTTGGTGATATTACTGGTTCTCAATATATGGAATGGAGAGATTGCACAAAAAAGAACCTATCAGAAAAACGAAGAAATGCTGCCGTATACCCGCCAGTATACTTTTTATACGGAGGAATACATTAATCGGGAGGAATGTGGAAAAAATATTCGTATGTTTCATCAACAAAATCTGCTTTCCAAACATTTAAAAGGTTTATTTGGACAGATATTCCAGTTGATTGATGACATTTCCGATATTGAGGTAACGCGAAGTAAATATGCCAGCATTCTCGAAACACTGATTTCCGGGCTGACTTATTTTATGTTGGGGATTTTGGTATTAAAAAAGGGCATTACCATAGGAAATGTATGTCTGTATGCGGGGTGTGTCAGCATGTTTTTAGGACATTTTCGGTATTGGATACTACAGTTGACCCTGCTGGCAGATAATACAAAATATGTGAAAATGTATTTTGATTTTCTGGATATTCCCAATACAAAGTATGAGGGAAGATTGCCTGTGGAGAAACGGGATGATGACCGGTTTACGATAGAATTTCGTCACGTCTCTTTCCGGTATCCCGGCAGTGATGTGGATGTGTTAAAAGATTTTTCAATCAAATTTCATATTGGAGAACGGCTGGCAGTGGTGGGAAAAAATGGTTCCGGCAAAACCACCTTTATCAAACTTTTATGCCGGCTGTACGATCCCACGGAGGGGGAAATATTGCTGAATGGGATTGACATTCGCAAATATGATTATGAGGAGTATCTCTCACTGTTTAGTGTGGTCTTTCAGGACTTTAAAATTCCGGCATTTACCATAGGACAAAATGTGGCGGCCGATCTGGAGTATGATAGAGACAGAGTGACCACCGCCTTAAAGAAAGTAGGTCTTTCAGAGTTATTGGATAGTCTGCCACAGGATTTGGATACGCCATTATATAAGGATTTTGATAATTGTGGAGTAGATATTTCCGGCGGGGAGGCACAAAAGATCGCCATTGCCAGAGCACTTTATCATGACACCCCTTTCGTAATTTTAGATGAGCCTACTGCCGCGTTAGATCCTCTGGCAGAATATGAAATTTATTCCCATTTCGATGAACTGGTGGGGTCTAAGACAGCCGTTTATATTTCTCATCGATTATCCAGTTGTCAGTTTTGCAATGATATTTTGGTGATTGATGAGGGGCAGGCCATACAGCGGGGGAATCACGAGACATTGGTGAAGGATAAGGAAGGATTATACTATACTTTATGGAATACACAGGCACAGTATTATCAGGAAGCATGATTTGTCAGAAACCGATCTGAAATGGAGTGGTAAATGGTGCGGTGAAATGATAAGATAAACACAGCATTTGTTGCACAGGGTTAAAAGTTCACATTGGTAATATAGTGCTGTCAAAAGAGACGGCGGAATGGAGAATAATAATGAGTATTTTCTATGATAAACAAAGCAATACTTTTCACTTGCAGACGCATCATACCAGTTATCAAATGAAAGTGGATTCTTATGGATTTTTATTGCATTTGTACTATGGTAACAGGACAGAACAGGTGTCAGATCAATTTCTTGTTTTTCAGGACCGTGGGTTTTCAGGCAATCCTTATGATGCGGGAGAAGACCGGACGTATTCTATGGATGTATTACCACAGGAATTTCCTTGTCTGGGAACCGGGGATTACAGGAATGCAGCGTTTGTATTAGAACAGGCAGATGGTTCCTGGGGATGTGATTTTCGTTATGTGTCTCATACGATCAAAAAAGGGAAATATTCGTTAGAAGGCTTGCCTGCTGTCTATGCATCGGATGCGGAAGCCGATACATTGGAGATTGTCTTAAAAGATGTATCAAAGGACTTAGAGGTGATCTTATTATATGGCATTCTTCCTGCGGTGGATGTGATCACCAGAAGCGCTATCTTTAGAAACTATAGTTCTGAGGAGGTCATTCTGGATAAGGCAGCTTTCTGTCTGGATTTTGTAAGCGGTGATTTTGATGTAATCACTTTTCATGGACGACATGCGATGGAACGCAATATGGAACGCAGCCCTGTCGGCCATCATGCTCATGTGATTGGGAGCAGAAGAGGTACTTCCAGCCATCAGTACAACCCGATGATGATTTTGGCGGATACAGAGGCGGGGGAAGATCAGGGACGATGTTATGCCATGACATTTTTATATAGTGGAGGATTTGAGGGTTCCGTAGAAAAGGATCAGATGAATCAGACGCGTATGCTCTTGGGATTGCAGCCGGAACAGTTACGATATCCTGTGGCAGCCGGACAGTCCTTTGTGGTACCGGAGGTGATGTTGTCATATAGTCATAGTGGCCTGAATCAACTATCCCACCATTTGCATCAATGCATTCGATCTCATGTATGTCGTGGCGCCTATCAGTTCATCGTCCGCCCGGTGTTGATTAATAGTTGGGAAGCATCCTATTTTGACATCGATGCACAGAAATTATATGCATTGGCAAAGGAAGCGGCAGATCTGGGAATCGATATGCTGGTGATGGATGACGGGTGGTTTGGTAAACGTGATGATGATAACAGTGGATTAGGAGACTGGTATGTCAATGAGGAAAAACTGGGAATGCCTTTGCAGGACCTGATTGGACAGGTGAATGCAGCCGGATTGAAATTTGGTATTTGGTTTGAGCCGGAAATGGTCAGTGAAGATAGTGAGTTATATCGGAGACATCCGGATTGGGCGCTTACCATACCCGGACGAAAGCCGGTTCGTGGGCGCAACCAGTTAGTTTTGGATTTTTCCCGAAAAGAAGTGGTGGATCATGTCTATGAGCAGATGTGTCAAATCTTAGATCATAACCATATTGAATATATCAAGTGGGATATGAACCGAAGTATTTGTGATGTTTATTCCCATGAGACGGGAGACCAGGGCAGGGTGTTGCATGATTATGTATTAGGTCTGTATGACTTTCTGGAGAGGCTTCATGAGAATTACCCGAATATTCTGCTGGAAGGATGCAGTGGCGGTGGCGGACGGTTTGATGCTGGAATGCTCTACTATACACCGCAAATCTGGTGTAGTGATAATACGGATGCCGTGGATCGTTTGCGGATACAATACGGGACCTCCTTTGGGTATCCGGTTTCTACAGTTGGTTCCCATGTGTCAGATGTGCCAAATCATCAGACGGGACGTAGCACGCCTTTGCAAACCAGAGGTGTGGTGGCGATGGCGGGAACCTTTGGCTATGAGTTGGATTTAACCAGGATTTCTCAGCAAGAAAAGGCAGCTATCAAGGAGCAGGTGGCACAGTATAAGGAATTGGCACCGCTGATTCTGAATGGCAGATATTACCGATTGAGTGATCCGTTCACTGATGAAGTAGCAGCGTGGCAAATCCTGTCTGAGAATCAGGATGAGGTATTGTTTAGTGCAGTACAACTGGAACTCCACGGAAATATGCCTCCGGTGTATGTGAGACTCAAAGGGTTGCGGGAAGGCGTTTATTATAAAGATGCCCGGACAGGACAGACCTATCCCTCTGATCTGTTGATGAATATAGGGTTGCCGTTAATCCCCGAAGCGCAGGAATATCAGAGTTATCAAATAAAATTAGTGTTGGTGTAATAAGATATTTCATGGAATCAAGTAAATACTCCCGGATATTTTGATGACAGTGCGTCATCAGGTTATCCGGGAGTATGTTGTATCATACATTCCGAAGAGTTTATTGTTCCACATTAAGATCGCGAATATCTTTTAACTGATACGAAATCAGACTGAATAATGCGCCTAAGATTCCCGTACATAAAAACATTACGGCCATACCACTTCCGGCACCGGTTCCCACGATGAGCTGTAAGAATTTAGTGAGCGGGTTTTTGGCCATCATGAATGGTTCAAAGACATAATCGGCCAGAAAGCCTCCTAACAAAATTCCGAAAGGAATGGTACTAAACTGAAGCGCATTGCGTACCGCAAATATTCTTCCCTGTATTTCTTCGGGAACATATTGATACAGAATGACCATCTGTCCGGCATTGATAAAAGCAATCGGCAGGCTTGCGGCCAATCCGGCAAATGACCAAACATAGATATTTCTGCCGGCACCCATCATAATATCGCCCAATAAAAAGGAAAGTAATGCGGATATATAAATCATCTTTGCACTGTTTCCTTTCACTTTACCAGTGGAAACAATGATCCCCCCTACAATTCCGCCGATTCCCATGCTGGCATTAACGATGCCCAGGACAACACTATTATTTCCGCTTCTGGCAAGTATCATTGGTGACAGAATATTTTCATAGGTTAGTCTGGAAAAGAAATTCAACAACGCCATTGTAATGATAATCATAAAGATTCCTCTGTTGCCGTTCAGATAGTGGAACCCCTCTATACATCCGGCAAACATAGACGTCTTTTCCTCTGTCCGGGTTGTGCTCTCTGGAATCCTGAGTACGAAAAGTAATATCAAAAAAGCAAAGGCAAAGCTCAGTAAATCAATGGCCAGGATCAGCTTCAGTCCTCCTAGTGCAAACAATGATGCCGCCAGCACCGGGGACAGGACGATTACCAGATTACCGGAAAAAGAATTCATCCCGCTGACCTGTGCCAATTTTTCCTTTGGTACAATTTTGCCGATCGCTACCGATGATGCAGGTCCCTGAAAGGAATTCATAAACCCTATTATAAAGTTTATCAGATATATATGCCATATTTGCAATCCGTTTCTCAGGCTCAAGACCAATATAGCCACCGAACATAAGGCGGCGATACTATCCGATGCCAGCATGATTTTCTTTTTGCTGTGATGATCTACAAATGTGCCGGCAAACAAACTTACAAGGATATATGGTACATAGTTAAAAAATGACATCAAAGAAACGGTCATTGCCGAACCGTTTTGTGTATATGCCCATAATATCAATGCAAATCCGGTCATAGAACTTCCTAATTGTGATAATGCCTGACTAAACCAAAATATAATATATCTATTAAAATTATTGTTCATTGAATTTATCTCCTTATGTTTTCTTTTTTTCAAAAATCTTCATAAGTACAAAATCCAATGTGGACGAATTATCATGACCTCTGTACAAGACTCGTCCGTTCATCAGACCTTGTACAGAGTAAAACGCTTAAATCTATTATCATATGGCACAGCATACTATCCCTCCTGACGTAATGTATTTTGTATAGTATTAATTATACCATAATGTATAAATAAAATGTGTAAATATTGTCGAAACAGTAAAAATTTGTTATATTTATAAGTATGGTCAAAGTGCCGTAGTGCATTTTGCTGTAGAAATGAATGGAACGATAGATAGGCTTGTGATTTGATTTATCAGCCTTATTTATCCCGGAATGGAGGGTTTAATTTGAACAGGGAAAAACTTCATTACATACTTTTTGGAGTAGTAATATTCGTTCTGGTGGTCGGCGGATGTTTGTATCATCGGGAGAATCAAAAGAAGGAATTGCAGGAAGCAAAGAAACAGGCAGTGGCATCTGTGGATGATCTGGAAGGCAGCAGAATCGGCGTACAGATCGGTACGACAGGGGATATCTATGTGTCAGATTATGAAGGGGATGATGCGGGAACCGTCATAGAGCGGTACAATAAGGGAACCGATGCCATTCAGGCATTGAAAAACGGTAAGATTGATTGTGTCGTACTGGATGAGCAGCCGGCGTTGGCATATACCGAAAAGAGTTCAGAATTACAAATCTTAAAGGAAGAATTTGCGCTGGAGGATTATGCTATCTGTATTGATAAGTCCCAGAGCGAATTAAAGGAAAAGATCAATCAGGCATTGGAAAAGATTCAATCCGATGGAACCCTGGATAATATTATTAAAAACTATGTGGGAAGTGATGATGAAAAAGGCAAAACACCATATCAAAAAAAGGATGTGGATCGTTCCGGTGGGAAACTGGTGGTTGCCACCAATGCATCGTTTAAGCCGTATGAGTATTATGAAAACGGTAACATTACCGGTCTGGATATGGATATGATGCAGGCTGTCTGTGATGAACTGGGGATGGAATTAAAGATTGAGGATATGGAGTTTGATTCTATTATTTCGGCAGTCACTTCAGGTAAGGCAGATGTGGGAACGGCTGGCATGACGGTCACCCAGGACCGTTTGAAAAATGTGGATTTCACCGATAGTTATACTACGGCAAAACAAGTGATTATTGTCAAAGACCCGGAAGCGGCAGTGAAAGCAGATTCTCTGACAGAGCGGTTTCGGGACAACTTTATTACCGATCATCGTTATCAATATATCCTCAAGGGATTTTGCAATACGGTGATCATTACAGTGTTTGCTGTTATCATTGGAATTATATTAGGGGGATTGATCGCGCTGATTCGTACCAGCCATGACCGCAATGGAGGTCTGGATATCCTGAACCTGATTTGCAAAATATATTTGACGGTGATGCGGGGGACTCCGGCGGTAGTTCAGTTGTTAATCTTTTATTATATTATTTTGGTATCAGTAGATGCAAAGATCGTTGTGGCGGTGATTGCGTTTGGTTTGAATTCAGCGGCATATGTGGCGGAAGTAGTTCGTTCCGGCATCATGTCTGTGGATGCCGGACAATTAGAAGCGGGTAGAAGTCTGGGCCTGAGTTACTGGCAGACGATGGGTTCTGTGGTTCTGCCACAGGCATTCAAAAACATTCTGCCGGCATTATGTAATGAATTTATCAGTTTGTTAAAAGAGACTTCTATTAGTGGCTATATTGCTTTGGTAGATCTGACAAAGGGCGGAGATATCATTCGCAGCAATACCTATGATGCGTTTATGCCATTGATTATCGTGGCACTCATTTATCTGGTGATCGTATTAGTATTGACAGCGGGTGTACATGTGTTAGAAAGGAGATTACGGGATAATGAGCGATAAAGAAAATATATTACTGGAGATTCAGGATTTACATAAAAGTTTTGGTGACCATGAAGTCTTACGGGGGATTAGCACTACGATAAACAAGGGTGATGTTATTGCGGTCATCGGACCTTCCGGCTGTGGCAAATCTACTTTTTTGAGAACTATGAATCAACTGGAGGACATTACCAGTGGAATCATTTGCTTTGAGGGAACAGATCTCACAGATCCATCGGTGGATATCAATGCAATTCGTGAGAAAATTGGAATGGTATTTCAGCAATTTAATCTGTTTCCCAATATGACGATCCGGCAAAATATTATGCTGGCTCCTGTAAAGCGGGGGAAGTTGACGAAAGCGGAAGCAGAAAAAAAGGCAACGGAACTATTGGTCCGTATCGGCTTGGAGGACAAGGCAGATACTTATTCGGCTATGCTTTCCGGAGGTCAAAAACAGCGTGTTGCCATCGCCAGAGCATTGGCTATGAACCCGGATGTGATGCTGTTTGATGAACCGACTTCCGCATTGGATCCAGAGATGGTGGGAGAAGTATTGGAATTGATGAAGGAATTGGCCAGAGATGGTATGACTATGGTGATTGTTACGCACGAGATGGGGTTTGCCCGAGAGGTGGCAAATCGGGTATGGTTTATCAATGAGGGACAGATTCAGGAAGAAGCACCGCCGGAAGTGTTGTTTACCCGGCCAAAGAATGAACGTTTGAAAGAATTTTTATCCAAAGTTTTATAAATTTATCTAGTAAGTACATCGAATGTGACAAAAAATGTGTCAAAAATATGGAAAAAATGTGTTAAAATCTTCAAAAATGTGTTATACTTCTATATTAATGGAGATTGACATGGGATTGAAGGAGATATTGAGATGAATGCAACACAGAAACATTTGATGAAATTGATCTTGGAAATTGACGAGATCTGTAAGAAATATGATATAGAGTACTTCATTGATTATGGTACAACCCTTGGAGCGATCCGGCATGAGGGATTCATCCCGTGGGATGACGATCTGGACATTATGCTGACCGAGGAGAATTATTATAAATGGGTGGAGGCATGCAAGAAAGAATTAGATCCTGCGAAACGTGTGTATAATGATGTGCGTTTGGACCGGGAGTTTCCCACCGTATTTGGACGCTATAATGATGTGGAATCTGCCCGTGTAGGAGAACGGAGTGAGTTTTGGAAGCCGATCTGTGGTCAGTGTATTGACGTATTTTATCTGTTGGAGCTTCCAGGCGATCCCAAGAAGAAACAGAAAGCGATTGATCTGTATTATGCGTATGATGAATATTCCAATTCCAGCTATCGGCATTATCGTATGAAAACAGAGAATTGGATGAAACTATATAAGAGGTTCTGTTTCTGGGAGAAGATTTTTGGAAAAGAACGGGTGCTGCGTCATATCGAAAAGAAGATTTTTCATAAACATTATGAGGATTGTGATACTTATATCTGTACATCGGCACGTAAGAAAGGACCATCTTCCATTGTGCCAAAGGAATGTTATGATACGGTATATATGGCAGACTTTGAAGGACACAAATTTCCGATTGCCGGAAAATATATTGAGCTTTTAAATGTATATTACGAAGACACGTATTGTATGCTTCCGGAGCATAAAAAGGGACACAGCAAGATGTCTCATACCGGTATTGGCTGTGAAGCATATGTATCAGATTATATGCGTCTGATCGACAAGGATGCGATGTTGGCAGAACGTCAGAAATTTAAGCACATTGCGGTAGAAGAAGGATATCGCATGACGAATCTGAGCCGTGATTTGTATGATAAGCTGGGGCATTGTGAAATACTCAAGATTCATAAAAAGATACAAGAGAAACAGATCAGGCTGGAGGATTATCTGGTGGCAGAGGATAGGGACAAGCTTCGGGTTCTGGATGAAATCTTTGCCGATTATTATGAGAAACAGATGCATACCAGTGTACGGGCATGGGACTGCTATTTCCCTATGGAGGACGATATGCTTTATGCCGCGCTGTTTAATTTGATCTATTATCGCAATGATTATTATTCTGCTGCAAAGATTATGAATTTGCGTGAATTAAATCATATTCCGTCAACTCCAAAACTGGATCAGATTATGGATGTGATTAAGACTACCCGCAAGATCAAAGCTGCTACGATTTATGGTAAGTATGATGAGGCGCGGCAGCATTTGCAATATGGGATGGATCATTATTCTGCCTGCCGGGAAATCCAGATTTGCAAATTGGCATTAGACGTATTGGAAGCAGGCGATGAGACTCAATATGCTGCTTGTGAGGCGGAAGCGAAAGAGTTATTACAGCGTTATCCGGAGGATGATCAGTGTATGAAAGCATTAGGAGATATTGCCTATGCCCGGGGAGATCAGCAAGAGGCTAAACGGTATTATGATTGGGTTATGAAAAATTCGATCAATGGAATGTTGCATATAGATATTAAAAAGAAGACAGAAGCAGAAGGTTGAATGCGGGATGGAGGAAAGGATGACAGAAGTTCAGGAAAGATTAATGATATTAATGGATGAAATTAATTTCATCTGTCAGAAGGAACAGCTTCGTTATGTACTTATTGATGAAACCGCAGTTCGGGCGCAAAAGAAGCATCGATTCGGTGATGCAAGATATGAGTTTAAAATATTGATGCCGATGGAAGATATTGGGAAATTTCAGGATTATGTACAGACCCACAAGACAGAAAACCGCGCAATAGAATCCTGGGAAAACAATAGTCATCTGCGTCAGATGATTTTTCGGTATGTGGATAAGAATAGCCTGTTGATTGACGGACCTAGTGGAAATTATTTTAAGAAACCGGGAATCGCTATTACGATTTATCCTGCCAGACCTGGAAAGCCGGCAAATCAGGTTGTGGGAGCTGAGCGTTATCTTCAGCAGATCAATAACGGTACTAATGAGAAGTATAGAGAGTGGTTACTCTTCCTGATTTTGCGAAGCCGTAGAGCGCAGGAGAATAAAAAAAGTATTAAATATCAGGCGGATCATATGCTTGGTGGAAGACTGCGTTACCTGTTTGGAGGAAGAGATAAACTGGCCCGTTGGATCATGAAGTCTCAGGATCTGCATGGTGTACAGGCCTCCGATATCTATTGGTATATGAGGAAGGACACGCATTTTGTAGAACTTCCGGAAAATATGTTTACGGATGTGGAATGGATCGAATTTGAGGGGCGAAAGGTTTGTATTCCCGGCAAAGCAGAAAACTATCGGATAGAAAATAATCCAGGGATTCGTCTGCCATTATCCACATCGATTCGTGTGATATGTGAATGTGATCTGCCATATGAGGAATATTTGGAATATATCAAAGGCCAGGAGGGGCCAACTCTTCAGCAGCTAATGTGTGACTATCGGGACTATGGTTCCTGGATGAGCAGAATTTATTACCCGATGGAAGAAAAGGTGAATCATACATTTTTGGGAGTGCGACGCTCTGTGGACCGGATAGACATTTGGTATACATTGAAAGATAAGCGGGCGGATTTGAAAGAAGCATACCAGGAGAAGGACGTGGAAAAATTATCTCAGCTTTTGAAAGATTATCTGGCAAAGACGGATTTTTACCTGAAGGAAAGAATCGGTTTTTATATCGATGATGAATTATTTACTTATGCCAAGCTGGTGTGGGAGAGCAAGGGGAAAATGAAATATGCAAACCGGGTTTATAAGTTAGTACCGGATCTGTATAAGAAAGAAAATGTAGACCAGTATTTTGCCAAGAACTAGCCAACGGGAACGAATGACTACGAAAGAAATCCGTATCGTTGCGATAACGCAATGATACGGATTTTTTCATGGTTTAGAACTTTCCCATAGATTTATATGGGTTCATTTTTGTTCTTCTGAATGGTGGTATGCAGGCTGTGAAAGACTTGGGAATATTTTTTTGTATGATCCAGTTTGACAATACTGGTATATAAACTCAGCGGTATTTCCTGTTCTCCATAGCAAAAGGTTTCCTTATTGCGGGACGCAACCGCATTTGCGACTGACTGTGCATATTCCGGATCTTTACTGCCGGTGAGGACGGCAAATTCATCGCCGCCAATGCGGAAAATCACATCTTCTGCGCCGGTGGCATCGTAGAGACGGTTCATAGACTCTATGATAGCCAGATCACCGGCAGCGCGGGCAATGTTGTTGATCGGGATCATTCCCATAATATCACAGCAAATGAAATAACAATCTTTTCGCTCCTGTAGTAAATCGTATAATTCACTGATATCTACTTGTTTTCTCGTATTCATAATATCCTCTCCTATCTCCCCTGAGCATAAAAGCCGTGGGTACAAATTGTAGTATCGCGCAGATTTGCGATACTGTGATGGTTTGCAGTGCCAAATCTGTTCAAACGACCGGGTGAATGCTTCATGACTGCCATATCCGAATTGTAAGGCCACCTCCAATATGGTTTTGTTGGGGGAATGCATTAATTCTTTTGCAGCCAGTGACATTTTTCGCCTCTGAATATAGTCGTGAACTGAGATATTGTTGATGCATCGAAACAATTTTTCGAGGGTGGATTTTGAACAATAGCATCTGGAAGCGATGTCAAGGGTTTTGATATTGTCATTCAGATGTTGTTCAATATAGGTCAGCGCTTCCGATAATACTTCTAATTGATTCATATAGTCCTCCCTTCTATGATGTTGGAATGTCTTTGTACGATATCGTAAGGATAGAATAACATAACAGAAAATGGTTTTCTTGATATTTTGAAGATTTTTTTCACCGACACACCGTACAAAGATCCGGCAAATGTGGTATGATAATAACATTATTTGTGCCGGAGGGAAGCCGGAATATTGTACATAAGGGAAAATACTAGAAAATATTGTACCAGGATATTGTCATGGGACTTGGTGCAGAATGAGTCGAATTGTAGGAGGCATTTATGAAATTTATCCACCTTTCCGATCTTCATCTGGGAAAACGTGTCAATGAGTTTTCGATGATGGAAGATCAAAGATATATTTTGCAGCAAATGATCAAGATTATGGATGAGGAACATCCGGATGGGGTGATCATAGCAGGTGATGTTTATGATAAATCCATCCCATCAGTGGAAGCAGTGGAATTATTTGACACGTTTTTAAGCCGCCTGGCGGAGCGGAAATTGCAGGTGTTTATCATCAGTGGCAATCACGATTCAGCAGAACGTCTGGCATTTGCCTCCGCGCTGATTGAACAGAGTGGGATTCATATTTCTCCAGTCTATGACGGGCAGGTGGCGAAACTTGAGATGCAGGATGAATATGGTTCGGTGGGCATCTACCTATTGCCATTTGTGAAACCGGTTCATGTACGAAATGCGTTTCCGGAAGAGGAGATTCGTAGTTATACAGATGCAATACGCGTGGCAGTAGAGCATATGAGTGTGGATACGGGACAGAGAAACATTTTGGTGACACATCAGTTTGTGACGGGAGCAGAACGGTCGGAATCAGAGGAAATCTCTGTGGGGGGATCGGATAATGTAGATGCTTCTGTTTTTGATGTTTTTGATTATGTGGCATTGGGACATATTCATGGCCCGCAGCGTATCGGGAGAGATACCATACGTTATTGCGGAACGCCATTGAAATATTCTTTTTCCGAAGTGCATCATCACAAATCTGTGACCGTGGTGGAATTGCAGCAAAAAGGGACCATATCATTGCGGACGGTGGATTTGATACCAATCCATGATATGCGGGAAATACGCGGCACATATGAGGAATTGACATCCCGAGAGAACTATGAAGGAACGGCGGTAGATGATTATATTCATATTACTTTGACGGACGAGGAAGAGGAACCGGATGCTATGGCGAAATTGCGAACTATTTATCCGAATCTTATGAAGTTAGATTATGACAACAAACGGACCAGAGCCGGTGTGGTGATGGGAGAAGTGGATGAGACGAAACATTGTAATCCCATAGAGTTATTACAGGAATTTTATCAGTTGCAGAATAATCAACCGATGAATGAGGCACAGATTTCCTTTGCTTCTTCTCTGATTGAGAAAATATGGGAGGGATAGCTGATGAGACCATTAAGATTAGTAATCTCCGGTTTTGGACCATATGCCGGCAAAAATATGGTATTGCCGATGGAAAGTTTGGGGGAGTGTGGTCTATATTTGGTCACAGGGGATACCGGGGCAGGTAAAACCACCATATTTGATGCGATCACCTTTGCGTTGTATGGGCAGGCAAGTGGTGTTAATCGGGAGCAGTCCATGCTTCGATCCAAATATGCGGCACCCGATACTCCGACAGAGGTGGAACTGACTTTTTCCCATAGGGGGAAGGAGTATTGTGTACGGCGCAATCCCGGATATCAGCGTCCGGCGAAACGAGGAGATGGCATGACGGCCAAAAAAGCAGCCGCGGAATTGACTTACCCGGATGGCCGCGTGGTGACGAAAATCAAAGATGTGGATCAGGCGATCCACGAGATTTTGGGGATCGATTATGGACAATTTTCTCAGATTGTCATGTTAGCGCAGGGAGATTTTTTGAAATTATTGCTGGCGGATACCAAAGACCGCCAAAAGATTTTTCGCGATCTCTTTCAGACGCAGTATTATCAAACATTACAGTTGCAAATGAAAGATAAGTGGAGTGAAATATATGGTCAGTGCCAGGATGCCAGACGAAGTGTGAATCAGTATATCGAGGGGATTCTCTGTGATGAGGGAAACGGATTATCAGAAGAGGTGGCACAGGCAAAAGCGGGAGAGCGGATGACCGCGGAAGTGTTGGAAATACTGGATCAATTACTATACGAAGATACTACAAGTGTAGAAAAATTGTCGGAAGACTTGACAGCGGTGCAGAATGAATTAGACCAGGTAAATGCCAATTTGGGAAAAGCCGAAGAGCAGAAAAAGGCAGTGCAGCGTTTGCAGAAGTTACAACAAGAAGACACAGAAGCCGATGTGCTTTTTGTGGAATTGCAGCAAAAGAAAGAAGATGTGTGCCGGAAACAGGACAGACAGAAGGAACTGCGTGAAGAAATCGCGCGTATAGAACAGGAACGATCGGATTACGATGTTTTGGAGGAATTAAAACAGCAACAACTCTGCTTAGCCAAAGAATTAGAACAGGAGGAGGACTTGGAACGACAGAGGCAGGGGCAATTAGCCAAGTCCGGACAGCAGTTGGAAGCAGGGAAACAAGAGCAGGCTTCTTTGGCACATGCGGGTGAGATACGGGAACAATTATTGCGGAAAAAAGCAGAACTGGAAGATCGCCAAAAGCAGTTACAAACGCTGGGGCAGGAACATCAAAAGTTTTGTTTTTTATTGAAAAAACAACGGGAGAAACAGGAGAAATACCAGAGTGCCCAGAACAGAGCAGAAGAATTAGAGCAGATCTACTCGCAGATGAATCGTGCATTTTTGGATGGACAAGCGGGTATCATCGCAAGTCGTCTGCTGGAGGGGGAGCCATGTCCGGTATGTGGCGCGGTGGTGCATCCGCATTTGGCAGTGGTGCCAGAGGAAGTACCTACGGAACAGGCTTTGGAACAGGCGAAACAGCAACAGGAACGGGCAGCCAGAGAAGCAGCAAAATGTAGTGAAGAAGCGGGAAAGATCCGTGGTCAGTTGGCAGAAGGAGAGGCGCAGCTTCAAAAACAGTTACATTCTTTGCATTGGTTGATGCAGTCGGAGGATGGGCAAGAGGAATTGCAGATACGGTCAATCGATAGGCTGGACACTCCGGCAGACCGGTTCGTTATCTCGTCGGTAAATAGTGGACATATTGATTTACAGCAGATGTTGGACAGCGCATTGGCAGACCTGAGACGGATACAAGGGGAGACAGATGCACAGATACAGGCGGAGGAGCAGCGGGTACAGAGAAGAGATATATTAGCGGAGCAGTTGCCTAAGCAGGAAGCAGAGTTACAGGCATTAGAATCTGTGGTTCAGCAGCATAGAGAGCAGATCACGCAGTACAAAATCAGAGAGCAGACATTACAGGAACAGATGGAACGTTTGAGAGCGAAACTTCGGTTTGGCAGCAAACAGGCCGCAGAGGCACAGCGGGAGAAATATACTGCGGAATTAACAGAGATCGTGGAGGCAATGGAATCGATAGAAAGAACATATCAGGAAGCAAAACAGGTCAAAGCAGAACGTGGTGGTCAGATCAAATCTTTGACAGAACAACTGTCGCAGGCAGAGAAGATTGATCAAAACGCAGAAATGATGAAACAGACTGCATTAACACAGAAGAGACAACAGATCTCAGAGGAAATGAATCGTATCCATGTCAGAAAGACAACGAATCAAAAGATACGAGAAAAGATCGAGTGCAAGTCCCGGGAACTGGAAACGCTGGAATCAGAATATCAGTGGGTGAATGCGCTTTATCAGACGGTAAATGGTCAGATCAGAGGCAAAGAGAGGATAATGCTGGAAACTTATATCCAGACTACCTATTTAGACCGGATTGTTCGCCGGGCTAACTTACGTCTCATGATCATGTCGGACGGGCAATATGAATTGAAACGCCGGACCGAGGCAGAGAATAATCGTGGGCAATCCGGTTTGGAGCTTAATGTGGTGGATCACTATAATGGTTCCGAACGCAGTGTGAAGACCTTGTCGGGGGGAGAGTCTTTTCTTGCTTCGCTGTCACTGGCGTTGGGGCTGTCTGATGAGGTACAGTCCTCGGCTGGTGGGATTCAGATGGACACCTTGTTTGTGGATGAGGGATTTGGATCTCTGGATTCGGATGCCCTACAGCAGGCATATAAAGCATTGGTCAGCCTGACAGACGGGCATCGTCTGGTGGGAATCATTTCACATGTGGCAGAGTTAAAGGAAAAGATCGATCAACAGATCGTGGTGACTAAAGACAAAAGGGGGGGCAGTGTGGCAAAGATCCAAGTCTGATCCGTATAGGGTAATTGGTGATTCCGCACCAGATTTCCAGCAAGTTCCGGCTTTTCGCCTACGTGATTTGGTGGATTATAGATATGCCCGCAGATCCTCGCTGAGCTGCGCTTCGATCGAGGCCAGCCTTTTGCAGAGGTTTCTGGTGGGTTGATCGGCGCCCTGATAATGGTTCAGATACTTGTGAAGGGATTTGACACCCATATTACATCCGTCGGTCACCAGATCTGCTATCGTGGCATCGTTTTCATTCATATTCAACATAATATTGGTTTTGAACCATGACATTCCTTTGGCCATCGGAGTTGGTTCCATCCCTTCGCTGTGATGTTTGTTTAGTAATTCGTGCACTTCGTTTCCCAGCTTTTCGTGATGTTTCTTGCTCTCACAAAGCAAATCCCGGAGTTTGGAATCGCTGACGTGGTCCAATACTTCGTCAAAGGTGGCAACCGCCATTTTCGTTCCACTGTCACATTCCTTTAATAATTCGATGGTATCTGTTTCTGTCATTATGACCTCCATTCCGGAGCGATTGCTCCAATCTCTTTTTATGCATTAGTATGGATCTTGGGAAGAAAAATATACAGATTTTCCAATTTCTCACGAATTTGACATTATGGGCCGGATTTGCACTGCACAATTTTACACTTGACATCCGATGAGATCGGAGTATAATATAATCAGCTTAATAATTGAAACCGATGAGGCGGAGATAACGGTAAAATATGCGCTTTCAGAGAGCGAGGGATGGTGGAAACCTTGTAGAGATGCAGTTTATCAAATGGACCGCTGAGGGCATGGTCAAAGGGCGCAAGCCTTAGTATTCCATGACGTGTGGGCATACGTCAGTTGCCGGAAATATGCTGGTATTTCGCAGAGAGTGTGGTTTTCCATGAAACAAGGTGGCACCGCGGTATATGAATTATAACCGTCCTTGAATTGATCGATTGTTATCGATTTATTCAGGGGCGTTTTTTGGTTTAGCGGAGGAATCCATTTGGATTTTTGTGTGCCAATGGGCGATAGAAACGTCCTCTGCGAGAAAATGGAAAAGGAGGAAGTTGTCATATGATAACGTTAGATGAGGCAAAAGAGATATCGCAGGGATATCAGGTGGTACCCATCAGCCGGGAGATTTTGTCGGATATCAAGACCCCGATAGAAGTGCTGCGGATTTTGAAGGGTGTCAGCAGGCATTGCTATATGTTGGAGAGTGTGGAAAACCAGGAGAAGTGGGGAAGATATACATTTCTGGGATTTGATCCTAAGCTGGAGATTACCTGTACAAATGGGCAGATGAAGATTCGCAATGGATCTGTGACAGAACAGGAAGTAGTTCATCCCGGAGAGAAGATTAAAGAGATTCTGGCAGATTATACCAGTCCGAAAGTAGAAGACTTGCCAAGTTTTACCGGTGGATTAGTGGGATATTTTTCTTATGATTATATCAAGTACAGCGAACCTAAGTTGAATTTGGATGCGGATGATCAAGAGCGCTTTCAGGATGTGGATCTGATGTTATTTGATAAAGTGATTGCTTTTGACAATTTCAAGCAGAAGATCATCGTGATTGCCAATGCGCGTGTAGATCAACTGGAACAGGAATATGAACGTTGTATGAGAGAGATTCAGGAGATTTTGGATCTGATCAGGCATGGCAGACCGGCATCGCTGGAACCGGGACGTATCACATCGGATTTTCGACCATTATTTTCTCAGCAGGAATATTGTGAGATGGTGGAAAAAGCCAAACATTATATTTATGAAGGTGATATTTTCCAGGTGGTATTATCGAACCGTCTGGAAGCGGATTATGAGGGAAGCTTGTTCAATGCTTACCGTATGTTACGTACCATCAATCCATCCCCGTATATGTTTTACTTTAGCAGTGACGATATCGAAGTGGCAGGTGCCTCTCCGGAGACGTTAGTTAAGTTGGAAAATGGGGTACTTCATACATTCCCTTTGGCAGGAACGAAACCACGGGGGAAGACCGATGCAGAGGATCGGGAATTGGAACGCATCCTGTTAGCCGATGAGAAAGAACGTGCAGAGCACAATATGTTAGTAGACTTGGGGCGCAATGATCTTGGCAAGATCAGTCGCTATGGAAGTGTGGAAGTAGAAAAATACATGGAGATTTTGCGGTATTCTCATGTAATGCATATCGGGTCCACTGTGAGAGGGGATATTCGAGACGACAAGTGTAGTCTGGATGCTGTGGATGCTGTGCTTCCGGCAGGCACTTTATCAGGTGCACCAAAGATTCGTGCGATGGAGATTATCAACGAGCTGGAGAATAATAAGCGGGGCATCTATGGCGGTGCCATCGGCTATATTGATTTTACCGGTAACCTGGATACCTGTATCGCCATTCGTACCGCGTTTAAGAAAAATGGCAAGGTGTTTGTCCGGTCTGGTGCCGGCATTGTGGCTGACAGTGTGCCGGAGAATGAATACCATGAGTGTATTAACAAGGCGAAAGCCGTGATGGATGCCGTACAGGCAGCACAGGATATGGAAGGGGGGATGTGAGTATGATTTTGCTGATTGACAATTATGACAGTTTTTCTTACAACCTGGTTCAGTTAGTGGGAACCTTGGATTCAGATATCCGTGTAATTCGTAATGACGAGATGACTGTAGAAGAGATTGAGGCTTTGTCGCCGTCGCATATTATCCTGTCGCCGGGGCCGGGCAGGCCCGCCGATGCCGGTATTTGTGAAGAAGTGATCGCATATTTTGGACCGAAGGTGCCGATTCTGGGTGTGTGTCTGGGGCATCAGGCGATCTGTGAAACATATGGTGCTACCATATCATATGCGAAACAGTTGATGCATGGTAAGATGTCACAGGTGCAGCTCAAGGATTGTCCATTATATAAAGGATTGGGAGATACTGCTGAGGTGGCGCGGTATCACTCTCTGGCCGCTGTGAAAGAAACGATCCCGGCATGTCTGAAAGTAACCGGGATCACAGAGGATGGGGAGATCATGGCAGTACAGCATGTAACATATCCTACCTTTGGATTACAGTTTCATCCGGAATCCATTATGACACCAGATGGCATCAAAATGTTGGAGAATTTTCTACAACAGTAGTATATAACAAGCAGGCAATACGGCTGAATTAGCTAAGCCGAATGAAAGGAAGAAAGGAAGATAACATTATGATTAAGGAAGCAATTAGTACATTAGTAACCGGGCAGGATTTGACATCGGAAGTGATGGAACAGGTCATGACAGAGATCATGACAGGCAATGCAACAGATGCACAAAAAGCAGCATTTCTAACGGCATTGGCAGTAAAAGGTGAGACGATTGATGAAATCACGGCAGCGGCAAAGGTCATGCGCAGTCAATGTGAACCATTTCACAATCCAAATGATGCACTGGAGATCGTAGGTACCGGTGGGGATGGCGCCAATACATTTAACATTTCCACCTGTTCTTTCCTCGTTACGGCTGCTGCCGGTTATCGTGTGGCAAAACATGGCAACAGAGCGGCTTCCAGCAAATGTGGTACCGCAGATTGTTTGGAAGCATTGGGAGTAAAGATTGATTTGGACACAAACAAGAGTGAGAGGTTATTGGCCGAGGAAAATATGTGTTTCCTGTTTGCACAGAAATATCATCCGGCGATGCGTTTCGTAGGTGCTGTTCGTAAGGAGATTGGTATTCGTACCCTGTTTAATATTTTAGGGCCGATCTCAAATCCGGCGGGTACAAATCAGATTTTGTTGGGAGTGTATGATGAGGCATTAGTGGAACCGTTGGCACATGTTATGAGCAACCTGGGGGTCAAGCGGGCTATGGTGGTATACGGCATGGATAAGATGGATGAGATATCCATGAGTGCGGCGACAAAAGTATGCGAAGTAAAGGATGGAGAATTTGTAAACTATGAGATTACACCGGAGCAGTTCGGTTTGCCGATGTGCAAGAAGGAAGATCTGGTGGGCGGAGAACCGGCAGAAAATGCACAGATTGCCAGAAATGTATTAAGTGGCCAGGAAGGTCCTATGTTAAATGCAGTTTTGATCAATGCAGGTGCAGCGATTCATGTTGCTGACGGAAATCTGACGATTGAGGAAGGAATTGCCAAAGCCCGTGAGGTGATTGCCAGTGGCGCGGCGATTGCCCAGTTAGAGAACTTTATTGCTGCTACCAATGCTTGATCATTTCCCCTGTATCGGGGGAGGGATACCGGTAAAGCATGAGTGTTTCGGACATTCATAGGGAGGAAAGAGTAAAAAATATGAATATTTTAGAAGAGATAGCTGCCAAAACGAGAGAACGGGTGGCAGCGGCAAAGCAGAAAATTCCCTTGGAGGAGATCAAGAAACAGGCAGAGAATATGGTAAAGGCGGAGCAGGAAGCAGGGATTTTTCCGGAGACACCGGATGACTTTGTTTTTGCCAAAGCCATTCGGGAAGGGGCATTATCTTTTATTTGCGAAGTCAAGAAAGCTTCGCCGTCTAAGGGGCTGATTGCATCGGATTTTCCGTATCTGGAGATTGCCAGGGATTATGACCGGGGTGGTGCCAGTGCCATATCTGTATTGACGGAACCCTATTGGTTTCAGGGGTCTGATGAATACTTGCAGGCGATCAAACAAAATGTATCGATCCCGGTATTGCGTAAAGATTTTACGGTAGATGAGTATATGATCTATGAGGCCAAGACCATTGGGGCTGATGCGGTATTGCTCATCTGTGCTATTTTAGATGATGCACAGCTTTGTTCCTATCTGGAAATCGCGAACCATTTGGGAATGACGGCGTTAGTGGAGGCGCATGATCAGGAGGAAGTGGATCGTGCGATGGCGGCAGGGGCCAGAATGATCGGCGTGAATAACCGTGATCTGCGTACTTTTACGGTGGATATTCACAACAGTATCCGTTATCGGCAGTCCGTTCCGGATGAGATTATTTTTGTATCAGAGAGTGGGATTCGTACGCCGGAAGATATTGCGGAGTTGGCCGAAAACCGGGTCAATGGTGTGTTAATCGGAGAGACCCTGATGCGGGCAGCGGACCGGGTGGCTGCCTTACGGGAACTGATGGATGGCAGCGTCATGAGGGATTAGTGTGAAAAATTATGTGGAAGCAGCGATATTTTACACACATACGTCGTTGTATAGAAATGGAGATTCGTATGGGAGATCAAACGAAAATTAAGGTTTGCGGATTGCGCAGGATAGAAGATGTATCCTATGTCAATGCATATAAACCGGATTATATCGGTTTTATTCTGGCAGAGGGATTTCGTCGGCAGATTACACCGGAGCAGGCAGAAGATCTGGCTGGTTATCTGGACCCGCAGATCCAGAGAGTCGGCGTGTTTGTGAATCAGACCGTGGCCTTTGTGTCCGAATTGTTGGACAGAGGGATCATCCAATGGGCGCAGCTTCATGGGGAGGAAGATGAGGAATATATTCAGTCATTGAGAGAGGCTTGCCGAGGCAAAGGATGTCATTGTGGCATTATCAAAGCAGTAAAGGTACGGACGGCAGAGGATATTAGACGGGCGAGAGAATATTCTTCGGATTATCTCTTGTTGGATGCATGGTCAGCGAAGGGGGCTGGCGGCAATGGAGAGACATTTGACTGGTCTTTGATTTGTGAAGTCCACAAACCGTTTTTTCTGGCGGGCGGATTGGGGCCTGACAATGTATCAGAAGCCATCCGAACCGTGCATCCATATGGTGTGGATGCCAGTAGCAGCCTGGAAACGGATGGATATAAGGATTCGGATAAAATCAAACAATTTATCACGGCAGTTCGTGATATATCGACGCCGGAGAAATGAGATGACAAACAGAAACATTGGTTAGACAGGAGGATAGGAGATTCATGAATAAAGGAAGATTTGGAGAACATGGGGGACAGTATATCCCCGAAACCCTGATGAACGAGATTCATCATTTGGAAGAGGCTTATGAGCATTACAAAAAGGACCCGGAGTTTTGTGCGGAATTGGATACTCTATTGCGGGAGTATGCCGGCAGGCCATCTCTGTTGTATTATGCAGAGAAGATGACCAGAGATCTGGGTGGTGCCAAGATATACTTTAAGCGGGAGGATCTGAATCACACAGGTTCTCACAAGATCAATAATGTGCTGGGGCAGGCATTGTTGGCGAAAAAGATGGGAAAGACCCGTATCATCGCAGAGACTGGTGCCGGACAGCACGGGGTGGCCACTGCCACTGCTGCGGCATTGTTGGATCTGGAATGTGAAATCTACATGGGAAAAGAAGATACCATTCGCCAGGCACTGAATGTTTACCGTATGGAACTGCTGGGTGCCAAGGTACATCCGGTGGAGAGTGGCACCATGACCTTAAAAGATGCGGTGAATGAATGTATGCGCGAGTGGGTGAGTCGTGTGGATGACACTTTATATGTATTGGGTTCGGTGATGGGACCGCATCCGTTTCCAACGATTGTGCGGGACTTTCAGAGTGTCATAAGTAAAGAAGCCCGAGAGCAGATTTTAGAAAAGGAGGGGAGGTTACCGGATGTGGTCATGGCGTGTGTCGGTGGCGGAAGCAATTCTATGGGAATGTTTTATGAGTTCATCGGAGATGAAAATGTGCGTCTGATTGGATGCGAAGCAGCGGGTCTGGGGGTAGATACTGACCGGACTGCGGCCACGATGGCGACTGGTACAGAAGGGATCTTTCATGGTATGAAATCTTATTTTTGCCAGGATGAATATGGACAGATCGCACCGGTTTATTCCATTTCTGCGGGACTGGATTATCCGGGGGTCGGACCGGAACATGCCTATCTCAAGGACACAGGCAGAGCAGAATACGTACCGGTAACCGATGAGGAAGCAGTACAGGCATTTGAATATATTGCCAGGGAAGAGGGAATTATTGCCGCGATTGAGAGTTCTCATGCAGTGGCGCATTTGATGAAGATTGCACCAGCGATGGCGAAAGATCAGATTATCATATGTTGTTTGTCAGGACGTGGAGACAAGGACGTGGCAGCCATTGCCAGATATAGGGGGATTGATTTACATGAATAGAATACAAAACGCATTTCAGGACAAAAAAGCATTTATTGGTTTCGTCACAGCAGGCGATCCCAATTTAGATAAAACGCAGGAATTTGTATTGGAGATGGAACGTGCCGGAGCGGCACTGGTGGAGCTGGGAATCCCGTTCTCAGATCCGATTGCGGAAGGCCCGGTGATACAGGAAGCGAATCTTCGTGCATTGTCTGCCGGTTGTACCACGGATAAATTGTTCGATATGGTGGCAGAGCTGCGTACTAAGACACAGATACCATTAGTTTTTCTGGCATACGCCAACACTTTATACAAATATGGTTATGAAAAATTTTGTAACCGTTGCCAAAAGGTGGGTATTGATGGTATGATAATTCCAGATATGCCATTTGAGGAGAGAGAGGAATTAGCACCAGTGGCCAGAAAATATGGGCTTTCGCTGATTTCTATGATTGCACCAACCTCAGAAGAAAGAATCCGTTCGATTGCCAGTGAGGCAGATGGATTTATTTATGTGGTATCTTCTATGGGGGTAACCGGGGTACGTAATAACATTACCACGGATGTGGAAAGTATAGTCCGGGCGATCCGTGAAGTGACCGATACGCCAACAGCCGTTGGTTTTGGTATCAATACCAAAGAACAGGTGCATCATTATTCTTCGATTGCTGATGGCGCGATTGTGGGCAGTGCGATTGTGAAAATCGTGGCTAAGTATCAGGATGCCGCTGCACCGAAAATCTATGAATATATTTCGGAGATGGTGTCAGGTCTGGCACAGACATAAAAGGGGATTTACTCTATGAAGAAGAAAATGATTACTTATGAGGGAATTTGTATTCTTGTAATTGTGGCAGCTTTTGTTTTGACCTTGTTTGCCGGCGGCTGCGTACGGCAGGATATTTTTCAAGTGCGAGGTACCTTAACGACCCGGGTTATCAATAGCAATACGACGATGTATGGAAAACAGGTGAACCAGTTTTTCAACAGTCACATACAAGAGGCAGCTTCCCTGGCTTCCTGTGTTGCTTTGTTTAACCGTGGAGATAATGCGCAGTTGAACCAACTGTTACGTAATCATAATAATGAATTTGACCGTGTTGGTATTATTGATATCCGGGGAAATTATATTTGTGGAGACCAGTTATCTTTCCCGGACATTGCCAATGAAAATTATTATGAATCTCTGAACCACGGCATGTCTTTGGTAGCCCCTGGTATTTTTCAGGATATTTCAGGAGAGAATGTGTTTTATTTCTTTGCTCCCGTTGTACAAGGGAGCAGTGTACAGATGATCGTGGTGGGAGTGGTGGAAACAGCGAATCTGGTACATAGTTTTGATACTACTGAATTTATTGGTTCCGGATGCGTGTGTCTCATGGACCAGGATGGGGAGTATCTGTTGGGCGACAGTTCTTTTGAAGAAATGCTGGGAAGTAAAGAGAGTAATCATTTTTCACATATCGGTGGTGCCGCATCTGGTGCGTTAGAGAAGTCTTTCAAAAAAGGTGAGAAAAAATCCATCAGTTATAGCTATGCCAGTGTGAAATATAACGCAGTCTATGTGCCGTTAGTGATACAAAACTGGTATCTGGCAGTGACAATCCCGGAGAATGAGGATGCGATACAGGGAAATGTGTTGTCTGGGAAAACAAAGATTTTATTATGGTTGTCATTGTTATTGCTCTTGACGGCTGTCTTTAGTTTTGTCAGTCTGGTATGGCAGATGTGGAAGTTAAAGCGGGAAAACGGACGTTATGAATTGCTGCAACGATGTGATGGTGCGGTATCTTTTGAATTAAGTTTCAAACCACATGTTTTAAAATTCTATGGTGATCTTAGAAGGATGGTGGGGACAGATCCCGGTGACTTATACGGCGAAGAAGTGTATGATATTTATGACTGGATACATGAAGATGATTCGTCTTTACGTGGCAGTCTTCATCAATTTTTTGACAGCGATCAGAATATGTTTTCTACGGAAATACGTATTCGACATATTAAGGGAAATTATAGCTGGTATCGTATTGTGGGTATCATGCAGAGAGATATCCTGCATAAGAAAAAGTCATATTTTGTAGGAAAAATCATGAATGTGGACGAGGAGATTGCAGCAGAAAAGGATTTGGTGCAGAGAGCAGAAAATGATCTTTTGACAGGCGTGCTGAACAAAACGACTATGGAAAAAATGGTTTCTCTCAAGCTGAAAAACTGTGGTAACCAATATGTTATCTTTTATATGGTGGATCTAGATAACTTTAAGAATGTCAATGATACGTTAGGTCATATATATGGTGACCAGGCAATCGTGGAAACGGCGCAGGCTTTGAATAAGGTGTTCGCAGATCAGGACTGCATTGGCAGACTGGGTGGTGATGAGTTTGCCGTATGTGTGACCTATCAGGCGTTTGATGAACAGAATCTGCGTGATTTCATTGAGAAGAAGGCAGATAAAATCTGTCAGGTGAATCGACGGACTTATACCGATGGAGCTTCCGAAGTATCCATTACAAGCAGTGTGGGGATCGCATATGCTCCGGACATGGGAAGGAGTTTTGAAGAGTTATATACGAAAGCGGATAGAGCATTGTATTATTCCAAGGAGAATGGGAAAAATCGTTATCACATCTATTCAGAGGGTGATAATTAACAAGAAGAAAAGGGTACGGAAGCGAAATGGATTATGTTGTATATTACGAGATAATATCTTTTATCATTCTGGGGATTATCTACCTGTTTTATCTATGCCGTAATTGGCTGGATCTTAGACGAAACCGCAGATATTATGTGCTGCTTTTGACTGTGATGCTGGCAACAGGGGTTGACATGGCAGGACGTATTCTTTTTCAGCAGATCGGGAGAAACAATCTGTCATTTATGATGCTGATTGCAACGGTGGCTAACTTAGGATTACTGATAACCTGTACAGAATTATATGCTTATTTTTGTAGTTTAAGCAGATGTCAGAAAAAAATCTTTTTAGTGCTGGAACGGATTTATTATGTTATGACGATCGTATTAGGATTGGAGATGCTCTTAAATAGTCGGATGCATCTCTTATTTTGGTATAGTAAATCGCATGAGTACTATTTTTCCAATGCGCTGTATGGGATTATTGTCATGGAGGCATTATATCTTTTTACAGGTATTTGTGTATTGTGGCAGGAACGTCATTTTTTCAAACTGCGTTATCAGTGGGTGATATTGGTTATTTCGGCCTTGATGATCCTGGGTATTATTCCGTTGCAGAATTTGATGCCCACCAGATTTCGTATGACCTATTATGTGTTGTCCTGTATTTTATCGGTATATTATTTTATGATCCATATGGCAGACCAGCATCTGCGCCAGCGAGGGGGCTGCTTCTCCCGTGTCGGTATGCGCCAGGTGGTGGAAGAACGCGAGGTATATCAAAAGGATTTTGTTTGTGTCTCTGTTAATATTACCAATATCTTTAGCATAATAAATGTTTGCACCGAAGAGGAAATGCGTCTGTTTGATTTATTGATCGGTAAGCACCTCAAGTCCATTAGCAAGCAGTGTGTGATCTATCAGTCCCACAGCTCCGAATACATTTTGATGTGTAAAGAACAAAAAATTGCCGAAGCAAATTGTCTTGCGTTAAGAGAAGCGATGCCAGCCGTATTACGGATTCATGACCGCAATATATCGGTCTCATATGGATATTATATGGTCTCGTTTGCGGATGCTTCTTTCCGGGAAGGAAGCTTCTATCGTATTATTGCCGGTTTGCGCCGTGTTGTCAAAAACACCACTGATCACCGGACTGTGGTTCAATACGAAGGTGAAGTCAAAGAAAAATTACAGCGGGAATTGCAGGGGATACAAAAAATCAATGAGATCCTGGAGACAGACCGGGGAAATTTTGAAATGGAGTTTATTCCGATCTATTCTACCAGATATGGTAAAGTGGAAGAGATCGAGGTGGAGAGTTTTCTGTGTCTGAAGGATGGATACCGGGTACGCGAAGCGGAATTGTGGAAGCTGGCAGAAGAAAAAGGGAGTGCCAGGGATATGGCTTTGCAGTGGTGGAAAGAAGTATTGGATTGTGTGGTGGAACAGAGAATTTTGGAACGGGGGATTACTCTGTTACATATCAATGTGACACCGTTACAGATCAGTTCTCAGAAAATGATCGACCAGCTTTGCCTGCTATTGGAGGAGAGACAAATCCGCCCGGATCAGATTGTGGTGGAGGTATTCGTGGACCAAAGTGTAACAGAGGAAATCTTGCAGCAGAAATTAAAGTATATGCGGCAGAAAGGATTCCGTATGCTGCTGGATCAATTTGGAATCAATATATGCAATTTGAAAAATATTTTGTCGATGCCGTTTGATCAGGTAAAAATCAACGTACAACTGACGAATCGACTGATCAAAAAGAAGCAGGATGAATTACAATATATCATTCATATGCTGCGGAAACAAAATTGGGAGATCTATCTGGATGGAGTGGATCGATTGACGCGAAGTAGTGCCCTATCTGAGATGGGGGTGGATAGAATACAAGGAGAACATCTTGGCCCGAATCTATCCGTAGACCAGTTGCAACATTGGCTGGAACAGAAAGGGGGAGATGCGTCATGACACTAACGCCTTACAATTATCATTTTGAAGTGGCTTCTACGATGTTTTTGATGATCCTTCTGATTGTGATCTATACCAAGAAGCAATTAACCACTAGAACATATCGTTTTTTTCGGATACATATCTGGCTGCTGTTTTTTGCAAATTATCTGGGGGCGTTCTGTGGCATCGTAAATTCCATAGATGATTCTACTATAGTAGTCTGGAAGCATGTGTGCAATGTGATGGATTCTTTGCTGGGCTATATGATATTTGGGGACTACTTTTTGTATTTGTTAAGTTTGCTTTATAAAGCAGACTGGAAGGAGAGATTGGTCCGGGTGAGTGCCATACCCATTGTTCTGCTTTGCATGGCAGTGATTACATCACCGTGGCATGGCTTGTATTACCGGATCACCAATGACGGTCAGGTACAGGATGGAATCTTGTATTACATTGCTCAGGCGGTGGTTATGATTTATCTGATGGGGATCATTGTGTTCCTTTTGGTCAGAGGTCAACGCTTGTCCGGGAAACATAAATTGTTGATTATATTTATGAATCTGTTTCTTGTGTTGAGTTTTGTAATCCAAGTCAAATGTCATCTTAATTTCCGGTTGCGATATCCGCTGTTCGCAGTATTGATTTTCTTATATTTTCTGACGATGCGGAGTCCGGACTATTATATCGATCATTTGACCGGGTTATATAATATCAATGGTTTTATGGAACTGTTGCAGGAAAGAGCAGGATACCGGAAGCCGATGCATTGCCTGTTATTGCGCATCAACAATTACAATTCGCTGTTACGCATTTTCCGTTATGATCATTTGACCAAAATGCGCCAGAATATAGCGGATATTTTGTTGGGTACGAAAGCCCGGGGCCGCCTATATCGAATCAGTTCATCTACGTTTGCTGTGATCTGTGATGATGCGCATCAGGTGGAAGTGGTGCATCAGGTGATGTTAGAAGATTTGCCGCAGAGGTGGGTAATCGGTGAAGAAGTCATCGCACAGGAATACTGTTTTTATCAACTGGAATATACCGGGGATGAGACAGATTTTAATAAACTGGCCCAATGGATTCATTATGCCAGATCCGATCATCATGGACATCATCAGCCGGGAGAGTTGATTCCGCTGAAATATGATACGGTATCGGAATCGGAATATAGGCAGGAGGTGTCCAATCTGATTGATGAGGCCATCCTGGATCAGAGTATGGAGATCCATATGCAGCCGGTTTATTCTCTGGAAGAGGATAAGATTACTTCCCTGGAGGTATTAAGCCGATTGAAAGACCGGGCGGGTAAGTATGTGAACCCCGAATTTTTTATTCATGTTGCGGAGGATAATCATACCATTGTCCAACTGGGGGAACTGATTTTTCGGAGGGCTTGTGTTTTTGCCAGCCAGAATCATATCTTTGATCTGGGGATTGAATATATGAATATCAATGTTTCGCCGGGGCAATGTCAGTATGAACATCTGACCGAACGTTTGGTCAGTATTGCACAGGAATATCACATTCCGGTGGAACGGATTCATGTGGAGATCACGGAGAGCGAATTTCAAGACTCGGAAGCGGTGGAGAAAACATTGGTTAAGATCCGGGATGCGGGGATGAAAGTGGCTTTGGATGACTTTGGAACCGGATGCTCTACGTTGCTTAGCATATTGGATATGCCAGTGGATTATGTGAAGATTGATAAGAGTCTGGTTTGGTCTTACGATGCAGGGGATAATCAATTTTTGGATGATTTGATGCCGGTGATCAAGTTAGAAGGGAAACAAGTGATTGCAGAGGGGATTGAAACAGAAGAACATATCGAGATATTTCGTCGCCTGAAGGGGGATTTTTTGCAGGGGTATTATTTCTCAAAACCGGTACCGGAGCGGGAGTTTGTCTCTTTTGTTAAGAAGTTTAACCAGATTAGTCCAATCGTACAAGCCTAAATTACGCTGTATCATTTCCTGAGTATTCTTCACATTTATCATAGAAATTACAGAAATAATTAGATACGGTATGGAAAAGTTGACGGAGTTGTATTATACTAAGATATAAGCGGTATCGGAGGCAGTGAACTGTCTGACATTAAGGATTCATGAAGAGGAGGAAAACGAGACGATGGAATTAAGTTATATGGATTTACGCGAGGAGATTTGTGATATCTGTCATAAGATGTGGCAGCTTGGATGGGTGGCAGCCAATGACGGTAATGTATCTGCGAAGCTACCGGATGGGACTTTCTTAGCTACGCCTACGGGTATCAGCAAGAGTTTCATTACACCGGAGAAACTGGTTCGCATTGACAGTACCGGTAAGGTGCTGGAAGCATTGGAGGGGTACAGACCTTCCTCTGAGATCAAAATGCACTTAAAATGTTATGCTGAGCGGGAAGATGTGGGCGGTGTGCTCCATGCGCATCCACCGGTGGCTACCGGGTTTGCCGTGGCCAATAAACCGTTAGACGAGTATTCCATGATTGAGACGGTGATCGCGATTGGTTCTGTTCCGGTAACACCATATGGTACGCCGAGTACGGATGAGGTGCCAAAGGCAATCGAGCCATATTTACAGGAGCATGATGTGATGTTATTGCAGAATCATGGTGCTTTATCGGTAGGTTCGGATGTATTAACGGCATACTACCGTATGGAGACGTTGGAACTGTTTGCGAAGATCAGCTTAAATGCACATCTTTTAGGAGGTGCACAGGAGTTGTCCCGGGAGAATATTGACCGCCTGATCAGTATGCGGGAGCAATACAAGGTAACAGGAAAACATCCTGGTTACAAGAAATATTCTACGGAAGACTAAACAGCAGTATGAATGGCCCTGTGTAGTCTCTCTGAGAAATATTCTCAGAAGAGACTGACGGGGTTCTTTTGGGTATATAGAAAGGTTGGATGGGTTTATGGCGACGAAAAATGTGTTGGCGTTTGATCTGGGTGCCAGTAGTGGCAGAGGGATGTTAGCGCGATTTGACGGAGAAAAGATAACTTTAGAGGAAGTACATCGGTTTGAACATAATTTTAGCACTTTACATGGGCATGCATATTGGAATTTTTTATCGCTGATGGATGCGATGAAAACTGGAATGCGCAAGAGTGGGGACGCCCTGTCTGGTGTCGGGTTTGATACCTGGGGCGTGGACTGCGGATTATTAAACAGAGAAGGCGATCTGGTGGGGATGCCGGGCAGTTATCGCGATGCGGCTTTGGATGATGACAATATGAAAGATGCCCTGCGGGAACTTGGGAATGGATATCAGGAGGCAAAGTCCGGTATTCATACAGAAATTGCGATGGATCAGGCTGTGGCAGAGGGAGAAAAATATGCGTTTGAGCAGACTGGTATTGCAAGCCTGGCATATAATACACTATATAAACTTTACTATATGCAAAAGCATATGCCGTCTATGTTGGAACAGACGGATAAGATTCTGATGCTGCCCAATTTGATTGAATATTTCTTTTCCGGGGTGAAGCATACCGAATATTCCATTGCATCCACTTCGCAGTTATATAATATGCGGGAAAAATGCTGGGCGGAACCTCTGATGGCGAAGCTGGGGATTCGGAAGCAATGGTTTACCGACGTGGATCTGGCAGGGAAAGATCTGGGGGTTATGCGATCCGATGTGGCAGCTCAGGTGGGACAGTCCGGGCTTCATATTATTTCGGCACCGGGACACGATACTGCTTGTGCAGTGGCGGCAGTTCCGGCACAGGAAGAGCAATATACGTTCCTGTCCTGTGGAACATGGTCATTGATGGGAATTTCTTCCCAGACGATGCTGACAGGACCGGAGATTATTCGCGATAAGATTTCCAATGAGGGAACTTGGGATGGCGGTTATCGTCCGACGGTGAATATCATTGGTTTGTGGATGCAAAATGAGATCAAACGTAATTTTGCAGCAATGGGCAGGGAATATAGTTTCAAACAGTTAGCACAGATGGCAGAACAGGAGAAACCATTGCAGAGTTTTATCCGCCCGGATGATTTCATGCAGCCGGGTGACTATCCTACTAAGATTCGGGAATACTGTAAGCAGACAAATCAACCGATTCCCGCCACAGATGGCGCGTTGATCCGGTGTATTCTGGAAAGTCTGGCGATGAAATACCGACAGGTATACCTGTCCTTAAAACCGTACATTACTTGGGAAGAAAAATTATATATGGTAGGCGGTGGAGCGCAAAATCCACTATTGCGGCAATATACAGCCAATGCCCTGGGGATTCCTGTGATTACCGGGGCCAGCGAGGCTACGGCGGTGGGGAATATCATGACTCAGTTAAAAGCGCTGGGGTGCTATGAGACACCGCAGGAAAAATGTGATATCCTGGCAGCCTCCTTTGAAACCAGTGAATTGTTGCCACAGGATATTGAGGACTGGCGAGAGGCGTATGATAGATTCCAGGCATTATATCAGTAATACGCAGCATAGGAAGTAGAATATCGCCTTTGTGCCGGGGGTGTCTTGTTTGAGAGAATAAATTTGGAGGAGAGAGATTATGGCATCAGCAATTAAATCATTAGAAGAAGTAAAAATCCCAGAGTCCTATTGTCTGGAAAAATCAGAATACATTAAGGAGTTATCCAGCTTTGCACTGCTGTTACGTCATAAGGTCAGCGGTGCCAGAGTTTTGGTGCTGAGCAATGAGGACGATAATAAGGTGTTTAGTGTTGGATTCCGTACACCGCCTCAAAACAGTACCGGTGTACCGCATATCATCGAACATACTGTGTTGTGTGGTTCAAAAGCCTTTCCGGCGAAAGATCCTTTTGTGGAACTGATCAAAGGTTCTTTAAACACATTCTTAAACGCAACCACATATCCGGATAAAACTCTGTATCCAGTAGCCAGTTGCAATGAGAAAGATTTTAAAAATCTGATGCACGTTTATATGGATGCCGTTTTCTATCCGAATATATACAAATATGAGGAGATCTTTAAGCAAGAGGGTTGGCATTATGAACTAAATTCACCGGAGGAACCTATTACTTATAATGGTGTTGTCTATAACGAGATGAAGGGCGCATTTTCTTCGGAGGAGAGTGTACTGGAGCGCTTTATCATGAATAGCCTGTTCCCGGATACGACTTACGGCAATGAGTCAGGCGGAGATCCAAGAGATATTCCGAAGTTGTCCTACGAAGAGTATCTGGATTTTCATCGCCGATATTATCATCCGGTGAATAGTTATATCTATCTCTATGGTGATATGGACATCGAAGAGCGTCTCTTGTGGATGGATGCAGAATATCTGAAAGACTTTCCGGCGATTGAACTGGATTCGGAGATCGGTATTCAAAAGCCGTTTGATAGCATGAAATATTTAGAGAAAAAATATGCAGTGGCTCAGGATGCGGACTGTAGCGAAAAGACCTATTATGCGTTTGGTGTGGCTATGGATATCACTTTGGATTCCAAGGTATGCCGTGCGTTTGAACTGCTATCCTATGTTTTGGCAGAACAACCGGGTGCGCCGCTGAAACAGGCTTTGTTGGATGCAGGGATTGGTACAGATGTAGACGTGGATTTCTGCGATATATTGCGGCAGAGTATGTTTTCCGTATCTACTAAAAATGCCAGGCCGGGGATGCGGGATGAATTTTATCGTATCATTCGCGAGACTTTAGAGAAGGTGGTGTCAGAGGGAATCAACCGTAAAGATTTGGAAGCTGCCATCAATGGTACGGAGTTTCGGGAGCGGGAGTCTGATTTTGGCGCATACCCGAAAGGATTGCTTTATGGTATGAAACTGATGAAAACATGGCTATATGATGACACGATGCCATATGATGCTTTGCCATATGAGGAGAGTTACCGCTTTTTGCGGGAAAAGTTATCGACCGATTATTATGAGCAGTTGGTACAAACATATCTGCTGGATAATCCGCATGCGGTGTTGATCGAGATGATACCGGAGCCGGGGATGGCTTTGCAGGTGGAGCAGGAGACCGCAAAACAATTAGCGGAGTATAAGGCTTCGTTAAGCGAGGAGG
Organism: uncultured Jutongia sp.; assembly: GCA_964521555.1. Taxonomy (GTDB): domain Bacteria; phylum Bacillota; class Clostridia; order Lachnospirales; family Lachnospiraceae; genus Butyribacter. Next base: position 20,467 of record CAZFSU010000016.1, on the reverse strand, counting down.
AGATCGACCGGCTTATCGCGGATACTAAGGCGTTGAAAGCATATCAGGAAGAACCTTCTCCGCAAGAGGTTTTGGAAAAAATACCGATGCTTGCCAGAGAAGATATAGGTAAGCTGGTGCAGCCTTTATATAATACGGAGAAAAAGCTGGGAGATGTGACAGCGGTACATCACCAGGTAGAGACCAACGGTATTGTTTATTTGCGTTTCCTGTTCGATGTGAAACCTCTGGAGGATTATGTACCACAGATGAGTTTTTTATCCACTTTGTTAGGCTATATGGATACCGCGAAACATGGATACCGGGAATTTGATACCGAGACGAATTTTTATACCGGAGGGATTGCTTCGGATGTGGGGATCTATTGTCATATGGGGGACAGTGACCGATATCAGTTAAAATTCGAGGTGCGGACCAAAGTGTTGCGAAGTCAGATACAGGAAGCATTGCGGCTGATGGCGGAAATGATGTTTGAGACAGATTTTTCGGATGAAAAACATTTGCGGGAGGTGGTGGCAGAGAGCCGTTCCCGTCTAAAAGTACGTCTCATGTCTTCCGGGCATCAGGCATCTGCGGGCAGGGCGTTGGCCAGTGCATCCCGTAGTGCATGGCTGAATGATTGTTCTGTGGGAATGGGATATTATGATTATCTGGTTCGGCTTGATGAACATTTTGAAGAAGAAAAAGATCGCCTGATCGAGGGTTGTTCGACTTTGCTGCAACAAATATTCCACCAACAGAATATGTTGATTTCTTGTACCGGCAATGCCGAGGATTATCAGGCAGTGGCAGAAGCGATGCCGGCATTTTATCAGGCGTTGTCTGAATTTGAGGCCAAACCTGTCCGTGAAATGGGACTTGATAAGTTTACTCCGGCTTTGGAAACCACCAGAGAAGGCTTTACCACACCGGCGGAGATCCAATATGTTGCCATTGCAGGCAAATTTGATCAGGTGCCGGAATGGAATATGGGTGCCCTGAATGTAGCCAGACATTTGCTGAACTATGATTATCTGTGGAATCAGGTACGTGTCAAAGGTGGTGCCTATGGCGTGGCTTGCCGTTTTAACCGGGAGCGGGAGGGATATTTCACATCTTACCGGGACCCGAATCTGAAAGCAACACTGGAGGTATATCGTCGGGCGGCAGATTATTTGGCACAGTACGATGCACAGGAGCGGGAAATCACCAAGACAATCATTGGTACCATTAGCGGCATGGATACTCCATTGACGCCTGCTATGAAAGGCAAACGTTCTATGTCGGCATATCTTTGTGATATTTCAGTGGAAGTAATGCAAAAGGAGCGGGATCAGGTTCTGGCTTGTACGGGAGAAGATATTCGACAGACATCAGAGGTGATCCGCGCAGTAGCAGATCACGGTACCATTTGTGTCATCGGAAATGAACAGCACATCAAAGAGGAACAGGAGTTATTCGATGAAATTCGTCCTCTGTCCTGAAAATGGGATAGATATTAGGTCGTAGTATCTAATACATGGAAACGGAAAGTACAGAAAAATACTTCGGAATGGAGATAACAATGAATCAATTTAAATCAGGTTTTGTAACATTGATTGGCAGACCGAATGTGGGAAAATCGACTCTGATGAACCGTCTGATCGGTCAGAAGATCGCCATCACATCCAACAAGCCGCAAACCACGAGGAATCGTATTCAGACAGTATATACCAGTGAGGAGGGGCAGATTATTTTCATTGATACTCCGGGGATACACAAAGCAAAGAATAAGCTGGGAGAATACATGGTATCTGTAGCGGAGCGCACCTTGAGGGAAGTGGATGTAATCCTGTGGCTGGTGGAGCCTACGACTTTTATCGGCGCGGGGGAACGGCATATCGCAGAGCAGTTGCGTCGTACCAGGACACCGGTATTTTTAGTGATTAATAAGATTGATACCGTCAACAAGGCAGAGATCTTGACTTATATTGATGCGTATAAGGATATTGTAGATTTTGCAGAGATTATCCCGGTATCTGCCCTCAAGGGAGAAAATACCGAAACATTAATTCAGACCATGTTCCAGCATCTGCCACAGGGACCACAGTTTTATGACGAAGACACCATCACAGATCAACCGGAACGGCAGATTGTGGCTGAGATGATTCGTGAGAAGGCATTGCGAAATCTAAGCGATGAAATTCCGCATGGTATCGCAGTGGCTATCGATCAGATGAAGGAGCGTCCGGGAGGAAGTCTTATGGATATTGATGCGACGATCATCTGCGAGAGAGATTCCCATAAGGGGATTATCATTGGTAAGCAGGGTTCTATGTTAAAAAAGATCGGCAGTCAGGCACGCCATGACATCGAAAATTTATTGGATTGCAGAGTGAATTTGAAACTTTGGGTCAAGGTCAAGAAAGATTGGCGTGACAGCGATTTTTTGATTAAAAATTTTGGTTACCGGAGAACAGAAGATGAGGTGTAAGATGTTACCAGCATATTTTTTCTTCCGCTAAACCATGCTAATATCAGTAACGAAGCAGAGAAATGCTTCGATGGAAAGGCGTGGTAAAGGATGGATCAGGAAAAATATTGGCAGCAGTTTACAAATAGTGGAAAAGTCGAAGATTATCTGGCATATCGGGATGTGTCCAGACAAACCGAGTCGGCAGCAACCACAGACAGGGGCAAAAGGGAACATGAGAGAAACCGTGACAGTGACTGGAATGATCGTTCAGTCATCACCGATCAAGGAATATGACAGGAGAGTGGAACTCCTGACGAAAGAGCGGGGGAGGATATCTGCTTTTGCACAGGGCGCAAGACGACCAAACAGCGCCCTTGCAGCATGTACCATCTTATTTACTTTTGGTGAATATCAGATATACGAAGGACGCAATTCTTATACGGTTCAATCCGGTGTCATACATAATCAGTTTGGGGATTTGGCAGAGGACTATGATGCATTGTGCTATTGTTCTTATTTTGCAGAGATGGCCAGATATTTCACCAGGGAAAATCTGGAAGCGGGTCAGGAATTATTATTGATGTACGTTACGATGCGGGCAGTGATGACATCCCGGTTATCTCTTCCTTTGATTCGCGTGGTGTATGAATTGCGCTTGATGATGATAGAGGGGGAAATGTTAGAATTGTTTCAATGTATAAGTTGTGGAGATACCAGTGCCTGTGCTGTCTATCTGGCGGCAGGCGGTTTACTGTGTGAATCTTGTGCATCAAAGGATGTACATCTGAAGCAGATGAATCCCATCCGGTTGAGCGCGGATGCTTTATATACTCTGCAATATATTTTGACTACCGATTTAGAACGGCTTTTCGCCTTTCAGGTATCCGATTCGGTACTGTCAGAATTAAAAAAATTTATGAGGCGGTATCTTGCCCAATATTTGCCACATAGGTTTTCTACATTAGACTTTATTGAATAGCATTTTTTGAGCCGTGGAGCATTTGCGGAATGGAGGGTGATAAAATGAGAAAAATTATGAAAAAAGGTATGGTGGCATTGATCGTAACAGCATTGGTGGTAACTCCGGTTAGTCCGGCGGATGCCGCTGCGAAAAAAGTAGCATTATCCAAGAAAAAGATAGTCTTGCAGGCAGGTGGAAAACAAACCATCAAGGTAAAGAATACCAAAAAAAAGGTTAAGTGGAGTATTAAATCCGGCAAGAAATACATAAAACTGCAAAAAAAGAAAAAAAACAGCGTCGTGGTCCGGGCAAAGAAAACAGGTTCGGCAAAGGTGCAGGCGAAAGTTGGCAAGAAGAAATACATATGCAAGGTGACGGTCCGGAAAGCGAAAGTGAAGCCAACGGCAACTCCGTTATGGACTGCCCCGCCTTCTTCTGTTCTCAAGCCGACAGACAGTCCGTCCGACGCGAAGAAGCCGGAAGCTACTGCCACATCGGCTCCGGTGGAGAAAAATGCGGATCAGGTACAGGCGTTGCAAGCTATGATACAGAAGATCAATAAAGATATTCGGGCAGAACTGGATGAGGAAGAAATCGCAGAAGGGGGATATTTGGTGTCCACGGATCTTGACGATGAGACACAGTATGAGTGGGATGCCTCTGGTAATCTCAGTATGATCAACTGGGATAACAAAGGTATTATTGAAGAAAAACTTTCTTTTGCCGCATTTCCGGGATTGCGGGAACTGTATTGTCAAAGTAATGATGGACTTGAGGGCATTGATGTGACGGGCAATCCAAAGTTAGAGGATCTATTTTGTTACGATGATGGGTTGGAGGCGTTAAATGTCAATTCTAATCCCGAATTAAAGGAATTAAACTGTTATGGAAATTCGATAGAGGCTAAATATTTTAAATATAATAAATGTACGAAGATTCAGACATTCCGATGTGGCTTTAATTCCACATTAAATAGTATCAATGTTTCCAATATGCCGGATCTGAAAACCTTAGATTGTTCGGATAGTATGGTTAGCACTACCATTGATGTCAGTGTCAATGAGAAATTGGTGGAATTAAATTGCAGCGGTAATAATGAGATGGGGGAGAAGGGCGCAAAATTGATCGTTGACAATAATCCCATGCTAAAGATACTGGATTGTTCTGACTGTGGATTGTCTAGTCTGGACGTTTCTAACAGTCCGCTTCTGGAGAAATTGGATTGCTCGGGTAATAACTTGGAGTCCCTAAATACGGACAATAATGAACGGCTGCAAACGTTGGATTGCGGAGGAAATGGATATACTGCGGAAGTTCCGGAACCGTCGGAGGGTGAAGGCGATGATGGCACTACCGGGGATGATTTTGCAGATGATGCGGTTGGAGACACAGGGACGGATAACGGCTCTGATGTGGGCTCCGATTCTGATGAGCAGCCAATCACATTGCAGATGGATGTTTCTAAGAATCCGGCTTTAGAGAAACTAATATGCTATGGAAATGGACTATATTCCTTAGATGTGAGCAATAATCCGGACTTAACCTATCTCAACTGCAGTGATAATTATTTGAAGGATTTGGATGTCAGTCACAATACCAAATTATCTGTATTGAACTGTACATGGAATAATCTGACCTCGTTAAATTTGACAATGAACCCGTTATTATGGGAAAGTGTCACGTTGCAGTATGATGAAGGGGTACAGTTGATACAAAATTAGTCTCAGGGAAGAAATAAGCAGATACGAAGTAATATAATCAATGACGGGGAGGATGAAAATGAATCTACAGGAAATTCAGGCAAGTATAGAACAGTTACATAAAGAAGTGACCAAGGTCATTAAAGGCAAGGACGAAGTAGTCAGTAAGGTGATTGTTGCCATTATGGCCAGTGGACATATTTTATTAGAGGATGTACCCGGATTAGGGAAGACCACATTGGCAATGTCGTTCTCGAAGGCACTGGGATTTGCCAATAAGCGAATCCAGTTTACACCGGATACGATGCCGAGTGATATCATGGGTATGTCTATTTATAACGAGAAAACCGGTGATTTTGAGTATTCGGAGGGGTCTGCTGTCAACTGCAACCTGTTACTGGGAGATGAGATCAACCGTACCTCGTCTAAGACCCAATCCGCTCTCTTAGAAGCGATGGCAGAGGGTAAGGTGACGGTAGACGGTGACACGCATATTTTGCTCAAACCTTTTATCGTTATGGCTACCCAGAATCCTATTACCAGTGGTGGGACACAGCCGTTACCGGATTCGCAGTTAGACCGTTTCATGGTTCGTCTATCTATGGGATATCCCGATGCGGAAAACCAGTTGGCGATTTTGAAGAATATTTCTTCCCAGGATCAGTTATCGGTGATTAATCCGGTATTGACAGCAAAAAAGGTGGCTGAGATTCAAGACTACATCAAAAATTTGGAAGTGAGTGATGAAGTATATTTGTACATGATTCATCTCTGTGAGGCCACCAGACACGACAGCCAGGTGGAATTGGGTATCAGTCCCCGTGGTGTGGGTGCATTGGCACAGATGTCAAAATCGCATGCGGTGTGCGATGGCAGGGATTATGTAACACCGGATGATGTGGAGCGGGTTTTTGAGGATTGTCTGGCGCATCGTTTATTCTTGTATACCAAGGCAAAGAGAGAGGGAGTTACGGCAGATGTGGTATTGGCGCGAATCCTGCAGTCTGTGGAGAAACCGAAATTATTGCGGCCGCTTTCTTAGATGAAGGGGAATGGATATGAAGGGAAAAGTATATTATGCAGTGATTCTGCTGGTGACATTTTTATTGTTTTTCTGGACGAATGTGCAAACCGCATTTTTCTTTTTGATTCCTATGGTGCTTCTGGTACCGGTTTCGATTTTGCTAAACTGGTGGACAGCGAGACAACTGGGGGTGCGGGTGCTGGTGGAGCGGAATATGCAGACAGGAGAACCGGGGCTTCTAAATCTCAAACTTCAGATGCAGAATCACTCTTATCTGCCAGCGTTTCATGTGACATTTCAGGGGGCTGTCAAGAATTTACTGGCAGGTACAGAGGAACCTCTGTATTATGATACTTCCATTGCGCCGAAAGGCCGGAAGGAATTTGTGTTTTCTTTGCGCAGCGACTATTGTGGCAGGATAGATGGCGATGTAGTCAGTGTCAGAGCGTATGATTTTTTGGGCTTGGCATCTCATAAGATTTCGTATCAGTGTGAGGGGAACTGTTATATTTATCCGGCAGTGGTTTATTCGGATGTGGCAGAGATCTGTAAACATTTACAGGAAGAATTGGATATCGCTGACCGTTATATGAATCGGAAGGGAAATGATATAACGGAGATTCTGGATATTCGTGATTATCAGAAGGGAGACAATATCAAAAATATTCACTGGAAGTTGTCGAAAAAACTGGGACATAAGGTGGTACGGGAACTGGATATGCCAGCGAATCAGGATATTATTCTGTTGTTTGCACTTTCACCGGTCAATCAACCGGACCCGGCATGGAGAGACCGGATTGCCAGAACAGTGGTGGGAGTGATCGAAGAATTACTGCAGGTTCAGATGAATCTGGATGCCGTATTGTTTGCGGAGAATGAAACCAGATTAGGTACTTATAGTATTGAGGGAAATGAATCAAAGGAATGGTATGAACATATTTTGTTGGATGGTGACATCAGTTTTGATCCTAAATGTGTGGACCGCTATATCCAAAACCATCATATCCTGGGACGGTATTCATCGGTGATCCTGGTGACTGACGGGGAATTGGATCTGGGCTATGATGCACCGAATCTGATTCAGATCACACCGGACGAGTAGAGAGGAGTAACCATTATGGAACAGATGAAACAATACCAGAGTGGTTTTCATATCATAGAGGATCGTAAACAGGCGGTGGGGTGGAAGGTGACGCCACTGCTGTTAAATGTGGTGACGGTAGGCAGTATGATGTATTGCGTACAGAGTTCATTTTATCCGGATATCACTTATGTGCCGATGGTGTTATCCGTTTTGTTGGTGAGCCTGTTTCTGTTTGTGTTATCGGGCAGGGGACGGCGGCTGCTAATGGGACTGGGAGGGTTTTTGGTGGCTGCCGTATTTGTGGCGGCTGTCTGGTACTCGGCATGGAGGGCAGGCGGCTTGGATTTTCTGAATCGAATACTGGTGCGCTACAATTATGTGACAGGTTTGGCCTATGATTATTTTGATTCCTCTTTCTATGAAAACGTAACTTTGGGGGCGAGTGTGTTTTTTGCCTGGTTATGTGCCTGTATTACACTGTATCTGGGGCTGATGATCCATAGACAGCATCCGGTATTACTGTTGTTTTGTTGGCTGCCGGTGATCGGTGGAAGTATATTCTTTCAGTTGTCCATTAGTAGTCTGGTGGTGGCCAGTGCGGTGATTTCAGTTGTGGGGACATTTGCTTATAGCCAGATGAAACTATCCGATGACCGGGTCTATGCATGGACGGTACTGGGGCTGGGGCTGATCCTGGGGATCGTTTCGGTGCTGTATTTCCGAAATGTGACGTTCCGGCCGAATGCAACGATGTCGCGCTGGAAGGAATATGCCATTGCCCGGTCGGAGCGGAGCCGTTATGGTACTACAGATTCCCCGCAGGGCAGGGTTTCTGGCAAAGTCAATGATTCTGAAGAAGTACGGCTCAAGGTAGAGATGACAAAACCGGTGACATTATATCTTAAAGGTTATACTGGCAGCGTATGGAAAAATGGATGTTGGACTGCGCTGGAGGGCAAGAGTTATAGTGATAAATACGAGGGCATGATTAAGGGGTACCAGACCCACCACTTCCATCCATTGGCACAGTTGTCCCGGTATATTCAAATGGCAGATCAGGTGTCTGGTGCTGTGGTTCACGATACAGAGGTACATATAACCGTACAAAATACCAGTGCATTTCGTAAATATACATATGTTCCTTACGGGATTACTTTTGATGATTTGATGAAATTAGGAGATTCCAATCAGGATGTTAATATGCCGGGCAGCAGCTCTGCGGAGGCAGAAGATAATACCTACTCAGCACAGGTAAATGCCTTATCTCAGGATGCGATGCTGTCTTATACCAAAGAAACCTGGCTGTCTCAGGGAGTGGATGTTTCCAGGGAGACAGGAGAATATCGTATTGCGGAGGAAGATTACCGAAAATTTGTCCATTCTTATTATTTACAGGTATCGGACCGTCAGAAGCAGGAGACCAGAAAGCAGATCAAGACGGCGGATCAGGGGAATCTGGTCACGCTGACGAAGAGTGTTCGGGAAAATCTGGTGGATCAGGCACAGAAAGAGGGAAGCTGGAATACAACGGATTATTCTTCCAAAGCAGTGATGATGTATCGCAGTATGGATATTCCCGCCCGTTATGTGGAGGGCTATGTGGCTGATGGCGAGGATACTGCTGTCAGTCCGGATGGCAGATATCATGTGGATGTATTGGCAAAGAATGCGCATGCCTGGGTAGAGATTTATAAGGATGGCGTGGGATGGCTTCCGGTGGAGGTAACGCCGGGATATTATAGTGAACTGACAGGAGTACAACAGGAAACGAAGCAAAGTGCTTCGACAGATTCCCAGCAAAATCAGGAAGAAGAGGAAGTGGAAGAATTGGATCCGGATGCGCCGGACGCAGTGCAGACCAGTCATATTCTTCTGTGGATTATCAGGATTCTATTGATAGTCTTAGCTGTGGGACTCGTTGCCTGCCTGCTGTTGGCGGTGGGATTGTTCCTGCGTCGTCAGATGATTCTGAAACAACGGCAGGGACGGCAGTCTGATCCGGATCTTTGGGTTCGTCTGGAGCAGTCCGCAGCGGTGTTGTTTTCCATCTATCGGTATAAGCGATGGGATGAGCAGAATTTAGATGTAAGTGTGCAGAGAGTACTCAATGCATATCGCTATAGCAGTCATCCAGAGACATTAGTATCTGATGCGGATGTGTGTCAGGTACAGGGGTATTTGCAGGAGATACAGAAGTCAGTATATGATGCAGCAGGGAAAGTGGAGAAGCTGCGTTTGAAGTATGTGGAGGTGATACTGTGAGTAAAAAGGTAGAATCGGCTTTGTTTATCGCAGTGGCAGTGGCGGTCATATTAAGTTTGCGCTTCACTTTGGCACATACGGACCGTACTTCCCGGGAATATGAGTATGCCAGTTCGCTGAATCTGGAGCAGCAGACAACGCAGGTGGCAGAAAATACACAGGACGATGCCAAGAAAGATGAAAATTTGGATGATACGGATCCGGAGGAAGAACAGGAGGAGCAAGGAGAAGAATCTCACTATGATACCAGCGAGGATCAGGAAAACGACGATACAGACAATGGCGGCTCCCGAAATGTGAGTGAGGATTCGGACGCAGGTAACGGCAATGGTTTGGGAGATGGGGATGGCGCCGGGGAAGGTACGCCTGGTCCTGCCAGTGTCACGCCGGCGCCGTCGCAGATGCCTCAAGCATCACAGACGCCGGCTGCCACAGAGAAACCGAAAGCGACCGATAAACCAAATGGCAAGGTCAAATCCATCAAGGTATCCTGGCCAACCAAGGATGAAATTTTTTATAGCGAGGATCTCAAAGAGCGCAAAAAGAAAATCGTTGTGACGGCGGTGTATTCTTCTGGAGAAGAGAAGGTTTTGGAGTCCGGTGATTATCAGATTCGAGGATTAAGCAGCACCAGTAAGGGATGCGGACAGCACACTATGACAGTGAGTTATGGGGAACTGGAGTGTCAGTTGGAGTATACTGTGAATGATTGGGTCAAGGGAATTTATCTTGACTGGAATGATCCGGAAGATAAAATAGATAATGGTATGAGACTGTATAAGGGGGAAATGATCTGGGACGAAGTGTGTTTTGTATGGGCCAAGATGGCAAGCAGCGGAAAAGGTGATAACAATGATGTGGATCTGGAATATGGTGAATATGATGTCAAGGGGCTAGACCCTAATAAAACCGGGTCAGTACAGAATTTTAAGGTAACCTATCAGGGTTTTGAGGTAACCGGGAGCTGTCAGTTTAATGAACGTGTCCAAACTACGCATATTATATATTGCAAGGATGCGGACCATCAGGATGTGGTCTCAGAGGAGACGAAGACAGAAACGATGACGGTGACATACGATCAGAAAAAGAAGCTCTCTCCTTTGGGGGCGATTTCCAAGGAACGAGACGGCAAAACTTACACCTTGTCGGAACAGTTAATCGTGGATGGAAGATCCCGAAACTTACCTTATACCTTGAAATATGACAACCGGGAATTAAATATTGAATTATATCAGTATTATGTATACGACCAATCGAAGAATATTAATTCCATAAAATATGAGTGGAAAGGAAAAGCAACGGAGGACGGCATTCTGGACAAGGATACTTCCTTTTCATCGCAGATCAAGATTATTGCAGTGATGGAAAATGGAGACGAAAAAGAGTTGAAATACTCGGCATGTGAAGTGACCGGACTGGATGAAGATCTGGTTGGGGAGAAGCAGACGTTTCAAATTACCTATAAAGACTGGTCCGTGTCAGGTACTTGCAAATTTGAGTGACGAATTTGCAATCTAAGCCAGGTCATGGTATATTTTTAGATTAGAGTGAAAGATTGGAGGAATACTAGAATGGAAAAGACGATGGACAAGATTGTTGCATTGGCAAAGGCAAGAGGATTTATTTATCCGGGATCTGAAATTTATGGCGGTCTGGCAAATACCTGGGATTATGGTAACTTGGGTGTGGAATTAAAAAATAACGTAAAACAGGCATGGTGGAAGAAATTTATTCGTGAAAATCCTTATAATGTGGGGATTGACTGTGCGATATTGATGAATCCTCAGACATGGGTGGCATCCGGTCATTTAGGCAGTTTTTCTGATCCTTTGATGGATTGTAAGGATTGCCATGAGCGTTTTCGCGCCGATCAGGTAATTGAAAACTATATGGCAGACAATGGTATTACCATCGAGGGCAGCGTAGATGCATGGTCCAATGAGGAGATGGAAAAATATATTGAAGAGAAACAGATTTGTTGTCCTAGCTGTGGTAAACACAATTTCACAGAGATTCGTCAGTTTAACCTGATGTTTAAGACGTTTCAGGGTGTGACGGAGGACGCAAAAAATACGGTATATTTACGTCCGGAGACGGCACAGGGAATTTTCGTGAATTTTAAGAATGTACAGCGTACTTCCCGTAAGAAAGTGCCATTTGGTATCGGGCAGATTGGTAAATCCTTCCGAAATGAGATTACACCGGGTAATTTTACGTTCCGTACCAGAGAGTTTGAGCAGATGGAGTTGGAATTTTTCTGTGAGCCGGATACAGATCTGGAATGGTTTGCCTATTGGAAACAGTTCTGTATCGATTGGTTAAAGTCGTTGGGAATGAAAGAAGAGGAGATGCGTGTCCGCGATCATGAGCAGGAGGAATTATCCTTCTATAGCAAGGCAACTACAGATATCGAATTTCTTTTCCCATTTGGCTGGGGCGAGTTATGGGGCATTGCGGATCGGACCGATTATGATTTGACACAGCATCAGAATGTATCCGGGGAAGATATGTCTTATTTTGATGATTCCAAGAATGAAAAATATATTCCTTATGTCATTGAGCCGTCTTTGGGTGCCGACCGTGTGGTTTTGGCGTTCCTCTGTGGTGCCTATGATGAGGAAAATATCGGGACAGAAGAGAAACCGGATATGCGTACCGTGTTGCACTTTCATCCGGCATTGGCACCAGTCAAGATTGGTGTATTGCCATTGTCCAAGAAGCTGTCAGAGCCGGCTGCGGAGATTTATCAGCAGTTATCTGCGACATATAACTGTGAATTTGATGATCGTGGCAATATTGGTAAGCGTTATCGCCGACAGGATGAGATTGGTACACCATACTGTATTACCTATGATTTTGATTCAGAAGAGGATGGTGCTGTAACCGTACGAGATCGTGATACAATGGAGCAGGAGAGAATTAAGATTGCAGATCTGCCTGCATATTTTGCGGATAAATTCACATTCTAAGAAGGAGTGGACAAGTCGCGGCTTGCCCTTTGCGGTAGCCGGACTTGACACTGTAGAACCCAAGATGTTATAGTTATATAATGATATTTTGCCATTTTATGGCATAAGAGGGTTTGAGATCGAGGAGGATATACTTGTGAATGATTATGAATATAAAGTAACAATGATTGTTCCTATATATAATATGCAGAATTTTTTGGCGGGATGTCTGGATTCGTTAGCAGAGCAGACGATTGAAGCAGGGCAGATGGAAGTCTTGATGATCGATGATGGATCAACCGATGACAGCATGTCCATTATGGAAAAGTATGCAGAAAAATATCATTATATGAAGATCTTTCATAAGGAAAATGAAGGACTGTCTATGACGAGAAATTATGGTATTGCCAGAGCAAAGGGTAAGTACATTATGTACATTGATGCAGACGATACGATTTCTCCGGAAACAGTGAAAAGTGTTGTTGATTTCTTTGATGATCATTATGATCAGGTGGATCTGGTCACCTATAAGGAGATACCGATTAAAAATGGTATACCGGTGAAGCCGCATTTTCGGTATAATACATTGCATCATTCCGGGGTGTATGATTTAACGAAGTTACAAAATGCTTTTATCACACAGACCAGAGTGAATATTTGTGTGAAAAACATGGGTGAACAGAATGTTTTATTTGATACCAATCGGGAATTTCGGCACGAGGATCAGAAATATTGTACTCAGGTATTGCAGGACAAGATGAAGATCGGATACTGTAATAAGGGAATGTATTATTATCTGCATCAGCCGGAAAGCATCGTCCGCACATACTTTTATGCATATTATATTTTTGAGAGCACGATGGCATATTGGGAGGATCTGTTTGCTGCTTACGAAGGGAAACAGATTCCGAAATATATTCAGGCATTGTATCTGCATGATGTGAGCTGGAAGACCCGCAGTGATATTCTGATGCCGTATCATTATGATGAGGCGCGTTTTGATGAAGCAAAGAATCGGGTATTGACTTTGCTGAATAAAGTGGATGATGATGTGATTCTCATGCATCCGGGTGTGGACAATTTCCATCGTCATTATTTTATTAATCTGAAAGCGAATAATGATATTCAGATGTTATCCGGGCCGAATAACATTGCCATTACAAATCATGGTTCTTTGGTTTATACAGCCAAGAAGATTGAGATTATTGTGCGGTATTTCAAGGTGAAAAAAGGGAAGTTAAAGATTATAGCCTTTGTGAAATCAGCGCTATTTAACTATATGGATCGTCCGGCATTATATATGATTAAGAATAAAAAATATGATAAGGCGGAGGAGATTGAACTACGGGATGCGTCTTGGAATTATTATCGTGCTAAGACAGAAACCAACCATTTCTATTTATTTGAGCTGGAATTAGATCTTAAAAGTTTGAAATCTCTGGAGTTTGAGATTGGAATTGATGGAAACCGGTATAGTACGTATTTCTATTTCATGCCACGGACCCCGTTCCGCAACAAGATCAAAAAGAAAGAATACTATAAGGATGGGAAACATTTTGAATTTGGTACCAGTATTCTTTATATTGATAATGAAAAACCTTTGGAAAAGAAGCAGTATTTCAAGAAGGTGCGCCGTAGATTCCGCAAGACCAATAAGCGAAAGTGGTTGATTCGTAATATTTGTTCCCGGAGGATCAGACGTTATGAAAATGTATGGCTGTATCATGACTGCAAAGGCGTGAAAAAGGATAATGGGTATTATCAGTTTATTCACGATTTCAAAAAACATGATGGAGTTCGCCGCTACTATGTAGTTAATGATGAGCTATATAAAGTGAGAAAACTGTTTACGTTTCGTCAGCGCAGACGCCTGGTGCGTTTTGGAAGCCTGAAGCATAAATTTTTGTTCCTGAAAGCACAGAAGATTATTACAGCATATATTGAGATTAATAATTATTCGCCATTTACTAATAAACAGTTTGTACAATATTCTGACATCAGTAACTTCCCGGATATTATTTATTTACAGCATGGAGTATTACATTGTCATGTGCCGTGGAAGTATTCACTGGATCGGCTGGGGATAGATAAGGAAGTGATTTCCACTCCATTTGAACGGGAGAACCTGATTAAGAACTATCGTTTTACGGACAAGCATCTGATTCCTTGTGGTATGCCACGTTATGACTTTATTGATACGGACGAAGAGCCTGTGAATCGTATTTTATTTGCTCCGTCCTGGCGAAAGTATTTGGTGGGGATGGAAGGGACCGAATGGGTCACTGTAGAGAGTAAGTTCCTGGGGTCTAAGTTTTTTGAGGAGACTAGCAATTTCCTGAATAGTAAGGAATTGCATGATTTATTGGAAAAACATGATTTCTATTTAGATTTTAAGTTGCATCCAATCCTGGAGCGTTATAAGCATTTGTATGAGATCAAAAACGACCGTGTCACGATGGCGGAAAGTGTGATTTCAGAAACTTCCTACAAGATCTTTATGACAGACTTTTCTTCGTTTGTTTTTGATTTTGTTTATCTGGAAAAGCCAATCGTATACTTCCTGCCGGACAATGAGATGTTCCGTGCCGGACTGAACGATTATCGGGAAGTGGATATACCGTTAGATGATGCATTTGGTGACCTGGCTTTGACGGCACAGGAGGCAGTGGATGCATTGCAGCGTATATTGGACAATGACTGCAAACCGTTACCAAAATATGCAGAGAAGATGGATGGGTTCTTCTATTACAAAGATGATAATCAGATGGACCGTCTATATGAGGCGTTAATCAATGACTGATCACAGCAGACCGGTCAGGGAATATAGATCGCATCAGAGGAATAATAGGATGGCAAATTCTTGTTATCCAAAGCAGCCAAAAAAGATGTTATCGGGAGATAGCATCTTTTTTGGGTTAATATTCAATAGATCATGTTGCCATGTAATGTGTGTGTTCTACAAGTTGTTGTATGACGCGGAAACGCAGAGATATAAATTCTGTTTAATCAGTGTCGGATAACGCAAGTATCCCTTTCGGGACATCGATATCAAAGTCAGTGCAGATCGTTGGATTATAATACGTCTGGATAACATGGGAGGAGTCGAGGGATGGGGGATTCAGGCTGGTCTTTTGTAGCAGGAATTTGGCGGCAATCTCCCCATATTGATATCCCAGATCATAACTATTGAGTGCAACGGCGGCAATCCCGATATGCCCCAGTTCTACGTGGTCGGATACCAGTGGGATTCCGGCAGGTAAAAAAATATTTTCCAAGAGGCTGACCTGAGACAGAGCCAATGTGTTGGCAGGGATGTAGACCGCATCGCATTGGTCACAGACATCATTGGCTTTGTCAGAAAACGATGTGGCATCGGTGGCAGGGTATTCCTGATATTGGATTTTGTCCTCATCTAAATACTGTGTCATTTGTTTTACCTTTTCGATCATGGCAGGATCAGAAGAATCGTACAAAATACCTAATTGCTGAATATCCGGGAGTAACTGTAGCAAAATATCTTCCACTGGCCTGGTGATATTTAGTTCCGGGAGCGTCAGTGTCGGTGTCTGATATCCAGTAGTATCCAAAGTAAGAGAATGGTCCGTATTTTCTATAAATACCAGATTTAATCCGGTTTGATCGTATTCTTTGCATTGATCGGCAAAAGTATCCGCATCACCGGATACTTTCTTGACCAGAAAATTGATCTCGGCATCTTGTTTCCGGGCATTGAGACCGTCTTGAAATCCTTTTGTCAGGGTATCGGCATAGGGGTCGGAATTGATCTGGCAAATTCCGATCTGGTATGTGGCGGTTTGTCTCTGGGGGTCATTTGATGTTGTATTTTCTGGAGTTTCTGTACTTTTTTGATTTTCGGTACTTATTGTCGTGACGTTCCTTTGTGTGGTTTGCTTTGCGGGTCTGGTACAGGCTGTCAGACTACCGATTAATAGGAGACAGAGTAACAGACCGGGCATTTTAAGATTAAATTTCATCCGTATATCCTCCTTTGATTATTTTAATATATATTGTTTCTATGTCAAAAATTTGTATAATAGTATTGAAAAATATGGATTGGGCAGGCAAAAAGGTGCTTTGCATGAATGGGACGAAATAGAAATGAGGTGCATATGAAAACGTATCTAGATACACCACTATGGAATATTCATTTGACGGAAACAGAGCGGTTGCATTATTTATTGTCAGAAATGACAATCACTGAGAAATTACAATGCATGGGTACGGGATGTCCGGCGATCCCGAGGCTCGGTGTTCCGGCTTTTCATGTGGGTGGAGAAGGTGCACATGGGGTACAGGCCAGACATGATCAGGGATGGGATCTGCGGGCCCCGGATTATACCACTATTTTTCCAAATCCGATTGGCATGAGTGCCACCTGGGATACTGATTTGATCCGGCAGGCGGGACGTGTTACCGGGACGGAAGCAAGGGGGCTGTATGCGGCAGGCGGGAATGGGTGCTTGAGCCTCTGGGCACCAACGATTGATATGGAACGGGATCCCCGCTGGGGCCGTACGGAGGAAGGATACGGGGAGGATCCGGTGTTGACTGGTGCGATGGCAGGCGCCTATGTGGAGGGAATACAGGGAGATGACCCGGAACATTTGCTAGCGGCAGCTACAGTAAAACATTTCTATGCCAACAATGTAGAAGAAGGGCGATGCTGGAAATCTTCTGCGGTGGATGCACGGAATCGGGAAGAATATTATTTAGAGCCATTTCGGCGTGTGATACAGGAACATGGTGCTGAGGGACTCATGACAGCATATAATGAGGTCAACGGAATCCCATGTATGTTAAATCCGGAAGTACGTCATATTGCCAAGGAACAATGGGGATTGCATCATGTGGTATGTGATGGGGGAGATGTGTCTCAGACTGTGGATTTTCACCACTATTTCAAAGAACATTTTGATACGATTGCGGCTGGTCTGGAAGCGGGTGTCGATTGTTTCACGGATGATGAGGAATTGGTTCGTCAGGCGGCTGCCGATGCATATGAACGTGGGCTGATCACGGAGCAACAGATCGATGAAGCACTTTATCATCATTTTGGTGTTATGCTGCGATTGGGACTGTTTGATCCGCCGGGGACAAATCCTTACGAGCAGATCGGTAAGGAGATGGTGGGTACCGAAGAACATCAACAGATCGCCAGACAGGTGGCGACAGAAGCGGTGGTTTTGTTACAGAATGATGGGATACTGCCTTTGGCACCAGACAAGACGGTGGCAGCAATCGGACCACAAGTGGATGTCTGGTATAAGGATTGGTATTCGGGGATTCCGCCTTATCATGTCACACCGTCCGAGGGGTTGAGGAACGTGTTGGGATCACGTGTGAAAGCGGTGGAAGATGGGATCGGGAGCGTGAGAATCCGTGTGGTAAACGGTGGAACAGGGATCACGCAGCAGGCATGCTATCTGGGGATTGATGCACTGGATGGAACCGTTCGTGCGGTTTCCGGTGAAAAAGCAGAGATATTTCAGGTGGAATACTGGGGGGATGGCAGGATCACCTTGCGCGCATGTAGTAACGGTAAGCTGGTGACCACAGAGGATGCATCCGATCACGGACAGCATGGTCGTGTAACTGCCACATCGGAGGAAGCTTTTGGCTGGTTTGTCAAAGAAATTTATCAGTTAAGTGAAGAGGGAGAATTACGCTCCTGGAATGGCACAGAATTATTGTTTGATGAAGAGGGATGTTTGTGTGTACCGATGGAGACAGCGGAAGAGGGGGTGCCGGAGGAAGGAGTGGCCGGTTATGATAGGGAAGGTGCTTCTAAAGAGAGAGCCGATACTTTACGGATCTGTCTGGAGACTGTACGGGATGGTATCGCAGCGGCCGCACAGGCAGCAGCACAGGCAGATATTGCCATTTTGTATCTGGGTCCCCACCCAATGATTAATTGCAAAGAGGAGATTGACCGTACTCACTTGAATTTGCCGGAGTACCAGCAGCGTTTGATGGAGATGGTGTATGCCGCTAATCCCAATACCGTGTTGGTACTGGTCAGCAGTATACCCTTTGCGATCGGCTGGGCAAAGGAACACATTCCGGCGATCCTGAACACGGCTTCCGGCGGTATGGAATTGGGACATGGCATTGCAGATGTGCTGGCGGGAACTGTTTCACCGGCGGCAAGACTTCCGATGACCTGGTATCGTTCTGAGAAGGATCTGCCGCCAATCGATGATTATGACATTATTCAGGGAGAACGAACCTATCAATATTATCCGGGGGAGGTACTATATCCCTTCGGTCATGGTTTGACCTATAGTGCTTTTCGGTATGAGGCGCTGGACGTGGAAGTCCGGCATGGGGTCTTGGTGGTGGATGTTCGGATACGTAATATCCAGTCGCGAACCGCAGATGAAGTGATACAGGTATACGGCAGAAAGATTGGATCAGTGGTAAAACGCCCCCGCAAGACGTTATTGGCTTTTGCCCGTGAAAAACAGATCGTCGCAGATGAGGAAAGGGCAGTATCTTTTGAAATTCCATTAACAGATCTGTGTTATTATTCGGAGGAACAGGGGCGTAAAGTGTTGGAATCAGGCGAGTATGAAATTATGGTGGGCGCTTCCAGTGAGACGATTTGCCAGAGACAAAAAATTACATTACAGGGGGAATAAGAAAGTGGCACGGTGGCTTCCGTATTCTTATTTATGCCATCTGTGAAAAGCAAGAATTAGGATTTCTTTTTGGATGAAAATGTGGTAGCATAAATAACATCGAATCAACGTATGTGAAAAAAGAATGGAGGAAACAATGACAGAGACTAATTATGTATGGAGTGAGAGGAAGCGTTTGTGGTGTGGATTGCCTTGGACTTTTACGAAGTATGCATTATCCGATGACCGTTTGTTTGTGACCAGCGGCTTATTCAAAACAGTGGAGGATGAGGTGCGCTTGTACCGGATTCTGGACATCACCCTGTCCCGTACACTGATACAGAAAATGTTTGGCATGGGAACGATTGAGATTTCTTCTGCGGATAAGACATTGGGGGACTTTGCATTAGTTAATATCAAGAATCCTATGGAAGTAAAGGAACAATTATCTGCGCTTGTGGAGGAGAATCGTGATAAAAAGCGTGTTACCAACCGTGAGTTCATGGGGGATGATTTAGAGGATGATGACTAATCTCTTTTTGAGCCTGACATCATAATCGGGATTTGATTTATTTCAGAAAAAATGGATGAAATTGTTAAAAAAGGTCTTTTCACAGCGGTGGGATATATGTTATACTTTGTGTTAGCGATAAAGTCAACAGTGGGCGTACCATGCCCATTCGCAACAATTAATACTATTTAGGAGGTAACTTTACAATGGCAAACAAATGGGTTTATTTGTTCAGCGAGGGTAACGCAGATATGCGTGAACTTCTGGGTGGTAAGGGTGCTAACCTGGCAGAGATGACCAGCATGGGTCTTCCTGTGCCACAGGGCTTCACTATTACTACAGAGGCTTGTACTCAGTATTATGAGGACGGTCGTGAAATCAACGATGAGATTCAGGGACAGATCAATGAGTACATCGTGAAGATGGAGGAAATTACTGGTAAGAAGTTTGGTGACAAGGAGAATCCACTTCTGGTATCTGTTCGTTCTGGTGCGCGTGCTTCTATGCCGGGTATGATGGATACGATCTTGAACCTTGGATTGAATGAGACAGTAGTTAATACGATTGCAGAGAAATCCGGCAATGCTCGTTGGGCTTGGGATTGCTATCGTCGTTTCATCCAGATGTATTCTGACGTAGTTATGGAAGTTGGTAAGAAATATTTTGAGGAACTTATCGACAAGATGAAAGCAGACAGAGGTGTTCAGCAGGACGTTGAGCTGACAGCCGATGATTTGAAGGAACTGGCTTCTCAGTTCAAAGCTGAGTATAAGGCTAAGATCGGAAGTGACTTCCCGGATGATCCTAAGGAGCAGTTAATGGGAGCAGTAAAGGCTGTATTCCGTTCTTGGGACAACCCTCGTGCAAATGTATACCGTCGTGACAACGATATCCCATATTCATGG
>CAZFSU010000015.1:0-61075 GCA_964521555.1 uncultured Jutongia sp. | reverse complement strand
ATTTATTGATCGTTTCCACCATATGCACCGGAATACGAATGGTTCGCGCCTGATCGGCGATGGCTCTGGTAATCGCCTGACGAATCCACCAGGTTGCATAGGTACTAAATTTATATCCTTTTTTGTAGTCAAACTTTTCCACGGCCTTAATCAATCCCAGGTTACCTTCCTGAATCAGATCCAGGAACAACATGCCACGCCCCACATATCGTTTGGCAATGCTGACGACCAGACGCAAGTTAGCCTCTGCCAACTTCTTTTTCGCCTCCATGTCCCCCTGTTCCATTCGTTTTGCCAATTCCACTTCTTCATCTGCGGTCAGCAGCGGAACTTTACCAATCTCTTTGAGATACATACGTACCGGATCTTCGATACTAATACCATCCGGCACAGACAAGTCGATGCTCTCGATCTCTTCCTCGTCCGGCACATCTCCACTATTTTCCAGTTCCAGAATCAGATCATCCTCGTCGTCTTTTTCGTCCGAGATTTGTAATACATCCACATTCTTCTGACTTAGATAATCATAAATCGCTTCCGTACGCTCTTCGTTTAATTCAATATCCTTAAAGAAATTATTAATCTCATTACTTTCCAGAACATTTTTCTTGGTCTTTGCCAGTTCCAGCAAAGCGATCAGACGTTCCTGAAATTTTCTGGCTTCCTCCTTCGGGTCAACCTCTTTCTTTTTTGCGGTTTTTTGGGTCTGCTCCTTTGAAGCCGATTTTTTCTCTGCTTTTTTGGAAGCCTTTGCCGCGGTGTTTTTTGGCTCCTTTTGCACTTCTTCCTTTCCCTCCGATGCCTTTCCTGTACCACTTTTCTTTGCTGTAGTAGATTTCGCAGACACCTTGGTAGATGTTTTCTTCTTTGTAGCAGTGCTTTTCTTTGTCTCTTCTACCTGTTCCGTTGCCTGTTTCTTTTCTGCTGCCATGTCGTTCCTTCCTTTCTACTATGTAATGACATTTTGTCAAACGTATCGATTGTATCATTTCAAATATTACGCTTACTGTATCCATCTTATAGAGAAATATGCAATTTCTCTGGATTTTGTAACATTTTTTTCTGCCGGATTAATTCTTGTAACTCTCCCATATCGGTTAAGTTTCTGGTTCGGTGTTCAATGCTATGTTCTTTGATTCGAACCACCAACTCACTAATGGCTTTTTCCTGTTCCTGCTGATTCATCTCGGCTGCAAAATCTGTTTGAAACATTTCCGCCACCAGTTTCTGCTCTTCAACCTCCTGAAAATGATTGATAATCTTAGCCGGCTGTAAGTCACCTTCTTCCAACTGCTGATATAACAACTCTGCCACCTGATGATACATTTCATCCACAAAATCAATCGGCTGAATCACGGGATTGATCTTAACATACAAGCCCGGCTGCTCAATCAGCCAGGATAATAATAAACGGTATGCATAACAGATTCCATCCTCTTTTTTCTTCGCTGCCTGCCGGCTTTCCTGCCGGCGTTCCTCCATCACTTCCTGATATCCATCCGGCATCTGGTTTGCATACCGGATCACCAGGCTTCGCAAATCTTCCTGCCGGATCGTATATTTCGCTGCAAGTGCCTCCAAATAACTATCCCGCTGCACCTTATCCTCAAAAACCAAAAGCTTTCTTGCCATTTCATGGATGAATTTCGTGCGTTGCTCCGGATCTGCAATATCATACTCCTGCCGCAATACACCTATTTCAAAGAAGAAACTGTTCTCCGCCTGATCCATACGCTCCTGAAACGCCTCTGCACCCAATTCCCTGATAAATTCATCCGGATCTTTGTAGGGATTCATATGAACGATCTTCCCACTGATTCCGGCACGCCGCAAAAGCGGAATCGCCCGGAGTGCCGCCTTGATCCCGGCACCATCACTATCATAGGTCAGTAGTACTTCCTCCGTATACCGCCGCAACAGATTGGCCTGCTGCTCGGTAAATGCGGTTCCCAGCGAGGCCACGGCTCCGGTAAACCCGGCCTGATGAAGCGCGATCACATCCATATATCCTTCACACAAAATCAGATTTTTGCGTTTTCCCTGTTTTGCATAATTCAGCCCAAATAAATGCCGCCTTTTGTCAAATAATTTTGTCTCTGGTGAATTAAGATACTTAGGCTTGGCATCTCCCATAACCCGTCCACCGAATCCAATCACCCGGTTATTGACATCCATTATCGGAAAGATGACCCGGTTCCAAAACTTATCATAAACCCCCCGCTCATCCATCTTGAACAAACCTGACTCCTGCAAAGTCCGGTCATCATATCCCTCATGTTTGAAATACTGGTATAATTCTCCGCCACCCTGTCCGGCATATCCCAGACCGAATCGACGTATCGTATCCTCAGATAAAGCACGCTTTCGTAAATAATCATATCCTAATTTCCCCTGCGGGGATTTTAACTTCGCATAATAATAACTGGCAGCCTTTCGATTGATTTCCAGGAGGGTCATCCGCAGGTTTTCTTCTCTTTTCTGCTCCGCAGACAATTCTTTCTTGGGCAGTACAATCCCTGCCCTCTCCGCCAGATATTCCATCGCCTCCGGAAAACTATAATTTTCATATTCCATAATGAAAGTCAGTACATTCCCGCCTACACCACAACCAAAACATTTATACATCTGCCTGGCGGGATTGACCGAAAAGGAAGGGGATTTCTCACTGTGAAATGGGCATAAACCAACATATCCGCTGCCGGATCGTTTCAACCTGACATAAGAACCGATCACATCCACCACATCATTTGCGGAACGCACCTGCTCAATCTGCTCTTCGGTATATCTAGGCATCCCAGACCCCTCCTTTCTCTATCTATGACCGTCCTGTCCTCTCAGAGAGGAACACAAACACACTCTATAAAGAATATTCGACAGAAAAAACCGATTTCCTTTTTTATTTTTTATATTCCATAAAAAAATTGTAACGATTCGGTCTCCTAAAGCAGTCGCATAATATAGTGTCTGGAAGATGTTGCATTTCATTCTCTCATATAACCCAAAAAGCACAGAAAATCAAAAAACATTGATTTTCTGTGCTGAAACATTGTTTTGAACTGGTTGAGTGCCAAATTTTACCGGGAGTTAAGACTTACCTGGTCTTATTTTCATTTTTTTAGCAATCAACTTCCGTTTAACGGTGCTCTGTGTCTACAATACTCCATGATTTCGGTATCATGATCTCCTTATACAGATTCACGGAGAATCGGTCACTCATACAAGCAATATAATCACAGACCACGCGCTGCGCCGACTCCCCTTCCTTCATCAGCAGACGAAATTCCTCCGGTAATTTATCGGAACGGTGAATATAATATTCATATAATTGTTCAATCATATGTATCACCTTGCGTTCTTCCCCCTTGGCCACCGGATTGGTATATACATTGGCAAACAGAAATCTCCGCAAATCAAACATCGCTTTTTCCACAGAAGATGACATCTGGATCTCATTCTTTCCTTCGCTATTCTGTACGATATCGTGGACTAATGTATTTAACCGCTGATTGGTGGTATTGCCCAGCACATCCGTCAATTCATGTGGAATCTCTTCTTCCCGTATGATACCGGCACGTATGGCATCATCAATATCAGAATTGATATACGCAATTTTATCCGACAACCGGACAATTTTGCCTTCCAAGGTCATCGGGGTCAGACTGGTCTGGTGGTTAAGAATCCCATCCCGTACTTCTTTGGTCAGATTTAATCCCTTTCCATCCTTTTCCAGACGCTCCACCACCCGGACACTTTGTTCATTGTGGTGAAATCCACCATATTCCTCTGTGATCCGGTTTAACGCACGCTCCCCGGCATGACCAAAAGGCGTGTGTCCCAGATCATGCCCCAGGGCAATGGCTTCTGTCAGATCTTCATTGAGCAGCAGTGCTCTGGCAATGGTTCTGGCATTTTGCGCCACCTCCAGGGTATGGGTCAGACGGGTACGATAATGATCCCCCTCCGGCGCCAAAAACACCTGTGTCTTTTGCTTCAGACGACGAAATGCCTTGCAATGCAGAATCCGATCCCGGTCCCGCTGAAAGTCTGTACGAATATCACACTGTATCTCCGGATGCTCTCTGCCGAGAGTCTGGTCTGCAAAGGTCGCAAACGGCCCTAAGATCTGATGTTCTCTGGCTTCCTGTTTCTCCCGTAAATTCATGATTCAACACGCTCCCCAATATAGTAAAACCCTTTGCTTTCCACCAATTTCACTGATACCACAGACCCGATCAAAGTCTCATCACCCGGAAAATGTACCAGATAATTCTGACTGGTCCTGCCTGTTACCAAGGCAGCATCCTGCCCATTCATTTCCTCCACCAGAACTTCCACCGTCTCACCAACATATTTTCCGGCGCGTTCTGCCGCCAACGTCTGTACCCGTTCTAACAGCCGGTCAAACCGCTCCTTTACCACATCCTCCGGAACTTGGTTTTCCATTGAAGCGGCTGGTGTCCCGGTACGTTTACTATATATAAACGTAAAGGCACTATCGTATCCCACCTGCTCCACCACATCCATCGTTTCCGCAAAATCCTCTTCCGTCTCACCAGGAAATCCCACGATAATGTCTGTCGTAAGTGCTATATCCGGATTTTTCTGACGAATCCGTCTCACCAAATCCAAATACTGTTCCTTGGTGTAATGTCTGTTCATAATATCTAATAAACGGCTGCTGCCAGATTGCAATGGCAGATGCAGATGTTTGCATATTTTAGAAGATTTACTCATGACCTCGATCAGATCATCGGACAAATCCTTCGGGTGGGAAGTCATAAAGCGAATCCTCTGCAATCCCTCGATCTGCTCCACCCGGCTTAGAAGTTCTGCGAAACTAACCGGATGTTCCAGATTCTTACCATAGGAATTGACATTCTGCCCCAACAACATAATTTCCACCACGCCGTCAGCGACCATCCTCCGGATCTCAGCAATGATATCTTCCGGTTCCCGGCTTCGTTCCCGCCCTCTGACATATGGTACAATACAATAACTGCAAAAGTTATTGCATCCAAACATAATGTTGACACCGCCCTTAAAGGAATATTTACGGGCATTTGGCAATTCTTCCACAATTTCTGTCGTATTTTCCCAGATATCTATGATCATCTTTCCGGAATCCGGGCGATCCAACAGTTTCATCGCCATCAATTCCGCCAGCTTAAAAATATTATGTGTACCAAAGATAATATCCACATTGCGATAACTGGTTTTAATCTTGTCAATCACTTCCGGCTCCTGCATCATACAACCACAAAGCAGCGTCAACATTTCCGGGTGATTCTTTTTATATCGTTTTAACTGACCTAACCGCCCATATACCTTCAAATTGGCATTCTCCCTCACCGTACAGGTATTATACAATACCAAATCTGCCTCTTCGGAATCACTTTCCTGATAGCCAATCGTCTGCAAAATTCCTATAATTTTCTCAGAATCCCTGGCATTCATCTGACACCCAAACGTTTTAACATGGCAAGTCAGCATG
The DNA here is from genome assembly GCA_964521555.1 of uncultured Jutongia sp. Taxonomy (GTDB): domain Bacteria; phylum Bacillota; class Clostridia; order Lachnospirales; family Lachnospiraceae; genus Butyribacter. Next base: position 55,584 of record CAZFSU010000015.1, on the reverse strand, counting down.
CGCCCTTTCTCCGTCCGCTGCTCTTCCATCCAGCTTTGCAGCTTACGAATAAAATAATATTGTCTCGCCGGCTCTTGTTCCGGTGGCGGACAGCACAAATCCATCTCTTGTATTTCTTTTAAAATTTCTGTATCTATCATTTCTACCCGTGTCCTTTCCGTCAATTCCCGAATATCTGCCATCAGGATCATATCTCCCGAAATGCACATACAGTTTGATTATACCAAAACAAGCGGATACAGGCAATTTATTTTCGGCTTGCGTTCCCTTATTACTGTAGAATTGCAATTTCAGCCTTGCGTTCCCTTATTTTCCTATTGAAATTTTTATAAGGGATAACTCTCGGTTATCCCTCTATCATCGGGAAACGAACCTCAGCCCGGAATAAATCTCCATCCAAAAAGATTTCAAATTCTCCCTCCATTAATTCCGTCAGGCTCTTGGCAATCGAAAGCCCCAGCCCACTCCCCTCTGTGGTACGCGAACTATCCCCACGCACAAAACGTTCTGTCAATTCCTCCGGTGTAATATTTAATCTGGCGGCGGAAGTATTTTTAATCGAGAAGCATCCCCACTCCTGGCGTCGTTCTAACTTGACATATACTCTGGTGCCCGACAAAGCGTATTTCTTAGCGTTCATATATAGATTTTCCAGAATACGATATACCCTTCTGCCGTCTCCTCTAAAGTTTACAGACTGCTCCGGAAGTTCTGTAATCAGTTCCAGTCCGGATTCTGCAAACAAATCCTCAAATTCCCCTGTGGTCTGGATCACCAGTTCACTAAAATCCAGTTCGCTGATACTTAGTTCCATAGCGCCGCTGGATGCCTTGGACGCCTCGATCAAATCTTCGATCAATATCTTCAAACGGTGGGACTTGCGGTCTAATATCTCCACATAATCCTTGATCTGCTGATTTTCCATCGGATGGCGTTTCATCAAATCCACATAATTGATGACAGACGTCAAAGGTGTTTTAATATCATGAGACACATTGGCAATCAATTCCGTCTTTAACCGCTCATTTTTGATACTGTCTTCCACTGCCTGCTCAAAGCTGACACCAATTTGGTTTAATAAATCAATCAAGACCTGCTTCTCATAACTAATACCTGTAGGCTTCGTTAAGCGATGTGTAAAGTCACCCTCTGCCAGACATTGGACACTTTGTATCATCTTACGGTTCATCTGTTCGTTATAATAACTGCGCATCTGCCAGATCACCAACAGTACTATTCCAAACCCACAGACGATCATCGCACTGATACCAAACCGGGTCATACAAGCGCTCAGTATCCTATGATGCAATTTCCCATCCGCCCATATGAAGAAACTCACCAAATATCCTACCCATAGACCTTCCATCAGAAATAACATAGCATAGCGTTCTCCCACCGGAAGATCCCAATATAGCTTTTGCAACTTCCTCCATAACTCCTGCATCGGCATATGACGTAATAGTTTGTGATATAGAATCTGTATCACAATACTTTGTTTCCAAAACACCCCCGCTTTGATCCTCTTGATCATACTGATCAAAATGCCAGCCCCCAGATATCCCAACAGCGTTAATGCGATCCAAGCTAAAATAAATTCAAAATGGGATAAAGAACCGCTCCACAACCTTAATAACCACCAGTATACCTGACCAAAAAACAAAGTAAGCAATAATACCGGCTCCATCCAGAGACGATCAAAACCACGCAGCACGATTTCTCCAGGTTCTCCATCATGACCACATCGTATCGCCAGCAGCAACAGCATCAATATCAAAACAGTTACAACCGGCCAAAATACTGTCATTCCAACCTGAAACAAATATGCCTGATTTTTAGAAATCTCATACTGGTTCACAAAATCATCCGAATGTGTCCCCTGCCTGACCGCCCGCAAATTGACACCCACTGCGATGGAAAAAGAACGGTCCAGATAATTTGTCCCGATATCAATCAATTTCTCCTGTATATGACCACTCATATTCAAAGATTCCTGCAACAAATTAGACTGTTCTCTGATATCCCGCTTCGTATAATATGAGTATAATATATCAGACTGATCGGTAGCTGTCCTGGCCGTCCCATCCTGCACTTCTGTCTGCACTTTGTTCCACCACTCTGCATCGTTGACTAACTGTATCCCTCCGGTATCTTCATAGGCAAATGCAAAATTAGAATCCCCAAAAAAATACTTCATCTCCTGATATGTCTCCACCAAAAAAGTAGCATATTCTGCGGCAACACGAATCGTCCGCGGCGCCCGGCGCATTTTCCAGGGCATCTTGCTTTCCGGAATCGCATTCTTTGCCTTCGTCACTTCTTTTTCTAATGCTTCATACACCTCACTGTACTCTGCTTTTTTCTCCGTGCGATCTTGATAATCCTGATACAATTTCCGAAAATCATCACTCCACGTTCCCTGCTCTGTCTTTGCTTCCTGATAAAACTGATCCAGATAGTACCATTTGGAATATTCCGGAAAATTGGTAATTAAATATTTTTCATAATTGGTTTCTGCCGAAAAACGCAAAGTGATATTAGACAATTTTGACAGCTTTACCGAAATATCTTCATTTAAGTAGTCATAATATTCCATTTCCACACTGTCAATCAACACCATATTATTAATATATGGCTTCGCTCTCTTATACTGAATCTCTCTGACTTCATGCCCCTCATTATTGACAAACTGATAAAGTTCTCCCTCTGCCACAATGATCCGGTTTTTCAGATCCAGAGAAAACTGCGTTTTCCAGGGATAACTAATATGCTGCTGTGCCTGTGACTTCAGGTCAGCAGTGAAATCCCGAAACTCACTGGCATAGACCCCGGTCCGGTCTGCGATCCGCAACAGGTCTTTTAAGGTATAGCCTTTCGTCTGGTCTGACAGAGAAGTTAAAAGCAGTGTATCATAGTCAATCATACCATCCGGTGCAATCACACTGCCAATCTCCATATATTGCTCAAACATACGCAAATACTCGTCAAACAAGTCATAAAATTGTGACTGGGAAATATAAAATTGTGTATCCTGTGCACCTTCCTCCGGTCTGGCATATTCTCTGGTCGCATAAATCAGCATACCGGAAACAGTAGTCAATCCCATTGAGAGAAGCAGACATATCATCATGACCACATGTAACCATTTCCACTGTCTCCATCTACGCATCTGTCTTATCCTCCGATTTCATTCCTTCTGACATCGTTTCCTGGCGTTCAATTTTATATCCCACACCCCATACCACTTTCAGATATTGTGGCTCTCTGGGATTAATCTCAATTTTTTCCCGAATATGCCTGACATGTACCGCCACTACATTTTCTGCTCCAATGGCCTTTTCCTTCCATATTGTCTCATAAATTTCTGCTGTGGAGAAAACTTTCCCCGGTTTTCGCACCAATAATTTTAAGATATTGTACTCCAATGGTGTTAATCTCACACTTCTGCCATCCACCACCACACCATTATCCTCATCTGACATTTGCAAACCACCCACTTGATACGTGGATTCGGCAGACTCCATCTGCATCATGGAAGAACGCCTAAGCTGTGATTGTACTCTGGCAATCAATTCTTCCGGATTAAATGGTTTTGTCACATAATCATCTGCGCCGGTTCGCAATCCGACAATTTTATCCTGATCTTCTGATTTGGCAGATAACATGATAATGGGAATGTTATTCTCTTCCCGTATCCGCTTCGTGGTCTCGATTCCATCCACATCCGGCATCATCACATCCAAAATCACCAGAGCAATATCAGATCTTTTTTGCAGAGATTCCAATGCTTCTGTCCCGTTATAAGCACACTCCACATCATAACCTTCATTTTGTAAATAAATAGCAATCGCCCGGACAATCTCGGGATCATCATCACATACTAATATTGTTTCCATAATTCCCCTCATTTCTTTGAAACAAACTTTGTTCGTCTTCATTCCTTAATGCTGTTATTTGAAACTATCTATCAGTATACTATATTTTATCATATTTTTTTATTAAATTTTCTTAAGAAATGGCATCCCGGATTACGACTGTCTTTCTCTATCATATAACAAAAAGAAGCGGTCTCATAAAACTACTATGGCATAACAACCCATAGATCTCACAAGACCAGCCTCTTTTTTAGGAAACTATTATTCTATTTCAGGAGTTTTCTTATGATCTGTCTATCCCAGACTACGACTGGATAGCATCAAAACCTTCCTCACCGGTACGGACACGTACCGCATTTTCCACATCATATACGAAGATCTTACCATCACCAATATTACCAGTGTACAGTGCATTCTTGGCTGTTTCAATCACCTGATCAACCGGAACCGCACTGACTACCACTTCGATCTTCATCTTTGGCAACAGGACGATATCTAACTCAGCACCACGATAGAATTTCTTTGCACCCTTCTGTGCACCACACCCTAAAACCTGTGTTACCGTGATACCACTGACACCAATCTCATTGAGGGCATTCTTCAAATCATCGAAACGGGCCTGATTACAGATAATGGATATTTTAGTGAGTTTCGCCGTCTCATCCGAAGATACCTTCTTAGGCGCTTTGGAAGCTGCCGGTTTCGCCACTTCCTCTACACCAGGTGCCTTCACCACCTGTACCGCCTGATCCATCGGAACATTACCCTTTAAGGTCTCGATGGAAGCACCATTATGATAGAACAGATTGCTGGCTGGCATGAAATCAGCATAAGCAGATGGCAAACCATGCTCTGTTGCATCCAGACCCTGCAACTCTTCCTCCGGAGATACCCGAAGCCCTAACACTGCCTTAATCACAAAGAATGCGATTGTGATCGTCACTGCCGTCCAGGCAGCCACAGTCAGAATGCCAAGACACTGCAAACCTAACTGTTTCACCCCGCCACCATAGAACAAACCAGGTCCTGTGATAGCACCATTATCCAATGCAATCGCATATCCGGGTGCCGACTTGGTGGCAAATAAACCAGTTGCCAAAGTACCCCAAATACCATTTGCCATATGTACTGCCACCGCACCAACCGGATCATCTATCTTCAGTTTGTAATCCATCAGCCATACAACGAATGGAACCAACAAACCAGCTACCGCACCGATCACTAAGGCACCGACACAATCGGTTACATCACAAGGCGCCGTGATCGCCACCAAACCAGCCAGAGACGCATTCAGGCACATAGACACGTCTGGAGAACCATATTTCACCCAGGTCAAAATCATACATACTACCGTTGCAACAGCCGGAGCCACTGTCGTTGTCAGGAAAATAGAACCCAAATCTTCCAAAGAAGTAGCAGCCGCTCCGTTAAATCCATACCAGCCTAACCACAGGATGAATACACCGAGAGCACCCAACGGCAGGTTGTGCCCCGGAAAAGCATGCGGCTTACCGGTACGCTTACTGTACTTACCGATACGGGGTCCCAGGATAGAGGCACCGATCAAAGCACTGATACCACCCACCATATGGATTGCACAGGAACCGGCAAAATCATGGAATCCCATGTCGGCTAACCAGCCACCACCCCAGATCCAGTGTGCTTCGATTGGATAAATTAACGCTGAAATCACAGCCGAATATACACAATAGGATAAAAATTTTGTTCTTTCTGCCATCGCACCGGAAACAATCGTTGCGGTGGTGGCACAGAACACCAGATTAAATACAAAACTGGAGTAATCAAAATCTTTATATGAAGTAAACAGATCAAATCCGGGCTTACCGATCAATCCCAAAAAATCTTCACCTAACAGGAACGAACAACCGATCAAAATGAACATCACAGTACCGATACAGAAGTCCATCAGGTTCTTCATAATAATATTACCGGCGTTTTTGGATCTTGTAAATCCGGCCTCCACCATAGCAAATCCAGCCTGCATCCAGAATACCAATGCAGCACCGATCAGAAACCAGACGCCAAATAAATTGTCATTAATATAAGTCATAATCTCATTTGACATATTACTTCCTCCTTTTCCTTTTAGCCTTTCATATCAATTCCCTCAAATTACTACGTTGTCCGGACGTCCCAAAGGGAAACAACTACCTTCTGTATGGAAATATGATGCCTTTCCGCATACAGAAAAAGGTGCCACGAATGGTCTTCGTGACACCTTTGTCATAACAACTATTATTATACCCCAACTTTTTTTTTCGTCAACTGCTTTTTGATAAAATTTCCCTTTTTGGTAAATTTGCCTTTTTTTAATTATAATTTATTGAAATCTTGTAAAAATTTAACAAATCTCTAATTTCCCTATTTGACAACGGCTTTTGTCTCCAGCTTCTGGGAATTGTCCATAAAATACTGAAAAATCGCTTTCGCTTCTTCGGTATGTTTGGAAGCACAACTGATCCCCGCCACCGGGTTCGAAATCATCCCCCCAATTTGTTTATATTTCTCACTGTCCTTCCAGGAAACACCACAATAATAATCTGTCTGATCCGACGGCTGTACATCAGTATCCGATGTATTATTCCTGACATCTTCTCCGGTGATAATCTTGGAATAAAAACGGTATTCTTCTGGATAATCGGCATAGAATGAAACTTCTTTATGGACATTTTCATTAAACAAATAATCGGACTCTGCCCACTCGGAAAAATCTTCCTCAGAGGCAATGATCATATCTGTAGTACCACTATACAAATAAGTCTGGATCTGATAATTATCTGTGGCCTGATTGATACGAACCACTTCGCCTTTCCTAAAATGAAGATACTCGCTTAACTCTTGCTCCAATTCTTCTATCGTCTCGTCAGTCAGCACTTCATTCTGTATCGTGATAAACAGCGCAACCTTGTCCTTCGTAAAATAATCATAAATCTGCAAGGCCACCATCGCTACCACAATCAACGCAATGAGACAGGGCTTCAAATAATAATACTGAAAGTTTTGCAATTTCTCTTTCCATGTAAAATTTTCCCATTCTTTTTTTACCGATTCTTTCGACCTTTTTTTATAGATTTCCGCTTCGTTTTGCTCTAATTTTTTCTTTTCCTCTTCCGAAAAATGTACTGCCATGCCAAAAACCTCCATTTCACATCTTTTTTCAGTATAATGAATTTTACCATCGGTGAATACCAAAAAAATTGGGGCAAAACTGCCCCAAAAATCCAAATATCCTTAAAATTAAATAAAATTTCTAAAATAACTCTTTCACATCCGATTCCACTATACCACAGCACCCCAGATATATAGCATCATATAAAAGATCACCAACAGACCATTACATATGGATGCAATCGTGGGAAACAGCGGGCGAATCTCTTCCTGATGCAGACTGAGCCATGCCATCACAAACCCCACTGCCGCAACGAACAAACTGACCATTCCCGCCAATCCCGCCAATAACCCGGCATGTCCATCACTCTTACCGGCAGATACACACACTGCACCAAAAATCCCTATGGAAATCACTGCCAGCAAAGTGGCACCGATCGCCAACGGAGGATGATGTTTGTCCGTCAGGTGCAAAGACGAATCTCTTTTCCGTTTTTTGCGAGACATTACCTCCCTCCTTTCTGTTGCTGCCATTTACTATGAATTCTAACTATCTTTCGGCTTAGAACAAACAACAAATATCCCAACAGGCCCCCTAACGTATTCAAAAAAATATCATCCACATCACAAGAACCCAGCATGGAAACTAATTGTAAAAGTTCCACCAAAATGGATGCCAACATACTTAATAAGGTCATACGCAGCCATGTCTGTCTCTGTGTCAATATTGGTATCACATAACCAAACGGAAGAAAGCACAATACGTTTCCAAGTAAATTCAATAATACATTCAAAGTGCCAATCTTGTGCCGGTAATGCAGATATCTTTTGATCTCTGTAAATGGAACCAAATTGTACCGGTAATGATCCTCCGGTGTCCTTCCCATCTGCTCACTAAAGAACAAAAAATATACCATCACTACCAGATACAGGATAAAAATCACCCACGAAATTATCCGAATTTTACGCTTATTTTCTTTTTTCACTCTGACCCCTCACTGCGATTATTGACGAAGCTTAACTTCTTTTTCTGCTAATGCACTCATTATCTTATCCATAGCATGATTCACTTCTTCATCAGTAAGCGTACGATCGTTCGCACGGAATATGATTTTATATGCCAGCGACTTATATCCCGCCGTCAACTGAGCACCCTCATAAATATCAAATAATTCATATGACTCCAGCAATTTGCCACCCTTGGTACGAATCACTTCCTCTACCTCGCCAGCCAACACCGTCTTTTTCATACTCAGACTAATGTCTCTGGTCATAGCCGGGAACTTGGCCACACCTTCATATTTTACGTCAAAGTTTGCCAATTCACTCACAGACTGCATATCAACCACCGCAATATAAGCACGTTCTCCAATACCGAAATTCTTCTGCACTGTCGGATGTACTTCTCCTAAATAAGCAATGATTTCTCCCTGATAGATAACCTGTGCCTGACGACCGGGATGCAAAAAGCTCTTGCCTGCCTGTGGATCATAGACTACGTTTCCACGCAATCCCATGCGATCCATCACCGCCTGCACTACCCCTTTCATCGCAAAGAAATCACCGGCACCATACATGCCCAGTGTCAACTGCATACGCTCCTCCGGTAACTCCGTCAGCGGCAACTGTTTTGGGCGGTATACATTTGCCAATTCATAGAGACGGACATCTTTATTCCGGCGATTATAGTTCGTTGCCAAAGAGGTCAGCATTCCCCCCAGAGCAGAGGTGCGCATCACACTATAGTCCTCTCCCAGTGGATTACTGATCTGAATACTCTGACGCAGGGTATCTTCCGGTGATAATAATAATTTGTCATATACTTTTGGACTCTCAAAAGAGAATGTCATCCCCTCACAGAACCCATACGATTCCACAACTCCCCGCGCCATATTCTCATGCTGCAATTTTTCGGATAATCCCCCCGCAGTCGCAGCACCACTCGGTAAAGTCATCGGAATATTATCATAACCATAGAAACGGGCCACTTCTTCTGCCAGGTCCGCCATACGCTCCAGATCCTGCCGCCAGGTAGGCACCACCACTTCTCTCGTTTCACGGTCAACCACCAGATCTATCTTCTCAAAATAACGAATCATATCCTCTTCGGAAATATCCGTCCCTAATAAAGCATTGATCTGTACCGGATCATATGCGATACGAATCGGCTCTTTCTTCACCGGATATTCATCGATCACACCACCAACCACTTCTCCGGCACCTAACTCTTCTACTAACTGGCAGGCACGGTTCATCGCTTCGATGGCATTGTTAGGATCTAATCCCTTTTCAAATTTCGCCTGTGCATCGGTACGCATTCCCAGCTTCTTACCGGACAAACGGATATTGGTTCCGTCAAAAGTAGCGGCCTCGAACAACATGGTTTTCACATCATCTGTGATCATGGAATTTTCACCACCCATGATACCGGCTAATCCAATCGGCTTTTTACCGTCACAGATCATCAACATGGAGTCATCCAACGTTCTCTCCTGCCCATCCAGTGTCACAAAAGGTTCCCCTTCCTGAGCCTTGCGGACAATGATCTTATGATCTTCAATGGTATCTAAATCATATGCATGCATTGGTTGGGCATATTCCTCCATCACATAATTTGTGATATCCACAATATTATTGATAGGGCGGATTCCCACGGATGCCAGACGTCTCTGCATCCACTCCGGAGATGGTGCCAGTTTGATATTCTTTACGACACGCGCTGTATATCGAGGACACAGTTTCGCATCCTGTACCTCTACGGAAATGTAATCTTCCACTTTTTCCCCATTGCCAGTCTCGGTTACAACGGGTGGTTCAAATTTCTTGCCAAAGGTTGCCGCCACCTCTCTGGCAATGCCAACCACGCCAAAGCAATCGACACGGTTGGAAGTAATTTCGTACTCAAATGCCACATCGTGTAATCCTAATAATGCCACTGCATCGGAACCGATGGGCGCATCCTTGTATTCCGGGTTATCACTCAGAATATAGATACCATCTTTGGCAGCATCCGGATACATATCCGTAGTAGAGCCAAGTTCCTCGATGGAGCACATCATTCCATAAGACTCCACACCACGGAGTTTACCTTTTTTGATCTTAAATCCGTTTTCCGATTCTCCATCCTTATGGGAACTGGCCACATGCCCACCATCTAAAACAACCGGAACCTTGTCCCCTTCTTTGACATTCGGGGCTCCTGTAACAATCTGTATCTCTTCTCCGGCTTCATCAATCTGCACCTGACAAATCACCAATTTATCTGCATCCGGATGTTTTTCGATCTTATTAATCTGTCCCACCACGATTTTATCCAGATTCTTATCAAATTCGGTATAACCTTCTACCTTAGAACCCGATAATGTCATTGCGTCCATATATTCCTGTGCCGTACAATCCAGATCCGGCACATATGCCTTTATCCATGATAAAGATGTATTCATTCTTCCTTATCCTCCTTTTTAGAACTGTTTCAAGAAACGTGTATCATTCTCATACAGTAATCTCATATCATCAATCTCATACTTGAATAGTGCAATACGCTCCAGACCCACACCAAAAGCAAAGCCGGTATATTCTTCCGGATCAATCCCACTCATTTCTAATACATGAGGATGCACCATACCACAACCTAAGATTTCTACCCAGCCTTCTCCCTTACAGAAACGGCATCCCTTGCCGCCGCATTTGAAGCAGGTAACATCCATCTCCGCGCTTGGCTCCGTGAACTGGAAGTGATGTGGACGGAATTTTACTTTGGTATCCTCACCAAATAATCTCTTGGCAAATTCCTGCAAAGTACCTTTCAAATCGGCAAACGTAATCCCCTTATCAATCACCAGCCCCTCAATCTGATGGAACGTTGGCGAATGGGTGGCATCTACTTCGTCCGAACGAAATACACGCCCTGGTGCGATCATACGAATCGGCAGCTTGCCCTTCTCCATCTCGTGTACCTGCACAGAAGATGTCTGTGTACGCAACAGAATATCCTTCGTGATATAAAAAGTATCCTGTTCATCTTTGGCCGGATGGTCTGCCGGAATATTTAAAGCTTCAAAATTATAATAATCATACTCGATTTCCGGACCTTCCACCACTTCATATCCCATACCAATAAAGATATTCTCCACCTCTTCTAATGTGATGGTATTAGGGTGACGATGCCCCATAGCAAGCTGCGTACCAGGCAGCGTAACATCGATTGTCTCACTTTTTAATTTTTCTTCTAATATGGCTTTCTCAAAAGCCGCCTTTTTCTCTTCTAATTTGGTCTCGATCTGCGTTCTTGCCTCATTGACCATCTGTCCGACTTTTGGACGATCTTCCGGCGCCACATCCTTCATGGATTTTAAGACCGAAGTTAATTCACCCTTCTTGCCCAGAAAAGCCACACGAATGTCATTGAGCTTGTCCAATTGCTCAGAGGATTCAATCTGGCTCAGTGCCTCTTCCATGATTTTCGATAACTTGTCTTTCATGTCATTACCTCATTTCTGTATTATTTTGATTTGGCTGCCACATTATACCGGGAAATCCCTTCTGCGCATCCATAATCAAGTTAGTAATAGAAAAAACTCCCTGCACTGCAAGGAGCCTTTGTATATTAGTATGCTATGTGGTACCTCCACGTTCTCCCTGATACAGGTCTGTCAGGGACGGATTAATCCGCGGTACCACCCTGTTTCTTATGTGGATTAGGAATTCTGTGGTGATATTACACACATCCATCCAAAATCTCATAAACACTTTATTAACACTTAACGCGTGTTTACGGCAGTCTCTACACAAACACCTTTTCCCTCTGTTTAACAGACAGAGGTGCTCTTCCAGACCACGGCTCCCGTGGGAAATTCGATACATGCCGGGAACGTAAGGATGCTTTCAGCCGGGGACATCCTCTCTCTAACCGAATCGCCATGCACTACTATACACGATCTACGCCTTTGAACCTTTGATTTTCAATAAATTATACTATCACATTTCGCGTAGTGTTGCAACTATTTTTTCAAAATGCATTCCGTGAGATGCCTTGACCAGAATTGCATCACCTGTCCGGAGCAATGCCGGCAATGCCGTCTGGGCTTCTTCCCGTGTTGCAAAATACTGTATCGTCTGTGCCGTACCGGTACTTTCAGCCCCCCATGCATATTGTCTGGCCAGGTTACCGATGAAAATCAGCAAATCTATGTTCTTTTCGGCAGCATATACACCAATATCATAATGCATCTGTTCTTCGGACTCTCCCAATTCAAACATGTCACCCAGGATCGCCACCTTACGTTCCGAAACATCTGCCAGCACATCCAGACCTGCCCGCATAGAAACGGGATTGGCATTATAACAGTCATCCATCACCGTAAAACGTTTGGTTTCAAAAATGCTGCTGTGTCCATCCACCGGACGAAATGCTTCGATCCCCTTGGCGATCTCTGTTTGCGAAAGCCCCAGATCAATGCCTATCGCCGCTGCCGCCAGCGCATTGGTAACCATATGTTTCCCCGGCAGTGGTACCGACACAGAAAATGTTTGTCCCGGCATCACTACATCCATCTTAGTACCCGCCAGCCCCTTGGAAACCAAGTGGTCTGAATATACGGTATTCTGATGCCCCAATCCGAAAAAAACCGGGGCTTTCCCATGAACCTCCTGCACTGTAACCAGTTTATCATCATCCCCGTTGAGGTATACCGTCCCCTGCTCTGACAGCCCCTGAAAAATCTCAGTCTTGGCACGCAGCACACCATCCCGGTCTCCTAATTGTTCTAAATGGCACTGACCAATATTGGTAATCACACATAAATCAGGTCTGACCATAGCTGTCAGCCTGGCCATCTCGCCGAAATCGCTAATCCCCATTTCCACGATTGCCACTTCATGTTCCTCCCGCAGGCGGAACAAGGTCAACGGTACACCGATCTCGTTATTGAAATTCCCTTGGGTTTTCAATGTATGATAATGCATTGACAGCACTGATGCCAGCATCTCCTTTGTGGTAGTCTTGCCCACACTGCCTGTAATACCAATGACCTTAACCTGACACTGGGTCCGGTAATACGCTGCCATATCTTTGAGTGCCTGTAAACAAGATTCCACCTGAATATATGGTTTCGTCATATCTTCCGGGGCATCTTCAGACATACAGCACAAGGCTCCCGCTTCATAGGTGGCAGGAATAAAGCGGTTGGCATCCACTTTTTCTCCCTTGATCGCCACGAACATGCCACCCTTTTCTATCTGGCGGTTATCGGTCACCAGACAAGTGATCTCCTGCCTGCCCTCTGTCTCCGGCCCAAAATATTTTCCTCCACATACTTCCGCCAGTTTCTGTGGTGTCATCCCTTTCATCTTACTCATACTGATCCTCTATTTTTTAATGCGATTGCAATAATATTCTCACACAACTCACCATAACTAATCCCCAATGCCGCCGCTTCCTGTGGAAGCAAACTGGTTGGTGTCATCCCCGGCAATGTATTTGCCTCCAGACAATACAGCTTTCCATCCCCATCCATCAGAAAATCAATGCGTCCATACACACCTAACTTCAATTCCCGATAGACATCTATCGCATACTGCTGCATTTCTGCCGCCTTCGCTTCCTCCAATTCTGCCGGACATACATCCTGCGCCATTCCCGGCTGGTACTTGGTTTCATAATCATAAAAACCTTCTTTCGGAATGATCTCAATGACAGGATATGCCTCCCCATTCACCACACCAACAGAAAACTCACGCCCCTGGATACACTCTTCCACCACGACTTCCGGTTCATAACGAAACGCATCCTGTAGCGCCTGCTGATATTCTTCTTCATTTGATACCATACTGACCCCTACACTGGAACCGCCACAGCAAGGCTTCACAACACAGGGATATCCAATCTCTTCGGATAAAGGACGAATCGTATCCGGAGTTACAATACACCCCTTAGGAGTCGGAATCCCTGCGGCCAGAAAAATCTTTTTAGCCATTCCCTTATCCATAGCAAGGGCGCTCCCCAGACAACCGGTTCCCGTATAACGAATGCCTAATACATCAAAAGCCGCCTGCACCGTTCCGTTTTCTCCTTCGGCACCATGTAGTGCCATATATACAATGTCAGCCATGCGGCACAGCGCAATCACATTGGGACCAAAAAAGCTTCGGGAATCGCCACCCCTCATGGCCTTGATCGCATCCAAATCCGGATCTACTGTCTGGATTCCCTGCACCATCTCTTCCAATGCATCATTTCTGTCAAAAAAATCCTCAGACACATCACCTTCGTAACCAAAAAATACATCTAACAGTGCTGCCTGATGCCCCCGCTCTCTTAACGCCTGGCAAACCTGACCACCTGTGCTGATGGAAACATCACGCTCTGTACTAAGACCACCTGCTAAAACTATGATTTTCATCCTGCTCTCCTTTTTGCTTATATTCATTCTGCTCTGAATTCAATGTATTCGGAAAGCAATGCTGACATTCCCTTCCCTTTCGATATCTTATCACAGTGATTTGGATTGTCAAGCATATCATTCTCCTGTCTTTTCGTATGATTCCGCAACGGGTACAGTGAATACAGACTTTGTTGTCTTTATTTTGTCGGACGAGCGATTAAAACGATATTGCTTGCCTTGCTGTAACCATAATGCACGACCTTATTGTAACTACTGCTGGCAGATACATCGGTAGCTCCGCCGGTATACATTTCCACATGGGTAATGTTCTTATAACGCCCATTTTTCCAACCAGAGAAGAAAATCAGGTCTCCCGGCAATAATTTCTTATAGGATACGGCTTTACGCGCCACAACCTTGTGATTTCTTACACACCATTTACCGATGGTTGCTGCCGTCGGAGACCAGCCCTTACGGCTGCCAAAATAGACACCATATTTTCGATACACGCGGGATACCAGGGAACTGCAATCATAATATCCCTTTGACATACGACGCGCCTGGCTGTATTTTGTTTTGGTCTTTGAAATGGCTATGGCCTTTTTCATGGCACGATACCCATTTTTACTGGAGATCTCTGCCAGTATGGAAAGTTTTCTTCCATCGACAGTGACTTTCACCGTCGCATGGCCTGCTTTTTTTGCTTTCATCTGTCCGGTTTTGGATATGGTCAAAACTTTCTTATTACTGGAAGAATAGGCAATGGCACTCTTGCTGGCCGTACCCTTCAATTTCAGTTTCTTTGCCTGTCCCTTATATAGAATAATCGTCAAATCCTGATAGGTTGGATCGGTCACCTGCACCTTGCAAGTCAGTTCCCTGCCATCCACAGTGACTTTCAGAGTAACCGTACCAGCCTCAGCGCCATAGATCACCCCCTGCGAAGAAAAATAGGCCGGACTACCCACATGGTCTCCCCAGATCACTTCGCTGGATGCGTGTGTACCTGCAATCGTAATCGTACGGCTGGTTTTCGCCGCCATGATAATCCCCGTAGTGGAAAGTTTTGGATCGGTGACAACGATCTGCACTTCCAACGTTTTTTGATCGCCATTTTTGGCTGTTACTACAATATCCGCTTTGGTCGAACCTTTCTTAAGCGCATTACATCCGTTGGCATCCCATGTGGCAATCGTCTCATCGGCAATCTTCCAGACGATGCTTTCGGATGAGTCGGTTTGCGAAAAATATTGTATCTCCACCTGATATCCCTTCGTACCGGACGCACGAACCACGGTGGTCTTCTCCAAACGAGGTTCCAGTATAGTCACATTCGCCACCACAAAGGATGTGCCGTCTTGTTTGGTGGCAGTAATCTGAGTATCCTGAAATCCCTGTGCCGTCAATATCCCTTTCCCGGAAACTGCCACACTATCCTTCGCGGAAGAATACTGTAAGACATCTGACCCATATAATTCCTCTGCTTCCAAATAAGTCTCAGATCCATATTCCATCGACAACTGTTCTGGTCCAATCATGGATATGTACAATATTTCTTTTTTTGTCTCTCCCGTTTCGCTCTGATAGGATATTTGTACTTTTACTTCTCCAGTGGATACGGCTTTTACTTTTCCGTCTTTCGTCAATTCTGCCACAGAAGAATCCGGAGCATCCCCTTCCCACTGATACTGAAAATCTTTTTGGTACTCCTCACTGACAAAATCTTTGAAATCCAGCAAATCTCCCACATACATCACTGCCTGGTTACAGTTTAACAATGTATCTTCCGCTGCTACAGATTGCTTTATCCCCACACATATGAACAGAGTCAAAATCATGATCATACTCATACGTAATACAGGGTACCCAGCCCTGTTTTCTCTTTTGTTACCCAACATGGTCAGCCTTCCTTTCTCTCTGCTTCAAACCCCTCGTAAACCATATCAATATATTCCCATATTTCCTCTCTACCGTTTTTGGTGACAGAAGAAAATGGAATCACCGGGGTTCCCTCTACCACTTGTAATGCATCCTTGATTTGTTTTAACTGTTTTTGTTTTTGGGACCGTTTGATCTTATCCTCCTTGGTAGCGATCACCACAGGATTAAACCCATAGTTCAAACACCATTGATACATCTGGATATCGTTTTGATTCGGTTTATGCCGGATATCCACCAGCAAAAATATCAACCGAAGCACCTGGGACTTTTCCAGATACCCATCAATCATGCGCCCCCATTTCTTCACCGTATCCTGTGATACCTTTGCATAACCATAGCCGGGCAAATCTACAAAATATAACACATCATTAATGTTATAGAAATTGATTGTCTGTGTTTTTCCCGGTTGCGATGATGTTCGGGCATAGGATTTGCGATTCATCAAGGCATTGATCAGAGATGATTTCCCTACATTCGATCTTCCGGCAAAGGCGATTTCCACCTTATCATTTTCAGGAAGCGTGCTGGTAATACCACATACCGTTTCCAAATTAACACTTTTTATAACCATGATAACCTCATTTCTGAACAAGTGCATGTTTCCATATCTGTTTTATCTGTGATGCATATTCGATCTGTAAACCATCCAATACTTCGCTTTCCATTTCCTCGATATCCTTTTTGTTTTGCTCGGGAATCACCACCAATGATATGCCGGCAGCCTTTGCCGCCAACAACTTCTCCTTCAATCCACCGATGGGCAGAACACGCCCCCGCAGGGAAATCTCTCCTGTCATGGCCACATCCCCGCGAACCGGAATCCCCATCAATACAGAGTAAAGCGCAGTAGCCATAGTCACACCGGCGGATGGTCCGTCCTTTGGCACAGCCCCCTCCGGTACATGAATATGAATATCGTGTTTCTGAAAATAATCCAGATCCAATTTCCCTTTGATCTGGGTGCGGACATAGGTGAGAGCTATTTTAGCCGATTCCTGCATCACCTCTCCTAATTTCCCCGTCAACTCCAATTTACCGGTACCATCCAATACCGCTGCTTCAATCTCCAGGGTGTCTCCGCCAACGCTTGTCCATGCCAATCCACGCACAACCCCCGTCTCCGGCCTGGATGAAGCCGGATTGGAATGATATAATTCTTTTCCCAGATACTCTTTCAGATTCCTCCCGGATATCCGGATCTGCTTTGTTTCCCCGCTTGCCACCGCGTGCGCTGCTTTGCGGCATATCGCTGCGAGTTTTTTCTCCAGATTACGCACACCTGCTTCACGAGTGTAATTTGCAATCACGGTATACAATGCCTTGTCTGTTATACTAATCTGTGATTTTGTCAAACCATTGGCAATTCGTTGTTTTTCCCATAAATGCTCCTTCGCGATATGATATTTCTCCAATTCCGTATATCCCGATAATTCGATCACCTCCATCCGGTCAAGCAGCGGTCTGGAAATCGGTTCCAGGGAATTTGCAGTACAAATAAACATTACTTGCGATAAATCTACTGGTAATTCGATATAATGATCGGAAAAATGTTTGTTTTGTTCCGGATCTAAAATCTCCAACAACGCAGAAGCAGGATCACCCTTATAGTCGCCACCCAGCTTATCAATCTCATCTAACAGGATCAATGGATTTTTCACTCCGGCATTTTTTAATCCCGTAGCGATACGCCCCGGCATGGCTCCCACATAAGTCCGTCTATGCCCTCGCAATTCTGCTTCATCACGCACTCCCCCCAGACAGATTCGTATGTATTTGCGATGCAATGCCTTAGCGACTGATCTGGCAATGGAGGTTTTTCCGGTTCCCGGTGGACCCACCAGACAAATGATGGGACTAGAACCATCGGATTTTAACGCCTTTACTGCCAGACACTCCAATACACGCTCTTTCACCTTCTCCAAACCATAGTGATCTTCCTCTAAAATCTGCGCAGCATATTTCACATCCTGCCGCTCTTTCCTTTGCTTTTTCCACGGAAAACTCAACAAAGTCTCAAGATACCCCCGAATCACTGCACTCTCGGAAGAACTGGGATTCATTTTACGAAACCGTTGTAATTCCTCCTCAATCTTCCGTTTCACTTTTTTAGGCGCTTTCAGTTGTTGCAATTTTTCACGATACCGGTCAGCATCGGAAACAGCATCCTCTTCCCCCAATTCTTTGTGAATAGCTCTGATCTGCTCCCTTAGGTAATATTCCTTTTGGTTTTGCTCCACCTGTCCCTTAACACGGACAGCGATCTCTCCCTGTATCCGCAAGATACCAATCTCACGGCTAAGCAGTAAAGACAACTGTTCATGCCGTTGGAAAATATCGGTTTCCTCTAATATCTGCTGCTTGAGCTGATAGTGAACCGGAATATCGGCACAGATCTGATCCATCATCTTGACCAGATCTGTCTGTGCCATCACTTCCTCCACTAATTTCTCTGATATTTTTCCCTGCTCCGCCACATATACCTGAAACAGGTCTTTCAGACCACGAACCATAGCAATGACTTCCAGGGTATAAGATAAATCACCGGATTCTTCTCTCTCAGACACGTCACCATAACAACAGTCATCCCGGGTATACAACTGCTCCATGTTCATACGCTTTAATCCTTTGATCACCACTCTGGTTACTTTATCCGGCATGGATATGATCTGCCTGACCTCTGCCAAGGTACCCACGGAATAGAGTTCCTCCTGGGAAGGTTCTTCCGTTTCAGGATTCTTTTGTACCACGGTAAAAATCTGCTTATCGCCTCGGATTGCCTGATTCACTGCATGAATCGTTTTCGTCCTGCCTATTTCTAAATACATTGTACTTCCGGGAAATACCACCACATCCCGCAACATTACTACAGGTATCTGCTCTATCATCATCTCACCACATTTCCATTTTCTATCATTTTAAAAACTTGCGACAAAAACAGGGAGTGCTCGCATATCAAACACCCCCTGTTGGTTCACCGATCTCTCAGGCACTTTCACCCTCTGGTCGTTTCGCTGTATTCACAGGCTTTACTTCATCGTTCTCCGTGATTAATTTAGGGTCTTCTTCCCCTAAAACTGCTTCTCTCGTAATGATACACTCCCGGATACTATCATCGGAAGGCACCTCGTACATGGCATCCTGCATAACATTCTCCATGATCGCCCGCAACCCTCTGGCTCCCGTCTTGCGATCTGAGGATTTTTTAGCCACCGCAGCGATTGCTGCATCTTCAAAGGTTAATTTTACATTATCCATCTCAAATAACTTCTGATATTGCTTCGTAATTGCATTTTTCGGCTCTACCAAAATCTTCTTCAAAGCCTCTTCATCCAACAAATCCAAAGCAACCGTCACCGGCAGACGTCCGATAATCTCCGGGATCAGACCAAATTTCACAAAATCCTCCGGCAATACCTGACGGAATAACGCACCGATCGTCTGCTCCTGTTTATCTGCGATATCCGCATTGAAACCGATGGATTTTTGTCCGATCCGGCCCTCTATGATTTTTTCCAGTCCATCAAAAGCACCGCCGCAAATAAACAAAATATTCGTTGTATCTAACTGGTAAAATTCCTGATGTGGATGTTTTCTGCCTCCCTGCGGAGGTACACTTGCCACTGTTCCTTCCAGAATCTTAAGCAATGCCTGCTGTACTCCTTCACCGGATACATCCCTGGTAATGGATACATTCTCACCTTTGCGGGTTATTTTATCAATCTCATCGATATAGATAATGCCATGCTCTGCACGGTCCATATCATAATCCGCTGCCTGAATGATCTTTAACAGAATATTCTCCACATCTTCGCCCACATATCCCGCTTCCGTCAACGCTGTAGCATCTGCAATGGCAAATGGTACATTTAAGATTTTTGCCAGAGTCTGCGCCAAAAATGTCTTGCCGGAACCAGTCGGACCTACCATGATAATATTACTTTTCTGCAACTCAACATCCAGACTTTTGCCAGACAAAACACGTTTATAGTGGTTATAGACAGCGACTGACAATACTTTTTTCGCTTCCTCCTGTCCCACTACATATTCATCCAAAAAAGCTTTGATCTCTTTTGGTTTCAGTAGATTGATATCCGAATCATCCAGATAGGCACCGGTATCCTGTGCCATTTCCTCCTCCATGATCTCGGAACACAAATCAATACACTGATCGCAGATATAAACTCCGGGACCTGCAATCAATTTATGCACTTGGTCCTGTGTTTTTCCGCAAAAAGAGCAAGTTAAAATCTCATCCTTTTTTCCTGCCATACTGTCTGTCTCCCCATCTCATATTCTCACTACTTATCATCTGACTTGCGATTGGTCACAATCTCATCAATCAAACCATATTCCTTGGCTTCCTGTGCTGTCAGATAATTATCCCGCTCCGTGTCTGCCTGAATCACCTCTAATGGTTTTCCGGTATTCTCAGCCAGGATCTCATTTAAACGGTTTCTGGTCTTTAAGATCTGTTCTGCCACAATGCGGATCTCGGTCTCCTGACCTCTGGCGCCACCAGATGGCTGATGAATCATAATCTCCGCATTTGGTAATGCCAGACGCTTTCCTTTTGCACCGCCTGCCAGCAAAAAAGCCCCCATGCTTGCTGCCAGACCCATACAAATCGTTGACACATCACATTTGACATAATTCATGGTATCATAGATTGCAAAACCTGCACTGACAGAACCGCCCGGACTGTTTATATACAAACTGATATCTTTGTTCGGATCCTGCGATTCCAAAAACAATAACTGGGATACCACCAGACTTGCGATATCATCATTGACTTCATTGGACAAAATGATAATACGATCCTGCAATAATCTGGAATAAATATCATAGGAACGTTCCCCACTGCTGGTTTTTTCGATGACGTATGGTATACTATAGCTCATATTCCCCTCCATTCTTGTGTCCTACAGAACACGGATTTTTCCTCTTGAAAAAACAACAGCCATGCCAGCGGACAGATATCACGCATGGCTGTTGTACATTTCTAACACGAGATCATTATTTCTCCACAGATGCATCTACCACTAAGGTAACTGCCTTCTGAACAGCCAGATCTAAAGCGATCTGCTTCTGCTCCTCTTCACCCACTAATTCTTTTAACTTATCCAGTTCCATCTGATAGGTGGCAGCCATATTCTCTAATTCCTGATTCACTTCCTCTTCAGAAGCTTCCATATTCTCCGCAGCTACAACCGCCTCTAATACCAAACGGCTCTGTATACGCTTTAATGCCTGTGGCTGTAATTCTTCCTGCATCTTCTGCGGTGTCAGACCCGTAAACTGCATATACTGCTCTACGGATAATCCCTGTGACTGGATACGCTGTGCAAATTCCTGCATCATCTGACGGCACTGTGCCTCTACCATCTGCTCCGGAATCTCCATCGTTGCATTCTCAATGATCTGATTGATGATATCATCCTCTTTTTCACGCTTCAACGCTGCTTCCTTGTTCTCTAACAGCTTCTTTTCCACATCTGCCTTATACTCTTCTAACGTATCAAAATCAGATACATCCTGTGCAAATTCATCATCCAGTTCCGGAAGTTCTTTCACCTTGATCTCTTTGACTTTCACCTTAAATACTGCCGGCTTGCCCTGTAATTCCTCCGCCTGATAATCCTCCGGGAATGTTACATTAACCTCTACATCATCTCCTACATTCTTACCGACTAACTGATCCTCGAAACCATCAATGAAAGTATGAGAACCTAACACCAGACTATAGTCCTCTGCATATCCACCTTCAAATTGTTCACCATCCACATAACCATCAAAGTCAATCATGACCGTGTCACCTTCCTGTGCGGCACGCTCATCAATCGTAATCATACGGGAATTGGATTCTCTGGCTTTGTCAATCTCTGCGGTAACTTCTTCCTCTGTTACCTCGGCAGTCTTTTTCTCTACTTCGATCCCTTTATATTCACCCAGTGTAACCTCCGGCTTGATGGCAACTGTCGCCGTAAATATGAAATCTTTGCCTTTCTCAATCTGTACCACATCAATCTCTGGCTGCGCTACAATCTCTAATTCACTCTCTTTGGCAGCATTTTCATAAGCATCCGGAATCACAATGTTAGCGGCATCCTCATAAAACACACCAACACCATACATTTTCTCAATCATGGCTCTTGGTGCCTTACCTTTACGGAAACCAGGGATGGCAATCTTGCCTTTGCTCTTTTGATATGCCTGATCCAAAGCTGCATCAAACTGCTCCGCAGACACCTCTATGGTAAGCTTTGCCATACTCTTCTCTAACTTTTCTACCTGTACACTCATTTTATTATTTCCTCCTTATATTTACACGGGACTCTCCCGCAAATCACCATTTCAATAATATAGCATGAAGCCTTAGCGAAAGTCAACACTGGTTGATGCAAAACACAAAAACTCCAATCATTCTACTGCATGCCCCTGTTCTTTTAAAACATCAATCACCTGATCCACATATTTCTCACATAACGCTTCCGTCTCAGCCTCCACCATGACACGGATCACTGGCTCTGTACCGCTTTCACGAAGTAAAATTCTTCCATTCTCACCCAATGCTTCTTCTACCTGCTTTGTCTTGGCAACCACAGCAGCATCCTTACGGGCAGCCGGTTTGTCTTTGACACGGATATTCTTTAATAACTGTGGATAGATTTTTAACCCCTTCCGCAATTCTGATAATTTTTGCTTCTTTTCCAGCATCACTTCCATTAACATCAGAGAAGTCAGCACACCATCTCCCGTCACTGCATATTTACTAAAGATGATATGACCGGACTGTTCACCACCTAAAGAATGCCCAAATTCCATCATATTGGCATTGACAAATTTATCTCCCACTGCTGTCTTTTCATAAGCGATCCCCACTTTGTCAAAGGCTTTGTATAATCCCATATTCGACATAATGGTGGTCACAACGGTATTATTATTCAGTTCCCCTTTGTCCTTCAGATAACAACCACAGAGATACAAGATCGCATCTCCATCAATCACCTCTCCCTTGTCATCCACAGCCAGACAACGGTCTGCATCTCCATCATAAGCAAATCCCACATCCAGTTGATTCTCGATCACATATTTTTGCAGGTTCTCAATATGGGTAGATCCACAGTTATCATTTATATTCGTTCCATCCGGATTCATACCAATCGCATAGGTCTTGGCACCCAACGCATCAAATACCCCTTTGGCTACCGAATAGGAAGAACCGTTGGCGCAATCCAGACCCACACGAATATTCTTGAAAGAACGGGTCGCTAACGACATCAGATATCCGATATAACGGTGTCTGCCAATCGCATAATCTACGGTACACCCAATATTTTCTCTCGTGGCAAATGGAATGCTGTCAATCTCACTGTCTATGTATGTTTCAATTTTTTCTTCTATCTCTGCTTCCATCTTATGACCATTGCCGTTGATCACCTTCAAACCGTTATCATAGTATGGATTGTGACTGGCAGAAATCATAATACCACAATCAAACTGCTCCGTACGTACCACATACGATACACTCGGTGTTGGTGTCACATGCAATAAATATACATCTGCTCCACTGGCTGTCAGTCCGGAAGCCAACGCATCCTCAAACATATAACTGGAACGGCGGGTATCTTTTCCAATCACTACCTTTGCCTTATGTTCCTGACCATAATACCAGCCTAAAAATCTTCCCACCTTGTATGCATGAATCACATTTAAGTCAACATTTGCTTCTCCGCGAAATCCGTCGGTTCCAAAATACTTCATATGCCTTTCCACTCCTCTTTGCAATTTATATACATAACATTTTAATTCTACCATATGCAAAAATTGAAATCAATTACTACTTAATTTCGGAATTTCCGTATTTTTCGCCTCATCTACATGTATTTTTTACTCCATCCGTATGCATTTTTCGTTCCAAGCACACCGATGAATTTGATCAAACATGGCATTTTCTATCATTTGTCCATTTCAAATATGGCACACCCCGCCCCATTAACTGGTATCATTAAGAAGTTCTATGCCGCACAGCAAGTTTGTGCCTGCGCGCTGCTTGCACAAACATTGCGTTATGCACAGAAAGCAGCGCAGAAATGAGGAAAATAATGAATGCAGATCTATTTTATGAACAGACAGAATATTGGAACAGAACCAACTTTGGTTTACAACTGGCCAGAATCCGGGGTGAACGGGGGATCAGTGCCAGAAAGCTCAGCCTGGATCTTGGATACAACAAAAATTATATCTATTCTATAGAATCTGGCAAAAACTTTCCGACTATGGAAGGTTTTTTTGAAATCTGTCATTATTTGCAAATAGACCCCGGACATTTCTTTTGTCACTCCCAGGAACGCTTCTTCTTCTCTTTCTTCTTGGAGATTCTGGAAGAATTAAATGATGAGCAACTAAGACATCTGTATCTATTAGCAGAAGATCTGGCAAAATCTAATTAATTTCCCTCGTTTTACGAAATTTTACAACATTTGTGAAAATCATGCATAATTCTTGTATATTCTCTGTAAATTTTGTTCAAATCATCCAAGAAACTGCTTTTTTTTTTGCCAAAAATGACGTATGATAATACTATAATCCGAGCAGCCGTCTAAACACCGGAATGATAAGATGACTACTTGTATGCAGGGAGGAAATACAACATGGCAATCACTGTATTTGCTGCGATCGATGTCGGGTCCCATGAAACATCGATGCGCATTTATGAAATATCAAAAAAACATGGGGTTCAGGAATTAGAACACGTTCATCACACAGCCCGACTGGGGTATGAAACATTCTCAACCCACCATATCAGTTATCACTCCATCGATAAATTATGTACGATCCTACAGGGATTCTCTGAAAAAATGAAAGAATATCAAATCAAGGATTACATGATCATTGCCACCAGTGCCCTGCGCGAGGCTGACAATAATCTGATCGTACTAGACCAGGTAAAACAGCGTACCGGATTCCAGATCAAGATATTAAGCAATTCCGAACAACGCTATCTTTGCTACAAGGCGATTGCATTGCAGCAAAATGCATTCCATAAATTAATTCAAAGGGGTACTTTATTGGTAGATGTGGGAGGCGGCAGTATCCAGCTTTCTCTGTTTGATAAAAATACTCTGGTGACAACGCAGAATATCAAGATGGGATCTCTGCGAATCCAAAAAATTCTACAAAATATGCGGGATGAAACGGACAGTTACCAAAACCTGGTATACGAATATATCTCCAATAGTCTCCATACCTTTGCTAAATTGTATCTATCCCATTACCGGGTGAAAAATATCATTGCTGTGGGAAATCAACTACACAGTTTTGTAAAATATTTAAGCACACATCATTTCGGTAATTTATTACCGGTGGATGCCAAAGGCAACAAAAAGGATTCCATCAACCGTCAGGAGTATGAAGAATTTTATCATGCCATCTCGAACCAGTCATCGGAAGAACTGGCAGCCGAATTAAATCTATCTCTGGATAAAGCAGCAATGCTGCTTCCTACTGCCATGATCTATCATAATGTGTTTGAAGAAGTACAGGCAGAACAAATGTGGCTGTCCGGCATTACGATTTGTGACGGTATGGCTGCCGACTTTGCGGAACGCAAAGAACATATTATCCCGGCACATAATTTTGCCGATGATATTCTCTCGGTAGCCCGCAAATTAGCCATCCGCTACCAATGCGACAAGCGGCACATTGAAAATGTGGAAAATGTGGCTTTATGTATCTTTGATGCGGTCCGCAAACAGAATAATCTCACCAAGAGAGACCGTTTATTGCTACAGATCGCTGTGATTCTTCATAACTGCGGTGCTTTTGTAGACTTGGACGATATCGGCGAAAATTCCTATAAAATTGTCATGTCCACCGAAATCATCGGCATCTCTCACCAGGAAAGGATGATGGTATCTTCCATCATCCGGTATACAAATGAATTTTTCCCACAGTATTCGCAATTTAAGAATGATTTTGAACGGGAAGAATATATTAAAATCGCAAAACTAAATTCTATTTTGTGCCTGGCAGACGCTATGGACCGGAGTCATCGCCAGAAATTTGACCAGATTACCGTACACAGACAAGATCATACCTTGATGATCACAGCATACTCTCTCTATGATATCACATTGGAAAAAGGTATGTTCCAAAAGTTATCGGGATTCTTTGAGGAAGCATTCGGTATCCGTCCGATCTTAAAGCAGAAAAAATCTTTTTAATATTAGAAAGGGGCACCTACTATGAGTCATAAAACAAGTTATTCCAAACCAGAATATTTCTATAACCGGGAATTAAGCTGGATATTATTCAATCAGCGTGTGTTAGAAGAGGCCAAAGACCGTACACTTCCTTTGTTGGACCGATTAAAATTCCTGAGCATTACCTCTTCCAATCTGGATGAATTTTTCATGATACGGGTGGCATCTCTAAAGGATATGGTACAAGTAAACTATACCAAGAAAGATCTGGCAGGCATGACTCCGGAAACACAATTATCTGCCATTAGCGAAAAAACCCATCTCTTTATCCAGGAGCAGTACGATACCTACAACCGTTCTCTCCTGCCGGCATTAACCAAAGAGGGAATCCACATCCTCTCTCATCACGAAGATCTGAACCCGGAACAGGCCCGCTATGTTGACCGCTATTTTATCGAAGAAGTCTATCCGGTATTAACTCCGATGGCTGTGGATTCATCCAGACCATTCCCGTTGATTCGCAACAAATCCCTGAATATTGGCGCCATCCTGAAAGTCAAAAGCGGAGCAGAACATAATGGGCAATTTCGGGAATTATATATGTCCCATACATCCAAAAAGAAAAAAGATGGAAATGGGGATGATATTGATTTTGCCACTGTGCAGGTTCCCTCCGGCCTGCCCCGTTATGTGGAAATTCCATGCGGAGAATCCGGAAACAAGGCTTTTATTCTGTTGGAACAGATCATTGAAAAAAACATTGGACGACTCTTTATGAATTATGAAGTTCTGTCCGCATTTCCATACCGTATCATGCGTAATGCTGACCTGACGATTGAAGAAGACGAAGCAGCCGATCTGCTCATCGAGATCGAACGACAGTTAAAGAAACGTCAATGGGGTCAGGCAATCCGTCTGGAAGTGGAAAACGGTATTGATAAACGACTGCTAAAAACACTGCGCCATGAGTTAAAAATCAAAGAAGAAGATATTTTTAAGATTAACGGACCTCTGGATCTAACGTTCCTCATGAAATTATCCAGTCTGGAGGGATATGAACATCTCCGTTCCACAAAGTATATTCCACAGCCTGCCAAGTACCTAAACGGTTCCGCAAATCTCTTTGACCAGATCCGGGATCATGATATCTTGTTACATCACCCTTATGAAACCTTTGATCCTGTGGTGGATTTCGTGCGGCAGGCAGCCAAAGATCCCAATGTATTAGCCATCAAGCAAACTCTGTACCGTGTCAGCAGCCACTCTCCCATCATCGCTTCTCTGGCGGCGGCAGCCGAAAACGGAAAACAGGTTTCTGTGTTAGTGGAATTAAAAGCACGGTTCGATGAAGAAAACAATATTATCTGGGCCAGAAAACTGGAGCAGGCAGGGTGTCATGTAATCTATGGTCTGGTGGGATTAAAAACCCACAGCAAGATCACCTTGGTGGTCCGCAAGGAAGAAGACGGAATCCGCCGTTATGTTCATCTGGGTACCGGCAACTACAATGACAGTACTGCCAAACTATATACCGATATGGGATTATTGACCTGCCGGCGCGTCATAGGCGAAGATGCCACTGCCGTCTTTAATATGTTATCCGGATACTCCGAGCCGGCAGTGTGGAATAAACTGGCCATCGCACCTATCTGGCTGCGGGATCGTTTTACCCAGTTAATCAAACGGGAAACCGCATTTGCCAAGGCAGGTAAAAAGGCCTTTATCCGTGCCAAAATGAATTCTCTATGTGATCCCGGCATCATCGAGGCATTATACGAGGCATCTGCTGCCGGAGTAAAGGTTGAGTTGGTAGTACGTGGCATCTGCTGCCTCCGGGTCGGAATCCCCGGAATCAGCGAAAACATTTCTGTCCGATCTCTGGTGGGAGATTTCTTAGAACACAGCCGGATCTTCCATTTCTACAATAACGGATTTGAAGAAATCTATATGGGAAGTGCCGACTGGATGCCTCGTAATCTGGATAAACGTGTGGAAATCCTATTTCCGGTGGAAGATGAGACACTAAAAAAAGAGATTATCCACATCCTGGATATCCAGTTAGCAGATAACCTCAAAGCCAGAGAACTGCAAGCAGACGGAAGCTATCGCAAGGTCAAACGGGGCCGTCAGAAAAAACTGTGTGCACAGAAATATTTTTGCACACAGGCAGTTGCCACCGCTGCCGAACGAAAGCAGAGCAATGATAAAAAACGTACCTTTGAACCTTTAAATTCCAGCTTTTAGCCTTATACTAAGCCAATTCCATAAAATCCAGAAGGGAAATTTGATTCGTATGAGGAAGATCACCAAATAACCCTAATTCTCCCATAGTCTCCACCGTGGTGGAACTAACTTTACAGCGGTTTTTGAAATCTTCCCACGACAAAAATTTCCCATTTCTGGCTTCCTCTTCGATCATCTCTGCTGCCACAGTTCCTAATCCATCAATAGCCGCAAAGGAAGGCATAATCTTGCCATCTACGATCTGAAAACGTGTTGCCTTCGACTGATAAATATCAATCGGTACAAACGCAAAGCCACGGGCATACATTTCCTGTACCAGACGCATCACTTCATAGACATCTTTCTCCTTTTGGGACAATTCATTTTTACGCTTATTATAATCTTTCATATAATATTCCAATCGTTCTCTTCCCTGACACATCATCTCATAGTTGAAATTATCCAGGGCACGGATACTAAAAAATGCTGCATAATATGCCAGTGGTTCATGCACCTTGAAGTATGCCACACGTAACGCCATCATAACATAAGCGGCTGCATGTGCCTTCGGAAACATGTATTTGATCTTCTGACAGGACTCCACATACCACTCCGGTACCCCATGATCCAGCATATCCTGTTTCCATTCCTCCCACATGGCACATTTACCTTTGGCTACCATTCCTTTCCGTACTGCCTCCATGATCTTAAAGGAACGTTCATTTTCTACCCCTTTGCTTATCAGATAAATCATAATATCATCACGGGTACAAATCGCCGTGGACAAAGTGCAGTCTCCGTTTTGAATATAATACTGGGCATTATTTAACCACACATCCGTACCATGTGACAAACCGGAAATACGTACCAGATCCGAGAAATTCTTTGGCTTCGCATCCAGTAACATCCCCATGACAAAAGTGGTACCAAACTCCGGCACTCCCAGACACCCCAGAGTACAACCGCTAATATCCTCCGGCCGTATGCCCAATGCCTCCGTACTGGCAAATAACGACAGCACCGCCGGATCATCCATCGGCAATTCGGCAGCTTCGATCCCCGTCAGATCTTCTAACATACGGATCATGGTGGGATCCAAATGTCCCAAAATATCCAGTTTTAACAAATTAGCATCGATCTTATGATAGTCAAAATGCGTGGTGATAATCTTTGTGGTCATATCGTTAGCCGGATGTTGTACCGGAGTAAAGGTATAAATCTCCTCTCCAATAGGTAATACTACGATTCCACCCGGATGCTGCCCCGTAGTACGACGCACTCCGACACACCCCTGCGCAATCCGCTCCATTTCTGCACTCCGTTTGGTAATCTCATGTTCTTCACAATATTTTCTCACATATCCATATGCCGTTTTTTCCGCCATCGTTCCCACCGTACCGGCGCGGAATGTCTGCCCTGCCCCAAAGATGACTTCCGTATAATCATGGGCATTGCTCTGATATTCATTAGAGAAATTCAAATCGATATCCGGCTCCTTATCCCCTTTAAATCCCAAAAATGTTTCAAAGGGAATGTCATGGCCATCTTTCTTTAGCAGTGCTCCACAATTCGGACAATGCTTATCCGGCATGTCACAGGCCGATGTGCCGGCATTCTCCTTTAATACCTCATCGTCAAAATCATAATAATGACACTCGGAACAATAATAATGTGCCGGGAGCGGGTTAATCTCCGTAATTCCTGCCATCGTGGCCGCAAAAGAGGAACCCACCGATCCACGGGAACCCACCAGATATCCATCCTCCACAGATTTCCATACCAGTTTCTGCGCAATAATATACATCACCGCATATCCATTGCCAATGATGGACGTCAGTTCCCGTTCCAAACGGCTGGTAACCTGTGGCGGCAAATCCGGTCCATAGATCTCATGCGCCCTGCTATAGCAAATATCACGCAAATCCTGATCCGAATTATCAATCACCGGTGGGCATTTCCGTGGACTGCAGGGACGAATCTTGTCGATCATATCTGCGATACGGTTCGTATTGGTGATCACGATTTCCTCTGCCTTCTTCGCACCCAGATACTGAAATTCCGTCAGCATCTCCTCTGTCGTGCGATAGTACAAAGGTGCCTGCTGGTCGGCATCCGAGAATCCTTTCCCAGACATAATAATACGGCGGTATACTTCATCCTCCGGATTTAAGAAATGAACATCACAGGTGGCAACCACCAGTTTATGATAAATTTCCCCCAATTCTACAATCCTGCGATTCAGTTCCATCAAGTCATTATCATCCTGAATCTGTGGATACTTATCCTCATCCCGGACCATAAAAGCATTGTTTCCGATCGGCTGTATCTCCAAGTAATCATAAAACTGTACCAGGCGATCCACTTCTTCATCGGTTTTCTCTTCCACCAATGCACGGAATAGTTCCCCCGCCTCACAGGCAGAGCCGATCAACAATCCCTCCCGCCACTTTAAGAACAGGCTCTTTGGCAGTTTCGGACGACGATTAAAATATTTCAAATGAGATTCGGAAATTAACCGATATAAATTCACCCGCCCAGTCTCATTTTTCGCCAGAATCACTGCGTGATAGGATGGCATCTTGCGAATCGCTTCCTCTCCCGGTCTGCCAAACTCATTCAGTTTTTCCAGATCGTCAATGCCCCGGTCCTCCAAACGTTTCATCAAATGCACAAAAATCTCCGCGGTGGCACCGGCATCATCCACAGCACGATGATGATTCTCCAAAGATACCCCCAGCTTCTTTGCTACCGTATCCAGTTTATAATTTCTCAATTCCGGTAATACGGCTCTGGACATGGATACCGTATCAACCACGGTAAAGCTAACAGGCATCTCCAGCTCCTTCGCCTTTTGTGTAATAAATCCAATATCGAAAGAAGCATTATGTGCCACCATAACTGCATTCCCACACCACTTCAAAAACTCTGGTAAAACTTCCTCTATCCCCGGCGCTTCCCTGACCATATTATCATCAATGCCGGTTAACTGCGTGATATGATACGGGATCGGACGTCTCGGATTCACAAAAGAACTATAGCGGTCCGTAATCGTACGGTTTTCTACCTTTACAGCACCAATCTCGATAATCTGATTGCTCTTTGCACCGATCCCGGTGGTCTCCAGGTCAAACACCACAAAAGTATCATCAAAGTTCTGTCCCTGTCCATTTTGTACCGTTTCAATCAAATCATCCACCAGATATGCTTCCACACCGTAGATCACCTTAAAATCATCCTCCGGATCCACCATATGGTCAGCGTCCGGGAAGGATTGTACCACACCATGATCTGTGATGGCCAAGGCCGGATGTCCCCATCTCTGCGCAGTCTTAATATAAGATCCCACTTCCATTACGGAATCCATCTCACTCATCTGGGTATGGGCATGTAGTTCCACCCGCTTTGGTCCTTCATAGTGATCTTCCCGCTTTACACGCGTATCCTGACCCGGCTTGATCCCCCGGATCGATGTAATCCCGATCTCACGGCTATAGGTGTCATAAACGGCTACTCCTTTGATTTTTAGAAATTTACCCTTACTAACCTTTGCCTTAAATTCATCTGCTTCCTCCGCATCCAGAAACACTTTCCCTTGAATCGAGTCCGTAAAATCCGTCACATTAAACATATAAATAATCTTTTCACCATTTCGGATCTCCCGCTCATCCGTGGAAGTTACCATCCCTTCCACTACGACTTCCCCTGTTTCCCCCTGGATATCTGCGATCTTGATCAGTTCCCCTTCGCAATTTCTTCCGTAGAAACAATCTTCATCCACCGGCGCACCAAAACCACCCTTTCGTCTGGCTCTGCCCTGATAACTATTACGAGAACCGTTTCCACCCGCATATCCACCAGATTTTCTGCCGGAGGCTGCGGAGGGTTCCGTCTGTGCTGTTTTTGCCTGTCTGTTTTGACGGTTCTCTGTCTTTGCTGCCATTTCTTTCGTTTTCTCGGGAGTTTCCACATCAGCCCTTGGCTCCAACCGATCTGTCTTCTGTGCCGGCTGTGGTATATCAGATCGTTCGCCAGTGGATTCGGGAAGCCTTTTCACCACGAATGGCTCTGTTTCCATCTGCACCGGCTCCCGATAGCTGATCTCCAATTCGATCTGAAATCCGGCTTTGACAGCAAAAATCTGTTGAAGTTTTTCTGTTACCTCTGCTTCTCTGGCCCGGAACAGCACATCATCATCACAGCACAAATAGAGAGTCCCATCCTGCATACGACTCTCTCCACTGTAAAACATATTAAATTCCAGTACATTATCCTCTTTGAGCATCAACAAAATGCTATCCCGGTATTCTTCCCAAAAAATTTCCGGTGTATATTGCGCAGATAGTCGAAACCGGTCTGTCACTTTAACCCGGTATCCAGTCGCGCCCAGCACACGGCTGATATTATCCTCCAACCGCAATACTTCCCGGTATGGAATCACATGACTGCTAACCAGATTGACAGCCACCTGATTCTTCTCCCGAACCACTACCACCCGCTCCACATACACGTCATGAAACAAATTCCTTTGCCGGTCGGATAACACCAACCCGGAAAACGTATCTAATAAGAGTTTTTCCATTGCCTTAATTCCTCTTCCAGTGCTGCCAGCAACTGATTCTCCGGCATCTTACGTACCACTTCACCCTTTTTGATCAATAATCCTTCGCCTTTTCCCCCGGCAATACCGATATCTGCTTCCCTGGCTTCTCCGGGACCATTGACCACACACCCCATAACTGCCACCTTGATATCCAGGTCAAAATCTTTCACCATCTCTTCCACCTGCGTGGCTAACCCAATCAAATCAATCTGCGTCCTGCCACAGGTTGGACAAGATACCACTGTGATACCACCTTTGCGCAGTCCCAGTGTTCGCAAGATCAATTTTGCCGAACGAATCTCTTCCACCGGATCTCCTGTCAGAGATACCCGGATTGTATCACCGATGCCCTGATATAAAATATTACCCAAACCAATGGCTGATTTAATATTACCGGATAAAACCGTACCGGATTCTGTAATCCCCACATGCAGCGGATAAGATGTCTGTTTCGCAATCAATTCATGCGCCTGAATACACATCAAAACATCGGAAGATTTTATACTAATGACCAAATTATCGTAGCCCATAGATTCAATGAGCGATACCTTCTGTAAAGCACTCTCCACCAATCCCTGTGCCGTCACATGACCATATTTGTCAATCAACTCTTTTTCCAGCGAACCACTATTCACACCGACACGAATCGGGATACCGCGTTCCTTTGCCACATCCACCACAGCCCGCACCCGGTCTTCAGAGCCAATATTTCCCGGATTGATTCGAATCTTGTCTGCCCCATTTTCCATAGCAGCGATGGCAAGTCGGTAATCAAAATGTATATCTGCCACCAGAGGAATATGAATCTGCTTCCTGATCTCCGCCAGCGCAGCCGCCGCCTCCGGCGTCGGCACCGCACATCGAATGATGTCACATCCCGCTTCCTCCAAAGCCAAAATCTGTCTCACGGTTGCCTGTACGTCCTCTGTCCTGGTATTGGTCATGGACTGAATGGCAATCGGTTGACCACCACCAATCTTTCGATCACCAATCTGTATTACCTTCGTGTCATCCCGATACATATTGCTCCCTCTTTTCCATAATTAGTGAATGATCTTTAGTATATCGTTGTACATGACAAAGACCATAAATAACATTAATACGACAAAGCCTGCAAAATGCACATAGCCCTCTTTGGCCCGGTCAATCGGTTTCCCACGGACCGCCTCAATCAATATAAATACCAGACGGCCTCCATCCAATGCCGGCAATGGCAACAGATTCATAATCCCCAGGTTTGCACTTAACAAAACTGCCATATAAAGCATCTTCATCATAATATCTTTGAACACTGCCCATCTCGACTTTTGTAATGTCTTGCCATAAGCCGCAGTCTGATCAATCACATCTCCCACGGCACTGACGATTCCCACCGGACCGGAAATATCATCCTTGGACAAGTGACCACTCACCAACTGCCCCAAACTGGCCACAGTGGTCTCGATCCAATATTTCACCTCAATCACACTATATTTTAGGGTATATCCCGCTTTCACCACCGGGTTGATTTTAACATTTTTGAGATCCTGCCCCGGTTTCGCCACCAATGACTTAACCGGTTCATCCATAGCGGCATAAAAACCTAACGTTAAGGATTCATATAACTCTGGTGTCACCTCATATGTCTTCTCCACGCCATCCCGTTCCACCACAAAAGATACCGGTTCTCCCGACACATTTTCCTTAGCCATCACAGTGCCCAGTTCTTCTCCATTGGTAACCACAGTTCCATTGACACTCTTAATCTTGTCTCCGGCCTCCAATCCTGCTTTGGCAAAAGGACGATCCTGGGAAACCTCCGCAATCTTGGTACTGCTGGTAGTCTGGGAACCATATGTGAAACCAAAAAGATAGGTCTTGTAATGAGGATCAATGGTCACCGTCTTCTGCTTTCCGTCCCGCTCCAATACCACTTTGACATCCTCGCCTGTCAGCGGATGCAGCAATAAATAAGTATCTATCTCCCGACCAATGGTAATTTTCTTACCATTTACCTTTTTGATGATATCCCCCTGTTGTATTCCCGCCTCCTGCGCCGGCTGATTATCATAGACCAATTCCACTTTCGGAATATCAATCCCGGAATTTGAAATGATGATAACAGAGAAAACAAATGCCAGAATGAAATTGAAAAACGGTCCTGCAAAGATCACGGAAAATCTGGCCCAAACCCCCTTTGTATTGAAGGAATCCGAGGAATCATTCTCCTCATCTTCTCCCACCATCGCACAGGAACCACCTAGCGGCAGCAATTTCCAGGAATATTTCGTAACATCCTGCCATTCTTCCAGGCTTTCAAATGTTTTTTGCGAGCAAAAACACCTTACTTTCATACCCCCAGCCGTCTTTGCCACTGTCACGATACGAGGTCCCATACCTACGGAAAACTCCGGTACACCAATCCCGTTTTTCTTGGCCAGCAAAAAATGTCCAAACTCATGAATCACAACAATCACCGTAAAGATCAGCAATGCCGCAATAATACTACCTACTGTCATAAATTTCTACCTCAACTCTCCTCAATGATATTTTGCTTCCATCAGACGATATACATCCTGTTCCACTGCTAATATGTCCTCCAACGAAGGATTCGCTATATTATGATGCTTTTGCATACACTCTTCGATCATATCTGTAATCGCCAGATAACGGATTCGACGATCCAAAAACAATGCCACAGCCTTTTCATTAGCCGCATTAAACACCGTCGGCATACTGCCTCCCATCCTGCCAGCCTCGTATGCCAACGCCAGCCCCCGGAATGTTTCCAAATCCGGTCGTTCAAACTCAATGCTGCCGATTTGCCAGAAATCCAGACGTTCCCCTGCCAGATCCCGTCGCTGCGGATAACACAATGCATATTGTATTGGCAGTTTCATATCCGGTGTACCTAATTGTGCCATCACGGCGCCATCCCGAAATTCCACCATAGAATGAATCACACTCTGCGGCTGTATCACTACCTGAATCTGGTCAAAATCCACATCAAACAACCATTTTGCTTCTATCACTTCCAGGCCCTTATTCACCATCGTAGAAGAATCTATCGTAATCTTCCGCCCCATAGCCCAGTTGGGATGCTTCAAAGCGTCTTCCACCTGAATCTGCTTCAGTTCATCACGCTTCCTGCCCCGAAACGGACCACCGGAAGCAGTCAATAATATTTTCGCAATTTCCCGGTCCGATTCCCCATTCAAACATTGGAAAATCGCTGCATGTTCACTATCCACCGGTAACAAGCGGACTCCTTGCTGCTTAACCAAAGGAATGATAATATGCCCCGCCGTTACTAAAGTCTCTTTATTGGCAAAGGCAATGTCTTTCCCCGCTTTGATGGCCTCCACCACCGGACGAATCCCAATCATGCCCACCACGGCTGCCACCACGATCTGCACTGCCGAGGCGGTAGCACAGGCAATCAGGCCATCCATCCCCGTCAATACAGTCACCTGTTTTCCCGACAAACGATTCTCCAATTCTTTTGCCTGCTTCTCCTGATATACACAGACCACTTCCGGTTGAAACTCCTGTATCTGTTGTTCTAACAGGTCAATATTAGATGCGGCAGCCAAAGAAATAACTTTCATATCTTCGTTCGCCCGCACCACTTCCAACGTTTGTGTTCCTATGGATCCTGTCGATCCCAAGACTGCTATCTGTTTCATAGTATCTCTGTATCTTCCTTTCGCATTCTGCCCCGAATATCGTGATCACGTCAAATCCATTGCAGCCACATGATCAACGTATCCCCAAATGACATAAAGTTATTAAATAATATACGATCGGTGCCGTAAAAATAATACTATCGAACCGATCCAATATCCCACCATGTCCCGGAATCAAATGACCATAGTCCTTAATCTCATGATTACGCTTGATGGCAGAAGCTGTCAGATCTCCAATCTGTGAAATCACAGAGGAAGCGGCACCAATCACCGCGAATGCAATCCATACCCTTTGGGAATCCCATAATACAGCGGCATAGATAAATCCAATCAGTGCTGCTCCGATCACGCCACCCACACAACCCTCGATGGTCTTGTTGGGACTCAGCTTGGATGGCATCTTATGTTTCCCGATCAGTTTCCCCACACAGTAGGCACAGGTATCCGATCCCCATGCCCCCACAAAGATCAGCCAGACTAGAAACACCCCTTCTTCCAACATACGTACCTTGAAAACAAAGGAAAGCATCGTAGTGACATAGAGCAGACCAAAGAGCAGCATGATCACCTGCTCGGATCGAAAGCGCGGAAAAGCAATCACATAACAAGCCATTATGAACATCATGGCACCGATCAGTACCGGCAAAAAATATTCATAAGCGTCCACCCGAAGTACCAGATCTAACAAAATACTGGCAAGATATCCCACCACTGCCGGAATCGTTTTCTCCATACCAACCGTCCGGTACAACTCAAACAAACCGATCAATGAAATCACAGTAATCAACCAAAATAACGGCTCTCCCCCCATTACCAGGAAAGCAATCGCAATCACCATTAACACGATTCCACTTGCTAATCTTGTCCAAAACATAAAAATCCTCATTTCCGAGCCATTTTGTTGTGATGAGGCGATACAAACCGGAGATTTGCACCTGGCCATCAAAGCCATCTGCTTTGCTCAGAAGCAAATAGCCCTATGAAAAATGCTGTAACAGCACAATTTTCACACTCGTTCACTCTTGTTATGTCATATTTTCTATTAACGTCCCTTTTTAACCCCGCCGAAACGACGGTCTCTGTCCTGATAATAGGCAACCGCTTTTTCCAATTCCGCCCGGTCAAAATCCGGCCAAAGCACATCGGTAAAATAAAATTCTGTATATGCCATTTGCCACAACAGATAATTGGATAACCGTTGCTCTCCACTGGTCCGGATCATCAAATCCGGGTCCGGAATCCCCCTGGTGTCCAGATAATCAGATATGGTTTTCTCAGTAATTCCTGCCGGATCAAGCTTTCCTGCCTGTATGTCCCGTCCCATTGTCTGAACAGCCCGTGTCATTTCATCACGGCTTCCATAATTTAAGGCTACCTGAAAATGCAAACCTGTATTCTGTGCGGAAAATTCTTCCAGCTCACGAATCTGCGCCTGCAGGTCCGGAGCCAGTCTGGAAATATCACCAATGACCCGTACCTGCATATTGTTTTTCTTGCTGGTCTTAATACAGTCCTTGAGGTAACTATATAATAATTTCATCAGGGCATCCACTTCATCCTGCGGTCTGGACCAGTTCTCGGTCGAAAATGCATACATAGTTACGTATTCGATTCCCATATCCCATGCTGCCGAGCATATTTTTTCCACATTTTTACTTCCCGCGGCATGCCCGGCATTCCTTGGTAATAACCGTTTCTTAGCCCAGCGTCCATTCCCGTCCAGAATGATTGCAACATGACGTGGTACCGGTTTTCTCTCTTCTGTCATCTTAATCTCCATTCCGCCTCCTTCGGCCGGCGATAGCATTTTATCAGTAAATATTTCATTCCTGTGTAAAAAGCAGGGACAGACCAACCCAGCCCATCCCTGTCTTATGTGTTTCCCACGATTGATTTGGGTGTGATAGTCTTTAGACTGTCATAATCTCTTTTGACTTCGTCTCCACCATCTGATCAATCTTCTTGATAAATTCATCTGTTAGTTTCTGTATATCCACTTCAGCCGATTTCTGTTCGTCTTCTGAGATTTCATTGGCCTTGAGCTGTTTTTTCACTGCATCATTGGCATCACGACGGATATTACGGATGGCAACCTTGGCATCCTCCCCTTTTTTCTTTACATCTTTCACCAATTCTTTACGACGTTCTTCCGTCAGTTCCGGAAATGTTAAACGTATCGCCTTGCCATCATTATTCGGTGTCAGACCCAGATCAGAAACCATAATCGCCTTCTCGATCTCTTTAATCATATTCGCTTCCCACGGCTGGATCACCAAAGTACGCGCCTCTGACACGGAAATATTAGCCACTGACTGTAAGTTAGCAGGCTGACCATAATAGTCTACCGTTATTTTATCTAATACATGTGGATTCGCACGACCAGCCCGAATCGTAGTGTACTCACCTGACAGATTGTCAATGGATTTGTTCATTTTGTCCTTATATTGATCTAATTCAATACTCATATCATTACCTCACTTTTATATTGATTCCTCGTAATTGGATTATTTTTGCCGAACCCTGTGGTCACTTATACAGAATCCGATTCTGTCCACAGGCCAACTCAAGCCTGAACCAAAGTCCCCTGGGTCACACCCTTGGCGGTATTCACAATGCTATCAGGTTCATTTAAACCAAATATCATCATCGGCATATGATTCTCCATACAGAGTACGGCGGCCGCCAGATCAATGACACCCAACCGCTGGTTCACCACTTCTTCGATCCGGATGGTATCAAATTTGCGGGCATCCGGATTCACAGCCGGATCTGAATCATACACTCCGTCAATCGATTTCCCTGACAAAATCACATCTGCCTCAATCTCAATCGCCCGCAGTACGGTAGCTGTATCCGTAGAAAAATATGGATGACCAGTCCCTCCGGCAAAGAACACAACTTCTCCCCGTTCCAGACAGGCCACTGCCCGGTCCTTGGAAAACAATTCCGTAAACGCACCACAGGTAAAAGGAGTCATAACCTTCGTCTCCAGACCCACATAACGGAAGATCTCGGATACGTAGACGCAATTCATCACGGTAGCCAGCATGCCGATCTGATCCGCCTTGGTGCGATCAATCGTTTCACTGGTGCGCCCGCGCCAGAAATTGCCTCCACCTGTCACGACAGCCACCTGAATCCCATCCTCTACTAACGCTTTCACCTGTTTTGCCACTTCCATACAGGTCTGCTCATCAAAACCAGTCTTATTCGGACCAGCCAAAGCTTCACCACTCAGCTTTAATAGTACTCTCTGATATTTTGCCATGATGCTCTCCTATTATTTTTCTTCAAATATTTCGTCAATATCCACATCAGAATAACTCAGGACACAACGACCATCCATAATCGCGCCCTCTTTAATCTGGATGGACTTCGCCTTAATATCTCCCTTAATCACGGCACTACTCTCTAAAATAACAGAACCATTCACATCCACACTACCTTTCACCGCACCGGCAATCGAAGCAGATGCACCTGTTACATCACCGATCACTACAGTCTGATCACTAATAATAATATTACCTTCACTATTGAGAGACCCTTCCAATCTAGGAGTATGCACCTCAATATCTGCTGCAATCACGCTGCCCATCACAGCACCGCCGAGAACCACCGTACCTTTCGCCTCAATATCACCATTTACTGTTCCGGCAACGTCCAGATCTCCATTGGAACTAATGCCACCATTGATGGTAGTACCATCGCTAATGATGGTCAGAGAACCATCGGACTGGCTTGTCTCCTTCGGCTCTGCCGATTTTACCGGCTTTTCATTCTTTTTCTTATCCTTTTTATCCTCTTTTTTCGATGATTTGGAATCCTCCGCAGACTTCTTTGCATCTGCACCGGCTTTTTTCTCCGTCTCTTTTGCAACCGATGCTTTCGCAGATTCCTCAATATCTTCAATCTCACTTAATAAGGCATCCAAATCTTCATCCAGACCATCGGAATCTCCTTCCAATGCCTTCTCCAGATCGGAATCCCCAGCACCATCATCTGCAAAGATCTGACTCAAAAGATCCTTATCTACATTTGCATCATCCAATCCATTCATCAATTCATCTTTCACATCATCATCTTTAAAAATTCCCATGCTTTACCTCATTTCATCATATTATTATCTTGTATCACCCAGATGGCAATACACATTCCTACAGTATCCGTCGTGTGGAATCCCCACCCAAACTATTCTTGATTATAACACTAAAACCCCACTTCGTCTATAGTCCAAACAGGAATTTTATGTTATGATAGTTCTACGCGTGCGCGCGAAAGCCAAGACGAGCATAATCTGTCTCGTAGAAATGGGGGAAGTATGAAATTTGTAATTCAACGTGTCGATCAGGCTTCCGTATCTGTAGAAGAACAGATCGTCGGATCGATCAGACAAGGCTATTTAATTTTCGTCGGCATCAGCGAAACCGACACAAAAGAAATCGCAGACCGAATGCTGCAAAAAGCTCTCAATCTGCGATTATTTACGGACGAACACGGAAAAACCAACTTAAATTTAAGTCAGGTGGAGGGAGAACTGCTGATCGTCTCCCAGTTTACACTGTATGCCAACTGCCGCAAGGGCAACCGTCCCTCTTTTACGGAAGCCGGCAACCCGGATCTTGCCAGAGAACTCTATGAGTATATCCTGTCACAGGCAGCAAAGCAATGCAACTGTGTCGAATCCGGTGAATTTGGAGCCCATATGTCCGTCTCATTGACAAACAACGGACCTTTCACGATCCTGTTAGATTCCGACCAAATCCTATAAGCCAGGACCTATGCCACCTCAATCTTGAACATATTGCTCCGATGGATCGCCCCGATGTCTTCTAATGTATTGATCATACGATAAATCGTGGCGGTCCCGATACCGGAATCCAACTGAGATGCCTTATAATAGATCTCTTTACAGCAAGAACAATTCTCCTCCAAAATAATATCTAATAACAATCTTCTCTGTTTCGTAATACGCATCCCTCGTTCGCGTAAACGTTTCAGCACCTCCTCTTTTTGTTGCGCAACATCGGTGATTCTATCAGTTTCCGTACCCGGTGTATCTATCGTATTTGACGTGATTTTTATTTGTTCTTTCATGGTTTCCTCCTTATTCTATGTTCATGGGTTATCTTGTTTTTCATAGTTAGTATACACTAACCTCCGTTTGTTTGCAATAACCTTTTTTAATTTTATTCCAGTAGAAACTGCACAGGACCACGAAATAATACTATGCCTTACGCAAAAAAGACGATAGCTCAAAAAACTATCGTCCCTATAACAACTTTATGGCTGAACATCACGAACGCCTATAATAATCTGGGCATCCGCGCCCTCCGGCACCTTACCCACGTGTATCTCTGCATCGGTGAAGTAATCCAAAAACTCTTCTCCCTGTCCTTCCTGCCCCACGACAATCCTTGTCTTCTCTAACTGTGGGTCATAGTTTCCGATCTCCACTTGATATCCCTGTGCGGTAAAGGTATCTGACCATTTCGCAGCAACACCGGAAACATCGGTAGAATTTAACACCACAATATTTTTTAAGACCGGTTCAGAAACACTGTCGCCAGCCTGATTTTCTTCCTGCCCCTGCGTGGTTCCCTCTATATTGCACTTTTCAAAGATGGCATCTGCCTTTTCCAGATCAAAAATACGATTCTGCCCTTCCAGCGTTGTCGGCAATGCATAATACCGAATCTGATCCGGCTGCACCTGTGTATAGGCCTCCGCATAACTTTGCTTATCTCTGGTACTCAGATTAGATTTCGTCTGATTGCAAACCTCTTTCAAATAATCACTCATGGCCTTTTTATCCGTGTATGAGGACATCTCGGCCAGATATTCCGCTTTCAAAACCATGCCGTCGACTTTTCCCTTGCCTGATTTCACTTTCCCCGTCTCAAACCGCTTCGCAAAATCCTCCTTTGACACCACTGTATAATACGAGATATCAATATCAAAATAATTCTCCAATATCACCACGCCATAGCCATAGACCTGATCATCCGAATCAAAGTAATCATGCATCTGAGAGATTTTAACCATCTGTGGTATCTCTGGACTGATCTTATAAAGCTTTTGAAACAATTCGGAGGAAAGGGTAATCTGTCCATTGACCGGAATCGTAAGATAGGTCAGATCATGGCTGCCAGAATCAAGAATTTCCAAAACACAATAGGAAATCTTTCCCTTTTCTTCATTCCAAACATAAATCAGGTTCTTGGCCACATCATCTCTGGTGGCCTCCGAGGCTTTCCCAACAGAGGAAACGTTTTTCTGTGCATAATAGTAACGGGTACCAAAAAATCCTCCCACGGCACACCCCAACATACATACTATGACAAACAAAGCTTTCAAAAAGCCAATAATAAATATCCGCACAAACTTGTTCCCCATTACTGATCACCTGCACTTTCTGCCAGTGCTTCTACCGGATTCTTCCCATCATAATCATACAGAAATTCCTGCAAAAGATTTTTATTCTCTGTCAAATCGATATCCAATATTTTCCCGTCTGTAGCCGAAACTCCGTCTGTATAATGTCCATTGACCGGAATCTGACATTGATGGATGTCTGTTGTCCCCATCAGCACCACAGAAGTCGCATAATTTAAAATTTCTTTATTGCTTATATCCGTTGTAATATTGGGCAAAACTGCATCGATAATCTTCTGCCATTTTGACATTGGCATCGTTTTGATCTTGGCAAAAATCGCATTCATAACCATACGCTGTCTCTCGGTACGCCCCTGATCATTATTCGTTCCGTTAATATTAGCCACCTTGCGGACACGACAATATCCCAAAGCCTGTGCCCCGTTCATGGTATTCCAGCCAGCTTTCACATTACGGTTCTTTTTTCCATTAATATAATTGGTGGTATTCAAATACTGTGCCTCCTGTTCGGTTAATTCCACCTCGACACCACCAATCTCATTTACAATGTCCTTAAAAGCCTTGAAATCCACTTCCACATATCCATCCAATCGTACGCCAAAGTTTTTGGCGATGGTCTGATAAAGCAGTTTAGGACCGCCATATGCATAAGACGCATTAAATTTATGTTTCCCATATCCCGGAATTTCCACATCCATATCACGCATTAATGAGGTCAATTTCAAACACTTATGGTTGGTATCAATGGTGGCAATCATGGTCGTATCACTACGTCCGTATTTCTCACTTCCCAATTCCGAACGGGAATCTGAACCTATTAACAAAATATTGGTAAATCCCACCTGATCAGTCACCACGGCATCACCCAGATCTACCTCTGATAATTTTTCGCCGGACACACGATTCATCAGATCCAGACTATCACTCATTTTTCCCACATAGCATCCCGCCAATGTACTCAACACCAACGCTATGATAAACATGATCCTCTTAAACATACCTATGTTATCCCCCTCTTAATGAATAAAGACTGCCTCCCGATAGGATGTCATATCATATATTTTTTGTGCATCATCCACAGACAAATTAATACAGCCATGAGAACCTTTGGTTTTGTATAGATCCTTGGTCCAACGCGACCAAGGCTGCCAGGTGGCCGGATGAAAGCCTGTCCCTGTCCATGTAATACGCACCCAATTCTTCACAGGTGTCTCATAATCATCTCCTGTCAGGGTGTATTCCGTCCTATGCTCTTTAATGAAATAAGCTCCGGT
Source organism: uncultured Jutongia sp. (assembly GCA_964521555.1). Taxonomy (GTDB): domain Bacteria; phylum Bacillota; class Clostridia; order Lachnospirales; family Lachnospiraceae; genus Butyribacter. Next base: position 10,903 of record CAZFSU010000015.1, on the reverse strand, counting down.
AGGAGTCATTCGGCCTTCCACCGGCCGTCCTGTAATACATTTGCAGGAAAATTTCACTTTGCCTTTGCGAAATACATACACCATCTGATCTTGGATGGAGATCTCGATATAGTTCTGCGTATCCCAATCTACTGCGTAATTCTCATAGTCTTTCTGAAATGCCGTATTGGCATATTTTACTGTTTTGCGAAGCGTCAACGCCTCCTTATTTTCTTCCGTAGGATTTTCCAGATATGCGTTGATCACACTGGCATCAATTTCCTTTTTTACTGCCTTTTTGGCCTGCTTCAGAGTCTCTTCATAATCAAGCTGCCATCCATAATCTCCACCTTTAATCTTAACCTTCTTCCCGGTATGGGACGTAATCATACGATCCTTACCAACCGTCTTATATTTCAAACAAAATGCCTCGATCCATTCCTGAATCGCATTATTATCATATTTCATTTCTCCATTTTTATACCGGACCCACTGAGAAAGTTCTACCGGCGTGATCTGTTCCGTCACTCCTTCTCCCATATCCCACACGATATAACGAAGCGCTGCCTGATTATAAGCATCTAGCTCTTTGCGCAGATCCTCATTATCTGAAAATACCTCTGGCGCCTTATAGATGTCCGGATAGGTTTCTTCATCCGTCAGATCCATTTCCTCCCTTGCCTGATGCAAAACATCCTCGATGGCCGCCAATAGATTTTTTACAATAATTTTATTTCCCAACACTTCTTCCACCAGAACATATTTCTGCTCTTCCTGTGAAAATTCCACATGGGCTGAAACCGGTTTGGTAATAGTATACAAACTATCCCCTTTGTATAAAACGGATTGTTTCACCAATTTTGTCAACTGGTCCACATCATAGGTTACATCATATTCCAGTGCTTCATATTGACTGTCTTTTGGAATGATTTGTATTTTTTCATGTTGTTTTTCAAATATTTCATCAAAATCAGCGCCAATTCCAAATTGGTAATCAATGTCTTCTCCCTGGATCGTCAGTGAACCATTATCACGGCCGGAAATCACCAGGCGATAATCCTGATGCACAGAAATCATCGTCTGTTTCGACTCCTCCAAAGTCTGACCGGATATATCTATTCCATTGACAACCGTCCCCTGATACCAGCGATTTCCATAATATATCTTTTGATATAGCAAGTATCCCGCCAGTGCCAAAATAATAACTATCAATACCCCTGCTATGATACGTATTTTCCAGCTACTTCTACTGCTTGTCTCTGTTTGTACCCTGTTTCTCTTCATAGTAATCCTCGTTTTACCCCTTTTCTCTATATGTTTTCAAACTCAATCTATTATAATCCACTTTTCATAAGAAATCTATGCTTATTTTTTTCCTAAATCAGCCAGATCTCTCTGATATTATCACAGACTGCCTCATATGACCACCTGATTTTTTCCATGTTTTTTACCATAATATAGTTTCTCATCTGCTGCATTCACCATAGAATGAATAGTGGCATCCGAATGATACTGCGCAATTCCCATCGTCATAGTTACCCGGATCTCCACACCCTCTGCCTGAATCACATTGGATTCTATGCTGTTACGAATGCGCTCTGCAATTTGTCCGGCATGTTCTAAGTCAATCTGAAACAATACCAAAAACTCTTCTCCTCCCCATCTGCATACCTTGTCCGTCTCCCGGACACATTTTGATATCGTCTCGGACACTGTTTTGAGAACCCGGTCTCCCAAATCATGTCCATAGGTATCATTCACTTGTTTGAAATCATCAATGTCTGCCATCATCAGGCAAAAAGGACGTTCTGCCACTGCCCGGTCAAATATCTTTCGCAGACATTCATCCATACTGCGACGATTCAAAAGTTTCGTCAATGGATCATAATGTGCCATCTCTCCCAGCCTGTTATTTTCCTTTTCCAACAATCGCTGCATATAACGCACTTCCAATGCGAAGAGCAGAGAAAAAAACACCAGTAATATGAATATTAAAATCGTATTATAATAGTGGAAGAATGCAATCACCACAGGCGAGATACCTTCCGAGTAAATCGGTGTAGTGCATCTGGCAATCACATCCACACAGAGATAACATACCCCCACTCCCAACGAGGTAATCACCGGAATCGAAACTCTCCGTTCAATTCCGGGCAGTGTATAGGACAGGTAAAAGGAAGCCGGTATTAATCCCACGGTATACAGCATAAATCCCCACTCCCAGCCAAGCAATATCGTTGCCAGAGCTGCATAAAACAAGATTTCCACAAAAATAGAGATATAAATTGCCAAATAATTCTCCTTTGCCGTCAATACAAAAGCAAAGTATGCATAAAACCCTGTAATCGCAAGATTATACAAAAATAAAGGCATAATGTGAAGCCATCCCATCATCAATCCGAAAAGAAGATGAACGGCAGCTACACAAAAGCCTAAGAATTTATATTTTGTTCGATTTTCCATCAGGATCCGCCCGCTGAGAACCTGTCGCATTCTCTCAAAAATCCCCACCATACTCAAACCCAGCCTTTCACACGAATTAGCTCGGCATATCGTCTGTATGATTGATATGTCAGGTAATCTTTCTAATTCTTTTCATCAGTCTCATAGATATTCTACCACCTTTAGTTCATTCATACAATAAAATTCTTTCCTAAAAATTTTTAGTCTCTAAATTTTCAAATCAGTAAACATATGCGTACATCACTATAAAATGACAAAAACTGCCACCCATCACAAAGAGATGAAAGATTTCATGATTGCCAAAATGTTCTGACAGGTTATGGAAGATTGGCAATTTCAAGGCATAGATCACTCCGCCGATGGTGTAAACAATACCACCAATCAACAGCCATAGAAATCCCTGCATTGGCAGTGCATGCATCAAAGGTACAAAAGCGAATATACAAGTCCATCCCATGACAATATATATAATAGAAGAAAGCCATTTCGGGCAATAAACCCACATTGCCTTTAACATAATTCCAGCCAGTGCCATCGTCCAAATCAGATAAAACAATGGAATGCCCACACTATCACGCAAAGTAATCAAACAGATCGGAGTGTAACTGCCGGCGATCAATACTGAAATCATCATGTGATCAAATTTTTTCAGACGGCGGTTCACCGTCTTTGAGATATCAAAGCTATGATACATGGTACTTGCCAGATATAATAAAAGCATACTCATAAAATATACTAACACAGAAAATTGACGCAATGGATCCTGTATTTCTGCCGCTTTGAACATAAGAGGAACTCCCCCAAACACGGTAAATACTAAAGCGATAAAATGTGTGATAGCACTTCCAGGGTCCTTGAGAATAAAATGTTTTACTTGATTTTGCATAGACATCACGATTCCTTTCTGATGAAATAATCCGGACAAACAAATTTGTTCGAGATACATCCAACCAAATACTATAACTATATTTTGTGTTTTTCAATATTATTTTATGTAGTTTTCATTACTATATCTAAAATCTACCATATTATTATCACTCTGTCAATGCAAAACGGCTCATAAATCTGCAATCCGTTATGGACTGTTGTTATGAGCCGTTAAAAATTCCCTATTATATTGATCAAAAACTGTATAATCTCTATCCCTACATAAGGCGGAGACTACTTAGTAGCCCAGTTCCTCTCCCACCAGCACAACTTTAATTCGTCCCGGAACCATAGAAGATCTCGTCGTCACGATCTGACAGCAAATCGTTTCCGCCAGACAATCCCCGCATCTGCCTGTTTGTGCACAGGGAGTATTCCGATCTAAACGCACGGTATTCGGTGGTGTGGCACAATTACGTACTCTGCGAATGCCATCTTCCACATTTGACACCACCTTATTCATACCCGTAATGATGATGACCTGTTTCGGTCCATAGATCAGATATGCCACCCGGTTTCCTCGACCATCAATATTGATCAATTCCCCATCTAAGGTAATCGCATTCGTACTCATCAAAAAGGTATCTGCATTAATCATCCGTGCATTGCATTCTTCCACCTGCGCCGGTGTCTTATACTCTTCCCGCACGATCAGATTATGTCCCGCTGCTGCGATCTGAGCCTTTAGATCCGACTCATCAATCGTCATAGAACCGCCATAGCCCACCGACTTGCCTGCTTCACCGATCAGCTCTACCACTTTTTGCACTGCCTCTTCCATAGATGCACAATAGTATCCATCCATTTTACGGACTTTTAGTTTGGCGATAATCGATTCCGCCTGATTCTCATAAAATTTTTTCTTTGATTGATTCATTCTTTCCTCCATTCTTAAACACTTTCACTTTACATTTCACCGTCTAACTCCCGATAGGAAGTCAACATAAATACAACAAAACAAGTCACCGCCGATATGGTATCTGCCACGGGTTCTGCCGCAAACACACCAGGCAAACCAAAGCCTGCTCTTGGCAGGATCAATATGAAAGGAATCAGCAAAATCAACTTGCGGAATATCGCAAAAAATGTTGCTTTTTTTGCCTCTCCTATGGCTACAAAGGTATTCTGGGCACTCATCTGCAGGAACATAATGAAATACATACAAAAGTATATCCGGAACATAGGAACTGCCACCCGGATCAAAGCGGGATCTGTATTAAACATACGGATCAACGGCTGCGGGAAAAGTTCTATCAATATCCATACCAAAGTAGCATAAAATCCACATACCTTCACTAAAAACCAAAAGCATTCTTTTACCCGCTTATATTCCCCCGCACCATAATTATATCCTGTCACTGGTTGGGCGCCCTGCGCAAACCCGGTCAATGGCATAAAGATAATTTGTAAAACCGATGTTGCTATAGTCATAACAGTCACATATAAATCACCACCAAACTGTTTCAGATTGGCATTGAATACCGCTGTGATCGCTGCTTCCGTAATATTCATGACAAAGGTAGCAAACCCCAGTCCCAAAATACGCCTGACAACTTTTCCGTCCAAAAGAAGATCGCTGCTGCAAATCCGAATCGCATTATGTTTGCCAAGCAGAAAAGCCAGCACCCACACTGCCGATATGGTCTGTGATAAAATGGTTGCAACGGCAGCACCACGAATCCCCATGCGCAATGCAAAGATAAAAACAGGGTCCAGAATGATATTGCATACCGCACCAATACACACGGTCAGCATACCCATTTTCGCATAACCCTGTGCATTTAAAAAGGGATTTAATCCAAGTGTCAGCATAACAGCCAGAGATCCTATCAAATAGATCGTAATGTAAGTATTAGCATACGAATACGTCACATCACTGGCACCAAATAGATAGAGGATCGGTTTGCGCAAACGCAGACAAAATAATGGAACCAAAATCCCCAAAACCACCAGCAATGTCAAGCTATTTCCCAACACCTTTTTCGCGCCCTGCTGATCCTTCTTTCCCAACAAAATGGAAACCAGGGGGCCACCACCGTTTCCGATCAAAAAAGAAAATGCGGAAACAGCCAGAATGATCGGATAACATACCCCCACCCCCGTCAACGCCATCTTCCCCACCACCGGTAAATGCCCAATGTAGATCCGATCCACTACCGAATATAATGCATTGACTAACATCGCAGCAATCATGGGCATCGCCAGACGCGTGATTGTTCCGGGGATACTCCCCTTTGAAAAATCATTGAAATCTTTTGCTGCTTTCATATCTGCCTTCTCTACTTCAAAAATCCATTAATAATCTGTTCTTCTGCCTCTGCCTCCGTCAAACCTAATGTCATCAGCTTGATCAACTGATCCCCGGCGATCTTGCCGATGGCGGCTTCATGAATCAACGCAGCATCCACATCATTGGCCTCTAACTGTGGAACCGCCAAAATCTTTGCCTGGTCCATAATGATAGAATCACATTCCATATGCCCGCTGCATGGTGCATTGCCAATAATACGGGCATCAAATTTCTGATAAGAAATATCTCGGGCCACGGCACGAGATACCACATCGGCACTGGCGCCCTCACCATTGAGATATACTTCATAACCGCTAACAGCACTCTGATCACCATGAGTCATCAAACGCTCCCGTACCACCAGACTGGCTCCCGCTGCCAGTTCCGCTTTGGTCTGCCGGTCTGTGGAATCTACACCCTTGATCTGTACCATCTCCATCTCCATGATACTGTCCTCTTCCATGTATACCTCTGTTCCCGGATTCAAAATGCGTTTGCCTGTACCATCACCGGAGCCATAATGCTTCTCCACATACTTTACTCTGGCATTTTTGCCCACATAGAAGCGGTGAATCCCATCGTGTTCGGAATCCTGTGCACCACAGTTGTCAATACCACAGCCAGCCACAATCACCACATCGCTATCCTCACCAATATAGAAATCATTATATACCAATTCCCTGAAACCACTCTGACTCAAAACCACCGGAATATGCACACTCTCGTTGACCGTTCCCGGCTTAATCCGGATATCAATACCACTGCCATCTTCCTTAGAAATAATATCAATATTGGCTGTGGTATTTCTGGATGCCATTTGACCATTGGCACGAATATTATATGCCCCCTCCGGCACACTATGCAGATCTGCCACCTCTGCTAATATTCTTTTCTGAATCTCATCTATCACTATGACACACCTCCCTGTAATCTATGACACATATCGACTGCGGCCGATGTGCCTAATAAATTCGGTAAGATTTCATCCTTCGCTCCCTGCTCACGAATCTGTCCGTCTGCCAGTACGACGATCTCATCCGCAATATTCAAAATACGCTCCTGATGGGAAATAATGATGATGGAACGTTTGGCATTCTTTTTCTGCATACGCTCAAACACCTGAATTAAATTCTGAAAACTCCACAAATCAATCCCCGCTTCCGGTTCATCGAATACAGAAAGATTCGTTCCCCGTGCCAGGACGGTGGCAATCTCGATACGTTTGAGTTCACCGCCGGACAAACTGGCATTGACCTCCCGGTTAATATAGTCTTTGGCGCATAAACCTACTTCCGATAAATATTCACAGGCGGCTGCCACTGTCAAATCCTGTCCCGATGCGATCCGCAATAAATCCAACACCTGTATTCCTTTGAAACGAACCGGTTGCTGGAATGCATAACTAATACCCATCTGTGCTCTCTGGGTGATGGATTTCTCAGTAATATCCACCCCATCCAACAGGATCTGTCCTGCCGTGGGCTTCTCAATACCTGCGATCAATTTTGCCAAGGTAGATTTACCACCGCCATTTGGCCCGGTAATCACAACAAATTTATGATGATCAATCACTAAATTCAAGTCTTTAATAATTTCGATCTGAGAAGTATCCCCGGATACCTCAAATGATACGTTCTTTAATTCTAACATCCTTTTTCTCCTCTAATTTTACCAGATACCTAATATATGCTGTAATAACAGACTCACTCCTGTGATGCCCACCCAGCAACAGGCGCCCAAAGCCAATGGCTTGCCACCTGTCTTGATTAATTTCACAATATCGGTATTTAATCCAATCGCTGCCATAGCCCAGACGATAAAGAATTTACTTAATGTCTTGATCGGTTCAAATACACTACCGGACACTCCAAAATGAATCGCCACCGTTGTAATGACCGATGCCGCGATAAAATATAAAATAAAAAATGGGAAGATCTGCTTCAAAGAGACTTTATTCCCTTCGCTGCTCTTTTCCTTATGGCTGCGCCACAGTGCCAATACCAAGGTAATCGGAATAATAGCCAATGTTCTGGTCAGCTTGACCGTAACTGCCTTGTCCAACGTAGCACTGCCTAGATTCCACATACTATCCCAGGTAGATGCTGCTGCGGTAACAGAGGATGTATCATTGACTGCGGTTCCGGCGAAAATGCCAAATGCATCACCAGAAGCCGTATCAAACCCAATCACTTTTCCAAAAATCGGAAATAAGATCGCCGCTAAGACATTATAGAAAAAGATTACTGAGATCGCCTGTGCCACTTCTTCGTCATCTGCATCAATCACCGGAGCTGTCGCAGCGACCGCAGAACCGCCACAAATCGAAGATCCTACACCAACCAAGGTAGAAATCCTGGAAGGAATCTTCAATGCCTTATGTAAAACATAGGCTACCACCAAAGAAGTCGCAATCGTACAGACAATGATCGGCAAGGACTGCTTCCCTGTCTGTAAGATTACTCCCAGGTTTAATCCAAATCCCAGCAAAATGACTGCCCATTGTAAAATTTTCTTAGATGTGAATTTAATTCCCGCTTCAAAACTACTCTTATCTTTAACAAATAAAGTAACGACCATACCAGCCACAATCGCAATCACTGCTCCTCCGATAATCGGAAATGCTTTACCCAAAAGCCAGGACGGAACTGCAATGATCAGACATAATAACAGCCCCTTCCAACTGTTTTTTATAAAATTCACCTTTGTACTCATACTGCGAGCCTCCTTTGCGAGCAGCTAATATACCAATGTTTGTGCTGCCCGCTGCACAAACTTGGCGGTCAAAAGAAACATTTCTTTCAACCTTCGTATCTTTCTTTGTCATTTTATCCCATATAATGTACCTTATTTTGATGGAAAAGTAAAATGAAATCTTCTTTTTACTTTCAACGAATATAAGGTCTCAGATTCATCCCCTCTTTTTTAGCGATCGAAATCAACTGCTGTTCATCGGCTTCCTCCACCGCATAAATCGCATTTCTGGTCGCAGGAGACTTGATATTACCAGTCTTCCGATAAATCTGCAAAAGATCCCTGCGCAGCCGCTTAGAATCTACAGTACCTATCATTAAATCCATGAGATCACCCCTCCTAAACCATAATATTAGAGATCGATTGTCATGTGTCAAAAAGATACCGGGCACCAAATGTGTCCGGTATCTTTCATGTGCACTAAGACGGGAAACTTCTCTACTGCTATTGTTCCATTTTACTGCGGATATATTGCTCCAACAACTTGACAGTTCCATCAATTCCCAACCTGCTACTGTTGATACAAATATCGTAGCATCTGGAATCACCCCATTTTCCGTCACAAAAACTATTGTGATATCTCTTACGCAAACGGTTATGCCGTGACAACGCAGATTTTGCCTCTCTTCTGGAAAAGTCACGTGCTTCCATCACCCGCTTAATCTTACACTCCTCGTCTCCTGTAACAAAAATCGGTATCAGTCCTTCATACTCCCGTAAGACATGTTCCGAACAACGTCCTACTACCACAAAAGACTCCCCCGACGCCGCTTTCCCTTTCAAAAAATCAAATTGCTGGGAAGCCAAGGTATATTCTGAAGAATGTTTCGATCCTGTCAGGGTCTGTGAAAATGCAAACGTTGCAGGCTTCTCATCACATTTTCTCCACTCCTCTATGTTGGCATCCTCACTGAGTGCCTTTTCCAATAAATTACGATCATATAGAGGATATCCAAAGATTTTAGATAACTGCTCTGCTATTTCATGTCCCCCGCTGCCGTATTCTCTGCTAATTGAAATAATCCATTGTCTCTCCATAACACAGTCCTCCATTCTTTGAGAATTTGTAACGATTCAGTTCCGCATCCATAGGATATTGCCACTACCACTACCGATCATCAAAGGATTCACTCTATTTCCACTGGAATCATCCCTCACAGCCGCCACATACAACAGCTTATCTGAGACTGCTTATGTAGAAAGCCATCGCGGCTTGGGAATCTGAAGCATTACGAGAATTTTATATCAATACAACGTATGATATCATTGATTTTGTACTTCTTATTTTAACTGTTTTTTGCCAGAAACGCAACCGCTAAAAACAGAAAGGATAGGATGGATACAACAGCCATGTGTTTTGCCTGACTGACCGGCAAATACCAGAAATGGTATTTTTCACACACGGTTCATACTACAATAAAGGAGAATGCAAACCATGAATACATTAGAAACCATCACAAAACAGTATCTCGATTTCTGCAAACAGCAGAAAAGACTGGACGACAAAACCCTAAAAGCCTACCGAATCGATTTGCGGCAGTTTCAGGAATCTATCTCCGTTTCCTATCTTTCCGAGATTACACCAGAAACATTGGAAAAATACATTTCTAAACTACATCGAACATATAAACCTAAAACAGCCAAACGTAAAATAGCTTCCGTCAAAGCTCTGTTCCATTATTTAGAGTGCAAAGATCTGATGGAGAGAAATCCCATGAATAAAATTCATACTAAATTCCGGGAGCCTGTGACTCTTCCCAAAATCATCCCCTTACATACGATAGAAACTCTCCTGGCAACGATGTACCACCAAAAAAAACATGCCAAAAACAAATATCAGGAGAAAAGTATCATTCGGGACATCGCCGTCATCGAACTATTATTCTCCACGGGCATGAGAATCTCAGAACTATGCTCTCTCAAACCAGAGGATATTAATTTATGCGAGGGAGATATCTTAATCTATGGCAAGGGCGCCAAAGAACGCAAAATACAAATCGGAAATGAAAATGTGACCGCTATCCTCTCTGAATATCAACGGAAATACCAGACTGAAATAGAACACTGTGGATACTTCTTCATCAACCGCTTGAAAAAAAGGCTTTCTGAACAATCCGTACGGGAAATGATTCAGAAGTATACCTCTCTGGCTGCGATTGATCAGCATATTACTCCGCATATGTTTCGTCACTCTTTTGCCACCTATCTGCTGGAAGCAGACGTGGATATCCGCTATATACAGGAAATGCTGGGGCATAGTTCCATCAATATCACTGAAATCTATACCCATGTTGCCATGTCCAAACAAAAGGATATCCTGACTACGAAGCATCCGCGGAGAGATTTTTCGTTTTGAGGAAAAAGGAGAAACTCTGGCCAGAAAGGGTTGGTTTCATCCGATGGCCAAGTGGGATGAGATGCGTTTGCACTATTGGATGAACCGAGGATAATAGGGGATTATCGGGGGTTGGGAATGGGTGATTGATGATTATC
>CAZFSU010000014.1:0-69500 GCA_964521555.1 uncultured Jutongia sp. | reverse complement strand
ACGTCCCCGCCGATTTCCGTCTGGACGTCGTAGTGCTGTATGATCTCTCCACTGGTCAGGACCAGATCCCCTCTGACAGACAGGCTTCCATAGTATTGTCTCAGGCAGGATGTCACCCCGCAGCGGAAGTCACCGTTTATGATGATGTCACTGTTGGAAAAGCTGATTTCTTCTGCCTGGTCAATCTGAAAGTTTCCTCCGACTTGAAAGGTGCTTTGTTTATCGGCCTGCAGGTTTCCAGCAGTGATCCGGGCATTTCCCCGGATGGTGATGGTAGTGTTATCGAGGGTGCATTTGCCTCCGTTCTGGAAGTATTCTTTCTGTACGGTGACGGTGTGCCCGGTTGTTTCCAGCCGCCCTCCCATGAGAAAGAGGCTGCCGCACACGATGTCTTCGTTTAGGGTAGTATCGTTGTATATGTAGAGGTCTTCTGCCGGTTCTTCTGTCGGCTCTGGCGTTGGAGCCGTAGTGGGTTCCGTGGTTGCACTTGGCTCAATAGTGGGTTTGGCGGTGGGTGCCACGGTGGATTCCACCCCTGGCGTTGTGCCTGATTCTTCTGTCGGTTCTACCGTTGGCTCTGGCGTTAGTGTTGTGGCAGGTGTTTCTGCCGGTTCTTCCGTTGGCTCTGGCGTTAGTGTTGTGGCAGGTGCTTCTGCCGGTTCTTCCGTTGGCTCTGGCGTTAGTGTTGTGGCAGGTGTTTCTGCCGGTTCTTCCGTTGGCTCTGGCGTTGGTGTTGTGGCAGGTGTTGCAATCGGTATTTCGGTCGGCTCGGCGGTGGGTGCCACAGCCAGCTCTGCGGTTGGTTTTGGGGTAATCTCTGTCTTGTAGTTGTTTTCCCGTTCTTCTGCGGTGGTGACGCTGGTTCCGGATTCCCGAAAGAAGCTGTCTGCTTCCAGGCGGTTGAGTACAGCCTCATCCCCTTCTGCCACAAAGCCGATGTTGACGCTGGCTCCAGCGGCCAGATCCTGATTGTATTCCATAGGATAGATGATGTATCTGCCATCGGCTTGCCGGCAGCTTCCATTCCACATGTCGGTGATATTTGCACCCCACCGGAGGGCGATCTGCCACCCCTGTCTGGTTTGATGGCTGCGGTTGGTGAGGGTGATTTCTCCGGTGATGTGTCCGCTCCAGGATGCGTTGATTTTGGCGGTTGTTTCGTACCAGGTGGTCTGGGTCTGGGTTTCTGTGGCCTGTACATGGTTTATTAGTGTGTCGGGTGTCATGGAACATAGCATGGCAAAGATTAACACCATGACCAGGATCTGTTTTTTTCTCTTGTGTCGCTTCATGTGATTTCCTCCCTGTGATGTGGTTTTGTCTGCTCTGGCAAAAGTTTAGAAGAATATGTGAGTTCCCTGAACCCATGAGCATATTTGTTTTGTTTATAATTTTATCATAACGGATGATTGTGTGCAGTATTATTTTTATCCTGTTGACTATTATTTTTACCATATATAAATACTAATTCCACTTGCAAAACAAACTGCCCTGACAACCAAAAAAATCCGGTTCCAATGGGAAACCCCATCGAAACCGGATTCGTACAAGGAAGGTGAAATATATGTCAATGACACCGAATGTGTCTCAAGTATTGTTAGTCGAAGCTAGCCGTGCCCCAAACCCCTTCGTTCAAAACTCGGTAGCTCCTTTTGATGTTTCCATCTTAGCAAAGAAATGTGAACAAGACGTGTCTTAGATCTAAAGATTTCCTTAACATACCGGGAATTTATTTTCCGATTTCGACATATTTTCTTCAATTCCACCGTCTGGCCAGTCCATCGGACTATAAATTCCGCTTTATTTCCTCTAAAATGTCCCTATAATGTTCCCCGGACAGACCAAAATTCATTTCCCGGTAAGTCCAGGCAGCACGTCCGATGCCATACTCTTCAAAAACTTCATGAATTGCCTGATACCACTTCACTGTGTCAGCAGGATCTGCCAGATCAATCACACCATATTCACCACAATACAGTGGTACATTCCTCTCCTCTGCCACCTGAATTGCCTCTGCGAAAAGAGTACGGAAAAAATCTGAACAAAAAGTTTCCTCCATATGCTCCATTTTGGGCAATTCACCATAAGAATCACCGAACATCTCCTCCAGAGTATCATAATACTTCTGATAACTCTGCTCAAAAGCAAACCGGAAATCCAGAGGCATCCCCGGTGTCCATCCTGCCCCTTGATGGGTAAAAATCAGAGGCTCATAACAATGAAAATTATAGATGATATGGTTATCCTGGGGCATTGCCAGATCTTTCACCGCCCGGACATTATTATTCCAGTACCCGCCCACCAATATGTCGATATCCGGTACGATGGCACGAATTCGCCGAATGCATTTTCCGTAGATTTCATTCCATTTTTCACAATAAGACTGGTCTGTGACTTCATTTAACAGTTCCAATGCCAGACGGCCCTGATACTTCCCAAACCGCTTCGCAAACTCCTCCCACAGGCAGTAAAACCGTTCTTGATATTCCTCTTGTGTGAAAAAACCATCCTCTTTCTCATCAACATCAAAAGAATATCCCGCTGTCTTGTGCAAATCCAATATCATATTTAATCCATATTGTCCACACCAGTCCAAAATTCTCTGGATATACCCAAATCCTTCTTCCAGATATTCCCCTGTTTCTCCTGCCACCAGATTATAATCCACTGGCACACGTACATGATCAATTCCCCAAGTAGACAGATCCGCAATATCCTCTTTCCGGATAAAATTCTCATAACGTTCCCTGCTATAATCACATTGCGAGAACCATCCCCCTAAATTTACGCCTTTTTGATAACCCTTCCATTGTTTCATAGTACAACCCTCCAATCTGCTATCTTTAGCAATTTCATCATTTCGGATCTCCTGAACCCGTTTACTACTATCTTCCCCAGTGATGTCTTGTTTCATCACACTTTTATCATAGCCAGATACCCTAAACCGTGATATAATAGTTCCTTGTTATATATCATATTTCCGACTACTTTTGTTCCGGAATAAATATTTTAGGGGAGGACAGCGATATGAACCGTGAATTAAAGAAATTATTAATACAACAACGAGAAAAGGAATCCTACCATATTCCTTTAGAGAAAGAGTTTCAATTTTACCGCAGCATTGCCCAGGGAGATCTCTCTGTCCTGGAAGGGGATATGATGATTGAACCCACAGAGGGTATGGGAATCTTATCTCTGGATTCCCTCCGCAATATGAAATATCACCTAATCATTCTCATTGCCATGATCACACGTTTCTGCATCGAGGGAGGCTTAACCAGTGAAGAGGGCTATACCATGAGTGACCTCTATATCCGGCAAATCGACCAAACACAAGAACCCATAAAATTAGCCCGGATCAAACGGAATGCCATCACAGAGTTCACGCGTACCATGCACAATCGCAATAAACAGCGCCCCGTGTCTCTACCTGTCATACAGGCCATTGACTATATCGAACAGCACTTAACATCCCCATTAACCGTACAAAACATCGCCAATGTTGTCGGCTGCAATGCCGATTATTTATCCCGTTTATTCAAAAAAGAAACCGGTCTGACCCTCAGCCGGTTTCTACTGGAACAAAAATGCCATTCTGCACGTTATATGTTAGAAAACAGTACTGCGACCTGTACTGATATCGCTGCTTTTCTGGGTTTTTCTTCCTGTAGTCACTTCATAGAACGTTTTAAACAGGTAGAAGGCATGACCCCGGAAACCTATCGTCGCTCCAAAGTGCGAAATACGATTACCGGATTTCACGAAACGCCTTAATTTTTTCCATCATCTGAATGGCCCGAACATTTTTCTCCACATCGTGAACGCGCACCATATCCCAGCCATGCAGCGAAGCCAGAATCGAAGTAACTAATGTTCCCTCCTCCCGTTGATCCACCGGAAGATCCAGCGTCAGACCAATGACTGATTTACGGGAAGCCGCTAACAATAATGGCAGTTCAAACTGTTTCAATCTATCCAGATTAGCCAGTACTTCCAGATTCATTTCATAAGTTTTGCCAAAACCGATCCCCGGATCCAGTATGATCTGATCTTTCGCAATGCCGGCCTCCGCTGCGATGGAAAGAGAATTTTTTAGATCCTGTTCCATTTCCTCCAGGAAATTTTCATATACCGGCTCCGGGCGATTATGCATAATGCAAACCGGCTTTTGATGTTTCGCTACCACCTGTGCCAGCGTACCACATGGCCAGACAGACTTCTGTCCTTCCGGTGCATATAACGCATCATACCGCAAACCCCAGATGTCATTCGCCAGATCTGCCCCGGCTTCCAATGCTGCATCCATCACAGGCGCCTTGTAAGTATCGATAGACACCGGGATATCAAACCGGTCCTTCACCAAACGAATCACACTGGTGACACGTTGGATTTCTTCCTCCACCGTAATCTTCTGATATCCGGGCCTGGTAGATTCACCTCCGACATCGATGATATCAGCTCCCTGTGCTATCATTTCTTCCACATGACGCAGCGCCAGATCAGTATCATTATATCTCCCACCATCGGAAAAGGAATCCGGGGTTACATTCAGAATCCCCATAATATACACATGCTCTCCTCTAAACTCAAAGTCTTTTGTACCAATTCTCATACCATCCATCCTCTCTATCCTAATCGTATCCAGAGTTTACAAGTTGTAGAATCTGCTTTTAACCTTTGTGGCTGCAAACATCAAAATTTCAGTCTAGTATTTATCATACTGTTTCTTGGCCCGAATAAACAACACAATACAGATCACGATCACAAGAACCAGTATCACCAGCAAATCATAAGATACACTGTTTATGTATCCTAATTTCCTTTGGTCCCGCATCATATCATAGATTACAAACCCCATCCCCGCAATGCAGCAAACCACCAATAGAGCACTATATATCATAGTGGATGATGCCCGGTCCATCACAGCCTCTCTGGAGTAATCTCTCCGACGATATGCATAGACATAACATATGATTCCCATCAGTAGACATACCACTCCTCCGGCTAAAAATATTGGCTCATTTTCCATGATAGAACTGCGCTCTGTGACATATACACCCTTTTGATCCGGACGAACTAAGATCGACTGTTCTCCTTCTTCCGGCCGATCAACCTGTCCGTCAAATGACTGTGTATGTTGATTTCCTTTCGTATCAAACCATATGACATCATAGCGATAACGGGGAAAACTCCCTCCCTTTCGATGAATTTGATACTGCTCCACATTGGTTACTTCTCCTGTCATGGGAATGTAGTCTTTCGTTTCCCAATAACTCTGTAGATTCATAAAACCACAGATCAGCAATAGCCCTGCCATCAGAAAAAATAAAATATAAGGTTTCTTTTTGACTAAATTAATAAATTCATCTGTATTTGAAGACATTGAAATCCTTCCCTTCTTAATCCTGATTGCCTGACATCCATATCCTGCTCCGGCGAAACCGGCACAGGCTCCCAATCAACGCATCGGACGGAGTTTATCCCTGCTCAAGTTTCGTACTCAACCGCCGGATAAACAATGCATAGGCGATGGCTAACGCCACCGCTGTTGCCCCCCAACTGACCGGATATACCATCATCAGGGTATGAAACTTTGGTGACGCCCGAAAGACTGTATATACCCAGGTAATCCGGATTCCGCATACCCCCACGAAGGTCAGCACTGCCGGCACCAGCGAATAGCCATACCCTCGCATGGCGCCGGACATAATCTCCATCACAACATTTACAATTTCTGCGGATACGATAAACCGCAATCGGACAATCCCGATTGCCACAATCGCCGGATCTCGATTAAATAGTCCCAAAAGCGGTCTTCCCATCCACAGCAGCAAAACTGATATCACTACCGTCACAACAAAATCCAGTAGAAAGCTGATTTTCGTAACCCTGCGGCACCGTTCTATGTTATTCGCTCCATAGTTCTGTCCCACAAAGGTTGTACATGCCTGCCCAAAGGAATTAATCACATAATAGGCAAAAATCTCTATATTAAATGCCGCAGAGGATGCTGCCATAACATCGGAGCCCAAATGGTTAATCGCAGATTGAATACATAAATTTGAAATTGAGAAAACCATTCCCTGTAATCCGGCAGGCAAACCGATCCGAACCATCACTCCTAAGACCTGTCGATCCATTCGCAATTTTGGAATCTGAATACCTATGGCATCCCCACTGTGATATAACATATAGAAAAGTAAACCGGAACTAATCAGATTGGCGATCACAGTTGCTGTGGCTACCCCATTGACTGTCATACCCAGAACACACACGAAGAATAGGTTGAGTAATACATTGATCACACCTGATATAATCAAACAGATTAATGGTGTCCTGGTATCTCCCTGACTGCGAAAGATTGCTGACTCAAAGTTATACAAAAAGATCACAGGCAGTCCCAGCAGATATACTCTTAAATATAACAGTGACAAAGGAAATACATCCGGCGGCACGGATAGTAACCGCAACAAAACCGGCGCCAGACATTCTCCCAATATCGTCAATATAACACCACTGATCACGGCAAAGACAACTGCGGTATGTACCCCCTTCCGGATTCCTTGTTGATTTTTTTGTCCGGTGAATCTTGAAATCACCACATTAGCCCCCAATGCAATCCCGATAAATGCATTGACTAACAGACCGATTACCGGACTGTTACTTCCCACAGCCGCCATAGCATTCTTGCCGGCAAACTGCCCCACGACAGCCACATCTGCCGCATTAAACAACTGTTGTAAAATACCAGTCACTGCTAATGGAAGTGCAAACATCAACACTTTATCCATAATACTTCCATGCAGAAGATCCAAATTTTCCACTTTACTACTCATCTCATGTCAACCCTCTATTCTACTGAAATATCATTTTTTATAAAGCAAAATATTCATACACTTGATACAAAAATGACAACGACCCAAACACTATGGTACGTTCCTGCTCCCGCGTTGCCCGTTCCAACGCTTCCGCTACAGAGTTACACGCCCACAGCATCTCGTTCTGTTCTGCCAATCCCTCTGCCGCATCACGGAAACCATCGTATGGCTGGTCCAATGGTGTTTCTATCCACCGGGGAATCCGGATTTTCACACTCTCTGCCAGTTCCCTGGCTGGCAAACCTCTCTTCCCAGGGGGCGTCACGGTGTAAATCCTTTTTGCCAGTGGTGACATGATCTCCATGATCTGCATATAGTCTTTATCCCGAAAAACACCACAGATCAGATTAAAGCACTCACCCGGAAAATATGTCTCCAGAGAATGCCGAAGTTCTGTTGCCGCCTGTGGATTGTGCGCGCCATCCACGATAACATACGGTTTCCTGGAAACACATTCAAATCTGCCCTTCCATCTGCTCAATCGTAATGCATCCCGGATGGCGGCATCTCCTATTTTTCCAAATCCATGCGTTCGCATCATCCCGGCAGCCTCTATCGCTGCTATGGCATTTTCGATCTGAAACGTTCCTGCCTGTCCCATTTCAAAGACAGAGCCATGATACCGAAATGAGGTAACATCCATACTGTATTGAATATCCGTGACCTCCTGCGGATCTGCAATCACCAGAGGCAAACTAAGATCTTCACATTTCTCCTGCAATAATACCGCAGCACTACTGTCCTGTTTCACGGACACAACTGCCGTACCAGGTTTCAAAATAGCATATTTTTCGGTTGCAATTTCATCAATGGTATCCCCCAGAAAACCGGTATGATCCAACCCAATATGGGCAAACAGACATAATCTTGGAACGTCTATAATATTCGTGGCATCGGTTCTGCCCCCCATGCCACACTCGATCACTGCCACATCCACCTGCCACTGCTTCATCACCAGAAATGCCATCACGGTTTCGATCTCAAAAGCGGTCGGTGTCTGCATCCCCTGTTTTGCCATCTGTTCCACCAGATTCTGCAAATATGTCAGATGCTCTGCCACTTCCTGTTCCGAGATATATTCTATCAGCAGCCTATCAGAACATTCACATGTTCTCTTTTCGGTGTCGGAAGCAACAGCAATCTGTTCCGTTTCAAACCAAATCCTCTGAATCCGTTCCCGATACTCCAATAGCGTAGGGGATACATAACGTCCCACCGTATAACCAGCCCTTGCTAAGATGTTACTCAGGTAAGTACCGACAGATCCCTTGCCATTGGTTCCTGCAATATGTACGACGGATAACGCCTGATCCGGCCTTCCCGCCATAGAACACAGCCTGCGCATCGGTTCCAGCGAATAATCACTGCCTTTCCGGCTTTGTAACTCTGTAATATATGCGAATGCTTCCTGATAATTCATAACTTCCCCATTCTGAGAACGTTTTGTTCCTGCTTTAACGACTTTTTAAGAAATCCATCAACTCATCACCATAAGAATCAGCGAAATAATCATATACCTTCGTAGTAGCCTTCTGAAACTCTTCCAGATCCGGATATGTGATGGTCATCCCTTTCTTTTTCAGCTTCTTAACATACTCCTTTGTCTGGGACTGAATCATCTGACGGTTCTGTTTCTGTGCCTCCAATGCCGCAGTCTGTAAAATCTCCTGATCCTGCCCGGTTAATTTCTCCCAAATATCACCCCTAATCACAAAAGGCATGGCATCATAGCTATGATTGGTTACCGCCAGATAGGATTGTACTTCATATAATTTTTGATTATATATGATAGGCACCGGATTTTCCTGTGCATCAAATTCTCCCTTTCCCAAGGCATCATATAATTTCGTGAAGTCCAGCACATACGGATTGGCACCCAACGCAGATAACGTCTCCATCACAATCTGATTTTCCGGTGTACGGATTTTTAATCCCTCCATATCAGCAACCGATTGAATTGGTCCCACCTTCTTTGAAGTGGTCACACAACGAAATCCATTATCAAAATGCGCTAAAACTTTGATATTATATTCCTCCAATGCGGATTCTATCTTTTGCTCTTCTTCCCCATCCATAAAATCCCATGCTTCTTCAAAATCAGTAAACAGAAACGGAAATGCGGATACTCCCACTTCTGTCACATAATTTGCAAAATTGCCGGCACTGGATACTGTCATATCCACCTTGCCGTCAATAACCCCCTGAATTAATTCCGCATCAGAACCTAACTCTCCACCGGCATGAAGTTCTACCACAATCCTGCCTTCCGTCTGCTGCTCTACCATACTCTGAAAAATCTTGGCTGCCTGCACACGAGGATCGGTAACATCCGTAGAAAACCCGACCCGTAATGTCACTTTCTCATCGCGATCCTTGGCGTCTTTCTTGCTATCCTGCTCAGACGTCTGTGTCTTTGTATTGCTTGTTTCCGAAGAATTATCTTTCTTCACACCACATGCTGTCATGGAGAAAATCATACTACAAACCAGCAATATCGCAATCCATCTATTCTTCATACTGTATTACCTCCTCTATGCTTCCCAAATCTGGTACTGGTTTTTGCCAGCCCTTTTTGCCTTGTATAATGCCTGATCTGCACTTTGATATAACCGTTCATAAGACGACCCATGCTCCGGATCCATAGCGATTCCCATACTACAGGAAACGACCGCATCTTGTCCAATGTCACCAGCAATCTCTCCAATCAAGGAACAAAAATGTCTTGCGCGGGACTGTATAATTTCGCGCCGTTCCTCTTCTCCTATCGTATTAGTAAACGTCAGATATACCGCAAATTCATCACCACCAACACGTCCCAGATAATCCTGTTGACGGAAGGTCTCCCGCATCTTATCTGCCACTCCGGATAACACCTGATCTCCCACAATATGTCCT
The DNA here is from genome assembly GCA_964521555.1 of uncultured Jutongia sp. Taxonomy (GTDB): domain Bacteria; phylum Bacillota; class Clostridia; order Lachnospirales; family Lachnospiraceae; genus Butyribacter. The sequence continues at coordinate 59,727 of CAZFSU010000014.1, read as the reverse complement.
AACGTATCATTGATGCCCTTGAAATTATCCAGATCAATGATTAATAATGCGCCCGCCTCGTCTTTGGAATGGTATGTTACCATATTCTCCACACTTCGCTCAAACGTTTTCTTATTCAAAAGATTCGTCAGCAGATCGCGTTCCGCTTTATTCTTTAGGAAATCAGAATGACTCTGTAACTTGAATAACGCGGCCACGATCACTAACATGCTGATTAACACCAATAGCATCAAACGCAATACATAAATCAGAATCTGGGTACTTTGTGAATTTACAAAGGAAGCATTCACTTGTAAAATCAAACTCCAATCATTAAAATTTATTAAGTTTCGGATCGCTATATATTCTGCTCCATGTACCCGATACCGATAGACTCCGGTATAATTCTTGGTCAGATCCCCTTCCATCTGACGAAACATATCTTTCACATTATCAGCCTTTGCATCTTTTAAGTAGTCCAGATAATTCGTTTCCTGGTTCATCATCTCTTCGCTATTATTACTCTGCAATAAGATTTCACCATCTTGATCTATAATATATGTAGCACCGATTCCACCAAAACTATCTGTCATAACCGACGCATTTAACTCTGAGCGTAATTCCGTTCCCACCAATACACCGATCACCTTGTCCTTTTGATAAATCGGCACTGCAAAAAGCAGTTCCTGCTCTTGCGTCTCTTTTGTATCCTTCCCTATATCAATCGCTGCCTCCCCCGCCATCGCTTTCTTAAAATATTCCTGTTTCATAATATTGCCAGCGGAGGTATTATTATTTTGCATCAGCTTACCGGTGGTATTGGCCACAGAAATCGTCTGGAAACTCCCCACACCCTCTGTCACATTCAACGCCTCTTTGACTGCTTTATAATCATTCATATCTACGTTTTTAAAACTGCGGGCATAAAGCTGTAACTGATTTAATTGCCCCTGCATTTTCGTTTCAAAACTAAGCAACTGCTGTCTGGCTGTTTCCTGCATAATCTCATAATTGGTTTGATTAATATTCTTCCGGATAGCACTTTGAAACCATAAAAACGCCACTAATAAAATTAGTACACAGGGAGTTACCAGGATCAATAGCATATATTTCGATTCCCAAAGTCTCTCTTTCATTCTCTGCCCCCATTCTGTATCTATTACATCACGCTAGTTTCCAGCGATTTTGACATTAACCGGAACTCTTCTAAAAAAGGAACCAGTATAAACTAAATGAACTGGTTCCTTTCCTCATCTTTCCAAAAACTTGCCTATTTATTTAATAATACGAACCTTTAATACGCCATCAATCGCTGCCAGCTTATCGGCAAATGCCTGACTGGAGGCAGAATCAATATCAAACACGGCATAGGAATAATCTCCACGGCTTTTATTGGTCATATGATCAATATTGATTCCCTCAGACGAAAATACATTGGTGAACTGTGTCAGCATATTGGGTATATTCTTATGTGCCACTGTAATGCGCCCTGCCGTATTGCAAACGCCTGCATCACAAGCCGGATAATTAACAGAATTCAGAATATTACCATTCTCCATAAAATCGCGAATCTCATCCACCGCCATAATCGCACAATTATCTTCTGACTCGGCAGTAGACGCACCCAGATGCGGCGTAGCAATCACATTTGGCATTTTTGCCACTGCCGGATTCGGAAAATCGGTCACATAATGGCGAACTTTTCCAGACTCCAATGCATCCTTCATCGCCTCATCATCCACCAGAAGATCGCGGGCATAGTTTAAGATCACAACCCCATCCTTCATCTTGCCAAATGCTTCTGCATTTAACATTCCCTTGGTATCCGGTAAATACGGTACATGTACGGTAATATAATCACACTGCTCATAAATCTCATCATAAGTTTTCACCACAGTTACATCACGGTTCAATGTCAGCGCATTTTTCACAGACAGGAATGGATCTACACCATATACCTTCATACCCAGACGGTTCGCAGCATTTGCCACCAGTACACCGATGGCACCCAGACCAATGACACCCAGCTTCTTGCCTTTTAATTCACTGCCGGCAAAATTTTTCTTTGCCTTTTCCATAGACTTTGCAATATTTTCATCGTCTGCATTGTCCTTCACCCACTCAATACCGCCGACGATATCACGGGCGGCTAACAACATACCGGAGATCAATATCTCCTTCACACCATTGGCATTGGCACCCGGAGTATTAAAGACCACGATACCCTTTTCCGCACATTTGTCCAATGGAATATTATTGACACCGGCACCCGCTCTGGCAACCGCACACAGATTATTCGACAATTCCATATCATGCATAGACGCACTGCGCACTAACACTGCTTCTGCCTCTGCAATATTCTCTGTCTGTACATAATCCTCTGTAAAATTTTCCAAACCAATCTCTGCGATTGGATTTAAGCATGTATACTTCACCATTACGCATTTTCCTCCTCAAATTTCTTCATGAAAGCAACCAATTTCTCAACACCTTCCGTTGGCATCGCATTGTAAATGCTGGCTCTCATACCACCCACGGTACGATGTCCCTTTAAGTTGACAAAACCTGCCTCAGCCGCTTCCTTGACAAACTTCGCGTCCAGATCTGCATCTCCTGTCACAAATGGTACGTTCATTAGAGAACGGGATGACGGTTCTACCGTCCCCTGGAACATCTTACTCTGATCCAGAAAATCATATAGGATTTTCGCTTTCTCTTCATTATGTTTCTTCATAGCCTCTAAGCCGCCCATCTTCTTGAGCCACTGAAATACCTTACCACAGATATAGATGCCATAAGCTGGCGGCGTATTATACAACGAATCTGCATCTGCATGTGTCTTGTACTGTAACATCGTTGGAGTTCCCGGCAATACATCTTCTGTGATCAAATCCTCACGAATAATCACGATCACAACACCAGCCGGTCCCACGTTCTTCTGTACACCGCCATAAATGATGCCATATTTTGAGACATCCACCGGTTCTGATAAGAAACAAGACGATACATCTGCCACCAACGTCTTACCTTTGGTATTTGGCAGCTCCTTATACTTGGTTCCATAAATGGTATTATTCTCACAGATGTATACATAATCAGCGTCCTCAGAAATCGGAAGATCCGAACAATCCGGGATATAGGAAAATGTCTTATCCTCAGAAGAAGCGATCTTATTCGCTTTCCCATATTTTGATGCTTCCTGCCATGCTTTCTTAGCCCACTGTCCGGTAACGATATAATCTGCTACACCGTTTTTCATCAGATTCATTGGAATCATGGCGAACTGCTGGGAAGCTCCACCCTGCAAGAACAGTACCTTATAGTTATCCGGAATATTCATCAGATCTCTCAAATCCTGTTCTGCTGTCTTGATGATGTTATCATATTCTTTGGAACGGTGGCTCATCTCCATCACGGACATGCCACTGCCCTGATAATCTAACATCTCATCTGCTGCCTCCTGCAATACTTCTTCCGGTAATACAGCCGGTCCCGCTGAAAAATTATACACTCTGCTCATTTTGTTTCTGCCTCCTTAATGTAAAAAACTATGAAATAATCTATATGACAGCATGTGGACTCATCACTCCGCATGTTGTCATTTGTTAAGCTACAAAAGCCTAATCAGCCTGACTAACGATGTCTTTCCTGCTCCTGCTTCCTGAGATCCTTATCATCGAAACAATCCTCCAGATTTTTACCCGGAGCCACCATAGGGAATACTTTGTCATCACTCTCGATCACACATTCCACTACCACCGGAACACCTGCTGCAATCGCCTCTTTTAGGACAGGTTCCACCTCTTCCTTTTTCGTGATGCGATATGCCTTGGCACCTAATGCTTCTGATAATTTTACATAATCCACCTGATCATTTAACACTGTATTCGAATATCGCTTGCCGTAGAACAAAGTCTGCCACTGGCGAACCATACCTAATACCTGATTGTTAAAAATAATTTCCACAATCGGAATGTTATATCGGCTGGCTGTGGCGATCTCATTCATATTCATACGGAAACAACCGTCACCAGCAATATTGACTACCGTTTTATCCGGACGTCCCATCTTGGCACCAATCGAAGCCCCCAGACCATACCCCATAGTTCCCAGGCCACCGGAAGTAATCAACGTTCTAGGTTCCAGATAATCATAATATTGTGCTGCCCACATCTGATGCTGTCCAACCTCTGTACAGATAATGGCATCACCGCCCGTGATTTCATTTAATTTCTCCATAATATATGGTCCGGTCAAACCGGAGGTATCATAAGTCATAGGCAATGCGTCCTTGCGCGCCATGACCTTATCAAGCCATTCTTTGTGATACATCTGCTCCATACGAGAATTCATAACATCCAGTACAGACTTAACATCACCGATAATACTCATGTCAACCAGGACATTCTTGTTAATCTCTGCTTCATCCACATCAATTTGGATGATCGTCGCATTCTTGGCAAAGTTGGCAGTATTGCCTGTCACACGATCCGAGAATCTGGAACCAATTACGACCAATACGTCACACTCAGATACACTTAAATTCGCTGTCTTCGTGCCATGCATTCCCAACATACCCACATAATAATCGTCTGTTCCGGGAAAAGCACCTTTCCCCATCAGTGTGTCCGTAACCGGTGCATCAATCTTCTTGACAAATTCCATCAGTTCCTTATCCGCACCTGCGATCACTGCACCGCCACCAACAAAAATCATCGGCTTCTGTGCCTTGCGCAACACTTTAATTGCCTGATCAATCACCGATTCATCAATCTTATCTGCTGAACGAGGGATAATCTTTGGAGTCACCGGAGAATACTCTGTCTTATCGCTGGTGGCATTCTTCGCAATGTCGACTAATACAGGACCCGGACGCCCCGTCTGTGCAATTTCAAAAGCACGTCTCAAAGTGTCTGCCAGATCGTCTACTTCCTTTACCAGAAAACTATACTTCGTGATCGGCACAGTAACGCCTGCAATATCTACTTCCTGAAAAGAATCCTTCCCCAGCAATGCCTTGCCAACATTACATGTAATCGCCACCAAAGGCACCGAATCCATGTATGCTGTAGCAATCCCCGTGACTAAATTGGTTGCTCCCGGTCCGCTGGTGGCCATACACACGCCTACCTTACCGGTAGCCCGTGCATAACCATCGGCTGCATGGGAAGCACCCTGCTCATGAGAAGTCAAGACATGACGAATCTCATTTTGATGACGATATAATTCATCATATATATTTAAGATCGCACCGCCCGGATAACCAAATACGGTGTCAACTCCCTGCTCCTTTAAACATTCAATTACTATCTCTGAACCTGTTAACTGCATTTTATCTCGTCTCCTTTTTCCTGCTATTTCATCTCTAAAATAGCACCCTTATCTGCGGAAGTAACCATCTTCGCATATCTGGCCAGATAGCCGGTATTAATCTTCGGCGCTCTAGGCTGCCATTTTGCCTTGCGCTCTGCCAAAACCTCATCCGAGACCTTGACATTAATGGTATTGGCCGGAATATCAATCGCAATGATGTCGCCCTCCTCGATCAAACCGATCGGACCACCTGCTGCTGCCTCCGGAGAAACATGGCCGATGGATGCGCCGCGGGATGCCCCTGAGAAACGACCATCCGTGATTAATGCCACACTGGAACCAAGCCCCATTCCTGCAATGGCAGAAGTAGGATTTAACATCTCACGCATACCAGGACCTCCCTTTGGCCCTTCATAACGGATCACCACCACATCACCTTCCACAATCTTGCCGCCACGAATCGCCTCAATGGCATCTTCTTCACAATCAAAGACACGTGCTGGTCCTTCATGTACTAACATCTCCGGCACCACAGCGGAACGCTTCACCACACAACTATCCGGAGCAATGTTGCCACGCAATACAGCAATGCCACCCTTCTCACTATATGGTTGATCCAACGGACGGATAATTTCAGGATTCCGATTCTGTGCATCCTTGATATTTTCTGCCACCGTCTTACCCGTTGCTGTAATCAGATCTGTATGTAACAGTCCCTTTTCATCCAATTCTTTCATAACAGCATAGATACCACCAGCCTCATTTAACTCTTCCATATAATGATGACCTGCCGGTGCCAGATGACACAGATTTGGAGTTCTCTCACTAATCTCATTGGCAATATCTAAATTAATCTCCACGCCTGCCTCATGTGCAATGGCCGGCAGATGTAACATGGTATTGGTGGAACAACCCAGTGCCATATCCACCGTCAACGCATTCTCAAAGGCTTCTTTCGTTAATATATCGCGAGGACAAATATTTTTCTCTAATAATTCCATAACCTTCATGCCGGCATGTTTCGCTAATTTTAACCGCTGGGAATATACCGCCGGAATCGTTCCGTTGCCCTGTAATCCCATACCGATGGCCTCTGTCAGGCAGTTCATACTATTGGCTGTATACATTCCGGAGCAAGAACCACACGTAGGGCAGGCATTGCATACATAATCCTCTACCCCTGCTTCATCCATCGTTCCGGCAGAATAAGCACCTACTGCCTCAAACATCGAAGACAGACTGGTTTTATTACCATTTACATGACCGGCTAACATCGGTCCCCCGCTGACGAATACAGTAGGAACATTTAATCTGGCGGCTGCCATCAACAGACCCGGTACATTTTTATCACAGTTTGGCACCATCACCAATGCATCAAATTGATGTGCTGTTGCCATACATTCCGTAGAATCCGCAATCAGATCGCGGGTCACCAGAGAATATTTCATTCCCACATGTCCCATAGCAATACCATCACATACTGCGATTGCCGGAAATACAATCGGAGTGCCACCTGCCATCGCTACCCCGGTTTTTACAGCATCGACGATTTTATCAATATTCATATGCCCTGGTACGATCTCATTATAGGAACTAACGATACCCACCAAAGGTCTCTCTAACTCTTCCTCTGTCAGACCCAAAGCGTTAAATAAGGATCTCTGTGGTGCAGTAGCCACACCTTTCTTGACAACATTACTTTTCATCATAAAGCCTCCTATTCTATTTGCTTTCAGATTTGATTATCATAAAACGTTTCATTTCCTAGATCCTCTCGGCAATCAGATCTCCCATCTGAATGGTACCCACCTGCGTCTTGCCCTCATCCATGATGTCTACAGTGCGGTATCCATCCTTTAATACCTGCTTCACCGCATGTTCTATCGCATCGGCTTCCTCTTCCAGATCAAAGGAATATCGGAGCATCATGGCAGCCGATAAGATAGTCGCAATCGGATTTGCTTTATCCTGCCCGGCAATATCCGGTGCCGAACCATGACTAGGTTCATATAGCCCCAGCTTGGTGGCCCCTAAGCTGGCAGAAGATAACATACCGATGGAACCCGTGACCATACTGGCTTCATCCGATAAGATATCGCCAAACATATTCTCTGTCAAAATCACATCAAATTGTTTTGGATCACGCACTAACTGCATCGCACAGTTGTCCACTAACATATGTGATAACTCCACCTCCGGATATTCCTGCGCCACTTCCTCCACGACTCGTCTCCAAAGTCTGGATGAATCCAGTACATTCGCCTTATCCACACTACAAACCTTTTTATTTCTCTTCATCGCCACATCAAATCCCCACTTGGCAATACGGCGAATCTCATGTTCATCGTAAGTCAAAGTATCAATGGCCTTTTCCACACCGTTCTCGGTAATGGTCTTGCGTTCACCAAAATACAAACCACCTGTCAGTTCACGCATCACCACGAAATCAAAACCACCTTCGGTTAATTCTTCCTTTAACGGACAGGCACCTGATAATTCATCAAATAATATGGCCGGACGGATGTTTGCATACAACCCCAGCCCCTTACGGATCTGAAGCAATCCTGCCTCCGGACGTTTATCGGGTGGTAACTGATACCAGTTAGACTGGCCCACATTACCTCCGACGGCACCCAACAACACAGAATCACTTGCCTTGGCAGCAGCCAATGTCTCATCTGTCAATGGTTCGCCATAAGCATCAATGGAACATCCTCCCATGAGTAACTCCTGGTACGCAAAAGAATGTCCGTATTTCTGCCCTACCTTATCTAATATTTTTTTCGCCTCTCTGACGATCTCCGGGCCTATCCCATCTCCCGGAATCACGGCTACTTTGTAATTCATCTTAGCATTCGCTCCTTTTCCTATTGAATTTTTCTTCCATGATGAAAGCTTCCAATCAACACTTCATATCAATGAAACAGCCATCAAAATATTGAAAAATGCATTACATAATAGTGTATACATTATTCTTTTTTGTGTCAAGTCATACCCTCACTGCTGCTCTAACAATCGGATCAGGCGACTGGTTCCCAGTCGACTGGCTCCCAGACGGATAAAGCGCTGTGCATCCTCCACTGTGGATATCCCACCGGCTGCCTTCACCCGCACCTGATCGCCCACATATTTCTGCATCAGTGCCACATCCTCAAACGTAGCTCCCCCTGTGGAAAATCCCGTTGAAGTCTTAATATAATCAGCACCTGCTTTTGTCACAACCTCACACATCTTAATCTTTTCTTCTTCTGTCAAAAGACAAGTTTCGATGATCACCTTCAAAATCTGGTCTGGACATGCCTGCCTCACCTCGCGGATCTCCCGCAACACTTCCTCCAAGCGGTCATCTTTGACCCGATTGATATTGATCACCATATCGATCTCATCCGCACCATTTGCCACAGCATCCAATGTTTCTGCCACCTTCACCGCTGTGGTATTATAACCATTCGGAAACCCAATCACAGTACAAATCCTGAGACGCTCCCCTACATAATCCTTTGCTTCCTTTACAAAACAGGGTGGAATACATACCGAAGCTACGTGGTTTTCTATGCCTTCCTCGCACAGTTTCCGAATCTGCTCCCATGTGGCATCCTGTTTTAATAAAGTATGATCTAATTTATGTAATAACTCTTTTCTTTCCATCACCGGCTCCTCCCAGTTACCATTTTTTCACTCCTATGCCTTTCCAGTAGAGCCAAACCCTCCTCGATCTGCTCCTGCCAAATGCTCCAATTCATCGAAATGAATCTGTGGCTGATTTTGCATAATGCGGAATTGACAAATTCTGTCATTGACATGGATCTCAGTATCCCGCATGGCAATCACCGGCATCCGCCACATATCATGATCTCCGCAATAAGAACCATCCACGATGCCACAATGATTTGCCTGAATCACACCGAAATTTTTGTATGTACTGCTGCGGGGAACGATATGTGCTTCATATCCCTCCGGCAATTCCATCGCCACCCCCAACGGGATCAAAGCAAAATCCCCCTGCTTCAAAGAGACATCCTCCGATGCACGAAGATCAATCCAATCGGATTTCCCATCAATATACGTTAATTTATCAATCTTTTCCGTAAAATATTTAATCTTGATCGTTTCCATTGACTCTGATTCCTCCATTTATTTTGCACAATAATACGTGCCGGCACTTACGATTCTGTATCTCTATAATAATCTAATTTTATAATATATCACAATTCAGAAAAAGCGTCAAAATTTCCCCATCACATTCTTCCCCATCCAAACATATAATAAGTTAAATCTTTTTGTTCTTCTATGGAGGATGCTTATGGGCTATCCACTCTATCACACGGCATTAAACACGCCGGATATCGGCTACTTTCAAGCCAATATTACGTCTGTGCGAGATTCCAGACCTATCGCCGGTGCAACAGTACAGATCTCAACCGAAACTTATCCTGAGGAAATCCTAGTCGAAACCGAAACTGACGGAAACGGAAAAACCGATCTGATTGAACTACCTGCGCCACCGCTGGAATATAGTATGGAACCTGGGGCCGAACAGCCCTACGCGGACTATAATATACGGATCAGCGCTCCCGATTTTGAGCCGGTGGAAATCAATGGTGCTGAAATTTTATCTGGAGAAACGGCTCTCCAAAACACCCCACTGCTGCCACAGGAAAGCACTACCAATTTGTCCGAGGAATTATTTGTCATTCCGGCACATACGCTATATGCGGAATACCCGCCAAAAATACCGGAAAATGAGCTAAAGACGGTGGAAGAAACCGGTGAAATCGTATTAAGCCGTGTTGTTATCCCGGAATATATTATTGTCCATGACGGACCACCTTCGGATAATTCTGCCAAAAACTACTATGTACCATACAAAGAGTATATCAAAAATGTCGCTTCCAGCGAAATCTATGCTACCTGGCCAACGGAAACCATCATAGCCAATGTGTTGGCGATCCAGTCCATTACCCTAAACCGTGTTTATACGGAGTGGTACCGTAATAAAAATTATGATTTTACCATTACATCCTCTACTGCCTACGATCAGAAATGGATCTCCGGGCGAAATATTTATGAATCCATATCTCAGGTTGTGGATAATGTATTTGCTAACTATTTAACCAGACCCAATATCACACAGCCTCTCTTCACACAGTATTGCGATGGTCAACGCGTATCCTGTCCTAACTGGATGCGCCAGTGGGAATCCAAAACGCTGGGAGACCGGGGATATTCCGCCATCGAAATATTACGATCCTTTTATGGAAATTCTCTCTACATCAACAGCTCCGAAGAAATCTCCGGTGTTCCGTCCTCCTGGCCAGGTTCCAACCTAACCATTGGCAGTGAGGGGCAGAAAGTACGCCAGATGCAAAATCAGTTAAATGTCATCTCGGGTGCCTATCCTCTGATTCCAAAAATTGCAGAAGACGGCATCTTTGGTGCAAACACCGCTGAAGCCGTCCGGGTATTCCAGTCTGTATTTAATCTGCCAGCCAACGGTATTGTCGATTATCCTACCTGGTATAAGATCAGCCAGATCTATGTTGGCGTGAGCCGGATCGCAGAATTGCAATAAAGATTCACAGACAGCTAATTTCTATGTCTCAATAAACTGTTTCACCTCTTCCCAGGCAGCCTGTGACTCCGGAAAATGATCCAATCCCATTTGAAAAACATGGAACATCTCCGGATAAACGGAAAGTGAGACCAGACATCCTGCCTGTCTCGCTTTCCCTGCTGCCATCTCTGCATCACTGCGAAGCATCTCAATACTGCCGGCCTGAAAAAGCATCGGAGGCAAGCCCCGAAAATTCCCGAATAATGGGGAAATATAAGGTCCCATCGGATCATGCTCTCCCGGATATGCGCATTGATAGATCATACTTTCTCTAGTGCCGCCAAACATGGGATCCTGATCATAATTTTCCTCATAAGACACACCAGATGCTGTGAGATCCGTCCACGGTGACATCAGCACCAGCTTTCCCGGAAGCGTCATATTCTGATCCCGAAGCCACATGGCTAATGCCAGAGACAGGCCTCCCCCTGCCGAATCTCCTGCCACGATTATCTGCTCTCCATCATATCCCAGTTCCAGCAGCCATCGATATGCCTCTATCGCATCCAGCAAAGCCGCCGGGTAAGGATGTTCCGGTGCCACACGGTAATCCACACTCAAAACTGACATTCCTCCCGCCATGCTGCCATATTTCACAGCAAAATCACGGTATATATTACGCAGCCGGTTCACATAACCGCCTCCATGCAACTGCAAAACCACCTGTTTTCCTTCCTCCGGTTCCGGTGACAACCATTCCATCTGAAAATGCCGCATATTGATATTGGACATACGATATCCATCCGGACATCTCCATTCCGGTTCCGCCAAATGCCTCTGTAATCTTCCGGTCTGTATCTGCGGACCGATGAGATGATTCGATGCCATCGCTCGAATACATGCTTTGATAAATTTTGCTCTGACACTGATAACATTTTTCATTGGACGACACCTCCCTTTGTTGTCCGGACTATGGATCAAATATAAAATCTTCTCTGCAATTCATTTTTCGCTTTCGTACTCCCAAAAAACACACAAAAGGCAAAGAAAAATGCTGTCACTCCAAACGTAATCCATGCCAAAACACCATAAGATTGATGCCTCAGATACCAGGTTCCTACACAAAATATACTGATGATCAAAGCAAACATCTGCAATAACAAATAATTCTGCCAATTACGAAACTGAATAATCATACAGACCAAAACGATGGTATCCAGACTCAAAATCACACAGGGCATCCCAATCGACAGGGACCACCCCCGAAATCCCAGCGCAACATCAATCCCAACCAGCAGGAAACATACGAATACCGTCTGCCAAAACAGTTTACGTATCGGGCTGTCCGGATGTAGTATCATCTGATACAATGACACCAGTAAATATAAAATCACCACTCCGCTAATCAGTGACCAGCGTATCCCTCGGTAAAAAAGCACATTCAATGCTACCAATATGCACTGCACCACAATTAAAATAAAAGTTGCCAGTTTCCATAGTCTGGTCCACATTTTTCTTTTCTTCGTAATATTCGGATATTTTTTGGATGAATTTTCGCCTTCCTCCATCGTCAATACCATATGGCACAGAGGACAGACCTGGCTCTTATCTCCTATCAACACCCCGCATTTTTTACATTTACTCATAATAAACACCATTGCTTTCTATTGTGACTGTGATTCCATCCTCTGCCAACTGACGAAATACCCGGCGCTGTATGGAAACATCCTGTAATGTCGAAGTAAAATTTAAGACCAATTCGTCTCCAAAGGAACAGACGACACCCTTGATATTCTGTCCGGTTGACATGGCAATCATCCCATGAAACTGCTTCACGTATGGTTGATATTCCGGTGCCAGAGAAAAACTGCCAATATTGGACAGAGTCGTGGTATTTGCCCGCGCTGAGGACCGATAGACAAAACGCATTGCAATCACTTTGATAAAAATAGGTACCGAACGCAAAAAAATATTTTTCTGATTGGAAACATTATAGGAAAATAATGCTTCCAAATGTTCCTTATTAATCTGATCCCGCAAACTTTTCACCACAATATCCTGTACTTCCGAATAGGTATACCGCTCAGTGCGGTCCGGCTGAAAAACAGCACTAACCATCACAAAGAAATTACGTGTTGTCATAGAATCAAAATAGGGTCTCAGATTCACAGGTACTGCCACTGCAATCGGCCGTTTCGACGCGCTCTCATGTAAATATTCCCGGTAGATACTATATACCAGGAGGGAGGTCAGATATTCATTGATGCTGATCCGGCGCGTTTTGCATACCTCTTTTATCTGAGACAATGCCATGTACCCATGCAATACCCCTAAGGCTCCACCCGGCAGTTTTTCTCCCCGCACTTCCACTGCTCGCGCCGTCTTATAGCCTTTAACATGGCTCTGACGATAATTTTTCAGATAACTATCTTCCGTATTTAAAGAAGTCTCGTCCGATAATCCTTTGAAAGCATTGCCAGCCAACTCCGGATGCACCAGCCGCAGATAACGATAGGTCAATTCCCGCAAGAAATTCATGCCTCCCATGCCATCGGCTAAAACATGAAACACTTCCAGATTAATCCTGTCCCGATAATAGGACACCCGAAACAGGTATCCATTATTCATATACGGATCTATATAGCTGCATGGATATGACTGCTCCAGTTCCACCAACGGAGGACTTTGATGATTTGTCTCAAAATAATTCCAAAATATCCCCTTGCGCATCCGTACCCGGAATGTATCAAATGCCGGCAGCAGTTCATCCAAAGCCTGCTGTAGCAAAGCTTTATCCACTCTTTCCTGCAGCGTTACCGAAATTCGATACACATTCGTCATATTATGGGTCGCAATCGCAGGGAAAAGATTCGCGGTATTGTCCAGTTTTTCCCACTTTACCCGCTTTCCCTTTGAAGATTTCTTTGCCTTTCTGCGCCGTTCCTTCTCGTGTATCTTTTGTTCCCGTCTCTGTTCCCGCAATCGCTTCTTTGCCCGGGCTCTATCCTGTTCACTCATATTGTTATTCTCCATAAAACCGTTTTATCAATTCAATGAAATACCGGATATCCCGGCTTCCTGCCGTTTCCACAGCCGAATGCATCGCCAGTTGCGGCAGGCCGATGTCGGCTGACGGCACAGACACATGGGAAGTGGAAATATTCCCCAGAGTCGAACCCCCCAAAAGATCGGAGCGGTTATGATAGACCTGATATGGTACCCCCGCTTCCTCACACCATAGCTTGACCTTAGCACCAGTCACCGCATCTGTAGTATATTTCTGGCCACCATGATACTTCAATACCACACCGCCATTTAATACAGGCCGGTTCGTGGGGTCCGCTTTCTCTGGATGATTGGGATGCAGGGCATGTGCATTATCTGCTGATAACAGAAAACTCTGAGACAACTTTCTCCGGTATTCTCCAAATCCTTCTCCTGCTGCTTCACTGATCCAGAACAACACATCTTCCAAAAAAGTCGAATCCGCCCCCTGCCTGGTATTGCTCCCCACTTCTTCGTTATGAAATATGACGGTCACATTGACATAATTTTTTGGTTCAGATTGCTTCAAACCCTGTAGCAGTCCAAACACACATTGGGCATCGTCTAATCTTGGCGATAAGATCCATTCCCCTTCATGTCCTAAAATGCGCCCAAATTCCCTAACGTATAAATATAATTCCTGAGATAACACCCGACCAGCATCTGTGATACCTGCTGCTTCTGCAACCATCTCCTGAAAACTGCCTTCCCCGGTCTGATCCGCATAGATCGGTAACATATCCGTCTGTGCATTATATTCATATCCTCGGTTAAGTTTTGGTTCCATATGGACTGCCAGACTGGGGATCACCATAAGATCCCGGTCAATATTGATTAATCTGCTTTCGATCTGTCCATCTTGCTGGACGATCACACGTCCTGCCACCGACAAAGGGCGATCCAGCCAGGTTGACATAATCATGCCACCATATTTTTCAGTGTTCAGACGAATATATGCTTTCTCCGTGCTCATCTCCGGATGCTCCTTGAGTAAAAAAGCAGGAGAATCACTGTGTGCGGCTGCAATGTGGTACCCGCGAAATTCCTTCCAGTCCTCCCGGCTTGGTATCTGCCATGCGATCAGGGAGGACTCATTGCGGGTCACATAATATTTTCCACCTGCCTCCAAAGTCCAAGGGACCGCTTCCGTTAATTCCTCATATCCGGCCTCTGCCAGTTCTGCTTTCATGTTATCAATTACGTGAAACGCACTGGGACTTTGCTCTATAAATTCCAATAATTCTTCCGTAACATTTCTCTTACTCATCCGGACAACCTCCTGTGTTCCCTCATACTTCCGCATTGCTTTCGCGTATATTATACCCTAATATGACTATTTGGAAAACCCATTGACGATGAATTTTTATATCTTTTGTAAATTCACGTTGATCCTTTCATTTTGCCCGCGAAAATCTTTACGTAAATTCGCATTTTGGCTTGATTTCCCCCTCTGATTACGATATACTTTTATTTGGTAGTTTTCCCTATACTCGTGGGAAAGCGCTGTATATAATGTATGCCTGCGGGCGGAATGGAGGAAAATATGAAGTTTGGTTTTTTTGATGATCCAAATAAGGAGTATGTCATCACCACACCGAAGACACCACTGCCTTGGATCAACTACTTGGGAAGCAATAGCTTCTTTTCACTAATTTCTAATACTTGTGGTGGGTATAGTTTCTATAAGGATGCTAAATTATTGCGTCTGACCCGTTATCGTTACAATAACATCCCAAACGATGAGGGCGGGCGTTATTATTACATCAAAGAGGGAGACTCTGTATGGAATCCCGGCTGGCAGCCGGTAAAGGCTGATCTGGATTCCTATGAATGCCGGCATGGTATGGGATACAGCCGTTTCACTTCTGTCAAAAACGGCTTAAAGGCTTCTTTATTGGCATTTGTACCGGTAAACGATAATTGCGAAGTAAATCAGTTGACCATGACGAATGAATCCAATGAAACAAAGACATTTTCCATCTTTTCTTACATAGAATTCTGTCTTTGGAATGCTATGGACGATATGACAAACTATCAGCGCAACTTAAATATTGGCGAAGTAGAAGTGATCGGGTCTACGATCTATCACAAGACAGAATACCGTGAGCGCCGTAACCATTATGCCGTTTATAGTGTCAACTGCCCTGTTGCAGGCTTTGACACCAGTCGCGACGAATTTCTGGGCGCTTACCGTGGTGTCACAGATCCACAGGTGGTAGCGGAGGGCAAATCTCACAACTCGGTTGCCAGTGGATGGTATCCGATCGGCTCACATCAGATTGATATTACGTTGGCACCAGGGGAATCCAAGAGTGTCATCTTCGTATTGGGCTATTGCGAAAACCCAGAGGATCAGAAGTTCGAGGCACAGGATGTCATTAACAAAAAGCCAGCCAATGAACTGTTAGCAAAATACCAGACCGAGGAACAGGTAGAGGCTGCTCTGGCTGAATTGAAGGCCAACTGGGAAGATCTGTTGTCTAAGTTTACGGTAAAATCTGATGAAGAAAAACTAGACCGCATGGTAAATATCTGGAATCAATACCAGTGTATGGTTACCTTTAATATGTCACGTTCCGCTTCTTATTATGAGTCTGGTATTGGCCGCGGCATGGGCTTCCGCGATTCCTGTCAGGATCTGTTAGGTTTTGTACATCTGATTCCGGAACGCGCCCGCGAGAGAATCATCGATATTGCTTCTACTCAGTTTGAGGATGGCAGTGCTTATCATCAGTACCAGCCATTGACCAAGAAAGGCAATGCAGATATCGGATCTGGTTTTAATGACGATCCATTATGGCTGATTGCCAGTACTTCTGCTTACATTCGTGAGACAGGCGATACCTCTATTTTGCAAGAGATGGTTCCATTTGACAATGATATGTCCAAGGCAGTTCCTTTGATGGAACACTTAAAGAGATCCTTTGATTATATCGTAAACCACAAAGGTCCTCATAATCTTCCATTGATTGGACGTGCTGACTGGAACGATTGCCTAAACTTAAACTGCTTTTCAAAACAGCCGGGTGAATCATTCCAGACATTTGGTCCAAGTGAGGGACCTGTGGCAGAGTCTGTATTTATCGGTGGTATGTTCGTAAAATATGGTAAAGAATATGCTGATCTGTGCGCATACACCGGAGACCAGGCCGAAGCAGATCGCGCTATGGCAGAGGTGGCAGCGATGAATGACGCGGTACTAGACGGTGGCTGGGACGGCGAATGGTTTGTACGTGCATACGATTCTGAAAGCCGTAAGATTGGTTCCAAGGAATGCGAAGAAGGACAGATCTATATTGAGCCACAGGGATTCTGTGTATTAGCCGGCATCGGTGTCGAGACTGGTGAAGCCAGGAAAGCACTGGATTCTGTTAAGGAGAAACTGGACACAAAGTATGGTATTGTGCTGTTACAACCTCCATACACCAGATATCATGTAGAACTTGGCGAGATTTCTTCTTATCCACCGGGATACAAAGAGAATGCGGGTATCTTCTGCCACAACAATCCTTGGGTATCCTGTGCTGAGACGGTGATTGGCCGAGGCAACCGTGCATTCGAGATCTATAAAAAGACTTGTCCTGCCTATATTGAAGATATCAGTGAAATTCACTGCACTGAGCCTTATGTATACTCTCAGATGATCGCCGGAAAAGACGCACACTTCTTTGGACAGGCGAAAAACAGTTGGTTAACCGGTACTGCTGCATGGACTTTCGTCAATGTGTCCCAATACATTCTCGGCGTAGTTCCTACCCTGAACGGATTAAGTGTTGATCCTTGTATTCCGGATGAGATGGGTACCGATTTCACTATGACCCGTAAGTATCGGGAGGGAATTTACAACATCAAAGTAGAAAATCCAAACAAAGTAGAGAAGGGTGTGGCCAAGCTCATCGTCGATGGCAAAGAATACACCGGCACTACTGTGATTCCTTACGAAAAGGGCAAGACTACCTATGATGTAACTGTAGTGATGGGATAATTGCTCCTATCGCAACTTGCCAAATTAGCATTTTGCAAGCGCAAAACATCGTTTTGTCAACGAAAATCTATACAAATAGAAACACCGTCTCCCCATGATGTGAGACGGTGTTTCTATTTGCTCGTACTCAAATGTCTATTTCCGGTGATACTGGGTAAAAAAATACTCCAGATCGTAATAAGTCTGTTCCTCCGATTCATGGGTCATGACCCAATCTGCTCTCTGGTCCAGATTCAGAAAAAACGTATCGGCCTCGTACTGATAATTTACTTTTGTCACATAAGCATGGTTACAATACGGCAAAAACTCCTGGTATACTTTTCCCCCACCAATAATATAAATCTGTTCCTCTGCATAATTCCGTAACAGTTCCCGCGCTTCCGAAACACTATGCACCACCAGGGCATCTCCATATTGATAATCCGTCTGCCTGGTAAGCACAATATTCGTTCTCCCTTTTAATGTGGTACCTCCCGGCAGACCTTCCATCGTTCTGCGTCCCCCTAATACGACCCCCCCTGTAGTCAACTCCTTAAACAAACGCTTATCTGCGGGAATATTCACCAATAACTCATTTTTATTACCGATGGCCCAATTCGCATCTACACATACGATCATATTCATCTACCACGATTCCTCCCGTTTTTCCGGTTCCACAAATAAATACAAGTATTCTCTGGGAATGGATGCTTTAACATAAATGCCATCTTCCCGGTATTCTTCTGCCATCACCTGGCCGTATTTACGCATCAGATTCACCTTGGCTCCTTCTGCATAGTGCAAGGTCTGCTCCAGCATTACCTGTCCCTCTTTCAAGACATCACTGAGCACATCTAACATTTCCTCGATTCCCTGCCCGGTTTTCGCAGAAATTCGTATGGTTTGGTCTGCATGCAAATCCTTAAATACTTCTTGGTTCCCCTCCAACAGATCTGCCTTATTAAAAGCCGTTATGATTCGTTTATCCCCGATCTCTAATTTCTGCAATGTATCATATACCGTATACATTTGAGCATCCAAATCGGGATTAGCACTGTCTACTACATGCAAAATCACATCGGCATATTTGGCTTCCTCCAGAGTGCTACGAAACGCCTGAATCAAATGATGCGGCAGTTTTCGGATAAAACCTACCGTATCCGTAAACAACAGTTCCTCTCCATCCTCCCGTACCAATTTACGCGTCGTGGGATCCAGCGTAGCAAAAAGCTGATTCTCTGAAAGCACCCCTGCACCAGTCAACCGGTTCAATAAGGTGGATTTTCCTGCATTCGTATATCCGACGATGGCTACTACAGGAGTGGGATTCGCCTGACGTTTCTTTCTGGTGAGTTCTCTGGTTCTCTGCACCTGTACCAATTCCCGTTTCACGAAAGTAATTCGTTCTTTGATCAGGCGGCGGTCCATCTCCAGCTTTTGCTCTCCGGGTCCTCTGGTGCCAATGCCTCCCCCCAGACGAGACAGTTCGCTTCTCCCTCCAATCAAATGAGAAGCCCGATATCTTAGCTGTGCCAGTTCCACCTGCAGCTTACCTTCACTGGTGGAAGCCCGTTTCGCAAAAATATCAAGGATCATGACGGTCCTGTCAATCACCTTGACATCCAATATCTCTTGTAGATTATGAAATTGTGCCGGAGTAAGCTCATCATCACAAACCACCGTATTCGCATGAAACCGTTTCACCAACTCCTGCACTTCTGCTATTTTACCTTTCCCAATATAAGTGCCCGGATGAAAGCGTTCTCTGTTTTGAATTACTTTTGCTACGGTCACTGCGCCGGCAGTCTGCCCTAACTCTTCTAACTCATCCAAAGATTGTTCGGTATCATCGCCCTCCGCAGTAGACACTGCCACTAATACAATCCGTTCCTGTTGTTCCTCTGTCTCAAACATAACTCCTCCCATTTCTACTACTGCATTGGGGTCGCGGCAGCATCCAACGTATCCTTAGTATCGGATGTTGCCTGAGCATCTGCCGTTCCAGCCGGATCTGCTGTAGACTGTCCGTCTGATTCATGATCCGGTTCTGTGGTAGAGGCAACATCTGCCGTGGAATCCGGTGAAGCAGTAGACTGATTGTTTGATGTACTGTCCTCTTGCGAAGTAGTTTGCCCATCTTCCTTTTTCTTATCCTGGTTCTCTGTTGTTGTTTTCTTTTTAATCCTTGTTTTGATAAATTTTAACTCTTTTTGCATCGCAGCATCTTCCGGATACGCTTCCAAATATGTTTTAGCCGCTTTTTTGGCTGCTGTAAAATCCTGCTGTCTTTCCAATAGAATCACCTGATTTTTTAACAATCCCTGATATGCACTGGTTACTCCCAGTTCCAATCCCTTTTCCAGATATTCTGCTGCCTGGTCATATTCTTTCTCTTCGATCAGACAACCTGCCATCTGATTATACACCTCTGGTATCGTTATCGCCGTTGCTTCCTTGATATATTTTTCAAAGTAGTCGAGGGCAGAGGAATAATCTTTCTTTGCCATCTGCACCATTCCCAGATAATAATTTCCTTCCTTGCATTTATGCTCCACTGCATCCTTTAAATAACTAACCGCCTGATCTTCCTCACCCAATACCAAATAGGCACGTCCCACCTGCATCTTTTGTTCCGCAGACTTTGCGTGAATGCCTGTCAGCATCTCCAAAGACTCTTTCGCGGCATCATCCTGCCCTGACTGGGTATAAGCATCATATAGACCAAAATATGCATCATAACACTGCTGATCCAACTGTAAAGCCTGGGAAAAATCGCTTAATGCCGACTCCTGTTCACCCATATACAAATACAACTGTCCACGCTGCAAATATCCCAACGCATCTTTTTTGTTATCTTTAATCAACTGATTGAAACTATCCAATGCTTTATCGGTATCACCAGATGCCAGATAAGTCACTGCCATAATCGCATAAATATTACTATTGATTTCTGCCTGTCCGGATATCTCTAACGCATCATTACAACATTCAATCGCCTGATCAAACTTATGCATCCCATAATACGCTAACGCTTCCCCATAATACAACTGTTTATTGTTTTTTCTGGAAATCTTATTATCCACTTCCTGGTAAGCTTTTTCAAACTGCTTCACTGCCTTTTTATATTTGCCCAAATGGTTCAGCGTCATACCATATCCTATATAATATTCTGCCTTTTCCCCCTTGAGTTTGATTGCCTCTTCAAAAGACTCTGCCGCCTGCTCATACTTTCCCTCTTCTGCCAAATCCATCGCTTTATCATATGCTTTATCCGCCTTACCACAACCAGCCATACAAAGCATAGTAGCAAAAAGCAGGGCCGCCATCGCTAAGCCCCGTTTTGATCTATCATCTCTGGATCTACCCATTCCTTTTCTCCATTTCCGAAATTTTAACTTGCACAAAATGCCAACTGCTCATATTCATCCGATGGCATCGGTTTGGCAAAATAAAATCCCTGTACATATTCACAGCCGATTCCCTTCAGGAAATCAACCTGACTTTTCTTCTCCACTCCTTCCGCGATCACCGGCATTTTGAGACGCTGTGCCATATTGACCACAGAAGCCAGAATGTTCTCACTTCTGCCCGGAATCTCTGCTTCTTCCATAAATTTCATATCAATCTTCAAGACATCCACCGCGATATCTTTCAATACATTCAAAGAAGAATAACCGCTTCCGAAATCATCCATCAGAATCGTAAAGCCGCGCTCCTGCAACTTTTTCATCGTCTCACGAATCAAAAACGGATTTGTGGTATACGCACTCTCTGTCAATTCCAACTGGAATAACTCTGGTGGTATCTGATAGGACTCCACCAAAGAACAGATTAAATCTACCAAATTAGGATTGTACACACTTACCCTGGATACATTAACCGAGATCGGCATAGGCGTATAGCCCTTATCAATCCATCCGCGTAATAATTTGCAGGCATGTTCCCAGACATAATAATCCAACTGCATAATGAAACCATTGCGTTCAAATACCGGAATAAATTCTCCCGGCGAAATCATCCCACGATCCGATTCCTTCCAACGGACTAATACCTCACCACCCGCAATACGATCCCCCTGAATATCATATTTCGGCTGAATATACAATACAAATTTTTCCTGCTCTAAGGCCGGTCTGGTCATATTGACAATTTTCTGTTCATTGATGACATTCTGACCCATCGCATCTTCATAATAGGCAAAATTTTGAATATAATTTCCTTTGCACTGTTTTGATGCCATCTTGGCATAATCATACATATCATTGACTTCCATATTCGGATCTGTGATCAGGTAAAATCCAAACACCGGAATCATATCAAACTCTGGTATGATCTTACGCACTCTTTCCCGGAATACTTCTGCCATACTCTCTAATTCAAGCCTGTCCTTGTATTCCATACACATGGCAAATACATCTGCCCGCATCCTCCCGTAGGTTGCACATGGATTCTGTTCAAAATATTCTTTGATCATATCTGCTACTTTCTTAATAAATTCGTCTCCCTGCTGGATGCCAAAGAAAGAATTTACCAACTGAAATTTAGCAATATCCAAACGAACCAGTACAAAATTCTTCTCCCGAAAATGATCGAGCATCTTGCGGGTTTCCCGCTGAAACCGGTCTCTGCAATATAATCCAGTCAATGCATCATACGACTCCATATATTGTAACTTCTTGATAATCTGTAACTGGCTTCGTTCCAGTGCATTCTTCAAACGATAAAGAATGATTTTGGCATTATAGGGTTTACGGATAAAATCCCATGCACCCAACTCCAGACAATGGGACTCATGCTCTGGATTCCCGGCAACGGTGGACACAATGATCGGGATATCACTATGCTTTTCTGATTCACCACATTGTACCAAAAATTCAAATCCATCCATCACAGGCATGATCAAATCCAGAATAATCGCATCCACTCCGCCTTCATGCGCATCCAGAATCTGTAAAGCCTCCGCTCCGTTCTCCGCTTCGATGACACAATAATCATCGGATAAAATATTCATTAAGATCATACGGTTGATGATATCATCATCCACGATTAATACAACATTTTTCATCACTATACCTCCCACAGTGAGAGAATCCTTTACATACTATTCTTAGTATAACACACTTTCCAAAATCTGTCTCGGTTTATTTTCTGTTTTTGACAAGATTCTGACAAACCGCCATCATTCGCTGTCGCTCTGCCACATACATAACACACACATGTATATAGAATATCAAGAATCATACAACGCAACTTCTTTCCGTTTGATTTTGACACCCGAAACATTGTATGATAAAATGTAACGTAAATAAATACAACGAATCAGGGTGTTTTCACACACTTGCGATATCACATTGCATGGAGGGGGTTATGATACATGGCTGGAGCATATAAATCAAATGAGTCGGCAGAAAATTATTTGGAAACTATATTGGTATTAAGCAAAAAATTACCAGTGGTTCGATCTGTAGATATCGCTACAGAATTAGATTTCAAAAAATCCAGTGTCAGTGTGGCAATGAAAAATTTACGTAAACAGGGACATATCACAGTGACAGATGCCGGTTTCATTTATTTGACGGAATCCGGAAAAGAAATCGCAGAAATGATCTATGAACGGCATGAATTTCTGACACAATTTCTTTCTTCTCTCGGTGTACCCAAGGACATAGCCGCGGAAGATGCCTGCCGCATCGAACATGTCATCAGCACAGAAAGTTTTGCCGCATTAAAAAAACACATACAGCCATAAACTGTATGTGTTTTTTGCATTAGACTTCATCTATTAATTGCAATATCTCTTCCTTGGTATGAAATCCTGTAATCTTATTCACTAATTCACCCTTCTTAAAAACCAGAAGAAAAGGAATATACTCCACTTGATACTGTTGTGCCAAAGCCATTTCCTCTCCCGTATTGACCTTACAGATCTTCAGTTCCGGGCGCTCTGCGGACACTTCTTCTAAAACAGTCGCAATCATCTGGCACGGTCCACACCATTCTGCCCAGAAATCCACCAGTACCGGTCCCTCTGCTTTCAAAACTTCTGTCTCAAAATTTTCTGCATTGCCTTTGATAATAGCCATGATAGCCTCCTTTCAAATCATACTTCTATTATGCTCATACGGATGCCGCTATATACTGATCCGTATGCAATAATCGATTTGCATTCTCTATCCGTTCCTGCGATGGCGGGCTGATTCCTTCTAACGGATAGGGAATCCCCAGGGTTTCCCACTTAAACACTCCAAGGGTATGATATGGCAATATCTCAACCTTCTCAACATTATGCAGGGTTTGTAAAAAGAAATCCAATTCCTTTAATGCCGCGTCCTGATCCGAATACTCCGGCACCAACACATGACGGATCCAGACCGGTTTACCGATTTCATCCAGATAACGGGCCAGATCCAGAATATTCTCACCAGAATGTCCAGTAATTTCCCGATGCATCTCAGGATCTATACTTTTAATATCCAGCAAAAGCAGATCTGTCACTTTCATTAATTGTTGAAATTTAGAGAAAAATGGTTCCTCTCTGGTAAAGGGCTGTCCTGCCGTATCCAAAGTGGTGTGTATCCCTTTTTCTTTCGCCATACTGAAAAATTCTATCAAAAAGTCCAGTTGCAGCAACGGTTCCCCGCCACTCACCGTAATACCGCCGCTATTCTTCCAATAATTCCGGTAACGCAATGCCTGTTTCAACACATCCTCCGGTGTTCTCCATGTGGCATTCTCCGTATCGTCTGTCTGCCATGTATCCGGATTATGACAAAACTTACATCGCATATTGCAACCTTGCAGAAAGACCAGGAAACGTATTCCTGGTCCATCTACTGAGCCAAAGCTTTCCACGGAATGAATCAATCCTTTTACTTCGCTCATATATAAATCCCTCCAAAAGCCTATCAATTACAGATCAAATCTACGATCTGTTACATCGCTGCGTGACAAGTTCTGGCGATCACATCCAACTGCTGCTCGCGGGTCAAATCAATGAATTTCACGGCATATCCTGATACACGGATCGTAAAGTTTGCATACTCTTCTTTCTCCGGATGTTCCATAGCATCAATCAATTTCTCTTTGCCAAATACATTGACATTCAAATGATGTGCACCCTGATCAAAATATCCATCCATTACCTGTACCAGATTATCCTTGCGCTCCTCCTCTTCATGTCCCAATGCATCCGGATTAATGGTCTGTGTATTGGAGATACCATCCAATGCCCATTCGTAAGGAATCTTAGCCACAGAGTTCAAAGAAGCCAACAGACCATTTTGCTCTGCACCATAGGACGGATTTGCACCTGGAGAAAGCGGCTCACCGGCTTTTCTGCCGTTCGGCATAGAACCAGTTGCCTTACCATATACGACATTGGAAGTAATGGTCAATATCGAAGTGGTAGGCTCAGAGCGGCGATAGGTATGATGTTTCTCGATCTTGCCCAGGAATGTACGAAGCAGCCATACTCCGATCTCATCCGCGCGGTCATCATCATTACCATATTTAGGAAAATCTCCTTCTGTCTCATAATCTACTGCCAGTCCGTTCTCATCACGGATCACTTTCACCTTGGCATACTTAATCGCACTCAGGGAATCAATCACATGAGAAAAACCGGCGATGCCTGTGGCAAAAGTTCTGCGAACATCGGTATCAATCAGTGCCATCTGCGCTGATTCATAATAGTATTTGTCATGCATATACTGGATCAGGTTCAATGTATTCACATAGATATCCGCCAGCCAATCCATCATGGCATCATATTTCTCCATCACTTCATCATAATCCAGGTACTCGGAAGTAATCGGCTGGTACTTAGGTCCTACCTGAACCTTATTTTTCTCATCCACACCACCGTTAATTGCGTACAGCAAACATTTTGCAAGGTTTGCTCTGGCACCAAAGAACTGCATCTCCTTACCGGTCTGTGTCGCAGATACACAACAGCAGATCGCATAATCATCTCCCCATACCGGCTTCATGACATCATCATTCTCATACTGCACAGAACTGGTCTTGATGGAAATCGCTGCGGCATATCTCTTGAAATTCTCCGGCAAAGCAGAAGAATACAGCACCGTGATGTTTGGTTCCGGCGCAGGTCCCATGTTCTCCAATGTGTGCAATACACGATAGTCGGTCTTCGTCACCATGTGACGACCATCTACACCGATACCTGCCAGATCGATGGTAGCCCATACCGGATCACCGGAGAATAATTCATTGTAGGACTTGATACGGGCAAACTTCACCATACGGAATTTCATCGTCATATGATCGATCAACTCCTGTGCCTCTTCCTCTGTGATGATTCCTTTCTTTAGATCTCTCTCAATATAAATATCCAGGAAAGTACATACACGCCCGATACTCATCGCAGCACCATTCTGTGTTTTAATCGCCGCCAAATATCCAAAGTACGTCCACTGTACTGCTTCTTTTGCATTCTTTGCCGGAGCAGAAATGTCATATCCATAAATCTTCGCCATTTCTTTCATATCTTTTAATGCATTGATCTGCTCCTGTAATTCCTCGCGCAAACGGATCACTTCACCCTTCATACTGCCACTGCCACAGTATGCCTTGTCATGCTCCTTTTCAGCGATCAAATGGTCAATACCATATAAAGCCACACGACGATAATCGCCTACAATACGGCCACGTCCATAGGTATCCGGCAGACCGGTAATGATCTTATTCTTGCGTGCTGCCCGCATCTCAGGTGTATAGGCATCAAACACACCCTGATTATGCGTCTTGTGATACTTGGTGAAAATCTCATGAAGTTTCTCGCTTGGTTCATATCCGTACATACGGCAGGCTTCCTCTGCCATCTTAATACCACCATATGGCATAAATGCACGCTTCAACGGCTCATCCGTTTGTAAACCGACGATCTGCTCCAGATCCTTTAACTCTTCATCAATATATCCGGCCCCATGTGAAGTCAGGGAGGACACAATCTCTGTATCCATATTCAGCACACCACCCTTGGCACGCTCTTCTTTTTGCAATTTCTGTAAAGCCCCCCACAGCTTATCCGTCGCCTCTGTCGCAGGTGCTAAAAAGCTCTCATCTCCATCATAGGGAGTATAGTTCTTCTGAATGAAATCACGAACATTGATCTCTTCCTTCCATAGACGGCCTTCAAAACCCTCCCACTGCTCAAAATCTATCATGTCTTTGTCCTCCTTGTATTTTATATAAATTAGTATATGATAACCATAGACACATTAGCATCTTCCGTGAAAAAAAGCAATGACATTTTCTTTTCTTGTTGTACTTTTTTTATCATTAGCCTCTATTGATATTATTTCATCAGTATGAAAAAGTCAACCGGAAATTCATCCTCATTTGTCACCGACCCGATTTCCTCCGCATAAGATAAAGTGAGTGGTAAACAGGAGGCTTATCTCATGGAAAACATTCAGCAAATCTTCCTCTATGGTTCAGATAAACGCCAACTCATGTTGGGAAAACTATTGGAACAAGAACAAGTTTCTGTGACTTATTGTAATGAACAACAGGCGGTTCCAGAACTCTCCGGCTGCCAATTACCTCCTGTTGGCGCAGCGATCCTGCTTCCGCTTCCTTGTCCGGACACATTATACCAGCAGATCCTGGCTGGTTTAGAACCGGATCATGTGATATTAGGCGGCAATCTCTCATCGTCCTTTGTAGAAAAATGTAACCAAATCGGCGCGAAAGTATACGACTATTTGCAAAGTCCTTCCGTCGTGATCCACAATACCGTTGCCACAGCCGAGGGTGCCATATGTGAAGCGATCACTCATAGCCCCTGGAATCTGCATGGTAGCCATTGTCTGGTCATGGGGTATGGACGCTGCGGTTCTGTTCTGACGCACCGTCTGGCAGGCATCGGATGTCATGTTACCATCTCTGCCAGAGATATTATAAAAATTGCCCAGGCCGAAACCTGTGGATATAATATTTTAAAGCCGGAAACAGATCTCTCTTGTTTTCGTTTTCTCTTTAATACTATTCCGGCGCCGGTCGTAAACGCTGACATGTTATCGCAGTTATCACCGGATATCACCATTATCGACATCGCTTCCGCTCCCGGAGGCTGTGACTTCGCTTATTGTAGAAAACATGAAATCTCTGCACACCTGTGTCCCGGTCTGCCGGCGAAATATGCACCAAAGAGCTCTGCTGAAATTATTTTTCGGCATATTCATGAAGTATTTCAATTCGGATCGAAAGGAAAAACATTATGACAACACCAAACTCTATCACCGTCGGTTTCGCCATCACCGGTTCCTTCTGTACTTTTTCCAGGACTCTTGATGTTTTACGAAATATGAAGGAACAGGGATATGACATTATTCCGATTTTATCAGACCACGCTGCTACTATGGATAATCGCTTCACCAAAGCAAAAGATTTTCGGGAAGAAGTGGAAAAAATCACCGGACACAAGAGTATTGATACGATCCAGACAGCAGAACCCATCGGTCCGCATGATCCGTTGGATGTATTGGTAATTGCCCCATGTACCGGCAATACCATGTCAAAGTTAGTCAATGGTATCACAGATAGCCCGGTTTTGATGGCAGCCAAAGCACATTTGCGCAATGAACGTCCGTTGGTCATCTCCATCTCTACCAATGATGCTATGGGAATGAATTTCAAAAATCTGGGTATGCTCTATAATGCAAAAAATGTTTATTTCGTACCCTTCGGACAGGATGATTACCAAAAAAAGACCAGTTCCCTGATCGCACATGTAGAACTAATCCCAGATACGATTCAAGCGGCTCTGCTGGGAAAACAACTGCAGCCGGTACTCAAATCACCCTTTCCTTGATTCATGACCATCCGGAATTTTATGAACATGGGAAACCAGCCTGTATCTGTCTGTTTTCAACAGTCTGGTTTCCCATCTTTATGTTAAGTCTCAAATCATTGTCATGTTTTAGATTCGGATGCGGCAATACTTCCCTCATCCGAATCCTATTTGTAAAACTCATGGCAGCCGTGCCTCTGTACCTTGGTCAGGCAACGATCAAACCATGTAACATTTCCGCTGTCCGCCAATGCCCGCTCCATGAAGTAAAGGGCGCCGCCAGATGGATCTTCTCCCTCCAAAGCCTTCCTGACCGCCTTTTTCGTTCCCTTGGAAACGTGTACGGAATAATAGCTTCCATTGGATACAGGTGAAAACTGATATCTGCGACCGGAATGTGCAAAAACCACTCCCCGGATCGTATCCGGAAACTGTTTGCTGATCACACGGTTCAACACCACATTTGCTACTAAAATTCTCCCCTTCTCATCCTCTCCTCCCGCTTCTGCCTCGACAATTCGTTCTAAAATGGTCTGTGCCTGAGTTCCCTGCACTTTTCCACAGGATTTCTTAATGGCTTTTCGACGTTTTTTCTTCTTTTCCTCTATTTTTCGTCTTTTTTCTTCTATTTTCCGCAAACGTTCCTGTTCCCGTTTTTCTGCTTCCATTTCCTTCTGCGTTTTTGCCAGATTTTGCAATCTTTCCTGTACCGCACGCTCTCTTTGCAATGATTTCCAATGGCGATATCCTTCTTCCACGGTATCTACCATATCCGCTGACGCACTAGTCACCTCTGCTTTATGTGCTTTGACTAACAAAGTCATCATCTCCACATCTGCCGGGGATTCATACACTGCTTCCGGTGCTTTCGCGATCACCGTTCCCTTGGGATTGGTCACTAAAATCATGGTCACAACCCCAGTTAAGATCATGCCTCTTCTCCATGCTTGTCTCATACTTGGTCACCATTCTCCTTTTCCTTTGGTTTTTAACATTCCGTTAATTATGTTACGAAACTATTACAGAGTATATGGCAATATTTAGGATTTTATTCAATATGACGGTCAACATTTCTCGCGTTTTTTCTCTTTTTTTGATATGATGAGAAAGACAAAAGCATCCGGGATTTGCAATATCCCGAAGAAGGGAGAAAATTTATGAAGACAGGTGTATTTCGGACACAAAAAAAAGATGGCAGTATTTACTACCGATCTTCTATTACATACCATGCAAAACATATCAGTCTGGGCAGCTATGATGACGAATCCAAAGCACATCAGGCCTATACCACTGCTTCCGCATTGCTGTCTTCCACAACAGACTATCAGCCGGACCATTATAATGATACTCTTTTTCCAGTCCTCCCTTTTCGCAAATGGATCAGTTTATTAAATTTCAAAAACAATGGCATTTACTGTAAAACACCCATTTATCTTTGTAGTAATTTCTTTCAATATTACTTATCTCCGGAAGATGTCCTGCTCTTTGATGTAGACGATTTATTTTATTATTCCAACCATTCCATTATGCGACGCGGCGGACACCTTTTTGTAGCGGAATACGGAATGCAGACTAATATTCACTCCCGGTACGGAATCCGCAACTTTGCCAGAATCAATGTGGACTACTGTTTTGTGAATGGAAACCCCTGCGATTATCGCTACTCCAACATCCGGGTCATCAATCCCTATCACGGCGTCACGGTCACCACAGAGCAGGGACGTACTGTCTACACCACCCGCATCCACATTCATGGAGATTATCTGGTGGGCCGTTATTCATCCCTGGTGGAGGCAGCCATCGCTTATAATAAAGCCAGAAATATCTTATTTGAAAAAGGGGTCCACAAAAATTTTGAAAAAAATTATATCGAAGAACTATCTCCCGAATCTTATCAGGCAATCTATGACAAGATTTCCATCTCTGAGAAAGTCCTTCGATATACCGTTTCTTAACCAACACCGCCTAAAACAGAATACCGTTTATGTTTGTGCCGGTGATTGTCTTTTTTGTTTTTTGCGGTAACTGCGCAGCACAAACCACTCCAGCCGCCTTTTCAGGATAATCTGGATCTCTTCATGTTTCGCGATGGGCTTCACCAGAATAGAATGGACACCCGCCCGGTTCGCCCCCCATACATCTGTAAAAATCTGATCACCGACAAACAGGGTAGTCTCCGGCGTTGTTCCCATAGCACGCATTCCTTCTATATATCCCTTCGCAGACGGCTTATCTGCCTTGTATACATAGTTTGACTCCAACGTATTTGCCAATGGCTTTACACGCGGTTCCTTATTATTAGAGATAATACAAGTCTCAAAACCGATTCCCTTTAACTTCTCAAATAAGGCAATGGCTTCCAGCGTTACCGGCTGATCATGCTCCACCAATGTATTATCTACATCGAAAAGAATCCCCCGATATCCCTGCTCATAATACGCTTCATAATCAATGTCATAGGACGAGGGATACTCCTCATCCGGATACAAATTCTGAAACATGTATGTCCTTTCTGTTGTGATTACAACTGCTTCGCAAGATTAATCATCTCAATCGCGCCTAATGCACAATCATAGCCCTTATTACCGGCTTTGGTCCCGGCGCGCTCGATGGCCTGTTCAATATTATCCGTAGTAACGACGCCAAACATTACCGGAATACCACTCTCTAATCCTACCGCAGCTATTCCCTTAGATACTTCTGCGCATACATAATCATAATGACTGGTAGCACCACGGATCACAGCCCCCAGACAAATCACAGCGTCATATTTACCGGACATAGCCATTTTCTTAGCTACTAACGGGATCTCAAACGCTCCCGGTACCCACGCCAATGTGATATCGTCATCCTTTACACCATGACGTACCAAACCATCTCTGGCACCGCTGATCAGTTTGGATACGATAAACTCATTAAAACGTGCTCCCACGATACCAATTTTGATGCCTTCTGCTACTACATTTCCTTCTACTGTTTTCATGTTATTGTCCTCCCTTTTTGATCTTTAGATATTATTATAAATGTAAAATATGTCCCATTTTGTCTTTTTTGGTTTTTAAATAAAATTCATCATACTTTCCCGGTTCCATCTCGATAGGAACCCGCTCTACAATCTCCAAATTGTATCCGGCCAGTCCATATACTTTCGCCGGGTTATTCGTCAGCAAACGCAACTGACGGATTCCCAGATCTACTAAAATCTGAGTACCGATGGTATAATCTCTGGCATCTTCCGGAAAACCAAGCTCCAGGTTTGCCTCCACAGTATCGCGCCCATGATCCTGCAATTCATAGGCCCGAATCTTATTAATCAGACCGATTCCACGCCCTTCTTGACGCATATATAATAAGACACCTCTTCCCTCTGCTGCGATCCGCTTCATAGCCGCATCATACTGCTGTCCACAATCACAACGGGCAGATCCCAAGGCATCTCCTGTCAGACATTCCGAATGCACACGACATAATACCGGCTCACCATCGGTAATATCTCCTTTCACCAAAGCCACATGATGCTCGCCATTTAACTTGTTTACATATCCGTAGATCATAAATTCGCCATAACGAGTGGGCATCTTGGCCTTGGCCACACATTCCACCAACACCTCATGCTCCTTGCGATATTGTACCAAATCGGCGATTCGTCCAAATTTTAAACCATGTTTCTCTGCAAAGTCAATCAAATCCGGTGTACGTGCCATAGTCCCATCCTCTTTCATAATCTCACAGCACAGCCCCACAGGCTCCAATCCGGCAATTTTCATCAGATCCACTGTTGCTTCTGTATGACCGTTGCGCTCCAATACACCACCACTCTTGGCCTGTAATGGAAACATATGGCCAGGCATACGGAAATCTCCAGGCTTCACATCCGGCGCCACCGTCTTCATGGCCGTAATGGAACGTTCCTGTGCCGAGATTCCTGTCACCGTATCCACATGGTCAATCGATACGGTAAATGCTGTACAGTGATTATCGGTATTGATCTCACACATCTGACGCAATCCCAGTTTCTTCGTATAGGATTCATCCATTGGCATACAGATCAATCCCTTCGCATAGCTCGCCATAAAATTCACATTTTCCAAGGTGGCATACTCTGCCGCGCATATTACATCACCCTCATTTTCACGATCCTCATCATCAATCATGACAATGATCCTGCCCTGTTTCAGATCCTCCAGGATCTCCTCAATACTACTAAACTTATATTCGCTCATTTATCGATTGCCTCCAAATTCTATCTATTTTCTATATCATATTATCTGAAAAACATACCACATTGCCTTTCCTAACAAAACCCATGCTCCGCTAAGAAGTTCAAATCTAAGCTGCTCCGGCTTCCCTGTTCTCCTGCCGGAATCTGCGTTGTCAGAAACCGTTCCACATATTTTCCCACAATATCATTTTCCAAATTGACAATATCACCAGGTTTCTTGCGCAACAAGGTTGTCTCTGCTCCCGTATGGGGAATCAGAGATACGGAAAAACCGTGATCGGTTAATTTTGCCACTGTCAGACTGATCCCATCGATGGCAATGGAACCTTTCTCCACAATATAACGCAGCAACCATTCCGATGTATGAATCTCCACCCACACCGCATTGTCCTCCGGTGTTATGGCGGCGATTTCACCGGTACCGTCAATATGTCCCGACACAATATGTCCACCAAACCTGCCATCGGCAGCCATCGCCCGTTCCAGATTAACCTGTGCTCCTGCTCCAAGATGATTTAAGGAACTTCGACGTAATGTTTCCGCCATGACATCTGCGGTAAATTTCCCATTCTGTATACTAGTCACGGTAAGGCAGATACCGTTCACAGCAATGCTATCGCCGATCTTTGTCCCCTGCAAAACCATCTGTGCCTGTATCGTCAAGATTGCGGACGCAGCGCCTCTGCTCATTTGCACAATCGTTCCTATTTCCTCTATAATCCCTGTAAACATGGGATTCTCACCTACTTTCTTTATTGTCCCATAATACGGACACATTTGAATCTTGTCTGGTTTCGGACGACAAAATAGAATACTCCAGCAAAATGTCATCGTCCAGAACCGTAATCTCCGGTCTGGATGCGGTCCATGCCTGCTTGGGATCTGCAATGCCTTTTCCCCTCACCGGGGTATATCTGCCACTGCCACCAAAAATCTTCGGTGCAATGTATACCTGCATCCGTTTGACGATGCCTGCGTGCAATGCGCTCTCATTCAGGGTACCGCCACCTTCCAGCAAGATACCATCAATCTTTTGCTCTCCCAGCCGTTTCATCAGCTCCTGTAGATCCACTCTGCCATCTTTAGCAGGGATGCCCAGAATTTGTACCCCCTTATCCGATAACACTTTCGCTTTCTCTGTATCCAGTGCCTCCTCCAATGCCGCTACGATCACAGGTGATTCCTCCACGGATTTCACCATCGTACAATCTTCCGGTATCCGCAAGTGGCTGTCACAAACGATACGGATCGGATTACGCCCACCAGATATCCGGCAGGTTAGCCGTGGATCGTCCTGTAATACGGTCTGTACCCCTACCATGATTCCAGTCAGCCAATTTCTCGTCTCTTGCACATGTATTCTGGCTTTTTCACCTGTTACCCACCTGCTGGCACCTGTCTCACAGGCAATCTTGCCATCCATAGTCAT
The DNA here is from genome assembly GCA_964521555.1 of uncultured Jutongia sp. Taxonomy (GTDB): domain Bacteria; phylum Bacillota; class Clostridia; order Lachnospirales; family Lachnospiraceae; genus Butyribacter. The sequence goes on along the minus strand of CAZFSU010000014.1, from coordinate 25,408 downwards.
GGCATATTTCATAACCACATACGGAGTTTGGGTCGTAATATAATGAAAAAAAACCGGATTTAAAGCATCACATGCTTCCTTTAATACCTGGGATTCCACCTGTATCCCCGCCGAACGCAGTTGTGCGATTCCTTTCCCTGCCACCAAAGCATTGGGATCATCCGACCCCACATATACTTTACGTATCCCATGTTCCATGATGGCCTCAGTACAGGGCGGCTGCTTTCCATGATGACAACATGGTTCCAAGGTCACATACATCTCTGCGCCTGTCGCATCTTCTGTCAAATTGGCAAAAGCATGACGCTCTGCGTGGAGATCCCCGTATTTTGCATGATAGCCCTCCCCAATGATCCGTCCTTCCTTGACGATCACAGCACCCACTAATGGATTCGGGTTCACCTTGCCTATCCCGCGTTTTGCTAATGCAATAGCGCGTTTCATATACTCTTCCTGCATCGATTCACCTCGTTTTCTACTGTCTCGAAGTCTATAGAGAGCACAGAATCACATTCCTTTTCAACAAAAAACCCTGACAATCTCTTGTCAGGGCAACAAAAACCATTCGATGTTAAATGATCCAGCTTCTCACATCCAGACTATACTGTCGGCTTTGGAATCTCACCAAATCGTGCCTATTGGCTCGCGGGCTGACTGATACCGGTTAGATATCAGAATACCGCCGGTGGGGAATCTCACCCCGCCCCGAAGACTGTATACAAATTTCAGGATTCATTATATAACGTATGATAACGTATTGCAAGTCTTTATTTGCGGGAAGTGTGAAATCTTCATATCGTTCCATTTTCATACTGTTTGAATAATATACCGTTCATTTGCAAATCCTATTCTCGAAAGGATGGTGTATTATGGATAAAGATAAGGTCGTTTGCTATTGCCAGAATGTTACAAATGGCATGATACAAGATGCCGTCATGGACGGTGCCAGTACATTGGAAGAAGTACAGGAAGCAACCGGAGCCGGAACGGTATGTGGTGCCTGTGTTGATAACGTACAGCACCTAATAGACCAGTTTGTAAAAGAACGAGAGGAACAATAATCTACCGGATCAGGATTTACTCACTGGTTGAATCATGGAAAAAGACCGGATCATCTTCCTTGGATGGTCTGGTTTTTTCTCCCAGAAAGGCAACCACCGCATCCAAATCATCCACGGCCCCTCCCTGCATACTATATTCCTTGCGATATTGCCGGGCTGCTTTCTCCCCTTTGCTATAAACACAACCACAATAGTTCTGCCGATAAAGATCATATTCTTTGGATAATTCGATGGATCTGAGATATCCACCGCGCTTCTTGAAATCCGACACCAAATACCGGACTCCATACTCCTCCTGTAACCGCAGACCGATCTCATTTAACTTCTGGGCATTCTTGTGGGGACTGACTGACAGGGTAGTGGTGAAATAATCAAACCCACCCTCTTTAGCCACGACTGCTGCCTCCCGCTGCCGCATCTCATAGCACCGGAAACAACGCGCACCACCCTCCGGTATCTGCTCCATTCCCTGCGCCATCGCAAAAAAACGCTCCGGGTCATATCGCCCTTCCTGAAATGCAATCGGATATTTCGCCGGCAGAGCACGGATCAGCCGTTGTTGTTCACGGACCCGTTTTTGGTACTCAGATTCTGGAGAGATATTCGGATTATAGTAAAAAATGGTGATACGGAAATATTCTGCCAGATAACTTAAACAATAGCTGCTACAAGGTGCACAGCAACTGTGCATCAAAAGCGTTGGCACCTCACCGCGCGCTGTCAGGCCCTGAATAATCTTATCCAATTCCAACTGATAATTGATCTTATTCATATTCCACACTCCTCACAGAATAAAAGCACTGAGCAATATCGAATGCCGGACCGCCTCTCTGGTAAGTCCAAAACCATCCAGAATATCCTGTGGTATCACACCGAATACCAGATTGACCAACAAGTAAATCAAGATAAAAGAAATCAAAAAACCGCAGACAGCACCCCCAAAGTGATTGATAAAACCGATCACCGGAATCCTGTCCACCAGATTCAATAGTTTCAATCCCCATCGAAATACCACCGATAATACGATAAAACTTATCAAAAAGGTCAAGCCGAAATAACTGCCGATCCAAACCACCAGCACCTGCGCCAGTATATAGGCGGCAATCATAGCTGCAATCTGTCCCAGCTTTAAGATCAAGCCAGTAAATGCTCCATTGAGTACCGCGATAATCAGCCAGACTGCAATCACAATATCGCAGATATTCACCACTGATAATTGCATTACATCAATACGTCTGCCATGTCATACATGCCAGCACCCTTTCCTTTAATATACTTTGCTGCCGTAACGGATCCCTTCGCAAATACCGCTCTGGAATATGCTGTATGCGAAAACGTCACCACCTCATCCGTACCGGCAAAAATCACATCATGCTCTCCTACGATGGTGCCGCCACGCACTGCCGAGATCCCCAATTCTTTTTTTCCTCTGGTTTGACGAACCTGTGAACGGTCATAAACATATTCATACTGCCCTTCCATTTCCTCATTGATGGAATCTGCCAATGCCAGTGCCGTACCGGAAGGCGCGTCCAATTTCTGATTGTGATGTTTCTCCACAATCTCCACATCAAATCCTTCTACTGCCAGCTTTTTCGCCGCTTCCCGCACTAACTTCATCAGCAGATTGACTCCCAAAGACATATTGGCAGACTTCAGTACCGCAACTTTTTCGCCAGCCCGTTTCATATAATCCAACTGTTCTTCGGATAAACCTGTGGAACAAACGATGATCGGCACCTGCTTGTCCACCGCGTAATCCATGCGCTCCTCAAACCCATTGGCAGAGGAGAAATCAATAATAGCATCTGCCGCCACGTCACAATCGGTAATGGACGAAAAAACCGGATATCCATTCTCCCGGTTATTTACGATATCCACACCGGCTACAATCCGTGCCTCATCGTCCTGTGCCACGATATCAGTAATCATCTGCCCCATTCGTCCATTGCATCCCAACATAATAATTTTTGTCATCTTAATGTCCTCCATTCTATCCCTTGTATGATAAACTTTTGTTTTCATTGATCCTTAAAAATTTTTTCAAAAAGGAACCGTCTGATCAATCCCAGACGGTCCCTGTTCTTCATTTGTCTACTACCGTGATACCGGCATCTATCAATGCGGCACGAAGTATTTGCTTATGGGCATCCTCCATCTCCGATAACGGCATCCGCAAGGAACCCACCTGATACCCCATCATATTCATCGCGGCTTTCACCGGAATTGGATTCACCTCACTGAACAAGGCCTGAATCAGAGGAAGGTATTTTAACTGCAATTCCTGGCTCCCCTTCACATCACCTGCCATCAGTTTCATAACCATATCATGAGTATCCTGTGGTGCTACATGGGACAATACCGAGATCACACCCTTGCCTCCCAATGCCACAATCGGTACAATCTGATCATCATTTCCCGAATATACATCAAAATCCCCCTGGGTCAGATGTAATATTTCTGCAACCTGAGATATATTACCGGAAGCCTCTTTCACTGCCACAATATTATCCACATCCCGCGCCAGATCAGCAATGGTCTGTGGTGCGATGTTAACTCCGGTCCGTCCCTGGATATTGTATAGAATCAATGGCAGATCCACAGCACTGGCAATCTGCGTAAAATGCTGTTTCAAACCATTTTGTGTTGCTTTATTATAATATGGAGAAACCACCAGCAATGCATCTGCTCCTACTGCCTGCGCCTTCTCCGATAATCTTACGGCTGACTTTGTACAATTCGATCCCGTTCCTGCAATGACCGGAACCCGCTTGTGTACCATCCCGACACACATCCGTATCGTTTCCATATGCTCTTCGTAACTCATCGTCGTTGCTTCCCCTGTGGTTCCGCATACGATAATCGCATCGGTTCCATGTTCGATCTGATCTTCAATGATGTGTTCCATTTCTGCATAGTTAATAGAACCATCTTCATACATCGGTGTGATTAACGCCACACCGGCACCAGTAAATATCGACATGCTTCATCCTCCTAAATTGGTATATATCTTATTGTATGAAACGATATTCTTTTGTTGCTAGATCGTTGTATCCTTTTCTAAATCAATTTTTGAAACAATATCCATATACGGTTCTAATTCTGTGGGCAGAGAACGTCCGGTCAATACTAATTTACAATAATCATCCCTTAACTGAATCAGATGAATCACATCTTCGATGGAAATAATCTCCAGATCTATTAATCCCAAAATTTCATCCAACACCAGCACATCACATTCTCCTGTGTCAATCACCTTTTTGGCAAAATTAAATCCATTAAGAATGTTTTGTCTCTCCTCTTTTTTCTGCGACTCTAACAAATCATCATAAGATTCATTCTCCCGTTCAAAGCGAAACAATTTGATATCCGGCTCCAAACGACTTAAAAAACTGAACTCTTCCGCATCTTTTCCTTTCAGGAACTGGATAATGATAACGGACTGACCGGAACTGGCGGCCCGAATACATTGTCCTACAGCAGCAGAAGTCTTTCCCTTACCACTGCCATAATAAACCTGTACTATTCGATTCATCTTTTTTCTCCTTTATACTATGATCTCTTTCTCCTGCGTATATACACCACTTATCCCCCTAATTTTCATTTCACAAAAAAAAGAATGACCAGAGTCAACAAGAAATCACTTTTGTCAACTCTAGCCATTCTATCATAATTCCCTATAAAAATCCACTTTTAGTTTTCTTCTGCAATGTATTCCAATTTACTCACAGACACTTCATACGCAACCCGCTTTTCATATTGCTCCTCGGTTATCTTTTTTTGATATTCCCTGCTTTGAATCCGCCCCCAGATCTGAATATGAGAACCAACCTCAAATTTATCTGCAAAACGGGCATTACGGCCCCAGCATATACAAGGAATATAATCCGACTTACCATAAGGACGATTTACCGCCAGCAAAACATCTGCAATTTCACGTCCCAAAGGTGTTTTGCGATACACCGGATGTTTGCAAACATATCCATCCAAAAAGATATAGTTTGGATTTTGATCGTCCTCTTCCGGCTCAATCAGAGATACCTCTCTGGCAAATACGGATAGCACCAGACGGTTTCTGGTCTCCTCATGGCGGTTGTACGAACGAAACTGACCGGATGCCTGTAAAGTGCATCCCTGATAATCTGCTGACACATCCATCAGACGCTCAGATACCATCACCGGAATAACATCATACGAATTGCTGAGACGGCATACTGCTATATTTACCACATAGAAATGTTCTCCATACACCTCGTGACTAAATACAAATTCGCTTACCACCTCTCCTGCGATTGTGACCTGGTTGTTTGTAAATACTTTATCCAACATATTTCATATCCTCCCTTTTTCCAGAGTATCTGCTTACGCAATACACTCCTTTGGTATTTTTGTTTATTAAATTTATACGCGCAGATTCACATTCCTAGAACAGAATTTCTCTACTTTCATCTACTTCTGTCTAACAATTTTCGACTTTTCCGGATTTTTTTGGTACTTTTGTCTCTTGTATAAATTGGCAAAACTAGTATACTAAAGAATTGTGATGTGTGCTTTCACACAGATTCACGCAAAATATGGAAACTCAAGTATAGGAAAGGTTGAAACAATGGTACGAAAAGACATTAGAAATATTGCAATCATTGCCCATGTTGACCACGGCAAGACAACATTGGTAGATGAATTACTCAAACAAAGCGGTGTATTCCGCGAAAACCAAGAAGTAGCAGAGCGAGTCATGGATTCCGGTGATATCGAACGGGAACGTGGCATCACCATCCTCTCGAAAAACACAGCGATCACATATAAAGATACCAAAATCAATATTATTGATACACCGGGACATGCCGACTTCGGCGGCGAAGTGGAACGTGTTCTGAAAATGGTGAATGGTGTGGTGCTGGTAGTAGATGCTTTCGAGGGATCTATGCCCCAGACAAAATTTGTATTAAAAAAGGCCCTGGAATTGGAATTGCCTGTGATCGTATGCATCAATAAAATTGATCGTCCCGAAGCCCGTCCGGAAGAAGTTGTCGATGAGGTACTGGAATTATTCATTGATCTGGATGCGAACGATGAGCAGCTAGACTGTCCATTTATCTTTGCCTCTGCCCGTAACGGTGTAGCTTCCTATGACGCAAAGGAACCAGGCACCGATATGACTCCGCTATTTGAAACGATACTGGACTACATTCCGGCGCCGGAGGGAGATCCGGATGCCGGAACCCAGGTGTTGATCAGCACCATTGATTATAATGAATATGTGGGACGTATCGGTATCGGCAAGGTGGATAACGGTTCTGTCAAAGTGGGACAGGAAGTGGTGATCGTCAATGCCCATAATAAAGACAAGATGCAAAAGGTACGCATCACAAAATTATATGAATTTGACGGACTGCAAAGGGTAGAAGTCAACGAAGCCGGCATTGGATCCATCGTTGCCATCTCCGGTGTTACGGATATTCATATTGGCGATACCATCTGCTCTCCGGAAAATCCGGAACCGATCCCATTCCAGAAAATTTCCGAACCAACCATCGCGATGCATTTCCTGGTAAATGACAGCCCATTAGCCGGACAGGAGGGAAAATATGTCACCTCCCGTCATATCAGGGACCGTCTGTTTAGCGAATTAAACTCCGATGTCAGTCTTCGGGTGGAGGAAACCGATAATATGGATAGTTTCAAGGTCTCTGGACGCGGAGAATTACATTTATCTGTTTTGATCGAAAACATGCGCCGGGAAGGATATGAGTTTGCGGTCAGCAAAGCAGAGGTATTATTCAAAGAGGATGAAAGAGGCAAAAAACTAGAACCAATGGAGCGCGCTTTCGTGGATGTACCAGAAGAATTTTCCGGCAGTGTCATCGAAAAACTTTCCGGCCGCAAAGGAGAATTACAGGGAATGGGTTCCATCGGCGGTGGTTTTACCCGTCTGGAGTTCTTAATCCCTTCCCGCGGACTGATCGGATATCGCGGTGAATTTATGACGGATACCAAAGGAAACGGTATCCTGAATACTGTATTTGAAGAGTATGGACCATACAAAGGGGACATCGCTTACCGGAAACAGGGATCACTGATCGCGTTTGAATCCGGTGACACGGTTACCTATGGTTTGTTTAATGCACAGGACCGTGGTACTTTATTCGTAGGACCGGGCGAAAAAGTCTATGCCGGCATGGTAATCGGTCAAAACGGCAAAACCGACGATATCGAATTAAATGTCTGCAAGACGAAACACTTGACCAATACCCGTTCCTCCAGTGCTGATGATGCATTGAAACTGACACCGCCAAAGAAACTCAGTTTAGAAGAAGCGTTAGAGTTTATCGATACGGATGAACTATTGGAAATCACTCCGGAAAATTTACGAATCCGTAAGAAAATCCTGGACCCTACTCTCCGCTTCCGTGCCAAAAAAAATGCAAATAATCATTAATCCTATGTGTGTCTGACAGGGACGAACCCCTGCTCTCACACAGGGAATCGATTGGAGAAAAAAGGATACATCATTCCACAAATCATGATGTATCCTTTTGCTTTATCCCAACTTTATTCCTCCACCGGATCTTCTGTAGCTTTTGTCTCCTCAGCAGGACTTGACGTAGGTGCCTGAGAATTTTGCGGTGTCGCCGTAGGCTGCACCGGTGTATTCTCTGTAGTAGGACCTGGGTTTGCCGTGGATGCCGTTTCTCCGGTGCCGGCACCGGCAGTAATTTGTATCTGGATTTTAGGAGGATCGATGACCTGGCAACCATTTCCCACATCTACCTGTACCGGTAACTGGTACGATCCTGCTTTTTTGTCCTGACAATCCACATAAACCACCAGTGCGGAATCCGGCAGCGCATTCAGCACCGACTCTCTCCCCGATATCGTCAGAGCCACCTTACTCGTTTTCTCTGACACACTTGCCATCAGATTTTTACCCAAATTATAAAACTTAATATTATCTACCGGTATCTCTACTTGCCGATAAGTCTTTCGCTCAATCGTAATTTTGACAGAAATAAATTCATACTCTTCCGGTATCGTAATCCCATCTGCCTTGAGATAATCATTCGCATCTATCGTCTGTTCCAATGCGCTGGAGGAATCCGTTAATCCATTAATATCAATCGGTATCTCTAACTTAGTAATACCTGACAGCTTCTTGGCAGATCCGGCAACCTCAATCTCTGTTGGAAGGCATTCCGTTTCCACATACTCATAGCCATCCGCTGGCGTTCCTGTGACAGTCACCTTGACTGGTATTGTTTTATTCTCCAATATTTTTGCCCGTACTTTGATTTTAGAATCACTAAAGGTCAAAGTGGATGCCGTCACCGCCTTGTCATTCTCATCATAGGCAATTGGCTCCAAACGACTGTTAAAGTCGTCACTCACACCATCCACATTGAGAAATACCTTGACTGCCTCAATACGACTGATCGTTGATTCCCCACCTGTGATCCGTATAATATTAGGTTTCGCAGTACACTCTCCCACAGAATAACCATCTGCCGGCGTTCCCTCAGTAACAACTGTGATCTTTAATTGTTTTGATGCCATATTTTCCAGAGACACCTTTAACACATCCGAACACTCTAAGGACACCTCTGATGAAACTTTTTTTCGCAATGATGGCTGAATCGCCACCGCATTCACGGAAGATAAATCGGACAGATCTGCCGTCGCACGAATGTCCGTTGCATCCAGTTTATCCACCACACTTCGTTTCCCCGAAACACGGACAGAAGCAATATCCCCCGACGTAATTTCATAAACCTTGTTGACAGACTCTATCGCATTCTCATTAATGGTCTCCACAGATACCTGAAAAGTCTTTGTCTTGTATGGATCATCAATATTAATAATGGCCAGCCATACTATGATCGCACCAATCAATGACAGCACCTTGATTCCTAAATTAGGAAATAATACATCATGCAAAAAGGATTTCTTTCCATTCATCATCGTGCAGAATCCCCCTTTCGCTTCCAAAAATGCTTTTTCGCCTTTTCTTCCATAGGTTTGCCCTGTATATCTTTCAGATGTTTCCGCAGGAGATCTCCATCGATATTACGCAATAGTTTTCCTCCTACCGCCACGGAGATCTTCCCCGTCTCTTCGGATACAATCACCGTAAGGCTGTCACTGACTTCACTAATCCCCACACCAGCCCGGTGTCTGGTTCCCAATTCCTTAGATAACCCCATATTGTCAGACAATGGTAAGTAACAGGTGGCCGCCACAATACGGTCTCCACGCAATATCACTGCTCCATCATGCAAAGGAGTATTATGCTCAAAGATATTGATTAGTAATTGACTGCTTATCGCAGAATCAATGGTGATACCGGTTCTCTCAAATTCGGATAAAATAATTTCTTTTTCCATAATAATCAAAGCCCCGGTTTTCGCCTTGGCTAATTCCTCTGTCGCACGTACAATCTCATTCACAGTCCGGTCAGTAAAACGAAGATTATCTTTATTTTCATCAAATGGAATGATAGAACTGACAATCGTCTTTTGCCCCAGTTCCTCCAAAGCTTTCCGAAGCTCCGGCTGAAATACAATGACCAGTGCTGTAATACCGATACCAATCGTCTTATCAAATACCCACAAGATCACGCTCATATCCAAAAAATAGGCAACTAAATAAGCCAAAAAAAGAACTAAGATACCTTTCACCAAAGTCCATGCACGTGTCTTCCGAACCCAGGAGGTAACATGATACAATGCAAAAGCAATAATCAGGATCTCCAATACATCCACCACCGTTATTTTAGGAAAGGACACCACGTATATATATTTTTTAAGAGAAGCAATCACAGAATCCATAAAGCCTCCTCCTACTCCTGCTCATTTTCCTGTTCTAATTCGTTCCGATCAAATAAGTGTGCATTAAAACGTTTCACCCGCTTATTCGGTGTAGCAACACTCATCTTCGGTACTGCTCTGACATAATAATAATATTCCTCATCTTCAAACTGTAAATTCTCCACACTGGCATAATTTAAGGTAACTCGGAATAATTGAATCAGCCAGACGATCCCTCCTGAGACCAACGTTCCCAGTAAGAAATGAAGAATATTGATGTTGATGGCCAACAAATAATTCACAACCAAAGACAAGATGGTATTCAAAAATACGCCTACAAAGACAGCAAGTTCAAAACTGTAATCCCATCTCAAATTCCGAATAATATACACAACCAGCAAAACAAATGCGAAAACTCCCAAGTTCGCATACATTTCCACATTTCCCAACAACTGATCCATCAACACCTGAAAAAGATTAATCGTATCATCGGATGCGGATGCTACAACTGCTGTCAGCACCTGTAACAAATAGTATATCCCCACCCCGATACTCATAGGCAGGATGGCAATAGGGGAGAACAGCAGTCCCAGCAATATCGGCAACCCATAGGGAACATTCAAGGCAAATGTGATCGGTACTGCCATAATAATATATCCATGTTTGGGAATAAACTGTACATATAATAAATAGAGAATCAGAAATATCACTGCCACCGATAAAGCCAGTACCCGTGATACGAAAAAAATATGCACAACGATAAACACAGCCACAACGAAAATCAATGCTTCTAATGGCAAAATCATCCCCACAAGCCCTAATAGCAGCTCAATATAAATATGGTGCAGTGCCGGATGATATCCCACCATCTGATCTATCGAAAAAAAGGTAAGAAAACCAATGATAAACCGAAAGAGTAATTGAAACAAAATGGAATACTTTTGATATATTTTCCTCACATGTTCTCTCAGTATTAAAAACTGTGTCATGCCCCATCACCCTCCTGATCCTCAGCATAATATTCCTCTAATTGTTTCAACCTTGCCATGTATATCTTAAGCTTTTTTCGGTTTTTCTTATATTTCGCCGAATAATACAACACAGAACCGATCAGGCACAGTACAAATATACCCACATAGATGCCCAACGCAATCAAACCTATGCTCCGATAATCCAATCTTACCACATTTAGGAGCAAATATTCCATATGATACAAGGCAACCAGACAAATCCCCAACAAATAAGATAAGGATACTCCCCACAAGATATGCAAGGTATGATAGCGGACATAATCCGCATGATAAAACCCTGCTTCATCAATCTCCTGTCTATAACGCTTTGTCTCATCCAATGCAAGCTGCGTCATAATACGCACCTTTTTTTCATTTACCATAGAAATCTCTGGTTCCTTCCCGCTTATTCCATACCATCTTGTCCGTGGTCATCTGCAAAACTATCATGATAACCTTGCTAAAAGATAATAAATTCCTCTACATAAATTCCAGGAATGCCTAATAACCTCTATATTCCTTAGCATTTCAGATTCTGGCCTGTTCTATACATCTTCTCTAGTTGATTATACTATATCAAAGTTGGAGATACAAGACCCCTTTCCCCTTGATTTCCGATGCATTACGCACACCTATTATGCCATTTCTACCCCGTTGTGCGCACAGATATCCTTCAAACAACACCGGTCACAATGGGGCTTCGTCCGGGCTGTGCAAATATCCCGCCCATGATAAACCAGTCTGTGGCAAAAATCACTCCCCTCCTCTGGCGGAACCAGCTCCCACAGTGCCATTTCCACCTTTTTCGGCTCTTTGATGCCATCCACCAGTCCCATCCGGTTCACCAAACGAATGCAATGTGTATCCGTAACGATGGCCGGTTTTCCAAACACATCACCCATAATCAGATTGGCACTTTTCCGTCCGACTCCCGGCAACTTCAGTAGAGAATCAAAATCTCCCGGCACCTTTCCATCATATTCGTCCCGAAGCATTTTCATGCAGGCACTGATATCTCTGGCCTTACTATGTCCCAGACCACAGGGGCGGACAATATCCTCAATATCCTCCACATCCGCATCTGCCAACGCATTCACGTCCGGATATTTCTCATACAGACCTTCCACCACTACATTCACTCTGGCATCGGTACATTGCGCCGCCAGTCGTACACTGACAAGCAGCTTCCATGCCTCATTGTAATCCAGGGTACAACCGGCATCCGGATATTCTTTCTTTAATCGATCAATGATTTCCAATGTTAGTTTTTCTTTTGTCATGATTTGATTCCTATCACTTTCTATATCTTATAGACCTTCCATTCGCTGTAGATATTATTATACACCAAAATTTGCTGAAAAAAAGTGTAAAAATTGTTTTACGCAGAACAATATCCCCACAATTACACTGGCAATGACGATCCTCAAATAACTTTGAAATAATTATATTTCTTTAGTTTACATACATGTAAGTTATTTTTTGATTGAACCCATTTTATAATCATCATAGAAAGAGAGGTGAAAAAATCAGTATAGAACAACGAAAAAGGCAACTTGGATGACCAGAGTTTCTGTTAAAAAAATCAAAAAAATACAAATCAAACTAAGGAGGATGAAATCATGCCAGAAGAAAAAGCAAAAAAGGCTCCAAAAAATGTAGAGGAAGTGTTAGCTAATGATAAGGCGGAGGATTTAAGCAACAAGGGATTTATGGATACCCTTTATGAGGAGATTGTAAATGTCATCGGTGGCGATAGCCCAAATCAGTACTTTTGTATGACGCTGCCAGGGACGATCCTGGATCCGGATATGTTTTCCTATGATACCTTAGGTGCGAAGCCGGCTCATGTAAAAGCCAATGAGTCGCGTTTGGTGAATAAGTTATTTGATGCATCATTTATTTCTGCCGCAGATAACGGAAAGACTCTGCCAAACCAGTACAAAACAGCATTAAGCATGCTGTCTCCAAAGCTGAACAAGGATTTGTTTGAGTTAAAGAACCGGTTACGAGAAGTTCTGATGACACCATATCCTTATGATTTTGGCGAGGGTATGGTAGAGAATATGACGGTGGAGCAGGTTTTTTACCGTCTGTATAATGAATATGTAGAGGCAAAGACAGCATGGAACCAGAAACAGATTGACAAGAAGGACGAACTGGAACGGCAGATTATTGATAAAAATGTCAGAGAGGATAAATATCTGGAATGGTATGGCGTAGTGGCCGAATCCGAGCAGGTTCGTCTGGAGGAGAAGCTGGGAAGGGTATTGAATGTGTTTTCTCCTGCCGATATGGATGTGATCAATGCCATCTTGAATTGTGGAGTAGGTAGTGAAGTTCAGGCGGCCCGTTCTAATCTCAGTATGGTAGAAGAATTAAGCCCAGATGGCGGATATGTGTATCCCGTCAATCTTCAGCCAGGCAACTGGTTTGAATTATTAAAGTCATCCTTTACAGGAGTGGATCTGTTAGAAAGTCCTGCGGCATTATCTCAGAAATTGCATACCTTACAGATGCAGAGAAGGAATATTCTTGGACAAGTCAACAATCTTATTTCTACTATTCCAAGCGATGCCGAATTTGATCAGATTAGAAAAAATTATAACGATGCAGACGCTGCTTATAAGCAAAGTGTAACAGATTGTGTCGATGAAAATCTGAACGCTACCGTAGATGTTGTCAATTCTATTGTCGATATGTGCATGAAAGACGAGGATGATAATGTAGAGCTTCCTGAAGATGACACTGTCGAGAGAACAGTCAATAAGGACAAAGGTGATGAGAAATCCATTTCAAAAGAAGATGTCCATAAGCTGGTTGACTCTATTGGCAAAGGAGCAAAGGCTTGTTTTGAAGCGCAGGCAAAAGCTGTTGAAGCAGGAGAAAAATGCGTAGATGCCGCACTAGAATGGTGTGAAGCCAAAAACAAAAGACAGTTAAAGTCACTATTAGCGCCATTACAGGTGAATTTAGAGTCTCTCAATGAGGAAATTGAGGAAGTGAAATCACAGATAGCGATCTCAAGAGCAGTGCAGAAGAAGGAACAGGACGGGGCGATTGCAGATGTGATGCCAAATAAGAGCGATGACTTATTTACGGAGATTCTGATCACTTCTAAGATGTCTGCGCTAAGTACCCAGAGCAGCAAACAGTCGGAGGCATCATCCAGCAGCACAAAGGCTTCCTTTTTCCTAGGGGGCTATTCATCGAACAAATCGCATCAGAAGTCAGTGGAGTCTGCAATGGATCAGAACTCCAATATGAATATTCAAATCGGAATGAATATAGCTAAGGTTCAGATTGAAAGAAATTGGTTTAATCCGGGAGTATTCCAGTTGACAGGGGAAATGTTTAATTTCTCCGATAACCGTATTGCACCAGACAATGATGTCAGCTTTACGGAAGGAGACGATGTGGCAGTCAAGGAGAGATTCAGACAAATGAATCAAAGTATTTTCCCATCCTATCCGGTTGCCTTTGTGGTTGCAAAGGATGTATCTATCCGGTTTTCGTCTGCCAGTGGAATGTCATCTTCCTTTGCTGAAGCGGTAGAGGATCATGCTTCTAAGGGAGGGGGATTTCTGTGCTTTAGTTCAAATAGTTCCTCTTCCACCAGCTCAAACAAGTCTGCAGCCGTGGCCACATCCAACGCGAATAGCGTTACCGTTCGTTTCACAGCACCGCAGATTTTGGGATACTATATGCAGGCAACTCCGGCAGATAAGAGTGCCCACATCAACGCAACCGATGTGAAGGATATGTCTATTATTGGATTTATCTCTGATTTCAAAATTATGATGGAGGATTTTGCCAAGAAAAGCCAGGAGCAGAAAAAGGCATAACGTCATCTGATGAACATATAATATAGAGTTGCAAAATCAGACCGCCCCCAAAAGTCAGATAAAAATACCGGCTTTTTGGGGGCGGTTAGAGGTTGACTATAATTTATAACATGAAAAAAGTCTTTCTTTGGCTCGGTGATGTTTGGATAGCGCTATTCGTTGTTTAAAATTTCGAGCAATTTCTTTAATTTTTGAAAACCAACGGGAGAAAATGCCGATTTCACCACACAATTGTATGTACTTGTTAATACCATTACATAACGGAACTTGCTGAAGGTAATTGTCATATCGATATAATCTTCAACCGAAATACAATATGCTTTTCCATTTGACTGTATAAATACATACTTGTCATCCATCCATATCTTATGTGTGATTTTATCTGCCATGTCATAGTGCTTTGCCAGCTCCTTAAACTTAACTTTAGTAATATCCATATATTCAAATATCGGCATAGGATTCTTCTTAATTCCTGATGCAACACAAATCAATACAATTGTAAGGACAATTGACACTATAGAAAAGGAAAAGCTTTCAAATATCTTATCATCTCCATCAACAAAAAATATATATTTAACCGTCATCCATACACAGATTCCCCATAATAAAAACCATAGTATAAATGAGATGATACATTCTTTATCGCATCCAACACACATATCTTTCCACAAATTGCTTTCTTTGTTTGCATCACTCACATTAAATTTTTTTAATTTTGCGGAATGCGAACTCAACAGCGTCGGAAAAAACATTTCCAGAATCGCCTCAATATACATCATGGTGCTAAAATATGACTCACCCTGCCTCTTTTTCAAAATATGGCTTGAAATAGCTGCAATTACGAAAGAAATCACCGTAAGAATTCCAAAGATTAGAACAAGCCACCACAATGACATTGCACCTGTCCTAATAGTATCTATTTCTGCTCCGACACCCATAATGGTACCTGCCAGCATGATAACAAAAGAAACCGTACTCATTATCTTAAGGTCCTCTAATTTTTCATCGGTCATGGTTATCACTCCTATCCTATCATCGGATGTAGATTCTCCGGAAGATTCGGTGTTTTCTTCGTTTGCTGGCATATCTGTTATTGTGTTTGGCGTTACATTGTTCTTCATTACACTTATTTCGGCAGTCTCATATTAAACAATAATATCATTAAGTTTAGAAGAAAACAATGCCAAAGCGTCACTTTCCGTTCTTTATTTCATGTTAAGGATTTGATCATAAACTGTATAATTGCCCCTTTCCGTAACAGTCATAGGGCAAAAATTTATGACTCCCATTAAAAGCGACACAAATAAAATATAATAACTCCCGTCACGAAAACACTTTATAACAAAATAACGGATTATCCGTGTACCACATCCATCCTTACAAAATAGCAGATATACCCTGACTATATCACTTATTGCCGGGTTATATGCCGGAAGGTTTATCTGCACCATGCTGCCCGATCTGCTAATAGAGAATTAGAAGTTATCATAAAAAACATATAGTTCAATTTGAAAAAGTTTTCTAAAAAACCGTATATCCAGTAATCAGAAATACCATAGCCACACAAGAAATTTATATTACCCTTTATTCAAAAATACCATAAACTTCATTCCTTCTCCATTTTCCAATGGTTCAAATCGGTAATCAATATGTAACATACCAAACAACTGTTTTACGATTGACAAACCCAATCCATTTGACATCTTATTATCATTATTCCCCGAATAAAATGGTTCATAAATTTTATCCAATTCAGTTGCAGACAGCGGAATACAGGTGTTCTCTATTAATAAAATGTCCCCCTTACAATACACATAAATCCGCCCTTTCCCTGGTGTATAATTGACTGCATTTGATACAATATTAGATAATGCCTTTTTTAACAGACCTGTCCTAGTCCGCACAAGAAAATCCGCTGGAATTTCCTCCAGATATTCAATCTGTTTTGAACGTATAATCATCATATAATCAGACGTTACATCACAAACCAAATCTTTCACATTGCATACCGTAACCTGCTCGCCGTACTCCACCACGGAAAAAGACAGCGACTCTTTTACCAATTCCACTGCTTCCTCCAGAAATTGACGGCACTCTGTTAAATACTTTTGCTGATTCGCATTATATGGCGGGATTTCATGAATCATACCCTCCAGCAAAGCATTCGCCGCTGCTAAAGGCGTTTTGAGTTCATGGGAAACTGTTCGGAAAAAACCAATCTTCCGATTCTCCGCATCAGAAAATTTCCCTATCTCTGCATTTAATACATCAATCGTTCCTTTTAATTCTTGATATAAATGATTGATATCCTGGCTTAGTTCCCCTATCTCATCGGAAGAATTAACTGGTATTTCGACATCCTCTTCCAGATGCGACATTTTTCTTGCTAATGTACTAATCTGTTTAACAGGCTTTATATATATCTTTGAAAATACAAAAGCAAATACCAATGCAAATGTAATACAAATCACGCATGCAACCGGATAAATGCGAATCATTACTTCCTTTGCCTCATTTAATGGCTGAAGCGGGACCTTAACCGTCAATGTCCTGTTAGAACCATCTTTTAATACATAACTGCATTCAATACTAATACTTTCATAATCTGTGGTCCCATTTCCATCCATTTCCACAGTTGCACCAGTTTCATCGCTCGAAAGCTCTGTTGAATCCCAATTTGTAACAATATTATTACTCTGATAAAAATCAAATATTATATCATCCCCCTCATTACGCAATTCCAAATCTATTCCGTTCTGTTGGGCATATCCCGACAACAGTTCCGTTTCCTCCCCAAAATCAGTTACTAATGCAAACTGTTTTACAAAATCATTTGTTAAATTCTGATACTGCTCTTTTTTATAATTTTTATAAAAATCCGGAAGAAGTAGATATAATAAAAAATAAGCAATCACAACCATTAAACTCAAAATCGCTATCGTCATGTAAAATACTTTCCAAAAAATTTTAAGTTTTATCATATGCATTAAATCTACCACCCTTCTGATTATACAAACCCATGTAACCGGTATCCTACACCTTTTACTGTTACAATCATTTCATTTCCTAATTTTTTCCTGATATTTTTGATATGGGTATCTATCAGTCTATCCTCCCCGACATATTCATTTCCCCATACAAAATCCAGAATCATATCGCGAGTCACTACCTTGCCATGATAATCATATAAAAGTTTTACTATCTGAATCTCCTTCGTCGTCAGCTTTATTTCTTCACCATTTTCAGATGTTATAACAAAACGCTCAAAATCAAATAAAAAACCGTTAATCTTCACAATACTGCTATTTCCATAGATACGTTCCACCAATGCCTTCACTCTCTTTGTCATGACAACTGGAGATACTGGTTTATCTACATACTCATCCGCTTTTAGATCAAAACTCTGCACCTGCGTATACTCGTCATCCAATGCGGTAAGAACAATTACCGGCACAGACATCGTTTTTCGGATTTCCTGTAAAAAAGCAAGTCCATTTCCATCCGGAAGCATTACATCCAAAATAACCAGATGAATATCCTGTTTCATAAATTCCCTGGCCTCCAGAATCGTGTATGCTGAATATACTTTATAATTTTCATATTTCAGAAAATTTGCAAGTACATCATTTTGAGTTTTATCATCTTCTACTATTAAAATTTGTATGTCCATACCTCATATCTCCAACTTATAATTGCCTCACACACTAATTCAAGTCATGTGAGGCTTTATCATTTTTATTTTATCATGTTATTACCATATGCTCAATCTTTAATGGAAATAGATTACTTTATTATTCTGCCTGTGTTGCATTATCGGATTATTCTTCCTCTTCGGCAGCCCCGTCAATGGAATACTCGATTTTTTCGCCGGAATCTGAATCAATTTCTACTTCTTTTTCAATCACCTCGCTGCTCTCTTCCGGCTGTGTTTCATTCGTTGATTGCTGCTCTACATCCTGCGCATCTTCTGCATTTTTTGTGGTACATCCTACACAGGCACCTCCAATACATACAACCATACCCACCAAGACCATTAACTTCTTATAACTTTTTTTCATGTTCTTAATCCTCGCTTTCTAAATTATATTATATTATATGTTTTTACCATCCTTAATCCGAACTGTGCGTGTACACATCTCCGCTACATTCGCATCATGGGTGACAATAACCATTGTGTTTCCCTGCTGATTCAACTGCTTAAAAATATCCATAATCTTTAATCCTGTTTCTTCATCTAATGCTCCTGTCGGTTCATCTGCAAGAATCAGTTCCGGACTATGCACTACCGCTCTTGCTATCGCCGCTCTCTGCGCTTCTCCCCCCGATAGTTCTTTCGGATATTTTCCTAAATGCTTTTCAATTTCCAACTGATCCGCAATATTTTTTACCTTTTTCTTTATATCCTGCTTCGATTCATGCCGTAATCTCAAAGAAAAAGCAATGTTATCATAAATGGTATAACCAGGAATCAATGCAAAATGCTGTAAAACAAATCCAATATGATCTCTGCGGAAAACAGTCATTTTATCTCCCGATAATCCCTTCATATCCTTCTTCTGAAAAAAATAGTCTCCTTTTTCCAGCGTGTCAATTCCAGAGATAATATTAAGCACCGTAGACTTGCCGGAACCAGACTTTCCCATGATAGCAACCATTTCACCTTTCTGAACTGAAAAATCAAAGTTCTGTAAAGCCTGCACCTTTTTCTTTTCTCCATAACTTTTTGAAATATTGCATAAAGAAATTAGTTCCATAATTTATACCTCCATTGTTTATTCATTTTCCCTTAAAACACTACTCATATTCAAATGCCGGATTTGGTTCATTCCTAAAATGCCCATAAGCAAAAGTATAACAACTTCTATAAGCGGTATTACAACAAATGTCCATCCGGTTAATCCCAGACCTTCAAAACCCCTATTCGCATTTATGGTCCAGAATACCACAAATAAGAAATCTGCAAAAACGAATACAATCAGCGTATCTGTTAAAGTAAGCAGAAAAATCTGTCTCCCAGTGATTCCGTTTAATTGAAAAACACCGTATTTCCTTTTATTTTGCAATATCTTGTAATACATCTGTATTCCGTATACAATCACGCTGAACAGGATAACGAAAATACTGATAACCAGACTTGACCACGCCATATTTTTTGAATCTTCTAATGCCTTTTTTGCACCACTGCTCTCATCTGTTAACCTTAATTCATAAAGCTGATTTTCTACGAAAATTTGATTTACCCTGTTTTTCACTTCTTCTGCATCTTTCTCCTGACAAATAACCCTTGCATTCATAATCTTTGTAGAATCATATACATATTTAAAAAACTGATCCGGTTCTCCTTCTTCTGTAACGTAATCATAAGCAGTTTCCACAGATGGCACGACCATATAACGATTTAATAAAATCTTGTCATTATTATTATCATAAAAGAAACTGTCTTTTTCAAAAAAGCCAATAACTTCTAAAGTGATACTTTCCTCTGTAGCAATATGTGCATCCGTCAATTCATCCCCCAGCTCATAATAATTTCGGTATTCATTTCCCAGAATAACAGGCAGATGAATATCTTCCAGACTATCTACATAAAAATCTTTATCTTCAAACCATTTCCCATCTTCCAAATCTATATTGGGTTCCGATGAAAACAAGCGGTCTGCAAAAATTCCTTTCAGTTGAAGATAATCATCATACACATTGGGTTCGCCCTCCTCATACCCATACACACATTCCTGTGAGTATAAGGGAAAATCTTCCTTTCCAAATTCCGGATTCTGTGTACTAAAAAACTCAATCCCATTCTGTATTTCATAACGGTAATCAAAAAGAGAGTCTTTATTTAACTGTTCAAATACCGTTTTTATTTTTTCTGCATTACCACCTCCAAAAAAGTTACGGAATACTTCTTCATCTCCATTAAGATTAATTTTGTAATAACACTGATTCCCATAGCTTTCCTCCATTGCCTGCTGTTCCTGATTAGCCATAACAAAATTTGTCAGAGTTATATTTACTGCAATACAGGATAACATAAACGCAAAGGCAGATAATAAAAAAATTTTAGTGTTTTTTACCATAAAATCCTTTATTTCCAGAAACACAATTTGAAGCATCTAATCCCTCCTATCTTCCTTTCAGTGTACTGCTGATATCTACCTTATCCACCTGTCCTGCGATATGCCCTGTAACAAAAAATCCTATCAGACTTAATATAATTACAGTGACTGCATAATGCTGCCAGACCAATGAATCCAACTCAAAGAAAAATCCCATATATTTGGAAAAACAAGTAATCAACAGATATATTGTTATAAAACTGACTGCCAATAGCACCAGAACTTTCCTCCCATAATTCAAAAGCAAATCTTTTTTTGTCATTCCGCATAATTTTTGTATCGCTACGGAATATTTTTTATTTGTAACGAAAAATATACTGGAAATCAGAAGATTAATAAGTGCTGCAAAAATTGCACAAAACAACAAGGTATTATTCATAGCACTTAATCCGTAGCTGTCCTTTGCCTCATATTTTACTCTGGAAACAGAATACTTTTCCTTTGCATTATCCTCCATAACCTGTAGAACATTTTCAATCACCTGGGAAGACTGTGCATCCACATAATACAACCCATAGTTATCCATATTTTCTATTAAACTTGTCAAATTCAAATAAACGGTATAATCTAAATCAGAATCTGTTTCCTTAAAGACACCAATCACCTCATATAATTGATTATCATAACCAAAATATTGTTTGCCGTTTTCTGTATAAATTCTGTCAAGCATAGAAGAACCTATAACTGCAACCGCACTTTTCTCTGTGTAATCGCTCTGTTCAAAAAATCTTCCCTCTTTAACATAAGAGGAATAATCAAAAACATCTCTTGTTCCATAAATACCCCGTACAATTTCGTTGTATTCTTCTGATAATCTCTTATATATCATAAAATTCCCTGTGTCTATCTTGGGAATACTAAAATCAACCACTTCTCCGCAAACAGAAGACAAATAATTACTGGATAACTGTATACCCTGAACATTTTCCGTATACATCCCCCTCTGCAAAAAATCTTTTTGTTTTACTTCCATGTTATACACACATAATACCAATACAAATACACCCACAAAGGTAAGCTGTAAATAGTATAATATCCACTCGAACGATACTCTTTTCATTAAACCACTCCTATCTGATACATTGCTGCTATATAACAAAACATACCAGTTTTTCATATAGCAGCAAATAACCCACGTAATATAGATAGCAATATTACAAACAAATCGCATTGATATAAAGGGATTCAAATCAAATCATAATACTGAATTTGAATATGCAGCTCCTGATCTAACTACATTCTTTACGTTACTGATTGTTTTCTTAGCTGTAGCTGATGCAGCTTTATAGCCTCTGTTACTGTCATACTTACTGCTGAAGCAGACACTGCAGTTCCTACCAACATAAGTGCTGCCAGTGCTAAAGCTGCCACTTTTTTCTTAATTGCTACTGTTTTCTTCATACTGTTCCCACCCTTTTAACCTTTCATTTATCTTTGTAAAACAGATGTAATTTGAATCTCCTCTCTATCAATGCTCTTTGTTGTTACAAATAAAATTATATCTGTCCTCCTTGTAGTTAATATGAAGCAAATCTGTATTTTATCTGTAGAAAATCATCTAATCTAAAAAACAGAGAAGATTTTTGTAATATCTCTTCTACTCGAATCTGACCCGATTTTTTACAAATTCGGGTCAAACTATAGACAAAACCCGAGGCAGTTCGTCTCAGGTGAACTTAACGACAAAATGTTTGCATCTTCCTTATAAGCGTCAAGGACATAAATAAGGTTTGCCATATCCTCCAGACTGAATCCAGACAGTTTTTCTTCCTGCCTGCTCATTCTGACAATCTCTTTATGTTCCTGTTCTACCTCCATACCATCATGGAAACCAAGGGTATATGCCGTATCTCCATAGCTTGCACTATATTCGCCAACTGCTTCATCTAGTTGCAGAAATAGGTCGTCGTTCTTTCCATTGTTGCTTAACTGCTGCTTTACCAATTCCAGTTTTTGGTATCGCACTAATTCTAACATACTGCTCCCTTCTGTTCCGGTATAGTCGCCACAAAAAAATGACACCCCCACAGTTCATGTTTGTTGCCATCAAAATCAACCCCTTCATATACATAAATTAGCTTTGGCATAATAATGTTAATCCGCGGTTTCTTAATGTCTCCCTTCTCTGCCAGATACTGCAAAGAAACATGATCTTCATCTGCATCTATATACAAACATTTCACCTCTGTTTTTCTTCTAAATGGTTCCAGTACCGGAAACCGCAATGCATGGAGTTTATTCATTACAGTTTCTTTACTGACTTCCTGGTCTCCTATACTGGCATTCATTCCGCCTTTCCGATAACTGCTATCCATTGCTTCCTCTAAGATTATCGCTTCTGCATCTTCAGAAATCCCTGCATGCTTTTCCAACCCCATGAGATAATCCAAAAATAACAGTATTCACCTGTTTTTTTGCTATGGAAGTATTTTTTATAATAATGAATCTCTCCAAGACTGGTAAGCAGCCGCGTTTCATCGCAACATTCGATATACCAGCCTTGCGTAAATCCTTTCTTTTGTCAAAAGTTTATCATAGCTTTTCAATTCTTCTTCAATAATGGATAGACCTAATTTCGTAACTTCTCTGCGTCAATTCTTATAATCATCATCTTAATAAATCACATCATACTCATCACTAAAAACTAACCGCTCAAAAATGCTTTCTGCTGAATCCTTCAGTTCAATGCTTATTACCTCGGGAGAAGAAAAAAGAAATCTGATATCCTCAATGTAAGACAGAGGATTAACCACAATGACCTTGCTCCCATCCTTGCATACTAAATCATTAAGAATACGGCGTCGCATTGCGTCACGTTCAGAAAGAGTGCCTGTAGAAACAAATTCTTCAAGAGTAGTGTTTTGGTCTTTTTTTACTTCATCATCAAGATCATAAAACTTATATTATTTAATAATTTCAACTTCAAAACTCAGGTGTTGTCTGTGTATATGGAAAATGATATAATTAAATATGGAAAATGATATGTATCACTGAGTGTGATTAAAAGAAAGGATGGTTATGAGAATATGGAACTAAAAAAATTAATTAGAAATAATATTAAGTTTATTTTACTGATTGGAATTTTTTTGTTAGCAATGGTAATGGATACAAAATATTGCATGGCTAAGGAATATAAGCTAAAATTAAACGAAACAAAAAGAGTAGTTATTAGCAAAAATGATGAAGATGATGAAGTTACCACTATCATTGTACCTAAAAGTTCATGTAATTTCACAGTAATAGTTACAAATATCAGAGTGACTATTGCTGGTCAGAATCGTGATGATATGGTTAAGTATGTGGTAGTTAATGATGCACTCGATACAGAAAAGGTTTATCATTTACAAAACGACAAAATAATTTTTAATAAAAATGGAGATAAATTTGAGGAGGACCGACAATTTTTTATAGATTTTGATATTGATGCTCCATACATATGGGATTCATACAGTATTAGTTGTGATATTACCGTAACATCAAAATCGGTAGCTAAATTGTCGAAAACAAGTTTAGTTTGCTATTTAAATAATATTGACGGAGTGTCGACAAAACTAAATAACGCAAGTGGATCAGTAAAGTGGAAAATTTCAAATAATAAAATTGCGTCAATTGCTTCTGATGGTAATTTTGTAACTGTAACTCCTAAAAAAATTGGGACATGCAATTTGACAGCCACTTGTGCTGGGAAAACATATAAATGCAAAGTGCGTATAAAAGGACGAAAATCTTTGTATGCGGGGGGAACCTTAGATTCTTATAATACTAGAAGTAATGTTTTTGTCATGCGATTTAAAAATTGTTCTAAAAAAAATATCAAGATTAAAGCAAGAGGTGCTGTTGCAGTAGATTCGGATTATACAAAATTTGATAGAAATTTAAAATTAAAGAAAAATATTATAATTAAACCAGGACAAGTAAAAAAGTTGAAATTTAAGGTTGTGGGAAACTCCACTTGGTATAACGTGAGTGATTTTTGTGTTAATTATACAGTTATATATAAAGGAAAAGAATATAGAATGGCTACAGGAGACACAACCACATGGATAAGAAAAAACAAGAAGTGGAAAAAATTATTAGATTATGAGAATATAGCATATCTGTAAAATTTGTAATGGCGCTGTCGCTTTAAATTGAAAAGTCTCCAGCAACTATTCATAAATCTTATATCAGTTTTTTGGTGGGTATGAAATTTTTTCTGTAAATTCAGATCTTCTATGATATTTTTTATAAAACGGACGGATTGCAGTTTGGGTTTCCGTCCGTTTTCACTATAAGTTCTTTTGCTGCCGCTGTCAATAGTTTTTGATGCTATGCATTAATCAGTCAGCCTGTCAGGGAACATGATACATAATTCCCCCCACACTTTTCCCCAGTTCCGTATTGGCGTTGTCCATTTTTTTGTTGCCTCAACGGTTGCCAGATAAAGAGCTTTCAAAAGTGCTGGCGGACTTGGAAATACGCTCCTCTGGCGGTTCAGCCGGCGATAGCAGGAATTCAGACTTTCAATCGCATTTGTTGTGTAAAATGCCGTTCTGACATTTGCTGAAAACTTAAATATCGGGGTAATCACATCCCAGT
>CAZFSU010000013.1:0-73645 GCA_964521555.1 uncultured Jutongia sp. | reverse complement strand
AGTATCGCCTTGCCAAGGCGAGGGTCGCGGGTTCGAATCCCGTCTCGTGCTTTGGCGAAAGCCTTATATAATTAATTACATATTGGTTGGCTGGGATATATAGTTCTGGCGAACATAATGCACGAGTGGCTCAGTGGTGGAGTATCGCCTTGCCAAGGCGAGGGTCGCGGGTTCGAATCCCGTCTCGTGCTTTTTTTGTACCTAAAAAAGAATATTTTGGAATGGAGGATCTTATGAAGAAAAGCGGTGTGATTGGTAGTATTATTTTAATTCTGTTGGTAGGAATCTATTATTATCTGTATTTTCCTTCCATCAATATTCATCAAAAAAATTTCTGGGTAACACTTATCATTATTTTTGCATTATTTGCCATGATATTTTTGGTTGCCAATAAAGTGTTGGATTTTACCCAGCGACAGGTTTCGGTACAATTTTTGCGGGATTTATCCCCGGTCTCTAAATTTTTTCTGATTTTGACAGTTTTGTGCGTGATAGTTCTGCTGGTGGGAGATTTGTTAGGGGCTACGATTTTTCGGTCCAGGGCTTATGCTGGTCTTATGCCCATCGAAGAGCGGACCTTTGAAGAGGATATTGTGGAATCCAAACAGGTGACAGATATTGCACTGATGGATACTGAGAGTGCCAGAATATTTGGTAATCGTAAGATTGGATCTTTGTCAGATGTGGTGAGTCAGTATGAAGTGGAAAAAGACTATACCCAAATCAGTATCCAGGGGAAGCCTATGAAGGTATCCGGCTTGAAATATGCCAGCTTCTTTAAGTGGTGGAATAATCGTAACAAGGGTATCCCCGGTTATGTGAAGGTCAATCCTACCAATTCCGACGCACAGTATGTGGAGTTAGAAGAGGGGATGCGTTATGTACCGTCCGGGTATTTTAATTACAATCTACAACGTCATGTACAGCTCAAATATCCTACCAAACTCATTGATGGATATCATTTTGAGATTGATGATGAAGGCAATCCTTTCTATGTTTGTCCAACCAAAACAGCCAGAATCGGTTTGTTTGGCGGTATGGATGTTAGTGGCGTCATCGTCTGTGATCCCATCAGTGGTGACTGTAAATATTATACAATTGCCGATTCTCCCAGTTGGATTGATTGTGTGTACAGTGGTGATCTTTTGACGACAAAGTATAATTGGTATGGAATGTTAGCCGATGGTTTCCTCAATAGTATCTTTGGTCAGAAGGGTTGTAAGCAGACAACGGATGATTTTGGATACAAGATTATCGGTGACGATGTATGGATTTATACTGGCGTTACCTCTGTCAATGGTGATCAGTCTAATATTGGGTTTGTGATGATGAACCAGCGTACCTCAGAGGCCAGGTACTATAAAGTTTCTGGTGCGGAGGAACATTCTGCTATGTCTGCTGCCGAGGGGGAAGTACAGGAAAAGGGATATACTGCTTCGTTTCCAAGTTTGGTAAATGTAGCTGGTGTACCGACCTATATCATGGTATTAAAGGATAGTGGCGGTTTAGTGAAATTATATGCTATGGTGAATGTAGAACAATATAATATCGTTGCCACTGCCACCACACAGAATAAGGTGTTTGAAAATTATTGTAAATTATTGGCGGCAGAGGGAAATACCGAGGTGGTCGAAGAAGAAGAGCAGCAAACGATGATTACCGTTTCTGATGTTCAATTTATCAATACAGATGAAGGAACTGTGGTGTATGTAAAGGATGCTTCTCGTCAGATATATAAGCAGGCATTTAAGGAGAATGAATCGCTGATAAAGATTCAGACGGGGGACCGGTTGCAGATCACGTATCGGGAAGGAGCAGATGGAATTCATATTTTACAGGAATTTCAAGTGGTACCGTAAAGTTTAGATTTTTTTAAGAATAATTCATAAATTTATCCATTGCTTTTTGGGACAATCGCGCTAGACTAATATGGTGAGTGGAAGTTGTTGCAAGAAAAGCATAACGGAAGGGATGAACATGAGAGAACGTTTATATCGATTTATGCAAGGAAGATATGGGACGGATCAATTCACTAGCTTTTTAGTCTGGTTTGCACTGATTCTATGGTTCGTGACCAGGTTTATCAGTCATACCCGTTTGAGCGGATTGTTTAGTCTTTTGGCTGCATTGATGGTGATATACGCTGATTACCGAATCTTTTCAAAAAATTGTACCAGGCGTTATAGGGAAAATGAACGTTATCTGATGATGACAGGCAGAATACGCCGCTATATCCAAAAATGGAGACATCAGAGGCAGTTACGACGGGGGCATCGGATCTTTAAGTGCCCTTCCTGTCACCAGAAGATACGGGTACCCAAAGGAAAAGGGAAGATTGCGATAACCTGTCCCGGATGTCGGACAGAGTTTATCAGGCGCAGTTAGGAGAAAATTGTATGCGAGAGATTACATTTAAGATGGAGCGTCCCGGTTTGGTGAAAACGGGAGATCAGGTGCATGTCAGCGAGAAAAAGACTGCATTAAATTATACCTATATTATTGAGCCGGCAGTGGCAATGTCCGGCTGTTTCAAGGTGAATGAGCGGATTGAAAGCCGGGATGGAGTGGTAAAAGAGGTAACTCATAACGAAAGAGGCTATTATGTGATCGTAGAATTTGAAAACTAGCGATTCGTTGCGGAGTGGTAAGGCGAAAAGGTGATATTAGC
Organism: uncultured Jutongia sp.; assembly: GCA_964521555.1. GTDB lineage: Bacteria > Bacillota > Clostridia > Lachnospirales > Lachnospiraceae > Butyribacter. Next base: position 70,977 of record CAZFSU010000013.1, on the reverse strand, counting down.
CTTTTTGCCGGAGATTATCAAGGAGCAAAGGAGTAAGAAAAATGTTAGAGATTGGAATGACAGGACATCAGGAGTTGGTTGTCACCGAAGAATTTACGGCGAAAGCTATGGGAAGTGGAGAATTAATGGTATTTGCTACCCCTGCTATGTTAGCGTTGATGGAAAAGACCGCCTATCTAAGTGTGGCGGGTGCGCTAGAGGAAGGCAGCGGCAGTGTGGGGACTATGGTGCATTTGACGCATAGTGCGGCCTCTCCGGTCGGAATGAAAGTGACATGCGATAGCAGACTGGTGGCAGTGGATGGACGAAAACTGGTCTTTGAGATTGAAGTTAAGGATGAAGCCGGAACCATCGGGCAGGCTACTCATGAGAGATTTATTATTTTTAATGAGAAATTTCAGGCGAAAACAGATGCCAAATTAGAAGGCTGATGGAAAGTCTTGATTTAGGATGTGATCAGAAAGGGGGCATATGCCGTATTGTATTATGCAATCAATGTGCTCTGTTTATGTATGGAATATAGTGTCGGGGAGGAAGAAGATGGTACATGAGAATCAAAAAATCTGTCCGAAAATAGGAAAGAATGTCTTTATCGCTCCCGGAGCTGTAGTGGTGGGAGATGTGACTTTGGGAGATGAGGCCAGTGTCTGGTATCAAAGTGTTCTGCGGGGAGACGATGCATCCATCATGATTGGAAGTCGTACCAATATCCAAGATCATGTTGTCCTGCATGTAGATAAGGGGATTTCTCTGGTGATCGGAGATGGCAGTAGCATCGGACATGGTGCTATCCTTCACGGATGCCGGATTGGGAATCATACTTTGGTGGGTATGGGTGCCATTGTGCTAAATGGGGCCAGAGTGGGCGATGACTGTATCATTGGTGCGGGGGCTTTGATCACACAGAATACCGTAATACCGGACAGAAGCCTGGTGCTGGGCAGTCCCGGAAAAGTAGTACGAAGCCTGACAGAAGAGGAAATTCAGGGAAACCGGGAAAATGCCAAAACCTATCTACAGGACAGTGAGGCGCATAGGATGGGAAAATATGGTTGCTTATCAACTGATTCCTGTATTATCATTGACTGACATTAAACTATGAAGCTGTTTTGGATGGATACGCTTGTAAGATGATCGTATGAGAACAGGGCTCTTCTGTCTATAGACAAACAGGAGATTGGTATCAGAACCAATCTCCTGTTTTGTCGAATCGGAAATCCCTCCTATTTCATAACAAATACTCCGTGTGGATCGCACGCAGATGCAGAGGAAAAAGGAAAGAATTAACGTTTATTGCTGTTCTTCCAGATTTTCATTTTTTCTGCTTCTGCGATCAGCCCGTCACGGAAATCCGGATGAGCCACAGAGATGATCGCCTCGGCTTTCTGCCAGGTTGACAATCCTTTTAAGTTGACAATACCATGTTCTGTTACAAAATAGTGTACATTGGCACGGGTGTCTGTGACGATGGAACCATTATTCAGGGTTGGTGTAATACGTGATTTTACCGTTCCGTCTTTCTGTTGGAAAGTAGAAGACATACAGATAAAACTCTTGCCGCCCTTTGACAGGTAAGCACCCAGTACGAAATCTAATTGTCCGCCGGCACCGCTGATCTGCTTGATGCCGGCAGATTCTGCATTGATCTGACCGAACAGATCAATATCTACGGCATTATTAATGGAAATAAAGTTATCCAGGGCAGAAATGGACCGAATATCATTGGTATATTCCACTGGTGCACTCATACATTCTGGATTTTCATTAATATAGTCATATAACTTCTGGGTACCTGCGCCAAAGGCATAAACCTGACGACCTTTGTCGATTTTCTTTCTGGCTCCGGTGATTTTACCGGCTTTGGCAATATCTACGAAAGCATCTACGTACATTTCTGTATGAACACCCAGATCCTTTAAATCAGATTCCGCGATCATAGAACCTACCGCATTTGGCATACCACCGATACCTAACTGGAGGCATGCGCCGTCCGGAATCTCATTTACAATATATTTCGCAACCGCCTGATCCACTTCTGTCGCAGGTGCTGCTGCGCCCATAGAGGCTATCGCAGGATTATCGCCCTGAACGATCATATCCACTTTGCTGATGTGTATGGATTCTTCAAAACCACCCAAACAACGAGGCATATTTTCGTTTACTTCGACAATGATGGTATCTGCCATTTCACAGCAGGCTGCCATATGAGATGCATTGGGACCGAAGTTAAAGAAACCATGCTCGTCCATAGGCGCTACCTGGAACATTGCTACCTTTGACGGAGTTTTTGAATCGCGGTAATATCTTGGCAGTTCGGAATAACGGATTGGTGCATAGAAAGAAAATCCCTGTGCAATGGCTTTGCGTTCAATGCCGCCCATATGCCAGGAGTTCCATGTCATGTGTTCCACCGGGTTGTCGATTTGGAAAATCTCCGGTGTCCACATCAGGATACCACCGCGGAAATTCACATCGGTCAATTCCGGCAGACGTTTTGCCATAGCGGCATCCAGTGCTACAGGTGTACCGGTACACCAGCCATAGTCCACCCAGTCACCGGACTTTACTACTTTAACGGCTTCTTCTGCCGTTGTTAATTTTTGGGAATACAGTGTTTCAAAATCCATTGTGTTACCTCCTTCATTGTGTACATATTTATAAAATAGCATTAATTAGCATGTTTCGCAATAGGTATGTTATGGGAAGCCTGTGTTACAGGGATGATTTTGGCACTTTCTTCGGAACATAAATTCTTATTTTCTCAGAAAAAATAAAATTTTTGTAAATTATTTGTTTTTTTAATCAAATCAACCAATAATGGCACGAAAAATGCTTGATAATTTATTCAATTTGATATATCATAGGGACAGTGAGTGCCTAGGTAACTAGGCATATTGGCAGTATTTTGTCAGTAAATTAATCAAACAAGGAGGAATTATAGTTATGGCAAAGAAAGTAGTATTAGCAGGCGCTTGTCGTACAGCGATTGGTAAAATGGGTGGAGGCTTAAGCAAGACTCCGGCTCCTGTTTTAGGCTCTATCGTAATCAAAGAAGCTTTAGAGAGAGCAGGCGTACCGGCTGATCAGGTTGATCATGTGTATATGGGTTGTGTAATCCAGGCAGGTCTTGGTCAGAACGTAGCTCGTCAGGCTTCCATTAAGGCTGGTCTGCCAATTACGACACCGGCTGTTACTGTAAACGTAGTTTGTGGTTCTGGTCTGAACTGTGTGAATATGGCTGCACAGATGATTCAGGCAGGCGATGCAGATATCGTTGTGGCAGGTGGTATGGAGAACATGTCTATGGCTCCTTATGCAATGATGCAGGGTCGTTATGGATATCGTATGAATAATGGTAAGTTAGTGGATACGATGGTAAATGATGCATTATGGGATGCATTTAATCAGTATCATATGATGATCACTGCTGAGAATGTAGCAGAGCAGTGGGGGTTGACCCGTGAAGAATTAGATGAGTTTGCTGCCAACAGCCAGCAGAAGTGTGAAGCCGCCATCAATGCAGGTGGATTCGATGCTGAGATCGTACCTGTTCAGACAGGTGTTGACCGCAAGACAAAAGAGCCTATCATCTTCTCCAAGGATGAAGGACCTCGTGCCGGCACAACAGCCGAGGGGCTTGGTCATTTGAAATGCTGCTCAGGTAAAGAGGGCGGTGTAGTTACTGCTGGTAATGCATCCGGTATCAATGATGGTGCAGCAGCAATCGTTGTAATGAGTGAAGAGAAAGCCAAAGAATTAGGGGTAACTCCTATGGCAACTTTCGTAGCAGGTGCTTTAGGCGGTGTTGCGCCTGAGATCATGGGTGTTGGCCCGGTTGCTTCTACGAAGAAAGTTCTGGAGAAGACAGGTATGTCCATGAACGATATTGATATCGTTGAGGCAAATGAAGCATTTGCCGCACAGTCTGTAGCAGTTGCTAAGGATCTTGGATTTGATATGGCAAAGGTAAATAAAAAGGGTGGTGCCATCGCTCTGGGGCATCCGGTAGGTGCTTCCGGCTGCCGTATCCTGGTTACTCTGCTTCATCAGATGGAGGCTGGACAGAAGGGTCTGGCTACATTATGTATCGGTGGTGGTATGGGATGTTCTACCATCGTGGAGAAGGAAGCCTAAAAACTGCTTCTAAAGTGGACAACATAGCAATCTTTGGGATAGCAATAGCAATCTTATGAGGAAGAATGCTGTCTGCATTCTTCCTCGAAAATAAAAGGAGAGTACATAAAAATGGCTGAATTTATTTTATATGAAGTAGATGGTGCAGTTGCCACTATCACGATTAACCGTCCTAAGGCATTAAATGCATTAAATAGCCAGGTTTTGGATGAGTTAGATGCGACATTGGATGCGATTGATCTGAATACGGTTCGTTGTGTGATTTTAACAGGTGCCGGGGAGAAATCTTTCGTGGCGGGTGCGGATATCGGGGAGATGAGTACCCTTACAAAAGCAGAAGGAGAAGCCTTTGGTAAAAAGGGAAATGATGTATTCCGTAAGCTGGAGACATTGCCGGTTCCGGTGATCGCTGCTGTGAATGGTTTCGCTTTAGGCGGTGGATGTGAGATTTCTATGAGTTGTGACATTCGTATCTGTTCTGAGAATGCAGTTTTTGGACAGCCTGAGGTAGGTCTGGGTATCACACCGGGTTTTGGCGGTACACAGAGATTAGCTCGTCTGGTAAGTCCGGGAATGGCAAAACAGTTGATCTATACTGCCAGAAACATCAAAGCTGAGGAAGCATATCGCATCGGTTTGGTAAATGCGGTATATCCTGTAGAGGAGTTGTTGCCGGCAGCGAAGAAGATGGCTGCCGGTATTGCCGCACAGGCTCCAATCGCAGTGCGTAACTGCAAGAAAGCGATTAATGATGGTCTTCAGGTAAATATTGATGAAGCGATCGTGATCGAGGAGAAATTGTTCGGTGATTGTTTTGAGACTGAGGATCAGAAAGCTGGTATGGGTAACTTCCTGGCTCCGAAGGATCAGAAAGTTAAAGTAGTAGATTTTAAGAATTGTTAATAAGATGAAGTGGGTGGGGATGCAAGCAAAATGCTACATTCCCTGCCCGCTCCATTTTGCGTTTATCATGACGCACAAAATAATATATATATGGAGGTAATATCATGAAAGTAGGCGTTATTGGTGCAGGTACAATGGGACAGGGCATTGCTAAGGCATTTGCTATGACAGACGGATATGAGGTTGCACTCTGTGATATCAAGCAGGAGTGGGCTGAAGGTGGAAAGGATAAAATTGCGAAGGGCTATGCCAGATTAGTAGAGAAAGGCAAAATGACACAGGAAGCAGTAGATGGCATTCTCGCGAAGATTACTCCGGGTCTGAAAGAAGACTTATGTGCTGACTGTGATTTGATCGTAGAAGCAGCGTTCGAAGATATGCAGGTGAAAAAGACTACATTTACGGAGTTAGACAAGATTGCAAAACCAGAGTGCATCTTTGCTTCCAATACATCCAGCCTTTCTATCACTGAGATTGGCAATGGGCTGACTCGTCCAATGGTAGGCATGCACTTTTTCAATCCGGCAGACCGTATGAAATTAATCGAGGTCATTGCTGGCGTAAATACACCTGTTGAGACAGTGGATGCCATCAAGAAGATTTCTGAGGAGATTGGTAAGACTCCGGTACAGGTGAATGAGGCTGCCGGTTTCGTAGTAAACCGTATTCTGATCCCGATGATTAATGAAGCAGCGTTTATTAAGATGGAAGGCGTTTCTGATATCGCTGGTATTGATGCTGCGATGAAGCTGGGTGCAAATCATCCAATGGGGCCATTGGAGTTAGGTGATTTCATTGGTCTTGATATCTGTCTGGCAATTATGGACGTTCTGTATAACGAGACAGGTGACAGTAAGTATCGTGCCTGCCCACTGCTTCGTAAGATGGTTCGCGGTGGTAATTTGGGCTGCAAGAGTGGTAAGGGATTCTATGTATACAATGCAGATCGTACAAAGACTCCGTTTGATGCCCTGTAATCCCAGGTAAATCAAGTTTAGTATTTTCTAACCATTGTGGTGGTGTTCTGGGATTATGATACCCTGGGTTTTGATATAGATATTATCATGCCACGCCACAGCAATGGTTTAGCAAATAAAATGTGTATTGGATACGTAGCAATACACAATACAAAATAACGAAAGGTGGTAAAAAAGATCATGGACTTTACATTAAGTAAAAAGCATGAGATGGCGAGACAGCTTTTCAAAGATTTCGCCGAGAACGAAGTAAAGCCTTTGGCTCAGGAAACAGATGAGACAGAGCATTTCCCACAGGTTACTGTAGATAAGATGGGAAAGAGTGGATTCCTCGGAATCCCGGTTCCTAAGGAGTATGGTGGACAGGGAGCTGATATCCTGACTTACATCATGTGTGTAGAGGAACTTTCTAAGGTTTGTGGTACCACAGGTGTAATTGTTTCAGCACATACTTCTCTGTGTGTAGATCCGATTCTTACATATGGTACAGAGGATCAGAAGCAGAAATATCTGCCTGATTTATGTTCCGGTAAGAAATTAGGTGCGTTCGGTCTGACAGAGCCGGGTGCAGGTACGGATGCTCAGGGTGTACAGACCAAGGCAGTACAGGATGAGGCTACTGGAGAGTGGATCTTGAATGGTTCTAAGTGTTTCATTACAAATGGTGAGGTAGCTGACGTTTATATCATCATTGCTTACACGGATGTAGTGGAAAACAAGCGCGGAAGAAAAGTTAAGAAATTCTCTGCTTTTATCGTGGATAAGGGAACACCAGGATTCTCCTTCGGTACCAAAGAGAAGAAGATGGGTATCCGTGGATCTTCTACTTATGAATTGATCTTCCAGGATTGCCGTATTCCGGCAGATGCTCTGTTAGGGCAGAGAGGAAAAGGATTCCCAATCGCTATGCATACTCTGGATGGTGGCCGTATCGGTATCGCGGCACAGGCTCTTGGTCTGGCGGAAGGTGCTCTCGAGAGAACCATCGAGTATACGAAGGAAAGAAAGCAGTTTGGCCGTGCGATTTCTGCTCAGCAGAATACACAGTTCCAGTTGGCAAATATGGCTACACAGGTAGAAGCAGCTAAGAGCCTGGTATACAGAGCCGCATTAAAGAAGCAGGAGTTTGCCGATGGTGCAAAAGTTTCTTACTCTGTGGAAGCTGCAATGGCTAAGTTGTTTGCAGCGGAAACTGCTATGGATGTTACTACCAAGTGTGTTCAGTTGTTTGGTGGTTACGGATACATCAGAGAGTACGATGTAGAGCGTATGATGCGTGATGCAAAGATTACAGAGATTTACGAGGGAACTTCTGAAGTTCAGCGTATGGTTATTTCTGGTGCATTATTAAGCTAGTCTTTGCAGAGAAACAACATGAACTGAGATTGAAAATAAGATTAATAAGACAAGGAGTGACAAAGCCGTGAAAATAGTTGTATGTGTAAAACAGGTTCCAGATACCAAGGGCGGCGTTAAGTTTAACCCAGACGGTACTTTGGACAGAGGTGCAATGCTTGCCATCATGAATCCGGACGATAAGGCCGGCTTAGAGGCAGCTCTTAGATTAAAAGATGAATATGGTGCAGAAGTTACAGTATTAACCATGGGTCTGCCAAAAGCAGAAGATGTACTGCGTGAGGCTATGGCTATGGGGGCTGACAAAGGCATACTGGTTACCGATCGTGTATTAGGTGGTGCAGATACTTGGGCAACCTCTACCACGATTGCAGGTGCGTTGAGAAATATCGATTATGATTTAATCATCACAGGTCGTCAGGCAATTGATGGCGATACCGCTCAGGTTGGTCCTCAGATTTCTCAGCATTTGGATCTTCCAATTATTTCCTATGCGAAGGATCTCAAGATCGAGGGTGACTGTGTAGTGGTACAGCGTCAGTATGACGATGGATATCATATGTTAAAGGCTAAAATGCCTTGCCTGGTTACAGCGCTTTCTGAGTTAAACGAGCCTCGTTATATGACTCCGGGTGGAATTTTCGATGCATATGATGCTGAGATCACTGTTTGGGGAAGAGCGGATCTCAAGGATGTAGATGATTCTAACCTTGGTTTGAATGGTTCTCCTACCAAGATTGCTAAGGCTTCGGATAAAGTACGCAAGGGTGCTGGTGAGCAGGTTACCCCAGATTCTCCGGAAGAAGCTGTTGACTACATAGTAGGTAAATTAGCAGAGAAACATGTAATCTAATCAAATAAAGGAAAAGTGGTGAATGAAATGGGCGCAATGAACGCAGAAGATTTAGAAAAATATAAAGGCGTATATGTCTTTGCTCAGCAGGTAGACAATGAATTAAGCGGTATCGCTTTCGAGTTACTTGGTAAGGCAAAAGATCTTGCAGCTGATCTTAGTACAGACGTGACAGCAGTCCTGATCGGTTCTGAGGTAAAGGGTCTGGTGGATCAGTTAGCAGAATATGGTGCAGATAAGGTCATTGTAGTGGATGATCCTGAATTAAAGAATTACAGAACAGAGCCATATGCTCACGCATTAGCATCTGTAATCAATGAGTATAAGCCGGAAATTATGTTAGTAGGTGCTACAGCCATCGGCCGTGATTTAGGTCCGATTGTATCTGCTCGTGTAGCTACTGGTCTGACAGCGGATTGTACCGTATTGGAGATCGGAGATTTTCCTCTGAATCCTATTCCTGGAAAAGAGCAGAAGCATAATCAGTTATTGATGACTCGTCCGGCATTTGGTGGCAACACGATCGCTACCATCGCTTGTCCGGATAATCGTCCTCAGATGGCGACGGTCCGTCCTGGTGTTATGCAAAAGATCGCTCCAATCGCAGGTGCAAAAGCTGAGGTGATTGAGTACAATCCTGGTTTTACTCCAGACGATAAGTATGTGGAGATCTTAGAGATTGTTAAGGAATTAAATGATACCGTAGATATCCAGGAAGCGAAGATCCTGGTATCCGGTGGCCGTGGCGTTGGCAGCAAAGAAAATTTCCAGATTTTGGAAGATCTGGCAAATGCCATCGGCGGAACAGTAAGTTGTTCTCGTGCTGTAGTGGATAATGGCTGGTTACCAAAAGAATTACAGGTGGGACAGACCGGTAAGACGGTACGTCCTAATGTGTACTTCGCTATCGGTATCTCTGGTGCGATCCAGCATACAGCAGGTATGGAAGAGTCTGATATCATCGTTGCCATTAACAAAGATGAGACAGCGCCAATCTTTGATGTAGCTGACTATGGTGTGGTTGGAGATCTGAATAAGATTGTTCCAAAGCTGACAGAGGCATTAAAGAATTATGCAAAATAATAGGAGTCATTAGAGAATGATTCACAACAAGGGTTGTCGTACGAGTCGTGCGGCAGCCTTTTTCTTTTGTAAAAAGAAAAAATCAAGGAAAAAGAGAGAATTATCTTTGACGAAATGGAATATACATGATAGCATAGTGGTTAGTATAAAAAAAGGATGGACAGGATACATGACGGAATTTTTCAAGTCTATATTTTATGGAATCATAGAGGGGATTACCGAATGGTTGCCGGTAAGCAGTACCGGACATATGATTATATTAAATGAGATTTTGCCCATGTCAGTCTCTGATGCATTTTGGGAAATGTATCTGGTGGTGATTCAGCTTGGAGCAATCATGGCAGTGGTTCTGATGTTTTGGTGGCAGTTATGGCCTTTTACGAAACCAGACAAAGGCTGGATTAAAAAAGACACTTTCTCTATGTGGTTTAAAATATTGGTTGCCTGTATTCCTGCTGCGATAGTGGAAATTATATGGGGGGATGTGTTGGAAGCTGCCTTTTATCATTATCAGGTAGTGGCAGTGATGTTGATTCTGGTTGGTGTGGTTTTTTTGCTGGTGGAGCAGTGGAACCGCAATCAGACAGCAAAGGTGAGTGCCATTGCTGACATTACATACCATCAGGCATTTTTGATCGGTATGTTTCAGTTGATTGCTGCTGTTTTTCCTGGTACATCCAGATCGGGCGCCACCATTATTGGTGCATTGATCCTGGGATTATCCAGAACAGTGGCAGCGGAGTTTACATTCTTTCTGGCCGTGCCGGTGATGTTTGGTGCCAGTTTGATGAAAATATTGGATTTTGGGATACATTTTACCGGTTATGAACTGGGTATGTTGTTGGTGGGACTGGTGACAGCCTTTGTGGTGTCGGTGGGAGTGATCCGTTTTCTATTGGGATATATTCGGAAACATGATTTCAAACCTTTTGGTTGGTATCGCATTATACTGGGAATTGTCATCTTGCTATATTTTGGTGTTTGACAGAATGATTGTTTAGGATTAAGATAATGAAAAATAGAAATGAGGGATACGATGGATTTTCGTAGAATAGATAAAAATACTGTACAATGTCGTATGACAGAAGAAGAAATGAATGAGTTTGGTCTGAATATCGAAGATTTTTTTACTGATCAGGAGAAGTCCCGTGAATTTTTGGAACAGATTGTAGAGATGGCAGAAGAAGAAGTGGGCTATGAAGTGGAAAGCGGGATGGTATCCATGCAACTGATGCGGATGCCGGATAATTCCCTGACAATCACTTTTACCGATCGCGGAGAAGACGGTTTGCATAATATGTTACATCAGATCCAGCACTTGGCCGGAATGATTGACGATTCCACTGCGGAGGAAATCGTGGATAGCTTGCAGCAGGAATTGGAAAAGGAGCAGAGCAAGCATGGGAAGGTTCTACATAATGAGACGCGGGATGAGAGAAGATCGGATTCCCAGGATTCTTCTTTGGATAAGAGAAAACAAAAAGAATATCAAAAGCATATGCGCGAGATCGAAAAATTACAACAGGAGAAAGAAAAGCGCAAGATCAATTCTGCTAAGGTATATGAATTTCAGAAATTTGCCGATATGGAACAGTTTGCGGCAGATTATAATACAAAGAAAAATATTTCCAGTAGAGTATACCGTGATAAGATCGCTGGGAAGTATTATTTACTGGTCAAGAAGGGCAAACTCAAAATGGAAGAATATCAGGATTTATGCCAGCGTTTATCCGACTATGGCACTCTTTGCTCTGAACAGCCATATGTAGAGCAATATTGTAAGGAACATTATGAATGCCTGATTAGTAAACATGCCTTGAAAGTTATGCGCGAATATTATTGATGGAGAATAGGGAATGAAATATGATTTTGACTTGGAGGATAAAAGTAAAAAGCGGAAACAACTGATGATACGTATCCTTCTTATTTTGTTGGAAGTTGCCATTGTGGTATTTGCAGCATATGCTATCACACATTATGGTTTGGAGAAAATGACAGTTTCCGGAGAATACATGAGTCCCACTTTACAAGATGGGGATGAAGTGTTGATTGATCGAATGCGATACCGTATTCGTTCTATTAAACGAAACGATGTGGTGGTTGTCCGTCATAATGGATCGGAACACAGTTACTATACGGTGGAACGAGTGATTGGTATGCCGGGTGAAAAGGTGAAGATAGAAGAGGGAGAAGTATACATTAATGGTGAAAAATTAAAAGAAAAGTACAATTTTCCAAAGATGGAGAATGGTGGTCTGGCCCTGGAAGAGGTGACCTTAGAGGATGATGATTATTTCATGTTGTGCGATAATCGCAATGAATGTGAAGACAGCAGAAATGCCAATATCGGAAATGTTCGTAAACAGGATATCGTGGGAAAAGCCTGGATTCGCACAAATTCTTTGGCATTGATTAGTCATATTGATGGATATGCCAAACATCGCAATCCAAAGGGGGCAGATACGTCTTCGCCGGAAGGTTCTGAATAAAGGAGAGGAGATAACATGTTTCGATACCATATTTTACGGTTTATCAAGCATCCGATCCGTTGCGGTGCTATTTTGTTACTATGGCTGGGGATGTTGCGGTGGGTTCTGACCGATACGTTTTTTTCTACAGATTTTCAGGGGGCGATTAATTTAACTTTGCCGGTTCTTCCCTATATTTTTTTGGTCTTTCTTGCAGTTTCTTATGAATGTTTCTATGATCTCAAAAGGCATTGTTTGGAGGAACTAATATGCATCGGAAGAACGAACCGATTCCGGGTGCAGATCTATGATGGTATCCTGTTGTTACTTTTGAATTTGGTGACATCCGGCTTGGTCTATGTCTATCATTATTGGTTTTATATCCATCGGGGGATTGATAATCGACATTTGCAGATATATACGTTACGACTCGTACTGATCTATGTATTTTTACCGACCCTTTTGGCTATCGTTATCGGTTGGGCGATTTCCAATATTCAGAATCGGCTGTATGCGTTGTCTGCTGTTTTACTATCTTTTTATGTCTTTGACAGCAGCTTTTTGAATTGGATTTTGGCATTGTCCAAGAGCAATTACTCTATTTGGAAATTTGGCACCTTGTTTTCTCTGTTTTTCCAAAACGCATGTGGGACTCTGCGTGACTGCCACTATTTGCTGACGGCAGAGAATGTACATATTTACCGGGTTTTATTTTTTCTTTTTCTGATGTTGACCTGTGTCGTCTATTGTGGTGTACGCAGGAAAGTTTTGGCTCTTTTTCCCTTTGGGATCAGTTTGGTGATGTTAGCATTGTTTTTTATGCCGACAGGTGCCGTATACAATTTTTCTCATAGTGCCTTTGATTCTGCTGTTCATGATCAGATTTACTACGACGAGGATGAACAGCATGCATTGGATGATTCCAAAATTGAGTCTAATCGGAAAGACTTTCAGGTGACTGCATATGATGTCGATATGCGTATGACCGATATCTTGAATCTCTCGGTAACTGTCGCGCTGGATTGTACAGATCTGCCGGAATATCAGTTTACACTGTATCATCTATATCATATTGAAAAAATACAGGATAATAGGGGCAGGGATTTGCCCTATGAACGGGAGAGTGATTATGTATTGGTTCAGAATCCGACAGAGGATCTTCAAGCGGTTACCATTACATATTCCGGCGATAGTCAGTATTTCTATGCGACCAGTCAGGGGATGATACTGCCGGCTAATTTTGAGTACCTTCCGATAGCAGGATGGCACAAAGTATTTGTATCGAATTGGGATGGGATTGCAGAGATTACATTTTCGAGAGAATTATTGCCTCAGAAGGTCCGGTTTTCTGTTGATTTAAGGCTTCGGGGCAGTTACCCGGTCTATTCAAATCTGACTGTGAAGCGGTTGGGTAAGCAGGATGGATACTATCATTGGGCCATACAGGGGGAGAGTGATGGACTGACGTTGATCGGGAATCCTTATCTGGAACAGAGGAAGGTTGATGGAGTGAATGTGATCTATTCGGTTTTGGATGAATCTTATGCCCCTACAGAACAGAATTTATCCTTGTATAGAGACCTGTTTTCGGAGCTGGAAGATGCTGGTCATTCTCTGCGTGGAAAAACCTTTATTGTTTCTCCGGAAGATAATAATGGAAACTGGTGTGTCGGAGAGAATCATATTCTGGGTTTGCCTTTAGATCAGGAATATATCATGGAGTATTATCAGAACCATACGCTGTATATTCCTCTGACTCCGGAAATTGCTCCTGATGGGATGTCGTTAAAAGAGTTGTCAGATTGGAAAGAGCAGGAAGAAAAAAGTGAAGAAAGGTAATATAGTAACCGTGATAAGGAAAGCGATGGTCGACAAACAGTAAGAGGGGAGAGATTGTGATTATGTCTGTTCATGAGATGAAGATAGAGAATGTAAGTAAATGTTTCCACAGAAAGACAGTGCTTCAGAATATCAACTGTTGTTTAGAGAGCGGAACCTATGGTTTGTTGGGGCCTAATGGTGCTGGAAAAAGCACGCTGATGCGTTGTGTTACGAACTATTATTCTTATCAGGGAAATGTGGAGATTGACGGAATACAGGTCAGAAAGTTGTCGCCTGCTCAGATTGGCTATCTTCCACAGAGGTTTGAAGGATATCCAGAGCTAACGGTTCGGCAGATGTTGGAATATTTTTGTAATTTAAAGAAGATTACGAAGAAGGATAGAAGTTCTCGGATTCAGAAATGTTTAGAAAGCACGAATTTAATAGAGCAGGAGAGGAAGAAAATTAAAGCACTGTCCGGGGGAATGATCCGAAGACTGGGGATTGCTCAGGCGATCTTAGGAGAGGCTTCGGTAGTGCTGTTGGATGAACCAACTGCCGGATTGGATCCCGAGGAACGGATGCGGTTTAAGAATGTTATTCAAAATATTAAAGAAGACAGGATTGTGATTATTTCTACTCATATTGTGGAGGATGTGGAGGCCTGTTGTGACAACATTCTGGTCATGAAAGAAGGACGGATCGTATTTGCTGATACGATCAAAAAACTGTGCAGTTATGCACGGGGGAGAGTATTGGAATTACGGGCAGACGAGGTAAATGATTATCCGAATGCCTATGTGGAGAAAAGTTATTTAAAGGAAGAGGAAACCATTTACCGTGTGATTACCGAAGAGGTGGTAGAGCGGGCGGTCACACCTAAAATTGAGGATGGATACTTATGTCTATTAAAGAAAGATGTTTAATTAGATTGCAAAGAATTTATTTACAAAGCCGAGGAATTGGGATGCCCATGCTGATTCCGGTCTTCGTAAATTATATTATCTTGCCTCTGACTATTTTTGCTTTAGCGAAGTGTGGTGATTATATGGAGGCAGAAGAGTACGCATGGACGTTAGCCTTTCTATTGATTCCCTTAATGTCTGTGTGGTGGGTTGTTTTGACTATGGAAAAATGTCTGGAGGAACAGGGGGAATTATTCTATTTATATGAACGGAAGAAATGGGTAGATATTCTGTGCTATTATGTTTTATATTCACTGATGGTCTGTCCTCTCTGTCAATATTTTATGAATCAGTGGTTTGATACATTTTTGCCTTCTGATATTGCAGCACTTCTTGCCCAGTGTTTCTTTTCAGTTTGTCTGGTGTATTTGTTGTGTGCTGTTACGAAATCGGTGGTGATATCATTTATTACAGTGTTGGTCTTTACTCTGTATATTAATGGAAGACTGTTTACGATCTTAGAGCGGTTTGGCTTACATAAATGGGTATCTGGTCCAGGATACTTGGTAGTGGGAATGCTATGCCTGCTTATCAGTATAACTTTTCAAAAGCCAAGATAGTATGGTGATTGGGATGAAATAGGATGTTAGGATATCATGCGGAAGGTGAGGGAAATGAAAGACAAGTTAATGGCTGAATGGGAGCAGAAATATGAAAGGCTGGATATTTCTATTCTGAAGGATTTTATTGTGTTTTGGTGATGTTATTGGTGATAGGATCTATAGCTGCCGTCGTTTATAACGGTTATCAGCTCATTAAGAGAATCAAATGTTGCCTGTTCCATAATAAAAAGTGGGGACCAGTGGAATATCCAAAGCCGGAGATTATTCGTTCTAATTATTCAACTCATATCCCGCCTGATTATTATTCAGAACGCAGATGCATTGAGTGGCTTCTCCATCAATATAACGTAGAAATCATGAAAATGATTGCGTTAAGAAGAAAGATTGAGAATACACCAGAGCAGGATCTTGCACCATTCCAAAAAGAAATAGAAAATATTGTGATATATCAAAGAGTTGGACGTGCCAGATGATTATCACCACCTTGCAAAATGTTTTCGATGCGTGATAACAGATCTTTGAAATGTAAAATAGTTCAATCTGTATTGATCAAAGGAAGCGGATAAATATTTCTTTCAGGTTCAGGAAAAAAGCAAAGAAAAAACGTTATAGGTGTGGAATTTGCAACGTTTTTTTGATATAATTAAGGATAACGTTTATGCAATATAACAAAAACATAGAGTTTTCATTGATTTTATGTTATACTAATATAGTTGCAAACATCATATAGAAACGAGGAGAGAAAAATGCAGTTTCAATGGTATCCGGGTCATATGACAAAAGCAAAGAGAGCGATGCAGGAGGACATTAAATTAATTGATGTCATAATCGAATTGGTGGATTCCCGTGTGCCATATAGCAGCAAAAATCCGGATATTGATCAGTTGGCAAATGGCAAATCCCGGATATTATTGATGAATAAATATGATTTGGCGGATCCGGTGATTACGGAGGAATGGATCGGCTATTATGAAGCAAAGGGCTATTATGTTGCAAAAGTGAATTCCAAGTCTGGAAAAGGGGTTAAAGCGGTACAGGGAATTATTCAGGAAGCATGTAAGGCAAAGATTGAGCGGGATCGCAAACGGGGAATATTAAACCGGCCAGTACGTGCCATGATCGTAGGGATTCCCAATGTGGGAAAATCTACCTTTATCAATAGTTTTGCCGGGAAAGCGTGTACCAGAACCGGCAATAAACCAGGGGTGACGAAGGGGAAGCAATGGATTCGCTTAAATAAAAGTGTGGAATTATTGGATACGCCCGGTATACTTTGGCCAAAATTTGAGGATCAGAACGTTGGATTGCGGCTGGCCTATATTGGGTCTATTAAAGATGAATTATATAATATCTATGAATTAAGTGTATTGTTAGCAAATTATCTGTTGGAAACATATCCTCAGGCGGTAATGGAATATTATCAGATTGCCGGTGGGTCTGTGGAAGATCAGTTAAGACAGATCGCTGAAAAGAGAGGATGTCTCAAGAGTGGTGGGGAATTTGATCTGGACAAGGCAGGGAAATGTCTGGTGGATGATTTTCGCAACGGCAGATTGGGAAATATTAGTCTGGAACGCCCGCAGATGGAGGAAATATAACAGGATGTAGTGACATACACCGGGTGGAAATGAGGAATATATATGTACGATAAGAACCAGATCGAGGATAGTCTCGAATTTGTTCGCCAGATAAAAGATTTATATGACAGTGATGACTCTTTGGATGCATTTGATCCATTGGAAGACAATGATACTGACGAATTATTTGCAAATCTGGCATATAATATGGAACGGAACGAACGCCCTTGGGAGAATGTATTGCAAGGATCACATTCTACGGGGGCTGGTTTTGGTTCTTCAGAAACAGACATACCGAAGCAAGGGGAAGAACGTCAGTTATCGGAGCAGGCAGAGATAAGAAAACGTCAGGCCGAACTAGCAGAACAGAAACGGATTGCAGAAGAGCGCCGTCAGTTAGAAGAGGAGAAAGAACGCCGCCGCATTGCGGAAGAAAGGGAGCAAAGACGGCTGGCAGAAGAACGTCAGCGCTTAGAAGAGGAGAAAGAACGCCGCCGTATTGCAGAAGAAAGGGAGCAAAGACGGCTGGCAGAAGAACGTCAGCGCTTAGAAGAGGAAAAGGAACGCCGCCGTATTGCGGAACAGGAAGAACAAAAGCGGCAAGCAGAAGAGCGAAAGAAGATTGAGGCGGAACGGAAACGTCTGTTGGAGGAACAGAAACGACAGGAGGAAGAACGCCATCGCTTGGAAGAGGAGAGGCAAAGGCTGGTAGAAGAGCGTTTGCAAAGAGAATTAGCGGAGCAAAAGCGTCGTATAGAAGAACAGGCAAAGCGGGAGGCGGAAGGACAAAAGCGTCGTCAGCAGATGGTGCTGGCAGAGCAGAAACGCCGCATGGAAGAGCAGGCGAAGCGGGAAGCGGAAGAACAGGCACGCCGTCAGGCGGAAGAGGCGGAACAGAAACGCCGCATGGAAGAGCAGGCGAAGCGGGAGGCGGAAGAACAGGCACGCCGTCAGGCGGAACAAAAGCGTCGCATGGAAGAACAGGCACGCCGTCAGGCAGAAGAGGCGGAACAAAAGCGTCGGCAACAAATTCTGGCGGAAGAGCAGCGGCGGGAAGCAGAGCTTGTGGCAGAGCAGAAACGCCAGGCGGAAGAACGGATACAATCACCTGGAGATGCGGAAGTCATGCGTTTGCAGAAACGAGCCGAAGAGTTACAACGACAGGCAGAAATGGCATCTTTGGAAGCCAGAATGCGGCAGTTACAATTGGAATCACAGACGGCAAGAGGAGAAAATGTTGCACCAGGAGAAGCACTGGCATCTCCAAATTCCTCTAACAATATTCCGATGCCGATGTTATCCATACCAGGTGTACAACCGGGAGCTGTGAATATACCGGAAGCGCAGCAGAAAACGGTGACAGAGGGTGCTTCGGCAGATAAACGTAAATTATCCAAAGAAGAGATTGACAATTTATTTGCAAAGGAACTGAAAAAAGTTCCCCAATCGGATTCTTCATATCAGCAGCGCAAGGAGATGCTGCAGAAACAGGCAGAACGTTTACGACAGAAACGGGAAGAAGTTGGTGATACATTTCCTCTGGAGAAGCTACGGGAAAAGGCACTTCAAACAAAGGATGTTGTTTTCGATTATGTTTGGAAATTGCGTGATATTGTGGTGGAAAAAACTACAGATCCGGAAAACGAAGAATCCAGAGCAAAGGCGAAGAAAATATTAACCAATGTGTTAGTGGTCATGGTTTGTATCTTTGTGGCTTTTATACTGGCGTCTGTAGTTACGTCCTTCGTGGCACATCCTACGAAAGTAGAAGGGGAATCTATGGAGACCACATTGACCGATGGCGATACGGTGATTATCCAAAAGATGAGTTATTATTTTGGATCTCCCGAACGATATGATGTAGTGGTCTTTCCGGTGTATAATTCCGATACCTATTATATAAAACGAGTGATTGGATTACCTGGTGAGACTGTTCAAATTGAAGAGGGAAAAGTATTCATCAATGGAAAGGAACTGGAGGATGACACCTATGGCAAGGATGAATACATCGATGATCCGGGTGATGCAGCAGAACCCATCACATTGGCATCGGATGAATATTTTGTGTTGGGAGATAACCGAAATATGAGTACCGACAGCCGGAATAGTTATGTTGGTGTGATCAAAAAAAGGTCAATAGCCGGAAAAGCATGGAAACGGGTTTTGCCATTTTCTAAATTTGGTTCTATCAAGGGTTGACAAAACATACAAATAACGCATTGCCGTTATATGGATAAGAGAGGATATACATATGGCGAAGCCGATTGCAGAGATAAAACGGGAGATTGAATCAGCAGGAGCGAGGAAGGCGGAAGTGATAGACTTCTATGCGGATGATCCCCGCAAGGGTGTTCAGAATCTGATAGACAAGGTAAAGAGACAAGAAGTAAAATTACAGCAGGAGCGGGTGCGTCTACAGGGAATGCGGCAATTTGAAGAAAAATATCAAAAGTATCAGGCGATCTGTGGAATTGACGAAGCGGGCAGAGGCCCTTTAGCCGGTCCGGTGGTTGCGGGTGCTGTTATATTGCCTGCTGATTGTGAGATCTTATATCTAAATGATTCCAAGAAACTATCGGAGAAAAAGCGTAATCAGTTATACGATGAAATACAAAAAAAGGCAGTTGCCTGGGCGGTAGGAATCGTATCGCAGGAGCGGATTGACGAGATTAATATTTTACAGGCCACGTATGAAGCGATGAAACAGGCAGTGGATCAACTGTCTGTGACACCGGATTTATTATTGGTGGATGCCGTAAATATTCCGGGAATGGTGTCAAAGCAGGTGGGGATTATCAAAGGAGATGCCAAAAGCGTGTCGATTGCGGCGGCCAGCATTATGGCTAAAGTTACCAGAGATCGTATGATGGAGCAGATGGATGCACTATATCCGGAATATGGATTTGCCAGCCATAAGGGGTATGGTTCCCGGGCGCACATTGAGGCAATCCGACAGTATGGTCCCTGTCCGATTCATCGACGTACCTTTATCAAAAATTTTATCGAAGAGTGATGTAAGCAACCTCAGGGGGGAAGGTAAATGGCAGAAGCAAAGGGTAAACTCTATGGCAGAGATATTGTGGGAAAAAGCCGAAAGAAAACAGCGGTGGCATTGGAATATGAGCCGATGACGGATCAGGCGCCAAAAGTGGTGGCCAGCGGACGGGGTCATGTCGCTGAGAGAATGATAGAGACAGCGCAAGCGCATGAAGTTCCGGTACATCAGGATGAAAAACTGGCAAAGAGCCTGGAAGACATTGAGATTGGCGAATATATTCCACCGGAATTATATCAGGTTGTGGCGGAGGTATTGATCTTTGTGGATTCTATGGACAAGATCAAAGAGCGTTGGGATACACGGCTGAAGTAATAGGAGTCTTTGTATGGAACAAAATCGTCGGAAGATTGGTACGGAATATGAGGAAAAAGCAGTTGCCCTGTTGGAAGAACAGGGCTATCTCATTTTAGAGAGAAATTATCATAATCGGTATGGGGAAATTGATATTATTGCCCGAAGGGAGTCTGTGCTGGTATTTGTGGAGGTGAAATTTAGAAATCATCAGGATTTTGGTGATCCTATGGAGGCTGTAGGGCGACAGAAACAGAGAAGAATCTGCCGTGTCGCATTATATTATTGTTCCAGGTTTGGGTTGGGGACGGAAGTTTCCTGTCGGTTTGATGTGGTTGCCATATATGGCGATCAAACGATTCGTCATATAGAGAATGCATTTGAGTACCAGGAATGAGATCATAGAGACATGGATTCGGAAAAAGGATCATAGTATGAAAAGGGAAAGAAAGGGGAAACGATGGTGTGGACAGAGGAAAAGTTACAGAAACAAGGATATTCTATCATACAGACAGAGGCAGGGAAACTATATGAGCGGGAGACCGAATACCGGGGCGTAGCTCTTGTGGTGCAAAATGGAGTTCCTCTGCTGACCTTTGCGTGTTTTGAAGGGCAGCAGGATTGGATGGGAATGGCGTTCTCGACGCGATTGGGTGGTATTAGCAAAGGATATCTGGCAGAAATGAATCTGGGATGGAATCGCGGGGATACACAGGAAACGGTACAGGAGAATTACCGGCTGCTCTGTAAGGGACTTGGGGTGGATGCAGAAAGACTAGTGTTTTCCGATCAAGTTCATGAGACAACTGTAGAATATGTAACAGAGGAACTTTGCGCTGGTATTGATTTACAGAAAAAATTAATGGGGGTGGATGGACTCTATACCGATCAAACGGATGTGATATTAGCCACTTCATATGCGGATTGTGTTCCCTTATTTTTTGCTGATCCAGTCAGGCGAATTATCGCTTCCTCTCATTCCGGATGGCGGGGTACCGTGGGTCAGATTGGTCTTAGGACGATAGAACAGATGCAGCAACGGTTTGGTTGTAATCCACGGGATATCATCGCTCTGATTGGGCCATCCATATGCCGGAACTGCTACGAAGTCAGTGAGGAGATCATTCCACAGTTTGCAGCAGTTTATAACGAATCAGAACTATCCGATATTGTGGAACCGGGAGCAGCAGAAGGAAAATATCAGTTAGATCTTTGGGCTGCCTGTTATCATACCATGAAAAAAGCAGGTATTCTTCCGGAAAACATTCAAGTTTCCGGAATCTGTACCTGCTGCCATCAAGATCTTTTGTTTTCCCATCGTGCCAGTCAAGGCAGACGAGGTAATTTAAATGGATTTATCTGGAAGCGTGTTGATCTAAAAGTTCCTGAATCCGGCTGGTAGCATCCAGAATTTCATTGACGGATGTATCGTGATTCAAGGTATCTACAATCAATGCGATATAGCGGCTTAAATCTACATTGTGGTAATACGATCTGGAAAATAGTTCCTTTGGACAATAACAGAGGTTTGTGGTGTATATGGAATCGAAGATTCCCAGTTGATATGCCTCATCTAAGCGTTTGATACCACCGGAAAACAGACCAAAGGTGACACAGATGATGACACTGGCAGCTTCACGATTTTTTAATTCGGTAGCTACTTCCAGAACTGTCTTGCCGGAGGCAATCATATCATCCACGATGATCACATCCTTTCCGCGTACATCATTACCTAAAAATTCCATCGATACAACAGGATGTTCTCCCTCGATCATGACAGAGTAGTCCCGGCGTTTATAAAACATACCCATATCAACTCCTAACAGACTGGCATAATATACGGCCCGCCGCATACCACCTTCGTCCGGGCTGACTACCATTAGATGCTCGCCATCCACCTTTAATGAAGGATGTGTATTCAGAATTTCCGAGATAAATTGATAGGAGGTGAAGAAATTATCAAAACCATGATTTGGTATAGCGTTTTGCACACGGTTATCATGGGCGTCAAAAGTGATGATGGTCTCTACACCCATTGCCACCAGTTCCTGCATTGCCTGGGCGCAGTCTAAGGATTCATTAATCAAACGCAGGTGTTGCCTGCCTTCGTATAGATAGGGCATAATCACAGTGATACGGCGCGGCTGGCCGCTGCATGCCATGATGATTCTCTTCAGGTCCATAAAATGATCGTCAGGTGACATATGGGTACACTTTCCCCGCATATCATAAGACTCATGATAGTTGACCGTATCCGAGATGATAAACAAGTCACATCCACGTATGGATTCATTGATGATGGCACGCCCTTCCCCCGTCCCGAAACGCGGAACATCAAAATCCACTAAATAATTTTCTATGTCATAATCCGCAGTCATAAAATCCGGTTTTTGGGATGTATGTAACGCTTCTTTTCTTCTGGAACAAATGATTTCATTTACTTTTTCGCCGATCTCCCTACAGTTTCCCATCGCAACGATTTTCAGTGGTGCCAGCGGCATGGAATCCTGAAAATTTCTATTTGCCATATTGATGCCTCCGTTTTTCTGTGTTTTCTTCTGTTATGCTTGCATTCTTTCCTACATAAATATATCGCGTTTCATTTTTTACGTCAATAGACTTTCTTTTTCGCTCATTTTGTGGTATAAAGAAGAATGTTGTATATTATGTTAATAAATTGCCTTTGGCATATGTGTTCCGTGGGAAAAAGGCAGAAAATGGGAGGAAAACGATTTTGAAAAACAAGAAAAAATGGATAGCCATGTTGTTGTGTTTCACTTTATCAGCAGTAGTATTGGGTGGTTGCGGTTCAAGCTCCTCGAAAAAAGAGAAAGAGGCAGAAAAAATCGACTATGATAAATGTGTTACGTTAGGAGAGTATCAGAAGATTACATTGGAAACCAGTGAGATTGATTCCCAGGTACAGTTACAGATTGATGAAGTATTACAAAATCACGCTACCTATGATAAAGTCACGAAGGGAACTGTGGCAGATGGGGATACGGTGAATATTCATTATATTGGTAAAGTAGATGGAAAGGAATTTCAGGGAGGTTCCTATAAGGCAGAGGAGTATCCGGATGGCTTTGACCTGACCATTGGATCGAACCAGTTTATTGACGGGTTTGAGGAAGCGTTAATCGGCAAAAAGATCGGTGGAACGTATGACATTGATGTGACATTTCCGGAGGTATATAGCGCCAACGAAGAATTGGCCGGAAAGCCGGCAGTCTTTACTGTCACCATCAATTCCAAACAGGGACAGGAGCATCTGCCAGAGCTTACGGATGCTTTTGTCAAAGAAAATGTAACCGGATATGATACCGTGGATACGTATAAAGCATCTTTGCGGGAGACCGCCATCCAGGAGCAGGCATGGAGCCAGGTATATCAGGCATCGAAGATCAATGAATATCCGAAGCAGAAACTGGCTGCGATTCAGAAGCGCATGACACAATCCATTACGTATTATTTGTCACAGCAGGGAACTTCTATGGAGGATTATCTGGAGTCACAGAATATGACGCAGGAAGATTTTGATTCTCAAATGGAGGAATCTGCCAAGAAAACCACTGGTGAGATGTTGGTATGGGAAGCGATCTCGAAAAAGCAAAATATCACAGTTTCTGAGGAAGAATACCAACAAGAGCTAAAAACAGTTATGACGAATAACAATCTGGAGGATGAGAAGGCAGCAGATGAGCTGTTTCAGTCCTATTATGGTGCCAAAGCAAAGGATATCTTAACCGATGATCTGCTGGATAGTAAGGTAAAGGAATACCTGGCAGGAAATGTGACAGAGAGCTAATATAACCATTCTGAGTTTACCCGATATGATCCGTATGATCGGGAATACAACAATGTTACAAGAGAAAGTGAGGATGACATGAGTAAACCAATCGTGGCAATCGTGGGACGACCAAATGTGGGAAAGTCCACGTTGTTTAATATGATCGCCGGAGAGCGTATTGCCATTGTAAAGGATACGCCGGGGGTGACCCGTGACCGCATTTATGCAGATGTATCCTGGCTGAATCATAGTTTTACCCTGATGGATACCGGTGGTATCGAACCGGAGACATCGAACCAAATGCTGCGGAATATGCGGGAACAGGCAGAGATGGCCATCGAAATGGCCGATGTGGTTATGTTTGTGGTGGACGTTCAGCAAGGGGTATTGGATGCCGATTATAAAGTGGCAGATATGCTTCGTAAAGCCCAAAAAGATATTGTATTAGTCGTAAATAAGGTTGATCATTATGAGAAGTTATTGCCCGATGTTTATGAATTTTATAATTTGGGAATCGGGGATCCTTATCCGGTGTCTTCCATCAATAAAATGGGATTGGGAGATATGTTGGACGAAGTTACGGCACTATTTCCCAAAGAGTTGGAGGAGATCGAGGATGAGCGTCCCCGCATTGCCATTGTGGGAAAGCCTAACGTGGGGAAATCTTCACTGATCAATAAACTGTTGGGAGAAAACCGTGTCATCGTGTCAGATATTGCGGGAACTACCCGGGATGCCATTGATACTGAGATCGTGTGGGAAGACAAAGAATATGTATTCATTGATACAGCCGGGCTGAGACGCAAAAATAAGATCAAGGAAGAAATTGAGCGGTATAGTATCCTACGTACAGTATCGGCTGTGGAACGGGCCGATGTGGTGGTGTTAATGATCGATGCAACGGAGGGCGTTACGGAACAGGATGCCAAGATTGCAGGGATCGCCCATGATCGTGGGCGCGGTATGATTATTGCCGTGAACAAATGGGATGCCATCGAAAAAGATAATCATTCAGTGAAAGAGTTTACCAATAAGATTCGTAATGTATTGTCCTTTATGCCTTATGCAGAGATCTTGTTTATCTCGGCGAAAACCGGACAGCGTTTGCCGAAATTATTTGATTCATTAGAAATGGTGATACAGAATCATTCGCTGCGGATTGCCACAGGTGTCCTAAATGAAATATTGATGGAAGCGGTGGCGATGCAGCAGCCGCCATCGGACAAAGGACGAAGATTAAAGATATATTATATGACGCAGGTCAGTGTGAAGCCGCCTACCTTTGTGGTGTTTGTGAATGACAAACGGTTGATGCATTTTTCCTATACCAGATATCTGGAGAATAAGATTCGGGAATCCTTTGGTTTTGGAGGGACGCCTTTACGCTTTCTGATACGGGAACGGAAAGAAAAATAGAAGGGGGATCAAATCATGATAGCAAATATCATCTGTTTAGTGATAGGATATTTTTGTGGTTGCATTTCCAGCGGATATTTTGTTGGAAAATTGTATCATATCGACATTAGGGATGCAGGAAGTGGGAATGCAGGTACAACCAATGTACTGCGTACTTTGGGAAAATTGCCGGCATTGATCACTTTTGTCGGCGATTTACTAAAGGCGATTGTGCCGATTGTGGTGATTCGATGTCTGTTTGATGGCGGCGAGGAATATCTCACTTGTTTATATTGTGGCTTAGGAGTGGTACTGGGACATAATTTCCCATTTTATTTGGGATTCCGGGGCGGCAAAGGGATTGCTGTGACCGCAGCGGTGGTGATGTCGGCAGCACATCCGGTTATGATTCCCATCGGCATCGTGATTTTTGCGGCGGTGGTTGCGCTGACCCGGTACGTATCTTTGGGATCTCTATTCGTTGCATGGTATATCCCGGCCAATACTATCGTGTTTCACCATGATGATCCGTTATTTGTACATATGCTGGTGATCAGTCTGATATTTACCGTACTGGCTTATGTACAGCACAGACAAAATATTGTCCGGTTGATTCATGGTACGGAAAACAAACTGGGGGCGAAAAAGGAGGAATCGTATGAGTAAGGTAAGTTTCTTGGGGGCTGGCAGTTGGGGAACCGCATTAGCAATCTTATTGGCAAAAAATGGTCATAAAGTAACACTATGGTCCAAGGTAGAAGATGAGGTAAACATGCTATCCGAGAACCGGGAGCATATTCATCGTTTGCCCGGGGTAAAGCTGCCGTCTTCCATCATGATAACAGGGGATCTAAAGCAGGCAGTACAAAACGGGGAGGATCTGATCGTCTTTTCTGTGGCATCTCCTTATGTTCGTGCAACGGCAAAAGAAGTATCCTCCTTGATTGCAAAGGGAAAACGGATTGTGAATGTGGCGAAAGGGATTGAGGAAGATACCCTTATGACGTTATGTGATATTATCGCGGAGGAAATTCCGCAGGCGGATGTGGCTGTATTATCCGGTCCCAGTCATGCAGAAGAGGTGTCGGTGGGCATGCCGACGACGGTGGTGGTAGGCGCCCAAAACAAAGAATTTGCCATGTTTTTGCAGGAAACCTTTATGAATGACCGTTTTCGTGTTTATACCAGTCCCGATGTATTAGGGATTGAATTAGGCGGTTCCATTAAAAATGTCATCGCATTAGCAGCGGGTGTGTGTGACGGCCTGGGGTGCGGAGATAATACCAAAGCGGCATTGATTACCCGTGGAATCACAGAGATGGCAAGATTGGGAAAAGCGATGGGAGCCAAGGAGGAAACTTTTGCCGGGCTGTCTGGCATTGGGGATCTGATTGTTACTTGCACCAGTACCCATAGCCGTAATCACAATGCCGGATATCTCATCGGACAGGGCTATACTATGCAGGCCGCTATGGATGAGGTCAAACAGGTGGTAGAAGGTGTGTATTCGGCGAAAGCAGCGAAGAAACTGGCAGAGAAGTATCAGGTGTCCATGCCGATCGTAGAGGGAGTGAATAAGGTTTTATTTGAGGGATTGTCTGCGGAAACCGTGATGGGACTTCTGCTAACCAGAGACCGTTGTAATGAATATCCGGATCAGGGATGGAAGTAATGAACCGGGAAAGACATATTTGACAGACAGGCTTCATATACTGCTAAAAAAAGAGGTGTCTATATGGGAAACGAGTATAGAGCCAGAGTGCAGTTAAAACAGGCAAAAGAGCAGGAGGAAAAGAAAAAAATGATAGAGCGTCGCTGTTGTCTCCTCAGGTGGATGACGGCAGGGATGCTCTTTTTGGTATTGGCCATTGCATTTTATTTTGATTTTTCTTATCATGGATTTAATCAGGACTATGTGGAACGGTGGTTGCAGGATGATACCATGTGGAATACAGTAGTGACGCAAATTTATCACTTGATCCGCCAGATACCACATGGATAGAAAGGCAGGTTTTGTACATGCGCAAACTCGCATTAAGCGATGAAATACTATTATCCGTCGATAAGCCGGCGCGCTACATCGGTGGAGAGATTAATATGGTGAAAAAAGATCCGAGAAAAGTAGACATCCGGTTTTGTATGTGTTTTCCGGATGTGTATGAGATAGGGATGTCCCATCTGGGTATACAGATCTTATACGATATGTTTAATCAACGGGATGATATCTATTGTGAGCGGGTCTATTCGCCGTGGGTGGATTTGGACCGGATTATGAGGGAACAACATATCCCCCTGTTTGCACTGGAAAGCCAGGAACCCATCAAAGAGTTTGATTTTGTAGGAATCACGTTACAGTATGAGATGTGCTATACCAATATCCTGCAGATTCTGGATTTGTCGGGGATACCATTGTGTTCCAGGGACCGTACATTAGAAGATCCGTTTATCATTGGTGGCGGGCCTTGTGCCTACAATCCGGAACCCATTGCCGATTTTTTTGATATGTTCTATATAGGTGAGGGAGAAACTGTCTATTTTGAGATGATGGATGTTTATAAGGAATGGAAGCAAACCGGAGGCACTCGTGAGGATTTTCTAAAGAAAGCGGCCCGGATTTCCGGGATCTATGTCCCACAATTTTATGAAGCCCGTTATCACGAAGATGGTACGCTGGCAGATTTTTATCCAATCGTACCGGAGGCTCCGAAGAAGGTGGTTAAAGAAGTGGAGACAAATTTATCGGACACATTTTATCCGGAAGCACCCTTGGTACCATATATCAAGGTCACACAGGAAAGGGCGGTATTAGAGATCCAGCGGGGCTGTATCCGGGGTTGTCGTTTTTGTCAGGCGGGGATGCTATACCGTCCGATCAGGCCTAGAGATTTGGATTATTTAAAAGATCTGGCAGCCAAGATGATGGCAAATACCGGTTATGACGAGATTACGCTGAGTTCCCTTAGTTCCAGCGATTACGAACAATTACCGGAACTGATTTATTGGATGATCGATAAATTTAAGTCCAAGGGAATCAATATTTCTCTGCCGTCCCTGCGTATCGATAATTTTTCTCTGGATGTTATGTCTAAAGTGCAGGACATCCGAAAGAGCAGTCTGACCTTCGCACCGGAAGCAGGTTCACAGCGCATGCGCAACGTGATCAATAAAGGTCTTACCGAAGAAATGATTTTGAAAGGTGCCAAAGATGCCTTTGACGGTGGCTGGAACCGTGTGAAGTTATATTTTATGCTGGGACTGCCGGGGGAGCAGGATGAGGATATCGAGCAGATCGCCGTATTGTCGGACAAGATTGCCAGAGAATACTATGAGATTCCCAAGGAAAAACGTCATGGCAAGGTTAATATCGTTACCAGTACGTCCATCTTCGTACCGAAACCGTTTACGCCATTCCAGTGGTCTCCGATGAATACCAAGGAGGAGGCAAGGCGGAAACGATTTTTCCTGTTGGACAAGGTTAAGAGCCAGTTAAATGCCAAGAGCATTAAATATAATTGCCATGATGCCGATGTATCCGAATTGGAGGGTGTGTTTGCCAGAGGAGACCGAAGATTAAATGCGGTGATTTTACAGGCATATCAACAAGGGTGCATTTATGACGCCTGGAGTGAATATTTCAAATATGACATCTGGCAACAGGCGATGGCAGATCATGGTCTGACAGTGGAGTTTTATCTGGGACGGGAGCGTGCAGAGGATGAAAGATTCCCGTGGGACTTTATTGATATTGGTGTGACAAAAGCGTTTTTGCTGCGGGAATACCATCGCTCGAAAGAAGCAATGGTGACACCGAATTGCCGGGCAAAATGCAGCGGATGTGGTGCCGCACGTTTCCAGTGTGGGGTATGTATGGAGGAAAGAGAATAGTATGAAAGCCAGGATTAAATTTTCAAAGTGTGGATCGATGCGGTTTGTGGGACATTTAGATATCATGCGGTATTTCCAGAAAGCATTTCGGCGTGCAGAAATTCCCATCAGCTATAGCCAGGGATTTTCGCCCCATCAGTTAATGTCATTTTCTTCCCCGCTTGGCATCGGTCTGAGCAGTGATGCCGAATACATGGATCTGACGCTGGATACCTGTAAGACACCGGATCAAATGGTGGACTGGATGAATACACAGATGAACGAAGAAATCCGAGTACGGGAATTTACTGTATTAAAGGAAGAGGCAAGGCCGTCTATGGCGATGCTGGCGGCTTGTGATTATGTGGTGGCGATCAAGGAAGGGAAAGATTCCTTTTTATCGCCTGACCATTTTCGCGGGGCCGGAAAATTCGAATCCTTGCCGGCATTGGTGAAAGCATTTTTGGCTCAGGATAGCATCGAGATTATGAAAAAGACCAAACGTTCCGAGAAGCTTGTAGATATGAAAGAAAATATTTATGTTTTGTCAGAGAGCCGGGAAATCTTCGGGGAACAGACCGGATATCAGGACAGAGAAAGCTGTCTCGATCCGGATTTATATACACCGGTGTTATATATGCAGCTCACTGCGGGAAGTATCGTAAATATTAAACCGGAATTGGTGCTGCAGGCATTGGCAGATTTCGCAGGGGAGTCCTTGGATTTAATGTCGTATCAGATACATCGTCTTGAGATGTATGGTGATGCAGACGGCAAAAAGGGTGAAATTCATACCTTACATACAGAGATTCCATGTCGTCTGGTTCCGTTATCGGAATATGATAAGGCATCCGAATAAATGATAATACGAACGAAACAAGATATCCTTATTGCGGGATGGCGGGAAGGAGGCAGCCTTGCGGGAAGAATTATTGGTTACCAGAAGGGAGAATCACATTCTTTCGATATGTGCCGAGGATGGGAAAATCATCCAGATACAGGCGGATCCTGTGGATCAAGACAGTATTTTGGGCAATATTTATGTGGGCAAAGTTCGCAATGTTGTGAAAAATATTAATGCTGCCTTTGTGGAATACCAAAAGGGGCAAATGGGATACCTGTCTTTAAATACAGCTTATTTACCGCTTCATACCGATGGAGTACCTTATCAGCCCGGAAGGGTATGTATCGGGGATGAAATCATCGTACAGATTACCAGAGAGGCTGTCAAGACAAAACCACCGACTTTATCTGGTAAACTGGAACTGGCTGGCCGCTATGTGGTATTGGTGGCGGCAGGAGAAAGGCCGTATGATCCGGGCGATATCTCTGGAAATGATACGGCGCAGGTGGTCCGGCAAAATGTTAGTGTATCAAAAAAGATAGCAGAGAAAGAAATCAAAGAACATTTAAGACAGGTGGTGGGTTCCTATTGTACCACAGAATATGGGTTTGTGGCCCGTACCAACAGTGCCGCTGTGTCAGAAACAGAATTATGCCGAGAGATTGAAGAGCTGATCCGGCAATATCAGGATATTGTCAGGTATGGAAAGCACAGGACACGGTTTCACATCCTGAGACAGATGCCGGGGAGTTATTTATCCCAAATACGGGACAGCTATCAGGATCGGTTGACAAAAATATGGACAGACGACGAATTGTTATATCAGGAAATGTATCATTATATGAGAGAAAATGGGTGGCAGGTGCAAGATTTGTTAGAAAAATGGGACCCTGCACATGGCAAGTTAGATGCCGTATATAACATTTCCAGGACGATAGAGCATGCATGTATGCCAAAAGTATGGTTAAAGCATGGAGGGTATCTGGTCATCCAGCCTACGGAGGCACTGGTTGCCATTGATGTCAATACCGGAAAAGCTATTTCAAAGAAAAAAGATGTACAACAAACTTTCCTGAAGACAAATCTGGAAGCAGCACAGGAGATTGCCAGACAGCTTAGACTCCGAAATTTATCGGGTATGATTCTGATTGATTTCATTGATATGAAAGCGGAAGCGGATCAACAGGAGGTCATAGATGCACTGAAAAAAGCGGTATCTCATGATCCGGTGCAGACTACTGTGGTGGATATGACTAAATTAGGCCTGGTGGAAGTGACGCGTAAAAAGGTACGCAAACCATTATTGGAGCAATTACGGACAGAGCAATAGAAAAGAGGTAGGAATATCATGAATTTTTATATGCCAACACAGGTTTATCAGGAGAAGGGTGCTGTAAAACGTCATGGAGACGAATTGGTTGCATATGGGAAAAGGGCTTTGATTGTAACAGGAGGCCATTCCTCTAAAGTCAATGGGGCGCTGGCAGATGTTATCTCTGTATTGGAAGCACATTCTATGGAATATATTGTTTATGATCGGATTGGGGAAAATCCTTCGATTGCTATGGTGATGGATGCTGCCGGGATTGGCAGAGATCAGGGGGCAGACTTTGTGATTGGTGTTGGCGGGGGTTCTCCGATGGATGCGGCCAAGGCTATCGCACTGATGATCTTAAACAGGGACAGCGCACAGGAAGTATTATACCAGCCAATGGCATTGCGTGCCTTGCCGGTGGTGGCAGTGCCAACCACCTGCGGGACAGGATCGGAAGTAACACCCTATGCGATTTTGACCAGAGATGATATACAGACAAAACAGAGTATTTGTCATCGGATATTTCCAAAACTGGCCTTGGTAGATCCGGGATATCCCAAGTCAGCACCATCCGCAGTATTAACCAATACAGCCATTGATGCATTGGGCCATCTGATTGAGAGTTATTTCCATGCAGATGCTACTGAATATAGCCGGATGCTGGCAGTGCAGGGGATGGAAATATGGGGGACCGGCCGAGATATTCTCTTGGGAATGGAACCGGAAGAGGCAGACTATGATTCCATGATGCTGGCATCGAGTCTGGCCGGCATGGCCATCGCACATACCGGTACATCGTTACCACATGGATTAAGTTATTATCTGACCTATCACAAAGAAATACCACATGGTAAGGCAGTGGGCTATTTTCTGCCGGGATATCTGAATCTGTTTGTGGAGGAGATGGATGTGGAGGTTATGATGGTCCTGCGTATGCTTGGGTTTGGAAGTTGGGAGCAATTTACCGGCTTTATCCGGGAGTGTATCGGGACATTAAAGATCACAGAATCGGAAAAGGATGCCATGTTGGATGAAATCATGAACTCGCATCGGAAATTGGCGTCGGTACCGATCGCGATCACGAAAGAAGATGTGGATAAGATTATTTGTACCACTCTGGGATGATGCGTGTGAAACATCAGAGGAATCAAACGGAGGACGTTGTAATACCAGCGTCATTGTAAAAAATGGCAGTGTAGAAGAGAGGTAAGTATGACACAGGATGAAATCATGATTCGAAAAGCGATTGTCCATATTTTGGATGGGGAGTTAGGATATCCGGTGTATTCGGAACAGGAATTAGAATTAACACCCGATATTAATGATTTTTTCAGGACACATATCTATAAAGTGATGGCAGGAGATGATCTGAAAAAATGCTATTTTCCGGAAGATGAGCCATCGGAAGTTTATGAGTTGGCAAAAAAGTTTACAGAGGAAAATCTGGTGGATGAGAGTAAAAAATTAACCGATCGTTTATATTCTATTTTAAATGCCAATGTGGCGATTCCATCAGCAGATCTGGCGATTGTGACATTTCAAATGCAGGGGAAAAAGTATTTGTCATTATTGAAAATGAATTATAAAGACAGTTATGTTCATATGACACAGACAGAGGAAGCAGGAAATGTGAATCATATTATCCGTTATCAGGCAACATTGCCGGGGGCGGGATCAAAATTAGCAGAGGCTGTGATTATTGATTTACAGGATTATTCGGTGCAGGTTGTGGAGAAGAAATATGATGTCAATGGTGCGAAAGTCAATTATCTGTCGGAACTGTTTTTGCAGTGCAAGGCATCTATGTCATCTAAGTCGAAACTGGCCATTGTAACGAAGGCAGTTGATCAGGTGAATCATAAATATTTTGAAGAAGAGCCGATCAAAAAGATGGAGGCTAAGCGAATTATTCAACAGGAAATGGAAGAGAATCAAGGGGCAATTCGTGTGGAATCCATTAGCGAAAAGATGTATGGAGATATACCGGAAATCAAGGAAGAATTTGATGCTAAGATGGAGAAATATCATATGGAGAAGGCGGAGGTACGGCCACAGAGCGAACAGACCACCCGGAAGTTTGAGAAGCAGTACCTGAAAACGGACACCGGTATTGAGATTAATATTCCGATGGA
Source organism: uncultured Jutongia sp. (assembly GCA_964521555.1). Lineage (GTDB taxonomy): Bacteria > Bacillota > Clostridia > Lachnospirales > Lachnospiraceae > Butyribacter. The sequence goes on along the minus strand of CAZFSU010000013.1, from coordinate 37,588 downwards.
ACAGTATCAGGATATGAATCAGGTGGAATTTATTACCAACGCGGATGGTACGATTTCGGTACTGATCAAAAATATTAATAAGATTATGACGCGATAGATGTCTATGGGAAATACATAGTGATATGGAGGATGGTTATGTTTAGAATGTGGGGGAAGATCTTTGCTGAAAATCATATGATCAAAGATATTACCATCTGCGATACGGCAAAAGAGAAAAATCGTACGAAAAAGATTTTTGATGCTTTGGATGAGATATGTTATACTTTTGACTTAGGAAAGCCGATTTGGCTGGAGAGCAATATCCATGACTTTCAGAGACATGATAAAACCCGTTTTCATCAAGATAACTTCATCGAAACGATAGACTTTGATTTCTTGGAGATTCATGTGATTGAGGAAGATGATTAAAAGGATGTGATTGAATGGATGAGGAATTATATCAAATATTGTATCCTTATTTGTCGGACAAGAAAGTGCAGCAAATGAAACAGTATATCCAGCATGGCAGTGTATCAACCTATGAACATTGTGTGCAGGTGGCGGTGTTATGTTTCTTGATGAATCGCACCTGGAAGCTGGGCGCGGACGTAGAGACGTTGGTGACCGCTGCCCTGTTACATGATCTATATCTTTATGACTGGCATGCCAAAGATGAAGGATTGCATCGGCTGCATGGGTATCGGCATCCGAAACGGGCAGCCAAAAATGCGGCCAGATATCTGGGCGTTAGTATGGATGTCCAAGATATTATACGGACGCACATGTGGCCGTTGACAATCACGCAGATTCCCAGAAGCAGGGAGGCATGGCTGGTATGCATGGTGGACAAATATGTATCGCTGGGTGAGAGTATCCGAAAGAGAAAAAAGAAGGGATAGCGGTTGATATGTTTGTAAGCAGATATTTTGTTTGGTTTGTTTTGTTTAGTATTGCTGGATGGATTTATGAGACGGTGGTTATCTCCATCAAGCATCGTACCTGGGAAAACAGGGGATTTCTATTTGGACCAATGTGTCCGATTTATGGGATAGGAGCGGCGGCAATCTCAGGTGTGGCAGAGGTATTAGAGTCTTTCGGTCTTGGCGATTATACATGGTGGCAAATATTTCTCATTGCCTTTTTTGGCAGCATGGTTTTGGAATATACCACTTCCTGGGGATTGGAAAAGTTATTCCACGCATATTGGTGGGATTACAGCAATGTTCCCTTGAATGTGAAAGGGAGGATCTGCCTGCCTGCTTCTCTGGGGTTTGGGATCGCAGGTACACTGATCGTTTTTTATGTCTATCCTTTTATGTGTCGTTGGACGGCGCACGTTCCGGTGGTTTTGATGGAATTATTTTCTCTTCTTATGATGGCTGTGATATCGGTGGATTTAACATTGACCGTGGTATCTTTGCGTAGACTGGACCGTACCGTGATTGCATATAACGATATGGTAAACCGGCATATGGATGCCTGGGTCACTTCGATGGGAGGGCGGATACAGAGTGCCGAATTGAAACTGGCCGAGGAACGGGAGCGTTTTTCTAAGGAATATCTGGAAAATTTAAATAAAAGTTCCAATGAAGCATTTCGGTCTGCGATCCGCCGGGTGGCAGGATTTCGTCCGCATTATGATGAAAAGCGCCGGGAGCAGTTTGAGCGGTTGCTGCTGGCTGTCAAAAAGCGCACGAAGCGGGAAACCATAAAGAAACATTAAAAGGAGTCTATTGATTATGAAACGAAAGAGTTATCTGGTATTATTACTGTTTGTTTTAGGCATCATTATGCTGCCTGGCAAAGTTGCCAGTGCAGATGAAGGTGGCTATACCATCCGTGATTATACCGTTCATGCGGTATTGCATGAAAATAATGTTCTGGAGGTCACCGAGACGATACAAGTTGATTTCAGTGCGAAACGTCATGGTATTTATCGCAATATTCCTACACATATGTACGTAAAACGGGATACTTCTGAAAAGCAGGATGGAAGTGGCAGCCGGGTCATGAACTATGCGAATCAGATCCGAAACTTATCGGTAGATGGATGGGATTATGAAACCAGCTATGAGAATGGAAACTATGTGATCCAAATCGGAGATGAGGATAGCAAGGTGGAGGGGATTCAGAACTATCAGATTTCTTATCGTTATATTATGCCGGATGATCGTGTGACTGCCAGTGATTTTTTCTACTATTCAGTATTGGGATCTGGCTGGAAGACCACCATTGATCACTTTACTTTTGATGTCATATTTGAAAAACCGTTCTCGGATGAAGCGCAGTCAGATTTGCGGATTTATAGTGGTGAATATGGTGCAGATGAGAATATGTTACAAGTGATGTATGATGTGACATCCACGGGTATTACAGGAGAGGCATATGATATTGGAGAAAATCAGGCCATTACCATATTTACCAATTTACCACAGGGATATTTTACCAATGCCCGCCGGACGCCGGAAATACCGGGGAAAATTAGTATGGTTATTACGATTGTACTAAGCTTGTTTGCGCTGGTGATCTCATTTGCAAAAAGAGATAAACCGTTGGTGCAGACCATTGAGTTTCATCCCCCGGAGGGGATGAGCAGTGCGGAAGTGGGCACCATCATTGATGAGTCTGCGGACGATATTGATTTGATGTCTTTAATTCCCTGGTGGGCGGAGCAAGGATATCTGACGATGGAGGAGATCCCGGACCAGAAGGGGCGTACCGGGAAGCATGCGAATATAGTGTTACACCGTCAAAAGAAACTTCCGGAGGATGCACCTAAGTACCAGAAAAAATTATTTAAGGCTTTGTTTCCAAAAGACAGCGATACCGCAGATTTATCTCAATTAGAAGAGGATTTTGTCAATAAGTTTGACCAATCGAAGCAAGCATTAAAAAAGATCTTTGTCGGAGACAGGAAATTATCCTCCGGCATGCCGACGGCATTGTTATCCGTGATCTTTTTGTGTATTGTTTACAGTCTGGCAGTCAGCTTTAGCAGTCAGGTATCTCTTGTGGACCACTTGCCCTTTGGTATCATATCCGGGATAATTCTGATGACACTAGGCATCATTCGGGTTTGTTTGGTCAGCAGCGATCCGGTGCGAAAAAGGGGTGGATGGATCGCACTATCCATTTATGCTTTATGTTCCTGGATCGCGTCATTGATCCTGGTACTGTTTTGTTGTGGTGAAGATAGCTTTCTTCCTTCTGCGGTACTGATCAATAGCTGTAATCTGGTTACCATCGCAGTTTTGAATGCGGGGAAGCTGGTTCATTTCTCTGCTTATAAGCGGGAGATGATGGGGAAATTATTAGGACTACGGCAGTTTATTCAGACGGCAGAATTATCTCAGTTAGAGATGCTGGTGGAGGAAAACCCATCCTACTATTATGATGTACTGCCTTATGCGATGTCTTTCGGTCTGATGGATGGCTGGGCAAAGCGTTTTGAAAGTATGACGGTATCGAAGCCGGATTGGTATACCTGCGGTGATGATCACACCCTATTCACCCTTATGTACCTCAATCACCAGATGAATCATCATATTCAACAGCCGATCCGCGATATTCAGGCCGAAGCGGCAGCGAAGGCGGCTTCTTCTTCCTCGACGGGAGGCGGCTTCTCCGGTGGCGGAGCTGTCGGCGGTGGTGGCGGAAGCTGGTAGGGGAGCTCCATCAGAGAAAAAGGCATAGGTGGCCTAAACAGCCGGATTCTTTACAATTTTTATCCGATATGCTAGAATATGGGGCATGAGTAGCACAGACGATCGCGGCTGCGAATGCCGAAAGGCTGCAGGTGAGGAAAGTCCGGGCTTCATAGGGCAGGATGCCGGATAACGTCCGGTGGAGGCGACTCCCAGGCTAGTGCAACAGAAAATAACCGCCTGCTTTGGTATTGGCCGGGCAGGTAAGGGTGAAACGGCGAGGTAAGAGCTCACCGCGTCGCTGGTAACAGAGACGGCAGATGTAAACCCCATCCGAAGCAAGACCGAACAGGAACGATACGGCGGCCCGTCGTGTTCCGGGTAGGTTGCTTGAGGCTGCCGGCAACGGCAGTCCTAGATAGATGATCGTTTGATACAGAACTCGGCTTATAGTGTTACTCGAAACAAAGGAAGAAAGTCGCGGTTGCATGATCTGTGGCGCGGCTTTTTCTTGTAGAATAAGCTTTCGTTGTCAGGAAGATGGCTTCGTGTTTGCCTGAAGGGGGAAGACGGGCCGGTCTGAATGGGAGATAATACAGTATACAGATAAGGAGCGTAAGTTGTTATGCCACTCACACCAATGATGCAAAAATATATGGAGACCAAGGAGGAATACAAGGATTGTATTCTTTTTTATCGTCTAGGGGATTTTTATGAAATGTTTTTTGACGATGCGAAGGTCTGTAGTGAGGTATTGGATCTGACCTTGACCGGCAAAAGCTGTGGTCTGGAAGAACGTGCGCCAATGTGTGGAGTTCCCTTCCATGCCGTGGATGTATATATAGATAAATTAGTGGCGAATGGATATAAAGTGGCGATCTGTGAGCAGGTGGAAGATCCCAAGACGGCTAAGGGCCTGGTAAAACGTGAGGTGGTACGTATCGCCACACCGGGTACGAACTTAAATACCCAGACTTTGGATGAATCCCGTAATAATTATCTGATGTGTGTGGTTTATACTACCAATGCGTACGGTGTTTCCTATGTGGATGTTACGACGGGAGATTATTATGTGACAGAGTTTGATGCCGAAAATAAATTATTAGATGAGATTGGTAAGACCATGCCATCGGAAATTATATGTAATGACAGTTTCATTGTGTCTGGTATTGATTTGGAGGATTTGCGGGGAAGGCTGGGGATCGCGGTTTCAGCAGTAGAAAACTGGCATTTTGATGAGGATCGTTGTCACCAGTCCCTGCAAGAACATTTTCATGTTTCCACCTTGGCAGGTCTGGGGTTAGACGATTATTCCATCGGTGTGATTGCGGCGGGGGCGGTGATGCAGTATCTCAAAGAGACGCAAAAAATTTCTCTGGATCATATACGTTCTATCCGGCCATATGAACCAAATCAGTTTATGCTGTTGGATCGAGCCACCAGACGGAATCTGGAATTATGTGAGACAATGCGGGAAAAAACAAAACGCGGTTCTCTCTTCTGGGTGTTAGACAAGACCAAGACTGCTATGGGAGCCCGTTTATTGCGAAATTCTATCGAACAGCCGATTCTGGATCTGGAAGAGATTGAGAGTCGTCATGAGATGATCGAAGAGTTAAATGACAATGTAATCAACCGGGAAGAGCTGCGGGAATATTTATCCCCAATCTATGATCTGGAACGTCTGATCAGCAAGATCAGCTACCGCAGTGCCAATCCGAGAGACCTGGTGGCATTCCGGCAATCGCTGTCCATGTTGCCGTCCATTCGATATCTGTTGCAGACCTTTGAAAAATCCAAGCTAAAAAATTATGGGGAAGAACTGGATGATTTAAAAGATATTTTTGATCTCATCGAAGCCGCGATTGAAGAAGAACCCCCGATCACTGTCCGGGAAGGCGGTATGATTAAAGATGGTTATGATGCAGAGATTGACCGTCTGCGTGCTGCGAAAACCGATGGAAAGCAGTGGTTGATGGAGTTACAGGAAACGGAAAAAGAACGCACCGGGATTAAGAATCTGCGGATCAAATTTAATAAAGTATTTGGTTATTATCTGGAGGTGACCAATTCCTATAAGGATCTGGTGCCGGAGGAATGGACGCGCAAGCAGACGTTGGCAAACGCGGAGCGTTATACCACTCCAAAGTTAAAGGAATTGGAGGACACAATACTGGGAGCCGAAGATAAGTTATTCAATCTGGAATATGAGATTTTCTGTCAGGTAAGAGAACGAATATATCAGGAGATTGGCCGTGTCCAGCAGGTGGCCAAGATCATTGCCTCTGTAGACATGTTTGTCTCTCTGGCTTTAGTGGCAGAACAAAATCATTATGTACGTCCGGAGATGAATCAAAAAGGAACGATTGATATTAAAAACGGCCGCCATCCGGTGGTGGAAAAAATGATTCAAAACGATATGTTTGTGGCAAATGATACTTATCTGGACAGTCACAAACACCGGATTTCGATTATTACCGGACCCAATATGGCCGGTAAATCTACTTATATGCGTCAGACGGCATTAATTGTATTAATGGCACAGGTAGGATCATTCGTTCCGGCAGAATCGGCTACGATCGGTATTGTAGACCGTATTTTTACCCGTGTGGGTGCTTCGGATGATTTGGCCAGTGGGCAGAGTACATTTATGGTGGAGATGACAGAAGTGGCAAACATCCTGCGCAATGCCACCAGAGAAAGTCTGATTATTTTAGATGAGATTGGTCGCGGCACCAGTACCTTTGATGGATTAAGCATTGCCTGGGCGGTGATTGAACACATTGCCAATACCCGGTTGCTGGGAGCGAAAACTTTGTTTGCGACCCATTATCATGAATTAACCGAGTTGGAAGGGAAATTGGATAGTGTGGATAACTACTGCATTGCTGTGAAGGAACAGGGGGAGGATATTGTATTTCTCCGCAAGATTATTAAGGGAGGCGCGGATCAGAGTTATGGTATTCAGGTGGCAAAGTTAGCAGGTGTCCCGGAAAACGTACTGAATCGCGCAAAAGAAATTGTCGACCAGCTCAGTGACCATGATATTGCTGCAAAAGCCAGGGAAATTCAGGTGGATGTGGAGGAACCGCCACTGGAATATCCATATGGGGTAGAACAGCAGACGAAGCATCGGCAAAAGCGTAAACAGGCTGAAGATGACATGGGACAATTATCTTTATTTGATACGAGCAATACCAACATCAAAACCGATGATATTATTGTGGAATTGCATGATCTGGATTTGTCGGCAACAACACCGATTGAAGCGATGAATATCTTATACCGTATACAGACGAAATTAAAGGAACGGATGTAATCAAGGCAGATGATGCCGGAAGGGAGGATACTATGCCACAGATACATGTATTGGATCAGGAAACGATTAACCAGATCGCCGCCGGTGAAGTAGTAGAGCGCCCGATGGCGGTGGTGAAGGAACTGGTGGAAAATGCCATTGATGCCGGGGCGAATGCTGTGACGGTGGAAATTCGTGATGGCGGCAAGGCAATGATCCGTATCACGGATAATGGCTGTGGTATGGGAGAAGATGATATCAGACTCGCCTTTACTCCTCATGCCACCAGTAAGATCCGCGAAGTAGAAGATTTATTAGAAGTATCCAGTCTGGGGTTTCGCGGGGAGGCACTGTCCAGTGTGGCTGCGGTATCCCAGTTAGAAATGGTTACCAAGACCAGAGAAGCTCTACTGGGAAGTCGTTATGTAATCGAAGGTGGCGAAGAAAAGACATTGGAATCCATAGGTTGTCCGGAAGGAACTACGTTTATCGTGCGGAATCTGTTTTATAATACACCGGCCCGTCTCAAGTTCCTGAAAACCCCTCCAACCGAGGCAGGATATATCAACACGGTATTGGAACGGCTGGCATTATCACACCCAGAGATTGCTTTTCGATTTATTAATCAGAATCAGCCGAAACTCACCACCGCAGGGAATGGAAACCTAAAAGACGTAATCTATCATATTTATGGCAGAGAGATAGCTGCCAACTTATTGGAAGTACATACGCAGGAAGTGTTTGTCAAGGTGGATGGCTTTCTTGGGAAACCGGTGATTTCCCGCGGTAACCGGAATTTTATGAATTATTTTATCAATGGCCGTTATATCCGCAGTAATGTGATTCATCGCGCTATTGAGGAGGCATATTCCCAGTATACCATGCAGCATCGCTATCCGTTTACCGTATTGCATTTGACCATAGATCCGAAATATATTGATGTCAATGTACACCCCCAGAAGATGGAACTGCGTTTTACCAAAGAACAGGAAATATTCCAAAGTGTGTATCACGCCATCTCTGAGGGATTGAAGAAACGGGAATTCATTCCGGAAGTTCATTTACAACCCCAAAAGAAGGTGGAACGATCAAAGTCGAGGGGGACGGAACCGTTTGAGATAAACCGTCTGGCCAAAGAGCAAGAGGCAGAGCAGAGCGGGACGAAAGCAGAGATTTCATCCCTGTCGGATCGTCAGGGGGAACGTTCCGGAAATCCAGGCATCCTCTCTGCGCAGAAAATTGTGGCGCAGCCAATGAGACCAAACGATATAGCTGAAATCAAAAAATATGAACCGGAAGAGACACAAACAACAAATGCGCCGGAGGTGCAGGCAGTTCCGGTTCCTACGGCAGAGCCTATGGTGGCAGAGCAGGCTGTGGATTATGGGAAAAAACAGGGTAAACCAGTACAACAATCCCTGTTTGAGGAGGGAGAACTGGCGGCGCAGGCTACCAGAGAAATCCGTATAATCGGACAGGTCTTTTCCACATATTGGATTATGGAATATGAAGATAAAATGTATATGATTGATCAACATGCTGCACACGAAAAGGTATTGTATGAAAGATTCATGAAGCAGCTTCAGGAAAAACAACCGATGATTCAGATGGTACAGCCTCCGATCGTGCTTACTTTGTCTATGACGGAACAGCAGGCATATACAGAACATGAGGATCTGTTCGCTTCTCTGGGATTCCAGATCGAGTCCTTTGGAGGCAGGGAGTATGCGGTCAGTGGTGTGCCGGCGCACTTACCGTCTCTTAATACAGAAGATTTGTTGATCGAGGCACTGGATATGTTATCGGAATATCATGGTGGGAAAACCCCTGAAATCTTATTGGATCGTGTGGCAACCATGTCCTGCAAAGCGGCTGTCAAAGGGAATAATCAATTGGATGTCAGACAGGCAGAGGAATTGATTCGCGAGATGATGACTTTGGAAAATCCCTATCATTGTCCACATGGCAGACCGACTATGATTTGTATGACGAAGCGCGAATTGGAAAAGAAATTTAAGCGTATCGTATAAACTGTGTGGAGGTGTTTGGAATGGAAGAGAATATGTCCCATTATGTGGATCGGCAGGAGACAGAAAAAAAGCCATTGATTATCCTGACCGGTCCAACGGCTGTGGGAAAGACGGCATTATCGATTGGTCTGGCAAAGGCCATCGGTGGCGAGATCATCTCAGCGGATTCGATGCAGGTATATCGTGGCATGGATATTGGTACCGCCAAAATTCGTCCAGATCAGATGCAGGGCATTCCGCATCATCTGATCGATATTTTAGATCCGAAGGAGCCGTTTCATGTGGCGGCATTCCAAGAGTACTGCAATCGCTGTATACAGGAAATCTATGATCGGAAAAGGATTCCGATTCTGGTAGGGGGGACCGGATTTTACATTCAGGCAGTGCTTTATGATATTGCCTTTACTCAGACACAGACGGATGAAACCTATCGGAAGCAATTACAAAAGATAGCCGATGAACAGGGTGCGGATACATTACATCGTCGGTTGGCAGAGATTGATCCGGAAGCGGCAGGGCAGATTCATCCTCATAATGTGAAGCGGGTGATTCGGGCTTTGGAATATTATCAGCAGACCGGACGGAAAATATCGGAACATAATGAAGAGGAACGTCATAAAACCTCTCCCTATCATTTCTGCTATTACGTACTAAGACTGCCCCGGGAAATATTGTATGACCGCATTAACAAAAGAGTAGATCAGATGCGTCAGGAGGGATTGGAAGCAGAAGTACAGAGGCTGTTGGATGAGGGATGCACCAGAGATATGGTATCTATGCAGGGGCTGGGATATAAGGAGATGATACAGGCTTTGGATGGAGAAATAACCATCCAAGAGGCTTATGACAAAATCAAGCAGGAAACCAGACATTTCGCCAAGCGTCAATTCACCTGGTTTCGCAGAGAACGGGACGTGCAGTGGTTAGACAAAGATCGGTTTGCTGATGAGCAGGCATTATTAGACTATTGTATTGATGATTTGAAGAGACGGAGGATCATTACGAGATGAATATGACAGAATTATTGAAAGAGAGCTATGTATCTGCCGGCATTTCCGAACCGGTATATGATTTTTGCCAGCAGATACAGGATGGCTTACAGGAGCGTTTTGCCGGAATCGATGCTATGGCAGAGGTAAATCAGATGAAAGTTTTGCGCGCCATGCAAAATAACCGTGTCAGTGCCGCCTGTTTTGAATCCAGTACCGGGTATGGTTATGATGATCTGGGACGAGAAACCTTAGAGGCGGTTTACGCCGATGTGTTTCAGGCAGAATCAGCACTGGTACGGCCTCAGATCACCTGTGGTACACATGCTTTAACGGTGGCATTATCGGCGATCCTGCGTCCGGGGGATGCATTACTCTCGCCTGTAGGAAAGCCCTATGACACATTGGAAGGTGTCATAGGGATCAAGCCGGATAATCCGCCGGGATCATTGAAGGAATTTGGAATCCGGTATGCCCAGGTGGATCTGTTACCGGACGGTTCTTTTGATTTTGAAGGCATTCGTGCGGCTCTACAGAAGGATACAAAACTCGTTACCATTCAGCGCTCCAAAGGTTACGATCCCAGACCGACGCTATCCGTGAAACGCATCGGAGAATTAATCGCTTTTGTGAAATCCATTAAACCGGACGTGATTTGCATGGTGGATAACTGTTATGGTGAGTTTGTAGAAGAAATAGAACCGATACAAGCCGGAGCAGATTTGTGCGTCGGATCTCTGATCAAGAATCCGGGCGGCGGCCTGGCGCCCATCGGCGGTTACATCGTGGGCAGGCGGGACCTGATTGATTTATGTGCTTACCGTCTCACCGCACCGGGACTTGGCAAAGAGGTGGGAGCCACTTTAGGCGTAAACCGTTCTTTCTTTCAGGGTTTTTTTCTGGCGCCAACGGTAACTGCCGGTGCGTTAAAGGGTGCCATCTTTGCCGCGAATGTCTATGAGAAGCTGGGATTTTCTGTCGTGCCGGACAGCACAGAGCCACGCCATGATATTATACAGGCGGTCACTTTGGGATCTGCCGAAGGAGTCATCGCTTTTTGTAAGGGAATCCAAGCAGGATCTCCGGTGGATAGTCATGTGGCACCGGAGCCCTATGCTATGCCGGGATATCACAGTGATGTGATTATGGCAGCCGGAGCGTTTGTACAGGGGTCTTCCATTGAGTTGAGTGCGGATGGTCCTATTGAACCCCCTTATGCTGTATATTTTCAGGGAGGATTAACCTGGTATCATGCCCGCTTTGGCATTACCATGTCGTTGCAATATATGTTAGATGCCGGTCTGGTATCTCTGTGATTCGGAGGGATCGGCAACCGTGCAAAGTTGAGGATTTCGATGGCGGATTATGTCGAACGGTATCCTGTTTTCATGAAAAATACACAGGATTTTTATGTTTCTATTCTATACAAATATGGGGAAATATGGTAACATAATTATGTGTGCATTCGGGGAGCTCCTCTGGCGAATCTATGGAGGAGAATATGAATTGTAGCACAACGATGAAAGAGTTACCTGTTTCAGAGAGACCTTATGAAAAATGTGAGGAATTTGGACCATCTGTGTTATCCGACGCAGAACTGTTGGCAGTGATGATCCGTACAGGCAGTGGTGGCGCTTGTTCTACGGAGCTTGCCAGACAGGTACTGATGCGTATACCGGGCAGGAACATAGCTGGTCTTTTTCAAGTGTCTCTGGAACAACTGCGGGAAATTCGGGGAATTGGCAGGGTGAAGGCGATTCAGTTACAATGCCTGACGGAGATCACCAGACGGATGATGCGGTCTGCCCTGTGTGTTACCGGGATGATATGTGAAGAACCTGCGGAGGTGGCAGCCGCCTATATGCCGGGCATGCGGTTTCTGGAAACGGAACAGGTACGGCTGCTGATTTTGAATGGAAGGAACGCTGTGAGCCGGGAAGTGATCATATCCCAGGGTTCCTTTAATGCCTCGGTTGCCGCACCCCGGGAGATTTATTATAATGCGTTAAAGTACAAAGCAGTGAGTATTTTGTTGTTACACAATCATCCTTCTGGGAATCCTGCTCCCAGCAGAGAGGATATCGTATTAACCAGACGTCTGGCAGATACAGGGTATATGATGGGAGTACCGCTGCTGGATCATATTATTATCGGGGATAATTGCTATCAAAGTATGAAAGAAAGCGGTTATCTGGAAAGAAATGGTGGATAAAATTGGAAGGAGTGTATTCCATGGCACATAAAACCTATGGTATTGATTTTGGTACTAGTACCATAAAGATATATAAAAAAGGACAGGGCATTATTTTATTAGAACGCAATGTCGTGTCTACAGTGGGAAAAGAGAAACGTCCGGTTGCAATCGGTGAGGAAGCGTATGAGATGTATGAGAAACAGCCGCCCAGTATCCATGTTTCTTTTCCGTTGCATCATGGTGTGATTGCACATATGCAGGATATGATTGCATTATGGAATTTTATGAATGATCATGTGACAGGAAAGAAGAAGCATAAGCATCAGGAATATTATATTGCGGTTCCGGCAGATATTACAGAAGTGGAAAAGCAGGCATATTCTCAGATTGTAATGGATGGGGATTCCAAGCCAAAGCGGGTTTATCTGATTGATAAACCGGTGGCAACGGTTTATGGTTTGAATCTGGATCTGGAAACAGCACAAGGGATCGGCATCGTAGATATGGGTGCAGATACCACCGAGTGTACGATTTTATCCCGGGGAGGGATTGTTGTAACCAAGTTGCTGCCGTATGGCGGAAATTATTTTGACACTTTTATTCGGGATTATATGCGCAAAAATCATAATTTTGTCATTGGTAACCGTACCGCAGAACAGATAAAGAAACAGATTATTTCCGCAGTTCCGCAGGAACGATCCATCAAAGCGGTAGGCAGGGATGTGCTGCGGGGGTTGCCGGGAGAGTTGGAGATACATAGCTGGGAAATTTTTCCATATGTGGAGGGAGCATTTATCCAGATTGCTACAGCGATACAATCCATGATAGAGCATATTCCGCCAGAAATATCTTCTGAAATTATGCAAAATGGACTTTATCTGACCGGAGGATCTTCACAAATTGCCGGTGTGGAACAATTACTTGGACATACGGCCGGTGTAAAGGTGAATTTAGTTCCTAAACCGCAGGAAACGGTGGTAAAAGGCTTGGGCTATTTGGCAGAACATCCGAAAATTGCTGCGAAACATGCGGTGATGATTCGGTAATATCAGGTGTATAGGAATGGAGATAGAAGATGCGTAAGAGAACAAAGATTACCATTGATCCAAAATATATTCTACTATTTGTTGCGGTGATTTGTATCGTTATGATCGTCGTGTCCTTCCGGTTTGAGGAGAAAATGACACCCGTCCGGTCAGCGGTGGGGAGTGTTGTGACGCCGATGCAGCGTGGGATTAATGCGATTGGAACCAAAATATCGGATCAAATGGAATATGTCACTACAGTAAAAACATTAGTAAAAGAGAATAATCAGTTACAGAAACAGTTGGATGAAATGTCCGTGGAAAATAAACTGTTGCAGCAGGATAAATATGAATTGCAGAATTTCCGGGAATTGTATGATTTGGATGAACAGTACAATGGCTATCCAAAAGTGGCGGCCAGAGTGATCAGTAGTAATCCGGATAATTGGTTCAATACGTTTACTATTGATAAAGGATCGGATGATGGCATTGCTGTGGATATGAATGTGATGGCGGGAGATGGATTAGTGGGAATCGTGACAAAGGTCAGCAAATCTTATGCGGTAGTCCGGTCGATCATTGATGATGACAGCAATATATATGGAACTTTTTTGAAAACAGACGATAGTTGTATTGTCAGTGGTAATCTTCAACTGATGAATGAGGGTGTAATCGAGGTATCCGGTGTATCCAATAAGGCGCAGGTCAAAGATGGATATGAAGTCGTAACCTCACAGATCAGTGACAAATATCTTCCCGGCATTTTGATTGGGTATGCCAAGGATATGCAGATGGATTCCTCGAATTTGACACAGACAGGACATCTGACACCGGCCGCAGATTTTAGTGGTCTGGATATGGTATTAGTGATAACAGAAGTGAAAAATTCCAAGGAATTAAAGGAGATGTTGGAGTGAAACGTTATATAAGCATGTTTCTTTTATTGATAGTTTGTTTTTTGTTGCAGACGACTTTGTTTCAATATCTGAAGATTGCCAGTGTGGTTCCTAATCTGATCCTGGTGGTGACAGCTATTTCCGGGTTGATGTATGGTAGAAGGTTAGGGATGTTTACCGGTGTTTTGTGTGGTTTATTGGTGGATTTATTGTATGTATCTGTGATCGGGCTTAATATTTTATTTTATATGATTATTGGATATGCCAATGGATCTGCCAATAAATTATATTTCAAAGAGGACTATATGATTCCGTTGGCTGCCATTGCCGCCAGCGATCTGATTTACGGATTGTTGTATTATGTCTGTAATTTTTTATTACGTGGAAGATTGCATATTTTCTTTTATTTTCGGAGTGTGATGATACCGGAGATGATATATACCTTGCTTGTAGGAAGTGTCATATATTTGTTTGTAAAATGGCTGGATCGGTGGATTGATCCATCGATAGAAGTTCCGCTGAAAGCGAAAAAGTCATTTGAGGAATAAGAAAGAGAGGTAGTGTGATGTGGGATACTATTAAGGAAGCATTGCGTAATTTTTTTGGCTCCAGACTGCTTCCCATCTCTGTGGTATATATTCTTCTTTTTGCGATATTGGTAAACCGATTGTTTCAATTACAAATCGTAGAAGGGGATAGCTATGCCAAACAATCAGCAAAAAAAAGTACATACACCAGAAAAATTAAAGCGACACGTGGTAATATCTATGATTGCAATGGTAAATTACTGGCATACAATGAATTGTCCTATAATGTTACCTTTGAAGTAAGTGATAAAACCAAAGCGTTATCCTCAGAGGAAACCAACGATGAGATATATCGGTTACTTCAGATTCTGCAAAAAAATGGTGAGGACTTGTCGGTAGAATTTTATATCGAGAAAAGTAAAAAGGGGAATTTTACATATACCTTAAAGGGCGATTCCCTGCTCCGTTTTAAGAAGGAGGCATTTTCAGCAAAAACATTGGAAAGCCTGACCCAGGAGCAACGGGATATTTCCGCAGAAGAGTTATTCCAATTTTTGCGGTATGATACGGGAGTCAATAGTCCGAAGTTTAGTATTGGCGACCAGTATGATGAAGATACGGCATTACAAATCATGGCGGTTCGCTATGCGATGTTTATGATCCGTTATAAGGAATATCAGCCAATTACTTTGGCGGCAGATGTCAGTGAGGAAACAGTGGCGGCAATCAAGGAAAACTGTGCCGACCTGCCGGGGATTGATATTACAGAGGATACCACACGGGTATATAAGGATAGTGAATATTTTGCCCATATATTGGGATATACTGGCGGTGTAACCACAGAGAAACTGGAACAACTGCAGGAGGAAGATCCACAGACAGATTATACGTCCTCTGATCAAATCGGTATTTCTGGACTGGAGAGCAGTTATGAATCCTATCTCAAAGGAACCAAGGGGAGCGAAATCCTCAGAATCAACCAAGGTACCGGACAGGTGATCAGTGTGGAAGGACAGACCGATCCGGTGGCAGGGAATGACTTATATTTGTCCATTGACGCAGATTTGCAGGAGGAATGTTATCATTTACTGGAGGAACATATTGCCGGTATCCTGTTGTCGAAGATTAACAATAGTCCCAGTGCTGGTTCCCGTGGTCAATCCGCATCCGAGATCCGGATTCCGATCTATGATGTTTATAATGCATTGATTCAAAATAACGTGATTGACGTTTCCCGTTTCACGGATACGGATGCCTCCGCGCTGGAAAAGACCACATATAAAAAATATCAGGCGAAAGCGAAGACCATCACCAAGAAAATGCGAAAATATCTGGCAGCAGATAGTGATGTTACTTATAAAGATCTTTCCGATGATATGGGAGATTTTGTAACATATTTCTATACGGCATTAAAAAATGAAGAAATCATATTAACCGATGAGATTGATACTTCGGATACCATGTATAAAGATTATCAGTCAGGTAAAATTTCTCTAAGCAAATATTTACAGTATGCAATTTCGCAAAACTGGGTCGATTTAAGCGTCTTGAAAATCGGCGAGTCCTATTTTAGCGCAGAAGAAATCTATGAAAAACTGGTAGACTATGGCTTTGATAATATTTTAGAGGATGATACCACCTTTAGCAAAATGGTCTATAGTTATCTGATCTATCATTATGAGCTTTCGGGCAAGGATTGTTGTTTGCTGCTGTTTGATCAGGGCGATATCAAATATAATGCCGAGGAATACCGCAATGTGAAACTGGGGATGACGGACCCCTATGCATTTATCACGAAAAAAATCCGTAAATTAGAGATTACACCCGGACAACTGGGATTAGATCCGTGTTCCGGTTCTCTGATTGTGACCGATGTCAATACCGGAAATATCAAAGCGATGGTCAGTTATCCAAGCTATGATAACAATAAAATGGCAAATCAGGTGGATTCGGATTATTTTTATTCCTATCTGACACAAAACACTTCCTCACCGTTGTTGAACCGTCCGACACAGCAAAAGCTGGCGCCAGGTTCCACGTTCAAATTGGTTTCTGCGATTGCCGGTTTGGAAGAAGGCGTGATTTCTACCGGCAAGACGATACAGGATAATGTTATCTATAAAAAAATTGGGAAACCATATCCGCACTGCTGGAGTTCTTCTGGACATGGCAGTGTCTCTGTGGCAGGTGCCATTGAGGTATCTTGTAACTATTTCTTTTATGAAGTGGGATTTCAGCTCAGTGGTATGATGAATGGATCAGTAAACAATACCAAAGGATTGTCCAAATTAAAAAAATATGCAGAAATGTTTGGACTGAATGATAAATCAGGTGTAGAATTGCCGGAAGCGGCACCGGAATTTTCTAAGATCGATGCCGTTCGATCTGCGATTGGACAAGGTTCCCACAGTTATACACCGGTTCAGTTGTCCCGTTACGTTTCTACGGTTGCCAACAGCGGTACCTGTTATGATTTGACGCTGGTGGATCAAATCAAGGATGTCAATGGGAAAGTGGTACTAAAGAATGAAGCAGAAGTTCACAATAAAGTAGACATTGCAGATTCTACGTGGAATGCTGTTCATGAGGGAATGTATCGCGTGGTCAATGGCAGCAACAGCTCCGTTCGTTCTATGTTTAGCGGACTGAAAGTCAAAGTGGCCGGAAAAACCGGTACAGCACAGCAGAGTAAATTGCATGCGAATCATGCGTACTTTATTTCGTATGCTCCATATAAAAATCCGGAGATTTCTGTGACATGTGCGATACCAAATGGATTTACTTCTCATAATGCGGCACAGACTGCCCGAGATGTATATAAATATTATTTTAGCAAAAATAAGAAGAAGGTATCTGGTAAAGTTAAAATGCCGGAATCGGATGCAACCCATACAGATTAAGTCATCATAGAATCAGGGGAATATGCTTCGGAATGGAGGTTAAAATGAAAGATAAGGTAGTAATTAAGGGAACCAAATCCGGAATCATTTTGGTTTTGGATGCTGATACAGAATATGAAGAGTTAAAGGATGCGGTGGCAGAAAAGTTTGAAAAATCAGCCAACTTTCTAGGAGAGGCAGAAAAAGCCATTGCTTTTCAGGGGAAAGAACTGACCGATCAACAGAAAATCGAGTTGATTGACATTATTCAGGAGCATTGTAAACTCTCCATTGTTTGCATATTAGAAGAAGATGATACGTTAGAGAATGCATTTCGGCAATCAATGGAACGCGAAGTGGCTGCTGTGGATTATAGCACCGGACAATTCTTTAAGGGAAATCTTCGCTCGGGTCAGGTATTGGATGTGGAGACCAGCATTATCATTATCGGCGATGTGAAAGCGGGAGCGAAAGTGATTTCTAAAGGTAATGTAATTATTTTGGGAGCATTGAAAGGAAATGTCTATGCCGGTGCCGATGGCAATGTCAATGCTTTTGTCGTAGCATTGGATATGGATCCGGTGCAGATTCGTATTGCGGATACCATCGCACGTTCTCCCGATCATCCACAGAAAAAGAAGGTGAAAGAAACGAAAATTGCATTTTGGGACAGTGGCAATATCTATATTGAACCACTGGATAAAGATGTTATGGGAGATATCCGTTTGTGATTTCTACATTTTTACTTAATTTACTATAGATTTCCAATTCTTTTTTTGGTACAATGGTGAAGATTAGAGTGTTTTATGTCGCTGAGATCTGTATAAGATCCGGAGCAACAAAAATATATTAATTCATGGAAGATTTAACAGGAGGAATCGAGTCATGGGAGAAGTTATCGTTATTACATCCGGTAAAGGTGGTGTTGGTAAGACTACAACTACAGCCAATGTCGGAACCGGATTAGCAATGTTAGGTAAAAAAGTTGTTTTGATCGATACGGATATTGGATTACGTAATCTGGATGTGGTCATGGGATTGGAAAACCGTATCGTATACAATCTGGTGGATGTGGTGGAAAATAATTGCAGAATCAAACAGGCTTTGATCAAGGATAAGAGATATCCTAACCTGTATCTGCTGCCATCTGCGCAGACGAAGGATAAAACTGCTGTTTCTCCAGAACAGATGAAAAAGCTGGCGGACGAATTAAGAGAAGAATTTGATTACATATTAATGGACTGTCCGGCTGGTATCGAGCAGGGATTCAAAAATGCGATTGCAGGTGCGGATCGTGCATTGGTAGTGACTACACCGGAGGTTTCTGCGGTACGTGATGCAGACCGCATCATCGGTCTGTTGGAAGCAAATGAGATCGGTTCGACCCATTTGATTGTCAATCGATTACGCACCGATATGGTCAAAGAGGGAAATATGATGTCAAGCGATGATGTAGTAGAGATTTTAGCAGTGGATCTGATTGGTGTTGTACCGGACGATGAACAGATCGTGATCTCCACAAATCAGGGTGAACCGTTGGTGGGATCGGATACTATGGCGGGACAAGCATATATGAATGTTTGTAAGCGTATTCTCGGAGAAGAAGTACCTTATTTAGATCTGGAAATGACCAGGGGCTTCTTCCAAAAACTGAAATCAATTTTCAAGAAATAAGATACGGGCGAAGGAGGATGAACTTAATAGACCTACAAGTTTGTCATTCCATGCATAATGGAGGATTGTTATGAGTATATTTTCTAATTTTTTCAAAAGCTCCGAGAATAGTAGTGATATAGCGAAAAATCGGCTGAAAGTGGCGATCACTTCCGATCGCGCGGTGTGTTCACCGGAACTGATGGAGCAGATGAAAAATGATATCATTGAGGTTATTTCCAAATATGTCGATATAGATACCGATCGGTTGGATATTAAGATGACCAAAACGGAATTAGATTCGGAGACAGCGAATGTGGTATTGGCGAATATTCCGATCAAAGGTTCTCGTAATTTTCGGAAATAATCCAGTTAGGAAGTAATTTAAATGTTAAATCGTATAAAGCAATATGATTGGAGACAATATAATGTTTCCCTGCTGTGTGTCGTAATCGTACTTTGTTTGATTAGTGCTTTTTCCGTATATCTGGCAGGTGGACAGGCCAAAGGTATGATATACATGAAAAACCAGATCGTGGGTATGATCATGGGATTGTGTATTGTGGCGTTTTTGTCCTTGATGGATTATCATTTTATCTGTCGGTTTGTAGCAGTGTACTACTTGTTGGGAGTGGCATTGACGGCTGCTACCTATACACCTTTGGGAACGAACAATTCCACAGAAGCGACACGGTGGATTCAGTTAGGCGGGATCACTTTTCAGCCCAGTGAGTTGATGAAGATTATTTTGATTCTGACCCTGGCGACCATGTTCGCCAAGATTCAGAACAAAAACCGGCAAATTGTCAGTATGCTCCCGATGGTGCTGGTAACCGTAGTTCCGGTGGTATTAATCGCCAGACAGCCGGATTTATCTTCAGCGTTGGTGTCTGTATTTATATTAATCTGTATGATCTTTATGGCAGGCATCTCTTATCGGATTCTGGTACCGGTGATTTTGTTAGGGATACCGATTGGATTAGTAGGATTTTGGTATATTCAACAACCAGGCAATCTGATATTCCGTGATCCCTCTGATTACCATTATCTGCGTATTATGGCATGGTTACATCCGGAGACAGATGTGGATGAACGTTGGACTTATCAGCAGAATCGTTCCATTCGTTCCATTGCTTCCGGTAAATTATATGGTAAATTCTTGCAGGATGGCGGTGGCAAAGGTGCTGCCAGAGATTATACGAACGTAGGCGTCAGAGAAAGTGATTTTATCTGGTCTGTGATCGGTGAAGAATTTGGTTTTCTGGGGTGTTGTCTCATTTTGATATTGTTAGCGATTGTGATATTTAAATGTATGACAGTGGCTAAAAAGTCACAGGATTATCTGGGAAAAATGATTGCCGTGGGAGTGGCATCTATGTTTATGTTCCAGATCTTTACCAATATTAGTGTGGCGACATTGATTTTTCCCAACACAGGGCTTCCATTACCATTTTTAAGCAATGGATTAAGTTCGATGTTGTCAGCGATGATAGGGATCGGGTTGATTATGAATATCGGGATACAGCCCGCGAAATCCAGCAAAGGTGGATTTTCCATGCGTAATGTATATGGCAGCGATGCGGAACGGGATATTGATATGGATTTAGAATTATAACAGAATGTTGGAGAAGGGCCTGTAATCCAGGAAAGATACCATAGAAAAATGAGTGAAGGGGGGAACGAGAATGAATATAGGTTTGGTTGCACATGATGCAAAGAAAATCCTGATGCAAAATTTTGCGATTGCCTATCGGGGGATTTTGAGTAAACATGATGTTTATGCGACAGGGACAACCGGTCGTTTGATTGAGGAAGTAACGAATCTGACGATCCATAAATACTTGGCCGGACATCTGGGTGGAGAACAACAGTTGGCATCCCAGATTGAACATAATGAGATCGATATGGTAATTTTTCTACGAGATCCTCTATCACCCAAATCTCATGAGCCGGATGTGAATAATGTCATTCATCTTTGTGATATATACAATATTCCTTTTGCTACGAATCTGGCAACGGCAGAATTATTAATTAAAGCGCTGGACCGTGGAGATCTGGAATGGCGTGAGATACTGAAAAAAGAGGGGATATCATAATACATAGTACATGAGAATGGAGTGCATGAATGAGTAAACTATCAACGAGAGGAAGCCGGGGGCTTGGCATCATATGTATGATGGCAATGATTCTCACCGGTTGCGGATCCGGGCAAAGTAACCTGATGGATTATCGTCCACAGTTGCCAAATCAGGCAGTATCTTCCACAGACAAGCAAACGAGTACTGCGGAGTATACACTGGATTATTTATCACAGGATGTTTGTGTGATTCCACAAAATGCACAGTCTCCAAAGGATAGTGACAGTGTGATGACAGCCGGGGCATCTCTGATTGTGAATGATACCACAGATACGATGCTTTTTTCAAAGAATATCTACAAAAAAATGTATCCTGCAAGTATCACGAAGATTGTGACCGCATTGGTAACCCTGAAAAATGCGAATCTGGACGATACGGTGACGATTAGCCATAATGCAGCTAATATTACCGAGTATGGTGCTAAACTTTGCGGCTTCGAAGAAGGGGATCAGATCAAACTAAAGCAGTTATTGTATGCGTTTTTGATCTATTCCGGTAATGATGCGGGCATTGCAATCGCGGAGCATGTGGCAGGCAGTGTGGATGCTTTTGCCGAAATGATGAATCAGGAAATGAAAGATCTGGGTGCATCCGGTAGTCATTTTGTAAATCCTCATGGATTACATGATAAACAGCATTATACTACTGCTTATGATCTGTATCTCGTCTTTCACGAGTTATTGCAGTATGACCAGTTTTTAGATATTATCAATCAATCCAGTTTTAAGGCAACCTATCAGAATGCAGACGGCAAGAAAAAATCTCTGAACTTTCAGTCAACGGACCGGTATTTGATCGGCAGAGCGACTGCACCGAAAGGAATAACAGTGATCGGGGGGAAGACTGGTACGACAGCAGCGGCGGGTTCCTGTCTGATCTTGTATTCGCAGAATAAGAATCAGGAAGATTTCATTTCGGTGGTATTAAAAGCGGAAGGCGCAGAAAGCCTTTATTTGCAAATGAATAAATTATTGGAATATATTCCGGGAGAAGATAAGGAATAACAAAAAAAGTGTCAATGTCCGAATGTATGGATTGACACTTTTTTCTCTGTCTTTTTGCTTGGGATTCGGGTGCGGAATGCACCTGTGCCCGTTGTTATGCCTGGGAACGGATTCTGCCATAATAACTGATCGCATATAATCCACCAATTCCCACCGCAGCATAAATAATACGGGAAAATAAACTCATATCACCAAAAATGACACGTACCAAATCAAACTGTAGGAAGCCAATCAGCCCCCAGTTGATCGCACCGATGATTACCAGTGTCAGTAAAATATAATCTAACGATTTCATGGTTTTCCTCCTTATGAAATTTTTTATATAATCATTATTACCCTCTTTTGTCTTATTATTCCTTTTTTTCAAAAAGCATTTGAAAACTAGACAAATGATAGGAAAAGGATTATAATAATCTTTATGGAATTTTTGAAAAGGGGGGTATATTCATGAGCCGGCGTGGCGGAAACCAAAAGGTTGTCAAAATGAAAAAAAAGCACTCAGTCGGACTTGGTATCCTTCTCGCTTTATTTTCGATTTATCTTATTGTATTATTTATGCAGTCTATTATAAAAGAACATGTTTCCATTTATGAAGTGACGGAGAATCAAATTGCGGATGATGAAACGATTCGTGGCGTCATTATCCGGGATGAAGTGTTGGTCACCACCAATATGGCAGGTTATATCAATTATTATGTTGGGGATAGCGCTAAGGTTGGTGTCAAGACCAATGTCTATTCGATTGATGAATCGGGGGCGATTGCAGAGAAATTGTCATCGTTGGATAATGGAGAGATTACGATTTCCGAGGAGGGAAACCGGGAGATTCGCAGTAGTATATCTGAATTTCGGGATGATTTTGATTTGTCTGATTATCGTTCGATTCAAGATTTTCGATATGATCTGGATAACACATTGTTGGAAATGTCTACCGTAAGTCTGGCGGAACGACTGGATCAGATTATGGAAGAAGGAAAAAACGACAGTTCATTTCAGATCAAAACAGCAAAAGCGGCAGGGGTGGTGTCGTTAAGTTCGGATGCGATGGAAGATTTATCACCAGAGAATATCACTGCTGATACCTTTGAAAATCCACAAGATCAATGGAATCAGCTTCGTACTTCTGACAAGGTGGAAGCGGGTGCCGGTGTCTACCGTCTGGTGAATAGTGAAGACTGGTCTATTGTGATTCCTTTGACGGAGAAACAATTCAAAAAATTCCAGGAAAAGGATACCGTCAATGTCACACTGAAAAAAGACGATTTACAAATGACAGTTCCGGTGTCTACTTATTCCGTGGGAGAACAAATTTATGCCAAACTGGATTTTGATAAATATATGATACGGTACCTGAATACCCGTTACATTGATGTGCGGATAGAATTTAACCATGCAAAAGGATTAAAGATTCCAAATACTTCTATCTTAAAAAAGCGCTGCTATGTCTTTCCGAAGAGTTTTTTGACGCAGGGGAGTGAAGAAGGCGGTGGCGGTACCGGAGTATTTGTGCGTACCTATGATAAAAACGGACAACCGGAAGAAGTATTTCAGAAGACAGAAGTGTACTATATTGATTCCAATGATAATGTATACATTGATGCCGCATTATTTGATCCCGGCACCATATTAGTACCGGTAGGGGCCGGAACAAATTCTACTCAGACCTTTGAACTGTATGATACCAGAGAGTTAGAGGGTGTTTATAATTGCAATGATGGGTACTGTATTTTTAATATTATTGACAAATTGTATGAAAATGAAGAATATACCATTGTCCAAAATAATACACAATATGGGCTGGAAACCTATGATCATATTATCTTAAATCCAAATATGATCAGTGAGAATGATATTTTATATTAGGAGGGATCGCTAAGATGGTAAAAGAAAATCTGGTGGAGGTACAACATAGGATTGATGCTGCCTGTGGACGGAGTGGCCGCGATCCGGAGGAGGTTACATTGATTGCGGTCAGCAAAACCAAACCAGTGGAGTTGATTGTAGAAGCGATGGAAGCAGGGAAGAAGGAATTTGGGGAAAACAAGGCACAGGAAATGAAGGAAAAACAGGAGATGCTTCCCAAAGATATAAAATGGCATTTTATTGGACACTTGCAGACCAATAAAGTGAAGTATGTGGTGGGGAGAGCTTGTTTGATCCATTCTGTGGATTCACTGCATCTGGCAGAAGCTATTAATAAAGAAAGTGCGAAGAAAAATGTGGTTTCTGATATTTTGGTAGAAGTGAATGTGGCACAAGAGGCTTCTAAGTTTGGATTGAAATTGGAAGAAACGGAACAATTAATACGTGATATTGCGGTTTTACCGCATATTCATATATGTGGTTTGATGACGATTGCGCCTTATGTGGACAATCCGGAGGAAAACCGGGCGATTTTTCGGCAATTAAAAAAATTGTCAGTTGACATTGCCAGTAAAAACATTGATAATATTGATATGAATGTTCTTTCGATGGGGATGACAGGTGATTATGAAGTTGCAGTAGAAGAAGGAGCAACCCATGTCAGAGTAGGAACCGGCATATTTGGCGAAAGAGATTATTCGATCTGAGAGGATGTCTGATCAGAAAAGGAATCAATCCATAGATTCCGTCTGAGACAAAAATTCAGATCCAGCAAAATAGAATGATGTGAATTTTACATCGGGGAGGTTAAAGATGGCAAACGCAGTAGACAAAATGTTAGGGTGGTTAAAGCTAAGTCCTGAAGATGAGGATTACGATGACGACTTCTATGATGATTATGATGATATCGAGGAAGAAAAGAACCGTCGTCGCGAGGAGCGTCGTATGGAAAAAGAGCAGCGCAAGGAAGAGAAACGTGCTATGAAAGAGGAAAGCTACCGCTCTTATGAAGAGGAAGCACCAACTGTTTCCAAGCGTACTTCATTCCGTACCTCTTCAAATAAAGTGGTGCCGATTCGGACTGCTCCCAATGGTTTGGAAGTATGCATCGTCAAACCTGGTAATTTCGGAGAATCACAGCAGGTATGTGAAGTACTCATGGATGGACAACCGGTGATTGTCAATCTGGAGGGCATTGATATCATGGAAGCGCAACGCATTATGGACTTTATTTCCGGCTGTATTTTCTCAATCTCCGGCAATATGCGTCAGGTTTCCCGTTATATTTTTGTGTTTTCACCACAAAATATCGATATTTCTGGTGATTATATCAAGAATATGGCAGAAAGTGAGGGATTTAATATTCCTACCTTAAATCGGGAATTTTAAGTGTTGCCAGAGGTAGACTTATGCAACGTTCAAGAGAAGAACAGATAAAGAGAAAGCGGTTTCAAGATCTCTGTCGCATGGCATATCAGCGTGGAATACCGTTTTATAGTGATTTTGTAGGATTGTCAGAGCAGGAATTGGCATATCAGGCAGTGTCAGAACAGTTTCCCTCTCTGCCACAGATTGCCTGTCCATTAGTGGCTTATGGTGGATATTCTGATGCAGAACGGGTGATACTATGCTTTTTGCCGGAGAACGGTTTTCCCAAACCAGATCCATCTCTTTATCCGATTTGTTGTATACGGATTGCGCCGGTAAATCATAAATTTAGTGAGGAACTGACCCATCGGGATTATTTGGGGACCGTGATGGGTTTGGGAATAGAACGCGATCAAATCGGTGATATCGTTGTTCGACATGAAAAGGACAGTGTGGTAGCATATGTGTTTTGTAAGCAAAATAAAGCAGAGTTACTATTGCAGTTAACTCGGATTCGCCATACAACAGTGATTGCAGAACAGATGGACGCACAATCGCTTCACTGGACACCACAATATAAAGATATCCCTGGAAGTGTTTCCTCTTTACGTCTGGATGCCATTTTATCAGTTGCGGTACGCACTTCCAGAACACAGGGTTTACAGTTGATTCGGGAAGGCAATATATACCTTAACGGCCGGTGTTGTACAGAGAATGCGAAGATTTTGCAAGATGGTGATATTTTATCTGTTCGGGGATATGGGAAATATCTTTTCTGCGATACAGGTTCCGTTTCAAAAAAAGGACGATACCAAATCATCGTAAAACAATACATATAGGAGGTATGAGTTATGTTGACACCAATTGATATTCGCAATCGTCAGTTAAAGCCTAAAATGGGTGGATATGACAAAAAAGATACGGATGATTTTTTGGAAGAAATTATTGCAAGCTATGAAGAAATGTATAATGAAAACCGCACATTACAGGAAAAGATTACTTCCTTGAGTGAAGGGATTCAGTATTATAAAAAAATGGAGGGGACTTTGCAGAAAGCATTAGTTTTAGCAGAGAAAACTTCTTCTGAGACACAGGAAGCTGCGAAATCACAGGCAGATTCCATGATGACAGAGGCCTCTGCCAAAGCAGAGGCATTGTCCCGTGAGACGAAAGCAGAGATTGAGGCATTGCGTGCAGAAGCCCAGGCACAAGCAGAAGTGACCAGAGCGAAAGCGAACCGAGAATTGGAAGAAACCAGAAATCATGTCAGGAAACTGGTACAAAGTTACGAAAATTATCGTTTGCAATTCAAGAAATTGGCAGAAGCACAGATCGAAATGCTAGATAGTGAAAGTTTCTCTATTTTTGTTCCGGAATTGGATGAATTAATGAATGAAGCACCTAGCGCGGATAGTGTGATGGATAATCCGGGAATCATTCCGATTAACATTGGTTCTCCTGCGCCTTTTGTAGAGCCACCGGAAGATACCCCGGCGGAACCACCGAAGGTAGAAGAGGTGTCAGTGGAAGCAGAGAATTCGATTCCTATTCCGGTCACTTCCAGCATTGAACCGTTTACGGAACCACAACCGGAAGATGAAATAAAGCCGGCAGATGTGCCTGCGCCGACATTGGATATATTGGTGAATAGTACACCAACCATTGATATCAACATCAGCTCATCCATCGGGGAAGAAACAGAAGTTCATACACCGACAGAGTCTTCTTTTGCCATAGATTTAGGTTCCATCAATGTGCCAGTTAGTACAGAATCTTTTATCAGTCCAGAACAGGATGTGACGGCATCACCATCGATAGAAGTACCTATTGCGGCATCTGTAGAAAGTACACCGTCAGTAGAGGTTCCGCTTAGCTTTGAGTCACCGGCAGATATTCCGGCAGCAGAGGCACCATCGATAGAGGTTCCGCTTAGTTTTGAGTCACCGGCGGATATTCCGGCAGCAGAAGCGCCATCGATAGAGGTTCCGCTTAGTTTTGAGTCACCGGCAGATATTCCGGCAGCAGAAGCACCGTCAGTAGAGGTTCCGGTGATGCCAACATTCGAAATGCCGGCAGCGGAAGCACCGGTTGCATCGGTCTCCCCAGTGGAAACACCATCGTTAGATATTCCAATGATGGATATTCCAATGGCTGAGCCTCCTATAGCAGAAACAGCAGCAAATACAGCAGACTCGTCGGTATCAACCAATGGTTTGATTGGAGTAGATCCGATGGATACGATGGCAGATATGTCACCGTTTATGGAGCCGGGAGCAGACTTTCCACAAGAATCTCCAGCCTCCGATCCGACACCGGCAGAACCATCTACCAATGCAATTATTTCGGATGCGTTTTTAGATTCGGGAAGTATGTTTGATACACCAGCAAAAGAGACCCCGGTTGAACCGGCTGTAGAGCAACAGACAGCAGCAAGCGATAATTTTATTGATATTAATCCGTTCAATTTCATTGATCCGGAATAGGGAAAGAGCAAAGGAAAACCATGAGTAAATTAATAACGGTACACGATGAAAATAATCCAATATATGATATTACGATTGAGAAAGATTATTCTGGTTTGACAAATATATTGACTACATTGGAGATAAGCGGTCATAAAATTTGTATTGTGACGGACAGTCATGTGGCACCACATTATGCCAAAGAAGTCTTAGCAATCGCCCAGAAAACAGCATCTTATGCTATGGTATTTACGTTTCCGGCAGGAGAGCAGTCTAAAACGCTGGATGTGGTGGAAGATTTATATGAAGAATTAATCAAAGCTCATTTTGACCGTAAAGACATGTTATTGGCTTTAGGCGGTGGAGTGGTGGGGGATTTAACAGGATATGCAGCAGCCACCTATTTGCGTGGAATCCGGGTGGTTCAGTTGCCGACTTCTTTGCTATCTATGGTGGATAGCAGTGTTGGTGGTAAGACTGGAGTTGATTTCCGGGGTTATAAGAATATGATTGGAGCATTTCATCAACCTGTGGCAGTCTATATGAATTTAGCAACCTTGCAAACTTTGACGGATGAACAGTATTTTTCCGGATTTGGTGAGATTATCAAACATGGATTAATCAAGGATATGCAATATTTCCAGTTGATCGAAGACAATCTTACCGCATTAAATAATAGGGATTTGGATGCACTAGAGGCGATTGTGTATGGTAGTTGCCAAATCAAACGCATGGTGGTCGAAAATGATCCAAAGGAAAAAGGAGAAAGGGCATTGCTCAACTTTGGCCATACATTAGGACATGCCATTGAAAAATTAATGGATTTTCAAATGTTACATGGAGAATGTGTCTCTGTGGGAATCGTGGCAGCCGCTTATCTATCATGGCAGCGGGGCTATATTGCGCAGGAGGATTATGATAAAATCAAAACATCCCTTCAGATATTACAGTTGCCAATTCAAGTATCTGGATTGTCCGCAGAAGAGGTGATCCGCGTTTCAAAAAGTGACAAGAAAATGAATGCCGGACAGATTCGTTTTATCTTACTGGAGAATATGGGACATGCTATTATGAAAGATGATGTAACGGATGAAGAGATGAAGCAGGCGTTGGAAGTTGTGTTACTGTAGTAGAGTGAGAAAATAGGAAAATCTTCCAGAGTTGGCCAATTATGTGCCAACTCTTTTTTAACGAATAGAACATTGCTTAGGAAGGAGACAAAGAAATGAAAAAATATGGGATTGCTATCATCAGTTTTCTGATTTTGGTAGTATTGGATCAATATACGAAATACCTGGCGATTTGTCATTTGAAAGATATGGCGGGAGTGGAAATTATACCAGGGATCTTTCGATTGGAATATCTGGAAAACCGGGGAGCCGCTTTTGGAATTTTTCAAGGTCAGCAGATTTTGTTATTACTGATTACCATAGGCATCTTGATGATATTAGCAGGTCTGTATCATAAGATTCCCATACAGCGTAAATATGTTCCCATGCAGTTGGTGATAGTGCTGCTTGCTTCTGGTGCAGTTGGTAATATGATCGACCGTGTCGGCAGATCATTTGTGGTTGATTTCTTCTATTTTTACTGGATTAATTTTCCGGTCTTTAATGTCGCAGATTGTTATGTGGTGGTTGGTGTGATTATCGCAATTTTATTAATACTATTTTATTATAAGGAAGAAGATTATGCCTTTTTTCATTAGAGTTTATCTGGTACAGTTATAACAAAATGTTTTACGCCATTAACAGTTTGAGCCATTGAAAATGGTATGGGAGATTATAGATGCTGAATAAAAAAATGATAGAATATCACATAGAATCCGAGAAGGAAGAAGGACAAAGAATTGATAAGTACCTGGCAGTGAAGTTATCGGACTGGTCCCGCTCGGCAATTCAAAAAAATATTAAAGAAGGAAACATAACCGTCAATGGAAAATCCGTTAAAACCGGATATAAGACCTGTCAAAATGATCACATCCAGGTATATATTCCGCCACTATCAGAACCAGACATTGTACCAGAGAATATTCCTCTGGATATTTTGTATGAAGATAATGATATTATTGTCATTAATAAACCAAAGCAGATGGTAGTACATCCGGCTCCCGGTCATTATACCGGTACCGTTGTCAATGCTTTGATGTACCATTGCAAAGATTCTCTGTCAGGTATTAACGGGGTAATGCGCCCCGGTATTGTACATCGCATCGATCAGGATACCACAGGGGCTATCGTAGCGTGTAAAAATGATAAAGCACACCGCATTATTGCGCAACAGTTAAAGGAACATTCTATTACCAGGGCATATCACGCTATTGTATTACATAATTTCACAGAGATGCAGGGGAAGATCGAAGGGAGTATCGGCAGACATCCTGTGGATCGCAAAAAGATGGCGATTAACGTACCAAACGGAAAACCGGCCATTACACATTATCAGGTGTTAGACCCATTAAACCATCAACTTAATTATATTGCCTGTCATCTGGAAACTGGCCGTACCCATCAGATTCGTGTTCATATGGCCAGTATTGGACACCCTGTTTTAGGGGATTCGATTTATGGACCCAAACAATTATCCAAAACGATTTGTCCGTGGAAATTGACAGGACAAACATTGCATGCAAAAACTTTGGGATTGATTCATCCATCCACCAATCAATATATTGAATTTGATGCTCCCTTACCACAATATTTTGTGAAAATTCTAAACGATCTACAGCAGTAGAATGAAAGTTATACAATAGTAGACCTTACGAATTGTGCATTTTTCCTATTGACGATTTCAATCTGCGTGTGTAGAATACAAATATGCTTGTTTCTGTTTTGGCAGTAATCAGGCATTGGTTTTTGTACAAGAGAAATTCAGGCACATATGCTATGTTTGACAGAAGAAAGAGGAAAAGAATTTATGAAAGAAATACGATTACATGAGGGGGAATTAAATGTCATGGAGTTGCTTTGGTCAAATAAGGCTTTAGCTGCGAAAGATATTTCAAAGATCATTAAAGAATATATTGGTTGGGAAAAAAATACCACTTATACAGTAATCAAACGTCTGATTGAAAAAGGTGCGGTTACCAGAGAAGACCCTGGATTCATTTGTCGTGCAAAAATATCTAAAAAAAAGGTTCAAGAAATTGAGACGAAAGCTTTGTTGGACAAACTTTATAATGGTTCAGTTTCCAATTTTATTTCTGAGTATCTGGTACATCAAAAATTAACCGAGGATGATATTGTGAATCTGAAGCTTTTGATGATGAATATTTCCCCCAAATAAAGGTGGAAACATAATTATATAGAATAAATCTATCAATCAAAGTACATTTATTCCTCTGGAAATGTACTTTGATTTTTTTGGAGTATTTCGCCATGATGACCGTCTAAAAACCATTCTTTGCATATTTGAGGAAATCCGTAAAAATATTTCAGGAATCTTGACAAGAAGAGTAATATATGATAAAATCCAACTATTCGTTAAATGCTAATTTATAGAAAAGTTGGGAATGGTTATCATGTCATCCATGAAAAGGCGCAAAAAGGCATACCAGTGGACTGAAACATGAATCAAAACTTAAGGAGGCTTTGTAGTTTTATGTCAAATTATCATTTAGATAACTCTGTCAAATATGTGAATATGACCAGGGATATTTTAGAGGAATTACCTCGATTTTTTCAGGATTATTTTCGTGCGATTGCACCTCGTACCGAGGCCAGGACTCGTTATGCATATGCGACAGACCTCAAGAATTTCATTGAATTTCTACTCAATACCAATCCGGAACTTCAGGGTAAACCTCTAGATGCAGTTACTCTGGATCAGTTTGCCAGTATCGAAGCATCGGACATTGAGGAATATTTAGAATATGCTACTTTATATAAGGACGAACGCGCTATGGTACGGCAAAACCGGGAATCTGGGTTGTCTCGTAAATTATCCTGTTTACGCAGTGTATATAAATATTATGTCAGTCATAAGGAATATCCTCAGGTGAAATATAATCCTGCGGAGGCTGTTCTAATGCCCAAACGTCATAAAAAAGATATTATCTTCATGGATTCTGAGGAAATTCGTGATTTCCTGACATATGTCAAGAATTACGAAAAAGTTTTAGAACAGGAGAATCCGCATAAACTTGCGTATTATAAAAAGACAAAATATCGGGATATCGCTATTATCACCTTGATTTTAGGTACCGGCATCCGAGTTTCTGAATGTGTGGGTTTGAATATCAAAGATATTGATTTTCGCAGGCGTTCTATCGTCGTGACACGAAAAGGTGGTAAGGTACAAAATTTGTATTTTAATGAGGATGTAGAAAAGGCATTAAAGGAATATATTGAAATAGAACGGGAACCTTTGGCAGAAAAGGCAAAAGATGATTCCCCACTCTTCTACTCTATGCAGAAAAAGCGTATGGGGGTTAAATCAATTGAAAATATGGTGAAAAAATATGCGGAAGAAGCTTTGCCCCTCAAGAAAATTACAGTACATAAATTACGTGCTTCCTATGCGACAGAACTTTATGAAAACTCCAGAGATCTGTATCTGACGGCGGAGGCTTTGGGACATAGCTCGATGAATACCACAAAAGTATATGCAAATATGTCAGAAAGTCGTCGCCAGTTGGCGCCTCATTATATTAAGCATTAGGGGATATCTGAAGTTCACGTTTAAGTGTTACATGAAGTTAAACCATTTAAACTTCATCCGGAAGTTTTTGGTTCACTTCATGTACAATATTATCCTTAATATTATCCTTGACGATACCTGAAGTATATATAAATAAAGCATATACTTCAGGTATTATATTCTATCTGCCAGATCCTATGTTAACGATCGGTGGGATATGTCTGAAATACATTTTTGATCCCCCGGTAAATGGATTGTGCTGCTTTTGTCTGATAGGAAGATTTCTTGAGATTTTTGCTATCCTTATTACCACTGACAAAGCCCAGTTCGATTAAAATGGATGGTACGGTGTTATGTTTGATCACAACAAATCCGGCTTGTTTCACACCACGCCGTTTTGTTCCCAGATCGGTGGTAATGGTAGAAAGCATTTTCTTAGCAAAGATCCGACTGGTTAATCCCGCGTCATTTTTCTTGTTGTTATTACTAGAATAATATATTTCTGTTCCGTTTGCGGAAGAACGTTTGCTACAATTCATATGAAGACTGACAAATAGATCTGCATGATATTTTGACGAATATTTAGGTCGTTGATATAGATTAATAAATTGATCGGTATGTCTAGTCCAATATGCTTTTACTGTGGAGTCCTTTGCTTCAAAATATTTCTTAGCTTTTGTATAAATAATATTGTAATTTAATTTTTTTTCTTTGAGACCATTTCGTACTGCACCAGCATCTTTTCCCCCATGACCTGCATCCAGCATAACAATATTTTTATAAATAGATTTTGGTGATCCAATATCCACAGTAAAGTAGTTTTCATTGCCAGCGTTTAACCGATAACCCCGTAATTTCGTAGTAGTTACTGTGATTTTTGTGTTACCTGCGGCAGTTTTTGCTACCTTCACACTTTTGATGGCAGAATTGTTTTTCACAGGCGCGTTGGATTTATAGAAACTGACATGATTTCCCGGTATGACGATAAGAAACCGTTTTTTCCAATATTGATCTGTAGTCGTGACCTTTGTATAACTCACTTTCTCTGGTAACGCAATTCTCAAATCGTAATTAGACAGGGAAAATGTGGTCATCATGGTAGTTCCAGAGAACTTTTTGGTATAAATATATTTAGCACTATAATAGATCGTTACAACGGTATTATGGGAGCCATCTTCCCGTATATCCAGTTTGGTGATAGCACCTTTTGTAAAAGACTTGGATATGTTACCTAACAAATTTTGGGTTTTTGGAAAGGTGATCTGGACGGCTGTTTTTCCACTCAATTCTTTGTATTGGACATCTTTGTTTGTGATTGCATGTAAAGTATCAAAATAAAGCACTCGTTCTCCGGTGGTTTTGGTTTGTGTGATATAGATGCCATCCAAAATATTGGAATATTTTGTCGTATCCAGTGTTTCTTTCGGAAGTACAACTGTATGGAAAAGAGAATCATTGGTGATCGTCAGCTTAGTTTTAGATTCCTTATAGGTGTTTCCGCTTTTTTCTAAAATAGATGCCAGAGGAAACAGAAATGCTGTTTCACCAGTCTCTACATCTTTTGCCTTTACAACAGGATGCTCCAACACTACAGTAACTCCATTAAACTGTGCAAGATTGGAATACAGCGTAAATTTCATTGTGATATCTAACGCAGGATTTTTCATAGTGAACTGTTTGGCATCCGGATCATATTGATAACCGAAGCCTAGTTGGTCACGAAAGAACTGCTCTCCTGCCGCCATCCAGGTTTGCTTTACATTCATTATCGGAAAAGCACCGGTGGAGACCTGGGTACCATTATAGAGGACCGCTGGTACTGTCTTTACTTTATAAGAGGTCTTTTGATTTTCTTCAATAATGGTAATGGAACGTGGCAATTTCGATAAATCGGCTGCTTGTGCGTATATTGCCGGACTCCATAATAAAAGAAAGAAAGAAGCGAGCAAAAATAATTGTTTGAATAAACTTTGATGGTATTTTTGTGTTTTCATTTTGAAATAACTCCCCTATCTGTATGGTATCGTTTCATCTGTTTTTTCATAAACAATATTTATGATAGCAATGAGTTATTACAAAAACAAGTCAAAAAATGAAAGTTTTTGTCGAAATTTCTTATGTATAAAATTGTCAATCTTATTTATTGATATATGGGAACGATCAAATGATTTCCGGCATAGATCTCATCGGATGATAACGAATTATATTGTTTGATTCTGGAAACATAATTTTCCATAGAACCAAATTCATCGGAATAATATTCTGCTGCAATCTTGGATAAAGTATCTTGTGCCACAATCGGAACCGATAAATAGGTAATCCTGCTCTCATCAATCGCAGCCTGTACATGAGTAGATGAAGAATCACTCATGCGACTTAATGCAAATACAGTAGCGACTATAATGAAAACGAAAAAGATAATTTGTGATAAGGATCTTGTATTTCTCATAATAAATTCCTCCTCGTGTTATAAATATATGTTCGGAACATTTGTTCTGATATTACTATACAGCACGAACGAGTGTTTGTCAATAGAAAACCCGAACAAATTTTCGTGAAAATTTGTTCGGGCATATAGATCCATTATTTAATTTTAATTGGAATCTTCTTTTTGTTCCCGGCAGCATCATATGCTACAATCGTTTTCTTTCCTTTTTTCTTGATTGTAAACTTATAATATCCTTTATACTTTCCTTTTTTTACCTTTTTCAGTTTGACCTTTTTGCCATTGATGGTAACTTTTTTCAGTTTTTTATTATCTTTGACATAAACGGTAACCTTATTTTTATATGATTTATTCTTTTTAATTCCTTTAATGACCGGAGCTTTTGTATCCTTCTTCGGTGTTTTCACCGTATCCTTTTTTGGCTCTGTGGTTGGCTGAGGTGCCTTGGAAGTCTGATTCTGTGTATCGTTATTAACGTTATTCTGTGGTTTTTGCGTTGATGTCGGTACTGGTGTTGGAGTATTATCATAATAAATGAAATCATGATCACCGAAAGGATCGTCATCATCATAATAATCCGCGATTTGTTTTTCTACGGTTTTACGATCCGCCACAGGATCACCAGGATCGTTTGCTGTATATGCGTACAATTCCATTTCAGTAATAGAGGTATCTGTTACCAATGAAGTCATATCCCATTCTACTGTTGTCTTATCCTCTTGTAAAGTACCATTTGTTTTTACAATTTCAGATGGAAGCTGCGCACAGATACCAACATATTCCAGGCTCTCTGCTGTAATGCCAAGATCCTCCAGTGTATCGAAATCTTCTGTCAAAGTATTATCCGGTTCCTCTTCAGAATCAGCAGAGTATATATAAAATTTGTCCTTATTAATCACGTAGTTTGGATAATTTTCTTTCAAATCATCTTCCGTCATTTTTGAGGATTCTTCCATAACATAGTATTCTGTTCCCTCAAGGTTCTGTACTTCACATTCCTGAATCATAGCTTGCACAAATTCTGCATCTTCTTGTGGTGCATCAGCAATGTACTGATCTGTTTTTTCCTTATTGAATGAATATTTTACAGAAAATGTTACATTGTTATTTTCATCTACAACAAATGTCTGTTCCCCACGTATACAGCCCACCAACAGAAAAGCCATAATGCAGATCAGTCCCGTGAGTAGTGTTTTGAAGTTTTTCATAAATTCCCTCCTTAATCCCTAATATTTCGATACCTTTTTAGTTTAACAATACTATCAATGAATGTCAAGAAATCACAAGGTATAGTCCTTATACCTTATGTCTTACTGATCTGTTCTTTATTGGCAAAGTCCAGACACCACCTGGCTGATATCTTTTCCGTCTGCTTTCCCCTTTAGATCAGCCATTACTGTTTTCATAATCTGTCCTTTATTTTTGGTAGCAACCACTTCAGCATATTTTGTCGTTATGATTTCTTCAATCTCTTCTACTGTAAGCATCTTTGGTGCATATTCCATAATGACATCCAGTCTCGCTTGATACTCCTCCTTTAAGTCGGTTCGGTCAGCCGGACAGGTCTCCACCTGCTCTTTTGCTGTCTTGGCTTCCTTTAAGATCGCTCTGTTCACCAGTTCTTCCGGAATATCTTCTCTCTTGCCCTCATCGATGGCAAGTTTCTTGACAGCAGAAATCAAGGAAGAAATTGCATCTTTTCTTACTTTATCTTTCGCTTTCATCGCAGCTATCATATCTTTTTGCATTGTTTTGATATCCATATTACTTATACTCCTTTTTAATCCTTTTGTGGCAGTTTATGCGGCTGCCTCGTGTCTATATGGCTATAATATGTAAGAATACTATAAAAATAGTATAGAAGTAACCAGAATTTAGCCACTCCTATACTATTTCTAAAGCAATGTAATAATAACATTTTCAGAGCTTTTCACGGAAATTAGAAATTACCGTTGTCAGCAGCTTCCTGTACAGAAACGGCTACGGCTACTGTCATACCTACCATTGGGTTATTACCGGCACCGATCAGACCCATCATCTCTACGTGGGCAGGTACAGAAGAAGAACCAGCGAACTGTGCGTCACTGTGCATACGTCCCAAGGTATCTGTCATACCGTAAGAAGCAGGACCTGCGGCCATGTTATCCGGGTGAAGGGTACGTCCGGTACCGCCACCAGAAGCTACAGAGAAATATTTCTTGCCCTGCTCTAAGCATTCCTTCTTGTATGTACCAGCAACCGGATGCTGGAAACGGGTTGGGTTGGTGGAGTTACCAGTGATGGAAACGTCTACACCTTCCTTGTGCATGATAGCAACACCTTCCGGAACGGAGTTTGCACCATAGCAATTTACTTTTGCACGAAGTCCGTCGGAGTATGACTTACGGAATACTTCTTTTACTTCGTTGGTGTATGGATCAAACTCTGTCTCTACGAAAGTAAATCCGTTGATACGGGAAATGATCTGCGCTGCGTCTTTCCCCAGACCATTTAAGATAACACGAAGAGGCTCTTTACGTACTTTGTTTGCCTTCTCTGCGATACCGATAGCACCT
>CAZFSU010000012.1:0-81655 GCA_964521555.1 uncultured Jutongia sp. | reverse complement strand
ATATCAATGTATTACAGGGTGAGCGTCAGTTTGCCAAAGATAATAAATCACTGGGACAGTTCCGTCTGGATGGTATTCCACCAGCCAGAAGAGGTGTTCCACAGATCGAGGTTACATTCGATATTGATGCCAACGGTATCGTGAATGTATCTGCCAAGGACCTGGGAACCGGCAAAGAGCAGCATATTACCATTACAGCAGGTTCCAACATGTCCGACGACGAGATCGAGAAGGCTGTCAAGGAGGCAGCACAGTTTGAGGCTGAGGATAAGAAGCGCAAAGAGGGAATTGATGCCCGCAACGAGGCAGACAGCATCGTATTCCAGACACAGAAGGCTTTGGATGAAGTTGGCGACAAAGTGAGTGACGATGAGAAAGCGAAGGTTCAGGCGGATATTGATGAATTAAAGGCTGTCGTAGACAGAACGAATCCGGAATCCATGTCAGATGCAGATGTGGATGAGTTAAAGGCCGGAACAGAGAAATTAATGCAGAGTGCGCAAACTGTATTCCAGAAGATGTATGAGAGTGCACAGGCGGCAGGTGCTGGCCCGGATATGGGTGCTGCCGGTCCTGACATGGGCGCAGCAGATATGGGTTCTGATACCGGTAATGATGATGTGGTTGACGGCGAGTATCGTGAAGTATAAGACAGAAAACGTTATGCTTCGGCTTTGCATCAGCAAAGCCAAAGCATAATTGTTGTTTTCTGTGGAAGAACATAATGCCTATGTTTTTCGGAAAAAATAAAGAGAGCGGGATAGTTTATGGCGGATAAGAGAGATTATTATGAAGTGCTGGGTGTCAGTAAGACTGCCTCAGATTCTGAAATAAAGTCTGCATATCGAAAATTAGCGAAGAAGTATCATCCTGACATGAATCCGGGTGATGCGGAGGCAGAGAAAAAATTTAAAGAAGCATCCGAGGCGTATGCCATTTTAAGTGATGCGGATAAACGGCGTCAATATGATCAGTTTGGTCATGCTGCTTTTGAAGGCGGCGCCGGCGGCGGTGCTGGTGGATTTGATTTTAACAGCTTTGATATGGGAGATATCTTTGGAGATATTTTTGGAGATTTCTTCGGTGGTGGCAGATCCAGAGGTTCCAGCAATGGACCGATGAAAGGACAGAATATCCGGGTGCAGGTTCGCTTGACATTTGAAGAGGCATGTTTTGGTACAGAGAAAGAATTAGATCTGAACTTAAAGGATGAATGTGAGAAATGTCATGGAACAGGAGCGAAACCAGGAACTACTCCGGAGACATGCAGCAACTGTGGCGGCAAGGGGCAGGTTGTATTCACATCGCAGTCTCTGTTTGGTGTTGTCCGTAATGTTCAGACATGTCCGGATTGCCGAGGAACTGGTAAGATCATCAAAGACCGTTGTCCGGATTGTGGCGGCAGTGGATATATTAGTAAGAAGAAAAAGATTTCCGTAACGATACCGGCAGGGATCGATCATGGCCAGAGCGTACGGATTCAGGGGAAGGGAGAACCGGGAGTTAATGGTGGACCAAGAGGTGATTTGTTAGTCGAGGTATTGGTCAGCCGTCATCCTGTTTTCCAGAGACAGGACAGAGATATTTATTCCACAGCGCCGATCACCTATGCTGAAGCTGCGCTGGGAGGAGATGTACGAATTAAGACCATCGATGGTGAGGTGATTTATACTGTGAAACCAGGCACCCAGCCAAATACAACGGTGCGTTTGCGAGGGAAGGGAGTGCCTTCCACCAGAAATAAACAGATTCGTGGGGATCATTATGTGACTTTGAATGTACAGGTACCAACGAAGATGAATAATGAACAAAAAGAGTTATTACGTGCCTTTGACAAAGCGATGTATGGGGAGAAAGAGGAGATCAAAGAGAAAGGATCTTCCAAGGAGAAGCGGAAACCCTTCAAGCGCAAGAAGTAAAATAGATTTTTCTTCAACATAAGAAAAGCATTAAATTCAGAAAGAAAATATCATGAATTTAATGCTTTTTTCTCAATATACGAATATGACCGGATACGGATCTACCATTCTTCAATGCCATCAAAAGGGGTATGGGACTCTGTTGTATCCGCATTGTCCTTCTGATCTTCTTTTGCCTCTGCATCGGGATCTTCTAACAGCGTCTGTATCTGTTCCGGTGTGATGCCGTCTTGCGGTTTCGGAAGTTCCGGCTCCGGTGCAATATCAGAAATTCTTTGCTGTTCTTTGGATTGGATAGCAGCTAAAATGGATTCGATTTCATTATCATGGTTATTGATCGGACAGGCTTCCGTCTGATTCATACAAAGATAATATTTAATCACTCGTCCGCTTTGCATGGCAACGGTTTCCGCATTACAATAGTCTGGGTTCCTTTTATAGGGCAGAAGATCATACATTGTGATCGGATGATCCAGGGTGCTATCGTATTTTGCTGAAACAATATTATCATAAATGGAATGGTTCATATTTTGTACGCCTCCCAGTATGCTGTTGCTAAACTCTTATTTTATTATAAGCCAGAATGGGAAAAGTTGCAATGGAAAAGTGGGGGAACCTATTTGACTTTTTAGTTAGGTATGTTATAATTACGTTTGTTATTTTCCTAAAACAATCAATCAGGTGATACACACCGCAAATGGAGTAGATGGAGCATATGAAGCAATATATTAAAAATTTTCTTCGGTATAAATATTTGTTAGTAGAATTAATTAAGAAAAATATTAAATTGAAATATCGAAGATCTTATTTAGGAATTTTATGGACATTGATTGAACCGTTACTGACCATGATGGTATTAACGCTGGTATTTGGTACCTTTTTTGGCAATAATGATGAGCAGTATCCGGTCTATATCCTGGCAGGGCGTTTATTGTATTCCTTCTTTAGTTCGGCATCAAAAGCTGGACTGAAGTCCGTGAGTGGTAATGCCGGGATGATCAAAAAGGTATATGTACCCAAATATATCTATGTATTATCGGCAGTCATTTCCAATTTTGTCACTTTTATCATTTCCTTGATCGTATTGGTAGGAGTTGGTGCTGTACTTCATGTGAAACCTACGATATACTTATTACAGTCTGTAATATCTTTATTAATTTTGTTTGTGATGACTATGGGAATCAGTATGATTTTAGCCACATTAAATGTGTTTTTCCGTGACATTGAGTATATATGGTCTGTCTTTACGATGTTAATCATGTATGCTTCTGCTATTTTCTATCAGACGGATCGTGTGGTCAATACAGGGAATGGCTGGGTATTTAATATCAATCCGGTATTTATGTGCATTTCCAATTTCCGTAATTCGGTTCTATATGGAACTGCCATCAACATGCAGTATTGTGTGACATCATCCATTGTAGCAGTGGTGCTGTTACTGGTGGGGATTGTGATGTTTAACAAGCAGCAGGATAAGTTTATTTTGTATGTATAGGAGGCCGTTTTGAAAGAGGTTGCAGCAGTAAAGGTAAAAAACGTAGGCATGCGGTTCAATTTGAGTCATGAGCGTGTAGATAACTTAAAAGAATATATGATCAAATTCTTGCGTAGAGATTTGAAGTACAATGAATTTTGGGCGTTAAAAGACATTGATTTCGAGATCAAAAAAGGAGAACGTCTGGGTGTATTGGGCTTAAATGGTTCTGGTAAGAGTACGCTGCTCAAGGTGGTTTCCGGTGTCTTAAAGCCGTCCACCGGATCGGTACAGACCAGAGGGGTAGTGGCTCCTTTGCTGGAACTGGGTGCCGGATTTAGTGCAGAATATACCGGAAGGGAAAACATCTATTTATATGGGGCGGTATTGGGCTATACCAAGGAATTTTTGGATGAAAAGTTTGATGAGATCGTTGATTTTTCCGGTTTGGGAGAGTTTATCGAAGTCCCTTTGAAAAATTATTCCTCTGGTATGAAAGCCAGACTAGGTTTTTCGATTGCTACAGTTGTAGAACCGGATATTCTGATTTTGGATGAAGTTTTATCTGTGGGAGACAAAAAATTTCGCCGCAAGAGCGAGAAAAAGATTATGAGTATGTTTGATCAGGGAGTGACAGTATTATTTGTATCACATTCTCTGGAGCAGGTATGCCGTTTGTGCGACCGGGCTATTATCTTAGATAGTGGTAGATTGGTGGCAAAGGGACCGGTAGATAAAGTAGCAAGAATATATAAAAATATGACAGAGTAACGAGGGAACTTGTTTGGGAAAAGTACGAGAGGTGTAAAACGGGGGGAACCAGATATGAAAATAAAGCGTTATTTGTGTTTCTATATTTTTCTGCCAGTATTGTTAGAGGTGATTATAGAATCTTTCAATCGCAAATCTTTTTTTGCTGCGATTGATTATATGATTCATAATCCATTACTCTTTGTATTCAATACGTTAATTATCATGTTGACATTGTCGATTGCTATGTTTTTCAAGAGGGAAATCTTCGTCCTGGCATCTGTATCGGCAGTGTGGATCGTGTTCGGTGTTGCCAATTTTGTGATTTTACATTTTCGTGTGACACCATTTTCCGCAGTTGATTTTACTTTAATCACCAGTGCGATCAAAGTTTCCAGTCATTACTTTAATATCTTTAATATTGCGATGATGGTGGTTGCCGTAATTGTATTATTGGGCGGATTAGTAGGGTTGTTCCGTAAGGCGCCGGTCAATGACAAATATAGCCATAAGCGTTTGATGTTTTCTGGGATCTTTTTTGCGACACTGGGAGCCGCCATCGCTGTGATTCATAGTAGCAGCCATTCGGTTCAGGCATTGTCAACCCAATATACCAATATTGCTGAAGCTTATGAGGATTATGGCTTTGCCTATTGTTTCGCCAATAGCATCATAGATTCCGGTATTAAGAAACCGGAGGATTATAGTGAAGAATCGGTGAAAACCATCGTTGATTCTCTGGAAACTCCTCAGGAGCAGTCTGAGAAGCCAAATGTGATCATGATACAGTTAGAATCCTTTTTTGATGTTAATTATGTGAGTGGATTGAAATTTTCGAAGGATCCACTGCCGTTTTTTCATCGATTGCGGGCAGATTATTCCACCGGATTAATCACCGTACCTACCGTGGGTGCGGGAACGGTCAATACGGAATTTGAAGTGTTGACAGGGATGCGCCAGCATGATTTCGGTGTCAGTGAATATCCGTATAAAACGATATTAAAGTCTACTGCTTCGGAAAGTGTTTGCAATGATCTGAAACAGTTGGGTTATCATACACATGCGGTACACAACAATGAGGCCACTTTTTATAGTAGATATAAAGTGTTTGCCAATTTGGGATTTGATACGTTTACTTCTATGGAATATATCAATGGTCTG
Organism: uncultured Jutongia sp.; assembly: GCA_964521555.1. GTDB lineage: Bacteria > Bacillota > Clostridia > Lachnospirales > Lachnospiraceae > Butyribacter. The sequence goes on along the minus strand of CAZFSU010000012.1, from coordinate 76,351 downwards.
CGGGATAATCCAAATGGCTGGTGCAAGGATGATGTATTGACAAGGGAAATTCTAAAAACACTAGATGCCACCCAGGGACCGGATTTTACTATGGCGATTACGGTACAGAGTCATGGCAAATATGATGGTATTGAGACATCGGATATACAGCCGGTGCAGGTATCGGGGGCTCCGGAGGGGAAAGAGGATGCTTATCAGTATTACGTGAATCAGATATATGAAGTGGATCAGATGATCGGAGCATTGGTACGGGAATTAGAAAAACGTCAGGAAAAGACGGTGTTGGTACTTTATGGAGATCATTTGCCAAGTCTGGGGCTGGAAGAACAGGATCTTTCCAATGGCAATTTATATCAGACCCAGTATGTGATCTGGGATAATATGAATTTAGGAAAACAGGATAAGAATTTGAAATCCTATCAGCTATATTCCGAAGTGTTAAAACGAGTGGGCATTCATGAAGGCCTGATTACGAAATATCATCAACAGAAGGACCATACAGCAGAAGAGTATCTGGAGGGGCTTACTACGTTGTCTTATGACTTACTGTATGGAAAAAACTATGCATATGGAGGAACAAATCCGTTTTCGGCTACCGAGTTACAGATGGGGCAGGACCCGGTTCGCATCACCGATGTACAGGAAAATGATAATGGTTATGTGGTGACTGGCGCCGGTTTTACTCCGTATGCTCATGTTTACTTCGATGGAAAGGAATTGGAAACCGAGTTTCGGGATGTGAACACATTACTTGTGACTGGGGAAATGGAATATGACTCTAAGAAAGAGTCGTACGATCCGGAAGAGATAGAAACCCCAAAAGATATTCCCAATGCTTTTGTAGTGGAAATGCAAACGGAGGATGGGATTTGTTTAAGTTCTACGGAGGCTTTGGCATGGCAGGATTCTAGTTTGGGGCGTAGTGCGAAATAATTAGGGAATGCCTTAGGTTCAAGGAAAGAATGGATATCAGTGAATCTATTTTGAGATTCTCATTCAGAGTTATATTTTGTCGAAAGACGGAATATAACTCTTTTTTTGCGTGCTCTCGTTTGACATACTTCGCGTTTCCACTTGGTTATACTGTATACATCATCAACAGACAGGGACAACAACAAAACAGCCGGAGGGCTGGTGGAAGGTCAGGAGAATATGAAGGTTTATCTTGATATTTATTTCATCTTGAACTTTATCATGAATTATTTTTTGATCTGTATCACAGGGATACTCAGGCAAAAAGTAATGCGGCCGGTGTGGTGGGGCCTGACTTCTGGAATCGCCGGAGGTGTCTCGACGGTAATCTATCTCTGGAGTTGTATACAAGGGAAAGAATATCTATTTTTGGATTTACTGGGGCTGCCTTTGATGATTGCAATGGCGTACCGGGAACATAGCTGTTTCGTATGGTTCCAGGATACCATTTTTTATGGTCTTGCGGCTATGCTCACAGGGGGATGTCTCTATGCTATGTTATCCGGACTGATGGCATGGCAGGGAACATTATACCAAGGTCGTATCGGTAGTCAGTCTTATTCCATATGGATGATTTTGTTGGGATTGTTGTTTTTGTCTGTGGTATTTCTGTTGTTGGGCCGCGAGATTTTGCATCAGGTACAGTTTCAAAAAAGTATTGGAGAAGCCACGTTGATACATCATGGCAAACAGTTATCGATTCGTATTTTGTATGACAGTGGGAATCAGTTGGTTTCCCCTTATACGGGGGAACGAGTTGCGGTGATATCTCAAGGTCTGGCAGATCAACTGGAGATCGAAACCCAGCAAAATCCAATCTATATTCCGTATCGTTCCATCGGGGGAGGTGGAGTGTTGCCGGCATACCGTTTGGAACGGCTGGAATGGCAGCACAGGGAGAGTATGGAACATTTTTTAGTGGCGGTAAGTGACCGGCTGGAGAAACAGGAAATACAAATGATATTAAATATTACATAAAAGCAGATTGCAGAATGGAGGAAAAATATGCTGAAGATATCAGTAACAAACAAGTTTCAATTTCGAATGATGCCAGAATTTCGGGGATTTTTTTGTGCCAAAAAAGGAGGAGACATTCACTATATCGGTGGGGCGGAGATTTTGCCGGCACCCTTTTCGGCAGAAGAAGAAAAAGAAATATTAGCAAAATTAGGAAGTAGCCAGGATCAGGAGGCGAGAAGCCGGTTGATTGAACATAACCTGCGATTGGTGGTATATATTGCGAAGAAGTTTGAAAATACAGGAATAGGAGTGGAGGATCTGATCTCCATTGGTACGATTGGACTGATTAAGGCGATTAATACGTTTAACCCACTAAAAAATATCAAATTGGCCACATATGCTTCCCGGTGTATTGAAAATGAGATACTGATGTTTCTCAGGCGTAATAACAAGATAAAGTATGAAGTTTCCATTGATGAGCCGCTTAATGTTGACTGGGATGGCAATGAACTGCTTTTATCAGATATTTTAGGAACGGATGAAGATGTGATTTCTAAAAATTTAGAAGATGAGGTGGATAAGCGTTTGCTTTATCTGGCGCTGGACCAGTTAAATGAGAGAGAACGGGATATTATTGAGTTACGTTTTGGAATTAATACCAGAGATGGGAAGGAGAGGACGCAAAAGGAGGTGGCAGATATGATGGGCATATCACAGTCCTATATTTCCCGTTTGGAAAAGAAAATTATGAAGCGTCTGAAAAAAGAAATTCTGCGCATGCAGCAGGTATAATCTGTATTTTTTGGTAAATCCTACTTTATATTAGATCGATCGGTTGGAGGAAGAGATCATGGCGATGTATAAAGTAGAGATTTGCGGTGTGAATACGGCAAAGCTGCCATTACTATCCGAAGAAGAGAAGAAAGAACTGTTTGAGAGAATTGGAAATGGGGACAGAAAGGCCCGGGAAATTTTCATTAAAGGAAACTTAAGATTAGTGCTTAGTATCATTCAACGCTTTTATAATTCGGGAGAAAATATTGATGATCTGTTCCAGATAGGATGTATTGGTTTAATGAAGGCAATCGATCATTTTGATGTGACCTTAAACGTGAAGTTCAGTACCTATGCAGTGCCCATGATCATCGGAGAGATCCGAAGATACTTGCGGGATAATAATAGTATCCGTGTGAGCCGTTCTATTCGGGATACGGCATACAAGGCAATCTATACCAAAGAAATGCTTATGAAACAATCGGATAAAGAACCGACAGTGGAAGATTTGGCAAAGGAGTTGAATGTTCCGGCGGAAGATATTGTATTTGCACTGGATGCGATTCAGAGCCCGGTATCGCTATACGAACCGGTTTATGCGGAAAGTGGCGATGCATTATATATTATGGATCAGATCAGCGATAAAAAGAACAAGGAAGAAAACTGGATAGAGGAGATATCATTAAAAGCAGCGATTGACCGGCTATCCGACAGGGAACATCAGATTATTTTATTGCGCTATTTTGAGGGAAAAACTCAAATGGAAGTAGCAGAAGAAATTCAGATCTCACAGGCACAGGTAAGCAGATTGGAGAAAAAAGCATTAAAATCTATGAAACATTATCTGAGCTAATCCGGCATAAAATAGTAAAAAGCCACCGGGAGAACAGCATGAGACTCTGTGAACTGCGGGACAAAGAGGTGATCAATATCTGTGATGGGGAGCGTCTGGGAAATGTATGTGATATTGATTTTGAGGTAGAAACAGGCAGAATCTGCACATTAATTGTACCAGGCCCCTGTAAGATATTGGGAATCCTTGGAAGAGATCAGGAATTTATCATTCCCTATAAAGCGATTCGGCAGATTGGATCAGATGTGATCTTAGTAGAAATCAATACAGAGAAATGTCTGCATAAATGTCAATGGGCATAAAAGAAATATTCTTGCATTTTTTCTTCCATATATTATAATAAGAAAAAAACTGAAAACGGAGGATAAAACATGAAATGTCCATTTTGTGGAAAGGATAATACCCGGGTAATTGATTCCCGTCCGGCAGATGAAAATATGTCGATTCGCAGGCGGCGTGTATGTGATCAGTGCCAGAAACGTTTTACAACTTATGAGAGGGTTGAGGCGATTCCGTTAGTGGTGATCAAAAAGGATCAGACCAGAGAGCCATATGACCGTACCAAGATAGAAAGTGGTGTGTTTCGTTCCTGCCATAAACGTCCCATCTCTGTGCCACAGATGAACGAATTGGTAGACCGGGTTGAGGCGGCTGTGTATCAACAGGAAGCCAGAGAAATCCCCAGCAGCGATATTGGGGAATTGGTGATGCGATATCTGAAGGAACTGGATGGAGTCGCTTATGTACGCTTCGCTTCTATCTATCGGGAGTTTAAGGATGTAAATACTTTTATGGAAGAGATCAACAATTTTCTCAATAAATAAAGATGCTTGCGTTTTTGTTACATGTGTGATATAATATTCAAACAGGGGAACACCTTTTGCGAATGATGCGAAAGGATGAAATATGTTTAGTGAATCTTTGTGTGCAGCGATCCAGGGGATTGATGGCTGTATCATTCAAGTAGAGGCAGACGTTTCCGATGGTCTGCCTTGTTTTTCTTTAGTTGGTTATCTGGCATCAGAGGTCAAGGAAGCCAAAGAACGTGTCCGTATTGCGATCAAGAATAGTGGGTTCAGGCTTCCTCTGAAAAAGATTACCGTCAATTTATCTCCGGCGGACATCCGCAAGGATGGGACCGGATATGATCTTGCGATTGCTGTGGCAGTGTTGGCAGCATTCGGTTATATTCCACAGAGTGAATTAAAGGAATGTGTGATTTTGGGGGAGCTGAGTCTGGATGGACAGGTGAAGGGGATCACCGGGATTTTGCCGATGGTGTATACGGCGATGGAACATGGAATCAAATATTGCATGGTTCCCCAGGAAAATCTTCTGGAGGCATCTGTAGTGTCTGGAATCCGGCTGGCAGGCATTGCCACGTTACAAGAAGCAGTGGGGATATTGCAGGGGAATCAAAGATGGCCGGATGTTCAGGCGATATCCTGCGATGAATTATTACAGAACACGGCTATGCCGGATTTTCGTGATATCAGAGGGCAGGCAGCGGCGAAACGGGCAGTGGAAGTGGCAGTGGCGGGCAAACACAATCTTTTGATGATTGGTCCGCCCGGGTCCGGCAAAACCATGATTGCCAAACGGATTTCCAGTATTATGTCCGAACTTAGTTTTGAAGAACAGATGGAATTGTCCAAGATTTATTCTGTGGCGGGATTATTGAATGGGAAACAGCCGTATATTTCCGCCAGGCCCTTCCGTGCACCCCATCATACTGTGTCTCAGACCGCTTTGGTAGGAGGGGGAAGATATCCCAGACCGGGGGAATGCAGCTTGAGTAGTGGAGGTGTTTTGTTTTTGGATGAATTGCCGGAATTTCAGCGGCAGGTCATGGAAGTGCTGCGTCAGCCGTTAGAAGATGGATATGTTACCGTGTCCAGATTGGAGGGATGCTATCGCTATCCGGCCAGATGCCAGTTGGTGGCAGCCGCAAATCCCTGTCCTTGTGGCTTTTATCCTAATCGGCGTAAATGCACCTGTACACAGGGACAGATAAAACGGTATTTTGGAAAGATCAGTCAGGCGATTTTGGATCGGATTGATATCAGTACGGAGACAGTTCCTCTGGATTACCGGGATTTGGGACAGGAGATACCATATGCGGGGGAATCCTCAGAACAGATTAGGAGTCGGGTAATCGCAGCTCAAAAAATGCAATGGGAACGGTATCGGAGGGAGGAATTTCGGTTCAATGCAGAACTGTTGCCGGGAAAGATTAAACAATATTGTGTTTTGGAATCTGAGGCGCGGGAATATTTGGCTGAAATGTTTCAGGTGTTGGATTTGACTGCGCGGGGATATCACAAGATTCTTAAAATAGGACGTACGATTGCTGACCTGGCCGGTGCGGAGAAAATCAACAAAAAACATATGGCAGAAGCGATCTGTTATCGGATGGTTTCAGGGACACAGACGGGAGTATAAGGGGGATGGAGAATACATATGAACGAAGAGGTATTGGCGTACTGGCTGGCGAATTTATATCGGATTGGCAGGAAAAAAATACAAATATTGCTAGAGTATTATGGCAGTTTGGAGGAAATATTTAAAAGCAAAGAGCATACATTACAACAAGTGCCTGGTATCAACCGGCAGGATCAGAGCATCTTGCGGCAAAATAGAGACTACGCTTTCTGGGAACAAAAGTTATATGAATTACAGAAGCGGGGGATTCGTTTTGTTTGGAAAGAAAGTGCCGCATATCCGTCACGTCTGTATCATTTACCGGATGCCCCGTTTTCTCTGTATGTGCGTGGAACATTGCCTGGGACAGAGCAGCCCACAGTTGCGGTGGTGGGAGCCAGAAACGCATCTCATGAGGGGTTAGAACTGGCTGGGAAATTTGGTAGAGAATTGGCAGAAAATGGTGTTCAGGTCATCAGCGGACTGGCCCGTGGAATTGATGTGACGGCGCAAAGAGGTGCGCTTCGGATCGCATCAGGGAAAACGTATGGTGTATTAGGGACAGGGATTGATATTTGTTATCCCAGACAACATATTGAGACCTATATGCAGATCATGCAACAGGGAGGACTGATTTCGGAATATGCACCAGGTATTCGCGGAAAAGCTGGCTTTTTCGCGATGCGTAACCGTATCATCAGCGGCCTGGCCGATGGGATTCTGGTGATTGAAGCCCGGGAAAACAGTGGATCGCTGATTACAGCAGAAGCTGGTCTGGATCAGGGGAAAGAGATATTTGTGATTCCCGGTGGTATTTTGAATGCATCATATCAGGGAAGTAATCGTCTGATTCAGGAGGGCGCTTGTCTGGTGACGCGTGTTCGGGATATTTTGGATGGATTGGGCATTTTTGTAGAAGAAGATATGAGTTTGAATAAGAAAAAATTAGAGGTTATGCTTGAAACCCCAGAAAAAATAGTGTATGCTATTTTAGGCTTTGATCCGATTCACATATCGGATCTGGTGGAACGCACGGGACTTCCCGTGACAGAAGTGATGGACTCTCTGGGGAATCTGGAACAGAAGCAGATGATCCGTATGGTGGGCAGTCATTACTATGTGGTATGTTTATAATGGTGGAAGATGGAAAGGCAGGTAGTTTCATGGCAAAGAATCTCGTAATAGTAGAGTCACCGTCTAAGGCAACGACGATTAAAAAATTTTTGGGAAGTTCCTATGAAGTGGTTGCATCCAATGGACATGTCCGGGATTTGCCGAAGAGTCAGATGGGGATTGATATAGAAAATGACTTTGCAGTGAAATATATTACCATACGGGGGAAGGGAGAACTGTTAGCGAAACTTCGTCGTGAGGTTAAGAAGGCAGACAAAATTTATCTGGCCACTGACCCGGACCGTGAAGGAGAGGCGATTTCCTGGCATTTATCTAAGGCCCTGAAACTGGAGGACAAAAATACCAGCCGTATTACTTTTAATGAAATTACCAAAAATGCAGTGAAACGTTCTATTAAGGAAGCGAGAAAGATCGATATGGATCTGGTGGATGCACAGCAGGCGAGACGCGTACTGGATCGTTTGGTGGGATATCAGATCAGCCCTGTGTTATGGGCGAAGGTTAAGAGAGGTTTGAGTGCGGGGCGTGTGCAATCAGTGGCGCTTCGTATCATTGCAGACCGTGAAGCAGAGATTAATGATTTTATATCCAAAGAATATTGGACTTTATCAGGGGAATTTAAGGCAAAAGGAGATAAAAAACCGTTAATTGCTGAGTTTTATGGTACAAAGAAAGAAAAAATCACGATTGAGAGCGAAGAACAGTTGGATGACATTATCCGCTCTGTTGAAAAGTCTGAGTTTACAGCCTCCGACGTCAAAACATCGAACCGACAGAAAAAAAGTCCATTGCCATTTACTACCAGCACTTTGCAGCAGGAAGCAGCAAAAACACTTAATTTCTCCACACAAAAAACCATGCGGCTGGCGCAGGGATTATATGAAGGTGTGGCTGTCAAAGGACGTGGCACTATCGGCCTGATTACGTATTTACGTACCGATTCTACCCGGATTTCTGAGGAAGCCAAACAATCTGCCAAGGAATATATTGCAGAAAACTACGGGGAAGAATATCAGGCATCGGCAGGCAATGTGGGCAAAAGTAATAAAAAAATTCAGGATGCCCATGAAGCGATACGTCCAACCTATGTGGATTTGTCACCGGCACAGGTGAAGGATGCGTTATCTCGTGATCACTTTCGATTATACCAGTTGATTTGGAAACGTTTTTTGGCGAGCCAGATGGCCCCGGCGCAATTTGAAACCACATCCGTTAAGATTGATTCGGATCAATACCGGTTTACGGCCAGTGCATCTAAAGTGGTGTTTCCGGGATATCTGACCATATATCAGACGGAAGAGGATAAGGTAGATAAAAAGAAGGTTTCTGCGAATATTCAAAAGGGAACGCCGTTGTCAGCGGGGAATTTTGAAAAAAAGCAGCATTTTACTCAGCCGCCGGCGCATTTTACAGAGGCATCTTTAGTCAAGACGATGGAGGAACTGGGGATCGGCAGACCTAGTACCTATGCGCCGACGATTTCTACGATTATTCATCGGCGTTATGTGGCCAAAGAGCAAAAAAATCTTTATATCACGGAATTGGGAGAAGTGGTCAATTCCATTATGAAGAAATCTTTTGCAAGCATTGTAGATGTGAACTTTACAGCCTATATGGAAGGGCTGCTGGACCGGGTGGAAGATGGATCGGTGAAGTGGAAAACAGTTATCGAAAACTTTTACCCTGATTTACATGAAGCGGTGGAAAAAGCACAGAAGGAACTGGAAGAGGTCAAGATTGAGGATGAAGTGACGGATGTGATTTGCGAGCTGTGTGGGCGCAATATGGTGGTGAAATATGGTCCTCATGGCAAGTTTTTGGCCTGCCCGGGGTTTCCCGAGTGCCGTAACACTAAGCCTTATCTGGAGAAAATTGGAGTACCGTGTCCAAAGTGCCAAAACGATGTGGTGATTCGTAAGACGAAAAAGGGACGCCGTTATTTTGGGTGCATCACATATCCGGAATGTGATTTTATGTCATGGCAAAAGCCGTCTGCTACACGTTGTCCGGATTGTGGTGGTGCTATGGTGGAAAAGGGAAATAAACTGGTTTGTATGGACGAACAATGTGGTTTTGTACAGGTACGGGAAAAGAAGTAGGTGGACCATGAGTTTAGAATTATTAGATAAAACGCGTAAAATTCAACGTCTGTTAAATGAGCAGGCATCAGATAAGATTGATTTTACTGAATTTTGTCGGATTTTATCCCATGCATTAAAGGTTAATGTATTGTTAGCCAGCCCCAAAGGTAAGATTTTGGGAATGAAGGGACAGAAGCAGATTCCTGTGATTCCTGAATTACAAAACGTTACCCATGCCAGCTATATAGAGCCATCTTTACAGGATCGTTTTATGAATGTTCTTTCTACGAAAGAGAATGTGAATCTTTTGACATTGGGGTTTCAGTCGGAAGGGCTGGAGCAGTATCAGGTGATGCTTGTGCCGGTAAATATGGCAGGAAAACGCCTGGGTACTTTGGTTCTTTACCGTCTGGACCCAGTTTTTTCCATTGATGATATCATTTTGGCAGAATATGGGGCCACAGTGATAGCATTGGCGATGCAGCGTGCTTTGAGCGAGGAGTATTCTGAGGAGAAACGCAAGGAAGATGACGTGACGGCAGCAGTACATACCTTGACAAAATTGGAAGGAAAGGCTATGCTATATGTGTTAGAGGAGTTAGATGGCAAAGCAAAAGGGACTTTGGTTGCCAGCAGACTGGCCGATCAGGTAGGAATCACCCGTTCTGTGATTGTAAATGCACTTAAAAAATGCGAAAGTGCAGGTGTGATTCGGACTAAATCGTTCGGTGTGAAAGGAACATTTGTACAGGTTGTAAATCACCTGTTTACTTCCGAGATGATATTACAGAATATGAATTAGCAGAAGGAACTGGTTTTCATAGGATCAGTTCCTTTTTGATGTTCAGCCCATATTTTTTGAAAGAATTTGTAATTTTCCCTTGTATTTTATCGTGATTCCTTTATAATGATATATGTATGATTATATATTAAAATTTGAGTAGTCTGCTCTTTTGGGAGGATTGGCTATTGATATCCTAATAATAGAAAGGGGTGTTTGTATGATCGCATCAGGTGCATATAATTACATAAATGTGCTGGAAAAAGGTTGTGATGCCAGTTGGACAAGAAATTCATTGCTTTCGAACAATATTGCCAATGTTGATACACCAAATTACAAGAGAAAAGATATTAATTTTGAGGAATATCTGGGCAATGCATTAGGCGGAGGCACTTCTTTGGATGATGAGGTGGCGAGTTTGGAACTGGATGAGCTGAATGCTTTGACCTATACTGATTATGCCAATGTGGATTATCGTTTGGATGGAAATAATGTAGATATTGATACCGAAAGTGCAGAGTTGGCAAAAAATCAGATTAAATATTATACAATGATGGATTCCATCACGCAGGAGTTCACCAGATTGAAGACAGTTGTTGCTAAATAGGCGTAGGTAGGAGTAATACACTTCAGAATGGAGGATATCATGGGAAATGTTTTTTCGGCAATGAATATTAGTGCCACTGGTATGACCGCGCAAAGAACCCGTTTGGATATTATTTCACAGAATATTGCCAATGTGAATACCACGAGAGATGCAGATGGCAATGTGTATCGGCGGAAATCTGTGATTTTTGAGGAAAAGGGCTATGTTTCCTTTGACGACACCCTGATTAATGCGACCGGTACTTTGGGGAAAGGGGTTAAGATTTCTGAAATCTTTGAAGATACGGAGGAACCTGGAAAATTGGTTTATGATCCGTCTCATCCGGATGCGAATGAAGATGGGTATGTGATGTACCCAAATGTCAATACTGTGACGGAAATGACAGATATGATTGATGCCAGCCGTTCTTATGAGGCGAATGTGACGGCTTTTAATGCTTCAAAAAATATGGAATTAAAGGCATTGGATATTGGAAAATAATCATTGTGAGTGGTTTTAATGATATTATAGAATTATGGGTAAGGAGAGAACAGATATGGATTTATCAGCTTTATCAGGTGTGGATTTGATGACAGCATTCCAGACACCGACAATTTCTTCAAGTTTAGCAGAAAGTTCCGATTCTATGATTATTGATTCGGAAGGTGATCAGAGTGCATTTTCTACTATATTCCAGTCGGCTGTGAATATGATTCAGGAAACCAATGCTTATAGTAATGCAGCGGAAGAAGAGGAAATTAAGTATGCATTAGGGGAATCGGATAGTATTCATGATTTACAGATCGCACAGCAAAAAGCGAATGTTTCTTTGCAATATACAGTTGCCGTGCGGGATGCTTTTATTGAAGGCTATAACAATATTATGAATTTACAGTTCTAAATCAGCCGTATAAGGGCAGTAGGAGAGTTGGATTATGCAGGAAAGAATCAAAGAAATTCCCACTAGATTTGTGGAATTTTGGAATAAATATACTGGAAAACAGAAAACAATTATCATAGCTGTGGTATGTGTTATTTTATTGGCGATTGGATTGACCGCGTATTTTGTGTCGCGTCCAACCTGGGTGAAATTTGAAGCCTTTGCGAATGTGGATGATGCCAATGCCATGTCAGATGCATTAGATGATGCAGGTATTAAATGGAAGGCATCTAATGACGGAATGACATTATATGTGCATGATGAAGACTATACTAATGCATTATATACCATGAGCGATAACAATCTGGTAGATACCGGATTTTCATGGGACAAGGCATTTGATAATTCTATGTCAACCACTGAAAGCGAGAAAAGTCAGAAACGAATATTGGCATTGCAGTCGGAGATTCGTAACAGTATGTTACATTATTCTTTTATCGAGGATGCAGATGTCTTTATTGATGTACCCGAAACTACATATAGTGTGTTGGATGAGGAGGGAGATACCTCCATTACAGCGCAGATTACTGCGAATAAAGAGAATGAAGATTTGTTGACCGCCGAAACTGCGCAATCTCTGGCATATTGGCTGGCGAATGCGGTGGGTACGGATGTAAAATGTGTCATTATCAATGATTCGGAAGGACATTGTCTGTACAATGGTTCTACGCAGGATGGCCTGGGTGGTTATATTTCTGGCGGAGTGGATGAGTATTGTGAGAAATTGCGTAATACTATGGCATCCAATGTGATTGACTTATTGGTTAGTCTGGGATGGGATGATGTAGAAGTGGGTACTCAGGGGATTCAGTTTGATCTTCGCAAAGTTGAAAGCCTTTCAAAAACGTATGATGTGCCGGAAGGCAGAGAATATGGTTATCCGGGAACTTTATATACCTATAAATCCGAAGGCGGAAATGGTGTATCGGGAGAGCCGGGGACAGGTTCAAATGATGATGATACGGATACTGTGATCAATAGTGGCAATAATTATAGTTCTAATGTTGAAATAGAGAAATTAGGTAATATATTAACGAATGAGACCATAGAGAATATTAAGCAGGAGACTCCGACGATTCAGAAGGATCAATCTTCTCTGGGAATTGTGGTTTTGCAATATCAGGTCTATGAGGAAGAGCAACTGGAGAAAGACGGAACCTTGGACAATATGACGTTTGATGAATTTATTGCTGAAAACAGTGAACGGACGGAAGTGGAAGTGACCGATGCGCATAGACAGTTGATCGCCAGTGCGACGGGTGTAGATGTGTCGAAAATCTCTGTGATAGCCTATCAGGTGCCGAAATTTGTAGAAAAAACGAAATCAACCAGAGGGATTGCGGATTATCTGATGATTATTCTGGCGGTTCTGATCATTGCGTTGTTGATCTTTGTGGTAATACGTGGTACTGCGCCTGTGAAGGTGGCCGAGGAAGAGCCAGAGTTATCTGTAGAGCAGTTGTTGGCAACAACGAAAGAAAATCAATCTTTAGATGACATTGAATTTAGTGACAAATCAGAGACGCGTAAGCTGATTGAGAAATTTGTGGATGAGAACCCAGAGGCTGTGGCGCAGTTGCTGAGAAACTGGCTGAATGATGATTGGGGTTAATGCAGAAAGGTGGTAATGGACATGGCAAAGGGTGAAGAGATTACTGGTGTGCAGAAAGCAGCGATTCTGCTAATTGCTTTAGGGCCAGACAAGTCTGCCAATGTATTTAAACATTTGAAAGAGGATGAGATTGAACAGTTGACATTAGAAATTTCTAATACCAGAAGTATCTCGCCATCTTTAAAAGACTCTGTTTTGAATGAGTTTTATGATGTTTGTTTAGCACAGCAATATATTGCGGAAGGTGGTATCAATTACGCTAAGGATCTATTGGAAAAGGCTTTGGGTGCAGAGCGTGCGAAAGATGTGATTGGTAAGCTGACTGCGTCTTTACAGGTTCGTCCTTTCGAATTTGTGCGTAAGACAGATGCCAGTCAGTTGTTAAACTTTATTCAGGACGAACATCCACAGACGATTGCCTTGATCTTGTCCTATTTATCTGCGGGACAGTCTTCCGCTATTATTTCTGCTTTACCACCAGACAAACAAACAGATGTAGCAAAGAGAATTGCGCAGATGGACCGGACTTCTCCGGACGTGATCAAGGAAGTGGAAAAGGTTTTGGAGCAGAAATTAGCATCTCTGGTAAATCAGGATTATACGGTAGTTGGTGGTGTGGATGCCATTGTAGATATTTTGAATACGGTGGATCGTGGAACCGAAAAACATATTATGGAAAGTTTGGAGATCGAAGAGCCGGAACTGGCAGACGAGATCCGCAAAAAAATGTTTGTATTCGAGGATATTCTATCTCTGGACGACAGATCCGTACAGCGTGTGCTGCGTGAGGTTGATAATAACGAGCTGGCAGTGGCGTTGAAAGGATCTAATGAAGAAGTTCAGAATCTTATCTTTAACAATCTCTCCAAGCGTCTGGCTAGCATGATCAAGGAGGACATGGAATTTATGGGTCCAATCCGAATGAAAGATGTCGAGGAAGCACAACAGAAGATTGTGAATATTATCCGGAAGCTGGAAGATTCTGCTGAGATTATTATCTCCAGAGGTGGAGGTGACGAGATCGTTGTCTAATGTGATTAAATCAGTATATTTTAGCGTAGATCCAGGTCAGACGAAAGTGATAGATTCTGACAGCCATGTAGAACGTTTTATCCCGGATATTTATGCACAGGAGCAAAAAGCGGAGGAGGCTTTTGCGTTTCAGCCGTTATCCATTCCGGCAGGAGAAGAGCAGGGTGAGTTTTTTCAGGATGGTCTTTCGGTGATACATATGGATGATGTGTTAGAGGAAGAGAGACAAAAGATTTCCAAGGAAATATCACAGGACTTGTTGCAGGAAACAGAGCGGCAGACGGCGCAGATATTGGAGAATGCCAGAGCGGAAGCAGAACAGATCGTGGCCAGAGCCAAGGATGAAGCGGAGGAAATCCGTTCTCAGGCAGAGGCAGAGGGCTTGGAAGCCGGGAAGCAACAGGGATTGACAGAAGCAGAAATGCAATTACAGGAAATGAGAGCGGAGTGTCAGGCTGAGTATGAAGAAAAAGCCAGGGAACTGGCGGAGCAGGAACGACAAATGGAGCCGTTTTTTGCAGATTTGACAGCGGATTTGGTGGAAAAAATCACTGGCATTGTGTGTCAGGATAAGAAAGACATTATCTTACATCTGATCGAACGGGCGGTACATAATCTGGAGAAGCCGAAGCAGATCACCTTGCGGGTATCTAAGGCGGACATGGCAACGGTGTCGATGCATAAGGCGCAGTTGAAAGATGCCGCTTTAAGTGTGGAAGAGTTTGATGTGGTAGAGGACGCCAGTCTGAAGGCGAGTCAATGTATCATAGAAACAGAAAATAAGATTATTGATTGCAGTATGGATGTCCAGTTGCAGAATCTGCGGGATCAGATTCGGATGTTGGCATTATAGTGAGGAGTGCTTGATATGGGGATGGATTTATCTAAATACAATATGTTATTAGATCAATCGTTCGAAAAGCGTTTGGGCAAGGTATCCAAGGTAGTTGGTTTGACGGTGGAATCTATCGGTCCCACTGCGAAGCTCAACGATTTATGCCAGATCATAGCCAAAGACACCAATCAGGTAATCCATGCTGAAGTGGTGGGATTTCGTGATGATAGAGTTTTGTTGATGCCTTATGACCAGACAGAAGGTGTGGGTGTGGGAAGTCGGGTGGAAAATACCGGCGCTCCTTTGAAGGTGTTGGTGAACGATGATATTCTGGGTAAGGTTTTGGATGGCTTGGGAGTGCCAATGCACCAGGAAGAGCTTGTGGGTGGCGTACCTTATTCTGTGGAAGCAGAACCGCCGGACCCTTTAACCAGACAGTTGATTGACGAGGTGTTACCTCTGGGTGTGAAAGCGGTAGACGGCTTGATCACACTGGGAAAGGGGCAGCGTATTGGAATTTTTGCGGGTAGTGGTGTGGGAAAAAGTACTCTGTTAGGTATGTTTGCCCGTAATACAAAAGCAGATATCAATGTGATTGCGCTGATTGGAGAGCGTGGCCGAGAGGTGAGAGAATTTATTGAGCGGGACCTGGGAGAGGAAGGGATGCGCCGTTCGGTTATGGTGGTGGCCACCTCGGATAAACCGGCGCTCATTCGTAAGAAAGCAGCCAAGACTGCTACTGCCATTGCAGAATATTTTAGGGATCAGGGAAAAGATGTATTATTGATGATGGATTCTCTGACTCGTTTTTCTATGGCGCAGCGTGAGATCGGTTTGGCTTCTGGAGAACCTCCCGTTTCCAGAGGATATCCACCTAGTGTTTATTCAGAGATGCCGCAGTTATTAGAGAGGGCTGGGCGTTCTGACAAGGGGTCTATTACCGGGCTATATACGGTTCTGGTGGATGGGGATGATTTTAATGAGCCGATCGCGGATACGGCGCGTAGTATCTTAGATGGACATATTGTTCTGGACCGCAAGATTGCCCATTCTAATCATTATCCCGCTATTGATATATTACAAAGTATTTCACGTGTCATGAGTAGCATTGTAACAGAAGAGCACAAAGAGGCTCGTGGAAAATTAAACAACGTGTTGGCCACCTATCGGGAAGCGGAGGATTTGGTCAATATTGGTGCCTATAAGCCGGGTTCCAATCCAAATATTGACTATGCTCTGGCAAAAATTGATCAGGTGAACGAATTTCTGATACAGGGAACAAATGAGAAATTTGATTTTGAGGAAGAAGTGGAGCAGTTATGTGCGATCTTTGAAGAGGAAGAAGCTGCAGAGATTTAGCAGGAGGTTCCGTGGGTAGAACCAATCCGTGCAAAAAGTTTGTGAAACAGAAGATGCTTTGATGAGGATGGGGAACAGGTATGGCGAAATTTGTTTTTAAGATGGAAAATATCCTGCTGGTCAAAGGGAAACTGGAAGATCAGGCAAAAGCAGAATACGGCATAGAGATGGTGAAACTTCGGGAAGAAGAAGAGAAAAAACTATGGCTGGAAGCAAAGAAACTGGGTTATGAGGAAAAGTTAACACAAGCATTACAAAATTTTCTCAATATTCGGAAGATAAGAAGATTGGAAGATAGTGTGGAAGTATTAAAATTTCAAATAAAGATGCAGGAGCAAGTGATTGAGCATCAGGAAGCCAGAGTTGCAAAAGCGAGAGAAAAGCTTGACGAAGCCATGAAAGAACGAAAAACATACGAAAAACTAAAGGAAAAAGCCTTTGAAATTTTTCGTCAGGAACTAAATGCAGCAGAACAAAAGGAAATCGACGAATTAGTCAGCTTCCGTCATGGAAATGGAACAGAAAGTGAGGATTAAACAATATGGCAAAAAAAGACGATAAAACAATTAGTAGTGACCAAGAAAGTGCTGGAAGCAAATTAGTTACAGCCTTGATTGCGGTTATCATTATTATCATTTGGTTAGCGGTATTTGCCTTTCTGATCAAGATGGATGTTGGTGGGATCGGAAGTAAAGTATTATATCCGGTATTGAAAGATGTTCCAGTGGTTAATAAGATTTTGCCTGAGGCTTCTGAGGAACAGCAGGCTTCTGAGGGAAATTACAAGTACACGACACTGAAATCCGCGAATGCCAGAATCGCTGAATTGGAAGGCCAGTTAGCATCCGAATCTGGTACAACAAATGCGAATTCCAGTTATATTAAGGAATTGGAGAATCAGGTAAAAGAGTTACAAAAGTATAAAGATAACGAAGATTCTTTCAATAAAAGGGTGGCAGAATTTGATGAAA
The DNA here is from genome assembly GCA_964521555.1 of uncultured Jutongia sp. Classification (GTDB taxonomy): domain Bacteria; phylum Bacillota; class Clostridia; order Lachnospirales; family Lachnospiraceae; genus Butyribacter. The sequence goes on along the minus strand of CAZFSU010000012.1, from coordinate 59,040 downwards.
AGGTTGTATTTGCTGAAAATGCACCGGATATTTCGGAATATCGTTCTTATTATGAGTCGATCTCACCGGAAAACGCTGCGAAGATTTATAAACAGGTGGTGGAAGCCGAGCGTTATAGCGAGAAGGCAGCCGAACTTGCAAAATACTATGGCAATATGGATGCTGCTGCCGCTGCGAAGGCACTGTCTGAGATGAAGGAAGATTTGGATTTGGTTTGTGATATCGTGGAAAACATGAGTGAAAAGCAGGCGGCTGCTGTTTTGCAGGAGATGGACAGTACCTATGCAGCACAGATCACTAAGAAGATTGCAGTTGTCAAATAGTGTGTGTTTACCACTCGTTTCTTTTTGGGAAAACGATGGTTTACATATAAAATCAAATGAGAGGAAAAGGAGGTGAAAGCGTGACAAGTGTGGGAAACATAATGGCAGGAAATAGCATTGCAGATTTAGCGGGTGCTATTACACCAAATGCTTCCATGAACAATGCGGATTTTGGGCAGTACATACGCAAGGAAGTGGCTGCGCAGAGTACAGTGACTGCCAAAGACTCGGGTCAGGTGGAAATTTCTTCCAAGGAGCAGACGCTATCTGTCTCAAAAGATGGAAAAGCCATTGCTCAGCCGGAGCAGATGCAGACTGTTGAGACCACAAATGAAAAGACGGCAACAGAGGATCAGATGGCATCGTTCAATCAAGAGATCAAAAATGTTGTGAAAGATGCATTGGGAATCGATGAAGAGACGATGGAAAATGTTTTGGCCGAGATGGGAATTATGCCGGTGGCATTATTGCAACCAGAGAATTTGCAGCAATTTATTCTATTAGTAGATGGCGGACAGGAGCCGACCGATCTGCTTATGAACGAAGCAATGATGGCTGATTTTAGTTTAGTGTTTGATCTTTTGCAGACTGTGGATTTGTCAGAGGACCTGGGGATTTCGATGGATCAGCTTTTGCAGCAAATGCAGATGACACCGGAGATGCCGGCAAGTGATTTACAGTCGGCAGGAGACATTGTAGCGGCATCGGAGATACCAGAATTTACAGAACAGAATGAAACGGTTTTGATCACGATTCAGCAGGAAGAAGATTCAGTCAAGGTGACGAGCAGGAATGATGGGGACAATACCCTGTCCTTGATGGAACCAAGTTCTTCTACGACTGTAGAAAATGTCGTGAATGCGGATTCTCAGAAATCAGGTTCGCAGGATATGGCAGATACGAATACTTCGGGACAGAATGAGCCGGGACTTCCGGAGCAGGCTAACGTTATGAAGCAGGAGCCAGTATCTGATTTTGTGGCTACTGGCAATATCCAGCAGCAGTTTACGATGGAAGCCACAAGTGAGATTAGTGCACCGCAGCCTACACCGCAGATGGTTCAGATCGTAGAACAAATTGTGGAGCAAATACGTGTAAATCTACAGGCAGATACCACAACGATGGAGATGCAGTTGCATCCAGAGAGTTTGGGAAAGGTATTATTAACCGTTTCCAATAAGGCTGGTATGATGACGGCAAATTTTACGGTACAGACAGAAGAGGCCAGAATTGCTTTGGAAAGTCAGATGTATACACTGCGTGAAAATCTGGAGCAAAAAGAGTTGAAGGTGGATGCAGTGGAGGTCACTGTATCAAACTTTGAATTGACACAGGGCGATGGCAGTCATGACGACCAGAAGAATCTGAATCAGGGTGATGGTAAGAGCCGCAGATTCCGCATGGAAAATTCGGAAGAAGAGGAAGGCGAAGCAATATCTGCGGAAGAAGAGGCAGAGCGCGTACGTCGCAGTGTGATGCGGGATAATGGAAGCAGTATCGATTTTACAGCATAAAGAAAGGAGGCAATATGGGTTTAGTAGCACCGGTGGTGGACGGTGAGATTCAGATCTCAGAATCATCACAGAAGACAGAGAGGAATACGGGTTCTTCTTTGGGAAAGGAAGATTTCTTACAATTATTGGTTACACAGATGCAGTATCAGGATCCGCTAGATCCGGCAGACAATACAGAGTATGTGGCGCAATTAGCCCAGTTCTCAGAATTGGAAGCAATGCAGAATCTGACCGATACCGCAAATCATACCTCTGCTTTTACATTGGTTGGTAAAGAGGTATATATTGAGGATAAGTCAGAGAGTGGATTCACCACTACAGCACAAGGGACGGTGGAATATGTCACGATTCAAAACGGAGATCCTTATGTGTCTGTGGAGGGACAGTTATATCCATACGATAGCATTGTGCAGGTGATTGATCAGTCATATCTGATATCGCAGTATATTCCGCATGTTGAGAAGCAGGCAGTTGTTTATCGGCATCATGATCCACAGGATATCACGATTTCAGGCGTGGATTTGGGATCGGAAGGATATGAGGCTGGCAGTTTTGCGGTGGCAATCATATCAGATGCAGGGGAAACGAAAGCGATTGAGGCAGATAAGTTAAGATATTCCAACGGAACTTTGGTGATTGATAAGAGTGCATTTACAGATTTGGATGCCGGAAAGTATACTTTGGCATTTGTTTTTGATGATCCGAACCAAACAGTAGATTATGAATCTGTTACATTAGAGGTAAAAGGAATTAAACCAACTGATTAAGCCGGAGAGCAGAAATGAGGTGGAGCGCGTGCAACGACTGGAACAAAGATATTCTCCATCGATTCAGCAGATGAATGGGATGCTTGCCAAGAAGCAGCCGGAACCGAAGAAATCAGCGAATACAGAGCTTTCTTTTCAAGAGATTCTACATACAACTGCGAAGCAGGAGCCGGTACCGAACTTAAAATTTTCCAAGCATGCGAATGAGCGATTAGCTACGAGAAACATCAATTTATCCTCAGAGCAGATGGAACGTTTGGAAACAGGCACTACGAAGGCACGAGAAAAGGGTATTCAAGAGTCTTTGGTGATGGTAGATGATTTGGCATTCATTGTGAATGTAAAAAATAATACAGTGATTACCGCAATGGATGATTCATCAAATTCTATTTTTACGAACATTGATGGAGCAGTGATTAGTTAATGGTTAATGATCAACAGTGAATTAGGAATGCATGGATATACCGGACCTTGATGGAGGTATTGGATTCTGACTGACAGAGGGATCCTATCGCATTCCTTAGATGAATGAAAATTTGGAGGAAAAATATTATGATGAGAGGACTCTATTCTGGTGTGGCCGGATTAAAAACACATCAGACCAAGATGGATGTTATTGGTAATAACATTGCAAATGTTAATACAGTAGGATTTAAGGGCAGTTCGGTGAACTTTGCGGATACATTTTATCAAACAATGTCCCCGGCAACCGGACCAAATGCTGCGACAGGGGCGGCTGGTTCCAATGCGAAGCAGATCGGTTTAGGTTCTTTGGTAGGTTCTATTACCACCAACATCACAGATCCGGGCGGAACTTCTACTACAAACCGTGCCTTAGACGTGGCGATCAATGGAGATGCATTCCTCATCGTTAAATCAGGTGGTGCTACCTATTTTACTAAGTCCGGTGCACTGAATGTAGACGCGGCAGGTGTTTTATACTGTACTACCAATAATGCAACGGTTCAGGGATGGTTAGCGGATGCGAATGGAGATATTGTCCGTGATTCTGTCAAAGACTTAGCAGTTATGACACCGGATAAAACAACGATTGAGCCTACAGCCACAGAAAATGTTACACTATCCGGTAATATTGATAAAAATGATAAGGATCTGGAGGTAACAGTACCAAATGCTACAACGGAAGGTTTCCGTATGACCTTTACCTTCTACGACAGAATTGGTGAGGAGTATACCGTTCAAATGTATTTACAGAATACAGATGCTTCCGGGGCTTATGGCTTGGTAGTCAGTGATGTGGTTGATTCCAATGGCAAATCCATCTTTGTATCCGAAAATGAGGATGCAGACGGAAATAAGACCTATGAAAATTCCAATGCGACAGTAACCTTGGGTGGTGTGGAATATTCTGTGGCAACAGTGGATGAAAAGACTGGTAAGATGACATTGCAGGCTGGCGGAGATGCCGCTCAGATCATCTTTAATCCAGAATCCGGTGAATTTAGCACTACGAAGGAAGATATTACCAGACCGGATAATTCTCTGTATGCCGGTAAGGCATTGGTATTTGATGTGACCAATCCGGGAGATGGCAGAGATGATACATTTAATCATTATGTGAATGATGGTACAAATGAGTATGGTGGTGTGGAAATCGATGTGAGCTACCTGACACAGTTTTCTTCCGGCGGTAAGGGAAATACTTCTTATACCCGTGGAGATGCAGATGGGAATGGCGCCGGTAATGTGGCAGGAGAAATGTCCGGAATTTCCATTGATAATCAGGGAATGGTGATTGGTACCTATACAAACGGTGAGAAGAAAGTGCTGGCACAGATTGCGGTTACTACGTTTTCTAATCCGTCTGGTTTGGAAGCAGTGGGCAACAGCTTGTTTGCAGCAACCATGAACTCTGGTTTGTTTGATGGCGTTGGTGAGGACATCACCAGTTCCGGAGGAAGCTTTACTCCAGGTGCGTTAGAGATGTCGAATGTGGATCTGGCTACAGAGTTTACCAATATGATTACAACACAGCGTGGCTTCCAGGCAAATTCCCGTATTATCACTACTTCTGACACGATGTTAGAGGAATTGGTGAATCTAAAGAGATAATTATAATGCGATGACCTGCTTTGGATGAAAAAAGACAATAGTAACAGGTGGATGGGCATCTGCCTGTTACTATTTTGTTGTTATGTGGCTTTAGGGAATGGAGTGTATTATGATTGAGGTTACCAAGATGAATGGAAACAGTATTACGGTAAATTCGGATCTGATTGAGACGGTGGAAGAAACACCGGATACCGTGATTACTTTGACAACGGGGAAAAAAATAATTGTAAAAGAAAGTAGACAGATGATTAAAAATCTAGTAGAATTATACAAGAGAGAATGTAATCGTTTCGATTAGTACATATGACGATGGGTCAAAAGGGTGCTTCGTGTTGATTGGACGGAATATATGGTTTTGTAAGCAGACATGCAAATATATATTTGTGTTAATTTAGCTCTGAAAAGGTCTTTGACATCGGAATCATACATACTCTACAAATTAGAGCAAGGTGGTGGAGAGAGTGGACTTAGCGACACTAGTAGGATTAGTAGCGTGTCTTTTCTTTGTATTCTTAGGTATTGTTACAGGTGATGAGGGATTTGCAAGTTTAAGACATTTCTATGATTTGACATCTATTTTTATTACAATCGGTGGTTCTATGTGCTGTATGTTAATGCAGGCAAAGACTATTCCTGAGTATTTGGCATGTTTCAAATCCTTCAAACTGGCATTAAAAGTATCGGAAGCAAATGAGGGAGAAGTCATTGGCAATATTATTAATCTGTCAAATGTAGCACGTAAGGAAGGGTTACTGGCTTTGGAAGAGGCGGCAAATAATATTGAAGATGATTTTCTTAAAAAGGGAATTATGTTAATTGTGGATGGTACAGATCCCGAATTGGTACGTAGTATCATGGAGACGGAGCTGAACTCGATTGATGCCAGACATAATGAGAAAATAGGTTTCTGGGCCAACTGGGGCGGTATGGGTCCTGCCTGGGGTATGATTGGTACCTTGATTGGTCTGGTAAACATGTTATATAACATGGATGATATGAGCAAGATCGGACCGGCTATGGCGGTGGCGTTGATCACGACGTTATATGGTTCCTTGCTGGCAAACTGGATTTGTATACCGATCTCTTTTAAGTTAAAGCAAAATAATGATCTGGAGATCAAAATGAAAGAAGTTATGGTGGAGGGTCTGCTTTCCATACAGGCAGGTGAGAATCCACGTGTCATTGAAGAGAAGTTAAAGTCATTCCTGGCACCATCTGTTCGCGATTCGATTGGTCGTGGAGGTGCTGAAGGCGGTGCAACTGAAGGTGGTGAGGCATAATGGCTAAACGGAAGCAGGATGCGGAGATTAAAACCGATGGTTGGAAAGATACATTTTCTGATTTGATGAATCTGTTACTTTGCTTCTTTGTGTTATTATTTTCCATGTCTTCAGTTGATGAGGTCAAATATGCCGAATTAGTGGCATCCCTGTCCAATAGTTTTAGCATTTTCAATGGAGGTGCCAAAGCGATTGGGGAAGGAACGTTGGTTTCCAGTGGTGCAACCCAATTAAATAATCTGGATGAATATTATTCGGATATGGGTAAAAAGGCAGAGGAAAACCAAGAAGCAGATGATCCGCTGGCCGAATTGGAAGCGCAGCAGCAGCAACAACAAAGACAGAAGATGGAAACGCTGTATGGTGAAGTGGTGGAACAGTCCGAAAGTAAGAATCTGGAAGATGATTTGGATGTGACGATTGATGATGGCTACCAATATGTCATGCTTTCTCTTAGCGGTAGTGTTTTATTTGATTCTGGTAGTTCTGATATCCGGAAAGAGGCGAAGCCTATCTTGGACAGGGTAGGAGATATTCTGAAAAAATATCCAAAGAATCAGATTAAAATCGAGGGACATACAGACAATGTTCCGATTAATACGTCAGATTATCCAAGCAACTTGTGGCTGTCAACGGCCAGAGCGACCAAGGTGTTAGAATATTTTCATGATAAGAAGAAATTGCCTTTGAAATATTTAGAGGCTTCGGGACGGGGAGAAGTGGATCCGATCGCCGATAATAATTCAGCATCCGGCAGGGCGAAGAATCGTCGTGTGGAAATAAAAATATATGGCTTATCTGATTGATTAGGCCGAAAGAAAGGTGCGGGAAGATGAAAAAAAATATCTTTAGTGTAATTATTACAGCATTAACAGTGATTAATGTAGTATTGACGGCGATTATGTTTTTTGTCATGTTGCCAACATTTCAAAAGACGAACAATCTGATCACGCAGGTGGCATCTGTATTGAATTTGGAATTGGATGCAGATGGTGATGCAGGAAGTGATGAGGATTATTCTTTGAAAGATCTGGAGTCAGTGGCAGTTGCTTTTGAAGAGCAGCAGACCCTGAATCTAAAGACAGGCGGAGACGGAGAGGCTCATTACGCTATGTTAAATGGCTATACTCTTTCAGTTTATAAGAAAGCGGATGATTATAAATCCGTAAATAAAATTTTGCAAAACAATCAGGCAGAGATCACAGATATTATCCGTTCTGTTATTCAAAATCACACATCAGAAGACATTTCACAGGATGAGATTCAAAAGGAAGCATTGGAGCAAATTCAGAAGCATTTGGATTCCAAAGCGGTGAAAAAGGTTATTTTGGATAATTTTATGTTCCAGTAAAATCAAAATAATGTGTTTTCTTTCCGTGAAAAATATGGTATGATGATACATGTGTTATAATGAAAGTTATTTATAACTGGGAAATGGGTATCATAAAGCATTCGCTTTTTGATGAGATAATCTATATTTAGAGAAAATGGAATTTTTATCAGGATATGATGAAGATTCCCACGAGAGGTGAAGAAGATGGGAGACACCTTATCGCAGGAAGAGATTGACAATCTGCTTAGCGCGCTAAGTAGTGGTGAATTAGATCCGGATGAGTTAAATGAATCAAAAGAGAAAAGTGTCAGGAATTATAATTTTGCCAGACCGTCTAAGTTTTCAAAGGATCATCTGAGGACGTTGGAGATCATCTTTGAAAATTATGGTCGTTTGCTTTCGACAAATTTACCGGCATATCTGCGAAAAAATGTGCAGGTAGAAGTCATGAATGCTGAGGCAAATGCATATTCAGAGTTTGCGAATGCCTTGTCTAATCCGGTATTATTAGGTGTAGTTGATTGTGCACCATTGGAAGGCAATGTGATATTGGAGCTGGCATCCAATTTGGGATTTGCGATCGTGGACCGATTGCTGGGTGGCGGCGGAGAACCTTTGGAAAGAAGCCGCGAATATACAGAAATCGAATTGATTATATTAGAGAGAGTCTTGGAAGTGTGTACGAATCTATTGGTGGATCCGTGGGCAAGTGTAGTGGAACTGGAACCAAGGTTAGAGCGTATCGAGACAAATTCACAATTCGCACAATTTATTTCGCCAAGTGAGATGACAGCCATCATCACGATGAATATTACGGTGGGTAATGTGGAAGGATTGATGAATATTTGTATTCCATTTTCTTGTGTGGAATCAGTCATCGATAAATTGAATACAAAGTACTGGTATTCAACGATGAAAGAAAAAGATGATACAAGCTATCAAGAGGCGATTGAAAGTCTGATAGATCATGCAAAAATCCCGGTTCGTGCCTTGTTGGGCAAGAGTTGGATTTCGGTAAACGATTTTATGAATATCCAAATTGGTGATATCATTAAATTAGATACCAAGATTGATGATGAACTTGAAGTGTATACAGGTAATATTAAGAAGTTTCATGCTTTACCGGGTGCGACTTCCGATTCCTATGCGGTTCGGGTGACATCAGTAATAAGGGAGGAGCAATAGTTTTATGGATGGAATGTTATCACAAGAGGAAATTGATGCACTAACAGGTGGCTCTAATGCTTCGGCTGGGGCAGAAGACCAGACGCTTACAGACGCAGAGCGTGATGCGGTGGGTGAGATTGCCAATATTAACATGGGAACTGCGGCGACAACGTTATCTACCCTCTTAAATACAAAAGTTACGATTACGACACCGAGAGTATCCTATGTAACATTGGATGATTTATCTGCTCAGTATGATAGACCATGTGTGTTTATTCGGATTTCTTATATCGAAGGAATTGATGGAAATAATATTCTGATATTGAAGGAGCAAGATGTAAAGATCATCACAGATCTGATGATGGGCGGTGATGGTTCTAATACAGAAGGTGAAATGTCAGAATTGCACTTGAGTGCGATTAGCGAAGCTATGAATCAGATGATGGGTACGGCGGCTACTTCATTATCTTCCATGTTGGAGAAAAAAGTAGATATCAGCCCTCCTACTGCCAGTCTGGTGGATTTGAATGATACGGTCAGTGACGATGAGATCAGCACATTCCTAGATGGGAAAATTGTACAAGTTGCATTTGATATGGAGATCGGTGATCTGATTGACAGTCAGATTATGCAATTATATCCATTTGATTTTGCAAGGGATTTATATCAAAAATTCATTGGAGAACAGAATGTGGCGGAGGCAGAGCCGGCACCAATGCCAGCGGCGCAGGAGCCGACACCGGCACCAGCACCATCGGTTTCTGAACAGCAGGTTATGCAGCAGCCAGTTCAGCAACAGGTGATGGGAGGACAACCGATGATGAATCCGGGGATGATGCAGCAGCCAAATATGATGCCGATGCAGAATGTGAATGTACAGCCGGCCCAGTTCCAGCCATTTAATGCTGGTGTGAGTCCGTTGATGCAACAGGAAAATATTGATCTCATTATGGATGTTCCGTTGGAAGTGACGGTGGAATTGGGACGTTCCAATAAATCTATCAAAGAGATTTTAGACTTTGCACCGGGAACCATTATTGAGTTGAATAAATTGGCAGGTGAGCCAGTGGATGTATTGGTGAATGGTAAGTTTGTTGCAAAGGGTGAAGTTGTGGTAATTGAGGAGAATTTTGGTATTCGAATTGTGGAAATTACAAAATAAGAATTTATGTGCTGGAGGTGTGGATATGCTTTTGCTTACGTCAGGGTTTTCTACACTTGCCAGCCTTTTTAAATTAATATTACTGTTGATTGTATTCATTGGGCTATTATTTGCAGCTTCCTGGTTTACCAGATGGTATGCGGGTTCTTCCGTGGCGAAACAAAATAATCACAATATTCAGGTGGTGGAAAATTACTCATTTGGTCCGGGAAAGACGATTTGTATTGTGAAAATCGGGACAAAATATGTGGCAGTGGCAGTGGCGAAAGATACAGTAACAGTCTTGACGGAGTTGACGGAAGAGGAACTGGATATTCAACCACAGGGATTTCCGAAGCAGAGTTCTTTTGGGGATATGTTTTCTGAATTGGTAAAAAAAACAAAGAGGCAGGAGACAAATGGGGATTGATATGATGAAACGATGGTTTGAAAAAAAACGAGTGAAGGCGATGATGAAAACATTGATTGGTTTATCAATGTTTGTATGTATATGGATGGCGGTCTCTCCGTCATATGCCAGTGCTACCGGTAACGGTGGGGTGGATTCCATTACGCAGGATGAGATTTCTTCCAATCCGGATGCAGATGATAATACCTTAGATTTGAATATTACTTCTAATGCAGGCAGTGCAACTTTAGAGTCGACATTGCAGATATTGATCCTATTAACGATTCTTAGCCTGGCACCGTCTATTTTGATTATGCTGACATCCTTTACCAGGGTGATTGTAGTCTTTCATTTTTTGCGTACGGCATTAGGAACACAGACTACTCCGCCTAATCAGGTGCTGGTTGGTCTGGCTTTGTTTATTACGTTTGCTGTGATGGCTCCGGTTTTTAATGAAGTCAATACGAATGCAGTGCAGCCATATATGTCCGGGACGCTGAAACAGGAGGCGGCCATTGATGCGGGAGTGGCACCGTTACGGACATTTATGTTAAAGCAGACCAGGGAAAAAGATTTGAAGCTGTTCATGACAATCAACGGCCAGTCCTCAGATGATGTGGAGAACATGGATGATATTTCGATCATGACGATTATCCCTGCGTTTATCATTAGTGAGTTACGAACGGCATTTATTATCGGCTTTATTATTTATTTACCGTTTATTGTCATTGATATGGTCGTGGCATCCACTTTGATGTCTATGGGTATGATGATGCTTCCTCCTACCACGATCTCGTTACCGTTTAAGATCTTGTTATTTGTGTTGGCAGATGGTTGGAATCTCTTGATTAGCCAACTGGTACAATCGTTCCAGTGAGAATGGGAGGGAATGAATCATGAATGAAGGTATGGTATTGGATATTGTCAGAGAAACTGTTTGGACAGCAGTGGAGTCTGCTGCGCCCCTGCTGATTGTTTCTTTAGTGATCGGACTGATTATCAGTATATTTCAGACCGTGACTTCGATTCAGGAGCAGACATTGACTTTTGTACCTAAGTTTTTAGCAATCATGTTGATTCTGGTTTTGTGCGGGGGCTGGATCATGAATAATGTGGTGGAATTATTTACGGCTCTGTTGGCGAATTTGCCTCAGTATATTAAAGGGTAAGAGCGGATGATATCGAAACAAGGAGTGGAAAACTAATGAGTTTTACAGTAGAATACCTGGAATATATTATGTTGGTATTTGTACGGGTGGCCTCGGTGGTTGTAGTCGCTCCTTTTTTTAGTGGAAATGAGATTCCCAGAAGGCTGAAAGCTGGTATTGCTCTTTTTCTGACCATTATCGTGATGCATACTGTAGATTATACTTCCGTTTCCTATGTTGGTGTATTGGGTTATTCCATACTGGTGTTAAAAGAAGGTATCACCGGCATACTGATTGGTCTGGGGTCTATGTTGTGCATGTATATCCTGAATTTCTCCGGTCATATGATTGACATGGAGATCGGTTTCTCTATGGTGCAGGAGATGGATCCCACCACCAGCATATCCTCCACCGTAACGGCAAATCTATATTCTTATGTTTTTATGTTATTGTTTTTGGTTTCGGATATGCATTATTTTATCATTGATGCGTTATATGATTCTTATCAGTTGATTCCCATCGGTGGGGCACAGATTAAGGGAAGTTTGTATACGATCATGATTACCTATATTACCGATTATTTTGTGATAGGATTCCGCATTATTCTGCCTATCTTTTCCTGTATCTTGGTAATCAATATTGTATTGGGTATTCTGGCGAAGATTGCACCGCAGATGAATATGTTTGTGATTGGTATGCAGTTGAAAATCTTTGTGGGGTTATTTTTGGTTTTCGTGACACTGCAACTCTTTGCCGGTGTTACAGACTTTCTATTTGAGGAAATGCAGAAATTAACCCAGTATTTCATACAAAATCTGGCCCCGTCGTGATTATTCGGATTCGGAAACTCAAGTTTTTAGAAAGTTGCTATTTTCACAGAAAAGGAGTATAGTATATAGTATCTATAGCTACGCGTGTAACCTATGGAAAGCGAGAGTGTTTTATGAGACGAAAGAATGGGGATACGCACCCTTTTGTGAAGCAGACCGGGTACTATTTGCCGTATGATCTGCAGTTATTTGCACAAAGTGGAGAGGGTGGAGAAAAAACAGAGGAACCCACCACCAAAAAGTTAGAAGATGCTCGTAAAAAAGGACAAGTAGCCAAAAGCACAGATGCAACAACTGCGGTTTCTTTATTGGTATTCTTTTATATGCTGCGGTTGATGATGGGATTTTTGGGTGGACGTTTTATGGGAAGTTTTTCTGCTATTTATGGAAAAGTAGCGGAAGTATCCAATGACGAATTTACATTGCAGTTAGCATGTTCTTATGTGGGAGAAGCCCTTCGGCAGGTTTTGATTACTGCTATGCCTTTCTTTGTGACGGCATTTGCGGTGGCATTTATCACAAATTTGGTTCAGGTGAAATGGAAAGTGTCTTTTGAGCCTATGAAACCGAAATTTGATAAATTTAACCCGATCAGTGGCATGAAACGACTGTTTTCCAAGGATAAAATTGTGGAATTGCTTAAATCCGTAGCAAAAATAGGCGTGATTACGTATGTAGTCTATAACTTTTTGCAGGATAAATGGGCATTGCTAATGAACATGTATGATTATTCTTTAACACAGGCATTGTCTATTATTGGAGACATTATTATTAATATCGGATTGCGGATCAGTGTTTTTTTTGTGGTGATTGCTGTGATCGACATTGCATATCAGAAATGGAAATTCCATGAAGATATGAAGATGACTAAGCAGGAAGTGAAAGATGAATATAAAAATTCAGAAGGAGACCCTAAGGTCAAAAGCCAGCAGAGATCCCGGATGCAGCAGGCATCCAGAAGGCGCATGATGCAGGAAGTGCCAAATGCGGATGTGGTTATCACCAACCCAACTCATCTGGCTGTGGCGATCCGCTATGATAAGCTGTCGCATGAGGCACCGGTGGTTGTGGCAAAGGGAGCGGATTATCTGGCGATGAAGATTAAAGATATCGCACGGGATAATCGTGTAGAGATTGTAGAAAACAAACCATTAGCAAGGATGCTATATCATAATGTGGATTTGGGAGCGGAAATTCCGCCAGAATTATATCAGATGGTAGCAGAGGTTCTGGCCTATGTATACAATCTGACAGGAAAGACAGGAGACTAAAGGAGACGCAAGATGAAAAAAGCCGATTTTTTATTAGGATTATATATATTAGTCCCGATTATATTTTTAATTATTCCGATTCCGACCGGACTGTTGGATGTGTTGATGCTGTTTAATCTGGCGATTGCCTTGATTATTTTATTTACTGCGCTATTTTCCACAGAGGCATTGCAGATGTCGGCATTCCCGACATTGCTTTTGATGACGACTCTTTTTCGGATTTCGTTGAATGTTGGCTCCACGAGAAACATCTTGCTGAGTGGTTATGCAGGACATGTGGTATCAGCATTTGGTAATTTCGTAGGTGGAGGTAATCTGATTGTTGGTGCAATCGTATTTTTAATCCTGATCATTGTACAGTTTATCGTGATCAATAAAGGATCGGAACGTGTATCAGAGGTAACCGCAAGGTTTACACTGGATGCGATGCCTGGTAAGCAGATGGCGATTGATGCCGATTTGAATACCGGTGCAATCACCGACGAACAGGCAAAGGAACGCCGTCAAAAGATACAGGACGAATCTACATTTTTTGGAGCTATGGATGGTGCTACCAAGTATGTCAAAGGAGATGCGACAGCAGGTCTGGTCATCACTGTGATCAATTTTGTGGGTGGTCTGATTCTGGGCATTGTGCTGCAGGGGATGGAACCGACAGAAGCATTGCAAAAGTATTCTATTCTGACGATTGGTGACGGTTTGGTGAGTCAGATTCCTTCCCTGGTCATCTCGCTGTCTACGGGTGTTTTGGTAACTAAGGTTTCCAGAGAATCCGATTTGGGTAATGTTTTAATCCGGCAATTATTCTCCATTCCTAAGGTATTATATATCGTGGGCGGGACTATGGCATTGTTGGGATTGACTCCATTACCTACTCTGATTTGTTTTGTGTATGCTATTTTGTTCATTGCTGCCGGCAGAGCGATTGAAGCGAATATGGAGGTTCAGGATATTGAGGCAGAGATCGATGAAGAAGAGGAAACGGCAGAAGAGATCAGGCGTCCGGAGAATGTGGTTTCGCTATTGCAAGTGGATCCCATTGAGCTGGAATTTGGTTATGGCATTATTCCGCTGGCCGATGTCAATCAGGGCGGAGATTTGTTAGACCGTGTCGTTATGATTCGCCGACAGATCGCGTTGGAATTAGGATGTGTGGTTCCGATGATTCGATTGCGTGATAATATACAGCTCAATCCCAACCAATATGTGATTAAGATCAAGGGGGTGCCGGTGAGTGATGGTGAGATCCTGTTTGATCATTATATGGCGATGAATCCGGGATTTGTGGAAGAGGAGATCACAGGTATTCCCACGTTTGAGCCTTCGTTCCACCTGCCGGCGATCTGGATCACCGAATCCCAGCGTGAGCGGGCTGAGTCTATGGGATATACTGTAGTAGATCCACCATCGATCATTGCAACGCATCTGACAGAAGTGATCCGGGGCCATCTGGATGAATTGTTGACCCGTCAGGATGTACAGAACCTGATTAATAATATTCAGGAAGCAAATACGACTCTGGTGTCAGAATTAGTACCTAAGATGCTCAGTGTTGGTGAGATTCAAAAGGTATTGCAGAACTTGTTGCGTGAGGGAATATCCATTCGTGATCTGGTGACCATCTTTGAGACATTGGCAGATAATGCCAGCAGCACCAGAGATACTGATGTTTTGACAGAATATGTGCGGCAAAGCCTGAAACGGGCGATTTCCAATAAATATTTTCCGGCAAATGAGATGACCAGTGTGGTGACACTGGATCCAAAGATTGAGCAGGATATTATGGGTTCCATCAAACAGACGGAACAGGGGACTTATATCAATTTAGATCCGGAAAAAGCACAGGAAATTTTGCAGTCCGTAAAAGAAGAAATGGACAAAATGGAGGAATTGGGCAAGAATCCGATTATTGTCACTTCTCCAATAGTCCGGTTATATTTTAGAAAACTCATCGAGGAGCAATTTCAGGATTTGATTGTGATATCATATAATGAAATTGATACCGATGTAGAATTACAATCTATAGGGATGGTGACAGTATAGTGGTTATCAAAAAGTACATTGCAACAACAGAAGAAGAAGCGATAGGATTAGCAAAAGCTGAGCTGGGAAACGATGCCGTTATCATGAATGTGAAAACGGTATCTCCCAAAGGATTTTACAAGATATTTAAGAAGCCTTCGGTGGAGATTACGGCTGCGGTTGATGAGAATCCTGGGGAAACACAGGAGAATATTCCGGATTTTAGTAAGCTTCAGGAAGTGATCCGGGAACAGGAGGAATATGCGGCTCCGGATTCGAAGGTGGCAAAACAGGAGGCAAAGCGGGAAAGGCTGTTGCAAAGCGATCAGATTTTAGAAGAAACACCAGAGAAGGAAGAGCAGCAAAAATCTGATTTGGAAAAAGAGGCGATAGAGCAAAAATTAAATAGCTTGCAGGATCTATTGGAGAAACAGGTGCTTCAGTCCCAAGAGAAAATTAACGATGAGGAAGCCGAGGAATCCAAAGAGGATGATAAAATCCAGGCATATCTTCAATTAATTCGCGATAAGATGATAGCGAATGAGGTACAGGAAAAATATGTGGATCAGATCATCGATTCCATCAAATCCGGTAAGCATAAGGAGTGGACTCTGGACAATATTCTGGCGGGAGTATACCAAAAGATCATTTTATCCTTTGGACAGTCCCATCTGATTGATGTCAGAACGAAGAAAACCAAGTATATTTTCTTTGTAGGGCCTACTGGTGTGGGAAAAACCACCACGATTGCGAAAATAGCCTCCACATTAAAACTGACCAAGAAAACAAAGGTTGCTTTGATTACGTCAGACACATACCGCATTGCTGCTGTGGATCAGTTGAAAACCTATGCCAATATTTTGGGAATACCATTAGAAGTAGTTTATTCTGCGGATGAGATGGAAAAGGTGATGGAGGAATTAAAGGATTATGATTTGGTTTTGGTGGATACAGCGGGACGCTCCCACCAGAATCAGGAACAGATCCAGGATATTAAGGGGTTGCTGGATCAAGTACCTACGGAAGATCGAGAGGTTTATCTGGTGTTGAGTGCAACCACCAAATACAAGGATTTAGTGAAGATCGCACAAACGTATCAGAAGATCACAGAATATTATCTGGTATTTACGAAATTAGATGAAACAGATACCGTTGGAAATATCTTGAATATTCGTATGTTGACCGGTGCTGCATTAGCCTATGCAACCTGGGGACAGAATGTTCCGGATGACATCGGTAAGATTGATGCACAGAAAATGGCGAAACTGCTTCTGGGAGGAAATGGTTGATGGATCAGGCAGAACGTTTGAGAAATATCATTAAACAACAAAATAAGAAGAAGCATCTTGCCCGTGTCATTACTGTTACCAGTGGCAAAGGAGGGGTTGGAAAGTCAAATGTTTCTGTTAATTTGGCAATCCAATTAAGTCGTCTGGGGAAAAAAGTATTGATTGTAGATGCGGATTTTGGTTTGGCCAACATTGAAGTGATGTTGGGGCTCCGGCCGAAATATAATTTGGCGGATATGATGTTTCATGGTAAGGACGTCAGAGATATCCTGACGCCGGGACCGGAAAACATTGGTTTTATCTCCGGGGGTTCCGGCCTTCGGGAGATGACTAATTTGGATAAAGATCAGATACAAAGCCTGGTGACATCTATGTATGAGTTGGATCAGGTTGCTGATATCATACTAATTGATACCGGGGCGGGGATATCAGATGCCGTGATTGATTTGGTTATGTGTAGCGCAGAAGTATTGTTAGTTACTACGCCGGAGCCCACTTCCATTACGGATGCCTACGCCTTGTTAAAAACCATACGCAGGCAGGAAGCGTTTGATCCGGGGAAAATGAAGATACGTATGATTGGCAATCGCGTCCAGTCATACGAGGAGGGCAAAGAACTTTTTTATAAAATGAGTGCGGTATCCGGTAAATTTCTTCAAATGGATATGGAATACATGGGGGCGATACCAGAGGATACGAAATTGCAAAGTGCTGTGCGAAAGCAGCAGCCGGTATCCATAGCAGCACCTAATGCACCCGCCGCCAGAGCAATGATGGAATTGGCGATGGTGTTAGAAAATGGAAATAACGAAGAACAGACCCAGCATTCCAAAGGGATTTCCGGATTGTTGGCCAGAATGTTTCGTGGTAGCCGTAAATAGATTGGAGTAAAATGTATGAAAAATATTTTGGTGGTTGATGATTCTGCACTTATGAGAAGGGTAGTCTCTGATATAATCAATGCAGAGAAACAGCTTCATGCAGAATGGTTTGCTTCAAATGGGTTGGAAGCATTGGATATTTTAGAAGCGGGCAACGCAGTGGATGCGATTGTGTTAGATATCAATATGCCTAAAATGAATGGTATTGAATTTCTGCGGGAAATGAATCGTAGAAAATATCACACGAAGGTATTGATCGTGAGCACTCTCGCCAGAGAAGGTGGAAAAGAAACGATCGAAGCTTTGGAATTAGGTGCTTTCGATTTTGTAACCAAACCTACCAGTCTGGCAGTAGCAAAGGGACCATCTTTTAGCCGTATTCTGACTTGGATGTTATTGGCGGCAACCGGGTTGTCTACGGAGGGCATCACGGAACACATAGAGCATCAGGTTACTGAGGATGCCGCAAAGCCGGCCAGACCTGTGCAGATGCAAAGAACGAAATTCGCAACTTCCCGGTCAGAACGTGTATTACCATCCGGATTAAAGGGAGATCGTTCCAGACATTCTACCGCACCTTTGGGGAAAGATGCCAACAAATTAATTGCATTGGCCTGTTCTACCGGAGGACCAAAAGCGCTGCAGTCAGTGGTTCCGCACTTACCGGAGAATCTGGACGCTGCGGTATTGATCATACAACATATGCCAGAAGGATTTACGGCTTCTCTGGCAAAACGTTTGGATGAATTGAGTCATGTGACGGTCAAGGAAGCAGAGCATGGAGAAGTTTTACAAAAGGGAACTGTGTATATTGCAAAGGGCGGTTCGCAGATGCGAGTCGTAGAGAAAAATAAGCGGTTACACAGCCTGTCAGTCACTGTTGAAGAGGCCAGAAATGCATTGAAACCTTGTGCAGATATTACATATGAATCACTGATGAAAAGTTCTTTTGATGAGATTACTTGTGTGGTTTTGACAGGGATGGGTGCGGATGGCACGCAGGGTATCCTGCAGTTAGAAAAAACAAACAAAATATATGTAATTGCACAGGATGAAGAGACCTGTACGGTATATGGCATGCCGAAATCCATTGCACAGGCGGATGCGGTGGATGAGGTGGTACCGCTGGGATCTGTTGCCTGGGCAATTACCAAGCATGTGGGGGTGCAATAAAATGGATGTAAGTCAATATCTGGAAATTTTTATCGATGAGACAAAGGAACATTTACAAACACTAAGCGATCAGTTGATGATTCTGGAGACCGAGCCGGAAAATATGGATTGTATCAATGAAATTTTCCGTGCGGCCCATTCCTTAAAGGGAATGGCAGGAACGATGGGATATAAGCGGATGCAGCGTTTGACCCATGATATGGAAAATGTTTTTCAGGAGATCCGCAGCGGCAATATGAAAGTGCAGCCGGAATTGGTAGATGTATTATTCCGGGGCTTGGACGCTTTGGAAGCTTATTTGGATAACATTATGGATTCTGCCGATGAAGGAACGGACGAAAACGAAGAAATTATCAATACTTTAAATTCCATTGCGGAAAAAGCAGGATCGGATGAAACGGTATCTTCTGAGCCGGCAAAAGTGGCAGAGGTGCAACAGACAGCAGATACAACGGATGGTCTTCCGTATGAAAGTATTCGCATCACGGAGTATGAAAAGAGCACTTTTGATAAAGCGAAAGAGCAAAATCAAAACATTTTTGGTATTACTGTGTATCTACAGGAAAGCTGTATCTTAAAGGCTGCCAGAGCTTTTTTGGTATTTAAGGCACTGGAAGAGATGGGTGAAGTGATTAAAGCAGAGCCTAATGTACAGGATATCGAAGATGAAAAGTTTGATTTGACTTTTAGTTTGGTTTATTTCACAAAGGAATCTTTGGAGACAGTTAAAACTGCCATTGAAAATGTTTCTGAAGTCAAGGAAGCAGTTGTGGGCATATTCGATGTGAAACTCGAAGAAAACGGAACCGAGGCAGATCATGAAGTGAATGCTGCAGAGACAACGGTAACAGAGGAGCACAAAGAGGAGGCACCGGTGGCAGAGCCGGTAGCGAAAGCCACAGGCGGACAGGCGGCTGTCATGACAGAAAAGAAGCCGGCCAAGAAACAAACTACACAGAAAGCCAAACCTGCGGTGGGCCGTACTGTTCGTGTTGATATTGAGAAATTAGATGTGTTGATGAATCTGGTCAGTGAGTTGATCATTGCGAAAAACGGTTTGGTATCCACCAGTGCATCGGACGGTCAGGTGATTGATTCGGCATTTAATGAACAGATTGAATACTTGGAAAGTGTTACTACCAACCTGCATGAATCCGTGATGAAAGTCAGGATGGTGCCGATTGAAAGTGTTGTCAGCAGATTTCCTCGTATGATTCGTGACTTAAATAAAAAGTTAGACAAGAAAATGGAATTACATATGACAGGTGAGGAAACCGAGTTAGACCGTACTGTGATTGACGAGATCGGCGATCCTTTACAGCATTTATTGCGAAACGCAGCGGATCATGGTTTGGAATCCAATGAGGAGCGTGTTGCGCTGGGGAAACCGGAAGTGGGTAATATCTATCTGGATGCCTATCAGGACGGTAATAACGTCAATATTGAGGTACGTGATGATGGTGCCGGCATTAACGTGGAGAAGGTCAGAAGAAAGGCCATTGAAAGAGGTACGATCACTCCGGAACAGGCAGAAGCCATGTCGGATAAAGAAATTATCGATTTATTGTTTAAGCCAAGTTTTTCCACCGCAGAGCAGATCACAGATGTATCCGGCCGAGGTGTGGGATTGGACGTGGTTAAGACCAAGATTGAGGGTCTGGGCGGCAATATTGAGTGCAAATCTGTCTTAGGAGAAGGTAGTAGTTTCATTATCCGGTTACCATTGACTTTGGCTATCATTCAGGCATTGATGGTAGAATTAGGTACTGAGAAATATGCTATCCCATTGGGCAATATTCAGACGATTGAGGATGTGCCGTTGGAGGATGTGAAGCATGTACAGACAAAAGAAGTCATCAATTTGCGCGGCAGTGTGATTCCGTTGATTCGTTTGGATCAGCTATTGGATGTTGAGGCAGTCGAGCAGGAAGAAGAGAGCCTGACCGTAGTTATCGTTAAAAAGGGCGAGAAACAGGCCGGACTGGTGGTAGATAATCTGATCGGTCAGCAGGAGATCGTAATTAAGTCAATCGGGAATTACATTAATTGCAGCAAGATGATTGGTGGTGCAACCATTCTGGGCGATGGAGAGATCGCATTGATCCTGGAAGTAAATACATTAGTGTAGGGGGGTTTTGAAATGGAAGAAATTACAGACATCCAGAACATAGAAGTAGCAAGTGAGACAAAGCAGTTTATTGTCATAAAAATTGGTTCGGAACAATATGGTATTGACATTAAATATGTTGATAATATTGTTCGTAATCAGAGAATTACGCGTATCCCAAAGGCACAGTCCTATTTCAAGGGTGTGATTAATTTACGGGGGGAAATTATTCCGGTTATGAGTCTTCGTTTGAAATTTGGGCTGGAACCAGATGAATATACGAATGCGACCCGAATTATCATTATCAAACTGGAGCCACAGTCTGCGATTGGATTAATTGTAGATGAAGTACGTGAGGTGGTGGATTTGACAGAAGAGGCCATTGAAAAGAACACAACAGCAGATTTTCATGACGAAAAAGCGCAGTATTTAAGTGGTATTGGTAAAAATGGAGATAGTTTGATTTCTTTGTTAAATATTGCTTCCGTCATCATTGATAAAGATGTAATGTAATGTGAGGTGATGCCCATGCAGGAGCAGGAAAATATGGAAGAAATGGAATTAGACGTCCTGACAGAAATTGCAAATATCGGAGCGGGAAATGCAGTAACCGCCTTATCGCAGATGATTAGCAACAAGATAGATATGCATGTGCCACAGGTCAGAATGCTGACCTTTAGTGAACTGTCAGAGATTCTGGGTGGTCCGGAGGCGTTGGTGGCAGGCATTATGGTATCGCTGGATGGAGATATCGAAGGCTATATGCTGTTCATGATGGAACATCTTGCTGCCCGTCATTTGGTAAATCAGTTGATGGGGCAGCCGATGGAGGAAAATGCAGAAGAATGCTTTTCAGAGATCGCGCAATCTGCTTTGACAGAGATTGGCAATATCATTACTGGTGCTTATCTAAATTCTATTTCAAAGATGACAGATTTGAAAATTAAAACATCGATCCCTTATTTAGCCATCGATATGGCAGGAGCGATTTTAAGCGTACCAGCGATTGAATTTGGTAAATTAGGGGATAAGGCATTGCTGATCGAGTCCAGATTTTGTGATATGGATATTGATCTCAGTGGGTATTTCATTATGATTCCTACGATGGAATCATATCATGCGATATTAAATGCTTTGGGAATCGGGTGACTATCATGAGTGAGATGATTAAGGTGGGGATGGCAGATGGTAATATCTGTCGTTCACCGGATGCAATTACCACATTGGGGCTGGGATCTTGTGTGGGTGTGGCATTATATGATAAGAATACTAAAATTGCCGGATTGGTACATATTATGTTACCGGATAGTACGAAAGTGCGCCAGAATCAAAATAAAGCGAAATTTGCGGATACCGGTATTGACATGTTAGTCGGGATGATGGCGCAGGCAGGAGCAAACACTTCGGTGCTTACAGCGAAAATAGCTGGTGGAGCACAGATGTTTGCATTTAAATCCAACAATGAGATGTTACGGGTAGGAGAGCGTAATGTGGAAGCGGTGAAGCAAAAATTAAGGGAACTGGGGATTCGTATTTTAGCGGAAGATACCGGTTTGAATTATGGTCGTACGGTAGAATTTTATCCAGAGACAGGAGATTTTGTCATCAAAGCAGTGGGTAAGACTGTCCGGACCATATAGTGTAGGGAGGTTGTTTGGATGAAATCAAATTATATTCCCAAAGTGGTTACATTATTAGCGGGAGCTATGGTCTGTATTATCTCTATTGTTAGGAATATGGAGACAACCTTGAGCCTGGAGATTCTGTTAGCCACACTGATTATATTTTATATTCTGGGTGTGATTGCACAAAAAGTAATTATGTGGGTGGAACGAAGTAATCGTATTATTCAGCAGCAGCGGGATAAGGAACTGGAGCAAGAGAAGAAGGCAGAACAGTTAGCAAGGGAGCAACAGGCAGAAGACGGAAGTGGTGAGTCTGTACAAACGGAACAGATATAACAATAGAAGGGATGTCGTTACTCGATGGATGATAGGGAGAAAAACGCACTTTGGGAGGAATATATCAAGTCCAGGAGTGCAAAGATTCGAGAAAAATTAATCACAGAGTATGCAGGTCTGGTTAAAATTGTGGCCGGACGGATGGGGATGTATCTGGGATATACAG
Organism: uncultured Jutongia sp.; assembly: GCA_964521555.1. Taxonomy (GTDB): domain Bacteria; phylum Bacillota; class Clostridia; order Lachnospirales; family Lachnospiraceae; genus Butyribacter. Next base: position 36,185 of record CAZFSU010000012.1, on the reverse strand, counting down.
TGGAGTATGATGACTTGGTTGGTTATGGTATTTTTGGATTGATTGATGCCATTGATAAATATGAATTGACCAAAGGAGTAAAGTTTGAAACATATGCCAGTTTGAGAATCCGCGGTGCGATTTTGGATCAGATCCGGAAGATGGATTGGATTCCCAGGACAATACGTCAAAAACAGAAAAAATTGGAAACTGCCGTGCAGGAGTTGGAAGCCCGGTTTGGCCGTACAGCCACGGATGAAGAACTGGCGGCAGAATTGGATATTTCTGTGGAAGAATTAGAGGAATTGGTGAGCCAGACTAATTTATCCAGTCTGGTATCTTTAGATGAATATCTGGAACAGGGAAGTGAAGTTCGGGTAGAAGCCGGCAATCAACAAAAGTTTGAGCAGCCGGAACAGGTAGTGGAACGTCAAGAATTGAAACGTCTTTTGGCAGAAGCGATTGATACCCTGACGGAAAAGGAACAAAGAGTAATTGCGTTTTATTATTTTGAGGAGTTGACGTTAAAGGAGATTAGCAAGATTTTGGAGGTATCAGAATCCAGAGTATCGCAACTCCATACCAAAGCTTTACGGAAAATGAAGGAGCGTCTGGGGGATTCTATGGGGATTTTTGGGATAGGCAATATATAAGGAAAGCACAAACTGTGGATAAATTCAGGTTTGTGCTTTGCGTTTCTAGGATTATTTACGAAGGGGAGGTGACAGGAGTTGAAACGTAATGCATATTTTCAAATGATTCACGAGACAGATGGAATCTATTTACAATCGTTTCCAGCGGTAGATGGGGGGGCTTCATTGCAGGCGGAGGATATTCTGTCTTATTTAGAACAAAAGAGTTTCGGGAATGTAGATGTTTCGGATATTAAAAAATTTGTGGAAGAAGCTCAAACAGAGGAACATGCACGTGTGCTGGTTTCCAGAAATCGGAATCAGTTACCAGAGAAGGAAACAGCCGTTATTACGCTGGATAAGCACGCATGGCTGGCTAAGATCCGCCTATATCCACCATCCAGTAAGGGATCACGTTTGACACTGGACGAACTATATTCATTATTGGAACAATATGGGATAAAGCATGGGATTTTGGATCAGAATTTGTCCCTGCTGTGGAAAGCAAAGTTATATTGTACCGATGTTCTTATTGCAAAAGCTACCATGCCGGTGCAGGGCAGCAATGCATTTATCGAATATCATTTCAATGTGGAAAAGACCAATAAACCGGCCTTGTTAGAGGATGGCAGTGTGGATTTTCATAGCCTGGATATGATTGAACGGGTGGAAGAGGGACAATTATTAGCCACATTGACCCCGGAAGTGCAGGGAACACCAGGTATAACCGTTACGGGAGAATCGATACCACCAGCCAGGGTTAGAAAGAGATTTTTGAAATATGGCAAACATATACGAATGGATGAGGATGGTTTGCATATTTATTCGGAAGTTTCTGGTAATGTGACGTTGGTGGATGATACGGTATTTGTTTCAAATGTGTATGAAGTGCCGGCTGATGTGGGAACTTCTACAGGTGATATTGAGTATGATGGCAGTGTAGAAGTAAAAGGAAATGTATTGTCCGGTTATAAAGTGGTGGCGGCTGGAGATATTATAGTTAACGGAACGGTAGAAGCTGCCATTTTGCATGCCGGTGGGAAAATCGTCCTGAAAAATGGTGTGCAGGGAATGGGGAAAGCAGAGCTTGAGGCAAAGGGGGATGTGATTTCCAATTTCATTGAAAGTGCTGCGGTGAAAGCCGGCGGCAGGGTTTTGACAGAGGCAATCATGCATAGTCAGGTAGAAGCGCAGGACACGGTTGAAGTAGAAGGCAGACGGGGAATGATTGCTGGTGGGCGTGTTCGTTCCACCAAGATGATTTCTATGAAAATTGCTGGTTCTACTATGGGAACACAGACGGAATTAGAGGTTGGGACAGATCCGACTTTGCTGGATCGTTATCAGAGTATAGAAAAAGAGATGGAAAAGATATCCGGTGAGAGGGATAGTCTTTTGCAAAATATTTCCATATTAAAAAAGCGGTTACAGACTACGGGCAAACTAGATGAAGACAAGCGGAAGAAGCTAAAGGATTCCGCGGACCGTATTCAGGAAATCGGTGAACAGATGGAGACTCTAACGGAAGAATATGAAAAACTGGATAAAGAATTAGCGGAAAATGCCGGTGGTGGTAAGATCGTGGTGCGGGATGTGGCTTACCCTGGTGTGAAGCTGACGATTTCCAATGTATCCACATATCTGCATACAGAATCTCAATATTGTACATTTGTGCGGGATGGGGCAGATATCAGAACACGGTCTATCTAGAGAGGAGGAATTTTATGTCTCTTACCTTTGATTATATTACCATCCCTCCGAAATCGCAGGAGGTAACCCAGGTTCAGAATGCGGAGCAGGTGCGATATGAGCACAATCAGCAGGAGGTGGCGGCACAGGTGCAACAGAACGTAAAGCAGCAATCTGAGCAGACCGTTCGCCGAAATAAAGCAGAAAATGAACCAAAGCGTTATGATAAAGAGGAGAAAAAAAGACAGGGGCGGCGGCAGAAGGGATCGTCCGGGCATGGAAATAAGCAGGAAGAAACCGATGAACCACAAGAGTTGATTGGCAAAAGTAAGTTTGATATACGAGTATAGAAGCTTGAGGAGGCAGACATGATTTGGTTAGAAATTGGGATGATTCTCATCGGTATGGGGGCGATCATTTATAGCGTCCGTCTGGCAGATACATCCCGAGAAGTAAATGAGACAACGAAAAAGGCGATGCATGTGATTGATGTTGACACGGCGGAGCAGATGGAACAACAGTTGCTGGATTATCAGCAGAAAGTGGAGAATATTGCAGCGGAAACAGAATTGCAGACCGGAGATAAGTTGAAAGATTTATCCAATGAAAGCATTCTGGGGATCAATGAGTATTCTGATCAGGTATTAGATAAGATTGAGAAAAACCATGCAGAAGTGGTATTTCTATATAATATGTTGAACGAAAAGCAGGATGAACTCAAGGGTATCATTAAGGATGCAGATAAGATGAAAGCAGAACTTCGAGATGATCTATCGGTACTCTATCAGGAGAATCAGGATTGGATTCAGGAGGTTAAGACAGAACTACAGGAGGCGGTAGACCGTAGTATCGCGGCAATCTCAGAGGCTGCTGTGGCGGAAAGGCAGGATATAGAGAAAACGAAACTTCTTGAGACTGAAACAGAAGAAATGATACCTGAGTGGATGGAATCAGAGATGGAGGAAACCGGTGATCCGGAAGAAGGATTGGAAGAAGTGAATGGTTTTGTCAGACAAGAAGAAATATTAGATTTATACAAAAAGGGGCATTCCATTCTGGAAATTTCAAAACTATTGTCTTTGGGACAGGGAGAAGTGAAATTTGTGATTGATGTATATGGTAAGAAGTAAGAGAAAGGATTGGGAAAATGGATAAAAAAGCATTTTGGCGTGGTTTTGGAGCGGGTGTATTATTCGCTGCTGTTATCCTGGGAATATCCTGTATGGTTCGTACTTCTGACTCTCAAGTGGTTTCACGGGCAAAAAAGTTAGGCATGGTATATGAGAAAGGTGCGGACAATACTAAGGTAGCTCAGGATACAGAAAATACTGCGGAGCCAACGCAGGGAAAGCAGAAAAAGGCAACCGCAGATCCGAAGGAAACGCAAACTCCAAAGGCAACCGAGCAAACGACAGCTCCTACACCGGAAAAAGAGGATACCAAGCAGAAAGCAACCGAGAAACCGGAAAGTAAATCACAGAAAGATGTGGATGCTTCTTTGCAGGAAGAAAAGAAGAAGATGGAGCAGGAGAAAAAGCAGATGCAGGAAGAGGTGAAACAAGCCTCAAAAAATCTGGAGATCAAGGCAGGAGACTGGTCCTCTACCGTTAGTCAACGGTTGGAGAGCATGGGAATCATTGACGATGCCAAAGCGTTTGATGTATATTTAAATGATCATGGGTACAGTAGTTCCATTAATGCCGGGACATACAAAGTTTCTCCGAGTGATACGTATCAGGAATTGGCGAGAAAAATAACCGGAAAATAACAGAAAGGTTGAAAGAAAATATGAGATTTAGACCATGCATTGATATTCATAATGGATCAGTAAAGCAGATCGTGGGCGGTAGTCTGTCGGATCAGGGAAACCTGGCGACAGACAATTTTGTTTCACATTATGATGCGGCATTTTATGCGGATATGTATCGAAGGGATGGGCTGCCGGGAGGACACATAATTTTACTGAATCCGGCTGGCAGTGAGTATTATTCTGATGATTTTAATCAGGCGGCTTCTGCGTTAAAGGCATATCCGGGTGGGATGCAGATCGGTGGAGGAATCAATCTGTATAATGCGGAACAATTCTTAGATATGGGTGCCTCTCATGTTATCGTAACTTCTTTCGTATTTCGCAATGGCATGATAGATTATGAACGCTTAACCAGTCTGCGGGATCTGGTGGGTCAGGAACGTCTGGTACTGGATTTAAGCTGCCGTTATGTGAATGACGATTATTATATTGTGACAGATCGTTGGCAAAAAGTTACAGAAGAGCGGTTTAATGTGGAGACCCTGGAGCAGTTGTCGGAATACTGTGATGAATTTTTGGTCCATGCAGTGGATGTGGAGGGGAAGGCTTCCGGTATTGAGCGGGAAGTGATTCGCCGCTTGGGAGAAAAAGAGGTCCGGCCGGTGACATATGCCGGTGGTATCCATGAGCAGGAAGATTTGGATTATATCCAAAAAGCAGGAAACAATCGGGTAGATTTTACGATTGGAAGTGCGCTGGATTTGTTTGGAGGAAACATACCATATCAGAATTTTGTAACAAAATTGTAATAATTTCCAGGATGAAGGGTTGATTTTTTTAAAAAACATGCTATAATTGTTACGTAAATGTTAAATAGAAAGTAAAAAATGAAACATTTACGTAAGGAATTTATCATTTGTGCGGAGGTGCGAATGATAATATAGGAGGTTTTTATGTTTTTTAAGAAAATGGCAATGGTTGTACTGGCAACAGGAATTCTTTCTGGAGTATGGATGTCTCCAACATCAGTGGAAGCGATGGAGGAACAGACTACTAGGATGGATGTTTCAGTGAATACAGATGCAGCTTCTGCCGATGCATCGCAGGATACAGAAGAAATAAAAAATACAGAGGATACTGTGGCATCTACTACTAATACAGTCGAAGAAAAGGATCCGGTGAAGAATACACCGGTACCGGTTGCGGCTACGCCAAAGGTGGTAAAGGTTACTGCCAATATCCCGGTTACTTCCGGGAAACAGACAAAAGTACAGCAGAAAAAGACAGCAAAAAAATATACAAAATCAGAACTACGTCTCATGGCAAGTATTATTAATTGTGAAGCAGGAGGCGAGAGTTATCAGGGGCAGGTTGCTGTGGGAATCGTTGTGATGAATCGTGTGAAATCTAAGGCATTTCCCAACACCATTAAAAAAGTAATTTATCAAAAAGGACAGTTTTCTCCTGTGAGAAACGGTATGCTTCGCAAGAAATTGAAACAGTATGATGCAGGACGGATTCATTCCGCACAGTGGAAATCCTGCATTAAGGCAGCGAAAAAAGCATTAAACGGTCAGACTACGATTAAGTTAAAGGGAAAAACCAAAAGTATGAAGGGTGTTCGCTTCTTTAGTGTATATCTTAGTGGAGCGAAGTTCCGTCTGGGTGGACATCGTTTTCGATAGGTGAGAGGACAGGCTTTGATTCTATCAATCAAGTGATGGAATCAAAGCTTTTTATTTTTTTCTTTTCTATTTTAGCGTTATGTGCTATGATATAACGTGATATAAAATTTTTTTCGAAATTCTTATATGAACATCGAAGGAGGAGACAGAGTGAGTAATCCAAGCGATTTGAAAGAGGGAGTGGAAATCGGGGAAGTGGTTTCTCGTAATTTTATTGAAAATATCATTGATCAGGACCTGGAGGAAGGGACATACCAGAAAATTGTCACCAGATTTCCGCCGGAGCCAAACGGTTATCTGCATATTGGACATGCTAAGTCCATTATCTTAAACGCAGGTTTGGCAAAGGAGTATGGAGGAGAATTTCATTTACGTTTTGATGATACAAATCCTATGAAAGAAAAGACGGAATTTGTGGAATCTATTATGGAAGATGTTAAATGGATCTGTGGTGATCTGGACAAGGAAAATGTGTTCTTTGCCTCTAATTATTTTGATCAGATGTATGAGTGTGCCATCCGGTTGATCAAGAAAGGGAAAGCATTTGTCTGTGATTTAAATGCGGAGCAGATGCGGGAGTATCGTGGTACCTTGACGGAGCCGGGGAAGAACAGTCCCTATCGTGACCGCTCCATTGAAGAAAATCTGGATTTGTTTGAGCGGATGCGTAATGGTGAGTTTGAAGATGGCTCAAAGGTACTCCGTGCTAAAATAGATATGGCATCTCCCAATATGAACATGAGAGATCCTATTTTGTACCGGGTTGCCCGTATGGAACATCATAATACCGGAGATCAGTGGTGTATTTATCCAATGTACGATTTTGCACATCCTATCGAGGATGCCATTGAAGGAGTATCCCATTCGATCTGTACGCTGGAATTTGAGGATCATCGGCCGCTTTATGACTGGGTAGTGCATGAACTGGAGTTTGATCATCCACCAAAGCAGATTGAGTTTGCAAAATTATATTTGACAAATGTGGTGACTGGCAAGCGCTATATTAAAAAATTGGTGGAAGAGGAGATCGTAGATGGATGGGATGATCCACGTTTGGTATCCATCGCAGCGTTGCGGCGCCGCGGTTTCACGCCAGAGTCTATCCGTAACTTTATGGAATTGTCTGGAGTGTCCAAGGCACAGAGTTCGTCTGATTATGCCATGCTGGAATATTGCATCCGGGAGGACCTCAAAATGAAACGTCCTCGTATGATGGCAGTGTTGGATCCGGTGAAATTAGTGATTACTAATTATCCTGAAAATGAGATCGAATATCTGGATGTTTCCAATAATCAGGAAAATGAAGAAATGGGAACCAGAAAGGTTCCGTTTGGTAAGGTGCTTTATATAGACCGGGAAGATTTTATGATCGACCCGCCGAAGAAATATTTCCGCCTTTATCCGGGAAATGAAGTACGTTTAATGAATGCTTATTTTGTGACTTGTACGGATTATGTGACGGATGAAGAGGGGAAGGTAACAGAAGTACATTGTACTTATGATCCGGAGACCAAGAGCGGTTCGGGATTCACAGGGCGAAAGGTTAAGGGGACGATCCAGTGGGTCTGTGCTGAAACTGCCGAACAGGTTGAAGTTCGTTTGTATGAAAATATTGTAGATGAAGAAAAAGGCGTGTATAATGAGGATGGTAGTATCAATGTAAATCCGAATTCTCTGCAAGTATTAAAAAGTTGTTATGTGGAGCCGGCACTGGCAGAAGCCAAACCGATGGACAGTTTTCAATTTGTCAGACAGGGGTATTTTTGTGTCGATTCCAAAGATACCACAGAGGATCATTTGGTATTTAACCGTATTGTTTCATTAAAGAGTTCATATCGCCCGAAATAAGGAGGGAATTAGCATGAGTTTATTTTCAAATTTAGGTAAATTTGGATTAGATAAGTTAGAAGAGATGGATGTGTTTGAGGAAGATCATAAGAAGGAAAATGAGGAAGGGCAGTCCGAAGAACAGCATACTGTAATGGAAGAGGATCTGCTGTTTGATAAAAGTTTCAACTGTCCGGTCTGTGATAAGGAATTTCATTCCAAAATGGTACGAACCGGTAAAGTGAAGTTGCTTTCGGCTGACACGGACCTGCGTCCAAAGTATCAGTTAGTGGATTCATTGAAGTACGATGCATTGGTATGTCCACATTGTGGATATGCTTCCTTGAGCCGGTTCTTTAAGTTCATGTTGCCGGCACAGGCAAAAATGATCCGGGAAAATATCACAAAAAATTTTAGTGGGATCGAAACCAACGGAAGTACATATAGTTATGATGACGCCATTGCCAGACATCAGTTGGCACTGGCAAACGCCGTAGTAAAAAAGGCAAAGACCAGCGAAAAAGCATATACCTGTCTGAAAATGGCATGGTTATATCGCGGAAAAGCAGAAACCTTACCAAAGGATACAGAGAATTATGCACAGGAGATCAAAGTCTTAAAGAAGCAGGAAATTGAATTGTTAAACAATGCCTGTGAAGGCTTTTTATCTGCTTATAGCAAAGAAAATTTCCCTATGTGTGGTATGGATGAACTGACTATGACATATCTGGTGGCAGATTTGTGCAGACGTACTGGTCGGTTTGATGAATCTGCACGTTGGATTTCCAGAGTGCTCACCAGTCGTACCGCTAATGAACGCATCAAAAACAAAGCGCGTGACATCAAGGAACTGCTGGAAAAGGACAAGGCCCGTATGAAAGCCGCCAAGACAAAATAAGAACTTTCTAGATAAAAAGCGATATCCGTTTGCACTTCCTAATAGGAGAACTCAAAAACAGATATCGCTTTTTTGCGCTTTTTTACGGAAAGGAAAATGGCGAACGCAGTGGTGGAACACCGAGAAGAATTGCAAAGCAATTCTTCCGGCGAAAAATGCTGATTTTGCGCTTCTATACGGAAATGGAGAAGGCGGCTACAGTGGTGGAACACCGAGAAGAATTGCACAGCAATTCTTCCAGCGCAAAATGCTGATTTTGCGCTTTTATACGGAAATGGAGAAGGCGGCTACAGTGGTGGAACACCGAGAAGAATTGCAAAGCAATTCTTCCAGCGCAAAATGCTGATTTTGCGCTTCTATTCGGAAATAATCGTATGATTGGTTTTCACGATACTGCGTGGCAGTGCATCCCGGGAATTTTTCCAAGGGGCATCGGCATTGCGGTAATCAAACTTATCGGTAAACCACTCCAGGTCGTCGGTAACACGTTTCATATTGTCCAGATAGGTTTGGTTCAAATCCTGTATAAAATTGTCCAGTTTTGCACCGGACCATTTCTTACGTGCGGCTTCCCGAAGAGAAGCGTAGTGGCTGGTACAAACGCCTTTTCCATCCTGAAAGATCTTACGAAATTCAGAATCTTTCTCATAGCAATACAAGATCGTTTCCAGATATCGGTGAAATATGCGATCCATGCGATTGCATACATAGCAGGAATGTTCCAGTTTGTCTAAATATTCGGTTAATTCATCCGTGTCCTTTTTGGCAAACAGTCCTTTTCCCGATGTGGTTCCTTTCTGGCTGAGTTTTTCGATCATTTCATTCGTACGTTTCATGTGGGTATGAAGCATTAATGCCAGACCCAGTCGGTTCTGATATTGATACATCTGGCGGACATGATGGCGGCAAAAACCTACTTCGTTGGTTTCCATACGTACATCATCTTCCATATAGCTTGGTCCCATCACGAAATCAATCGATTCTTTTTCCAAATCAGCATATAGTTTACAGACCGGACATTCGCAGTCTGTACGAAAGGCATCATTGACAGGGATAGTAAATAATTGTTCTTTCATAGGTTCACCTCTCTTTGGTTTGCTATATATCTTCTTTCTTGTTCAGTATAGCCTATTTTGATGCGAAAGAAAATACAAAAATAGCGAAGGTGTTGGTAAAGAACGGTAATTTATTGGAAGAAAATGAAAAAAGTGAGAATAAAAGAGAATGAAAGAGAATATAAAAGATACAGATGGATTTTTGGGATAAATGCGGAGATGGTCTGTATTGCATTAAAAAATGAAATGAAATATATTATGGTTAGCACTCAAAAAGAGTGAGTGCTAATAAGTTGTAAATGAATCAAAGGAGGCATATATTATGAAATTAGCACCATTAGGAGACAGAGTTGTCTTGAAGCAGTTGGAAGCAGAAGAAACAACCAAATCCGGTATTGTTTTGCCGGGAAATGCACAGGAGAAACCACAACAGGCAGAGGTGATTGCAGTTGGTCCAGGCGGTATCGTAGATGGTAAGGAAGTGGAGATGCAGGTGGCCGTTGGCGATAAGGTTATTTATTCAAAATATGCCGGAACAGAGGTGAAACTGGACGGTGATGAATTTATTGTTGTCCGTCAAAATGATATTGTGGCAAAGGTAGAAGAGTAACAGATTGGAGGAATTAAGATTATGGCAAAGGAAATTAAATTTGGAGCAGATGCGAGAGCAGCATTAGAAGCAGGGGTAAATAAGTTAGCAGATACCGTAAAGGTAACATTGGGACCAAAGGGAAGAAACGTGGTATTGGATAAGTCATTTGGTGCTCCGTTAATTACCAATGATGGTGTGACGATTGCGAAGGATATAGAATTAGAAGATGGTTTTGAAAATATGGGTGCGCAGTTGGTAAAGGAAGTGGCAACCAAAACCAACGACGTAGCAGGAGATGGTACCACCACAGCTACGGTACTGGCCCAGGCAATGATCAATGAAGGCATGAAGAATCTGGCTGCCGGAGCGAATCCAATCATTCTGCGGAAGGGAATGAAGCAGGCTTGTGATAAGGCTGTTGAGGCCATTGCTCAGATGAGTTCTAATGTGACGGGCAAGGAGCAGATCGCCAGAGTAGCTGCCATTTCTGCGGGAGATGATGCAGTCGGCGAGATGGTTGCCGATGCTATGGAGAAGGTTTCTAACGATGGGGTTATCACCATTGAGGAATCCAAGACCATGAAGACTGAATTAGACTTGGTGGAAGGTATGCAGTTTGACCGTGGTTATGTTTCCGCATATATGGCAACGGATATGGATAAGATGGAAGCAAATTTGGAAAGTCCATATATCTTGATTACAGATAAAAAGATTTCTAATGTTCAGGAGATTCTTCCTTTGCTAGAGGAGACAATGCAGGCAGGTGCTAAGCTGTTAATCATTGCGGAAGATGTGGAAGGGGAAGCACTGACGACTTTGGTATTGAACCGTTTGAGAGGTACCTTAAATGTTGTAGCTGTTAAGGCTCCTGGTTATGGTGATCGCCGTAAGGCAATGTTAGAAGATATTGCGATTCTGACAGGTGGTACTGTGATCTCCGATGAAGTTGGTTTGGACTTGAAAGAGGCTACTTTACAACAGTGTGGTCGTGCAAAATCCGTTAAGGTGCAGAAAGAAAATACGGTTATCGTAGATGGTGAAGGCGATAAGAGTGCCATTGATGCCAGAGTAGCTCAGATCAGAGCACAGATTGAGGAAACGACCTCTGATTTTGATCGCGAGAAATTACAGGAGAGACTGGCAAAATTAGCTGGTGGTGTGGCTGTGATTCGTGTCGGTGCTGCTACTGAGACAGAGATGCAGGAAGCAAAGCTTCGTATGGAAGATGCTTTGGCCGCTACAAAAGCAGCGGTAGAAGAAGGTATCATTTCCGGTGGTGGATCTGCTTATATCCATGCGGCGAAAGAAGTGGCAAAACTGGCTGCTGCTTTGGAAGGAGATGAGAAGACAGGTGCCAACATTATCTTAAAGGCATTAGAGGCTCCGTTGGATACGATTGCATACAATGCAGGCTTAGAGGGTGCTGTGATTATCAACAAGGTACGTGAATCTGAGCCGGGAGTTGGTTTCAATGCTTTAACAGAGGAATATGCAAATATGGTAGAAGCCGGTATCGTAGATCCTGCCAAGGTAACCAGAAGTGCTTTGCAGAATGCAACAAGTGTTGCCTCTACCTTATTGACGACTGAGTCTGTTGTATCCAATATTAAAGAGGATGTACCGGCAATGCCAGCAGGTGCAGGTGCCGGCGGTATGGGCATGATGTAAAAATATACGGAGACAGAAGTAAGAACGTATGACAGATGACTTTTGGCTTTGGGGAAAAGGATCAGTTTGGAATAGGACTGATCCTTTTTTGACTGGTAAAATATCTGTAACTTGTAGAAAAAAGTATAATTTGCTATAATGATTCAGGTGCCAGACACCTTTTTTGTCATTGGCGTAAAGTGCTTTTTGGCATATTATCCTATCTTGAGATAATCTTCGGAAACTGTTTTGGCACGGATGAAATTAAAAAGAAATGAGGTGTGGAATGGAACCGTTATATTCTGAGACTTATTTGCATGCAAAACCCTCAAAGCAGAGGAAACAGAAAAGAATTGCATTGATTGTATTGTGTTTTGTGCTTCTATTTATAGATGTGGTGATTTTGGCCAGTGCTGTCGGGCTTTTTTTAGTGATTATTGCAGATGCTTTAATCATTGTATTTCTGCCGACCAAGCAGATTGCATATGAGTATGTGTTTGTGGATGGACAGATTGACTTTGATTGTATCTACGGAGATTCCAAGGCACGCAAGACATTAGCGAAGGCTGATCTGGAAAAGACGGAAGTGGTAGCACCAGAGGGCTCGCATGAACTGGATTCCTATCAAAATTTGAAGTGCGAGGACTATTCTTCCGGTTATGAAGAGCATAAGCATTATATTATCGTTTATCGGAACGAAGAGGGGACGACAATCAAGATTAAGTTTACTCCGGATAATAAAATGTTAGAAAACATGAAATGGAAGGCACGCAGTAAAATAAAAGAATACTAAATCGGTGTTGACAAGGTTTTGTCGGATGGTGTATACTTTTCAAAATATTTAGAAATATATGATTTGGGTATCGGATATGCTATCCGGATATTCAGATCACCCGTACAAAAAAGAGTGACTTAAAGGAGGAAATTAGAATGGGTACGATAATAGGCGAAGGCATTACATTTGATGATGTTTTACTCGTTCCGCAGTATTCTGAAGTGATTCCAAATGAGGTTTCCCTTCAAACAAATTTAACGAAGAAAATTCAACTCAACATTCCGATGATGAGTGCAGGGATGGATACCGTTACTGAATATCGCATGGCGATTGCGATGGCACGCCAGGGTGGTATTGGTATTATTCATAAGAATATGTCGATTGAAGCGCAGGCGGATGAAGTAGATAAGGTAAAACGTTCAGAAAATGGTGTCATCACGGACCCATTTTATCTATCTCCAGAACATACCCTGGGAGATGCTGACCGTCTGATGGCTAAATTCCGTATATCCGGTGTGCCGATTACGGAAGGTAAGAAATTAGTCGGTATTATTACCAACCGCGATTTGAAATTTGAGACAGATTTTTCTAAGAAAATCAAGGAGTGTATGACTTCTGAAGGACTGATTACCGCAGAGCAGGGCATTACGATCGAGGAAGCAAAGAAGATATTGGCAGAAAGCCGTAAGGAGAAGCTTCCGTTAGTGGATAAAGATGGAAATCTGACAGGTCTGATTACGATTAAAGATATTGAGAAACAGATCAAATATCCTCTGGCAGCAAAGGATGCACAGGGGCGTTTGCTCTGTGGTGCCGGCGTTGGTATTACGGCCAATGTATTGGATCGTGTGGATGCGTTGGTTGCCAAACATGTGGATTGTATAGTGTTGGATTCCGCACATGGACAGAGTAAAAATGTATTAAATTGTGTGAAGATGATCCGTAATGCATATCCGGATTTGCAGATTATTGCCGGTAATGTGGCAACGGGGGAAGGGACCGAGGACTTGATTAAGGCTGGTGTGGATTGTGTAAAAGTTGGTATCGGACCAGGTTCTATCTGTACGACCCGTGTCGTAGCCGGTATTGGTGTTCCACAGATGACGGCTGTCATGAATGCTTATGAGGTGGCCAAGAAATATGATATTCCGGTGATTGCAGATGGCGGAATCAAGTATTCTGGTGACATGACCAAGGCACTGGCAGCAGGAGCCAGTGTATGTATGATGGGAAGTATCTTCGCTGGCTGCGATGAGAGTCCGGGAACATTTGAATTATTCCAGGGCCGTAAATATAAAGTATATCGTGGTATGGGTTCTATCGCTGCTATGGAAAATGGTAGTAAGGATCGCTATTTCCAGAGTGATGCAAAGAAACTGGTGCCGGAAGGTGTCGAGGGACGCGTGGCATACAAAGGTACGGTGGAAGATACGGTATTCCAGTTGATCGGTGGTATCCGTTCCGGTATGGGATATTGTGGTGCACCGGATATTCCGACTTTGCAGGAGACTGCAAAATTTGTCAAGATTACAGCGGCTTCTCTCAAAGAAAGTCACCCACATGATATTCATATTACGAAAGAAGCTCCAAACTATAGTGTTGATGGAGATTAAAAGAAGGCTGGTTCATGGTTGGAAAGGGGCTATCGTGCATTGTAGTACGGTGCTCCTTTTCCGTTTTAAGTATCTATGAAATATATGGATAAATAGGGGAATACAGATGAAAAAATGGACCAAAAAGAGAAAACAGGAGATGGGGCAGTTAATCGCCATGATTAGTGCAGTTGCTTTGGTGATTATTCTTTTGTTGACCGGTGGATTGACGGTGTATCAAAATGTTACAACGACAGCACAGACAGGAACCGTTACAGAGGAAAGGAAAGAATACGATGTCCCGAAACCGGAGATTACGAAAGCGTTATTGACAGAAAATAATAATTCCAGGCCGGGGATTTTATTGGATCAGGTCAATGGCGTGGTGATTCATTATACCGCCAATCCGGGAACCGATGCGATGGCGAACCGTAATTATTTTGAAAGTCGGAAAAATATGCCGGAATCCATTGAAAATAAGGTGAGCAGCCATTTTATCATAGGGCTCGATGGGACGATTATACAGTGTATTCCGTTAACAGAAATGTCGTATGCATCCAATGACCGTAATCAGGATACGATTTCCATCGAATGTTGTCATCCGGATCAGAGTGGTAAGTTTCTCAAGGAGACCAGATCTTCTTTGGTTCAATTAACGGCCTGGCTATGTGGTAAATTTCATTTACAAAGGAAGGATATTATCCGGCATTATGACGTGACTGGGAAAAATTGTCCCAAATATTATGTCAAACATCAAAAGAAATGGGAATCCTTACGAACAGAAATTATAGATCAAATGGAAAAATATGAATTGTAACATATGTATTGATTTGTGCAAAACGGAGAAATATAAAAATATTTTTCCGTTTTTTTTAGTGAACCTGAATATTGCAAAAAAATAATAATATAGTAAAATGATATAAAATATATTGTAACATGCGTTGAACGGAGCTGTGGGAAGCGGCGTTTTGCTCCTGATGTAAGGAAAGGAGACAGCATGGAGAGAAAACATGTGATGAAATGGCTCTTTGGTTTGTTCCTGTTTGGTATTATGATACTGGGATGCGGACCGGGAAAACATGCAGATGCCGCGGATTTTACAGTAGATGACATTGGACGGTATGATTCGGACTATTCGGTGAGGGGGGTTCGGATTAACTGTGATGGAAAACTCTTTGGTTATGCCTATGATATATGGAAGAAGAATGGTACACAATGGGAGTATATTTCCTCCAATGTGGATGGTAACGAAGGTGTTTTTGGGAATAGATTATACAATGGCAGTCCTATATGGCTGCATGACACCTCGTCTTCCAATCATCGGTTTATGTTGGTATTCAGTCAATTAGTTTCTAAATTGGGATCTTTAGAGGATTATTCTGTTTTGATTCAGTGCAGTAGAGGAAATCAGACATATCAGGATATTCTGGAAACACCTTATGATGATATCGATTCATATCATGATCTTTATTCATTACTTCAGCCGGTTAGAAACGGAAAATATGATTTACAGGTGGGAACATATGCTGGAAATAGCTTTAGTTATATTTATCATTTGTATAAGATCCTGAATATTGATCGGAGTGGGGATATTCGGGTGGCATCTGGGAATTGGACAGTACAGACCGGAGGAAAGGCATATTATGACGGCAGTCAATATATTATTCATTCTCTGCCTGAAGTGACAACCGCGATCGAAGGATATCAGTGTACCTTGGATGGTTGGTATAGTAGTGCCTCCGGGGGAAAGAGATATGAAGTGGGAGATGTGATTCAGCGGGGCTCCGTTATTTATCCACGTTGGATCAAAACGCCACAACAGTATTCGGTGCAATGTATCGATATTCTGGGAAATAATCCGTCGGGAAATAAGATAGGGGAGTCGTCCTGGATGCAGGAGTATGATTCCAGTGTTTCTGGTTCGCAGGCAGGATGCATCCCTATCGAAAGTATGTATTACAGTGGCATGATCTATACCGGATGCAGCCAGACCACAGTTAGAACCTCCGGGAATATAGTATATCGTTATTTTGATTATGCGGAATATCCAGTTCAGATCATAGATCAGATTGTCAGCGGACCGAATGCAGGAAAAAATTTATTAACCACTTCCAGACAGATTCGTTATAAGACTGTAATTTCCGGATCAATTTTGGGAACCGATGAGACAGTGGGGGCATATTATCCGGGATATCGTTATCAGCAGTCTACGTCGGATACGGTAGGCCTGACAGGCGCAACAGTGTATCGATATTTTATTCCGATACAATATGATATTGTATTTGATGGGAATGGTGCAGATACTGGTGGCATGGCGGCAATTACGGATTGTTGGTATGATCAGAAGTATACTCTGATTTCCAATGCCTTTCAAAAGGAGATTCATCTAACCTTTGATTTGCAGGCAGAAGATGCCGTTTGTGACACATGGGAGAAGAGCATTCCTTTAACCTGGGCCGGATGGGCGGAGAGGGATGACGGTGGAGTACGTTATTCGGATCGGACAGAGGTACATAATCTTCGTGCGACCGCAGGAGAAAAGACTCTTTATGCTGTATGGAAACCTGCGGACGTGAATTTGTCTGCTGTACCCAAGCGCTTGGGTTATACTTTTTGCGGCTGGTCGATGGATCCAGAGGCCGTAACAGGCAATATGGAGTATCAATTAGCAGAAGATACCCAATTATATGCCATTTGGAAACCGGATATCGTTGATTATCATGTGGAGTATTATAAGGAAAATTTGTCGGGGGAATTTTCCTTAGCAGCACAGTATACTTTTAGTAATTACACGGACAGCAAGATATGCATTGAGAATATTGTGCCGGATTATCCGGGATTTTATCTGGATTCGGGGTCTTCTACATTAGAAGGAATGGTGAGTGGCGATGGGAGTTTGGTGCTGATGGCATATTATCGTCGCAATACTTATCAGATTTCCTTTGACGGACAGGGTGGAACCACAGAGCAGCCGGACGAACCGAAGATATTACGCGGGACTTATGAGCAGGAGGTGCAGATACCGGATGTTACTTACGTGCGCAAGGGGTATCAGTTTGCCGGCTGGACAGCAGATCAAAATAGTAATCAGATTTATTGTAAGCCAGGAGAGATTTACCATATTCCGAATCATGATCAGATACTATATGCCGTATGGAAACCAGACGCTTATGAAGTGCGGTTTCGGGATAATGTCCCCGAAGATGATGATACACTGCAAGGAGAAATGCTTTCTATGACAGGGTATTATGATGCTTCGTTTGTTATGCCGGTATGTACCTGGAAACGAAAGGGGTATCAGTTTGCGGGCTGGAATACTTGTGCCAATGGATCCGGAATGTCATATGCAGAGAAAGAGGCTGTGCAAAATTTGTATGATGAAGAGAAATCGGTACTAACGTTATATGCTACGTGGTTACCGATTCGGGGGAAGATACAGTATCATTCTAATTTTCCGGTTGATCGTTCTGCAATCGGTAAAGGGGAAATGTCCGGTACCGAATATCAGTATGATAGGAAATGGGCTCTGGAGCCATGTCATTTTACATTGCAGGGATATGATTTTATGGGGTGGAATACCAGAGCAGATGGAACCGGGCAATCTTTTGCGGATGGAGAAGAAATGTATCGGAAAATATCGGAATCCGGGACGCAAAATTTGTATGCAGTATGGTCACCTCGGACAGATACCAGATTTCTGCTTCAACTCGATAAACCGGGCTTGGATCAGGAAAGCCACACAGAAACGTTGGTATTGGAGGGGGAGACGGACAGTCTTTTGTCCGATGCTATCGTATCATATTATGAGCGGCAGGGGATAAACACTAATATCAGGGATTTTCTAAAGGGATTTACGGTGAAAAATCCTGAAATATTACAGAAGAATACTGTTGCAGCAAATGGAGAAACACTGGTAACACTATTCTTAGAAAGAAAGCGGTATTCGATTCGGATGATGCAGGATGCATCGGATGGAGAGAGTAGCTGTTATGCATCGGATGAAATATATTATGAGGATCGTTATGTTTTTCCGGAGACCGTTGATGGGATTGGGGCAGTAGAATGTTACATGGATTTGGAAGGAAATGTTTATCTGCCGGGTGAGAGTATAGAGGTGACAGAGAATTGTGCGTTTATGATACAACATATTCTCACCTATTATATCGGTGAAGAAACGCAGGAGAAGTATGTCTCCCATCATATGCCGGTTTCCCTGCTGAAACCAGAGGAGAAAGAATATTACTTTGAAGGATGGTATTGGGATTCAACATATCGGGAGTTCGCTGGAAAGGCTGGGGATGTTTTAACATTTACAGAGGACAATCAACTTTATGCGAAATGGTCGAAGAAAAAAATAACTTATCAGATTCAATATGTTTTAGGAGATTACCCGGATGTGGCTCTGATTGATGGAAAGGTTTGTCAGTATCAGTATGGGGATTCCGTCATATTACCTGGGGAAACACAGGTATTGATTCCGCAGGGGTACAAATTTGTTGGATGGTATGAGCAGTCTGATCAGGAGAAGACAATAGTTACTACAATATCAAATAGGGAATATGGAGATAAGATATATTGTTTACGATTGCAAAAGATACCGGAAAATCTGTCAGAGCCGTCCGAGAAAGAGAATCCTGTTGATATAAATCCCGAGAAAGAGGAGCCCACAGATGACCCATCAGAGATAGAGCAGAAGAAACCTTCGGACTATTCGGGAAAAGATATTCGTGGGGAGCAGCAGAGATCTTCTGTATCCAACACAAATGATTCTTCTGATTCTGCCACAAAGATATCTTCCCTGTTTTCCAGCAAAAAACGGGCAGAGAAAAAGACTTCTGTGAAATTTACCAAGGGATATATGACTTATCAACAGATAAAAGCGGGGAAAAATACAGTGAAGTTGACGGCAGTACATGTCAAAGCCAGAAAAGTGAAAATACCTGCGAATGTGACCTGGAGAGGAACTCGATATAAGGTGGTAGAGATAGGTAAGAAAGCGTTTCGTGGATGTAATAATGTAAGAAAAGTAATTATTGGAAAACAGGTGACTAACATTGGTACGAAAGCATTCTATGGCTGTAAAAAATTGAGACTGGTCGTCTTTCGGGGAAAGAAATTAAGTATCATTCATAAGAAAGCATTTGGCAAAACTCACAGAAAGATTCGCTTTTCCGTACCAGCAAAGAGAGAAAGGAAATATATCAGATTATTAAAAAAGAGTAATGTTTCCAAAGCAACGATTCGTTTACAAATACGTGTACGATAATTCAATGCATTTCTCGATCCGGTTTTCCTCTGCTGCGTGGATTGGCGCAACAACGTAGCAGAGGGAAGGAAGTCTATTTGATAAAAATAAGAAAAGCTGTCCACACCTTGACAGCTTTTCTTATCCTTGATTCTCATGTTATGCATCTACTGATGCATAGTATAACCGCATTATCCCTGGCAGGATGCGGATTCGTCATTTCATTCTTATGCAATTTTATTAACCGCAATCGTCAGACGAGAAATTTTTCTAGAAGCTGTTTTGCGGTGATATACACCCTTGCTGGCAGCTTTGTTAATCTCAGAGATTGCTGCGGTTAATGCAGTAGTAGCAGCAGCCTTATCATTAGCCGCGATTGCTGCGTCTACTTTTTTGATCGCTGTCTTAACCTTAGACTTGATCGATTTATTTCTTTCTGCATTTCTGCGCTCAACTAAAATTCTCTTTTTTGCTGATTTAATATTAGCCATTCGTCCTTACACCTCCCAATCGTGAAATGTTGTGTTTCATCAAACCGGACACGGTCGCTTTGAGTAAACATACTAGATTATAATAAACGAAGGGATTTGGATTGTCAATACATAATTGTCAAAAAAATGGAAAAAATAGTAAAGAAATTTTAGTTGGAGGAGGAGGAAAACGTGGTAAATGAGGAAAATGTGATGGGTGATTATAGTGGTATAGAAAAGCGAACTGATTTGGCGATAGAAATACGGGAGAGTTTTCCGCAGGATGATGTGGAAGTATCGGGAGTGAGATTAACAACCGATACCTTAGAACAGGGAAGAATCAAAGTAACGACGGTAGAAATTGTAAACGAACATGGGGCTCAGGAGATGGGAAAGCCGATTGGAAACTATATTACCTTGGAATTTGCTGAGATAGAGGGGCCTGTTTCTGATACCGTTCACAAGAGTCTGGTTCAAAAATTAGCGGATATCTTACAGGATATGACAGAACGGTTGGTAGATACCGGGAAAAGACATTGTGTATTTGTCACAGGCCTGGGAAATCGGTTTGCAACACCGGATGCTTTAGGGCCTTATGTGGTGGAGCATATATCTGTAAACCGACATCTGGAGGAAAATATATCCGATACGGAAGAAAATGTGGTTTGTGCAGTGGTTCCAGGGGTTATGTCCCAGACAGGGCTGGAGACGGGAGAGATTTTGGGAGGAATTATTGCCAGATCGAAACCGGATCTTCTTCTGGTGGTGGATGCGCTGGCGACCAGAAGTGTCCGTCGGTTGTGCCGGACGATACAAATCACTGATACGGGAATTTTGCCGGGAGCGGGCGTGGGAAATCATCGCTATCCCATTAATCAGGAGACGATGGGAATTCCGGTTATCGCGATTGGAGTTCCTACCGTGGTAGAGGCAAATACGATTGTGTTGGAGACAATGGAGGAGGTATTGCAGCGGGAGCAATTCAGTGAACAGGAAATAGCTTTGTTTTTAGAGGATATTTCCAGACAGGCTATGAGCAATCTGTTTGTTACACCCAAAGACATTGAGGCCCAAATTAGTCAGGTGGGCAACTTGATCGCTCAGGGAATTAATCAATATAGTAACCAGTCATAGAATGATTCTTTTTCTCATAGGCTATTGATAAAGGGAACTGTAGGATGTGAAAATGATGCATATGGAGAAAGAGGTTCTATGAGAAATTGTGATGGAAAAAAGGTTCGTTATTGGGTAAAAGGTCTGGCTATGCTGTTAATTATCATATGGACAGGTATTTTACTTGGCGGTTTATATCGTCAATATAATATTTTGGAAAAAATAGAAAACAAATTTAGTACCAGAATATCGCAGATGGGTTTTTCGGATATTACTCTGTTGCAAAATACAGGATGTGATATGGTGAATCCCTGGTGTGAGCGGACGGCATTATTACAATACTTGATGTGCCAGAATGGTGGGCAAGATCAAACGACGATAGAATTATTGGATCAGCAGCAGGAAGATACTTTGCTGCATGGGGTAGAGACGGTGGACAATCCATCAGAAGAAATAGAGGATATCGCTGTGTTCAATAATGGAAGCTTTGATATTACTGAGCACAATAGCAGTCTCAAGGAATATATTCAAACATCGTCTACACCAGGTCCGACAGAGGCTAAATCGGCACAGAAAGATGCAAAGAGTCAGGAAGGAAAAGCAACGGCTGCTGGGACAGATTCCTCCATATCAGCCAGTCTGAAAAAAAATCTATCCATCATAGAAACCTTAAAAAAGCAAAAAGACAGATCCTATTTACTAAAGAATTTTTATATCGTGGATTCTTCGACTTCTATTGATCCGAAGATTTTTCAGGTAAACAAATTGTTGAGCCGGGATGTATCTTTAAAGCAAAAAAAGCAGCCACAAATTCTGATTTATCATACCCACGGTGCATCTGAGGCGTTTGCGGATAGCAAGGCTGGGAAAAAGGAGGAATCAATCATCGGGGTGGGGGGAGAATTGGCAAAATTGTTGACAGAAAACTATGGATACCATGTGATCCATGATGAAACAGAATATGATCGGATTGGTGGTAGTATTGACCGGAATAAGGCCTATAACCAGTCTTATTCCGGGGTGAGCAAGACGCTACAAAAATATCCGGATATTCAGGTGTTAATCGATTTGCACCGGGATGGTGTGGGAAACAAAGTGCATCGATTAACAACGATTGATGGAAAAAAGACTGCACAGGTGATGTTTTTTAATGGATTATCCAGAAATCGGAAAGGGGATATAGCCTATTTACATAATGATAATTTACAGGCCAATTTGGCGTTTAGTCTGCAAATGAAGATGGCATGTATGGAGAACTATCCTGATTTTGCAAAACCAATTTATCTTAAAAGTTATCGCTATAATCTTCAACTGCGGGAACGCTCTTTATTAATAGAATTGGGCAATGAAAACAATACATTACAGGAAGCAAAGAATGCTATGGAACCTTTGGCAAAAATGCTCCATCAGGTATTATCGAAATCTTGAGGTTCCTTTCAATATGTGTTACAATGCTAAACGGACTTGCAAGAGCAAGATAAGATATGAAATCACAGTAACGGAGGAAATACATGGAGCGAGTAGATCAATCTCATATTAGAAATTTTTGTATAGTAGCACATATTGATCATGGAAAATCTACGCTGGCAGATCGCATTATTGAAAAGACAGGATTATTAACCAGCCGGGAAATGCAGGCGCAAGTTTTGGATAATATGGATCTGGAACGGGAGCGTGGTATCACGATCAAAGCACAGACAGTTCGTATCGTATATCAGGCAAAGAATGGTGAAGAGTATATATTTAATCTTATTGATACACCTGGACATGTGGATTTCAACTATGAAGTATCCCGTAGTCTTGCTGCCTGTGAGGGGGCGATACTGATTGTGGATGCCGCACAGGGGATAGAGGCTCAAACATTGGCAAACTGCTATCTGGCATTGGATCATGATTTGGAGATCATGCCGGTGATTAATAAGATCGATTTGCCTAGCGCAGAACCGGAAAGGGTAAAGGAAGAGATTGAGGAAATCATTGGTCTTGATGCCGCAGATGCTCCATTGATTTCGGCCAAGATGGGAACCAATATTGAAGAAGTGTTGGAACAGATTATTACGAAGATTCCGGCACCTTCGGGAGATATTCAGGCTCCGTTTCAAGCTTTGATCTTTGATTCTTTATATGATGCATATAAAGGAGTGATTATTTTTTGCCGTGTTTTTGATGGTGTTCTACAAAAGGGACAGGAAATAACGATGATGGCCACAGGTGCCAAGGCAGAAGTGGTCGAGGTGGGAATTTTTGGCGCTGGACAGTTTATTCCAACAGAAGCTTTGAGCGCCGGTATGGTGGGATATATTACAGCGAGTTTAAAGAATGTACAGGATACTCGTGTGGGAGATACGGTTACTTTGGCAGCGAATCCCTGCGAGGAAGCATTACCTGGATATAAAAAGGTACAGCCGATGGTATACTGCGGGTTGTATCCGTCCGATGGAGCAAAATATCCGGATCTGCGGGATGCATTGGAAAAATTGCAACTGAATGATGCAGCATTACAGTTTGAAGCGGAAACGTCGGTAGCTCTGGGATTTGGATTCCGATGCGGATTTCTGGGACTGCTTCATTTGGAAATTATACAGGAGCGTTTGGAACGGGAATATAATCTGGATCTGGTGACGACTGCGCCGGGAGTAATTTATCATGTATATAAGACCAATGGTGAGATGGTGGAGGTAACCAACCCGTCTAATTTGCCGGACCCCTCGGAGATTGAACATATGGAAGAACCGATGGTGTCAGCGGAAATCATGGTAACGACAGAGTATGTGGGGGCGATTATGACTTTGTGTCAGGAAAGACGTGGTGTCTACATCGGTATGGAATATATCGAAGAAACCAGAGCCGTATTAAAGTATGATCTGCCATTAAATGAGATTATCTATGATTTCTTTGATGCGTTAAAATCACGTTCCAGAGGATATGCATCATTAGATTATGAGATGAAAGGTTATGTACCATCTAAATTGGTTAAATTAGATATTTTGATTAACCGGGAAGAGATCGATGCACTATCTTTCATTTTACACGCAGATACCGCTTATGAGCGGGGGCGCAAGATGTGTGAGAAATTGAAAAAAGAAATACCGAGACAACTTTTTGAAATACCGATTCAGGCGGCGATCGGAAGCAAGATTATTGCGCGGGAGACAGTGAAGGCCATGCGGAAAGATGTATTGGCAAAATGTTACGGCGGTGATATATCACGTAAAAGGAAACTGTTAGAGAAACAAAAAGAAGGAAAGAAGCGGATGCGGCAGTTTGGTAATGTAGAAATTCCACAGCAGGCATTTATGAGTGTATTGAAATTAGATGATGATCAATAAAGTCTGCGGATGATTTCGCAAGAATCATTTAGAAGGGATGTATGAAGAAGCTAACAATGAAGAAATTAGCGTTATATATCCATGTCCCATTTTGTGTACAGAAGTGTTTGTATTGTGATTTTTTGTCCGCAACTGCGGATGAAAAGGTTCAACGAAGGTATGTCGATTCTTTGATCCGGGAAATGGAATATTGGAAGCGGCGTATGGAGGGAGTGTATGAGATAGAGACCGTGTTTATCGGTGGTGGGACTCCCACTGCGCTTGCACCGGAGCTGATCGAACGCATAGGGGAAGCGGTTGGGAAGTTTCGACTGTCCTTGACGCATGAATATACTATGGAAGCAAATCCGGGTACGATCACAGTGGGACATGTGGTGGCAATGAAGCGGGCCGGTGTGAACCGGGTGAGTTTGGGGGTACAGTCTGTACAACCGGGAGAATTGCAGCGTCTTGGCAGGATTCATACATATGAATCCTTTGTGGAAAGTTACCATCTCCTGCGTCAGCAGGGGGTTACCAATATTAACGTGGATCTGATGGCAGATATACCGGGACAGACTTTGGAAAGCTATACCGATACATTGGATAAAATATTGGCGTTACAGCCGGAACATATTTCTTCGTATAGTCTGATCATCGAAGAGGGAACACCGTACGCTGAGATGTATCAACAGGGGAGATTACAGATTCCATCAGAAGAAACAGACCGTCAGATGTATGCTTTGACAAAAGAACGGTTAGCAACAGAAGGATATGAACGATATGAGATCTCCAATTATGCCAAAAAGGGGTATGCATGTCAGCATAATTTAACCTATTGGCAGATGGGAGAATATTTAGGGATTGGATTGGGAGCTGCCTCATATGTAAATGGGATACGCTTTTCCAATGAAAGAGATTTGAAACAGTATCTGTCCCAAAATGCGGACCAACATGTTGTGGAACAACATTCTCTTTCCAGAAGGGAAGAGATGGAGGAATTTGTATTTTTAGGTTTGCGTAAGATACAGGGGATTTCAATGGAGGAGTATCGTCAGCGGTTTCAGGTGGATTTTTCTCAGATCTATCAAAATATTTTACCGGAATTAATGGGGGCAGGGCTATTGGCAGAATCAGAGAAACGTGATAGAATTTACCTGACAGACCGAGGGATCGACGTGAGCAATGCTGTGTTAGCGGAGTTCCTGTTAGAGGATGAATAAGGAGGACAAACAAATGGCAAAAGTAGGAATTTTAATGGGAAGTGATTCAGATTTGGCGATCATGAGTAAAGCGGCCAAAATGTTAGAAGATTTTGGAATTGATTATGAGATGAATGTCATCTCCGCGCATCGTGAGCCGGATGTGTTTGTGGAATATGCAAAAACAGCAGAAGCGCGTGGGTTCCAAGTGATCATTGCCGGTGCCGGCGGGGCAGCACATTTGCCGGGAATGTGTGCCGCGATTTTTCCGCTTCCGGTAATCGGTGTGCCAATTCATACCAAATCAGTGGGTGGTGTGGATTCGCTGTATTCGATTGTACAGATGCCTTCCGGGATTCCGGTGGCAACCGTAGCCATTGATGGGGCGGCCAATGCAGCGATTCTGGCTGCGAAGATGCTATCTATCTCAGATATGGATCTGCGTAAGAAATTAGCAGATTATAAAGAGGGATTAAAAGATCAGGTAGTTGCTAAGGATGAAAAATTAAACCGGTTGGGTTATCAGGCATATCTGGATCAGATGTAAGATTCGGATTCTTGTCAGAAAAGGCTGACAGACAAAATTCCAACCGTCCTTACCAAGGCAGAGATAAAGGGGCGAGGTGATCGCCCCTTTACTTTTATATAATTCTCATTTTTTGTCAATCCACATATTTTGATACAAATTACCATTCATGCAGTGGCAAATCATATTTTTTTATAATTCAAAGAGTATACTTCTGTATCGTATCCAATTCTTTTATAGAAATCATTACCACCACCGGTTAATATTCTTCCACCCATTTCTTTCAATCTTTGATAATGCTTAGTCAATGCAGCAGATGCTAAACCTTGATGTTGGTATTCCGGTATTGTACATAATGGCTCCATATATGCAAGCTTATTTTCAGGAACCCACCACATTCCAGAAAAGCATACGTACTCTTCATTTTCATTTGCAATAATAATATTATGTTCATAATTTAATGCTGATGTTGTGATGTCGAGTCTATATTCCCTTTCTTTATGACACAGTTTATATTCTCTTTTTTCTGCCGTTTCCATAAGTGCTGTTTGTGCCTCAGAAAATACAAATTCTTTTTCATTATTGATATCGGGAAATACTTCTATTGCATATGCAATCATTTCGTCTGCCAGTTCTTCATATCCCGGATGCAGAACAAAATGTAGATTTGTTACTGGATTTTCATAAAAAACAAATCCTACCACCTCATCCTCATCCAGCCAAAAACGACACAAATGTAAATAATCCTTATTCATCCATGTAGATGTCAATGCATATTCAAAAAAGGGGGCTTCAACATTTTCTATGCCTTTATCACTTATCACATTGTATACATCAACCATAAATTTCCATGCCATTTCTATATCTGTTAATATTTGAAATTGCTTTGTTTTTATTCTTCCCATGAAATATCCTTCTTTCTCTTTTTTTCATTATACAAGTGAAGATTTCATCAAACAAGCCCAAGAATAATTATAATTATTGTCACTCCTACAGTTCTATAAAAAGACGCTTGCCATCTATATATAGCAAACGTCCTACAGTTATCTGTATATAATTTTTTTGATTGTGCAACATGCCAGACCATAACGCTTGGCTAACACATCAATAGAATGACCCTCTCTATAAAGTCTTTGAATTTCCTTGTTTCGTTCCAAATAAAATAAACGAGAACCATTTACAGAACCCCATTGCTTTTTAGTAGAAGTTTTCGGAATATACAATACTTCTCCCTCAATGTAGGTTTGTAACTTATAACAAGATATAACAGTTATTAAATCCCTTAAAATACCTCAAGTAAGAACTCTAATTTTCTTAAATTCCATATAAGATACTAATTTTTCTTAAATTCCAATAATTCTAATCCTTCATTATCTTCTAAGACCATCCGAATCATCCAGTCATTGACAAATAGCAGGAGTGGATTGCCTTTCATATCTTTCACTGCTTTGACGTTATTCATGCGTTTCAGTTTTGTCACATCCGTCGAAGGATCTCCGACCCAGCGGATAAAACCATATGGCAGGCTTTCCAACCGGATTTCACAGCCATATTCATTTTCCAGCCGGTATTTCAATACATCAAACTGTAGGACACCGACAACACCTACGATGATTTCGGACATCCCTGCAGAATATTCCTGAAATATCTGAATTGCACCTTCCTGTGCAATCTGCGTGATACCCTTGACAAATTGTTTGCGTTTCATGGAATTTAATTGTATTACACGGGCGAAATGTTCCGGCGCAAAGGTGGGAATCCCTTCGTATTCAAATTTTTTTCCAGGAACCGTGATCGTGTCTCCGATGGAAAACATCCCCGGATCAAAAACACCGATCACATCTCCGGCATACGCCTCACTGATTACCTGCCGGTCCTGCGCCATGATCTGTTGTGGTTGCGAGAGACGTAACTTACGTCCGCTTTGTACATGATAAACCTCTTTATCCGCTTCAAATTTTCCAGAACAAATACGCATAAAAGCGATGCGGTCCCGATGTGCTTTGTTCATATTTGCCTGAATCTTAAAAACAAAAGCAGAAAAATCATTTTCAACCGGATCAATGGCACCCGCATCGGAGATCCGTGGCAAAGGAGAGGTTGTCATTTCCAGAAAATATTTTAAGAAGGTCTCCACACCGAAAGTTGTCAGTGCGGAACCGAAAAATACCGGAGACAGTTCGCCATTTTGCACTTTATCCAGATCCAGCGGATCGCTGGCACCATCCAATAATTCGATTTCTTCGACTAATTGATCATATAACTCATCGGTGGCCAGTTCCCGTAGTGCCGGATCTTCCAGTTCATAATCTGTTTCGGCAGCAGCTTTGGCCCCGCCGGTGGCAACCGATTCAAACGCGCGTACTGTCTTTGCACGACGGTCATAGATACCTTTAAATCGTTTTCCGGATCCGATGGGCCAATTCACCGGACAGGTGCGGATGCCCAGTACGGTCTCGATATCATCCAATAGTTCAAAGGAATCCTTTGCCTCCCGATCCATCTTATTAATAAAGGTAAAAATAGGAATATGCCGCATCACACACACCTTAAATAGTTTGATGGTTTGTGCCTCCACGCCCTTGGAAGCATCGATGACCATGACAGCAGAATCCGCTGCCATCAATGTGCGATAGGTGTCCTCAGAAAAATCCTGATGGCCCGGAGTGTCCAGTATATTAATACAAAAATTATCATAATTAAACTGTAATACAGAGGAGGTGACAGAGATACCGCGTTCCTTCTCGATCTCCATCCAGTCGGATACTGCGTATTTGGAATTGGCCTTTCCCTTGACAGATCCGGCAGTATTGATCGCTCCTCCATAGAGCAGAAATTTTTCAGTCAAAGTCGTCTTGCCGGCATCCGGATGGGAGATGATGGCAAACGTTCTTCGTTTGTTGATTTCATCCTTATATTGTTCTGACATAGATTCCTCCGTTCTGGTGCGCTGGCTTTAGACAGCCACCGAATGATTGTCCGTGAAATTTGTGCAGCTATAGTCCCGATGGAACTTTTATATTAAGCAGCACAATATTTAATTATAGGGGAAAATTGTGATACTTTCAAGAAAATTTGCATAGAATAACAGTAATCGTATTTGCGCCCAAAGGCGCGGAGGAACTATGGCTACAATTATGTTAGATGCCGGTCATGGCGGTTACGATGGGGGAGCATCCTATAATGACCGGCTAGAAAAGGATGATAATCTCCGGCTGGTATTGGCAGTAGGAGCGATTTTAGAAAACAGTGGAGTAAATGTGTTATATAGTCGTACCGAAGATGTTTATCAGAGTCCAAATGAAAAAGCAGGGATTGCAAATCGTAGCGATGCAGGCTATTTCATTTCCATTCATCGCAATTCCAGTCCGACCCCCAACACTTATTCCGGAGTGGAAACTTTAGTATATCAGGATACAGGGATACCAGCCCTGTTTGCCCAGAATATTAACCGGGAACTGGAACAGGTGGGATTTGCAAATTTAGGGACGAAAGAAAGACCCGGACTGGCGGTCCTGCGTGGTACCAATATGCCGGCAGCCTTGGTGGAAGTGGGATTTCTAAATACAGATCAAGACAACCAGTTGTTTGATGAACGATTTGATGATATTGCCCGTGCCATCGCAGAGGGAATATTGCAGACGATACAAGGAGCGGCACTGACCACGGAGGAAGTGGCAGCATACCATGTGGAAGTGGGGATGTTCCGACACCGGCATAATGCGGAAATTTTGGCGAACAATTTACAAAACGATAGTTTTGATTGTTATATTATGCCGCGTAACGGTTATTATTCCGTCTGCCACGGTGCTTTTGACAGCAGGGAAGAAGCAGAAGCCCAGGAGAAAATATTATTTGAAGCGGGTTATGAAACCAGGGTGGTTCGTTCGGAGGATTTCTAATCAAGATTTTTCTTTGGCAAAAAAATGAAAAAAAATACGAAAAACCCTTGCATTTACTGGAAAATGATGCTAAAATGCCATTTGTAATAAGTTGGTAATGAAGAGTGGACTGCGCGAAGTCCACTCTTTCATTTTGAGCAGGAAGGCATTTTTGCTCAGGCAGAAATCAACAACCCGCACGCAGACGCAGGATGCAAGAAAGTTTGTATTTGGTTGCCTGCGTCAGCGAGAATCAATAGAAAAGAGGTTATGCTTTTGACGAGACGAGAAGAATACGAAGCAAGGGCGGAAAAAATGTTATTGCCATTGATGGAGAAGCATCACTTTGAACTGGTGGATGTGGAATGGGTCAAGGAAGCAGGAAACTGGTATCTACGCGCCTATGTGGATAAGGAAGGTGGTATCACGCTGGATGACTGCGAATTGGTGAACCGTGCCTGGAGCGACCAAATGGATCAGGAGGATTTCATCGAGGAGGCATACATTTTAGAGGTGAGTTCTCCGGGGCTGGGAAGACAGTTAAAGAAAGAGAAAGACTTCAAACGCAGCATAGGAGAAGATGTGGATGTGAAATTTTATAAGGCCAGAAAGATTCCCGGAGGAAAACAGGGGAAAGAATTGTCCGTAAAGGAATTAACAGGAACATTGACGGCCTATGATGCAGAGTCTATTACGTTGGAAACGGATTTTGATCCGGCTTATGTGATCCCCCGTGCGGAGGTTTCCACAGTCAAGCTGACCATAAATTTTTAGGAAAGCATAAAAAGCAATGTACGATAGCGCCACCGGTACAGAGCTTGCGATATGTCAAAGCGTGGCGCAGAAAAGGAGAGAGAGATGGCTGCAAAGAAAACTAAGAATAAAAACTCGGATAATGTGGAATTGATCGAAGCATTGGATGCGATTGAAAAGGAGAAACAGATCAGCAAAGATATCATTCTGGAGGCGATTGAAAATTCTCTGTTGGCTGCCTGTAAAAATCAGTTTGGCAAAAGCGAGAATATCCGTGTCAGCATTGATCGTGAGACTGGTGAGGTGAAAGTATTCGCTGATTACGAAGTGGTGGAGGATGAGCTGGTGGAAGATGATATCTTACAGATTGGTATCACGGAGGCTCTTTTAAAATATGATCATGCTGAAATAGGAGATGTGGTGAGCCGGGAAGTAACTCCAAAGAATTTTGGTCGTATTGCGGCGCAAAAGGCGAAACAGGTCGTGGTGCAAAAGATACGGGAAGAGGAACGCAAGGTACTGTACATACAGTATTTGGAGAAAGAGCGGGAAGTAATCACAGGCATCGTACAACGTTATAGCGGCAGAAATGTTTGTATCAATCTGGGTAAGGTAGATGCGATTCTGATGGAAAGCGAACAGGTCAGGGGTGAGCGTTTTAAGCCTACGGAACATATCAAGCTATATGTAGTAGAGGTCAAGGACACACCAAAGGGACCACGAATCACGGTTTCCCGTACGCATCCGGAGTTTGTGAAGAGATTGTTTGAGGAAGAAGTAACCGAGATTCAGGATGGTATCGTAGAGATCCGCAGCATTGCCCGGGAAGCAGGTTCCCGTACGAAGATAGCGGTTAGTACCGAAGATCCTAACGTGGATGCGGTGGGTGCCTGTGTGGGTATGAATGGAAGCCGCGTAGGTGCTATTGTGGAAGAATTACGCGGTGAGAAGATTGATATTGTCAACTGGAGTGACACACCGGAAATACTGATCGAAAATGCATTAAGCCCTGCAGAAGTCATCTCGGTAACCGTGGATGAAGAAGAAAAGGCAGCCAGAGTGATTGTACCGGAGAACCAACTGTCTTTAGCGATTGGCAAAGAGGGACAAAATGCTCGTCTGGCAGCGAAATTGACAGGATATAAGATTGATATCAAATGTGAATAAAGATTTCGTGAAAGGAGATGTCTTTGAGTGGCTGGAAAAAAGGGGACTCATATAAAAAAAGTTCCGATGCGTCAATGCACCGGATGTGGTGAGCGAAAAGAAAAAAAAGAGCTGATTCGTATCATTCGGACGCCGGAGGAAGAAATTCAAGTGGATTTTTCCGGGAAGAAAAATGGAAGAGGCGCATATATATGTAATTCAGTGAAGTGTTTGAAATTGGCGCAGAAGCGAAAAGCATTAGACCGGTCACTGAAGCTGACGATTCCGACTGAAGTATATGATGAACTGGCAAAGGAGATGAATAGCGGTGAAGATGGATAGTGTGCTTCGTATGGTGGGTCTTGCCACAAAGGCAGGCCGGGCTGACAGCGGAGAGTTTATGACAGAAAACGCAGTCAAATCCGGCAAAGCAGCACTGGTGATCATAGCCGGGGATGCTTCAGAGAATACGAAAAAAAAATTTAATAATATGTGCGAGTTTTATCAGGTTCCGTGTAGGATCTACAGTACGAAAGAGGAACTGGGGCATGCTATGGGCAAAGAATTTCGAGCATCTATGGCAGTGACGGACGAAGGACTGGCGCAGGCGATCATGAAAAAAATGGACTAGGAGGCAAGTAGCGTATGGCAAAAATGAAGATATATGAGATTGCAAGAAGTTTGCAGGAGAAATTTCCCGATGTCAAAAGTAAAGATCTGGTAGAGTTATTGCAGGCAAATGGGTTTGAAGCAAAAGGAGCACAAAGCAGCATTGAGGATGCCGCCATTGGCTTTTTGCTGAAGCATTTTGCAGGAAAAGCGGCTGCAAAGCCGAAGCAGGAGGATACTGTTACCGCAGTGCCGGAACAGGAGAAAACCTCTGCGCCGGTGGAAAAGAAGAGTGCGAAAAAGGCAGAAACCAAAGAGAAGCCAAAAGCAGAAAAGGCCAGACCGACAAAGAAGGAGACTGCTGAAGAAAAGAGTGAGACGCCGAAGCAGGAGAAAAAAGTGGTATCAGAGCAGGCAGAGAAGCCGAAGCACACAGAGGCCAAAGCGCAGAAGAAAACGGCGGACCCGGAGGCAAAAGAGCCTGTGGCAGAAGAGAAGAAACCGGTCGAGAAACGTTCGGATCAAAACACAAATGAGGAACAACGTGGTGGCAGAGACCGTAAACCGGAAAAACGTCGTAGTACAGAGAACCGGGATGGTGGCAGAGATGCCGGAAACCGCAGCCGCCGCGGAGAGAATCGTGGAGAACGCGGTGGACATGGACGCGGAGACAGAAATAACGGTAGAGATGGTGACAATAGAGGAAACCGCGGTGGACGTGGTGGTGAGCGTTCGGAAAATCGTGGTAACAGAGGGGATAACCGCGGCAATCGTGGAACTGGTTCTTATGGTAACCGCAGCCAGGCACCGATGGATTCTATGAAATCTGAAGTGAAACAGTCACGTCAACAGCGCGCTAATAAGGATTCTCGCAGTGCGAAACAGAGATATGGCAAGGATCGTAATCGGTCGTATGACGATGACGAGATGTTTATGCAGAAAAATAAAAAGAAGAAAGATCCAAACCGCAAGGGTGCCTTCATAAAGCCGGAACCGGTCGTTAAGCCTGCGGAGCCGGAGGATGGTATCAGAACCATTACCCTGCCGGAGAAGCTAACGGTGAAAGAGCTGGCAGATATTATGAAGATTCCACCGGCAACCGTCATCAAAGGGCAGTTTATGAAGGGTACAGTGGTTACCATGAATCATGAACTGACGTTTGAAGAAGCAGAAGAGATCGCTTTAGAGTATAACTGTATTGCAGAGATGGAGGAAAAAGTAGATCTGGTGGCAGAACTCTTAAAAGAAGAGGAAGAGGACGAGGCTTTGATGGAGAAGCGTCCACCGGTGGTCTGCGTTATGGGTCACGTAGATCATGGTAAGACATCTCTGTTAGATGCCATCCGGGAGACCCATGTAACTTCCCGTGAGGCAGGTGGTATCACACAGCACATTGGAGCTTATGTGACAGAGATTAATGGCGAGAAGATTACTTTCCTGGATACGCCGGGACATGAAGCATTTACTTCCATGCGTATGCGTGGTGCGCAATCAACGGATATTGCTATCTTGGTTGTTGCGGCGGATGATGGTGTCATGCCACAGACAGTAGAGGCGATTAACCACGCCAAAGCCGCCGGAGTGGAAATTATCGTGGCTGTCAATAAGATTGATAAGGAAGGTGCGAACATTGAGCGTGTGAAGCAGGAACTTTCCGAATATGAATTAATTCCGGAGGAGTGGGGAGGTTCCACGGTTTTTTGTCCGGTATCAGCACATACGAGAGAAGGTATCGAGAACCTCTTGGAGATGATTGTATTGACCTCCGAGGTACTGGAGCTGAAGGCAAATCCAAAGCGTCGTGCTCGTGGTATCGTTATTGAGGCTCGTTTGGACAAAGGACGTGGTCCGGTGGCCTCCGTTCTCGTTCAGAAGGGTACGCTAAATGTCGGTGATCACATTGCGGTAGGAACCGCATATGGTAAAGTACGTGCGATGCTGGATCACAACGGAGAGCGTTTGAAGCTGGCAAAACCATCGACACCGGTTGAGATACTCGGTCTGAACGGCGTACCGAGTGCCGGCGAAGTATTCTTAGCGACAGAGAATGACAAAGATGCCAAACAGATTGCACAGGCATATATTGATCAGGGAAAGGATAAATTGCTGGAGGAAACAAAGGCGAAGAAACTTTCTCTGGATGGTTTGTTTAGTCAGATTCAGGCGGGTAATGTCAAAGACTTGAATTTGATTATCAAAGCCGATGTACAGGGCTCGGTAGAGGCAGTTAAGCAGAGTCTTGTGAAACTTAGTAATGAGGAAGTAGCAGTTCGTGTTATTCATGGCGGTGTTGGTGCCATCAACGAATCGGATGTTAGTTTGGCAAGTGCCTCCAATGCGATTATCATTGGATTTAACATTCGTGTGGATAACGCAGCAAAAGATACCGCAGACCGCGAAAATGTCGATGTGCGTCTATATCGTGTCATTTATGATGCCATTGAAGATATTGAAGCGGCGATGAAGGGGATGTTGGAGCCGATTTATGAAGAAAAGGTAATTGCACATGCTGAGGTTCGCCAGACCTTTAAGGCTTCCGGTGTGGGAACGATTGCCGGTTCTTATGTCTTGGATGGTAAGATTGAACGCGGTTGTCGTGCGCGTATCACTCGTGATGGAGAGCAGCTCTTTGAGGGAGATCTTACCAGCTTGAAGCGTTTTAAGGATGATGTGAAGGAAGTAGCAGCCGGCTATGAATGTGGTCTGGTGTTTGATGGCTTTAGTGATCTTCAGGAAGCCGATCAGATTGAATGCTATAAAATGGTAGAGGTTCCTCGCTAAAGAAGGTGAGAAGAAGTGCACTCCCTTTTAGAATGTTAGAAATGAGGATTGTAAATGAAAAAAAATAGTGTTAAAAATATTCGTATCAACAGTGAAGTACAACGTGAGATGAGTCAGATTATTCGTGAGGATTTGAAGGACCCGCGCATTCACCCGATGACATCCGTGATGTCGGTGGAGGTGACACCGGACCTCAAATTCGCGAAAATCTTTGTCAGTGTTCTTGGCGATGATGAGGCAAAGGAAAAGACAATGGAAGGTTTGAAAAAGAGTGCCTCCTATGCACGACATCAGCTGGCACGACGGATGAATTTGCGCAATACACCGGAGTTGACCTTTGTTTTGGATAACTCTATTGAATATGGTGTTATGATGTCAAAGAGAATTGATGAGCTAAAATCCAGTTCGGAGGAAGTACCGGAGGACGGGGGTGTAACCGAATGAATGGATTGATGGAGGCAGTGCAGAAAGCTAATACAATCGCAATCGGGGGACACGTTCGTCCGGACGGTGATTGTATTGGTTCCTGCATGGGACTTTATGGTTACATAACAAGTAACTATCCGGATAAGAAGGTCTGTGTTTATTTGGAGGAGTTTCCGGAGGCATTTTCTTATCTCAAAACAGAGAATGCCTTTGGCAGAAACGAGAAGTATGATTTGTTTGTGGCGTTGGATTGTGGTGATGCGGAACGCTTAGGAGAAGCAAAAGAAGTGATGGAAGCAGCTGCCGGTGTCGTTAATGTAGACCACCATATTACCAATACCGGGTTTGGTAATGTGAATTATGTGCAGGAGGCAAGCTCTACATGTGAGATTCTTTATACATTATTGGAGGAAGACAAGATTTCCTATGCTGTGGCATGTGCGCTGTATACGGGGATTATTCACGATACGGGTGTCTTTAAGCACTCGAATACGACGGCCAAAACGATGCAGATTGCCGGTAAATTGATGGATAAGGGCATTCCGTTTGGCAAAATTATTGATGGAAGCTTTTACTTAAAGACTTATAAGCAGCTGCAAATCAT
>CAZFSU010000011.1:0-83367 GCA_964521555.1 uncultured Jutongia sp. | reverse complement strand
CAGGAAGATCCCGCCCACTGCGGCATGGTATCTGTCTCACGCTTTGCCGGACCGCCACAGCAAGGACATGTGGTATTCACCCAATCGGTCATCGCTGCCAATGGAGACTCGCCATTGTCGGTAGGCATATAGCTGTCCACCTCTGGCAGTAATAATGGCAATTCGCTTTCGTCGATTGGTACATATCCACATTTGTCACAATGTACAATCGGAATCGGTTCACCCCAGTATCTCTGACGGGAGAACACCCAGTCGCGCAATTTATAGTTTACTTTACGGTTACCGATCTTCTTTTCGGTCAGAAAATCTTTTACCTTTTCCTTCGCTTCCTCCACGGTCAGACCCGTCAGGAAACCGGAATTGATCATCTTGCCGGCAGCCACATCCGTAAATGCTGCTTCCTCGATATCCACCGGTCCTTCACTGCCTTCCACTACCTGAATCATCGGCAGACCAAATTTCTTCGCAAACTCCCAGTCACGATCGTCATGAGCGGGTACTGCCATGATGGCACCAGTGCCATACGTCATCAACACATAGTCCGAGATCCAGATCGGAATCTCTGTGTCGTTAATCGGATTCACCGCTGTCAAACCAGCTAATACTACACCTGTTTTATCCTTTGCTAACTCGGTGCGCTCAAAATCTGACTTCTTTGCCGCCATTTCCCGGTAAGCCATGATCTCATCCCAGTTGGTAATCTCACTCTGATACTTATCGATCAGCGGATGTTCCGGAGATACCACCATATAGGTCGCACCAAATAAAGTATCCGGTCTCGTGGTATACACACGTAATTTATCTTCCTTCCCCTTGATGCAAAAATCCACCTCAGCACCTTCCGAGCGTCCGATCCAGTTGCGCTGGGAAGTCTTCACACGTTCGATATAATCCACATGATTCAGACCTTCTAACAATTTATCTGCATAATTCGTGATCTTTAACATCCACTCGCTCTTCACTTTGCGTACCACCTCAGAACCGCAACGCTCACATACGCCATTGACCACTTCTTCATTGGCCAGACCTACTTTACAGGAAGTACACCAGTTGATGGGCATCTCCTTTTTGTAAGCCAGACCTTCTTTGAATAATTTCAGGAAGATCCACTGTGTCCATTTATAATATTCCGGATCTGTGGTATTGATCTCACGATCCCAGTCAAAAGAATATCCCAGGGAATGTAACTGCTCCTTAAAACGGGCAACATTGTTCTGCGTAACCACTTTTGGATGAATCTTATTCTTAATGGCATAGTTTTCCGTCGGCAGACCAAACGCATCCCATCCCATCGGATACAATACATTATATCCCTGCATACGACGTTTACGCGCTACGATATCCAGTGCCGTATATGGACGCGGATGTCCTACATGTAATCCCTGTCCGGATGGATAAGGGAACTCCACTAATGCATAGAATTTTGGCTTGGTATAATCGTTCTCCGTCTTAAATGCCTTTTCTTCATCCCAAACCTGCTGCCATTTCTTTTCCACTGTATGGTGATTGTACATTTCCATCGTGATTTCCTCCTACATTCTACTGGTCATTCTACTTTGCTTAAAAGGGATTGTGGTTATCAAACCACAATCCCTTTTATTTTACTCTATTGCAATGATTTGTCAACCAGCACGAGACGTTCCATACTTTTAAACCCGATGACCAGAGTTGATGTATTGTGTAATAAAGCTGCTGTAGCCGGACTCAGCACTCCACCCACTCCCAGCATGATTAGCATGGTGTTAAATCCCACTATATTCCGGTAATTCTTTTGGATTCGTCTCATCAGACTATCACTCAGATGTTTTAATGTCACAAGCTGAAGCAGATCATCCGCCCCTATGGTAATGTCTGCTATTTCTCTCGCTATTTCTGCTCCATTGCTTATGGCGATACCCACATCTGCAGCAGATAGAGCCGGAGAATCGTTAATTCCATCGCCAATCATAATCACTTTTCTACCCATTGATTTTTCTTTCTCGATATAATGAGCTTTATCTTCCGGTAAAACTTCGGCGTAATATTCATCCACACCAACCTTGTTCGCAATGGCCGCTGCTGTCCTTTCGCTATCCCCTGTCATCATGGCAATCTTAGAGAAACCTGTCTTTCTCAGGGAGTCGATCACGTTCGCTGCCTCCTCCCGAAGTGGATCTTCGATACAAATCACTGCTGCCAGCTTATGCTCAATCGCCATATACAAATAAGAACGCTCTTTGGGCAGTGCGGCAAATTGCGCCCGCAAGCCGTCATCAATCGTACACCCCTCATCTTCAAACACGAAATGATAACTACCGATAACCGCCTTTTTCTCTCCTATGGTGGTGGATATCCCATGTGCCACCACATATTCCACCTTAGAATGCATCTCCGCATGCAAAAGCCCTTTTTCTTTGGCAGCATCCACCACCGCTTTGGCCATAGAATGAGGAAAATGCTCTTCCATACACGCGGCAATCCGAAGAAGTTCATCCGGATCCTCTCCATTGAAAGAGATCACATCCACCACCGTTGGTCTTGCTTTGGTCAAAGTTCCGGTCTTGTCAAAGACAATCGTAGAAGCGTCGGCCACTGCCTCCAGATATTTTCCCCCCTTCACAGTGATGTGATAAGTTCCTGCTTCACGTATTGCTGATAAAACAGAGATGGGCATGGCAAGCTTTAAGGCACAGGAAAAATCAACCATGAGAATCGAAAGTGCCTTAGTCATATTTCTTGTCAGAAAATACGTCAATATCGTCCCTCCCAGACTATATGGGACAAGCTTATCGGCCAAATGTTCTGCTTTGCTCTCCAAACCTGACTTGA
This sequence comes from uncultured Jutongia sp., assembly GCA_964521555.1. Classification (GTDB taxonomy): domain Bacteria; phylum Bacillota; class Clostridia; order Lachnospirales; family Lachnospiraceae; genus Butyribacter. The sequence goes on along the minus strand of CAZFSU010000011.1, from coordinate 80,559 downwards.
GTTTTTCCGACTCTTCGATCATTCTGACAATCTTATCAAAGCGGCTGGAGCCTCCAATTTCTTTTACAAGAATCGTCAGTTCCCCTTCTTCCAGAACGGTACCGGCATATACATAGCTCTCTATGGTTTTCCTCACCGGAACCGCTTCCCCGGTAAAGGATGCCTGGTTTACCATCCCCTCACCTTCTATGACCATCCCGTCAAAAGGTATCATAGTTCCCATATGGACTACCACCATATCACCCTGCTCTATTTCTGACACAGATACCTGCCTTCGCTGTCCTCCGCGCAAAACCCATATTTGCCCAATATCTAAAGACATACTTCGCGCAAGGTCATCCACTGATTTTTTATGGGTCCATTCCTCCAACAACTCGCCAATGCCCAGCATAAACATAATCGAGCTGGCCGTATTGATATCTCCATGTAATACGGAAACACCGATGGCCGTGCCATCCAGCACCGGAACTTCCAGTTTCCTATTCCAGAGACAGGAAATCCCCTCTCTCATATATTTGATGGCACCAAAAATAGTGCAGCACGTCCTCAAAGGAGATGGTAAAATCCATTTTGAGACATAATGCAATGCTATTTTCAGAAGCATTTTTTCCCGATATGTTTCATTTAATGCTCTTCCCGAATTTTCGATCACTGTCGCGGGCACTTTCACGTTTTCATACCGAAAGTCCTTCAGTATCCTGATCAATTCATTTCGCGGTCCCTGATACACCACCGCCACATCACAAGTTTTCTCATATACTTTCGCAGAAACTACCTGCTCCTGTTTCTCCAAAAAATAAAGCAGCGTATCTGCCTGTTCACAACTCATATGAGATTGTCGTATATGGATTCGTATTCTATTTCTAAATTCATGCCTAACGAAAAATTCCATAGTTTATTCCTTCCTGTCAGTCAAAGAGACTGCTGCAAAACCATCCCATATGTTTTGCAACAGCCTCCTGTTACTATGCCTCATTCCCTTCAGCATCATCCTCTTGTGCGGCCCGTTCCGCATTTATCTGCTTTGCATCTGCCAAAATATCTTCTGCATTTTCCTGCACAGTGGATACCGTTTTCATTACACATTCCTTTGCACGTAACGCCGCTGCTGTGGTGTTAGTGTACACCTTTTTGGCATCCTTACTGGAAAGGAACTTGATACCTGCCGTTCCAAACGCAACTCCGGCAGCAAATATTCCCGCCTTTTTCAAATTCATACATTTCAAACAATCTAACATACTATGTACCTCCTTTATCTATGTTGACCGGTTATCAGTATCAAACCGATCACTTCTACACCGTTCTTATCAACGAATGAGAATCCTCCATAGTAGTTAGCATACACTTAGCCTCATCATTTGTCAATCTTATATAAGTGCGCTGTCTTATCCCTTTTTGTGATTAAAACATATTCCGGATCTTCCCCATCATAGACATAGGACTCCTTCTCTCCATCCCAAAATACAATATCAAAATAATTATCCCATCCTCCTGATTTCTGTCCCGGATCCAGTGATTTGCTATATTCAATTTCTTCATACTCCATACTGTTAATCCACTTAATCTGACGATTGATATCTTTTCTTTTGACATACTCATTATCTCCGGTCATTATCGGAAAAACTATTTTTTTCACCCCGTTATGATAAAGATTCCAACCACATGACAAAACGATTATGAATAGTACGACAACACCACATAGTATCCCTTTTTTATGCACCCACTTCTGAACTGTCATAATAATAAGGAAGACGATGACAAAAACGCCCAAAAATATCAGCACTTTATGGAAGATGGAATGTTTTGTGGATTTAAAAGCAAGCCCGCCACTGACTTCACCGCTTTCTGTATTTTCCTCCCTTTCAAGCACATTTTCCATAGACGCAAAAAATTCATCCGATCCATATACCTTCGATGCGATGATATTTTGTTTTCCCATCGCCTTTTCCACTGCCTCATTTTCAAAGTATGGCATAACATAATTTTCCTGACCATTCCAGGCATAAAGCAACAAGATTCCATACTGTTGAATATATCCGGCTTTGATATCACTCAAATCCGTTTGTTGCTTAAAGGATTTCTCTATGTAATCTAAATGATTGATGATGAGATCATCTGACGATAAACAATCATATTTCTCACCCAAAAATTCTACAGTATCGTCCTGTTTCAAAAAAGTGGCAATCCCATAGTTACCATCCGTATCAATCATCGGTACTTTGATATATTCCTGACCGGTAAACAATGCATCGAAATCATTGGTTTGATATTCTTGCATGATTTTGTCCGGTTCTGATACCACTACTCTATATGCTTCGTCGTACAAATATTCAACGTCCACATTGGTATCCTGCTGGTTGATCAGGCTTCTGTTCTGCTGTGTTTTATTATCATTATTATTCCGCAGACGAACAGATTGCGCCATCTCATCTGCCTCTCCTTCATTCAATTTAATATTTCGAAAAATATCCTTTGCATCCACTGATGTTGAACACGCACTCATCAGAACAAATATCAGCAAACAAAACATCCCAATATATTTCAAACTATTTCTCATGCAAGTCATACTCCCTTTATATTTCTCTACTTCTCCACCGATCAACATACATTATAAATTGTTCCATCGTACTTAGCACCATTATATGTTCCATCCACAAATGATTTATAAGTACAGAAATTCACTTTGCCATCCAGAGGATCATAATAATATATATGATTCCCTCCCGCAGTATCATACCCCGTCATAAGCACATCATGTCCGTTTTTTCTTTTGGAACCATCATAATATCCGGAGGAAAGTATCGTAACATACCCTACATCTATCTTTTTCTTCAAAAAAGAAAACCCTTTCTTCGTGCCCGTCACAGTATGCCCATATACTAAGACATCATTACTCAAATATTCTGCCACATGGGCCGTTTGCGCATTGGAAGCTCCCTTGTTGACCACACTCCCAAAAATATGTTTCACCCCGGACTCCTGGCTCTCCGCCTTCCCCAGCACATTAATGACACTATTTTGAGCACAAGCCACCCAACACCAGTTACTATCCTGCTGCATCTTCCATGACCGGGAAATCAAGAGTTTAGATGCCTCAGCATAGGACAAACACAAAACGGATGTGATAATAAGACTTACCAGCACATTCATCATTACTTTTTTTGCACTCATAGCTTCTCCCTCTCCTCTGTTACCATCCATACATCTACAATCTCATATCTTTTTCCTTGCTATTTCAGTCTATGATATCAATTATAGTTCATTGTAATCTGTCTGTCTACAATTTATTCCGGAAAAATCCTACATCCTTCGACTCGATTTGACGAAATTCGACACCAGGCAAAACCAGATTTCTCCTATGGTCCGGGGTGTAAAAAATATTAAAAATACCAACTCCTATCCTGCCTATTGCATAACCCAGTTCTGACTCAGGGTTTGCAGCTTTACCATATGGGCATAAACTCCATTCTGTTTCAGTAATGTCCCGGAATTTCCCTGTTCTGCCACTGTACCATCCTCCAGAACCACGATCTTATCAGCCCCGGCGACTGTCCGCATACGGTGTGCGATGATCATAACTGTCTTATGTTCTATCAAACGGGACAATGATTCCTGAATCAGTGTTTCATTTTCCACATCCAGACTGGCGGTAGCTTCATCCAGCAGGATGATTGGTGCGTCTTTCAAAAACGCTCTCGCAATGGAGATACGCTGCCGTTCACCGCCAGACAGTTCACAGCCATTTTCACCAATCAGAGTATTCCATTGATCCGGAAGCTTCTGGGCAAATTCATCCACATTGGCAAGCCTTGCCGCCGCCAGTACCTCTTCATCAGTAGCATCCTTTCGACCAAGACGAATATTTTCCATGACAGTATTATTAAACAGCGTTACATCCTGAAAGACAATCGAATATAACGACATCAATGTCTCCGGATCTATTTTTGAGATATCCATCCCACCCACAGTAATTGTCCCGCTGGAGATATCCCAAAAACGGGAAGCCAGACGGGTTACGGTTGTCTTACCCCCGCCGGAAGGACCGACCAAAGCAGTCACTTCGCCCTGTTTCGCCGTAAAGGACACATCGTTCAGTACCGTTTCCCCACTGTTATAGGAAAATCCCACATGGTCAAATACGATGTCATACCCTTGGTTTGTCAGCATCTCTGTGCCATTCTGCACGGGATAACTTAGTATTTCATCCATTCGTTTACACTGTATGTTCCGCATCATGATAATGGCACTTAAGTTGTCCAGTGACACCGACAGCGGATCATAAACACGGGAAACCAAAATCAGAAAAGCAAAGAATATCAGCAAGTCTATCTCACCCTTTACCAACAGCATACCACCAAATAATACTGTAGTCGCAATACCCAGTTTTAAGATCATGCGCGCGGAAGTATTAAATACTGCGTTGGTAAATTCGCCAACAACCGTCAGCTTCTCCACAGCCTTAATTTTTTGATCCAGCCCTTTGATATACTCTTCCTCTGCATTGTTCGCCTTTAAATCCCTCACGGATTCCAGACACTCCTGAATACCGTCGGAGCAAACCACCGTTGCTCTCTGCACTTTTTCCTGCTTGATTCGCATGATACCTGCTGTGGCAAATATGATCCCAAAGGAAACCGGAAGTACCCAGAGGGAGGCAAGCGCCATACGCCAATCAAAGAGAAAAATACCCACAGCAATCAAAATCGTAGAAACGATAGAACCCACGAACTCCGGAACCCAATGGGATAATCCACTCTCTAATGTGGCACAGTCTGCCATTAATACACTGGTTAAATCGGATAAGTCCTTTCTCCCAAAGAATGAAAGAGGGATCTTTCTGAGTTTTTCCGCCAGAGTCAGACGACGCACACCGCTTTCTTCATAAGTGGCAAAAAAGGTGGCATTATACTGAAAATAAGTGGTCAACATAATCAATGCCAATGCAATCACAGTCCCTGCCGTATAGAATAGTATTCTCCCACCCGGAACACCGCCGTCCAACAAATCACGAATCAGGCTATACAAGAGTACCACAGGTACCATCAGCACAAGATTTGATAATGTGCAGGCAAAAAACGCCTTTACCATATCCTTCGCGCCCTTATCCGAGAGGGCGAAAGTGTGTTTTAAATAATTAAGCATTTGAAGCACCTACCTTCCATTTCGCAGCCTTATTATACTGCTTCCACATGTTGGCATACAATCCAGACTTACTCTGTAATTCCTCGTGTGTGCCAGATTCTGCCATTCTGCCGTCTTTGATGACCACGATCCTGTCGGCATCGGTCACCGTGGATAGTCTGTGCGCGATCATCAATACCGTTTTTCCCTTTGTCATTTTGTCAAACGCGGCCTGTACTCTGGATTCATTATCCGGATCGGCAAATGCCGTGGCCTCATCTAATATTAAAATAGGCGCATTTTTCAGCATAACCCGTGCGATTGCAATCCGTTGCTGCTCTCCGCCAGACAAATAAACACCATCGGTGCCTACTACGGTATCGGCACCGTCCGGAAGTTTTTCCAGAATATCATCACACTGTGCATCATGCAGCACCCGCAATACTTCTTCACGGGAGGCATCCGGTCTCGCCATACGCACGTTGTCGAGAATCGAAGTTTTCAGCAGCCGGGAATCCTGAAACACAAAAGAAACCGTATCCATCAGTTCCGCCTTGGCAATATCCCGCACATCGACACCACCGATCTTGACTGTACCGCTGTTCACGTCCCAAAATCTGGCCACGATGCTTGCAAGAGTGGTCTTGCCGCCACCGGACGGTCCCACAAAAGCAATGTGTTCCCCCGGCTTAATGTTCAGGGAAATATCCTCCAATGCATTTTTCTCAGCATCCGGATAGCGGAAAGTAACATGGGATAGTTCCACAGAATTTTCCTGAGGATGCTGCGGATTTGGGGATTCCGGCAATGGTTTTATAGCCATAATACTGTCGATGCGTGCCATTGCATCCGCCACAATCAGTTTATTCTCACTGGCATACATTATTTTTGTCAGTGTCAATGTAATGATCGGGGTAATGATAATGTAATACATCAGATTCAGCAAAAATTCATTGGTCACACCATCGGATGTCATCACCAGCGCCGCCGCGATCAAAATTGCAAAGATCGCATTGACCAGCGTAGTATAGAACATCATAGGTATCCGCAAATCTTTTGTGTATGAAATGACCCATTTCTCATAATTATCAATCGCCTCCTTGAAGCGTTTAAAAGAAAAGACGGACTGACCAAAGGTTTTCACCACCGAGATACCTCTGACATATTCCACTGCCTCGTTGGACATTTGACCCAACGCGTTATTATACTCCTCCATCTTTTTTGCCATACGCTTTCCAGTCATGGCACTCATAATCAAGAAGGCAATCACGATGGGAATCAGACTGCAAAGCCCCAGACGCCAGTCAAACACCAAAAGCAAAACCAACAATCCGACAGGAGTCGCCAAGGCATTCGCCTGATCCGGCAACTGATGGGCAAGATACGTTTCTGTGGCAGCACTGGATTCAAATACAATCTTCCGAACCTTACCGCTGCCGATATCGTCCATAAATCCCATTGGCAGTGTGATAATGTGGTGCATCGCCTGAGAACGGATATTTGCCTGCACACGGAATGCCGCCAGATGCGAGCACATCAATCCTGCTACATAAATCAGAATGGCGGCAATGGAAAATACCACTGCCATCCAGCCATTATGGGTTAGATACAATGCTTCTGCATAATTCGGTGCAACATCCAGCACTTCCTTTATCACTTTCCAGACATACACAAATGGAAGCAACGCCACCAAAGCACTGAGGGCACTCAGTATCCATGACGCAATCGTCAGGTATCGATAGCCTCCGGCATAGCCAAAGAGCTTTTTTAAATCGGATTCTTTTTTCAAACCAAAAACCTCCTTACCAATAATTTTGATGATGTTCCGGTGTCAAAAAAGTAATTTGCACCGAAATCGTTTTATGATAATGAAAGCGCTGCAGCCGCTTTCCGTTACCAACCAAGAACTTTAAGTTACTAGTTAAGAACTTTAGTTAGACATATCTAACCAAAGACTAAAAATTATAGGACCTATGGTCCTGTCCATCGTCCCAATATCGTTTTCGCCTTATGCCGTCTGGTACAGACACAGACGCCACAAGGCTCATTGTCCCATGATTTTTAACCATCCTGCACAATAAAAATCCCACATTTCCGACAAATATATCTCCGCCTGTTTTATCGGCATTTCGTGAATAATCAGTTCAAAATAAGTGTTGAACATCCCGGTAATCAATATATGCTCTAATTGTGGATCAATATGCGGTGATGGTTTACCAAGACGCACCAGCATTTCCTGATAATCATGTGTGGCCTTCGTCTCAATCTCCACCATCTCATCCAGCATTCCGGCAAAGCAAGTGCCTTCCGAACAGCAAAGCAGCAGCTTAAATTCGGTCAAATTATCATATGCGTACAAAAGCATATCATGCATATATTCATAAGAAAAGCTTCCCAGATTTTCCACCTGTTGCTCCGGTGACAGTACGGCAAACTCCTGCATCGCATGCTTATATGTACTCATAAATGTCTCGTACTGGTCACCCACCAACACCCGGAAAAGTTCTTCTTTACTTTCGTAATAGCCATAAAACGCGCCTGTGGTAACACCTGCTGTTTTTACTATATTGCGCAAAGAAGCGGATTGAAAACCTTTATTCAAAAACTCTTCTTTGGCTGCCATATGAATTAATTCCAGGGTAGTCGGTTCAGCCTCACCCATGTTCACGCCTCCTTATAACACTGTTATATATCACTGTTATAATATATAACAGGAAATCTTATTTGTCAAGTTCTTACTACACTGTTTCGCGAAGAATGTCTTTCACAGAGCTTCCTCTGGTCAGTATTTTATCAATCACAAAACTCACCAGTGAAAAAAGAGCAATTATTCCCAAACAGGCCCCGACCTGAACCACTCCCAGCGACAAAACCACATGGGAAAGCATTCCTTTTCGCATCAGGACCTGCATTATAACCAAAACCCCCAGCAAAGTGATCCCCTCCCCTAACAACATGTTTTTGCGATATAACCATATGCACTGATTCCATGTCAGTCCATGCATATAATAGATTGCATATTCCCTCATATTTTGTTTCAATCCGATGGCGGTATTGCTGATCAGGGACATGATGGTAAGGATCAAAAGCCCCACAAGCACCGGAATAAAAATATCCATCTGGCGATAGATGTATGACTTACTGTTTTTTTCTACGATCTCCATATCCTGGCGCAATAGGGCAGTTCCATTTCTATTCAGAAATTGTTCATTCCAGGCAATATTTCTTTTTGAGATATTTTTATCATAAGAGATGAAGCAAACGTCATTAAGTGTAAAGTCCCACAACTTCTCCTTTTGGATATCCTCTCTACTGACAAAGGCCATCGTATCTTCAGTCTCACTCCTATGATACGTGGTATAGAAATCCTCAAAATAGGCTTTATTCGCTTCCGAAAGTTCCTGCCCCACTCCGATATATTTGGCGCCCTCTTCCATAATGCCAACCACTCTGGCATAACAATCCGTTTCCTGAAGATGACCGTCTCCATCCCATGTATATAGTCTCCGCTCCTCCCCTACTTGGTAATCTGTGGTTTGGTTTTTGCATGCAAGCACCACCTCAATCACCCTGGTATTTTTGTCTTCTGCCTTCAGCCATCTTCCGCTGCTCATGGCGGGAGAATAACATTCCAATAAAGTATCATCATATCCAATGGTTTTCGTTGCATTAAAAATCTCACTGTCCCCATTCCAGGTCACAATACCATCGATGTAAATCTGTACATTATATAAAGCATCTACCTGCGCCTGCCGGAGCTGTTGTTCCAAATCCTGCGAGGTACTCATCGGTGCTCTGCCATCTCCGTCTCTTCCATCCATTGCCCACAACCCGGTTATGGCAACACCGGAACCGTGAAGCCATTGTTTGAATGGCACATAATAAGTATAGCGGGATTGTATCACTGAAACGATAAAAATAACGGTCCAAAACAGAATCCCCATCTGCAATAAAATAAACAAAGTCATAAGACGATTCTTTTTGGTTTCATGCATGATATATCGGAATTTCATTGATAACCACCCCCGATGTTTTCTTCTTCATTGATCCTTAACTGCATGACCACCATCAATAACAAAATACTGACGGAGACTACAGTGTACAAAACAAAGATACTGAGATATACCACGGGCGAAAAACCAGAATCCATATATTCATAGTGAACTGCAATATTAGGTAATATTATCAGGGCAAAGAGTACAATTCCAATCATATAAACAGGCAGGGTAATCAAAATACATTCTGCCAAATACATACTGACCGTTCTCCAAAAACTCAGTCCACAGATGCGAAATACTTTGAAATCCTTTTTCCGCTTCGTGAGAATATAGCGATACAAAATAGCGAAATTTAATGCCGAAATCACAGATATCATTCCCGCGATACCGATCATAGTATTATATAGATATATCGATTCTTCCGGTGGCAGGGACAATGGCTGCAACGTTGCCAAATCCCCAAATGTTTCCTCTACGATTTTTTCCAAAAAATGATATTGCTGCAATGTGACGGACTTATGAAAATGAAAATCTATCGTCCCCATCAGGGGAGTATTCTCCGGCAGGGAAGTAACCGGTATGATGGGCCGCTCCATTTTTCCTCCCGCCTGCCCAAAGCCAATGATCCGATAATGTTCATCCCCCAACTGTAATGTGTTGTTCTCTGTCATCATGGATTCTGTAATGGGCGAATTCAGATGCAGCACATCATTTTCATCATAATAATAATTAACACGGTACAAATCCCAGCAGAGAGCTACTTTCTCTCCTGATTCATATTCTGCTTTCGTAAAATTTCTTCCCCGGCTTAGAAAGTAATCTATGCTCTGATTAAAAAGCCGGTCATAGGAAGGACTCGACACGATGCATCCATCTTCCACAGAAAAACCACACTCCAGATCCCATTTCTCCACCACCGGATATACCTTGAGATAATCCAGGGAATCTTTCAGCCCATTCCCCATACGTTTTGCAAAATCTCTTAACATTCCGGTTGTGACATACTCTCCCGCCTCTCCAGTCTGACGGTAAACTGTTTGGATCTCCGGTAAATGACGTCCCTGGTATTGCGTAATTTCCTCTTTGGCAAAGTCCCCTTGCACCGTCACATGAAATTCTTTGACACCGGATAAATGATATCTCTTTTCCAACTGATAATTCTGAAATAATCCGTAAGAAAAATGAATCATCAGAACAGACACAGCGATGGACAGTACCACCAGTGTAAATAAAAAACGATCCTTCTTCAGAAAGGAATAAATATTCTTTCCAATATATTTCACACCACTCTCCCCTTATTGATACAAAGCCCACATATCTAATACATTTAGAAGTTCATTCAGTGATGCTATGCTTCTGCCATAAACTGACACGTCCTTTGCATGTAGCTGTGAATACTGATAGGCACTCCAATCGAAATATGCATTTTTGTTCATTTTCAACTCCTCAATTTGCGTACTAATATATACATTACAATGTTTTCTCTCCCACCGATACAGATCCATATCTTCCACATCCGGAAAATCAAACGTGATGACATCTACATTGCCCGTCAAAGCAAACAAAATACATGCATAATTCATGGGGGCCGTTGCATCGGTCAGCATCAGATCCGAAATATTATTATCAAAATGAAAGATCCATTCATACGGTTCCTGATCCGTCACCAACTCAATCGTGTATTGCCCATATTTATCCCGGATTCCGGCGGCCTGTGCCAGCTTCTCATCCGCAGAGGCATCTCCTACATATGGATTCTGTGCCTGCCATAGTTGAATCATTTGTGTGGAATAATATGTTCCATCCCCATACACGGTGTTATCCACAAACCGAAATTCATCCGATACAGTGTCCGGCTTCAGGATAATGGAAAACTCCTTCTGACAGTTCCAAGGGGTTTTAGGAACAGAATAAATCGTTACTTCTCCCGTTTTCGACACCCGGTAACGACAATAGGACCGATTCGTATTTAACGTACCACAGACTATTACGTTCCCCTGCTGCGTTTCAAAAGAAGTGGTCGTGTATTGTTCGGTTACCGTTCCCCAAAATAGAATTTTGATCATTCCCCCCAGGAATAAAGTCACCAGTACCAGCAGAACGGAAAGAAAAATCTTACGTCGATTGTATTTTTTGATTTTTCTCAGATAATCTAACTCTTTTTGATCCTCCATCTGCTGCTCATCGCTGACAGTAACCACACCTCCCATTCTATCGTACATTTCCCGGCATTCTTTACACTCCATCAAATGCTCTTCTATCAAAGCAGCCGTGCTATCATGCGTCAGTCCGTCCATATGCAGGGGCAAAAGATCCTGGATCATATCGCAGGGGATTTTATGATTCATCTGCTGTCACCTCCTTTAACAAGCGTTCTTTTCCTCTATAAAAAGTAACTCTGGCCCATGTTTCCTTTTTTTCCATAATTTCACCGATTTGCCGAAAACTTAAATCCTCAATCAATCTAAGGTACAATACCGTCCGTGCCGGCTCTTTCATCCTGTCCATCGCTTGTTTAACCCTCTCACTTTCTAATCGATTCATCACTTCCTGCTCCAGCGGAATGCTCAGTGGTTCGCTTAGTCCCCGAATATCTTCCAGGGGAATATGTGAACACTTTTTCTGCTTTTTCAAATACGTATACCAGACATTTTTAGCGATTCCACAGAGCCAGGTACTCAAAGCGCTTTTTCCATCAAAACTGGATAAATTTTTTAATGCCTGATAAAAGGTTTCCTGTGTCAATTCCTCGGCCAGATCTTCCTTTCCGGTTCTAATCAGGAGAAAGCCATAGATCATTTTTGCATATTGGGAATATATTTCTTCCATGCATTTCATATCTATACACGCCCCTCCTTTCTGCATTTTGCACTAGCGAACAATGTTACCGTCTCTGATTTCCACAAGCCTGTCACATTTCTCTGCGACTATCGGGTCATGTGTTACAATCACGATTGTGCACCATTTTCCGTTCCGGCATCTTCCCCATCAACTCCCCATCTAAAAGATATTCACCCGAATCATATCGGTCAATGCACGCAAGAATATGTAGCAACGTGGACTTCCCTGCACCACTGGTCCCCATAATTGCCAGCATTTCTCCCTCTTTAATCCGCATAGACACACCATGCAAAGCTTCAAAGGCATTGCTTTTGCCCGGATTATAAGTTTTCACAACTTCCCTGAGCTCAATCATCCCGCTTCTCCTATTCTGTCCTGATACTATGTTTTTCTCTCCTATAATGATTAGTGGCAAAAAAAAGAATTTCGTTACAACCGTACGGAAATCTTTCGGGCAAACTCCAGGATTATCCGCCCAATACTTACGCACAATAAAATAGAGATGATAAAAGTTTGATCTTTTATCATCTCTATATTTTGTCATTTTTCATTTCCGCTACTCAGCATCTGCAAGAATCTCTTTCTTATTATAAGAACCGCAAGACTTGCAAACTCTATGAGACATCATCAATGCGCCACACTTGCTGCACTTTACCAAGTTTGGTGCTGACATTTTCCAGTTCGCTCTTCTCTTATCTCTTCTAGACTTAGAAGATTTATTCTTAGGACAAATAGACATCTATTCCACCTCCTGATCTCTTACTCATTTTACAACGCTTTTTCGATTATAGCAACTGAAAGTATATTTGTCAATAACTTTTTTGACATTTTTCTCCATTCTCCATCCATGATCGATACATACCACAACCCAGCAATAAAGGATAATTACCAGCCCTGCTAAAACCCCATTCAGACCGAACCATTTACTTGCCAGACAGGCCACGACAACCCCCACATGATAATTTAACAGCGTATTGCCATAAAAACAGGTCTTCTGTAAATGAGTTTTGTCTTTATCGCAAAGGTATTCGCATAAAGAAGTGGAAAACTGCCGGAAATTATTCGTGGAGAATATACTGGAACTGGCATATTCCCCCACTCCTTTGAAGCTGTTCCATTGAAATGCCATAGAGAAAAATACCGGCGCTAAAAACACATAATCACTGATACCGCGCGGCATCCAAAACAAAATCAATACGGTCATCAGATTGAAGAACAGGCTGCAATAATGCAAATCTATTTTTGTATTTCTGGCGAAATAAACGGTACAGGCAAAACCAGAGAAGTATAACATCAAATCCAATAATCGGTACATAAATTCCGTGAAATCAGTTCCCACCAGACATATGGCAAGATGAATTAAATTAGATGTTTGTGCGTTACCAAACAGTTCATGATGATTGATCAGAGCATAAGCACCTAAAAAACCACCCGTCATGGACATTGCATAATGTACTAAATATTCCGTTCGTTCCTTACTCATAATCCGCCTCCAGTAGTCACTGTTTTCTCTGTCATTATAGCGCACGCCTCATTTACTTGTAAAATTAATATTTCAGGTATATAATATAAAGAACTTTTATATTATACAACGGAGAGAGGAACATGAATCAAAACGATATCCATACTTTTTTGACCATCGCCGGCAGCGACAGCCTTTCCCAGGCTGCAACAGAACTATATATTACGCAGCCTGCATTAAGCCACCGTCTACACAGTTTAGAGCAGGAATTGGGACACCAGCTTATTAAACGTCGTAAAGGGATTCGCAATATTGAATTGACGGAAGCCGGAAAACAGTTTTTGCCTCTGGCCAGACGTTTTCAGGAAATCTATGAGGAAGCCAGTCATATTGACGCAAAGTATGACGCCAGAATCCCCCTTCGGATTGCCAATGTAGATAGTCTCAATATCACCTTCATGTCACAGATTTATCCTGCATTTCTAATGTCACATCCCGGATGCAGACTCAGTCTTTCGACACTGCGATCCAATGCCGCCTATCAAGCCATTGAGGATCATGAAATTGACCTTGCGCTGATCACCAATCCACATTTCTTCCGAAAAGTGCAAACGCTGCCACTGTTCCATGAAACCATGCAATTCGTATGCAGTCCCCACTCCCATTACGAAACGGTCGTGTCGCCACAAGAACTGGCTCTGGAACATGAAATCTATATTCCCTGGTCAAACCCCTTTCTACTCTGGCATGAATACTGGTTTGGCACCACACAGGTAAACCGCCTTTCACTGGATAATATGTCCCTGTTTCAATCCTTCCTCCAATTACCCGATGCCTGGGCTGTCGTTCCCTCCAGCTATGCCACTGTATTGCACCAAAATGGCCAGGCACGCATTTGCCAATTAGCCAATGGACCTGACCCACGAACCTGCTATATTTTATATAAAGAACCATTGGCAAAACCAGCTCTGTTGGACGATTTTCTGGAAGCAGTACGCTCCACCGTCCAAAATTATAGTGATATCCAACTGGCCACATCACCCTCAAAATAAACATTTCTTTATAGTAATGCTGCGGTTTCTCTTGCAATCGCCAACTCCTCATTGGTTGGAACCACCCAAACCGCCACCTTACTCTCTGGTTTAGTCAGTAGTAATTCTTCCCCGCGAACGGTATTTGCTTCCAGATCCGGCACTACTCCAATGGCCTCCAACCCCTTCAAGATCCGCTCGCGAATCTTGATATTATTTTCACCCACACCTGCTGTCAATGCAATCGCATCCACACCACCCAGGGCTACAAAGTAAGCTCCGATATATTTCAACACGCGATAAATCATCACATCCACCGCATTTTTCGCATCTTCATTTCCCTGCTCTACTGCTTCCATCAGATCCCGGTAATCATTGGACAGTCCGGACAGTCCCAACACTCCGGATTCCTTATTGAGAATAGTGGTTAATTCACTTATCGTCAAATTTTCTTTCTCACAGATATATTCCAAAATCGCCGGATCAATATCGCCGGAACGGGTTCCCATCACCAACCCCTCTAACGGTGTCATACCCATACTGGTATCCACGCTTTTTCCGTTTTTCACTGCCGATATACTGGCACCGCTACCGATATGACAAATGATCATTTTAGAATCCTGGGGGTCCAGTCCTGCCAGCTCTGCCAGTCTGGCGGAGACGAAACTGTGGCTGGTTCCATGAAAACCATAACGGCGTACCCCGTGCTTCTCATAATATTTCTTTGGCAATCCGTACAAATATGCTTTCTTTGGCATCGTTTGATGGAATGCAGTATCAAACACCGCCACATTCGGAACTCCCGGCATCACCTTTTGACAGGCACGCACACCTAAAATATTCGCCGGGTTATGTAATGGTGCTAAATCATTACAAGACTCAATCGCCTGAAGCACTTCCTCGGTAATGATCACCGAAGAAGAAAATTTCTCTCCCCCATGCACCAGACGGTGACCCACTGCATGGATTTCTTGCAATGACTGCAAAACACCGATCTCTGAATCCAACAAAGTATCTAATACCACTTTAATCGCTACAGCGTGATCCGGCAATGCGATCTCTTTTTCATACTTCTCCCCATTTTTTTTATAGGTAAAGGCACCATCTAAACCAATTCTCTCACACAATCCCGATGCGCTGACTGCTTCTGTCTCCGAATCAATCAACTGAAATTTCAAAGATGAACTACCGCAATTTACAACTAAAATCTTCATTTTGTCTTCCTCCAAACTGTTCTATCATACCTCCGATGTGATTTTACACCACTAGATAAAAGTATACTTGATTCATTTTTCTTTGTCTAGTATCATAAAGGACAGAATTGCAAGTTTTTAATAAGCAATATAGAACAAGGAGGGTATTCATGAAAACAGTGGGCATCATCGCAGAATACAATCCCTTCCACAGGGGACACGAATACCAGATTGAACAAATCCGAACCAGAACAGGGGCAGAACATATCATCATCGTAATGAGCGGCGACTTCGTCCAGCGTGGCACTCCTGCCTGGACCGACAAATTTTTGCGCACCGAGATGGCATTGGCCGGAGGAGCCGATATGGTGTTTGAACTGCCGGTGCATTTTTCTACAGCCAGCGCAGAAAATTTTGCTTATGGTGGTGTCAGCCTCCTAAACAATTTAGGATTTGTGGATGGCATTTGTTTTGGCAGCGAATGCGGTGATCCGGAGGCGTTATCACAGATTGCCCATTTCCTGGTGGTGCAGGAAGCGCAGATTCAGACTATGATCCGGGATAAATTAACCAGGGGATACACCTATCCTGCCGCCAGAGCAGAGATTCTCTCCGATACATTTCCTGATCTGCTGCGTCAAATTCCAGGAATTTTCACAGACCCCAACAATATTTTGGCAATCGAATATTTTAAGGCTTTGTATCGCCTTGACAGTCCCATGACTCCTATTACCATCACCAGACAAGGCGCAGGCTATCACGAACTTTCCTCAGAGCAGGCATTTTCTTCCGCCACCGCCATCCGATCCCACTATGCCCATCATGGTACTCTGCCGGAACAGGGCATACCCAAAGAAATTTTAAGATTGCTGCAACAACATCCAGACCATTTTCCCATCGTAGAAGATGATCTGTCCGATATGCTTTATTATAAACTCCGCACTCTGGACGAGGATGCCTTATCAGTCTGTGATATGACACCGGAGCTTTGGAAACGGATGCAAAATCAATTACCTCATTACCGAACTGCATCCCAATTTGTAGATCTCATAAAAACCAGGCAGTATACCAGAACCAGGATTCAACGGGTATTATTGCACTTATTACTGGATCTCCACCCCACCGTACCAGAAGCTTCCTATGCAAGACTACTGGGCTTTCGACAGGCGCATAGCGAACTTTTGCGTACCCAGACGGACATCCCGGTACTCACCAAAACGGCGGCGGCTGCCACACAATTAACCACAAAATCGGCAACCGAACAGTGGCAGGCGGATCTGCGGGCCCATGATCTGTATCGCTACCTGCTTTTGCACAAATACCCACATGCCAAACTGGCAGATGATTATCATACCAGTCCCTGCATTCTCACCTAAACGAAATTCTTCACACCAATTATCGAAAATTATATTTCCACACACACAAACAGAGCTGCGCATACCACGCAACTCTGTTTGTTCGTTCATAACATCACTGATAGAAGCCAATCCATATTATTCCTCTGTAGAGGAACCCTCTACCGCAGGAGCCTCCTGAGAATACAACGTTGCCTTGACAGCCCCGGAATACTCACAATAGATCACATACTGCGTCCCCTTCTTTAAGGTTGCTGAAGTAGTATAGGATTCTCCGGCAAAAATTTCATCCGCGTACTCTATGATATCCTTATTCATATCATATATTGTAAATGCCTGATAGCTATTTGTCGTGAAGGTATACTGACCATCCTCTGTCGGTGTGAAATAATAATATTCATTGCGATATACCTGGGATTCTGTACCAACGGTTAGAGTGCCGTCAATGGAATACTTGTTATAGCCATTACCCGTCTTCGCAACAGAGACATTCACTGCCATATTGCCATTGACAGTAAACTTGGCAGCAATCTTATACTCATCCGTGCGTTCATTAAATCCTGTACCCGTGGTAATATCTCGGGTTGTGTTGATCACATAAGTACCCTTTTTCAGATACACCGAGTTTCCATATACATATTTACTACCTTCTGTACCTTTAATATACAATCCATCCCCTGTCAGATCGAGACCGGCAGGTACATTTAATGTTACCTTATATACCGGCAAAGTAAAGTTCAGCGTATGGTTTGCAGTACCCGGATTATAGTTTACTACTCCACGTTCTACACCGTTAGCCTCTGCCGTAATATTATACACCTTTGACGGATATACAGTCAGATAATAATATCCCTTCACCATCTTATTCTCTGCGTCATTCTCATACTGTGTGTAGGCAGAGCAAGAGGTAGAATAATATGCTCTGCTCTCATCCCTAAAAGTGGCAGACACATCAGCACCTGTGATCACTGTGTTATCTCCAGCCACTACTTTTCCTGTGATCTTCACACCATTTACAGCAGTCACTGCCAGAGAACCATTGGATTTAATCTTCGCATTTCCTTTATCCGTTACCGAATAGGCCACATTATATCGCCCTGCCGACAGATACTGTTTTACACTATTATTATACCGGTATGCACTGAAATAAATATCAGATCCATCACAATTAATCAATGGATTCTTATTGTTGATCAGAGTATAAGTATAAGATCCGGAACCACCATATGCATAGATATCGAAGAGCTCACCTTTTTCATCATTTGCCAGGATCGTTCTTCCCTCAAACGGAATATAGGACACGATTTGGTTCGCACTTCCTATGTAGAAGTAAATTTTCTGTGTCAGAGACTTACCAAGCTCATCCTTCGCTGTCATAGTCGCAGCCTTACCATTTGACACAGCAGTAGGAATCCCCTTGATCGTCACATAATTACCGTATGCTTTTGCCTTTAACCCAGCCGGCAGTCCCGTCACCTTTACATCTGTTAAATAGCCTTTATAAGACGAGGTGAAATATACATTCTCATTCACCACATCCCCGGTTACACCACCAATATATTCGTTCCTTGACACGATGGATGAATAATAGATTACTTCCTTCACCTTGATGCCATTTAATTTGTTGATAGAAACCCGCACATAATCCTCGTCAGCAATGCAGTTACTATCACTATCCGCATCATAGTCTTTAGATAATACTAAATCATATACTTTATTCTTAGATTGATTCACCGTTGCTACTGATAATTTTCTGTAGTTCTTGCCATTGCCAGTTGACTTCTTGGCCAGTGCAAAATCAGAAGCAGTTAATTTCTTCGCTTTGTTTAAGGTCACACGAACCACCTTAGAATTGATAACCTGTACAGAATAAATACTGTAAGTCTGCTTCACTGTCACTTTACAGGTGGCCTTTTTCTTGCCGGAAGTAACGGTAATCTTGGTAGTTCCCTTTTTCTTACCTTTCACCACACCTTTCTTAGACACGGTGGCGATCTTTTTCTTGCTGGACTTCCAGGTCAGTTTCGCTTTCTTAGGCTTTACAGTTACCTTCAAAGTCTTTTTTTCTCCCACTTTGATTGACAGTTTCTTTTTCTTGAGCTTTAGTTTCTTAGCTTTGACCGTCTTGGCAGAAGCAGTATCCGCGGAATAAGTTGCGCCGACTGCTGTCGTCAATGCAAAAACGAATAACAAAAGCCCAAGTGTTTTGAGTTTTTTTTGCATAAGTTCGTCTCTCCTCTCATCATGAAATCATGAAAACAACACATAAATGTTTTCATTTTATTATGCAACATATTCATTATATTCGTTCTTCTCTGGAATAACAAGACACAATTCTGACATAATTAATTTACAAATAGCCTCTTTTTTAGACTTTATTGCCAAAAATCCCATCATTACCTGACAAAACCTGATGCACAAAACATAAAAGGAGCATCGCTCCATAAATGATCGTGAATACCATTTATGTTACGACACTCCTTTGATTAACACTGAATCACAAAATGCAGATGATTATTTATAAAGCTCCACTAACTTTTGTAAATGCTCGAAACGAGCTTTTGCTGCTTCCTCTGATTCCTTGAACAGCTTCTCAGCACGCTCTGGGAATGGCTTGATCAGACGGGTATAACGTGCTTCGTTGTTCAGGAAGTCCTGATATCCATCGAAGTCTGTCTGCTTCTCGGATGCGAAAGTAAATGGATTCTTACCTTCTGCTTTCAACTGTGGATTGAATGAGAAGAGATTCCAATAACCAGCCTTAACTGCCTTCTTCATCTCATCCTGACAGTGGTTCATACCACCCTTGGCGATACCGTGTAACTCACATGGCGCATAACCGATGATCAAAGATGGTCCCGGATAAGCCTCTGCCTCTGCGATGGCTTTCACAGCCTGCGCCGGATTTGCACCTAAAGCAATCTGTGCTACATATACATAGCCATAGCTCATAGCGATCTCAGCCAATGACTTCTTGCCAATTTCCTTACCTGCTGCTGCGAACTGACAAACTTCACCGATATTGGATGCCTTGGATGCCTGTCCACCTGTATTCGAATACATTTCGGTATCGAATACCATAACATTTACATTCTCACCAGATGCCAGTACATGATCTAATCCACCGAAACCGATATCATATGCCCATCCGTCACCACCGAAGATCCATATGGACTTCTTAGACAGATAATCTTTCTTTGCCAATACAGCCTTAGCCTTGTCACAGTCACACTTCTCTAATGCTGCAATCAGTGCATTGGTAGGCTCAACATTTGCCTTGGTATCATCTTTGGTCTCTAAATACTTGGCAATGGCATCCTTGATCTCAGCAGAAGCTTTGTCTGATGCTGCCATCTCCTCTAAGATCTCGATTGCCTGATCACGCAGATACTTCTGACCAACGTACATACCCAAACCATGCTCCGCATTATCCTCAAATAAGGAGTTAGACCACGCAGGACCCTTCTTGGTATCCTTGTTGACGGTATATGGTGAAGTAGCTGCCGGGTTACCCCAGATAGAAGAACATCCTGTCGCATTGGAGATATACATCTGCTCACCAAACAACTGTGTTACCAGTCT
Organism: uncultured Jutongia sp.; assembly: GCA_964521555.1. Classification (GTDB taxonomy): domain Bacteria; phylum Bacillota; class Clostridia; order Lachnospirales; family Lachnospiraceae; genus Butyribacter. The sequence goes on along the minus strand of CAZFSU010000011.1, from coordinate 59,976 downwards.
TGCATAAGATGTCTCTGCACAACCGGCACAGGAACCTGAGAACTCAAGCAATGGCTGGTTGAACTGGCTGCCCTTAGGAGTAGTGTCTGCAAATCCACTGTCCTTCTTACCTACGTTTGCTACTAAATAATCAAATACCGGCTGCTGCTCTGCCTGTGACTCCTGTGGTACCATCTTGATGGCTCCCTCAGCGGCCTTAGGACATACTGTGACACACTCACCACATCCCATACAATCCAGTGGAGATACACTCATGGTAAACTTGTACTCACCGGCTTTTGGCTTAGTATCAGACATCTTGATCTGCTCCGGTGCTGCTTTCGCCTCATCCTCGGATAACAGGAATGGACGGATCGTAGCATGAGAACATACAAACGCACAGTTATTACACTGGATACAAGTTTCCGGATCCCATACAGGAACTGTCACCGCTGTACCACGCTTCTCGTATGCCGAAGCACCTGTCTCAAACTGACCATCCGGATTCTCTACAAAGGCAGATACCGGAAGGCTGTCACCATCCATCTTGGAGATTGGCTCCAACAGATCCTTCACTAACTTCACAACTTCCGGACGTCCCTCTAACTCCTTCGCCGGTGCATCCGGAGCCGGATTCTTCCAGGAATCCGGAACCTCTACCTTGTGTACCGCATCTACACCGGCATCGATTGCCTTATAGTTCATCTCTACCACTGCGTCACCCTTCTTAGAGTAAGATTTCTTCGCAGCCTGCTTCATATATTCCACAGCCTCATCGATTGGCATCACGTCTGCCAATTTGAAGAATGCTGACTGTAAGATCGTATTGGTACGTTTCCCCATACCGATCTCAATCGCCTTATCAATGGCGTTGATGGTGTAAAGCTGGATATCGTTCTCAGCAATATACTTCTTGGTTTCTGCATTCAAATGCTGCTCTAACTCTTCATCAGACCACTGACAGTTGATCATGAATACACCACCTGGTTTCACATCCTGTGCCATCTTCATACCCTGGATAACATAAGCAGGGTTATGGCATGCCACGAAGTCTGCCTGATTGATATAATATGGGCTCTTGATCGGATTATCACCAAAACGTAAGTGGGAAATGGTAACACCACCCGTTTTCTTGGAATCGTACTGGAAGTATGCCTGAATATATTTATCCGTATGATCACCGATGATCTTAGTAGAGTTCTTATTGGCACCTACTGTACCATCTCCACCGAGACCCCAGAACTTGCACTCTTTGGTGCCAGGTGCGGAAGTGATCGGTGCCGGCTTTACCTCCGGTAAACTTAAATTGGTCACATCATCGACAATACCGATGGTGAAACGTGGCTTTGGATCATCCTTCTCTAACTCTTTGAATACAGCGAATACAGAAGAAGGAGGGGTATCCTTAGATCCCAAACCATAACGTCCACCTGTTACTACGATATCGTTTAATCCTGCTTCACGCAGTGTAGTCACAACATCTAAATACAACGGATCACCCAGAGAGCCCGGCTCCTTGGTACGGTCTAAGATAGCAATCTTCTTTGCTGTCTCAGGAATTACCTTTAAGAGTGCCTCAGAAGACCACGGACGATACAAACGAACCTTGATCAAACCAACTTTCTCACCGGCAGCAGTCAGATAATCAATGACTTCCTCTGCCACATCACAGATGGAACCCATCGCAACGATCACACGATCTGCATCCGGCGCACCATAGTAGTTAAACAAACCATAGTCTGTACCTAATTTCTCATTTACCTTATTCATATACTTCTCGACAACTGCCGGAAGTTCATCATAAGCTTTGTTACAAGCCTCACGGTGCTGGAAGAACACATCGCCATTCTCGTGAGAACCACGAGCGGCTGGATGTTCTGGATTCAGTGCATGAGCACGGAACTCCTCTACCGCATCCATTGGGCACATTTCCTTCAGATCTTCATAATCCCACTTCTCAATCTTCTGAATCTCATGAGAAGTACGGAAACCATCAAAGAAGTTGATAAATGGCACTTTACCCTCTAATGCTGCACAATGTGCAACCGGGCTTAAATCCATAACTTCCTGAGGATTGGTCTCTGCCAACATAGCGAAACCAGTCTGACGACATGCATATACATCACTGTGATCACCAAAGATATTTAATGCATGTGTAGATACAGTACGAGCAGATACATCAAATACACATGGCAACTGCTCACCTGCAATTTTATACATATTAGGAATCATCAACAAAAGTCCCTGTGATGCTGTAAACGTAGTAGTCAGGGCACCTGCTGCCAGGGAACCGTGTACAGTACCAGCGGCACCTGCCTCAGACTCCATCTCTACCACCTTTACTGTGCTGCCGAAAATGTTCTTCTGTCCTGCCGCAGACCACTGATCTACAGAATCAGCCATCGGACTGGACGGTGTGATAGGATAGATACCCGCAACTTCTGTGTAGGCATATGCCACATGTGCTGCGGCGGTATTTCCATCCATGGATTGTTTAGCTCTAGCCATTTTTGAATAATCCTCCTTTAATATTTTGAATTCTGTGAGATATTTTATCACTTACTGTCAAAAAAGTAAAGAAATGTGTGGTGGTTTTTGTAACCATTTCCCGAAATTCACAAAAAATTTACATCTTCTCTTTTCATAGAAATACGGAAGCTGACGCGTATTTCTACTGATCTGTCGTTCCAACACATGGTATTTTTGGAGATTTTATCCTGCATTTGTGCCCACACTTGACGAACCGAAGGAACTCAGCTAGAATTAAAATTTAGTGTGTGATGGTTTTGCAAAGTTGCCAAATCAATCATAAATTTGAAAGAAAAGAGGAACAAAACATGGGTGTAACATACGTAAAAGAAGTAATGTCTCCAGAGCAATTATTGTCGGAGTATCCATTACCGGAAGCACACAGGAAACTCAAAGAAGCAAAAGATGCTGAAATCGCGGGAGTCTTTACCGGCGACTCTGATAAATTTTTAGTGATTATCGGACCATGCTCTGCCGATAATGAAGATGCTGTCTGTGACTATATTAACCGTCTTGCGAAGGTACAGGAAAAGGTATCCGATAAGATTATCATTATCCCCCGCATCTACACAAACAAACCCAGAACTACCGGAGAAGGCTACAAAGGAATCGTTCATCAGCCTGATCCAGAGAAAGCACCAGACTTACAGGAAGGTTTGGTTGCCATGCGTAAAATGCATCTGCGTTCCATCGCAGAGACACACTTATTCGCGGCAGACGAAATGCTCTATCCTGAAAACTGGCCATATCTGGCAGACATTCTTTCCTATGTAGCAGTGGGAGCCCGTTCGGTAGAGGATCAACAGCACCGTCTCACCATCAGCGGTCTTGACATCCCATGTGGTATGAAGAATCCTACCAGTGGCACCATGAATATCATGATGAATTCCTGTATCGCGGCACAGGGAAGCCATACTTTTATGTACCGCGGATGGGAAGTAAAGACGGACGGAAATCCATTAACCCACACGATCCTGCGGGGCGCAGTCAACAAACATAACCAGTCCCGTCCAAATTATCATTATGAGGATTTACAAATTCTGTTAGAACTATATCGTGACACGAATTTAAAAAATCCGGCATGTATCATTGATGCAAACCACTCAAACTCAAATAAAAAGTATTTTGAACAGCCTCGTATCGTATCCGAGATATTGCATAACCGCGAAGTATCCAAGGATATCCATGACCTGGTTAAGGGCGTCATGGTTGAAAGCTATATTGAACCTGGCAGTCAAAGCATCCATGAACATACTTATGGAAAATCCATCACCGATCCTTGCCTGGGCTGGGAAGCATCCGAGCGATTGATCTATGATATTGCTGAGAAATTATAAAAGAGAGGGCTTTCAGGTAAGCCCTCTCTTTCTATTTCCGATCACTATACCGGCTCTCCACCACATTATCCAACACTCGATTCAGACAAATATGTATGATATCTCCAGATTCATCTTTGATACGAATCGCATGTGTAGATACCCAATGAAACTTTCCTTCCGTATCCCTTTGATACAATTCCGCATATACATCCGTCTTGCCTTTGTCAAAATTTTTCATCAGATTTTCTCTGGAAAAACAATTCAAAAACAAGGACTGGTAATTTGCATGAATATTCTCCACTCCGGCATCAATCAAATCATCATAACACCCGGACGATAATACTTTGTGATACAAAAAACCTTCATTCTGAATCATGATATACGTATTTTTTGATAAGTTAGCCAAGACAATCATAGGATATACATGTGCAACTGCTTTCACAACGTTCTGGAACATCTCCGACGTCATATCCCAGGGAGTCTCCAAAGTTTTCTTCATAGTATCTCACCTCCTACTTTTCCTCACACACCTGAAAAATATAAAATTTCAAATAGTAACTTTCCCCTGCTGCCCACAGGATTGGATGATCCGGTGCCTGCGTGCGAAATTCCACCTGACGCAGTCTCTTATGGGCACTTTTCGCCGCCTGACCAATGGTTTTGGTAAAAAGTTCATAATCCATGAAATGAGAGCAGGAACAGGTGGCGAGATAGCCGCCATCTTTCACCAGCTTCATCCCCCGCATATTAATTTCCCGGTATCCTTTTACCGCATTTTTGATGGAATTTCTGGACTTCGTAAAGGCCGGAGGATCTAAGATCACCACGTCAAACCGCTCACCCGCCTGTTCTAACGCAGGCAATTTATCAAATACATCCACACATTCAAACTGTACTATATCCGATAATGCATTCAATTCAGCATTGCGCCTGGCCTGTTCCACTGCCAGTTCTGACGCATCCAGCCCCAAGACTGATCTGGCTCCTGCCTGTCCTGCATTCAAGGCAAAAGATCCGGTATGGGTAAAACAATCCAGCACCTTCGCCCCCTGGCATAAACCACGGATTGCCCTGCGGTTGTATTTTTGATCCAAAAAGAATCCTGTCTTTTGACCATCCACGATATCCACATAATACTTCACACCATTTTCTACGATCTCGACCTGCGTATCAAAAGGTTCCCCGATGAAACCTTTCACACGCTCCATCCCCTCCTGTGTCCGCACCTTTGCATCACTGCGTTCATAGACACCACGAATCAGGATTCCATCTTCTGCCAGAATATCCTTTAACAGATGTACCAACATCTCCTTGTAGCGGTCAATCCCCAGCGCCAGTGACTGTACCACCAACACATCCGAAAATTTATCAATCACGATGCCCGGCAAAAAATCGGCCTCCCCAAACACCACTCGGCAACTGGAGGTATCCACAGTCCTTTTGCGATAATCCCATGCATCTTGTAAACGCATACGCAGAAAGTCCTCATCAATTTCCTGGTCTGCCAGTCTGGTCATCATACGGATACGTATCTTGGATTGAGAGTTGATATACCCTTTTCCTATCGGATATCCGTCAAAATCATGCACATGCACAATATCACCATCGGCATAGCTTCCCATCACAGAAGCGATCTCATTATCATAGATCCATAATCCACCACTTTTTAATAAACGCCCTTCACCTTTTTTTAATGTAACGATTGCCTCTTGCATCTTCTGTCTCTCCTAACATGATTGAATCCCTAATGCCTGTTTTGCCAAATGATCCGCCATATCATTATATTTATCGCCGGAATGCCCCTTTACTTTTTCAAACGAAACCTGCACCCGGTCACAAATACTGTCATAATATGCCTTATATGCCTGTGTTCCCGGTTTATTCGCCTTCCAATCACCGGTACACCATCTGGCAATCCCCTCATAATCATGATAAATCGTAATCTTGTTATAGCCATGCTCCAAAGCATAACGCATGGCAGCTTCTGCCCCTTTAATCTCTCCTGCCACATTACGCATCCCGGCCAGTTCAGGGTCCGAAAGCTTCTCATAAAAGCAATATTCTTCGTCTCCCAGCAGGATCACCACCCCATATGAAAATTCTTTCGTCACATTGTGATAACTGCCATCCACATAAGCCGTCAGATCGCCTTGTGCGCCGTCAACCAATTTGGTCATGGCATCCGCCTGAGATCGTCCCGTCATCCCGTCCTTTTCCTGAGATTCAGCCTTCCCCTGTCCGTCTGCCCTCTGTACCACTCCGGTTACAAACGCCAGTGCTTCCCCTGCCGTCGGAAAACTTTTATATACTGCACCAGAATATCCATCCACCTGTGCCTTGCATTCTCCCCAGGTCTGATATACACCCGGTATCCGTCCCTGCTTTACTGCATAAAATTTCTTTGCCATCTTCGATCCCTTCTTTTTCGTACTATGGTAAGCATAGCATATCAAAAACTTTGGCACAAGTATTTTACTTTTTGTTCAGAATGACTATAATAGAAAGGAGAGAATCTCAGTTCACACTGAACTGTCTTCAGGAGGATATCCCCATGAGTGATTTGATACAGGATACACTATCCAACGATCAGAAAAATATGATCTTTGCTAATATGAGCGATGGTATTATCACAGTAAATGCCCAGGGAAAAGTTACTTATCTCAATGCCGCCTGTGCTGAAATATTAGAAATGGATGAACCAGCACTATTAGGAAAATCATTTCGGGAAACCATCTTAAATAACAAAAAGAACCGGGAATTCAACCGTCTGTTTGAGTCGTGTCAGAAGAAAAATGTATCGACTCCACGCAAAACCGTAAAATATTATACCGGGTCTGATTTGAAATATTTCAATATAGAGATCAGTCCCCTGGCACCTGGTGAAAATACCACCGACAAAGAATGCTTTCCAGGCATGATTCTATTGATTGAAGATGTCACAGATGCCTATATGCTCAAAACACACGAACGGGACTGTGCTTTGATTTTCGCCGGGATCATAACCTGTATCAGCATATATCTCTCCATCTGGAGCCTGCTGAAATTTACCCTGAAACTACCTCTGGGTACTTCGGATTATACCAAAATGATCGAGGGAATCACGTTACTGCTATTTCTGGAAATTGTCTTTTTCACCAGCTTTTCTCTGAAAGATGTGGGAATCATTCCAAGAAAATCACAGATTCTGACAAATATGAAACAGACAATACTAATCGCATTACTTGCCTGTGGAGTGTTGGTCATAACAAAAGAAGTCATGCTATTACTGGGATTTCCGATCAAGCAATACTTTATTGGCGGTTCCACCAGCGGAGCTTATGTATATATTTTCACTGCCTTTTTGCAGGAATTTCTGGCAAGAGGTGTGATACAGACCAGTGTCAAACACCTGATGCATGTAAGATTTCAAACCATTTCCGGCATTGTTTTAACTTCTTTATTATTTATGCTGATGCATTTACCGTTTGGTTTTATCTTTATGTTAGGTGCCTTTATACTCAGTATCGCATTGGGTATCCTGTTTGAACAGCAAAAAACCATCTGGGGTTGTGCCTTTTTACACTGGAGTGTGGGGTATCTGGCCATGTGTTTGTTTTTCTGAAAAACACATCAACATATGACAAAACTACCACTACTTTGGGTACAATGACTATATAGCAAAAAATCAGACAATACCGTCTGACTTTTAATATAACAACATGAAAAATGGAGGAAACACTATGGGAGGCTTTTTTGGAGTAGTATCAAAGGAAGACTGCGTATTCGATCTGTTCTTCGGAACAGACTATCATTCCCACTTGGGAACCAGACGAGGGGGCATGGTGGTATATGATGAGGAAAACGGTTTCGACCGTGCGATCCACAATATTGAAAATTCACCATTCCGCACGAAATTTGACAAAGATGTTCACGATATGAAAGGAACGATGGGAATCGGTTGTATTTCTGACTATGAACCACAGCCATTGATCGTCCGTTCCCATCATGGCACTTTTGCCATCACCACCGTCAGCAAGATCAATAATGCGGATGAGATTGTGGAAAATATCTTTGCCAATGGCAACTCACATTTCCTGGAGATGAGTGGTGGTGAAATCAATGCCACCGAATTAGTGGCTGCCATCATTAACCAGAAAGAAAATCTGATTGAAGGGATTCAATATGCTTTAGAACTGATTGACGGTTCCCTTACTTTGATGTTATTGACACCAAAAGGGATCTATGCTGCCAGAGATAAATATGGCAGAACTCCTATGGTCATCGGCCAAAAAGAAGGTGCATTTTGTCTCACGTTTGAAGATTTTGCATATCGCAATCTGGGATACTCTGACTTCAAAGAACTGGGTCCCGGAGAAATTGATGTGGTTACTGCGGACGGAGTCAAGACCTTAGTAACTCCGGGAGAAGACATGAAAATCTGTACATTTCTATGGGTATACTATGGATATCCCTCCAGTTCTTACGAAGGAATGAGCGTTGAACAGATGCGCTATAACTGTGGTGCCTGCATCGCTAAACGGGATAATGTGACGGCCGATATCGTAGCCGGTGTACCAGATTCCGGTACCGCCCATGCCGTAGGATATTCTAACGAGTCCGGCATCCCATTCTCCCGTCCTTTTATTAAATACACTCCAACCTGGCCACGCTCCTTTATGCCCACCATCCAGAGCCAGCGTAATTTGATCGCCAAGATGAAATTAATCGCTGTACACGATCTGATCAAGGACAAGCGTATGTTGTTGATTGATGATTCCATCGTTCGCGGAACTCAGCTCCGGGAGACTACGGAATTTCTATACAATAGTGGCGCAAAAGAAGTGCATATCCGTCCCGCCTGCCCACCACTGGTATATGGCTGTAAATACTTAAACTTTTCCCGTTCCTCTTCCGATATGGATCTGATCACACGACGGGTCATCGCAAAACTGGAAGGAACCGAAGATGTCTCTGACGAAGTATTACAGGAGTACACCGATCCCAACAGCGAGAAATATGAGCAGATGATTGAAGAAATCCGAAAAGAACTGAACTTTACCTCTCTGCGCTATAACCGACTGGATGATATGCTTTCTGCGGTGGGAATCCCACCGGAAAAATTATGCACCTACTGCTGGAATGGACGAGAATAAAGGCATAGGTCAACCTGTTGTGTACCGGAAAAAAGGTGTTGCCCCACAGACGACTTTCATTCTGTGATGCGGCAACACCTTTTTTCGTACCAGCCATGACCAAACATGGTTCAAATTGACGCTGTCGTACCAGACTCCCGATTCACCACATAGATTCCGATACAAACCAAAACCAATGCCAGAATACTCAAAACACCAATGCTATCCGTCTCCCGTAACCAAAGGGCAGATAACAGTACACCAAACACCGGATTCATGAACCCAAACACTGCCACTCTGGACACCGGATTGTATTTTAATAAAATCCCCCATAGTGAATATGCCACCGCTGAAATCAAGGCCAGATATAGCAGCATTCCTGCTGCCGGCACCGACAGTTGGGCGATTCTGCCACCAAAACAGAATCCTATGAGCATCAGGATCACACCACCTGCGATAAATTGATAGCCACTGAGAATCACCGGATCTTCCTGTTCCGAATAACGTTTCAAAAACACAGAGGAAAAAGCATACGCCACTGCTGATAGGAAAATAAAGCCTTCCCCTATAAATTGAAAATGGAGATCGAATTGACTACCTGACAGGTTCACCAGAATCACACCGATGAAACCAATGACACACCCCGCCACTTTCCTGCAATGCAACGTCTCCAGCCGAAAAAGCAGACTCGCAACCAAAATTGCCAGAAAAACATTCACTCCTTCTATAATCGAAGCCTTCACTCCTGTCGTATTGGCCAGTCCGATATAGAAGAAAATATACTGTCCCACCGTCTGCAACATGGATAGTTTCAGGATCTTACCGATAGATTTTTTTTGGGGAACGAGAACCTTTCTTTGCAAAACAGATCCTAAAATCAATGCAATAATTCCCGCTAAAGCAAACCGCATACCGGCAAATAAAATCTGTGTCGCTGTGTCATCCGGTGTAATCTGAAACATCTGATAGCCAATCTTGATACTGGGAAATGCACTTCCCCATAGCGCACAGCAAAGCAGCGCTCCCAGCCATACGACCAGGGTGCGCTGCATGAATGATTCCGTTATATTGTGTTGTTTTGTCATGTCAGCCTCATTTCTGTATCCTTTATATCATTCGGTTAATCCAATGAATTCATAATCAGTGCCATCAGTACCAAATCCTGGTCTCCGCGATTTTCCGTTCCATGACCGGCACCTTCCGGACACATCGTCATATCCCCCGGATACAGTTCTGTCACCTGTGTACCGTCTGTCACCGTCGCAACCCCTTCCATCACATAAAAGGCCTCAAACTCTCCATGATGTTCATGAAACCCGATGGATGCCCCGGGTGGAATCACCAACTTGCTAAAGACTCTGCCATGCCCGGGTGCTTCCTCCGGCAATAACCAGTCATAAAAATACACCTCGCCTTTGCCTCCCAATGCTTCTTTCACTGTTCGGATACGAATCTCTTCCTTTCTGCGAACCATACCAAACCTCCTTGTAATATCTTATCATGCTTCCTGATCATGCTTCTATTGTAGTATTTCCCCTTGCAAATGTAAATAGTCATAAGCTTCCTGTCCCAGATCATATGATATTACAAATCGGTTTTCGAGGTATCTCATATGAAGGCAAACTCAAAGTCACTTTTCAAATGCATTGCCTTACCACTTTTTTTCGCCGGATTATCCTGGTTCCTTTCCCGCAATGGTATATCTGAATTTCAATATTTCATCGAACCTCCACTTTCCCCAGTGCCAAAGGTGTACCTGACGATCTGGGCGATCCTGTCAGTCTCTATGGGTATCGCCTCTCACCTCATCCATCAGGCGGACACCACCCACAACAGCCGATTTGAAGCACTATTTTTGTATTATCTGCAGTTAGCAAGCTTGTTTTTCTGGTTCCTTTTTTTCTTCCGGCTCCATTTTTTCTTTTTTTCTTTTATCTGGCTGCTTTTTATGTGGGCTATTCTTTGGATGACCATTCAAAGCTTTTTTGTCATCCGAAAAAGTGCCGGACTCATCCTGATCCCTTATCTTCTCTGGATTAGTTTTTATGGATATCTGAATCTACTGCTTTCTCTGTTAAATTGATGTGATGCAACTGCTCTGAATCCTCCATCGCTGTCACCGGATACGTTATTCAAATAATGCCTGTAACTGCCGGATAGTATCCGGTTGTAGATTCTGGCCATAGATCTCTTGCTGGCCATCCACCGGCTCGTATCCACCCGGACCATAGTAGAATTTTTTCAGCATCATACCGGAGTTGCCCTGAAGATCCTCAAATTCCCATATCATAGTCCGAATCTCCTTACCGGTGGCCTCATCTCTGCCCTCTTCCTCTACCCAGAGGTTTTCTACCTTATGATTTTGTAAAAATACATAATAGTTTTCCCCCTGGCGCCGGACCCACTCCGGATATCCCGACCTATGGTAATCAGAATAATAATGCAATCCACTGTCACCAAAGCAATCCTCGGTAAACAACATACCAAAAGTTGCCTTTATGATCTCTTCCGTTCGATTCTGTTGCTTCCCGTCTTCCACATTGGTCAAATCGTTAAAGAAATTTGATAAATTGTTAAAATAGGATGCGTCAGTGGAAAAAATATCGTTTTGTAGATATTCACACCAATCGCCAATGGACTGACAGGCAGCCTCCAAACCCTCTCTGGCCAGATCCCCCTCCTCATAAAGCATGAAATCCACCACATAGGTATCCCGATCCAAAAAATCATACCGAAGCTCGACCACCTGTGTTTTCCATGTTAAAGAAACACATACCTCATAGGTCCCCACCTCGTCTTCAAAGTCATCCCCATCATAACTGTAGTCGGTCCAAGTGGCATCAAGCGATTCCATCGTCACCTTTTTTCCTTTTAACTCGTTTTCATAAATCTTCTGTATCTGTTTTTTTGTTAATTGATATGCCGCTGTATGTTGGTCCTCACTAACCTTCAAACCGGTTTTCACATTTCCCTGAATCCCTCTCAGAAATTTTTCAATATCTCCCTCCACGAAAGCCTCTGTAGCCTCTTTTGCCGTTTGCTTCATCATGAAATGTTCTAAATTCAGGAAACACCACTCCGGATGCATCTGTGAAATCAATATCACAATGGCCAATAATGCCACCACGATACCTGCCACCATTCCAAACACTCTGCGCCACACAACCTTCTTCATGGTCCGAAGGATCGCAATATCCTCCTGTTCTGCCTGTTTTTCTTCCTGCTCTTGTTCCGACATAGGTTCCTCCGCTTGATCAATCCCCTCCCCTCTCATTCCAGATAATACATTCTGGCAGGAATTACATTGTTCTATATGCTCTTCCACTGCCTTTTTAGACTCTTCGCTGCATATTCCGTCCAGATAACTTGGCATTAAATCCTTTATAATTTCACACCTCATATCACCCATCTCCTTTCCACAAACATTTCATTTGTTCTTTCCCTCTGTAATAGGTTACTCTTGCCCAATTTTCTGATTTACCAAAAGCATCTCCAATTTCGCGATACGACAATTCTCCATATATCCTCAACAGAAGCACTTCACGGTATGGTTCCCTGAGTTGATCCAATAATTTGTGCAAATCCGCTGCGATTGCTTCATCCAGAATCCGCTCAGTAAAATCATCCGATACCATAGGCCCCGCCTCGTAGAGAGAAGTATTGCGATTATCTCTTTTTTTTCGCTCATCTAACCAGGCATTATGAGCGATTCTACACAACCATGTCGTAAGCTTACATTTTTCATCGAAGGAGTCTGACTTTTCGATCGCCTTCAAAAAAGTGATTTGCAGAATGTCCTCTGCTTCCACCGGATTCTTACAAAGCTTTAAGATATAGCGATAGATTTGTCTGGCATACTTTTGATACATGACCTCAAACTCTTGTCTGGTTTTTTTCATTTTTTACTCTCTCTCACCTCCTATATATGAAACGATTTGACCTGCGGTTTCGTTACACAATTATTTTCTGTCAATTTTTCTCATATCATGAAACAACAAATAAGTGCAGCAACAATATTACTCCATGTGATATATCGTTGATGCACTTATTATATAACAACAATGTCCTGTTTCTAGGTATGTTTCCAAGCTATATTGATGAACCATACCAATGCGGCAATGGGAAACACAAGTCCACCATCACTGTACCGTATTCACAGCACCGATAAACACTGGCAGACCACTATCCGTCTCCACGATCGCATAGACAAACGGCCGATCCAGATACACCTTTGGATTATCCGCTCCTATCACCAATGCACAGTCATTCATGGCAATATCGGTCACAGCCGCAGCCTTGGTACCATATTGATCCAACTCAATGTGTGTCTTGTGCAATACACGACTGATATAGAGTGCGCCGGTGGAAGTAGTTGCCATCTTGCTAAAATCTGCGTCTGTGGTAAACGCTTTTGAAATCCCCATAGCCGAAAGAGCCGGGATCAAATCAAGACAATCGTCATAAGAAAATTCCGGTACTCTGGTCAGCACTTCCTGGTATTGTCTTTCATGATACAAATTCAGAACGGTATCTCCGGTTAAACTCTTGACATAATCTGCCAGAGAGATATCCTCATCCGGCAATAAGGCCATAAATGCATATTCGCCACCTTTATAAGGCTTCACAAAACCAGTCACCTGATCATCACAGATATACTGGCTTTCCTTCGCCTCAAGCATCCTGGCATTTTCCTTCTGCCCCGCTGCATTAGTAAACAATTCCCCCTCTTGAGGCGTCTCATATTGTGTCTGCCACTGCCCTTCAAAACACAGGGCATTGATCAAATGCATGACTTCATCCCCCGACAGAGAATCCACGATCTGTGGGATCATCCCATCGGTATTGGTATTTACCCAGTCATTGATCTTTTGGACTGTACTCTGATCAAACGGTTCCAGATAGGATTCGGAATGATAATACTGCCGGTTTTTCTCCAAAAAGTCTTCCTCGACTGTCAGCCGCTCTGCATCATCCCGCATCCAGATGGAATTGGCGATATGGAACTTGGTCTCCTTTGCATTGGCCAGTCGGTCGTTATACTCGGATAATGTCTGATTAAATTCATCCAAAGACAATGACCCGGCCAGTGCCGCCTGCATTTCCTCTAACGTATCCCCTGCCGCACCATTCATCGCCATCGTCACGGCCGTGATAATGGATTCCGGCGAGATTAATACATTCTCCCCGGAAGCAATTCTCGTTTGACTGCTTTGCTGCAATAGACGAATGGAGGCATCTGCAATTTGTGCGGAAAATTCATCTGGTACAAAAGTAGATACCGGCTTCTTCGTAGGCATCGGCTTAGTGGTGGCTTCTGAATCCGCAGGCACAGCCGTTGCCTGAATTTTTCCGTCTTCCGGCTTTTGTCCGCCAGGTGCGGCAGTGACCTTCTTGCCTGTATTCCCTGTTTGTTTTACAACCACATTACAATACAGCTTTTTCACCACATATTTCCGGGAGGCTGCCTTCTTTTTGTATTTGACCTTAATCTGAATCTGACATTTCCCTGCCCGGCGCGCTTTTACCTTTCCCTTTTTGGTGACAGAAGCGATCTTAGGTTTCGTGCTCCTAAAAGAGACTGACTTAATTCGTTTCCCGGTGACTTTTAACGACTGTTTCTGTCCCACCACCAGCTTACACTGTTTCTTCACTCTGGGTGTCCCGGAAGCTGCCGAGACATGTATGGCTACACTGACACACAACAATCCCGCCACCAGACACAGACTGACTGCTCTCCTACTAATCATCTGTTTCATGCTTAACCTCCTTCTTTTTCATATACCAAGAGCGATCAGAAATTGGTCTGACCGCTCTAACAACCTTTTTATTTTAACCGCATCCGGTATACCACTGGTTTGTCACTATCCACGAAAGGTGCATGGATGATCATCTTGTCTGCTTCTCTGGTATATTCCGGCTTTTCATCATATCCCAGCACTGTAAACTCCGTGATAATACCGTGAAAATCCTTACTGTCTTCTCCCATATTTTTGACGATTACATCTTCCCCATGCTGCTGCATCGGAATAATATAAATGCAATCCCCTTTGCAAGTGAAACGAATGTCGGTGGAATCAAAATCTTTTCGTCCTTCCTCTGAGAACATCCCCTCTACCACCTCGGTATTGCCCTCTGCCTGCACACGCCAAGGATGTGTATCGTAAATCGCTTCCCCATTCACATCCATCCACTCACCGATCTCCGTCAGGAGTTGTACTTCTTCTTCACAGATCGTACCGTCTGCCTTTGGTCCCACATTCAGCAGGAGACAACCGTTTTTGCTGACAATATCCACCAGATCCTGCAAGATATCTTTTGTACTCTTAAAACGGTTTTGTGCAGTGTAACACCAGGAATTAAATGCCATAGAAGTATCTGCCTGCCAACTAAACGGCTTCGCATCCGAAAAGTGTCCGCGTTCCATATCCAGAATACCAGTCCCCAGCATCATCGCATCATGCTTATAGGAAATTCCCACCTGCATATTCCACTCCAATGCGCGGTTGTAATAATATGCTGCAAATTTCAAAAGATATGGTTTTACCGACTCATGCTGTACCCACCAGTCAAAGTAAACCATCGCAGGACGGTATTTTTCCACCAGTTCCACATTACGCGCCAGCCAATCCTCCAAAAAGTCTTCCGGTGGTGCCGGACTGTATAAGTCCTGATTATCCGGTTCTTCCATCGCAGGATAGTAGAAATCACCAAGCTGCATCGGATCCTTCACATCACTTTCAAACTCACGCCCATGTCCGAAGAAAAACGCATGCTCTACACGATGGTTGGACTCACAGAATACCATTCCTTCCTCCTGAATGGCCTCCTTTAATTCTCCCAACACATCACGCTGCATCGCTAATTTCTTGCTGGTCCACTCACTGATCTCAGAATCATACATCTGGAAACCATCGTGATGTTCTGCCACCGGCATGACATAACGCGCACCGGCTTTCTTAAACAGCTTCACCCATTCCACGGGATCAAATTTAGGTGCTGTAAACATCGGAATAAAATCCTTATATCCAAACTCCGTATGCTCTCCAAAGTTTTTGCGGTGATACTCCCATTCCTCCATAGACTGAATATACATATTACGGGAATACCACTCATTACGAAATGCTGGTACGCTAAACAATCCCCAGTGAATAAAAATACCAAACTTGGCATTCTTAAACCACTTTGGTGTCTCATAGTCTGCAAAAGTCAGCCAATCCGGCTTGTAAGGCCCTTTTGCAATCACTTCATCCGCGATCTGTAAATACTTTTCCTGTACTGTCATAATGCTTAAGATTCCTTTCTCCTGTGCTGATATCATTTAATTAATTTACTGTTGGAAACGATACGTTTTGTCCTGTGAATAATAGGCAATCGGCAAGCCAAATTCCTGTAACGCATGTATATCTTCATAGACACTCTTGCGTTCACCGGCGAAGCCCTGCTCATTCACAAAACTCACGATTTCCTGCATCGTAACACCCTGCGTAGAATTTGTGCTCTCTGTCAGCAACTGCATAACTAACAACAATCTCATTCGTACATTTTTCACCATCGGTTTTTCCTCCATTCGTATACACTGGCTTATATCTTTCCTTCCCCTCGTATTTATTCTACAGGCTCTTCCGCCCGAACACGGATCAGATCCATCTCGTCTGGAACCTGACTAAATAATACCTTAAATATCTGCTTGGGATGCGGACAACTATCCATCGCCTGACCATATTCATCTAACATCCCCTGAACCACCACACAGAGATTTTCCCCGGAAGGCTTCATGATCTCCACCTGATCCCCCACAGAAAATTTATTTCTCTGTTCCATCGTCACATATCCGTCTGCATCTTTTGGACCGGCTAACCCCAGATACGTATATCCTTTGACATACGTATTATTATCATAAATCTGCGATTCATGTGTTGTCGGTCCATAGAAAAATCCAGTGGTGAACTGACGATAAGTACACTTGGAAATCTCTTCTTTATAATAATCCATCCGCGACTGATACAGTTCTGGTGATACAAAGTAATCATCAATGGCCTGGCGATAAGTTCTAGCCACGTCTGCCACATATAACGCAGTCTTCATACGCCCTTCGATCTTAAAACTGTCAATCCCCGCCTTCACCAGATCCGGAATGTGCTCAATCATACACAAATCCTTGGAATTAAATATATAGGTACCTCTTTCATTTTCTTCCACCGGCAAATACTCTCCCGGTCTGCTTTCCTCCATAATATAATATTTCCAACGGCATGGATGGGTACAAGCCCCCAGATTCGCATCTCTGCCTGTAAAATAGTTGCTGAGCAGGCATCTGCCGGAATAAGAAATACACATCGCACCATGCACAAATGTCTCGATCTCCAAATCGTCCGGAATATGCGCCCGGATATCCGCAATCTCCTGAATCGAAAGTTCTCTGGCGGATACGACACGCTTCGCTCCTAATCTCTGCCAAAACAAATATGTCTCATAATTCACATTATTACTTTGGGTACTAATGTGGATCTCCATCTGGGGACATACTTCCTGCGCGATGGTAAACACGCCCGGATCAGAAATAATCAACGCATCCGGTCCAATTTCCGTTAATTCCCGAAAATATTCCCGCACTCCTTCCAAATCCCGGTTATGTGCCGTGATATTCGCTGTCACGAAGACCCGTTTACCATATTGATGTGCAAACCGTATCCCTTCTGCCATCTCTTCTTTTGAAAAATTCTTCGCCTTTGCCCGGAGTCCATATAACTCACCGCCGATATATACAGCATCCGCTCCATAGATCACCGCCACTTTCAAGACTTCCAAACTACTGGCTGGCACCAGCAATTCCGGCTTTCCATTCTCTAACATACTCCTATCTCCCAGTCTCATATTGCTGTTCATTCACCAAAATACAAATGCCGTGTCTGCGCTACTGACTCTCACATTTCTGTCTGCGCACAGTAACTGCCGCTCCGTCTCCCACCGGAAGAATCACAGTCTGCAAATCATCCGAATGTGTCAAAGTATATAAAAAGTCGCGCATACGTCCATGAATCGTCCGATCCCTTCTGGTGACCGCATAACGCGATTCTATAATATCACCATCCTGTAGTACATTATCCGTTACTAGCATACCATCTTCTGACAATAAGGTCAAAATCGGAACAAGAAAATTAGGATATTGGCCTTTTGCCGCATCCATAAAAATAAATTCGTATTGTTTTCCCTGCTCTGCCAACTGCTGTAAAACTTCTCCTGCATCTCCTGTCAGCAAATGAATCCTGTCAGACTTATGATATTTCTCAAAGTTTGCTCTGGCATGCCGGATGCGTATCGGCACTTTCTCTATCGTATCAATGGAAACATTGTCTGTCACACATTCACTCATCAACATGCTGGAAAACCCCACGGCTGTCCCGATCTCCAAAATCGAGGATGGTTTCTTCACTGCCAGCAGAAATTGCAGCAGAGACTGCATCGAACGCCGGATAATCGGTACACCATCTGACAATGCCTGTCTTTCTGCCTCTTGAAGATACGCCGGGATATGCCAGGAAATCGAATCAATATATGTGGTTAATCTTTCCTCAACTATCATGCTCTCCCCTCTCATCTTCCTATGAACCGCTGGCGGTCAACTGGTTGATAATCTCCTCATATGTCATACTGGTATTCAGTACATATTCCCCCGGTTTCAGTACCACAGCTTTCTCATCCATCAATCGCGTCCGAAGATAAAAACTGTATCGGTTCACAATCAGACCATCCTGCTCCAAACGGACTGCTGTTTCCCACATGTTATCGGCTTCCATCACCCGAAAGGACTGCTCTGTGCCTGGTGCATCTTCTACCACCACCGAACCAAAAATCTCATAACAGAAATGATACCCCTGCATACAAGCTGCCCCAATCCCATAGATGATCAATATGCTAACCATCAGATTGACACAAAGTGCCAATAAAAAGCGTAGCGAATTCAGGGTTCTCCGAATATACTGATGATATATCATACCACGCCTCCTCATCCATCTTGCCGATGCCAACACCAGATAAACTACTCCTCCAAAAACGAAGTATCAATCTGCACCCCTTCTAAGAATTGATTTTGAAGCTGTTTAATCAGGCTGCAATACTGATGCTCCGAAGCCAGAAACTCTCCTGCCAGTCCATTATTCTGCAAATCCGCAAATTCTTTTTGCAGGTTATTGTTTTCTGCAATAAAATCTTCGCCACTCCACATTTGGACTGCCAGACTTCTACGTCGGTATTCACCGATCCGGTGATACAGATCCGGCTGTTCCTTCACCCGACGCAACAGATTTTGATACTGATTAAATTCTTTTGTGCTTTTGATTCTCTGCACCATCTGGTCCATCAAAACCTTTGTTTCTTCCATCTTCTCTGTCCTTTCCCTATTCCTCCTGTGTGGTTGCCACAAACTTCCATTATTCCACTTCCATAATGATCGGCAGAATCATTGGATTTCTTTTCATCTTTTTCCACAAATAATCACTCAGACTATCCTTGATCTCCGTCTTGATCTTCGTCCAATCTGAAACATTACTGTCCAGACATCGCTCCAATGCGGAAAATACAATTTCTCTGGCTTCATCCATCAGATACTCAGACTCTCTCACATAGACAAAACCTCTCGATACAATATCCGGTCCGGCTAATAACTGATTCGTATATTTTTCTAATGTTAAAACAATAATGATTAATCCGTTTTCGGATAGATACTGGCGATCCCGTAAGACAATATTGCCAACGTCGCCAACTCCCAAACCATCCACCATAATGCCCTGCGCTTGTACCTTCCCCACTTTCTGGGCATAGTCCTCGGTGATCTCTAACACGTCACCGGAAGATAAGATGATCGTGTTTTCCTTTGGGATATTCATCTGTTGCGCCAGTTCTGCGTGCGCCTTCAGATGTTGATATTCACCATGCACCGGAATCGCATACTTCGGTTTCACCAATGAATAAATTAATTTAATCTCCTCCTGGGAGGCATGTCCTGATACATGGGTATCATGTACAATCACCTTGGCACCTTTTTCTGATAGTTCATTAATCACCTTGGATACTGACTTCTCATTCCCCGGGATCGGTCTGGAACTGAAAATCACCGCATCTCCCGGCTGAATTGATACTTTGCGGTGAATATTCGCTGCCATACGAGACAATGCCGCCATAGCCTCTCCCTGACTCCCTGTCGTAATCAGCACCAACTTTTCCGGTGGATAATTCTTCATTTGTTCCATATCAATAATGATATTTTTCGGTACATTTAAGTAACCAAGCTCTGTAGCGGTGGAAATCACATTGACCATGCTGCGTCCTTCCACTACCACCTTACGTCCAAATTTATCTGCCGAATTGATAATCTGCTGTACACGATCCACATTCGATGCGAAAGTAGCCACAATGATACGACTTTTTTCGTTCTCCGCAAAAATATTGTCAAAGGTCTTACCCACCGATTGTTCCGACATGGTAAAGCCCGGCTTCATCACATTGGTACTGTCTGCCATCAGGGCCAACACTCCTTTTTTGCCAAGCTCTCCGAAGCGTTGCAAATCAATGGTTCCACCACTCACCGGAGTGAAGTCCACCTTAAAATCACCAGTATGCACCACAGTTCCCACAGGAGAGAAAATCGCCAGGGCTGCCGCATCTGAAATGCTGTGATTCGTCCGTATAAATTCTACACGAAAACATCCCAGATTGATGGATTGACCATAGTGTACCACCTTGCGTTTGACCGGCTTTGGTAACGTATGCTCCTTTAACTTATTTTCAATCAATCCCATCGTTAATTTCGTTGCATAGACCGGTACATTCACATCTTTCAGTACATAGGGTAATGCACCAATATGATCCTCATGTCCATGAGTAATCACAAACCCTTTTACTTTCTCTATATTTTCCTTCAGATAAGACACGTCCGGAATCACCAGATCGATTCCCAGCATATCATCCCCAGGAAAGGATAAACCACAATCCACAACAATAATACTATCCTCATACTCAAAAGCAGTAATATTCATACCGATCTGCTCTAAGCCGCCCAATGGAATGATTTTCAGACCATGCCCCAATTCGATTTTTTCCTTCTTCTTTGGCACCTTCTTCGTTGTTGTTTTTCTGGCAGATACCGCAGTCTTGGCCACCAGTCTCTTTTTTTCCGCGGTTGCTTTCACACCCGCTTTTTCTGCCTTGTCTTCCTTGGTCTTGGTGACTTTCGCCGCCTTTCCTGCCGCTTTCTCCGTCTTGGTCGTTCTACGGATAATTCTCTTCTTAGGCTTACTCTCCTCCTTCTCTATCTCTGTACGTTTGTCTGTTTCTTTCTTCACAAATATCCCTACCTTTCTATTTTTTGCGCACAAAAAGAACGGTCGTTTCATGTTAAAAACAAAAAACGTATCCTTCTTTTGTATTACTTGCTCTATTATTCCTGCACCTCTATAGCAACATCGTCTAATAATTCCACGAACACCTTAGACAATGCATCTAATTCTGCTTCCTCTTCAATAAACTCATATACACACTGACCATCCTGGTCTTCTAATTCACGCATGATATAGGCATCTGCCTCATCTTCTTCACTATCTGTAACCAGCAGATAATTCCTGCCGGAAATGGTTGTCTGCTCCACTACGAAAAAAGGGATCTCTTCGCCATCCTCCGTAGTAAACAAAATTTGCTTCTCTGCCATAAATATTTTCGATGCTTCACTCCTGATGTGCTATTCCATCCAGATATCCCTGTAATATGATTGAGGCTGCCATCTTATCAATATACTTCTTACGCCGCTCCTTACGGATGCCACCCTCTTGCAATACGGCATCTGCCGCCACTGTGGTCAAACGCTCGTCCTGATATATTACCGTTAATCCGGTACGCCGTTCAATCATATTGCCAAACTCTCTGGTTCGTTCGCACCGTTCTCCTTCCTCGTTATTCATTTTTTTCGGTAAACCGATCACCACTGTCTCCACATCATATTCTTCCATGAGATTTTCGATCCTGGCAAGGGTTTTACGCAGCTTAGATGGTCTGTCCCGTTCGATTGTCTCCAATGGCTGTGCTGTCAACATCATAGTATCGCTGATGGCCACACCAACTGTCTTATCTCCATAATCCAATCCCATGATTCTCATCGTGCTTGTACCTCTGTCTATTTCTCAAAATTATTTTTAATATAATCTTCCAACAGTAATTCAATCATCTCATCACGCTCTACCCGCCGAATCAGACTTCTGGCACCTTTGTGACTGGTAATATACGTAGGATCACCGGACATAATATAACCCACAATCTGATTGACCGGATTATACCCCTTCTCTGTCAAAGCCTCATATACCTCGGCCACGACGTCCTTTACTTCGATCTCTTGTTCTTTTTGTACTTTGAAATATTGTGTATTATTTACTTCCTGCATAAAGGCATTAACCTCCATTCTTTTTCACGTACTCTTACCTATCATATATAGTAATATAACCTGTCCAAAAAAACAACTCTTTTTTCATTTTTCTCACATTTCTCCCCATAATACCCCCTGGTGTAAATGTCCCATAACCCGGACATTTCCAAAGGTATTGCAACGTTTCTCCGCCTCTTTAACATCCATGACCTCCACCGCGATCCGGACATACCGCTTCGTATACCCCACCAAATAATGACTGCCATTGATTTCTGTCACTTCTTCAAACAGAACCTCTTCCCGCCTGCCGAGAAACGATGCCTGATACTGCTGTTCCAACTCTCTCGCTGTCTGCAACAACTGATCACTTCTTCTGCCCTTTTCCGGTTCCGGCACCTGTCCCTCCATACCATCCGCTGCGGTTCCCTGACGTCTGGAATACTTAAAAACATGTATCTGTGCAAAACCTGTCTGACAGGCAAAAGCTTTTGTAATCTCAAATTCCTCTGCTGTTTCCTGCGGAAATCCTACAATAATATCTGTCGTAATCGCCGGATCTGAAAACACCTTCCGCAAAATCTCCACCTTTTCCTGATATTCCTTCGTGGTATAATGGCGGTTCATCCTCTGCAATACCGTATCACATCCACTTTGCAGTGATAAATGAAAATGCGGACAGATCTTTTCTTTCTGTGCCAGACGCATCGCAAATTCTTCAGTTATAATCCGTGGTTCCAGAGAACCCAGGCGGATTCTCTGAATTTCCTCCACTTCATGGATCGCTTCTAAAAGTTCCAATAACGGTTCTCCTTTTCTCTCCACAAAAGCCCTGGCATCTCCCCCATCTACGCCATAGGAGGACAAATGAATCCCTGTCACCACCACTTCCCGGATTCCCTGTCTGGCCAATTCCCTGACCTCTTTCACCACTTGCTTCACCGGCTTACTGGTCAGAGGCCCTCTCACATAAGGAATAATGCAATAGCTACAATATTGGTTACACCCATCTTGCACCTTGATATAGGCACGTGTATGCTCCTGCGCCTGCGCTGCCTCAGATACCCGCCCCCGCATAACCGTATCCTCTGGCGTTTCCTGCTGCCCAAATGCCAAAACCAATTCCACGACACGAGACTTCTCCTCATTAGACAAAAACAGATCAATGGCATCATCCACCTCACCTTTGCGTCTCGCAGAATCCACATAACACCCGGCAGCCACCACGACCGCATTCGGATTCATCCTTCTGGCACGATGTAACATTTTGCGTGACTTGCGGTCCGCAATATTTGTCACGGTGCAGGTATTGACAATATATACATCTGCATGTTCTGAAAATGCTACGATACTATGGCCAGCAGCCTCAAATTGCAATTTCATTTTTTCTGTTTCATAGGAATTTACTTTGCATCCCAAAGTTAAAAATGCAACTCTCACAATTTCCCTCCGTTCTATTGGATCATAAAATCAATTTATACAAAAATGCTTCCCATATCTGAGATTTTTCGTGTACATTTTTATCCGATTGGATATTGACTTTTCGGTTTATAATGTCTAGTATAGAGTTGTAAATCAAAAAGGAGGTAACTATTATGAAAACAGTAAAGATTTGTTTGAACTCTATCGACAAAGTGAAAGCATTCGTAAACGATGTAACAAAATTTAATACAGATTTTGATTTGGTTTCTGGTAGATATGTGATTGATGCTAAGTCCATCATGGGTATCTTCAGTTTAGACCTGTCTAAGGCAATCGATTTAAACATCCATGATGATGACAGTATCGATGAGATTCTTGAGACCTTAGCTCCATATATCGTCGAGTAATTAATACATCTTTGATTCATTTTACAAACAGGTATCTTTTGAAAAATACATCCAAAAAGATACCTGTTTTTGTTATGGACAATCACGTCCCGTAGAAACCGGCATGTGATTGCACTTTCTATTCTACCTCAATCACCTCAATAGTACCAAGTGCGGTCTGAACCATCTCTTCTATTTTTTCCTCCAGATTTTTCTCTGACTGACGAATCCTCTGAATCTCTGGTCTTGTCACCGGATGTTTCGCCACAAAGATCGTACAGCAATCTTCAAAAGGCTGGATAGAAGTCTCAAAAGTCCCGATCTTTTCAGATATATCAACAATATCCTGCTTGTCAAATCCAATCAATGGACGATATACCGGCAAATGACACACATCATTGGTGGCCGCCAGACTGTGCATCGTCTGACTGGCTACCTGTCCAATGCTTTCTCCTGTGATCAGACCCAAACAGTCATTTTGCTCTGCCAGCGTCTCAGCAATCCGCATCATATAACGGCGCATAATGATCGTCAATTCTTCATGCGGACACTGTTCATAAATATATAACTGGATATCCGTGAAATTCACTACATGAAGCCGGATCGGACCCGTATAACGGGCAATCAATTTCGCCAGATCTACTACCTTCTGCTTCGCTCTCTCACTGGTATAAGGAGGCGCATGAAAATAAACAGCATCGATAAAGACACCTCTCTTGGCAATCATATAACCTGCCACCGGACTATCAATGCCACCAGACAACAATAGCATCGCCTTACCATTAGTACCCAAAGGCATACCACAGGCACCCTGATAGACTTTGGAATAGACATATGCCTTATCCCGAACTTCCACCCAGATCACAACCTCCGGATCGTGTACATCCACCGATAAACCTGCAAAACGATCCAACAGATATCCTCCCAATTCCATACATACCTCTGGAGAAGTCATTGGATAATGCTTATCACTACGACGGCACTTTACCTTAAACGTGAAATTCTGTGCATCATACTGATGTTCCACAAAATCTCCCACTGCTGCCGCCAGATTTTCCCAAGACTTATCTTTGATCACCTCCACCGGACTGATCCCGGATACACCAAAGACCATCCCCATCTCCTGGATCGCCTCTTCACTGTCAAAGTCTCCCTGGGCCTCCACAAAGATTCGTCCCTGTTCCCGGATCACCTGAAACTCTCCCTCGATCTTGTCCAATTTTCTACGGATCTGTTCACATAACGCGTTTTCAAATTTGTAACGATTCTTTCCCTTAATCCCGATCTCTGCATATTTTAACAAAAAAGCCTGATACATCTCTTTGCCTCCATTCCGAAGCCTTTTCCATGAGGAACGCTTCTTTCTTCCCAGTGCTGCTCTAT
This sequence comes from uncultured Jutongia sp., assembly GCA_964521555.1. Taxonomy (GTDB): domain Bacteria; phylum Bacillota; class Clostridia; order Lachnospirales; family Lachnospiraceae; genus Butyribacter. The sequence goes on along the minus strand of CAZFSU010000011.1, from coordinate 34,439 downwards.
TTGGCCCACTAATATCTGACAGCACACTAGTGTCTTACAAATCTCCTTAACACCGGCAGCAACTCTGCCACCTGTTTTATCGCATAATCAATCTCTTCCGCCGTGGTTGTCACGGACAGACTAAATCGCAACGTGGCGTCTAATAAGGCATCTTCCACACCGATGGCCTGTAAGGTACCGCTTAATTCCGGATGATTTGAGGAACAGGCAGAACCGGAAGATACAAACACTCCTCTCTCTGCCAGCGCATGAAGCATCACCTCACTGCGAATCCCGGCAAATCCGACACTAATGATATGCGGTGCTGTTTCTTTCGGGTCAGTCCCTGCACCCCCTTGGATACTGACATTTTCCAGATGCTGTAACCCTTCGATTAGTTGCTGTTTCAAAGCATACATACGTTCCACTTTTGCAACATGATCAGTATATATTAACCGCACTGCTTCTCCCAAACCGGCAATGGCCGGGACATTTTCCGTTCCTGACCGCATTCCCCGCTGCTGTCCGCCACCAAACAAAATCGGACGCAGCTTCGTACCATTCTTCACATATAGAAACCCAGATCCCTTAGGCCCATGTATTTTGTGACCACTCACCGACATCAGATCAATGCCCAGACGCTTCGGCACGATTTGATATTTTCCATATGCCTGTATCGCATCCACATGAAACAACGTTCGCGGATTTGTCTTATGCACCACCGCAGATAATTCTCCAATATCCTGAACAGATCCAATCTCATTATTGACATACATGATGGAAACCAAAACCGTATCCTCGCGAATCGCATCCGCTAACACATCCGGTTCCACCTTTCCTATGGAATTGACAGGCAAATATGTCACTTCATATCCCTGTTCTTCTAAAAAAGCCAGAGGTTCATGCACCGATGCATGTTCAATGCGGGTGGTAATCATATGTTTTCCGGCACGCTTATTCGCCATCGCCGCCCCGATCAATGCCTGATTATTTGATTCTGTTCCACCGGAAGTAAAAATAATCTCCCCCGCTTCACATTTTGACCGTTTACAGATTTGTTCCTTTGCCTCTCGAATATAATTTTCTGCTTCCATCCCCTTGGTATGCTTGGATGAAGGATTCCCAAAGTCTTCTTCCATCACATGTATCATACGTTCCCTGACCTCCGGAAAGATCTTGGTGGTAGCAGCATTATCTAAATACGCTTCCATATTTTTCTCCAATCAAACATTCCCCTCTAATCCTGCATCTGAAACATCAGGATCGATAACAATGCCATTCCCGCAGTTTCTGTCCGCAAAATCCGTTTCCCCAGAGTCAACGGATGGATCTGCCGTCCGACTGCCTGTTCCACTTCCTCTGCTTCAAATCCACCCTCCGGTCCGATAAAGATTCCCACAGAAGCATGTCTGCAAGCTTCTGCCACGATCTCGCGAGATGTTTCGATCCCCTCTTGTAATTCATACGGAATCATATTGTACTCTAAGCATTCCGCCATGTCAAATGCCTGTTCCATAGTTACCGGTGTATGTACCACCGGTATTATCCCACGGTCACACTGCTTCGCGGCAGCTTCTGCAATCGCCTGCCATCGCTCCTGTTTCTTCCGGATCTTCTTTTCCTCCTGCAGCCGTACCACACAGCGTTTCATCACCACCGGTACAACCTCATGCACTCCCAGTTCCACCGCTTTCTGGATAATCCATTCCATCTTATCTTTTTTGGGCAGACCCTGAAATAATGTAATTCTGGCAGGCAACTCTGTTCCGGTTGCCTGCACTTTTTCCACTTGTAAAACTACTTGGTCTGGTTCCCATGCCTTAATCCGGGAAACGTAATCCTTTCCTGCACCATCGCAGGCCACAATCCAATCGCCAACTTCCAAACGTAACGCATTTTTGATATGATTCACATCACTGCCGGTAATTCGGATTTCATCCGCACCGATCTGTTCTTCCTTAATATAAAACCGATACAAAACATTCACTCCTGTTGTCTCAATCATTACCCCTAAAATGGGTTGCATAATTTCCTATTTCATGAAAAAACTGTCTAACCACGATTTCGCGATTAGACAGTCTGTTTCCATATTCTCTAATCCATCACAGATACTGATCTAAAATACTGTTAGTCGTTCCCAGAACAGAATAAGATCCGCTGGTAGAATAACTGGACCCACTGCCTTCATTGTAGGTCGCACTATTGGCCACCCGATAACTCTCACTAGCCGTATTCTTAATGGTATCGCCATAAGATCCGCTTCCCTGGAACAAAGACTGTACTATCGATAGGCTGGCACTATCCACCTTCGATTCATCAAATTCCAGTTTTCCTTTTTCTCCTGTGGTAATGCCCACTTCCTTGAGTAATTTGGCATTGGATGCATTTGCCTTCAGCATGGTTAAATTCTTATCCTGAATAGAATTATTATTGGTCTTGCCGGCATTACTCATGTATGTATTATAAGCATCTACATAACTCTTTAATGCAGATTTGACCGCCTTAGTAACATCGGTCTTGCTGCCATCTTCCTGTTCCGTTTCCTCATACAGAGACTTAGATGCCAATGCGGAAGCAGAATCTGCCAATCCTTTCGCACTGGTCTTGATTGCCGATAACGTACCGGTATCCGCTGCTGTACCTGTCTGTGTCGTGCTGCTACTGCCAGACGCAGCCTCCTCTTTATGCAGATTTTTTCCCGTCTTTTCCGCATCCAATTCCACCGCTGATTTGATCCGATACCGGGAACTTTCTGTTTTTGTCTGGGAAGACTCACTCTCTGATGAGGTGTCCGTTCCCCCCACATTCTTATAATAAGAATTGAGAAGTTTCTTATATACCCCGCTCCGAATCAAAGAATAATCACCAAAGGAACTGGAAAACCCACCAAACATGCTATTCTCTGAATTACCAAATAAAGAACTAAAATAGTTATTATTAAATCCACTATATGACATACGATCAATCCTCCTTACCTTTGGACCACCGCCACCATCTGGCTTCCGACCCTATTTTGACCAGAATATCAGAACAATATCGTTGATATCCTGACACAACTATAGACTTCTAATAATATTATCGATGCTTTTTCTTATTATTTAACCCCTTTTTATATCGTTTGTCAACTTTTTTTGCCGATTTGGGCTTTTTCTGATTCCATCGTTCTTCCTGCCATTTCTCTTTCCGCGGGCGGATCAGACACTTCTCACCAAACCCGATCAAATCCCGTCTGCCTGACTGAATCAGCGCCTCCCGAACCAAATCATAGTTCGCCGGATTGCGATATTGGATCAAAGCACGCTGCATTGCCTTTTCATGGGGATTCTTAGGTACATATACTTTCTTCATTGTCCTGGGATCCAGACCCGTATAATACATACAGGTAGAAATCGTGGACGGTGTAGGATAAAAGTCCTGCACCTGTTCGGGCATATACCCCAGATCCCTTAAATATTCTGCCAATTCCACCGCCTCTTTCAACGTGGAGCCGGGGTGAGAAGACATGAGATAAGGAACTACATATTGTTTTTTGCCATACATTCCGTTGACCTTTTGATATCTCTGTAAAAATTTTTCATAGACTGCATTCTGTGGCTTTCCCATCCGGGTAAGCACCGCATCTGAAACGTGCTCTGGAGCCACGCGAAGCTGGCCACTGATATGATATTCACACAATTCCCGGAAGAAACGATCATCCGGGTCTGCCACCAGATAGTCAAACCTTATCCCGGAACGGACAAAAACCTTTTTCACTCCCGGCAATTTCCGTAATTTCCGCAAGAGTCCCAGATAATCCCGGTGATCAATCTTTAGATTAGGACAGGGCTTGGGATAAAGACATTGCTTGTGGGTACATACACCATACTTCTCCTGTTTTTCACAGGCGCGGTGCCTAAAATTCGCGGTGGGACCACCCACGTCATGGATATAGCCCTTAAAGTCCGGGTCCGATAACATCTCCTGTGCCTCTTGTATAATCGAATCATGACTCCGAACCTGTACCACCCGCCCCTGATGAAAAGTCAGGGCACAAAAGCTACACCCTCCATAACATCCTCTATTGCTGGTCAGACTGAATTTGATCTCCTGCAATGCCGGAACTCCCCCAACTGCTTCATAGCTGGGATGATAGGCACGCATATAAGGTAATGCATAAATATCATCCATCTCCAGCTCTGTCAAAGGTCGTGCCGGAGGATTTTGGACAACATACAGATGATCATTATATTGTTCCACCAGTCGTTTCGCCGTAACGGAATCTGTATTACAATATTGTATGTAAAAGCTTTCCGCATATTTGCGTTTATCCCTGCGTATCTCATCAAAAGAAGGTAACATTTCTGCATCATATACCGAATCCAGGTTCTTTGTCCGATATACGGTTCCCTCGATAAATGTAATATCTTCTACAGCAATCCCGCTATCCAGTGCTTCCGCAATGGCTACCACTGATAATTCACCCATTCCATAGGATAAAATATTTGCCTGAGAATCTATCAGGATCGAATGTTTCAAAGAATCGGACCAGTAATCATAATGGGCCAGTCTGCGCAGACTGGCTTCAATACCTCCAATAATGATGGGCACCTTTTTATATACTTTGCGAATCAGATTGCAATATACGATCGTAGCATAATCCGGTCGTTTCCCTGTCTTTCCACCTGGTGTATAGGCATCCGAACTGCGTCGTTTTCTAGCCACTGTATAATGATTCACCATAGAATCCATGTTACCGGCCGATACCAGAAACCCCAGCCTCGGCCTGCCAAATACCTGTATACTTTCCTCGTTCTTCCAATCCGGCTGCGCAATAAATCCCACACGATATCCATGTGCCTCTAATATCCGTGTGATAATGGACGCGCCAAAGGATGGATGATCCACATAAGCGTCTCCACATACATAAACAAAATCCACTTCTGTCCATCCTCTTTTATCCATATCTTTCTGACAAATTGGTAAAAATTCTTTCATAAACGCACCTTGCATCCTTTGTTTTTTTCTTATATAATCCTTTCGACAATATAAATGCAAGAAAGGACTACTTATGAGAAAATTAATTTTTTTTGATATAGACGGTACACTTGTGACAGAAAACGGTGGAAAACGCATCATTCCCGATAGTACACGACATGCGGTCCGAGCTCTCCAACAAGCCGGTCATCTATGTTTCATCAATTCAGGGCGGGCTCTCTCTGAAATTGATTCATCCATTGACTCCTTACAAATGGATGGTCTGGTCTGTGGCTGTGGCACTCACATCCTCTATCATGGCGAAACCTTGTTGAACCATACCATACCGTTCGAACTGGGCAACCGTATCCTGCGGGATCTGGAAACCTGCCATCTGGAATGGCTGTTAGAGGGAAGTCATACCTTGTACTACAGTACCGAACCCTACACAACCCATATAGGAGATTTCCAAGACGAACATCGCACTGTTTTTTCTCTGGCATTTGATACGGTGAAACCGACGCAGGCCAAGGATCTGGTCTTTGATAAATTCTGTATCTGCCTTAAAACCGAAAGTAATCTATCCCATTTTATGGACATCTATAAGAATGATCTGGATTTTATTGACCGGGGAAATGGATTTTATGAGGTAGTACCTCTGGGTTATTCCAAAGCGAGTGGCATTGCATTTTTAATGGAATATTTTGATATTCCGCAGAAGGATACCATCGCCATCGGTGACAGCACCAATGATCTGCCAATGTTGGAATATGCTGCCACCAGCATTGCCATAGGAGGCAGCCCGTCTGTAGTCTGTGAGGCTTCCTCTTTCGTAACCGATCCTATTTTGTCCGATGGACTTTACAACGCCTTCCGGCATTTGGATCTCATCTGATCTCACATTGGGTACTCATCAATATCAGATCCCATTTTTCAATGGAGGATATAGTTTTTCTAATACTGCTTTGTATACCATCACCAGATAAGCATCCACAAAGCAGTATTTATTTTTCATAAATTCTACTAATTTGTATAGAAAACATACCCCCACCAGCGCCAGACTAACGCAAGTCACATAGTAATCCAGCTCTAATCCGATTAAAACAAAATTAGCAATCACATAAAAAAGAATGACCGAAGCAAAACGACGCCCAATCTGAAATGCCAGATACATAGTTTCCATCAAACGCTCTGCCCGTTCCTTTAAAGACTCCTGATTTTCCTGTTGTAAAATTTGATACATTTTCTGATATACCGGCTTATTTTCATAAGAAATCATAGTATGATTCTGTCCCACCAATTCCTCTTTACACATTTTGACATATTTTGCATATTCCTGCTCGCCAAAAGCTTTTTTCAAACACTTATGAAACACATTATGCATACTTATCCCCTCATCTACGAATCTATTTGTAATACTTTATTGTATGATTGATCGAATAGAATGGTGTCGTATCTTTCCGTAAGATTACTCCTCTACACTAAAACGGTAAACTGTCGTGGATTCGTATTCCACACCAGCCTGTAAAACAGGTGCCGGAAAATGTTTCTGATTGATTCCATTGGGATAATTCTGGGATTCAAAGCAAGCACCACCATAATGCATATAGGTGACACCATCTTTTCCGCCCGCTTCCACTAATTCTTTCGCAATATAAAACTGGACACCCGGCATATCCGTGAACACTTCCAACACACGGCCATTTCTCGGATCACGAATGGCAGCCGCTTTGATCACCTCTCCTGCTTCATGCTCCTGCAATACATAATTATGATCATAACCGCTCAAGGTACCAGCCTCCGGATCATCTGCCCCAATGTGATCCCCAATCGGATGAAATTGTGTGAAATCCATCATAGTCCCTGCCACCGGCAAAAATTCTCCGGTTGGCAATCTCTTATCACCAATGGGATTATACTGCTCTGCCTCAATCTTAACCTCCTGCTTCAAAACATTTTCCCCCGCATGACCACCCGGTCCAATATTAAAATAACTATGGTTAGTCAGGTTAAGCACAGTATCCTCATCACAGATTGCCTGATATTCGATCATCAATTCATTGTCATCGTTCCACGTATAAGTAATCGTCAGAGATAGGTTGCCAGGAAATCCCTGTTCACCATCCGGACTAAGTCTGGAAAAGGCAATGCTATCCGAAAATTCTCCCGGTAGACACTCGACCTCATACATACAATGGTTATACCGCTTATATCCACCATGTAAACAATTCGTATCATCATTTTGGTCCAAAGTATATGTTTTCCCATTTAACACAAATTTACCATCGGAAATACGATTGGCACAACGACCCACCGGAGCACCAAAACTAGGTACATTCACCTCATAACCTGCTACCGTATCATACCCCAGGACAACATCTTCCAGTTTCCCTTCCTGATCTGTGACCACAACACTCTGGATCACAGCTCCCAGATCCAAAAATGCCACTTTCATTCCGTTATGATTGGTCAAAATATAACGGGTAACTTTATCACCCGACTTAGTAACACCAAAATCCTCTGTCTGAATACTCATAATAATCCCCATTTCTGTATATAAAGTAATCCTGCGCCACAGTAACCATTACAGCGCAAAACATAACATTACCAAGTGAATCGTATTGGAGATAGTATAGCAAATCCCCTATGGATTCGCAAGCACTACCACAGTCTGTATCCCATAATTTTGAAACAGAGAAACCATCTCATTTGTGATCCGTTCCCCACTCACCGCAATCGGCACCGCCGGAGGACAGGCAACACTTTGGGCAGCACATACTCTACCCAAAGCCTCCTTCACCGGAATCGTTTCACTGGGCCGGAAAATAGCTTCCCGTATACTGCACACCCGCTCTGCGTTCCCAGAGAATACCGCCGGATACGTTATCGGTTCTCTATGTATACGCAAAACCGTATGCTCTCCCCAACGCATGAGTCTGGTATAGTCCACATCCGTATTCTCCACCGTCATCATGCACACAATATATTGGTGATCCGCATATTCGCATTCTATAGAATACTCCCGCATCTCCTGCGCAATTTCCTCTCCATCATATCCCGCTCCTGCTGAATCGATTACGATTTTTAATGGCTCTGTATCCATCACCGGAATATGAAGTGACCGTAACTCCTCTTTCATCTGTCCTATTTTACGCACAGCACCGGATAGTCTTTCCCGATATCCCTCCGCCAGATATCGGTTACACAGATCCAGAGACTGTAGAATCAGATAAGAAGGACTGGTAGACCCAAAAACTGCCATCGCTTTTTTGACGCTTGCCGCATATAACTCCTGCCGCGAGGCGGCCACATGCAGATAGGCACCTCCGGTCAATACCGGCAAAGTCTTGTGTGCCGAGTCACAACACATAGCTGCTCCTAATTGGATGGGATGCATGGATGGCTCCAAAAAACGAAGATAGGCACCGTGGGCATTATCTACTATCAAAGGGATATGATATTCCTCACAGACCAGGGATAACCCCTGTATATCCGCTATATTTCCCAAATAATCCGGGGATGTGACATATACTCCGATCGGCAGCACTTGACACTGTTCCAAACTCTGACGCAACTGCCGGGGCGTGGGTTTACTGTCAAGAAAACGCTCTCCTGCCGAATCCATGAGGAAAAAAAGATCCAAATCCAACAATCCACAGGCATCCACCAGGGAACGATGTACATTCCGTGCCGCCAACACGTACTTTCTCCTGCCCGTTTCTTTACTTCCCTGCGCCAGTGCTGTCAACATCGCCTTGATACATAACGAAGATCCTTCGGTAGAATAAAATGTTTTCCCAGAGCCAAACAACTGCGACGCATTATCCTGGCTGACCCCAAGGATTCCTTCTGCCTGCTGTAACACATCGGCGCCGGATATTTCTGTAATATCCCTGGCTTCGCATCCCAAAAACAGCCTGCCCTTGTGTCCCGGCATATGGAGTCTTGATATCTTCTTCCCACAATATTCTGTCACAAAATCATATACTGGTGTTTCCATCTTGCTTCCTATCCTCATCTGATCTTTTTTCCCGTTGATTAAAAACGGCTGCCTCCGCAAAACCCTTGCGTGTCTTTTCATCCCAGTTAAGCCGTTTCGTATTTGCTCTGGATTGAAATATGCTGCACAACCAAAACACAATATATAACAGCAGCGGCACCATCACAGTAGCAACCAGGGATGCCAGGAACATTGTGCCCTTAACCTGTTTCACAAATATAGCGCAAAATAAAGTCACAAGGTAAAGACCCAGGATGACCACCACTGCCAATATCGCTAACAATCGCTTAAATTGTTTCATATATCTTCCTTTCTGTCTCATCTGTACCAACTGTTTATCAGATACTTCTCATGTCATATTCATTCTGCTTCGTCATGAATCTTTCTAAAATATTCCTGTATCTGCCTCTCATAACCTTGTTCGGATGGAATATAGAACTGCCTGCCCACCAATTCATCCGGCAAATATTGTTGTCGGACATAATGATTGGGAAAATTGTGTGCATAGAGATATCCGGTACCTCGACCCAATTTCCCGGCGCTGCCATAGTGGGCATCCTGCAAATGCGCCGGAATCCCGGAGACCCGTTCCTTCTGCACCACCTGCATCGCCTCACTGATGGCATTCACCGCGGAATTACTCTTGGGAGCACTTGCTACGTAAGTCGCCGCCTGAGATAAGATAATCTGCGCTTCCGGCATACCAATCCTCTCTACAGCCTGTGCGGCACTGACTGCAACCACCAAAGCCTGCGGATCTGCATTCGATACATCTTCCGCCGCACAAATCATAATACGTCTGGCAATAAATTTGATATCTTCCCCGGCATTTAGCATCCGGGCCAGATAATATACTGCCGCATCCGGATCAGACCCCCGCATGCTCTTGATAAAGGCAGAAACCGTATCATAGTGATTATCCCCTGTCTTGTCATAACGCACAACACGTTTCTGGATACACTCCTGCGCCACATCCATCGTAATGTGAATCACCTGATCCTCCCCGCGTTCTGTCGTCAATACTGCCAGTTCGATGGCATTTAAGGCAGCTCTGGCATCTCCATCCGCCATATCAGCCAAAAACTCCAAAGCTTCTTCCTCTACTTTTGCACCATAGGAACCCAAACCTTTCTCTGTATCCTCCACCGCACGCCGCAACAACTTTTTAATATCCCCGGTTGTCAGGGAATGTAATTCAAAGATAATGGAACGGGATAACAGCGCGCCGTTCACCTCAAAATATGGATTTTCCGTAGTGGCACCAATCAGGATGATGGTTCCGTCCTCCACAAAAGGTAGCAAATAATCCTGTTGTCCCTTATTGAAACGGTGTATCTCATCCACAAATAAGATCGTCCGTTTTTGATACATCCCGGCATTATCCTGCGCCTGCTTCACCACTGCTTCCATATCTTTCTTCCCGGCGGAAGTGGCATTGATCTGCAAAAACTCTGCACTGGTGGTATGGGCAATCACCTTTGCCAGAGTTGTCTTACCCGTCCCCGGCGGTCCATAAAAGATAATCGAGCTGATCTTGTCCGCTTTGATCGCCCGGTATAATAATTTGTCCTTCCCGATAATATGTGCCTGCCCCACCACTTCTTCTAACGTGGTGGGCCGCAATCTGGACGCCAGGGGGGACTCCTGCTCCTTCGTCTGCTCTCTCATATACTCAAATAAATCCATGCTATCCTCATTTCTATTCTTCGTACAACAATACTTCTCCGTTTGCCACTGCAAAGGCAATCATCTGGTCCAGCCCCTCGATCCCGGCCTGCCCTGCCGTCGCCTCCGTAATCTGTTTGACGAACGGGTCACACTCCTCTGCTGCTACCGCCAATATCATCGTTACATTTTCTGCATATTGTGTATCTATCACCGGAATACCGGACTGTGCCACAATATACTGAAGCCTGCCGATTCCATTATAGTCTGTATGTATCGTCAGTTTATGACCTCTGACTTTTTCCAAAACCTGGCTGGCAGCCAGACCTGCTTTCGCCGCCTGGGTATATGCCCTCACCAGACCACCTGTTCCCAACAGGGTACCGCCAAAATACCGGGTCACGATCACCAGCACATCATGTATCCCTTCCCCCTGCAATACCTCCAGAATCGGCCTGCCCGCCGTGCCGCTTGGCTCGCCATCATCGGTACACCGGGTAACCTCCCCATATTCCCCCAAAATATAGGCATAACAATGATGTCTCGCATCCCAATACCGTTTTTTCGTCTCCTCAATAATCTGTATCGTTTCCTCCTCGGTTTTCACCGGGAATACCTGACCGATAAAACGGGATTTTTTCTCTACGATCTCATCCTCTCCCCCCCGATGGATAAATTTCAAATGATCTGCCATATTTTCCCTCATTTCTCTTATTTTCTGTCACTACGTATAACATGGTACATCTGTGTTCCCATCGTAATCACTGCACTGATCACCAATAAACCATAAAAGTTTGCACCACGGCTCAACAGCATCGCAGAGAAGGCATCTTTCTGTCCCACGAATGGACGGAACAGCATGACGAAAAAGCTTTCATTCACGCCAACGCCGCCCGGAAATGGCAGGATATCAATGCATACCGAGACAAAGCTCTGTAATATCACGATGTCTGTCACCCCGGTATCTGCCACTCCCAATGCCCGGACCACAAACCATGCTACCATAAAATAAGATAAACGCTGTAGTAACGTTATCACCAATACCATCCCTGCCGTACCAATGTGTGTTCTCATATAGACGGCACCCTCCTGATAGGATTCTAATAGTACATCCAGCTTTCGCAGCATACGTTCCCGGCGTCTGACAAGATGAAATTTATGCAAGAGCCAGGTAACCAAACGGACAATTCTCCTTGCACCATTTTTTGAAAAAACCACCATTGCGTAAAGTATAATGGATACGGCATTTACCAGAATACCCAGCCAAAACAGCCATTGGTATCCTCCTAAAGCCTGTACCAGAAAATCCCGTTTCCATAGTAGAATCACACCCTCCATGACCAATAAGGCTATTTTATAGATAATGGTCCAAAATAAAAGTGCTACCGAGGAAGCGCCCATATTAATCCCATCCATATTCATATATAATACCTGCATCGGCTGTCCTCCACTGGCCGATGGCGTGATCGCATTAAATAGAAATCCAATAAAAGAATACCGCAACGAGGGCAGGAATTTCATACGCATTCCCAGAGAGCGCAGAATCACCACCAAAGATACAGACTGAAATACCAAATACAGGATAGCTGCTATCATGGCCAGACACATCTGTCCCTGATCCGCATCCCGAAGTTTGTCCGCTATTGCCGGCAGGTCCTGATCTTTTAGCAGGACATAGAAAGTTGCCGCCAATAGTACAATCATAAATGCAATATTCCAGATATATTTCTTACTTTTTTGCATATCATTCTCCAAGCAATCTTTTCTTTAGTATGTACAAAACCCTTTCATTTCAACACAAAACGCTTCGGTGCCAGCTTCCATGCCGCAATATAAGCCGCCCCCGCATATTATTAAATCCTCTTTTCGCCTTGGTAAACTATCACGACAACAGATCATGCACCGCCGGAAATAATGTCAGGCTGCGTTTTAAAATGCCATTAACATAGGCAATAAAAATCCCATAATTGACTATCGGTATTCCCTGTTCCTCTGCGCGATAAATCCGATGCTTCATTTCCTTTTCATGTAACGTGCATCCTCCGCAATGAATCACCATAGCGTATCCCGAGAGATCTGCGGGAAACTCTGTCCCACTGCATGTCTCGATCTGCAAGGTTTTCCCGCTGTGTTCCCGCAGCCATCGTGGAATCTTGACAGTACCAATGTCATCACACTGTCTGCGGTGGGTACATCCCTCGGCAATCAGAATACGGTCACCATCCTGTAACCGCTCCACCGCTGTCACACCTGCTACCAGCTTCGCTAAATCCCCTTTATGTCTGGCAAACAAAATTGAAAATGAGGTTAGTGGAATCTCCTCCGGCACAATCGCACTGACCTCACGGAATGCCTGGGAATCGGTCACCACCATACGAACTTTCCCCGCCAAATCTTCCAGGGTTTTCTTTAGTTCCGGCACCTGAGTCACCACCGCCACCGCCTGATGATCGAGAATATCGCGGATCGTCTGCTGTTGCGGCATGATGAGCCGCCCTTTTGGCGCTGCCGAATCCACTGGTACCACCAATACGATCATATCGCCTGTCGTAATCAAATCACTGACAATATGTAATTCCTGATCTGCATCCGGTAACTGCATCACCAGAGTATCCTTTAATTCTTCCAGTCCTGTTTTACGTACAGTGCTAATCACATTCACAGGAACGTTTGGATTTTTCAGTACCAGCCTTGTCCGAATCGCTTCTGCCTGTGCATCTTCTATCCGGTCTGCCTGATTCAGCACAACAATATATGGTATTTTTTTCTCCTCCACAAGAGAAATAATCTCCGTTTCTTTCTCACCAATGCCCCGCTTGGATAAAAGTTCTTCCTCGGTGATCTGTGAAATATCCATTACCACCAATGCGATATCGGCCTTATTTAACACCTGCAATGCCTTTTCCACCCGTTTCTCACCCAAATCTCCTTCATCGTCCAGTCCCGGTGTATCGATCAACATACAAGGACCCAACGGCAGAATCTCCATCGCCTTGGACACGGGATCTGTGGTGGTTCCCTTTACATCGGACACGATAGCTGTCTGTTGTCCGGTAATCGCATTAATTACACTGGATTTGCCCGCATTTCGCTTGCCAAAAATGGCAATTAGGATTCGGTCTCCCTGTTGTACTGTCTGTAAACTCATCGCTGTCATCTCCTGTCTGTCGCGTTATCTGATCTGTCCATTTCCACGAATCAGATACTTCATTGTTGTCATTTCCCGCAGTCCCATCGGTCCCCTGGCATGTAACTTCTGTGTGGAGATACCGATCTCCGCACCCAAACCAAATTCCCCGCCATCGGTAAATCTGGTGGAACAATTCACATAGACGCAGGCAGAATCCACCGCCTGTTGGAACTGACGTGCATGGGCATAACTTTCTGTCACAATGCATTCTGAATGGCCTGTAGAGTAGGCAGCAATGTGATCAATGGCTTCCTCCAGGGAATCCACTACCTTGATCGCCAGTGTATAATCCAAAAATTCGGCAGCATAATCTTCCTCTGTTGCCGGAACGACAGAATCCCCCAGAACCGCTTTCGTCCGCTCGCATCCCCGAATCTCCACCGTATGCTGATCTAATCTGGCTTTTAGCATTGGCAAAAATTCCTCTGCCACCGCCTGATGTACCAGGCAGGTTTCCAATGCATTACACACACTCGGTCTCTGTGTCTTGCCATTATCGGTGATATCCACACCCATTTCCAAATCCGCTGTCTCATCAATATAGATATGGCAATTCCCGGTTCCTGTCTCGATCACTGGTACGGTAGCATTTTGTACAACAGCCTGAATCAGTCCCGCACCACCACGAGGAATCAGCACATCAATATAGCCGCTGGCTTTCATCATCTGTGTCGATACCTCCCGCGAAGTATCCTCCACCAACTGAATGATATCTTCCGGAAAACCGACTTCTTTGACAGCCTCCCGCATGGTATGCATCAGGATCCGGTTGGAATGAATCGCTTCTTTCCCTCCCCGCAGGATCGCCGCATTCCCACTCTTGATACACAAAGCGGCGGCATCCACTGTCACATTGGGTCTGGACTCATAAATAATCCCAACCACTCCCATCGGCACACGAATCTTAGTGATCTCCATACCGTTAGGCCGGGTAGATCCCTGAAGCACCTCTCCCACCGGATCCTCTAACGCAATCAACTGAATACAGGCATCTGCAATCCCTTGAATCCGCTCCTCGGTCAACCGCAGTCTGTCCACCATTGTTTCTGTGATTCCATTTTCTCTGGCAGCAGCGATATCTTTTTCATTGGCCTGTAAAATCTCTGCGCTATGCTCCACCAGTGCTTCTGCAATCCTTTGTAGTACAGCATTTTTTTCTCCTGTGGCAGCACAAGCCAGTCTCCCTTTGGCTGCCTTCGCTCTGGTTCCCATTTCCTCAATATAATTCATAACATGCCCTCCTATTGTATCATTTTCATTGCTATCAATATTGATTCAGTTGCAGGAAAAAACTTTGCATCCGAATCTAACGTTCTCTTCGAAAACTCCTGATTCCGAAAAAGGCTGCCACACGCCTATCGTATAACAGCCTCTTTGCTTCTATGCATCAATTTTCCTGGAACAGGCGACTGCCAGCGCCCCAGAACCAATATGACAGGATATACTTAAGGATAACGGATCCACCAAAACGTCCTCCACGCCAAACCGTTCCTGTATCATCTGACAAAATTCGATGGCCGCCTCTTCATTATTGGTATGCGCCACCTCCAAATGCACATTTTCGATACCGCCAAACCGGGTATTGATATCCTCTTCCATCGCCGACAGCATCTTAGCCACACCTTTTTTCGATGTCTTGGCCACCGAATAGGCATCCAGTTTTTCCCCTTGTATCTGCAAAACCGGTTTCAAACGAAGTGCTGTTCCCAGTGCTGCTGCCGCCGGAGTAATCCGGCCACCCTTCTTCAAATATTTCAGGGTATCTAACATAATATATATACTGGCTTCCAATTTCACTTCTTCCAGTTTTTTCCGTATCTCCACAGCCGTTTTCCCCTCACGAATGAGCTGCAAAGCATCCAAAACAGACTGTTTCTGCGTCACCGAAATGCGCTGGTTATTGACAACCTGTACCCTTCCGTCATAATCCTGTGCCAGCATCAAGGCTGTCTGACATGAGCCAGATAGTCCACTGGACATGGGAATATGCACAATCGAATCCGCACTCTCCAACAACTTGTCCCATATCTCTGTCACAGTCTCTGGAGATGGCTGCGAAGTGGAAATATCCGCATCTTCTAATAATTTCTGATAAAACTCTTCCTGTGTCAGAGTGATATTTTCAAAATACGTTTCACCATCAATCAAAAAAGGCATCGGAATCACGGTAATGCCCCATACATTCGCTTCCTCCGGTGTAATATAGCTATTACTGTCTGTAACCACTGTAACCTTTTCCATATCTTACCTCATTTCCATGCCGCTATATCGAATCAAACGGCACAATTTCACTAACTGTAATATTATATCTAAATTGCACAAGAATTACAACACTTTCGCAACTTGTGTTTCCGATTTTTGCTTTCACGGAATGTTTCGTAGTGAACGGTCATCCTGTCCCTATGTAAGCAACCGGTATTTTCGCTGGATCATTTCATCGACTCTGGCGATATAATCCGTCACACTTTTTACATTTTCTACACGGCTGACCTGACCAAGAGACGGATGATATAATTTCGTAGATGCTCCGGCTCCCACAGCCAGAATCGTCTGTTTTTCTTCCATAATTAAAACATTGTATAAACATTCACTCCCCGGCCTGGCATATCCAATATTTTCCTGCCCTGTGCTGCCGGCATGACCTGCCGAATTTTTCTGACGATACATATAATAAGGAGCATAACCATGTTCTCCTGCAAATTCCTGTCCCAGCCGAAGCATTTGTTCCATTTGGTTTCCACGTTCACATTCCAGTTCTTCCAGTGAGACCTGTCCCTGTGCTGCCTGTTCTTCTAATATGGTACGCAGCCTGGAAGCCCGTTTGATCACCAGCGAATGAATCGTGATGCTATCGGGATCTAATGCTTCAATCTGTCTTAATGTGTCCCAAAAATCGGATACCGTTTCTCCCGGCAGCCCGATAATCAAATCCATATTAATATTGGAAAATCCCAGTTTTCTGGCCATAGCAAACGCAGATCTGGTGTCTGATACCGTATGTCTCCTGCCAATCAAATCCAGTGTACGCTGCTGCATGGTCTGCGGATTCACAGAGATCCGGTCAACCCCCATATCTCTTAATGCCTGAAGCTTATCACGGGTGATACTATCCGGTCTGCCTGCCTCTACTGTAAATTCATAAGACTGGGATACCGGATAACAGGACCGCACATGCTGTATCAATTCTCCTAACTGGTCTGCCGACAAGGTTGTCGGAGTACCACCACCAACATAGATGCTGGATAACGTTTTCCCCTGCATCACATCTGCCATAGCACTGATTTCTTTCTTGAGTGCCTGCAAATACGCCCCCGTAAAATGGCCAAACTGTTCCAGCGGATAGGAAGGGAAAGAACAATAGAAACATGTGGTGGGGCAAAATGGCACACTAATATACAGACTATAGCCTTGTTCATAAGGTATATGCTCCAATAATGCTGCCTCTCTCGTGGCAATCTGCATCCCCAGTTCCACTTTTTCCGGACTGCATAGATACGTCTCCTGCAGCTCTTTCCTCACCTGGTCCTTTGCTGCTCCTGACAGAAGCTGATTCATGATGATTTTGACAGGTCGAACCCCTGTCATCGTCCCCCATGCGGGAATCCTGCGTTTTGGAGAGGACGACAAATACTCCTCCGGGTAATCTCGAAGGAGTGTGAATAATAATTTTTTCAATTCATTTTTATAATATGTTCGGTAAGGATGTGCTTTCTTGCCTTCCCGTTTATGCCAGTCCTCGGTTCCTGTCACTGATACACAGTCTGTCCGGATCGGTGAAGAAGACGCCTGGATAGCAATCCTGATCTGAAACATAGATAATGTTATGTGAATATCCATTCCCCCATCCAGACAGGAGGAACCCTCCATAACATCCCGATCTGCTTTCTCCCCGTTCTCTTGTTGATTCAATACCACGATCCGACTGCGTTCCCCCGGAAAAAAACTATTCACCAAAGCCTGAATCTCATAGTCAAAATCCCGTTCTGATAATAATATGGTAATCATCGATTTCCTCCATTGTGAAGCGTTGATGCTGCAAATTTCGTCGAAATCTCCGAATCACTCTACTGCAAAGGGATTAAACATCTTCTCATTCTGAATCGAGGTCATTAAACCATGTCCCGGAAATACTTGCACTGCCTCTGGTAATACAAATAATTTCTCACGAATCGAACGAATGAGTTCCGACATGCTGCCTCCCGGAAAATCTGTCCTTCCTACGGATTCCTGAAATAAAGTATCACCGGAAAAGAGCATCGCTGCTTTCGGAAAATAGTAGCACATCCCCCCCACTGTATGTCCGGGGGTCAGCAGGCATCGTACCGGCTGCCCTAATAGTTCCATCTCTTCACCATCTGCCAGCCAATGATCTGCCTCTACCGTCAACTGTGTTTCACCCATCTGGGCTGCCAGATTCCTCTGTGGATCTGCCATCGTCTCACGCTCTGCTTCTGCCGCATATACCGGAATCTCATATTCTGTCCGCACAGCATCCACTGCCATGATGTGATCAAAATGCCCGTGGGTCAATAGTATTGCCCTTGGTATTAAATTCTGTTTTGCCACATATGCTTTGATCTGGTCCGCTTCTGCTGCCGGATCTACGATCACACACTCCTTTGTATCTTCTCTATATAAATAATAGCAATTAGTCTGTACCGGACCAAGTACCTGAAATCTACAAATCAAACGAGACATCCTGTCCTTCCTTTCTATATCATACTTTATGATTTGGTTCTCTCAATATCCTTAACGCTTTCTACCTGACGCAGCTTCGCCATCAGATTATGTAACGCTTCTACCCCACGAACTGCAAAACCGATGGAAATCGTGGCAATTCCCTGCTTACTGGTACGGGTATTGACATTTCGTATCGTAATCCCATTTTCTGTAAAAACCTTGGTCAAATCCAACAAAATCCCCATACGGTCATAGGCATAGATCACAATCTCGGTATCAAATAATTCGTCTGCCTTCCCCTCCGGTGCAATCTGCCATTCTGCCTCAATGATACGCTGACGGTCCGTCTCTGACAGATTCATCATATTCACACAATCCGTACGATGAATAGAAACACCTCGTCCCCTGGTAACAAAACCAATGATCTCATCCCCCGGAACAGGACTACAGCATTTAGAAAAGCGAACGGAAACATCATCAATTCCCGCCACCACAATACCACTTTTGGATTTGATGGAAGCCCCACGCTTCATCGTTCCCTGCGCAACGGTTCCGGCATTGACTGCATCCAAAATATCCTGATCCGTGGTGTGTTTGGGATTTTTTTTCTGATAGGCGTCCTGTAGCTTCATCACTACCTGGCCTTCTTTCAGACCACCATGACCAATGGCTGCCAGCACCGAATCCCAATCCTTAAAACCATATTTTTTAATGCAGGCCACCTGATATTCCGGCTTTAATAATTCTGACAAAACAATCCCCTGCGCCTTGCTGTAATTGGACAGAAGTTCCTTCCCGCGCAAAATATTTTCTTCCTTAAATTCCGTCCGGAACCATTGATTAATCTTATTTTTTGCCTGGGTACTCTTCACCAGAGATAACCAATCCCGACTAGGACCTCTGGAATTTTGCGAAGTAATAATCTCGATGCGGTCACCATTTTGTATCTGATAATCGATATTGACCAGATTACCATTGACTCTGGCACCCACCATCTTATTTCCCACCGCACTATGGACGGCATAAGCAAAATCAATCGGCGTGGAACCCGCCGGCAGATTTTTGACATCCCCATCTTTGGTAAAACAATATACATGATCTGAAAACAAATCCAAATCACTTTTAAGCAGACTGAGGAACTCTTTGTTATCCGACATATCCCGCTGCCACTCTAAAATACGTCGCAGCCATGCCAATTTCTCTTCCTCACTATCAGAAGTATCCTGTCCGTACTGATTTTCCTTATACTTCCAATGTGCCGCAATACCATACTCAGCAGTACGATGCATCTCATAGGTACGGATCTGGATTTCAAAAGGCTGCCCCTGTGGTCCGATCAATGTAGTATGCAATGATTGATAATTATTCGGTTTTGGTAATGCGATATAATCTTTGAAATGTCCCGGAATCGGTTTATAGATCTCATGAATAACGCCTAATGCATTATAGCAGTCTCTCTCGGACTCGACAATAATACGCACAGCAAACAAATCATAGATTTGTTCCAGCTTTTTATTTTGTGTAACCATTTTCTTATAAATACTAAAATAGTGCTTCGCGCGACCATCGATGGTGGCATCAATCCCTGCCGCATTGATATGGTTTCGCACCTCATCTACGATCTGTCGGATAAATTCGTGGCGTTTTACCTTGCCCTGTTCCAGACTCTTTGTCAATTCATGATACATCTCCGGTTCCAGATAGCGAAACGATAAATCATCCAATTCTACTTTCACCTTGGAAATCCCCAGACGATCCGCGATTGGCGCATAGATATCCATAGTTTCCGTGGATTTTTCTTTTTGTTTCACTGGTGTCTGATACTGCATGGTACGCATGTTATGCAAACGATCCGCCAGTTTTATCAAAATCACCCGGATATCTTTTGCCATTGCCAAGAACATTTTACGCAGATTCTCCGCCTGTACCTCTACCTTATCCGCCACATAATTTAACTGTGTCAATTTGGTAACTCCATCTACTAACAGTGCCACTTCATCACCAAACTCTGCGGCGATTTCCTCTCTTGTCATGACAGTATCCTCTACCACATCATGCAACATACCTGCCACGATTGTCTCTTTATCTAATTCCAATTCTGCTAAGATAATGCAGACACAGATAGGATGAATAATATAAGGCTCTCCTGATTTACGCAGTTGTCCCTCATGGGCCTGATCTGCGATCCGGTATGCCTTTTCGATCATTGAAATATCGTCCGACGGATGGTATTTCTGTATCATTTTAATTAATTTTCCATATAACACCTCCGGCGCAGTGAAATCCTCCGGAATGGTACTAGTTTCCAACTCCCCTGTATCAATTTTGATATCTAATTGGCTATGTTTCATTTCGTCCATCTCCTGCCTCCATCCTACGTATCATCTGCTGTTCTATTCTCCGGCACCGACAAAAGCACAAAACATCCCTGGTTGCCTTAACGCTGGTTGTATCATAGTATACGCTGTTTTGGCAGTAAAATCAAGAATCAGCCTTCTATCTCCATCAATCGTTCCATCAGTTTGTCAAATTCCTCCACCGTCAAACGCTCTTCCTCGAAATCCTCTGTAATCAGTTCTTCCAATTCATCCCAGACATAATGACTGTTTCCCTGCTCCAGCTTTGCCAGTTCTTTGTCCCATTTTTCGTACATTCCAAATGCCTCCTATCTCTTTGCCCTTCTCATCACATGACATCATTTGAATCACTCTGATACAACTCCTGTATGAACTGTATCACTCGTTCTGTGGAATGGCCATCCAAAGCGCCCAAAAAGAATTTTCGAAATGATGAATCGATCTCATAATCCTGCCCATACTCCAAACATTTTTGGATACCATCGATCAATTCCGGAATATCTTTGACCATTTCTCCTGGCACGAAACTGGCAAAATCAAAATAAATATCCCGGCTGGCCAGATATTCGTCCAGATCAAAAACATAAAACAGCATCGGTATCTGTAATAATGCTGCCTCAAATATCACAGAACTATAATCCGTAATCAAAATATCGGTCACAAAAAGAAGATCATTGATATTTTCTTCCATCGTCAGATCTAATACCCTGTCCCGATAAGGTTCACCCACCAAAAACCAGTCTTGTACAAAAGGATGATTTTTCAGCACCAATATGATGTCCTCCGGCATCTGTTCCATGATTCGATCCACCGCAAAACGTTCCACTGGATAATATGCCGTTTTATTCCCACTGCCTCGAAAAGTAGGCGCAAACAGCAGCACCCTTTTCCCCTGTATCGCAGGATATTTATGGTATAAAGTCTGCCGTATCTGTGTTCCATACTCCGGTTGAAAAAAGCAATCTGTTCTTGGTACACCAAGGGGATGGACATGGCTGACAGGCACCCCATATGCCTCGGCATAAAAGGGGATAATCCCTTCACTACTGGTTAAAACTGCATCATAACTGCGGTGATTTCTGGTATCCTGCTCCAGATGATCTGTGATCCCCAGATCTGATAATCCGAACAGTTTAAACGCCCCACAGGCATGCCACATCTGTAATAATTGGGTTTCGGGACGCTTTGTCAAAGCATGAATCTGAGGATAAAAATCCTCCAGGATAATTACCCTTGCTCTTGCCACCTGGTCTGCCAGACGGCGTAATTCCTTCCAGGATAACTTGTCCACCGGACGCCGGATCAAAAATTCCCGGATCTCCCCCGGCACAATGTTTGTATTCGCTTGGTCAGATTGTCTGAATGCTTCCCGGATCAGATCTAAATTGCCGCCTTTTTCCACCCTCCGTTCTGATAGAAAAAGAACCCCATCCGTTTGAGCATGACGCAGACAATATTTTTCGTAGTGTTTTCGGAAATACTCTGTCTTGATCTCCCGAATACTATACCCATAACCTGTCCAGTCCGATACCAGACCATGTGCATGATAAAATACTGCCTTTTTACCGTTTCTCCCCTTTGCCGCCGGATGCAAGGTACCGTGACCATGACAGGCAAGATACCCTGATAGCAGCCATAGTGGCAGCAAAATGGTACAGATCCCATACTGAAGTTTCTTACCCAGCCGGTGAAGAAAATTTGAAATCCCTTTTTCCGGAAGATTCTCCTTTTGAAATAAGGCAGACTTTAACCGGATATCCGTATCAAAAGTAATCCACTCCTTCTCCGGTGTACAGGTACGAAATTTCAACAAAATAATATCATCCGGCTGCACCGGATGATATTCATAAAATATCGCATCTAATTGAATCCTGGCAGCCGCATGAAACCGTGTATATTGATTCTCACAAACCGTTCCATGCGCAATCACAGGAAAATGACGATCTATTCCATTGCCACAGAAAACTGCTGCGATCCGAAAACGCTCTCCGTGTATCTGATAGGGTATTGTACCCTCTATTGCAATATCCATTGTCTTATGATCCGAATCTACGTTACATTTCGTAACCTGAATTTTCTGCTCCATCTTGTATGATACCTCAATCACTTATTTTAATACTGCGGATACCTTAAATGCACATACCCGGTCCATACGCCTTACTGCCGTTGAAAATGCTCCGGACTCAAAGTTCACGTAAAGATAGGAACCACTCACTGCAATTTCTTCATTCATTGTCGGCATATCCACATGCTTTCTAACGCGTCCTAATGTGATTTTTCCTTTGGACGCTTTCTTAATATTCGGCTTGTATACATCTAGCTGATGCAAGAAACCACGTTGTTTCGCATTGGTCTGACAAGATCTGGACAAAATCAGATAGCCCTTTGGTGTAAAGGTTAAACCCTGTACACGGTTAGCAATGCGAATCCTGGAGCATAACTTCAAGGAAGGTGCTGCTCCTTTCTTGTCCACAATCGTATAACTCCCCAGATACCCAGAGGAAAGTTCATTATAAGATGCCACCCACAGTTTCGTCTTGTAATAGGTGACTGCTGCTGCCTGCTGTCCCAATGCAATCTTGGAAGCATATTCCGGAATCTCCAAATAGGATGTTCCCTTAGAAGCCGCCGATGAAATCTTGGAAAACGGAATACTAAGCAGGTTGGAACCCTGTGCAATCCATATATTTCTTCCATCATATGTGAGCCCTCCGGCATGGGTCTGATTTGGCAGTTCTACTGTTGTCACTAATTTTCTGGATGATTTCTTGATCACATAGATCACGGAATTTTCCACGCCGGTCTTATCATATGCTGTCATAAGCATATAAGATTTCGCAAACGTGATCCCCTGGGGAACCATCGTAGTACATCCAAATCCGTTCAGATTCGTATTTTGCAATCCAGGTATAATAATACTCTTAGCGTATTTCACCTTTTTCTTAAAGAAAGTACATGCCTTATAAGCAGATGACTTCTTAAATGCTTTTTTAGACTTAAAGAGCAATGCACTTTTACTGGTTTTTCCCACTTTGACAGTCTTGGCAGAGTATGCACTGGATTTGGCACCATCATAATCAACATTGCCTACTTTGCGGTATCCACATACTTTATATTGATATGTCTTTCCATTGGTTAATCCTGTATTGATATACTTTACAGTGGTATTAGCTGGCAGTTTCGCTATCGCCACATATTTCGTCCCATCATAGCGATAGATCTGATAACCATCTGCCTTGGCCAATTTCTTCCACTTAATTCTGACGCGGCCATCTCCACCTTTAATCGCCTTAATCGTCGGTGCCTTGGTCTTGGTAGTCATCAACAATACAGACGAATATTCGACTGCTGTATTGTCAGTAACGACAGCATATGAACGAACCATATACCGATATGTGGTACCATTGGTCAAACCGGTATCCTTATAGGTCACCCCTGTAGTAGTCCCTACCAGAGAAAAGGTACCTGTCTCTGTCGCACGATAAATCTGGTAACCGGTGGCAGAACTCACCTTACTCCAAGATAACGTAATGGACGTTTTCTCATATGTTTTCATTTTAATCGTTTTTAACTGCTCTGGTCTGGTATATGTTTTCAAAGGTTCACAAAAATGTGACTGTAACAGATCTTCCTCACAAAACGCGGATACCGTATAATAGAACTCTTTACCGGCAGGCAGATCCTTTACTGTATATTTCGGTTCGCTAACTTGATCAAGATATACATAGTTTTTCAATTCTGCATCATATTGATAAATATAATATCCGGTCACTTTCATATTAGGGATCGCATCCCAGGATAGTTCAATACTGTTTGTCTTTCTCTCTCCTGCTTCTAATCCTGTGACAACTACCTCTTTATCTTCCACAAAAACAGCACCACCCGTAGCAGGAATCAGATCCACCTGATCCGGTGTCAATTCCTTTGCCGGTTCTTCTGTCGTCATGGGATCTGTCGTAGCATTGGGATCAATTGTAGCTTCTGGATCGTCCGTTGCATTTGGCTCCAACTGCTCCTGTGTATTCGCCGCCATTGCCACCTGTCCTGCTCCCCCGATCGGCTGCAATGGTGCTAATTGCAATGTTCCCAACATGGCAGCCAGACCAAAAGCAATAAACTTCCTTTTCTGGATCATCCAGTTTCTCATACTTGTTTCCTCCTTATTAACCGCTTAATATATTAACTATCCTTTCTACGGACCGTCCATCTATATTATCATATTGTAATTTGACAAAAGTTTGTCTTTTTGCCATATTATCCCTTTTTTCTGTCAATAATTGTAACAATTCGTCCTGCGTATGCGCCACAAAGCCAGGCGCTGTCTCTTCATAGTTTCGATAAAAACCCCGGTCATACTGTTCCAGATCATAAGCAAATAATAAAACCGGCTTATTTAACAAAACATATTCTACTACAGTAGAAGAATAATCTGTAATCAATAAATCCGATACCATATATAATTCTGATATATCATGATAGTGTGTCATGTTGTAACAATATTTACTCTCTACAATATTTTCCGATGGAAATTTTGGATGCATTTTGATTAAAATCACCCATTCCTCTCCTAAAATTTGATGAATCTTTTTTATGGAAAATTGTTGCAAAATATCATCATTTTCTTCGGGCTTTCCTCGAAATGTTGGGGCAAAAAGTAATAGTTTCTTGTTTTCCAACATCGGATATCGCCGATAAACATTCTGTCTGGCTCTTTGCCATGCTGCCTGATCAAAATACTGATCCGTCACGGGCACCCCGGTTACATAGATTTTCTCTTCTGCTATTCCAAAGGCCTCCCGGTAATACGGTACTACCTGCCTCGATGTCACAAACAGATGCGTAATCTTTGCATTCGCCCGCGTTACCAAACTTCGCACTGCCGGATCTTGTTCTGTTGACAGTCCAAATTTCTTAAATGCACCCGCTCCATGCCACAACTGGACAAACTGCGTTTCTCTCCGCCCGGTATGCATATATGCCAGGGGAATAAAATTATCATTAAAAAATACCCGCTTCGCTGTCGCCATATGATAAGGTAATTGTATAAAAAAGAATATACATCCCCGTATCTGCTGAAGCAAAGGTCTCCCCCGTCCGTCTTTTTGCCGAAATATCTGCCGTTTACTACAAGTGACGCAGCGACCAGCAGGATCTATTTGTTGTAACCTCTGATACATGACCAGAAGATTACCATTCAAATCATAATCATGTCCATTAAACAAAACTGTTTTGTTCTGTATTTTGCAGAACCATACACAAAGATTATAGATCCCGGCAAATAACAAATAGCCCAATTTCTTCATTTCCGCCTCCGTTTGCACCACACCGTTCACAATATAAATGTTAGTTTCAAAACAATGCTTCACACCAACTGTACACAATATTTAATTATACCACAAAACAATTCCATGTCAAAAATCCGTCCGAAACTAACGTTTCCGCATCTGATTCATATAATATAGAGATCTTAAATCAAATGAGGACACTATGAATCGCGCCGCATCCATAATACATCTACAAGAAGCCAGAAAACAACAACTCACCGGCAAAGGAATCGGAGTAGCCATCCTGGATACCGGAATCGGATATCACCCGGATCTTTTTCCGTCCCACAGCACCAACAGCGGACCCATGATCCATTTCTCCGATTTCATCAAACATCAGACAAAATACTATGATGACAATGGACACGGCACCCACATTGCCGGCATCATAGCCGGAAGTGGTATGCACTCCGATGGGCTTTACCGCGGCATTGCCCCCGGTGTCCACCTCATCATACTCAAAGTGTTAAATCACAATGGAGATGGTCATATCGACCATGTCTTAGATGCCATTGCATGGATTTTGCAACACCATGAAGAATATCGTATTCGAATTGTAAATATTTCCATTGGCAGCACTCGAGGAAAAAATTTTAGCGAGGAATCGCCTCTGGTACGTGGAGTCAACAAGCTCTGGGAAGCCGGGCTGGTGGTATTGACCGCAGCAGGAAATCACGGTCCCTCTCCTTCCAGCATCGGAGCACCTGGGAATAGCCGCAAAATTATTACCGTGGGTTCTTCCGACCCATTACAATACCGTAATGCGACGAACTATTCCAGCCGGGGACCAACCGATAGCTGTATCAAAAAACCGGACATCGTTGCTCCCGGCTCCCGCATCATCAGTTGTCACCCTATG
Source organism: uncultured Jutongia sp. (assembly GCA_964521555.1). Classification (GTDB taxonomy): domain Bacteria; phylum Bacillota; class Clostridia; order Lachnospirales; family Lachnospiraceae; genus Butyribacter. The sequence goes on along the minus strand of CAZFSU010000011.1, from coordinate 7,432 downwards.
GCTTTCCCTTATCAACCTTCACCTCTAAGACCGGGTGGCTTTTATCAGGCCCGCAGTGGTACCTCCATGTCTACTCCTATTGTCAGTGGTTGTATCGCATTGTTATTAGAGAAATATCCGCTCCTGACCAATAAAGAAGTGAAAGTTCACCTGCGTAATACGGCTTTGGATCTGGGGTTTGATCACGCCAGACAGGGATGGGGACTGATCCAATGTGACCGTTTATTATGTTCCCCTTATCCTCTATCCTATGAAAAAGAGCAAAAACGGAGAAAGCAAGATCTATTCTGATCATCAAGAACAAAGAATCTCGCTCTGCGAGATTCTCCGCCTTCGGCGGGGTACTGCAAGCAACCTCTTCCACTCCGCCGGAGTGCAATCTACGCGGAGTGTTTTTATCGAATAGAAGGAATTTCCTATTCGATAAAAAAGGGGTGCCGCAAAACAAGTAATGATCCGGCATTACTTATCGAACGACACTCCCTTACTGTTTCTATGTAACGGATAACAAGCAAATCTTTTTCCAGCTTTGATAGATCTTTAACCCAACAACTGATCCAATGCCTGCACAAAATCCCCCATATCATTTTTAGAAAACTGGGCATCTGCTCCCAGGCTTTCCCCTTTGCGCCGCATATCTTCATTGATCAGAGATGAGAAGATCACCACCGGAATATTCTTATACACCGGATGCTCTTTCACTAATTTCAGCAAACGATGACCATCCATCTGCGGCATCTCGATATCTGTCACAATACAGGATACCTTTTCCTGTAAGGTTCCTTCTTTCCGATACTGCTCTAATAACTCCCACAATTCCATACCATTGTTTAACGGAATGACATTCGTATAACCTGCTTCTGTCAAACCATCATAAATCATCATGCTTAATAGTTGAGAATCCTCTGCATAAATAATCGGGGAATTATTTTTCGTTCTCTGTCCCAGTTTCGATATCTGCGACAACTGAATACCTACCTCTGGTGAAATTTGTGCTACTATGTTTTCAAAATCCAACAAGATCACCAATTTCTCATCGATATGAATAATGCCTGTAATCACGCTATCCTTGGAATTGCTAATCAAGCGATCCGGCTTAATAATCTGTGACCAGTTCACACGGTGAATCCCAACTACACCATGTACACTAAATCCCGTACTCAAACCGTTAAAATTGGTAATGAGAAACATATCCCCGTCATGGTTCTCCTTCTGGTTCAATCCCAAACATTTCGCCAAATTAATCACTGTAACGGTATCCCCTCTGGTACTAAAGGCACCCTCCACAAAGGGGTGAGCATTGGGAACCGGCGTCAGAGGAGTATAACTTAAAATCTCCCGTATCTTAGCCACATTAATCCCATAATAGTTTCCATCCACTAAAAATTCCAATATTTCTAATTCATTCGTACCGCTTTCCAGTAAAATATTTGTATCCATGTAAACCTCCATCCGCCATTTCCAGACTCCCACTATCTTAAACTATAGAACTGCCCATGTTTTTATTTTACTATAGCCATGCGGTATTTGCAAGTTATGCACGAGAACAAATTTTCCGTTTACAGCGTTTCATGAAATATCTCAGAAAATGTTCTTTCTGCAACTTTTTCTGTTCCTCTAATACTTCTGAATATCTCTCTTCCAGACGAGATAACATATTGCCGCATATTTGTACCAATTCTTTGGAATTATAACTATTTCCTACGTTATCTCCCTCCAGTTCCTCCATATAGTTATCAAAAAACAAAACGCCATCCTTACGTCCCAAATACTCTCCAGCCACCTTGGCATTCTCCTGATCAAAGACCTTCATAAATTCCTTCTCTGCCTCCGGTGTGAAATACAATTTTTTGCGCTCCATGACATTGTTTTCAAAGTCAATCTCCTGCTGTTCCTTGAGGAGATCAACCACATAATTTCTCTTTGTCTTAAACTGCGGAAGAGTATTTAATAATCTTTTGACCTCTAAATATGGTCCCTCCAGGCTGGTATTTCGCACCCTGTCAGCGTCTTTATATTCGTTTGTAATATCCAAACCGAATATATGAAGGAAATCCGAAGTAATATTCTTTTGTTCTCCCTGATACTGCTGTTTTTCATAACAACGGACAATGATATTTTCCTTGCCTACAGCATCTGCAAATTCCTGTAACCGGGTGGCATAATCCAGACGGAAGAATTTGTATCTTTCTTTTGTCATATATTTCTCAAATGTCAAAGTCGAAGTCTCTTTCACCTTTTGCGCCCAATAGGACTGTATTACCTGGTCCTGGCGGCGTAAATAGACAATGATTTTAACCGTTACACCAATTTCAGCAAAATGCCCGGCCAGTTCAGATAATGCCTCTGTATCCATCTCCGGTTCATTCCAAATATGCTCATCGGATAACAAAACCGTGTCATACTCTTCAAACTGGGCATCCAGTTTTTGTATGCCCTCCTCACGAATCTTTTTCTCTGCCTCGTAGTTTCTTTTCTTCTTTTCCAGATATTCTCTATAACTTAAAAAATGGGCATTTCTATTTTTCCCAATTCCCGGAAAGCGAAATCCCAGATCCGGATAAGAGATTCCTTTTTCCAGAAGAACCTTACGGTTATGTGCACAAAAATGCTGAAGTGCTGAAGTTCCGGTCTTTGGGGTACCAATATGCAAATACAATGTTTTCATAATCCTACCTCGCTTCTTAAAAAATAACATTACAGATCAGCAATGCCGATCCAATCGACCACACGATTAATCCGATATTTTTCCATTTCAATTTTTGCGCCAGAAAAATATTTACAATATAAATCATGGCTAAAATCAAAAACATAGAACTCCCTGTGATATTTAGCTGACTACCACAGTGGATGGCCTGATGAATCAAAGACAACATAATATTAACTAATAAGCCAGCAATAATCGGACGAATCCAACGTTTGATACTTTGAAAAATATCAATTTTTTCAAAAGCATTATATAATAACATTACTAACGAAAACACACCACCGGACGCAGCAATGCTGCATGCAAAGCCGGCTAATGCTACAAGATACCCGCTACTACTCAATCCCCCAGACATGTTATAGCCAATCAGATATCCGCTTCCTGTCAATATTTTGCACAGAATGGAACCTGGCAATACATTTGCCACCGATACCAAATGACCATAAAATTCCTCTGACGATATCATCCCCGTGCTGACAAACATTCCGTCCGCCACGGTCAGATATGCATCACCTCCTCCAAACGATAAAAAAGACGAAAATAAACCACGCACCAAATATAGTAAACTATCCGGCACTAATAACACTGCCGGCAAAGAAAGTACCAGCATGGGAACCACCCATGTGGCAATTTCTTTCATCACAGACAGCCAGGAAAAGGAAAGTTTCTGCTTCTCTCCTGTACGAAAACTCTGATACCCTTTCCAAAGGGTCAACAACGTCATTAAAATCTCTAACCCGCTTTTGACCTGACCGGTATGTGGCATCCCATGCAAACCACAACAGACGAGATAGGCACCTCCCAACAGAAACGGAACCCACAAATTTGATATATGATAGTTCCCATGAGTCCAAACGATAAAAAAGCAGGACAGACCTAATACGGTTACCGTAGATAACACAAAGGGACTCTTACCATTGATCCCTAACAGTGCATAGATATTGTTACCTCCTGACAACAGAAAGATAACCAGAATGATCAACAGAACTTTTCCCATGCGAATAACGCTTTCCTGTTTTGCCTCACTTCCAACATTCCAGATATAATTTGTCAACAAATATAAGATAAATGGAGTGATCCCAATGGATGCAATCTCAATCTGTTTCACCACAGATGCGGTCATACCTGACAGAAAAGACAATAATAAAACAGTAGCCCACGCACCAGGCAGAGCCATGACAGCCGCCCCCAGAACGGCTCCTTTTCTGCCACAGCTTCTACCCACACCACTGGCAATCTCCACAGGTAATGCTCCTGGTGTAATACTGGCAACAATCACGTCTTTATCATATTCTCTGCCAGAGATTAATTTGTTTTCCTGTACTACTTCTTTCTCAATTACCGGGATCAACGCGCTTCCCCCGCCAAAACCGATACAACCGATCTTTAACATCGAAACGATCATCGTCCTGAATTTGTTCATTTACTCATTCCTTTTCTAACTGTTCCATAATGAAGTCAATGCATTCTTCTACAGACTTACCTGTGGTATCTATGGTAATCTCCGGGTTTTCCGGTACCTCATATGGGCTGGAAATACCTGAGAAATTAGGGATTTCACCACTTCTCGCCTTTTGGTATAATCCTTTGACATCCCGTCTCTCACATTCTTCTATTGGTGTGCTGACATATACCTCTATAAAATTATCCTCACCTATAATCCTTCTCGCTCTCCGACGATCCGCAGCAAATGGAGAAATGAAAGAAGTCAATACGATCAAACCTGCATCATTCATCAACTTGGCCACTTCTGACACACGACGAATATTTTCAATACGATCCTGCTCTTTAAAGCCCAGATTTTTATTCAGTCCCATACGCACGTTATCACCATCCAATAACATCGTATGCTTCCCTTCCATAAATAATCTCTTCTCTAATGCATTCACCAGCGTTGATTTTCCGGAACCGGATAATCCCGTCAACCAAATAGTTTTCGGTGTTTGATTCAAACGTTCTGCACGAAGCTCTCTCGTAATATCCATATTATGCCACTGCAAATTTTCTTCCCGGCGCAAAGAGTGTTCCACAACACCACAGGCAGAAGTCATATGGGTCACGCGGTCGATTAAGATAAATCCACCCAATTCTTTGTGATGATCAAACAGATCATATACAATCTGGTCCTGACAGGAAATATCACAGATAGCGATTTCATTTTTGTAGATGTGATCTGCTGACACATGGGTCCCTTCGTTTACATCAATCTTGCTCTTGATATTCATAACCACAGCAGGTACCATCTTAGTTCCTATCTTGAGATAATAACTCTTTCCGGCCACCAGGCGGCTATCGTCCATCCACAAAAGTTTACTGCTAAACAGCTTTCCTATCTGCATGTCTACCTCACGACATAACATACAACCCCGTGACACATCCACCTCTCGATCCAACTGAATCGTTACTGCCTGACCTTTATATGCACGATCCACAGATTGATTCGTATTTAAGATTGACTTGACACAAGCAGTCTCGCCACTTGGAAATGCCGTTATCTCGTCTCCTACCGCAATCTGGCCCACCTCAATCTGACCCTGGAAACCACGGAAATTGTGGTCCGGACGGCTGACTCTCTGAACCGGCAATACAAAGCCTGTCTGATCTGTCTTATCTGAGACATCCACCTGTTCCAGATATTGTAATAAGGTATCACCATGAAACCAAGGCATACGATCGGAAGATTTCGTAATATTATCTCCCTTCGTTGCAGACACCGGGATAATATATTCGGTTTCAAAATCATATTCTGCTGTCATTTTTTTGATCTCGCGACGAATATTCTTGAAAGCGGATTCATCATAATTTGCTAAATCCATCTTATTAACGGCATAAACAACGGATTTGATCCCCATCAGGGCACAAATTCTCGTATGACGTTTGGTCTGAACCAAAACACCTTTGGTCACATCCAACAGGATAATGGCCAAATCCGCAAAGGAAGCTCCCACCGCCATATTACGGGTATATTCCTCATGACCCGGTGTGTCTGCTACGATAAAACTACGATTCTCCGTAGTAAAATAACGATATGCCACATCAATGGTGATTCCCTGCTCTCGTTCTGCCATCAGACCATCTAATAACAGGGAGTAATCAATCTCACCGCCAGCACTCCCCACTTTGCTATCCAGCTCCAGGGCTTTTTCCTGATCGGCAAAAATCAGCTTGGCATCATAAAGCATATGTCCAATCAAGGTAGACTTTCCGTCATCTACACTTCCACAAGTAATAAATTTCAGTAAACTTTGCATTAGAAATATCCCTCCCTCTTTCTACGTTCCATGCTGCCAGCAGCTTCATTATCAATAACACGGCTGGTTCTCTCGGACGAAACCGCTCCTAAAGTTTCATCGATAATCGCATCCAATGTATCTGCCTCTGACTCCACTCCACCAGTAAGCGGATAACACCCCAGGGTACGGAAGCGAACTTTCTTCATCTCGACGGTTTCTCCCGGTTGTAATCTCATACGATCATCATCTACCATAATGATATTTCCGTCACGATACACCACCGGTCTTTCCTTTGCAAAATATAAAGAAGGAATCTCTATCTTTTCTTGTCGGATATATTGCCAGATATCTTTCTCTGTCCAGTTGGAAAGTGGGAATACTCTCACCTCTTCCCCCTGGAAAATCTGGGTATTGAAAAGTTTCCACATCTCCGGTCGCTGATTCTTCGGATCCCATCCGTGGGAGGAATTACGAAAAGAAAAGATACGCTCTTTCGCTCTGGACTTCTCTTCATCTCGACGTCCACCACCAAAAGCCGCAGTAAACTGATACTTGTCCAATGCTTGCTTTAAAGCCTGCGTTTTCATAATGTCGGTATATGCCGAACCGTGGTCAAAAGGATTAATTCCCTGCTCTACCCCCTCCTGATTGGTATACACTAACATATCCAATCCATACTTCTTGGCCATCTCATTCCGAAACTCAATCATTTCACGGAATTTCCAAGTCGTATCCACATGCAAAAATGGAAATGGGGGTTTCTCCGGATAAAAGGCCTTTAATGCCAAATGTAACATAACCGAACTATCTTTCCCGATAGAATATAACATCACTGGTTTTTCGCATTCAGCAGCTACTTCACGAATGATATAGATTGCTTCTGCTTCCAGCTCTTCCAAATGTGACAATGTTTTCATAACATCCTCCTATTAATGACTACTATACATTGCTAGATTTTACCATTTTATGGGTAAGGTTTGACAAAATTAAGTCAATATTCATTTTTCCCCAAAACAATATAATATATGATAATGTTAAGATGTCAAGCTTGAATATTAAATTTAAAAAAGAAAAAGACAGTTAAAACTGTCCTTCCTTTTTCGTACCTTCAAAACTGCATATTGATCCACATCCATCCTGCTTCCTACACTCAGGCAGCACGTCTGTCGCTTCGCTACAGACTGGTCTGAGCAGTCTGCCATTCATAAGCCTGCTTACGCAGCCTTATTTCATGCCATCCCGCTCAGATACCGGATGCCGGCAGGAAAACCCCGGAAAGCCTTCCGCTTTCCTCTTTTCCATGCCGGACACCCGCTGCCTTCGCTCCTTTGGTCAAGCCCTCGACCTATTAGTGACAGTCAGCTCCATGTGTTGCCACACTTCCACCCCTGCCCTATCTACCTCGTCGTCTTCAAGGGGTCTTACTGGATTCCTCCAGGGATATCTCATCTTAAGGGGGGCTTCACGCTTAGATGCCTTCAGCGTTTATCCC
>CAZFSU010000010.1:0-88386 GCA_964521555.1 uncultured Jutongia sp. | reverse complement strand
CGACCTACTCCCTTTCCAGGGGAGCCCCTTCAGCCTCTTGGGTACTTCTCCAAATTCTATCTGATCTAAAAAGATCATTATAAAGAACACGACTTATCACATTCTTTATAACAAACTTTTATATAGAATCTGAACCTTAATACTTGAGCTAAATGAAACACAATCATTCTATAATCACAGGTTGCACTATTAAATTTTCCCATAAAAAACGGAGAGGGTGGGATTCGAACCCACGCGCCCTTGCGGACAAACGGTTTTCAAGACCGCCTCGTTATGACCACTTCGATACCTCTCCATGAATCTGAACCAAACAGATTTACTTTATTAAATTGTCTGTCTCAAATGCTGCTTGATTAATATAACATTCATTTTGAATCTCGTCAAGAGTTTTTTTCAAAAAATTTAGTTCAAATTCAATTATCCACAGAAAACCAAAGACAAATTTTATTGCAACAAAATTCCAATCTCAATTCATCCGTCTCTGTAATCATCCACAACGTTCCCCGATTTTCAAATTTGGCACCGCATTCAATTCCCATCCGCTGCGGGTTCCTGCCATATATTCATAATACCCTTGTACCGCAATCATCGCTGCATTATCTGTACAATAAACAGGAGATGGATAAATCAGTTCCAGTCCCGCCGCCTCACATCCCTGCTGCATACCAGCCCGCAACGCTGAATTGGAAGCCACTCCTCCGGCAACCGCAATCCGATCTTCCCCTAATTTTTCAGACGCAGCCACAGCCCGGCCAACCAACACATCCACCACTGCCTGCTGAAAAGACGCTGCCACATCCGTGCGATTCACTTCCTGCCCTTTCATCTCACACCCATTTAAATAGTTTAATACAGCCGATTTCACACCTGAGAAGCTAAAATCAAACTCTGCTCCATCAATCTTCGCACGAGGAAATTCAATCGCATGAGGATCACCCTCTTTTGCTAATTTGTCAATTTTGGGGCCTCCCGGATATCCCAAACCGATGGCTCTCGCCACCTTGTCAAAAGCTTCTCCTGCCGCATCATCATGCGTTCTTCCAATGATTTCAAATCGGTTATAATCCCGTACCTGCACCAGATGAGTATGCCCACCTGATACCACCAGGCACAAAAACGGTGGTTCCAACGCAGGATGTTCAATATAATTCGCCGCTATATGTCCTTCGATGTGATGTACTCCTACCAATGGTTTACCGGCAGCATACGCAATCGCCTTAGCCTCGCCGACACCCACAAGCAATGCTCCTACTAACCCCGGACCATACGTCACACTAATCACATCAATTTGTTCCAATGTCACATGGGCTTTTTGCAATGCCTCATGAATCACATAATTGATCTTTTCAATATGCTTACGCGATGCAATCTCCGGCACAACACCGCCATAGAGAGTGTGTATCGCAATCTGTGATGAAATTACATTGGATAAAACCTCCCTGCCATTTCGCACCACAGATGCTGCCGTCTCATCACAGGAACTCTCGATCCCCAGTACCAATATATCCTGCTTCATTGATTAATTTTCTCCTAACACTGAAATCTCTTTTTCGTCTGTAATCTGATCCCATCCCAGAATACGCCATTTCCCTTCATCATCCTGTCTGCAAATAAATTTCTCATACGTTTGTTTTCGTTCTGATTTCTCTTTCATCAGAGTACCAGTGATGACCGTTGCACCTTCTTTTCCATCCAGATCACCATACTGCACTGTACTGTTTTGTTGTACAGTATAACTGGCAATCGTCCGTTTTTTCTTATTATATGCCGCCTTATCCTTTTTGAATTTCGCCAGCATTTGATCCCAGGAATTGTCTGACTCTGCTAAAAATTCTTCATCATAGAGTTTCCGAAGCTGCTTTAATAGGCCTTCAAAATTCTTATCACTCATGGAATCATTATACATACATTTATTAATTCTCCAATATAATTTTACCACTTCCGTAGGTGTGTCCGGATATCTTCCATCCAAATCTTTATCCAAAAGCTTTGATATCTCCGTCGATGTGGTAGAAGCATTTCTGGAAGAGGTAATCGTCCCCTGCACCAACATGTTATAAAAGACTAATATCAGTGCAGCCACACATACGATACCCACAAATGCAACTGTTATTTTACGCGTCATCTTATTCATACTGCACCTCCTATTTCAAAAATATTATTCCAGGTTACTCTTGGTATTTCCAGTTATCATATGCAATTCACTGATGCTTTGATATTATCCCGGCAGAGAAAATAAATTCCTCTGGGATACATCCCTATGATTAGTATACTATACTTTATAAAAAATTGCACCCGACAAAACCGAAATCTTGCCTTATTTCTATAGAATTGCTTACTATGGTCATGATTCCTCCGGAAATTCCAGGGTACGGCTCATACCATCCTTGCCAGCATGAGAATTTGGAAAAATCTTTTGAATGTCTTTCATATAATTTTGCGGATATATCAATGACGGACTATAATGTGTCAACCACATTTCCCGAACCTCTGCTTTGGCAGCAACTTTCGCCGCCTCCGCAAACATCATATGCTTATTCTCAATCGCATTTTTCTGTTTCTCTGCCTCCCCATACATCCCTTCACAAATAAGCAGATCAGATTCTTTGGCATTTTGAACCAAACGGTCCGTAGGTCTGGTATCCGTACAGTATGTCAATTTAATCCCCCGCCTGGGAGGTCCCAATACCATATCCGGCGTAAAACATTTCCCCTCTATCTCCACCGTCTCGCCATGTTGCAAACGTCCCCATAATGGTAACGGTATGTTTCTTTCTCTGGCTAACTCCGGATAAAATCTTCCACCGCGGGGTACCGTGATGGTATATCCATAACATGGGACATTATGATTAACCCGAAACGCTTTCAGGTGATATCCATTGACTTCCATTTCCTCCTCCGGTTCTGTCAACTCAATAAAGTGCAACGGAAAGGGGATACCCGGAGCGATAATACATAATGCATTAACTACCTTTTCCAATCCTTTTGGACCAATCAGCGTCACAGGTTTCAAGCGGTCTGAATTCCCCATCGATAATAACAATCCCGGCAATCCACTGATATGATCACCGTGATAATGGGTAAAACAGATCGTATCAATCGGATTCACGCTCCAACCCTTTTCCCGAATAGCCACCTGTGTTCCTTCTCCACAATCAATCAGCAAACTGCTCCCCTCTAAACGCGTCATCAAGGCAGTAAGCCATCTGCCCGGCAAGGGCATCATTCCACTGGTTCCCAACAGACACAAATCCAGCATGCTCCCCATTCCTTTCTATCTAAAATCAATCGGTTAATCCAAGCATTCCGATTTCTAACTACTCATTTTTTCTTTTCACAAAGAAAAACAACAGTGCCACAAAAAGGGCACTGCCGTACAGTATAACATATTTCACAAAAAGGGTCAAAATTACAACTCTGTGACATCAGAAATTTCCGGTGGATACACAAAACTCTTAATCATTTGGTCGTAGCATTTTTCACATAGAACAAAAGAATGTAGTTGTGTATCTTTCTCCGAAAAATATCCCCATTGTTTTTTTGCCTCAAATGCATCCTCCATCAACAATCCGTGCTCCATTTTCAATTCTCTGCCACAAGCATTACAGTACATATCCATCATCCTTCCTCTGCCGCATATCCTATCAAAACCATCTGATATGTCACAGTATAAAATGATATCACAGGAAAGTACAGTGGTAATCTCTGACATTATTTCCTGGTATCACACTCCATAACGACCGCATCCTCCGGCGGTGCTGTATAGTAGTGATGACGAATCCCAATCTCGGTAAAGCCAAACCTTTCATAAAGTTTTCTGGCTGGCGCATTGGATGACCTTACCTCCAGCAAGATTCTCTGTACACCATATCTCCTGCTCTGTTCTATTCCCTCTGCTAACAACCCGGCTGCGATCCCGTTTCGACGACATCCGGCATCCACTGCCATATTGCATAGATCCCCCTCTTGTGCCGCACACCATATTCCCAGATACCCCTGTATCATTCCCTCCGTTTCAAAAACCAGATAGATCGTATCCTCTCGATCAAATGCGGAGCGAAAACTCTGTTCACTCCAAGGTCTGGAAAAAATCTGTTGTTCTAATGCTACCACCTGATTTAAGTCTTTTAATTGCATTGCACGGATCATATTTTCCTCATTTCTACGATATCGTTTGCCCATGATCAGAAAGTGTATTGGTAACAAGATCTCGTTTTCACTCTTTTCTGCTATCCATGCTCCTGCATCTGCCCACGCAAACGTTCCTCCCGCTCCCGTTCTGCCTGGGATTTCCGCAGATAAACCGGCCGATGTTCTTCCGCCGTCTCTATCTTCCCCTGTTGATAATAAATCTGTCCCAACGCCGCCACAGATGCTGCACTTTGTCTGGAAAGATGTACCGGCGCCAGTTGATAGGTACCATGATATGTCTCTCGTATCGTATCTAATTGTACAGGTACACCATCCCCCAAAAAAGTCACCGTTTCCTGAAAAGTAGTCAATTCCTGCAATATATCTTCAATCCCCACAGCCTTCTGCTCCGCTACTATCTGCAAGTGTCCCGGCTCGCAACGATAAATCCCCGTATATACCTGGTTTCTTCTGGCATCCATCAAAGGGCAGATCAAGCCGGAAGTCCCCGCCAGACGATATGCCAGCCCCTCTAAAGTTGGGACTGATACAATAGGTTTGTTCAGTGCCAGACCCAAACCTTTTGCCGTAGAAGCACCGATTCGCAGTCCCGTAAAGGAGCCCGGTCCTGCTGCCACAGCAATCGCATCCAGTTCTTCTAAAGCTACTTCCGACATCTGAATCACCTGATCTATCATCGGCAATAATGTCTGTGAATGCGTCTGTTTATTATTCACAGTAAATTCCGAAACTAAAGTATCATCCACAAGCACCGCCGCCGATGCCACCACTCCGGAACTGTCAATTCCTAATATCTTCATAAGTAATCCTCATCCTTTTCTATTCCCTGCATGCCATTCTGCTATCTTCTATATGAATCACACGATAATCAAATCCCTGCTCTAAATCTTTTGTAATCGTGACCTCAATACAATTCTCCGGCAAAATTTCCGAAATCAACTCCGCCCATTCGATCAGACAAACACCGTCTCCATAAAAATAATCCTCATAACCGATTTCTTCCATTTCTTCCACATCTGCGATGCGATAAACATCAAAGTGATACAATGGTAATCGCCCGCTTTCATAGATTTGTACAATGGTAAATGTCGGACTGCTGACAGGTTCGTGAATACCAATTCCCTGAGCAAACCCTTTCGTAAAAACCGTTTTTCCCACCCCTAAATCTCCATGTAACAAAACCACATCACCCGGCCGGCAGGATTTTCCTAATTCTATACCAAGTTCTAACGTGTCCCGTTCTGTGTGACTGATATATTCTCTAATTTTCATGATCTGTTTCTCCTTTGCCCTGCTGACGGGAAACGGATGCATCCTCCACATCTTTTTTCTCCGTTTCGGCTAATATGTCCTCCTCGGGGTCATAATCCTTATATCGTTCCATCATCGTCCGAATCATATTTATCATCTCCGCAAACCGATCTCCACACTGGCTTTTTGGAAAAATAAAAGCACGAACCGGAGACATATAGAGATAAACCGCCGTTCCTGTCTGTACCATTTTACGGACTTCATACCAATGAACCAATACCTGCTGCTCCCCCTGTGACACATGAATCCCCTCTTCTCCAAGACAATAATGCAAAGGTGCATTGATATCTTGATTGCGCCGCCTCTGGGTATGTGCCTTGGAATATAACATGATCGGCTGTACTACAGTAAACAACAAACCAATAATCACTAAGGCAATCACCGTAGTACGATCTAACACCGCATAGCGCAACGCACAAATCACCAGACTGCCGATGCTGATCAATAATCCCACTACTCCTGACACACTAAGATACGTATGCCGAATCGAAAACTTATACAACTCCGGCACAGTTAAATCTACATCAAACTGGATTTCCTTCATATTCCCCTCCATGATTTACGACTCATTTTTTTAACTCAGACGCTAAAATAGCATATTTATCATTATAGCAAACTCGACTAAAAAAACAATACACGAACCATTCAGAATATGGTATAATTATTTTGTATGAAGTATATAGTGCTGTAAGATGTACTGTTTACTTTAGATTTAGGAGTACCCTGATTATGGGGAACATCAGGGCAGGAAGGGGTATTATTATGAGGGATTACGAAACCAGCGAACAGTTGCAGCAACAAATCAAAGATGAAATTGATTTTGATAAATTAAATGATTTCTGCGAACATCTAACCGATGCCATCCAGGCAATCTTTCACTCCTGTGGATTATATTTCCGTATTTTTTCCCGTGTAAAATCCGTTGAGTCCATCGCCGGCAAAATCACACGAAGACAATATGGCACAGAGAGAAATCCAAAAAAATTGCAGGATTTAGTGGGAATACGTGTCGTATTATATTATTACGATGATTTAAGTATATGCCGTGATATCATGGAGAGTACCTTTCAAATGATTGACCACTGGTCACGTACCAATAATACAGCCAACGAATTTAAGGCCACGAAAATCAATGGGGTGTTTCGTTTCCCCGCAGAATATTTCAGTCTATACAAGAAAGAATTATGGAGCCTTCCTATTGATACCACCTTCGAGGTCCAGTTTCGCACGGTATTTTTCGAGGGATGGCATGAAATCGAACACGATATGCGCTATAAAAGCCTATTATCCGATGACCAATTTTGGAAGGGAAGCGAAGAATTGTCCCGGATATTAAATTGTGTTCTGGCAAATCTGGAACTCAGCGACTGGTCTCTGGTACAATTATTTGATCAGCTTTCTTACAATCATTACAAAAATGCCAACTGGGAATTGATGCTCAAAAGTAAATTCCGCATCCGCATGGATGATAACAGCGTTCTCCATCCGGAAATTATGGCATTGTTTGACCGTGATAAAGAGGTGGCAAAACAATTCTTTAAATGTTCCCGCAAAGATTTGATCCGGGAATTGTTAAAGTTAGACTCTCCGCACTTAAACTACAATTTGATCGTGAAATTGTTAAATGACCGCAGTGTCCATAATGAAGAGATTACCGCGATCTGCGCCTCACTGCCTGCTCTAAGAGAAGAACGAAGCTTTCAGAAAACCATATATCGCCGTCTGGACTCCTCTGTGTTATTTCATTTGGAACTTCCGCTATTACACAAGGAAACCCGAACATTAGAATCAGAGTTCACCAATGGCGCTTATGTATTATATAAATGGGCCAGATTCAAATTTAATTCTGTATTTAATGATATTCCTGTGGATTTATGTAGTTATCACAATAAGCTGCCGGGATACCAGATCCGTTTTGACTATCAGCCGGACAAAATGAACTTTCTAATGAAAATTCATTATATTGATAGTCAATCCGTGGGAACTCTATGGCATATCCATTCCTCCATCGCACTTTTGGATGACGGCAGACTACACTTTTATCATATGACTTCCCGGGATATGCCACATGGCATTGCACAACGGGCAACATTTTTGAAACCATCTTTTTTATCAGATCTATCTTCCAAAGTAGGCCTGACTGATGGTATCCGTCTCAGTACCAAAGCAAATTTTGTCACAAATGCGGAAGCCCTGCAGCAATGTTATCATCTCATCGAAGATTCTGCCCGAAAACTTCCGATCATTGCCATATTGCAACAATATGCGAATAATAATGTTGAGGAAGGCAGTCACTATCCGGATGGCTATGATATGAATACCTTTACCATCAATGGAATGCGTTTGGCTAAAGTAGTGGGCTTATATTGTCATGTATATATGATAGATCAAAACTGGATCAGAGATTATGCAGTACACTATGAATTTCATTCTGATAATATGGAAGGAGCCATCTGTATCTTCTGGCCACCTTATCAAAATCGTTCTCCGGAAATATATACCCGTGAGATGATCTGCGATACCGAATTTGATTTTAACCGCCTTGCCTTCCATGATCAAAATATCTCAGAAAAAGCATTTCGGCATAAACTGGTACAAATGATCAAGGACGAAAACGCGATGCATTAAAAAATAATAGGAGTTTCACATCAGAAACTCCTATTATTATTTTAACGTGATTTTTAACTGTCTTTTAACATGATTTCCATTACTCTGGCGATAAATTGTCACGGCAATCTCTTGTCCCGGCTGGCAGGATACTAAATACTCATGTAGTTGTTTCATGGTTTGCAAAGCATGTCCATCCACCGCAGTTATCACATCTGCCACTCGCATCCCCCCTTGATATGCCGGAGATCTCGCTTCCACCGTATCGATATAAATCCCAGTAACCAATTTTAATTCTTCTGCCTGAGATGCGGTGACATCGGTACCATAAATCCCCATATAAGGAGAGGTCTCTCCCTTTAATAACCCGTTAATATCCTCTGCCAGATCTGACAACCCCAGAAATCCGGTATCTATCTCCCCTGTCACAGGGATATGCCTGGTCGTAATCATGCCTAAAAGTTGTCCCTGAATATTGACTACAAATCCTGCTCGACCTGTCTGATAAGGTATATTCATGGAATACAACCGTAATGTCTGATCCGGTACCGGCAACTTCAGACTACAATCTGTGATTATCCCGATATTGACAGAATATAAGTTGCCATTTGGCTTCCCCACTGCTAAAACATAACTCCCCAAAGCCAGCGATGAGACATCCCCCAATTTGGCAATCACAATCTTTTTCCGTTCTGCTTTGGTAAAATCTGCCTTATTCACACAAAACACAGCCAAATCCAATGTATCATTCCGTCCGGCCAGCTTCCCCTGCACAACTTTCCCATGACAAAATGTCACTTCCACTGACCCCTTAGTCCGGGCTGCTGCATACTCTGCTAAAATATAATAATCATGTGTCGTTTCATGAAACAAAATACCGCAAAATTCCTGTGCTGTATTTGTATCACCAGATTCACCGTTGGAAGAAACACTTCCGGATTGAATCCCTACAACAGCTTCATTGGTATATTCTCCGATCTCTGCCAGTTGTCTGGATACCTTGTCAAAACCTTCTAAAGAAGCCAACGTTGTTTCCTCTATTTCATCCGCCACTGTGCGTTCTTCTATCTCCGAACTGTTGGCCATCCGATTCGGAGTAACCACTGCCACACTCTCATCCAAGTCCTCCCACGGAAAATAAATCCGCATGATGTAAAAAGACAACGCAGATATTCCACCAAACAGAACTGCGGCACATAACACCAGGGTGATTTTCCTCAATATGCGCATAATATTTTTTCGCCGTTGCGGCCTTAACTGCTCACGGATAAATTGTTTCTTAACTTTTCCATGTGCTTTTAACTCCTGATCCTCTTTATGTCTGTTCATACCACCATCCCCTATTAGACATTCGTACAAATCTCTCGATTCATCTCATGATATCTATTGTAGCATAACTTTATGAATATAATATGAATAACTTGTTAAAACGGTGATGGATAGTGTATTATATCATTATGACAGATTCGCATGTCACACCCACAACATCAAAATCTGAATCAATCAATATCACATTGGAGTATTATCATGAATCAAAAGGTATTAAAAACATTAGAATATGATAAAATCATAAAACAATTACAAGAACTGGCTGATTCTTCCGGTGGAAAAGATCTGTGTACAAAACTCCTGCCACAGACTGACAGGTCCCGGATCGAAACCGCACAACGGGAAACATCCGATGCCCTGACTCATATCATGACCCAGGGAGGTATCTCTTTCCAGGGAATACGAGATATCCGAGACAGTCTGAAGCGTATGGATATCGGTGCCATTTTAGGCATCGGCGAACTATTAGATATTGCCAGCTTATTGGCAACTGCCGGAAAAGTAAAAGCATTTTTCCGAAAAAGTTTAAATGAACAGGAGGAGACCGGAGATTCTCTGAACGAACGATATCAGTTAATAGAACCTCTGTTTCCTCTGATGCAGGAAATTCGCAGGTGTATCCCAGAAATGGATGAAGTAGCGGATGATGCCAGCCCCGGACTGGCACAGATCAGGCGTAAGTTAAAATCGGCTGGTGACCGTATCCACGAACAATTAAATGTGGTCTTAAACAGTCACCGAAACATGCTGCAAGATGCCATCATCACCATGCGAAACGGCAGATACTGTCTCCCGGTCAAAGCGGAATACCGTTCCTCTTTCCCCGGTATGTTACATGACCAGTCTTCCACCGGTTCCACCCTCTTTATCGAACCAGCATCCGTGGTGAAATTAAATAATGAAATCAGAGAACTGGAAGTGCAGGAGCAGGAAGAAATCGAGAAAATATTGGCAGAATTAAGCAATCAGGCTGCGGAACAAAGTTTCTATCTGGAACAGGATTACAGGATTTTGACGGAACTGGACTTCATCTTTGCCAAAGCATCTCTGTCGAAACAAATGCGGGGTACCGAGCCAAAATTCCCTGAAGAAAATTATATCGAGATCAAGCGGGGCAGGCATCCGCTGATCCGATCCGATCAAGTAGTTCCCATCGATGTACATTTGGGAAAAGAGTTCTCTCTATTAGTGGTGACAGGTCCCAATACCGGCGGAAAAACAGTCTCTCTCAAAACAGTAGGTCTGTTTTCTCTCATGGGACAGGCTGGTTTGCACATCCCCGCCTTTGATGGTTCCAGCTTGCGGATTTTCCAAGAAATCTATGCAGATATCGGGGACGAACAAAGCATTGAACAAAGCCTGAGTACCTTTTCTTCCCATATGGTCAATACCGTATCCATATTAGAAAAGGCAGACGATCAATGTCTGGTCTTATTTGATGAGCTGGGGGCGGGAACCGACCCGGTGGAGGGTGCCGCACTGGCAACCGCTATTCTGTCTAATTTGCATAACCGGGGCTCCATCGTGATGGCAACAACGCATTATAGCGAGTTGAAATTATATGCCTTGCAAACAACAGATGTGGAAAATGCCTGCTGTGAATTTGATGTAACCACGTTACGGCCAACCTACCGATTATTAATCGGTATTCCCGGCAAAAGCAATGCTTTTGCCATCTCCAGCAAACTCGGTTTGTCCTCAGATATTATTGAAGATGCCAAATATCATGTAGCCACAGACGCTACGCACTTTGAGGATGTTTTAACTGATTTGGAAAACACACGCAACAAACTGGAAAAAGAGCACCAAATTGTCTCAGAAAGCCGCAAAGAGATTTCCAGCCTGAAAAAAGCGCTGCAGGAGAAAAACGAACGGATCGATCAGTCCAAAGAGAGGATCTTGCAAAATGCCAATGCAGAGGCAAGCCAGATTTTGGCAGAGGCAAAAGCGTATGCAGATGAAACCATACGAAAATACCGGAAGTGGGCCGAAAGTGATACGAATATTCGGGAAATGGAAGCCGAGAGAAGTAAATTGCGGGAAAAAATGGCAAACAAGCAAAGCAGTGTCCAGACAAAAACTTCCAAAAAGAATATGTCCAAATTAAAAGCAACAGATCTGTTTGTGGGAGCAGATGTCCGAATATTTTCCCTAAATTCTGTCGGCACTGTCAGCACCTTACCAAACGACAAAGGGGAATTGTTCGTCCAGGCCGGATTATTGCGAACGAAAGTCCATATCCGGGATCTGGAACTGATCAAACAGCCGGCCCCGGCCAAGACAGAACGCAAAAAATCCGGCGGTGGCAAGATCGGTATGAACAAAGCCGCTTCCATCCATCAGGAAGTGAATCTGATCGGCATGACCGTCGACCAGGCTATGCCGGTCATGGAAAAATATCTGGACGACGCATATCTGGCACATATGACCCAGGTCACGATCATCCACGGAAGAGGAACGGGTGCTTTACGCAAGGCGGTGCATAATAAATTAAAAAAATTGAAATATGTAAAATCCTATCGTTTAGGGGAGTTTGGCGAAGGCGATATGGGAGTCACGATTGTAACCTTTCAGTCATAATAGAAAGCAGAGGTAAATATGGCAGAAAAACAAAAAATACTCATTGTAGACGATGATGAAAATATCGCAGGTCTGATACAAATTTATCTAACCAAAGAATGTTATGATACCACCATCGCAGCAGACGGTGAAGTTGCATTGAAGATCCTGAAACATTATCAGCCCGATCTGGTATTATTAGATATTATGCTGCCGGGCATCGATGGCTATGAAGTGTTACGGGAAATTCGCAAGACTTCAGATCTGCCGGTGATTATGTTATCGGCGAAAGGAGAAACTTTTGATAAAGTATTGGGACTGGAATTAGGGGCAGATGATTATATTATGAAACCTTTTGACTCCAAAGAGATGGTTGCCAGAGTGAAAGCAGTCCTACGCCGAATTGTCACCAGCAAAACCACGACTGTATCCGGTATCCAGGAACCCCCAAAAGAATGTGTCACTCTGCCGGATCTGGTGGTTAATTTAGCAGATTATTCTGTACTGTACCGCAACCACCGGGTCGAGATGCCTCCCAAAGAATTGGAACTTCTGTATTTTCTTGCTTCCCACGCCAACCAGGTATTTACACGCGAACAATTATTAGATCATATCTGGAGTTATGATTATGTAGGAGACACCCGCACTGTAGATGTACACATCAAAAGACTGCGCGAAAAATTTCCTGACCATCCGGTCTGGGATATCAAAACGGTCTGGGGCATTGGTTATAAATTTGAGTATATACAGGAGGATTGATAGCCTATGAAAATTTTTTCTCTGGGATTTCAATTTATTGTTTCCTATCTGGTTTTGGCTATCGCCATTCTTTTATTATTAAACACTTATGGTTATTCTGTGATCTATGGCCACCTGATCGACAGCCAGGAAACCCGGTTATATGAAGAAGCGACTCATATCGCTTCCGGCTATATCCCCCCTGACACAGATCCGGCCTCCTCGGCAACAACATTACAGTCACAATTTGAGTCTTTACAGGTATTAACGGATATGCGAATCTGGATCACCGATGCTTCCGGAACGATTGTATTAGATTCCGATGTAGAAGAAACCATGATCGGAAACAATATACTGCAATACGACGATGGTTTCCTGAACCAGCAAACCATCAGCGGCATGCGCCCAAAGCAACTAATACGCAAATCTATGCTTTCTGTGATCTATCCCATTACCAGTGCCATGCGGACCAATGGATATCTCATTTTAATGACGCCGATTCGTTCTTTAGAAGAACAAACCACTCAAATTCTGGATACCATAATTATTTGTTATATTATTACACTTTGTTTGACAGCGTTGGTGCTTGTCTATCTTTATCACCAAACCGTGCGTCCTCTGAAAAAGATGACCGTGGCAGCAAAAGAATATGCCGATGGACATTTCGATTTCCCTATGGTCAAAATGAACGGACACGATCAGGCAGAATTAGGTGCTGCCATCGAATATCTGGCAGACAAGATGAAGAGTATGAACGAATACCAGAAGCAGTTTTTGGCAAATGTTTCCCACGATTTCCGTTCTCCACTCACCTCGATCAAGGGATATACCGAAGCCATTGCAGATGGCACGATTCCACCGGAAATGCAAACTAAATATTTTCACATTATTTTATCTGAGGTGGAGAGACTGCATAAATTAACCAATAATCTTTTGGAACTAAACCAATGGGAGCATAACGGTATGATTATAGAAATCTCCACGTTTGATATCAATGCCGTGATTAAGGAAACCGTGGAAACCTTTGCCACACAATGCGAAAAGAAACAGATTACGGTGGATTTATACCTGGACACGCCAGAGATTTGGATTGATGCAGATCTACCTAAAATCCAGCGGGTGATTCAAAATCTTATGGATAATGCCATAAAATTCAGCAAACCGGAGTCCAATATCGAAATCCATTCCACAGAAAAACAGCACAAATGTTTTATCTCTGTCAAAGACTATGGTATCGGAATCCCAAAAGATGATATCAATAAAATCTGGACCAGATTTTATAAGGGAGACATTTCCCGTGGAAAGAATAAAACCGGCACAGGCCTGGGTCTATCTATTACAAAAGAAATCATGGAAGCCCACGGAGAGAATATTGATGTCATAAGTACGGAAGGAGCCGGTACGGAATTTTTCTTTTCACTGCCAATATCCAAGGAAAAATAAAAAGGCAATATCTCCCATCGATATTGCCTTTTTGACATATGTTTCTTACCGTTTATTCACATCGGGTACCTAAGATACCTGCTACTTCATACTCATAATCACTGATATCTTTCTGCATCGCAAATGCTTCCTCGACATCAATATCATAAACATGTCCATCTTTATAACCAATTAATCGGTTCTTGCGGCCCTGATCAATCACATCAATGGCATAAGCTCCCATCACGGATGCATAGACACGGTCTCTGGCGGTAGGGCTGCCACCACGCTGTAAATGGCCTAAGATCGTTGCACGAGTCTCGATGCCAGTTGCTTCCTCAATTCTCTTCGCCAGAGAATGAGAATGACCTACTCCCTCAGCATTTACAACAACCTGATGTGTCATTCCCAATTCACGATTCTTTTTGATACGGGAAATCAGTTTATCATAATCATTATTAAACTTTTCCGGTATCAAAATCTGCTCTGCACCATTGGCAATACCGCACCACAAAGCAATGTAGCCGGCAGAACGTCCCATAACTTCAACGACACTACAACGCTCATGAGAATTGGAGGTCTCCCGAAGACGGTCAATGGCTTCCATAGCTGTATTAACAGCCGTATCGAATCCTATAGTATATTCTGTATAAGCAATGTCCAGATCAATCGTTCCCGGTATACCGATAATATTAACCCCATATTTGGATAAATCCTTGGCACCGGTAAAAGATCCATCTCCACCGATCACAATCAAGGTCTCAATCCCTAATTCTTCACAGATTTTAGCGGCCTTTCTCTTGCCGGCATCTTCCCCAAACTCAGCACTGCGCGCCGTAAACAGGAATGTACCGCCGTGTTGCAGCTTTTCTGAAACATCATGGAATGTCATTTTTTCAATTTCTTTATGTAACAAACCATTGTATCCTCTCCAAACACCATATACTTCATATCCTCTGGCAATACCAGTACGAACTACCGCACGAATCGCAGCATTCATTCCCGGTGCATCTCCACCACTGGTCAATACCGCGATTTTCCCCTTGCTCTCGCTCATAATCTCCTCCATTTCTGTCATAATTCTGACACCTGTTATCCTTTATTCTTATTTTTCAACAGTATATTTTCCCATAAAATACATACTGTACAATTTTACACAACGTCACTATTTTATAGTGTTTTACGGATTATTTCAACAGTTTTCTATAACTTTCTACAATTTCTCCGATATGAACAAAAATCCAATATGTATACTGTATAAATTCACCATAGGGCCCGGTATTACAAGGATGCTTCACGATTCCCAGTGTAAGCGATGCAAATCACCCTCCATCTGCATATTGAAAAATTGATTTTGCCGCAAAGCTTCATACAAAACTATGGCTACGGAATTTGATAAATTTAAGGAACGGATCTCCTGATTCATAGGAATGCGGATCGCGGTCTCCTGCGCATTTACCAGAATCTCTTCCGGAATCCCCGCACTTTCCTTGCCAAACATAATATAAGCATCCGGCTCATACTGGACTTCGGTATAATTTTGACGGGATTTCGTGGTGGCCATATACATCTTTTCCTGCGCTTTTGGATTTTTCTGCAAGAACTCTTCATAACAGTCATAAATCGTCACATCCAACCGATCCCAATAATCCAGACCTGCTCTCTTAACCATCTTGTCATTGATCCGAAACCCCATTGGCTCAATCAAATGCAATCTGGTCCCTGTCGCACAACAGGTACGACCAATATTGCCTGTATTCGCCGGCATCTCCGGCTCTAATAACACAATATTTAACATTTCATCCTCCATTTCTGTTACAAAGAAATCCGGACAGGATCGCTTACGAGTTCTGTTCTGCACGTAACCGTTCAATAAATGCCTGTAACCTTCCCAATGCTTCCTTCAAATCTTCGATCGAATACGCATAAGAAATGCGTAGAAATCCTTCTCCACACTGGCCAAATGCGGTTCCCGGCACCACCGCCACCTTCTCTTCCTGCAAGAGACGATTGGCAAATTCATCGGAAGATAATCCAAACTCTTTGATACATGGGAAGATATAAAATGCGCCAAATGGCTCGAAACATTGTAATCCCATATCCTGACATGCCTTCATGAGAAAATTACGACGCTGGTTGTACGCTGTCCGCATACGAACCACATCTTCATCCCCATTGCGCAAAGCATCCACTGCGGCATACTGACTGGTCGTCGGTGCGCACATAATCACAAACTGATGGATCTTCAACATTTGCTTCAGAATCAGTTCCGGTCCACAGGCATATCCCAATCTCCAACCTGTCATGGCATAGGACTTGGAAAATCCATTAATCACAATGGTACGTTCCAACATTCCCGGAAACGAAGCAATGGAAACATGGTCGCCACAGTATGTAAGTTCAGAATAAATTTCATCCGAGATGACATATAGATCATGTTCCAGAATGACAGGCACAATCTCTGCCAAATCGTCCCGCGTCATCACAGCGCCCGTAGGATTATTCGGAAATGGCATAATTAATATTTTCGTTTTGTCTGTAATAGCTGCCTCCAACAATTCTTTCGTCAGCTTAAAATTATCTTTTTCTTGTAACTCAATAATTACCGGCACTCCATCGGCCAAGGTGATACATGGCTCATAGGAGACATAACTTGGCTGTGGCAGCAATACCTCGTCTCCCGGATCTAACATTGCCCGAAGCGCGCCATCGATTGCCTCACTGCCGCCTATGGTAATGACAACCTCATTCTTTGCGTCATATTTTAATCCAAACCGCCGCTCCTGATAGCTTACCACTTCATCCTTTAATTCCTGCAATCCTGCATTAGAAGTATAAAAGGTCTTACCTCGCTCCAGGGAATAAATTCCTTCTTCGCGAATATGCCACGGTGTATCAAAATCCGGTTCTCCCACTCCCAGCGAAATGGCATCCTCCATCTCATTGACTATGTCAAAAAACTTGCGGATTCCGGAAGGTTCTATCTTCTGTACTTTCTTTGATAATGGGTCTCTCACGGTGTAATCAACATCCTTTCTGATTCTTGTCTCACGCCGGACATCGCCAGGCCATGCTCCTTATATTTCTTTAATACATAGTAGGTCGCGGTGCTGGTGACAGATTCTAAAGTTGACAATTTCTGGGTAACAAAGCGGGAAACTTCTTTCATACTTTTGCCTTCTATGATGACCATCAGATCAAAATGTCCGGACATCAGATATACACTCTCCACTTCTTCAAATTTGTAAATACGCTCCGCGACCCTGTCAAAACCCATATCACGCTGCGGTGTTACTTTCACCTCAATCAACGCAGTAACCTTTTCATAATCCGTCTGATCCCAGTTGATCAATGTCGGATAGCCACAGATTACTTTAGCATCCTCCATGTCCTGAATCTCTTTTTCTACTGTTTCCTGATCTGTACCGATCATCGCCGCCAAATCTTCCGTAGAATAGCGGCTATTACGACTAATCGCATCTAAGATTTGCTTTTTCATGCTGGTATCCTCCTGTCCTTATATCTTATATAACTCATCACTTCCTGCTGGCTCCAGAAAACGTTTTTCATCTCCATGCATCACAATACGGTCATTTCCTTCCACCGCCCGTCCAATCACGGCTGCGTTTATCCCGGCTTCCTGTAGCTGCTCCACCAGCAGATTCCCCTTGGGACACCCAATCAACATACTTCCACTGGAAATTAATTGATAGGGATTAATTCCATAAAATTCGCATACCTCTATAGTTTCCTGACGAATGGGGATCTTTTGTATGTCTGTGATAATTCCCACACCGGATGCTTCGCCCATCTCCCACAATGCGCCGAAGATCCCTCCCTCAGTCACATCATGCATGGCGGTTGCACCGGTATTCACCGCGACTGCAGCCTCCGGTACCACGGATAGATATTGAATAAATTCTGCCGCAGTATCCACCAATTCCTCCGGCAGCTTCCTAATCAGATCTTCCCGATGTTCTGCTGCCAAAATCGCCGTGCCTTCCAGACCCGCCCATTTCGTCATAACCAACTCATCCCCAGGCCGCAATCCTGCCGTAGATATGATCCTGTCACGTTTCACTTTACCCACACCTGTCACTGTAATGACAGGCTTCGCCACCACATCGGATACTTCTGTATGCCCACCCATAACTTCGATCTTTAATTCCCGACAGGCAGTATCAATCTCTTCCATGATCCGACGTAATTTAATCTCTCTGGTATTCGGAGGCAGTATGATGCTAGTCATGATCCCCACTGGTTCCGCACCCGCCGAAGCCAGATCATTGGCAGTAATATGTACCGCAAAAGTACCCATGCCTTGTTCTGCCCCAGTAATGGGATCTGTAGAAAAAACAAATGCCTCATCCGGTGCCAATACCGCTGCGGCGCAATC
Organism: uncultured Jutongia sp.; assembly: GCA_964521555.1. Taxonomy (GTDB): domain Bacteria; phylum Bacillota; class Clostridia; order Lachnospirales; family Lachnospiraceae; genus Butyribacter. The sequence continues at coordinate 69,872 of CAZFSU010000010.1, read as the reverse complement.
CTCTCCCACTCCCGGATGCAGGATCACCTCTGGTCTGCGATGATGAATCTGTTTAAAAACCGCTCTCTTTAACACATTCTCTGGAACTTTTCCAATCTTCATATATTGCCTTCTCTCTTGTGTTGTTATTGGAGCTATCATCCTGTGATAGCAGAATCATTTCCGTTCTCCGGCGCCTGGGTTTGCTCCTGCTTCTGCGCAGAAGGTTCTTCCGTCTTTTTAGGCTTAGCTTTCGCAGTAGCTTTTGGCGCTTTTGTTGCCTTTGTGTCCTTCGGTTTCTTAGTTGCCTTGCCGGAAGGTTTCGGTGTGGCTTTATCCTTAGAAGCCCCTACCGTTATGTGTTCCGGCTCTGCTTTATAAGAACTGGAATTTAACTCAATTTTTTCCGTTTGCACACCATCCACATATACAATTTTCCATAATTTGGCTTTATATCCCACATGGGCAGACTGCGTTACCTCCCGGTAGGATGCGGGTTTAGAAGAATCTACTGTCTCTACCGGGTCCCCCGGCTGGATCGTCTCTAATGTTTCTGACTCAAACTCAATCTTACGGTTATCCGCCCGGGTCTCCTGCCCATAGATGCGGAATGTCAACGTTCCACCGGTGGCAGAACTGGCGATATAAATCGGTGCATCCGTATTATTCTTAAATTTAAAATCTTTATAATCACCCGAGATGGCTGCATCCCGGGATACATCCACATAACTGACTACCATAGAATGCGGGGAACGCTCTACAATATCTAATTCTGCATTAATCACAGCATTATATAATGTAGTAGACACCTGACAAACACCGCCACCAATTCCTTCCACTACATTTCCGCTGGAATACTCCGGGGCCGGCTGATAACCATTTTCTTCGGTACGGTCTTTGATCACTTTAATCGTGGAAAACGTTTTGCCGGGATATAATACAGTACCATTGATATATTCTGCTGCTGTCTTTACGTTATTGGCACGAGCAGCCGTGGAACTGGCATAGGAAGTAGAATAGGAGCTTAATAAATCCTTACATTTCGATACCTCTTCCTTCGTGTACTCCGGTTCCGTATCCTTGACTACCGCCTGAATCATCAAAGAATCAGAACGATCCTTCGCTAAGGCTTTGTCAATGGTCTTGCGGATCTCTTCCACCGTCTCTTCCACCTGTACCTCATGTCCAGTCTGATCCTTGGTGGCCTTTAACTTGCCATTTTTAAATTTTAATTTGGAGTTTTTCGCCTTGACATCAAATTGTTTACACTGATCTTCTACAAAAGACTGTACGGTATCCTGGGATACCTGGAACGGAAGGGCATACTGTTTCCCAGATAGCTTAATCTGTTCCATTGTTTTGAAACGTTTGATAGGATTCCCCTGTTTTCCCAACTGATATGCCTTCTTTACGATCCCCTGCCATTCACAGCTCACACCCAATTCTTCGAAAGAAGTCTCTAACTGATTGTCCGTTACCTGGATCATCACCTTGGACTCCAGAATCTGATCTACATGCTCTTCTACAGCGGTCAAAGCCTCATCCTGTGTCATACCACTTACATCCAGCGAAGCAATCTTCACCCCTTCGCAAATCTGATCTGTATAACGGAAGATTCCGGTAGTGATAACCTCTGCACCAATTCCTACCAAGATTACCAATACACAGCCTACTATAAAAAAGAGCGATAATACTTTATTTTTTTTACTCATATACACAAATCCACTCCAATCTGCCACTATCTACAAAGTCTCAATATATATATGATACCCGATTATCGTTAATTTGCAAGCCAAAGATTTCGTGGTAATTTGACTTTTTTTCAGTTATTCTGTATAGTCAAACAAAGCAGATATCTTAATCTCATAAAATATCTGCTTTCTGTTTTTGGTACTAAGGCACCAAGTATTCCAGTACCATAGGAATTACCATAGCAACCACTACAAGGATACAAATGGCTGCTGCAATTCTTCTCTGGGTTTTGCGATTAAAAAAATTCATCTGCCTGCCTCCTATCTGCATGTGCTGGCATCAATTTATAGAAAGAAGGATAAATCCATGCCGATACCTATTTTTTTTATATGTTTCATTGTATTCATAATCTGGTTCCGCGTCAAGTGTAAACAAAGTGCCAGGACTTCCACCTGGAATGAAGAATACTGGCAAAAAGAATACGATGCGAATTTTGCCCGAAAAAAAGACATATCCCATTTAGAATATATTGAAATCTCACTACAGGATCTTCCCATAGAAGAAGTTTGTTCTCCAGAAGAAGCGGATATCCAAAATGAACTGCTACAGATTCTGAAACATCCTATTCTGAATCTTAATGGTATGAGCAATGCGGATATCAAACTCGCCTATGGGATGGCAAATTTTGAAAAATTGTCTGCCTGTGATCAAAATTATACAAGATTGATCCGGACATTAAACCGTTGGGGAGTCTATTGCTTTGAAAACAACCATACCGCCAAAGCAAAACAAATTCTGGAATATGCCATCAAATTAGGAAGTGACATCTCAGCCACATATCTCACCATAGCCAGAATCTATCTGCAAGAAGATCAAATCGAAAAAATTCAGACACTCATCCGGCAAATTGACCAAACGGATTCTTTTATGAAAGAATCCATAAAAACCAAACTAACTCAAATTATCCGGGAATACTAAGATAGTTCTAAAGTATTCCCTCCATTGGATTATCTCTGGCATGTTCCCATCGTTCCTGATCTTGTACATAACGCTGACAGAGCCAGTCATAAATCAGATCCAAACTCTCTTCTTCGTATGGAAACTCTCTTGCTTCCCGTTTCTCTTCTGGTGTTTTTTCATAGCAGAATGGTTCCGGCCAGATCGTTGCCACCAGACAATTACATTCCTGTTCGTCCTCTGTCCAGGTCTTACGCTGGACCCGGTAACGCATTCCCTCATAACTGGCATTCAATATGGCCTTTTTGCGATAAAATTCTGCGATATCATATAATGATTTCCGACTATTCACAACCTGTTATCCCCTTCCGGCAAATTTCAGTACACTTTTGTCTGCCAACAGATTTTCCCATCCCTTTTCCCCGGCAATTTTACGCCTTTCGCCGTAAAACGGTAGTCTTCGTTCCGTTTCCACTGCTGTTTCTCATATAACAGATAATTTTCTGGGCCGCCGCAGCTTTCGGAAGCTTCACGGTATATGCATATGCCTTTTTTGTCTTGCTATATTTATTCTTGGTTACCTTAATGGACTTTTTACCAATCTTGACCACTAAAGTCGTATCTTCTTTGGATAATACTGTCATCTTGGTTGTCTTTGTGGTAACTGCGGATGACACCTGTGGCTTTGCCGGTTTCACGGCTTTCACCTTCATCTGCCGCACTGCCACGATACTTCCATCCTTATGACGGTCCACGAAATAAATCGTCTCTCCTGCCTTTAATGCATGAGGCAGGGTAAAATAAAACTTGCCATTCTTATTCAGATCCAGCTTCGTATAGGAACTGCCATAATTAAGATATAGTTCCGTTCCCTTTTTGGCTGTTCCCTTGATCTGTGTGGTTTTCGAAGTAACCGACGTTACCGAAATCGTTTTCTTTGACTTGGAAACATATTTCTTTTTGGAGGTAACACTACAGGATGCTGATGCACTTTTCCTTGTCTTTCCCTTGCTCTTATCACTGGCATAGACCGATACCGTCATACCGGACTTTAATTCTGGCGTTTCCACCTCAAATTTTCCATTCTTTTTTGACTTTGCCGTATATTTTTTACCGGAAACCTTTACTGTGACTTTACAAGCCTTTTTAGAAGAAGGAATCTTACCGGTAATGGCATTCTCCGCATCACAAACCGTATTGACGGTTGGTTTATTCGGTGCCGCCTTCTTCACTGTCCGCACAGCCACTATACTGGTTCGTCCCTTTAGGTCAATGGCGAAAACCCTGACTGTGGTACCGGCGTTCACCACCGGTATCGCGATACTGTATTTCCCACCGGATAAAACCGTCTTCGTCTCAATGATCTGACGCTTTGCATCATATTTTTTACTACTTTTATATTTCGCAGTTCCTCCCTGCGGAACATAGGCATATTTGCTGCCAACATAAGCAACCATCGTGACACAGGTTTCCCCGATTTTTCCTTTGAGCTTCGTTGTCTTATTTGTCACTGCCTCTAGGGAAGGGGCGTTTGGTCCGGTTCGGTCAAACGCTACTTTGACGAGGGGACTCTTGCGCCCCTGTCTGTCCTCCACACATACCTGAACCAAAGTGCCTGCCCGATGTTTCCCCACGTCACAACTAAAGGTCCCATTAGATTTTGCTGTCGTAGAATACTGTTTTCCGGATATGGCAATATGTACTGTCAATCCTGCTTTGGCATAGCCGGTTACAACTGTCTTCCGGTTGGTCGGCACATTAACCTCCGGTGCGGTCAAAATATTAGAGTTAATATTACTGATCTTGATATGTTTGATCGTAACATTCCCCTTTGTATCTATGGCACGGAAAGTATATTCTCCATTGATGTTTACAGCTACCTGACCATTCTTTACCGCAATCCCCCGGTTCCATTGTTCGCTATTTTCATCCACATTGCCCATCAAATAACTGCAGGAAGCCACTTTCGAGCGATCTTCCGTCCGAACCTTGATGATCACACTCTCATTGGTTGGTGCAGCCGTCGACGGAGCTAAAACCAGTAACGGTCCATAGGTATCCTCTTTTTCCTGCGATAAATCAGCCACATAATATCCGTATTGGTCAGTCAGTGCCAAAGTCCCCTGATACCACGGCTGCATCCCGGCCAGAGATTCTGCCAAAGGACTGGTCCGTATGATTCGCAGCCCTGCATTTGACAGAACCTGCCAGTTGTGATCCGGTGCATCTGCAATCGAAGAATACCGATACATTTCCTGTACATAATCTTTGAGGTAGTCCACTGTATTTTTCTCAGATTTTTTCACCAGTCTCTGTTTCGTTAAAGCCGATAACACTAAGTTCGAAGTGGTAATCTCGTTACACACCATCAAAAACCTGCTATTATTAACCACTGCCGTACCATTGCAAGTCAAGTTCTTAATCCGGTTTGCTTTTGCATTGATCACATGGCCGGATGCATCGTACTTCGCCGGCCCAGTAATATCAATCTCATAGTCGATGCCGTCAAAGATTGCATATTGACCAAAGCTGCCATTCCAGCCATTGGATAATAAACTGGTGATATTGCCAGAAACGGATAGGCGGTTCAGGGTAGCATCGTTTGTATATTTTTCCCCGGACTGTGCATAAATGCTGGAAGACCATTCCAGCCATTCCTTTAACTGCGCGCCCGTGATCCAATACACATAATTCCAATTATGATCATAACGCTGCACATTTAATAAATCTCCCCAGGTGATTTTCTCCGATATATCAAAATAATCATCCGCTCCTTCCGAGCCGTCCATATAAATATTGGTCGCTGAAATCACCGGATATCCCGCATAAGGCTTCCCTTCCCTGGTCGACTGATATTGCATGCCAAACCGGATCTTTGCCTCGTTATTGAGCTGAATCATACCATTATCTTCCAGCAGGGTGAAATAACCTGTCGGATGATCTCCCTCACGCAGATTCGCTAAAATTGCCTGATATTGTTTTTGGATTCCGTCATCATATTTATTGGTAATGGACTCAATCACCGGATCTGGTTTCACTTTTTTGGAAGAGCGACGAATCGTCGGCTTCGCTCCGGCCACTTTAATACTGGAACCATTGATACTTAAAGTCAGATCACAGATCCCGATGGCTTTGCCGTGGTCGGCGGACATAATCACCGGTTTTCCATTGATCAGACCGGTGTTTTTGTTTACGTTGGGTAAATTGTAATAGTTTTGGACATTGCCATCGGTAGACGGAAAATTGCGATGTGCATGTCCCGTCATGATGCAATCCACATCGCTTAATCGCGAAAGTGCATAGGCAACATCACTATCCGCATCGGTAGACTTTTCATCTCCCATCCCGGCATGTACGATAGCAACCACTACATTAGCCCCCGCTTTCTTAAGAGCAGCGGCATTCGTCCTGACACTGGAAATGATCCCGGACGTTACCAGAGTTCCATCATAATCATATATATTAGACAAGGTTGGTCTGGTGGCTCCTACGATACCTATCTTGATCTGCACCTGTTTGCCCTGCGCAGTTGTAACCTTACGTGTGATCATCTTTGTCGCCGCCCACGGTGCTTTACCATCCGTATATTTCACCACATTAGAAGCCAGACATAACTTGGATAATCCGGATACATTAAGCTGGCGCTGAATATAATCATAACCGAAATCAAAATCATGATTCCCCAGTACGATGGCATCATAACCGATCTTACTCATTCCCTCATAAATCGGCTGTACCGTATTGACATTTTTGGACTTAATATATTCCGCCCCATATCCATAAATCGAATCTCCGGTATCTACAGTGATACTGGTTCCCTCCGTAATTTCCTCCCGCGCACCTTTGATCATGGTGCTAAGTTTTGCCAGACTGGCAGAACTTGAGATTCCTGCCACTTCATAATCGGCACTGCTAACCTGACTATGCAAATCAGCCGTGGAAATCACGCGAACGGTGGTGGTATCCGATGCGGAAACCCGGGTACTCGTCAACAACATACCACATATCCCCATAGCTATTCCGATTTTCACTAATGTCTTTCCCCGCAACATAATGTTCATTCCTCCTGATGCGTTCCTATTCCAAAAGCGCGGCCCGCAAATGCCTCACGCTTCTCTCATGATATATCAGAAATTTGGCAAATCCATGCCAGAATACACTAAGTTTAATTGTAACATCCAGTGAAAAAAAAGTAAACAATCTATAGGTGTCGGAAATTTATGCATAATTTATCAAAAGATAATAATTTCCCTGTTCTGTTCCAATATATAATATTTTCTCCGGTTCGCCGGATGACGCTTGTATAACCACTTTAGCAATGGGTTCAATCCCCCGTTCTTCCCAGTCTGATTCTTCCAATCCTGCCATATCCTGTCGGGCTGTCTGATCGGTTGCCTTGGAATCCTCCGGTCCCTCCTGTAACAAAAACCGAACGGTATCCCCCGGCTGGCATATCGTTTTCTCCGAAAAATCATCTGACGAATCACCATCAGCCGTAAGCGCACTGCAAGAAACACCATATTTCGGGATAATCTGATAGGTCATATCCGCATCATCTCCCTCCAGATTTAGTTCAAAATATTTCCCACCCAAATCATGCTCCTCTAACGCACTTTCATTGACGGTACTCCCGTCATAATCCAAATAGTCATGCGGACATATCTGAAATGTTTCGCCTATTTGCAATTTCACCTGCGATGCCTCCGGCTGCCCCTCTTTATTGCCGCTGGTGTCGGCACTATGAGAATCTGCCTGCGAAGAATCACCTTTTTCGGTGGCATACGTTTTTTTCTCACTCGTTTCCGGTATTGCTTCCTCCTGGGCTTTATCGGCGATTTCACCAATTTCTTCTATGGCATCCTCCCCCTGAACCATCCATGTGGAATCCATATAGAGATCCGGATCTGTTCCACCATTATCCCCTGTTGTCTGATCCTCCTGCATGGCATCTGTTGAAAACTCCGGAGAGTATAATTTGCCGCCTCCGCTTCCCTTTTCTTCCAACAGGGTATGATTACCAAATGCCCCCCATATCACCAGAGCCGCCGCTGCTGCCACAAGCCCACCACCGAACACATATCCTTTTTTTCGTTGTCTCCTTGAATATCTGTGTAGTTTCTCTGGCTCTGCCGCCTCCGCAATCATTTCCTCAGGCATTTCTCCGATAGCATCCAATAATTTCTTCGCTTCGCTCATAGATATACCCCCTCCTTTTCCAACCAGCTTTGTAAATCCCCCCGCATCCTGCTTAATATGGATTTCACACTTCCCTCTTTGATTTCCAACTTCTCCGCGATCTCCTTTATACTATCCATATAGAAATAGCGCCGCAAGAATACAATACGCTTCTTTGGGGACTGTTTCCTTAAAAACATTTCAATCGCATGTATCAATTCCTGCCTCTCCATCCTCTCCTCAACCCGTTTCCCATCGGACACGCATTCCGATAATTCTTCTAAAACATAAGTCACCTCATACCCTCCCCTTTTCTGTGCATGTAGTTTCTGCGCATAGTTTAATGACAAATTACGTATAATTTTCGCCAAAAAACCCGCCAGATGATTTGGCCGGTGGGGCGGAATCGCATTCCAAACCCGCAACCAGGTATCATTGACACATTCATCCACATCCTCCGCACTACGTAAAATTCCATAGGAAACCGTATAACAATAATGTGCATATTTCTCTGTCAATGCCTGAAGCCCCTCTTCCTTCCTCTCCCAAATTTTGTCAATAATCTCCTGATCCTCCATACCTTCTCCTTATATCAATTACTGTGTATACCAACCCAGAAGCCGATTATCTTCCTTTTGCTGCTACGGGATTTCAAAAATGTCTACTATGAATGATGATCCCCTGCCTCTGCAACTTCCCTGTCTGATTAGATGATACCTGATCTGGCAATATTTTTAAATTACAAAGTGCTCTTCTTCCTTTTATTTCATGGCCTCTATAACAATACACCGGTTTTATCGAAGGAAGTTGCACCAAGAATTCTATGATAACAAAAAACTGCTTTGCATCTCTTGTCTGATACAAAGCAGTCCTGTATAAACTTTTATTCATGAACTTTCGTAATTGATCTGGCAGGCAAAGAAAACCAGAATCACTTTAATCTTCCTCGATATGATCTCTGCCTTGGGCAATAATGGTTTTCACATGCCCATCCGCCAGAGAATAGAACACGGATTTGCCCTCCCGTCTGCTCTTCACTAATTTATTTTGTTTGAGAATACGCAACTGATGGGATATGGCAGATTGGGTCATATTTAACACCTTTGCCAGATCGCAGACGCATACCTCTGCCGACGAAAGCACAAACAGGATTCGGATTCGTGTAGAGTCCCCAAATACTTTGAACAATTCTGCCAAATCATATAATTCTGTCTCATCCGGCATAGTGTCATTTACAATTTTGATTAATTCCTCATGAATTTCCACAGTATCACAACATTCTAAATCTTTTTCTACTGCCATCACTTTTCCTCCCTGCATTTCTCATATCTTGTGCGAATCCTGCATCACGGTTCCCGCGGAATACGATGAAACGACGTATGATTCATAACCAGAATGGCACAGCTATACTGCCTTCATCATACTGTATTCACAAACAATGCCCGGATCGCATTAAACACCGCCAGTACCATGACACCCACATCTGCAAAGATCGCAATCCACATGTTGGCAATCCCCAATGCTCCTAAGATCAGACACAACACCTTGATTCCGATGGCAAAATATATGTTTTCATATACAATACGTATACATTTTCGGGAAATCCGAATGGCTTTGGCGATCTTGAGAGGATCATCATCCATCAACACAATATCTGCCGCTTCGATTGCCGCATCAGACCCCAAGGCGCCCATAGCGATACCGATATCTGCGCGTGACAGAACCGGAGCATCATTAATACCATCACCTACAAATACCAGTTTATCCTTTGGCTTCTTTTCTGTCAAAAGCCGTTCCACTTGTGTCACTTTATCCGATGGCAATAATTCGCTATACACTTCAGATATTCCTATTTTCTGTGCTACATTATCCGCCACACGTCCATCGTCCCCCGTCAGCATCACGATCCTCGAAACTCCTGCTTTCCGCATCGCCCGAACCGCTTCTCCGGCATGTGGCTTTAACCGATCCGCAATCAGGATATGTCCTTCGTATTTCCCATCCACCGCCACATGCACAATCGTTCCGATCTCATGGCACTCTTGGGAAACAACACCTTCCTGCCGCATCAGCTTTTGATTGCCTACTGCCACTCTATGGCCATCCACCGTAGCAGTTACACCATTTCCACCGATCTCTTCCACATCCGAAACACGATTGTGATCCAGTGTGTCGCCATAAGCTTTGCGAATACTTCTGCTGATCGGATGCGAAGAATGGCTCTCTGCCAAAGCTGCATATTCCAATAATTCTTTTTCGGATAATGTATGATGATGGACTCCGATCACTTCAAAAACCCCCTGCGTCAGAGTTCCTGTCTTATCGCACACTACAGTTGTAGTCTTTGCCAATGCTTCCAGATAATTAGACCCCTTCACCAAAACCCCGGCATGACTGGCACCACCAATACCTGCAAAGAAACTAAGCGGGATACTGATTACCAACGCACATGGGCAACTAATTACCAAAAAGGTCAGCGCACGATAGATCCAATCACTCCATAATCCCAACGTGGATGTATGCCCCAGAAGTCCAATACTGACCAACGGCGGCAACAATGCCAGCGCCAACGCACCATAGCATACTGCCGGTGTATAATACCTGGCAAATTTCGTAATAAAATTTTCGGAATGCGACTTCTTAGAACTGGAATTTTCCACCAAATCCAGGATTTTCGATACGGTAGAATCTCCAAATTCTTTGGTCGTCCGGATCTTTAACAAACCAGTCATATTAATACAACCGCTAATGACTTCGTCACCAGCCACAGCGTCTCTAGGTAGACTTTCTCCCGTCAAAGCACTGGTATTTAATGTGGTACTCCCCTCCAGTATCACACCATCAATCGGCACCTTTTCTCCCGGTTGCACTACAATCGTAGTCCCAACCGCCACCTCATCCGGATCTACCTGTTTGATCTCCCCCTCTGCCTCAATATTTGCATAATCCGGCCGTATATCCATCAGTTCGCTGATATTGCGGCGGCTCTTTCCCACTGCCACACTTTGAAACAGTTCACCGATCTGATAAAACAGCATAACTGCCACGCCCTCCGTATATTCTCCCAGCAGGATGGCACCCAGTGTTGCCACAGCCATCAGAAAATTCTCATCAAACACCTGACGGTTCAAAATTCCCTTCCAGGCTTTTTTCAAGATATCATGGCCAATCACCAGATACGGTATCAGGAATAACCCAAAACGCAACCAGCCTTTGAAAGGCAACAATCCCAGTATTACCATAAATATGGCAGCAAGAATAATGCGGACCAAAACCTTTTTTTGCTTTCTCGTCATAATCTGACCTCCCCTCAAAATTCAGATCACATCTGATTTAGAAAAAGATTTCACAGTCATCTTCTACTTTACGGCAGTTTTTAAGCACCACCGGCATAACTGCTTTCGGATCCTGCCCCTCCTCAAACTCCACAATCATCTTCAAGGCCATGAAATTCACGGTGGCATCCTTAACACCTTCTGTTTTCCTGGCAGCTTCCTCCATCTTTGCTGCACAATTTGCACAATCCACTTCGATCTGATACGTCTTTTTCATACAAACCTCCATTCCGCCACCTTTGACCGATGGCATAAATCATGGAAAAAAACGCTGTTATTGCGTTTTCCTCCGTTGCATTACAACTTTGATGTTTACATTTCATCATATGAACAATTATTCATATGTTTGATTCTATTATAGCACGCGGAATTCTTCTGTCAAGTATTTTTTTGACTTTCCCTCGTCCCCGTCCGCTATGCTTTTATTTCCTGCGACTGTTTTCCTAAAATAAGGCAAATCACGCCCAGCACAATAAACGTCATCGGTGCTACCGCGCTTTCCGAATCAATATTAAACGCCCCTAAGATCTCGGCCACCCGACCGCCGCGTCCGAACAGGCTCAAAATCAAAACCACGATATAGGATAATGTGATGGACCGGAAACAGCAGGACAAAAAGTACACCAGGCAGACGGACACGAAACACTGTGACAGTAAATCCCAAAACTCAAACGGATAAATGTCGTCCGGCCATTGGTTCAACATCCAGCTGCACATCGGCGCGATCAGCATCAGAAATGCAACATAACAAACCAGTACATCGGCCCATTTATTCCTCTCATACAGACTGAATAATTCTCCATCGGGGCCAACCGAGATATCCATCATCAAAACGGGCCACCAAGCAGACATGAGGGGATAAAAGAGCATCACCTGTTCCCAGAAGATATCCGCTTTGTAATTCAGCTCGTCATGCAGGCCAATCACATATGCAATGACCGGTACCAATATATAACATACAAATACGGGCAGAAATTTCGTTACTCCCATTCCCTTCCACTGCAAACTCATTCTGTCCCAGCAGTCTTCAAATTTTTCTTTAACAGACATAAATAACCATCCTCTACTGTCGGCTCGACCGCATCCTCCGTCTCCTGCGGAACGATGATGCGGTATACCTTCTTATCTCCCTTAAAATGCGTTTTCTCTATTTCCATATCCTGACCAGCGGATGCCAGTTCCTCTTCCGTCAGCTCCAGAATCCTTCCCCTGCCGTACTGCCGGAGTCTGACCGTCTGGTCATTAAACAAAATCTTTCCCTGATCCATCACCAGCGTCCTGTCGCAGCAGGCCTCGATATCCTCCACGATGTGGGTCGATAAAATCACGATCCGGCCACCGGATATATGGTCGATTACCTGCTTAAAGCGGTTACGTTCCTTCGGATCCAGACCCGAGGTCGGCTCATCCAGTATGACCACCTTCGGGTTTCCTAATACCGCCTGTGCGATCCCCAGTCTGCGCACCATACCGCCCGATAACGTCCGCACTCTCATTTTCCGCTTATCCTCCAGATTGGTATGACGCAGGCTCGTCTCAATCTGTTCTTTCCGCTCCGCGTGGGGAATCCGTTTGATATTGCAAAAGTATTCCAGCATCTGCTCTACCGTCAGCTCCGGATATCCGCTAAACCGCTGGGGCAGATATCCGATCTCCCTTAATGCGCGCTTACTCACCTTTTTTCCATTCAATGCAATCGACCCCTGATAGGCATACGCATTTGTAATGCAGCGCAGCAGCGTTGTTTTGCCGGCGCCATTGGAACCGAGCAGTCCATATACCCCGTCCTCCAGAACGCCATCGATACCACACAATACCTTCTTTTTCCAAAACTTCTTCTCCACATGATGGAACTCCAATCTATTCATCCTGATTCACCTCTTCCTCTAACTGTTTCATTTCCTCCTCTAACTCCTGTTCCACCTTTTTATCCTCTTCACTCATGTAATGATACAATATCCCATCCCGGCGGTATTCAATCTCATCCTCAAGATAATTTACTGTCGCCAGCGTATGATCCTTCCCGAAACACCAGTTGTCATAATTATTAGCCGGGGAAACGATAAAGGTCTTGCCCTGCATGGAAACCCCGGTCTCCTCCTCCAGAGTATTAAAATACTCCACATACTTCGCCCGGTTCTTCTCATCCGGAACATTCGCAGTATCCAGAGAAGAACAGATCACCTGCACCCCCTGAATGTCCCGGGAAACCAGATACGGATTCCCAATCAGCGTCATCCCGTCGCTGTTGCCGGATACCTTCCAGGTAGTGAAGCCCTTCTCGCGCTTTCCTTTCTTCACGTTTAGGTTAGAGTAAACCGGATACCTGCCTTTCACACGGAGCGTCACATCGAAATCCGCATTGACTGGCAGTAATTCTTTGGCAAATATCTTATCACTATACATATCCTGTTCATCCTCTGCATTCCCATCAATCAGCACCTTATGCCATCCGGCCACCGGAAAGTATTTATAATCAGCCGGCAGAATCATCCCCTGCGTCGTGGCATAAAAGTGGCTGGTCGTTCCCTCATAGCTGACGGTGATCGCTCCAATGTTTCCGCCATCGTAATGCACCAGCAGATAATCTTCCTCCTGCTCATAGGCGAGCGGATGCCCCTGTTCATCCGTCACACTGCGGACGGTAAACAAAAAATGCAGCGTAAACTGGTATTCCTTCAGATCCGTCGCCGACGGCACCATCGTCACGGATGCCTTCACCTGATCCGTCACCGTAAGCTTCATGTCATAACGCAAAACCGTAAAATCATCTCTGTTCTGACGGCATTTCGTTTCCCTCAGTTCCACCATCTCCGGTACCTGATATCTCTCGAGATAGGAAACCGAATCCTGATAGTTCGTTGCATTCATAAAATATACCGCACCCGACGGTTGCACAAACAGAACCAGCATAACAATGCTGACCGCCAGAGGAAGCAGAGCGGCCAGCCGGCGTCTGAGCCGGCACAAGAGAATCACACCCAGCAATAGACAAATAAAAAACAGAGCCCGGTATATATGCTCATTTTCCGCCGTCAGAAGATAATTCGCGTCCATGACCATCATCGGTGTGCGCTGGTAAAACAGACAAAACAGCTTTGTTATCTTCCAGGTGACCGGATTGCTCATAGACATCCCGCCCCACAAGCTGACAAAGCTGGTGTCAAACAGATAGTATGCCACCACGAGCATAGTCAGACCATACAAATGGTTACGCAACAGAGCGACCGCCCAGCCAATACATATCGCAACGCATATCATCAGCAATACGTAGATCGTAACTACCCGGCCGCTATACCGGATCAATGCCACATTCAAAACACCGAGCTGCTGATAATAATACAACTGACAGCCGAAGACAAAAAGACCGGTAACCAACCCCAGCACAAACAGCAGAGCGGCCTCCCTCACCTGCATCCGCAGAATACTGCCATCCTCCATAACCAGGATTTCTTCGATATGATATTTCTTAATATCATAGAAACATGTATAAGAAATCCATAAAAAAGCCAGAAAGATGTATGGCAGTACCAACAGCATCAAATCGATCGGACCATTCAATTCACCTCTAAACATCCGAGGTGTTAAAAAAATATATAGTATGCCGGCCCAGAGCGCCAGAAGCGTGCCAATCTTCAATGGATTCCTGACAAATCGAATCAGACTAGTCGTCATCATTCCCATTCTTTTTACCATAATAAATCCTCACTTGTAAATTAATATGGATTACACCGATAAAATTATATCACAAAATACCCCCTAAACAGCCACCATAGTAAAATTAACTGTAATCTCGTCAAAATCGAACGAAAATATGTCAGAATTGTTGCGCGTAAACCTAAAAACAGAGTACCTCATATCGAAGTACCCTGCCATATAGAAACCATTTTCCAAGCCTGTCTTATACCTCCGGCTCAATCAAACCGAAAGTATTGCCCTTACGCTTATATACCACATTTACTTCATCTGTGGCCGCATTACGGAATACATAGAAATTATGTCCCAGCAGATCCATCTGCAAACAAGCCTCCTCCGGGTCCATCGGCTTGATCGCAAATCTCTTAGAACGGATGATTTTGATCTCATCATCCTCTCCGGCATCTTCCTCGATGAATGCCTTGCTCAAACTCTCTGCTGCCTGCTGCTGATCCACTAACTTATTCTTATACTTGCGGAGCTGACGCTCAATAATCTCTTCTACCAAATCAATCGAAACGTACATATCGCTGCTCACCTGCTCAGCTCGTACAATATTTCCCTTCATCGGAATCGTTATCTCAATCTTCTGTCTCTCCTTCTCCACACTTAATGTTACATGAACTTCTGTCTCTGGAGTGAAGTATCTCTCCAGCTTTCCAATCTTTTCATAGATCGCTGACTTCAAACCTTCTGTCACATCAATATTTCTGCCGCTAATAATATACTGCATAGTTACCACTCCTTTACTCTATAGTAGTTCCATTATACTCCACATAGGATACAATTTCAAGGCAAAATGCACAATTTTGTGGCAAAATAATATCATTTCTTGTACATTTTCACCATCACCTTTAGGATAACCGAAGAATCGTAAGTTCTTCTTCGCTTCCGGTTCGATATTTTCTGACAACTTTTTATCTCGATTTTCTTGAAAAATAATACTATTTTGTGAATACAATCACAGAAGTTATATTTCATTTAAATTGTGGATAATGTGAATAACTTGGTGCATAAGTGGATTTTTCGGCATTTATTTTAGAAGTATTTGTGAATAAATAAATATTTATCCACAATTTTCTTCTGTTTTTTGTAAGAGAATGAAGAAATCCTGTCATTTTATTCAGCAAGTAATAATCTCTAATTTTCAAATATCTAATTAAATTATCTGACAATTAACTCAATCTAATCTTCCCATGAAACACATGTCCAGCATCGAAGCTGCCACCGATTCCTTGCGTATCTCATTCCCCTCCACAAGACATATTCCACTGCTAAAAATAAAAACCGCATCTGAGAATCCAAATGCGGTTTTATCATTGATGCCAAACATTAGTTGACATCCTGACTCAATATTAAAATATTATGCTAATTTAGATTTTGCAATCTCAACTAAAGAAGCAAATCCTTCCGGATCACTGATCGCCATCTCAGAAAGCATCTTTCTGTTGATGTCAACCTCTGCCAACTTCAAACCATACATAAACTTGCTATATGACAGACCATTCATTCTGGCTGCTGCATTAATACGAGCGATCCATAATCTACGGAACTGTCTCTTTCTCTGCTTTCTGCCTGCGAAGGATGAAGTAAGTGCTCTCATGACAGACTGCTTAGCAACGCGATACTGTTTAGAACGTGCACCTCTGTAACCTTTTGCCAGCTTTAATACTCTATTATGTTTCTTCTTTGCATTTAAACCGCCTTTAATACGTGCCATCTCAACTTTCCTCCTTCATTATTTAGAATATGGTAACATACGCTTCATCATCTTTGCGTTGGTTGGATCAACCTCTACGGCTTTACGAAGATTTCTCTTTCTCTTTGTAGTCTTCTTATTCAGAATATGGCTTTTGTATGCCTTCATCTTCATGAGTTTACCTGTTCCGGTTGTCTTAAAACGCTTTGCTGCTGCGCGCTTTGTTTTCATTTTTGGCATGATAATTTCCTCCTTAACTTCTTGTGTTTATATCCTAAAGCATCTCTAATGAATTCCTCACTGGAACATCAGACAAACTTTATTAGCGTTTCTTGGAAAGGAACATCACCATAGTACGTCCTTCCATCTTTGGCTGTTTATCAACCACTGCAATATCCTCCAGCTTTTCGTAAAACTGGTCCAGAATCTGCTTACTATAATTAATATGTGTCATCTCACGACCACGGAAACGCAATGCCACCTTTACCTTATTCCCCTTATCAAGGAATTTGCGTGCCTGATTTGCCTTGGTATTCAAATCATTGGTATCAATGTTTGGTGACAGACGAACTTCCTTTACCTCCATCGTCTTTTGTTTCTTTTTCGCTTCGCGCTCTTTACGGGTCTGCTCATATTTATACTTGCTGTAATCGATGATCTTGCATACCGGTGGCTTGGCACCTGGTGCAATTTTCACCAGATCCAAATCTGCTTCTCTGGCTAATTTCATCGCATCTCTGGCAGACATGATCCCTAATTGCTCCCCGTCCTGTCCGATCAGACGAATCTCTTTGTCACGGATTCTCTCATTAATCATTAAATCGCTAATGGTAGTGCACCTCCTGGCTGTTAGTTTATGAATAGATGACTCAACTTCCGCATATTTCCTTCGTATCCCAAAACTCTTACAAAAAAAACGCGGATCGCAAAGTATCCACGTTTCATTTCTATATATATCACCCATAGAGTGATTCTATACTGTTCTTAATGAAAACCCAAGTCACACATCTGTGCTAAGGTGAGAGTGGAAACTCTGCTTCTTTGTGTGGATACATCAAAATCCACACAGCGTTGATAATCATATCATAATTTCTTTAGTCTGTCAAATATTTTTTTACAATTTTTATGATTTCGTCATGCATTCCCGGATTCTCTGCGATCACCTGGTCTATCCGCGAGACCATATTCTGCTTGGCCTCCTCATTATAGGCAATCCGATCCCGAAGCTTACCACGCTGTACATTTAACGCATGACGGACTTCCACCATCTCCCGTTGATCAATGATGGCCAGGGTCTGGCTCAGCCACAAGTCTGGTTCGGACACCTGCATACCACGAAGCTGATCCAAAAACAACTCTTGCTGTCGAATCAACTGCTCCGTATTTTCCTGGAATTTGCGCTCATACTCTTTCGCACGGCGATATTCGATCCATTGCTTCTCAAAATCCGCAGCGTTCCTGACATGAAACTTTTCCCGATTATAGTCGATCACATTACGATTATTGATATATTTAATTTTGACACGGTTTAATAAACTGATCGCTTTATTGATCTTACGCCCTACCAGAACAACGCTGCGCCGATTGTGGTTGGATTCCACAAAAATCACAGTGGAAGAAATGGCAGCCAGCAGGATAGTACCCAAATATGGGTAGGTCATGTCCACATCTATAGCATAATAAATCGCGGCAAATAATATAAAAAGAGATAGTATTAAAAGGATCAGCACCTTGGCCATTTCTTTCAGAAAATTTTGACGTTTCACGATCTCCCGCTGCTCTTGATGCAGTTTCCTCTTTTCCTCCTCCAGATGCCCCAAATCTGACTCAATGGCACGCTGATAAGTTTCCGCATCATACATCTTGCGAACTTCCAAATCCAGGGTATCGGCATAACAATCCATGCGGCGTATCTGTGATTCCGTGATGGAAAGGCTGCGATTCTGATATTGATTGCGCTCTTGTGTCAAACGAATCATCCGTTTGCATACCTCCACCAGGGACTCCCGTTCGCTGCCTTCAATGCGGTCTATTCGCTGGATATCCGTCAGGCGCGAGGTCACTTTCTCATATTCCTTTTTGGCCTCATTCATCTGATGATCAATCTCCGTGATGGATTCACAACATTCCTGCACGAATCTTTTACGGTCCTGATCATTTAGAGAAATAAACTCATCCTGCTCCAGATCACCGATCTCCATAGGCTCCGCTTCTTCGATGTCATCCTGTTCTTGTTCTTGATTCGGTACCTCTTCCCCGACAACACCGGAGGACTCCTGTGCCTCCAACTCTTTTCGCTTTCTTTTGCGATTCCAAAACGCCATATCTGCCCCTGCTCCTTTGCTCTATATTATACACTGATCTCACGCCGATATTCTTCTTTCCATTCCTGAATATTATGCCTGATCTTATCATAATACTCGGATAATCTGCCACTGCCGGCCAGATACCGAAGCCGTTTCACTTTCCGTACCCTTGGAGAAATCGAACAACGCTTCCGTATTTCACTATATTCTGCCTCCAGACGGATGATCTGATCCGCCGGCACATCCAGACGTTCTGCCGCCACTTTCCATGCATCATCTTTTCCCGCCAGATGCAGCGCAAAAAGATAACTCTGAAACGATTCATCGCGATTGTTCTTTTCATACGCATGCAAAAAAGACTCTGCTGCCTTGTTGTATTCGCCCAGATATCCAAAAGAAACCCCAATGTTATGATAGATCGGACCATATTCGATGGGATTCGCCTGTAACATATCATCATCCCGCAGAATCGCTGTATAAATTTCCACCGCACGCTCGTAATGTCCACACTGTAACTCATTATCTGCCTGGATCTTTAATTTCTCCCGGGTCGGCAGATGATCTGTCTCTTCCATGATCCGAATCATCTCGTTAATCTGTGATTCGTCATAATAATCACAACTACAACACAAGGTCACCACAATATCCTTGAGGTCTGCATGATTCTTAATCATATGTTCCATCTTGTCTGCCGTCTCAGGCATTTCCAGTTCCTCCCGCAGCCAGATGGCAAATCCCGGATCAAAAATCTCTCCCTGCATAATGTAAATATTTTTACGGATATAATAGCACACTTCTTCGATGGAATACACGCGGGTATCCGTCCGTTGAAAATGATAGGGCCGTTTCGCCAACTTACTACTACACTGTATCAGTCTTCCCATGTGTGCTCCTTTCTCTGTATATTGTACTTCTCAATATGCCGCCTCAGACAACAACAGTATAAGATAAAAACATCAACTATTTCATACTTTAATGCTGCGCTCCCAGATACGATGGCTGGATGGATAAAATTCTCCAAACCCATTATCCTTTAAGGTAATAATACAGGTCTGCGGATCTGCGAATCGTATCCGTATCGTGAATCGTGTCATTTTATTTTCCCGGTCCGAAAAACCGCTTAAAGATAACATATGTGCCGTTGTCTCATGTCGCAATACATCCTGCGCTGTCAGCGGAATTTCCATCTCCTGATCCGGTATTACATCAATACTGGCATCCACATCTTCCCAAAATGTACCGGCCTTCGCCAATACCACATCCTGCATCTCCGCTTCATGATACGTGCGAATGGAGATCGTAGAGGTAATCATATCTTCATCCAAAAACATACATTGTTCTAATTTCGCCTCTTCCGTAAATTCTCTGGCGGCATAGCAGGCGCCCTTCGTATAAATATTCTGGCCGCGAAAGACTCTCCTTCCACCACAAAGCTGTTTCAATGCCTCGTCTGCCCATGCATATTCAAATGCCTCACCCGTTACATATAAAGTGGTCACCATCTTCTTATGCAGCACCGTTTCTGCCAGATTCACAAAAGCATATGCAATATCTACTTCCTCATCCTGTATCATGGAAAAATCCATCTGATCATCCAGATCCTTTTGATTCACTCCGATGATCCACGGCACAGTCCGCCGGTCAATATTGATCTGATAGTACATCAAATGATCCTGCGTATACTCAAACACCCCTACATTGTTGAGCCACAATTCCTTTGGCTGGCTGACGGCATAATACATGTAGCTCTGTTTATGATTCTGAATCACCAGACGGTCATGGCCAATCCCCAGATCCCCACATATCTCCCGCAAAACATCTTGTAATACCGAATGCTTCCAGGGAATCGTGATGACCAAACGTTTGATTGTTTCATCCGGATAATATTCCTTTAATAAACTTAAAATCTTGACCAAAAATCGTTTTAAAACATCCTTGCTTTGGAAGGTATATCCTTCCACCGTAAACAGCTCTTCTTCTCTGACATGCTGTAAAATATGACGGATCATTACTCCCTGTGGAGGGTTCTCTTCCCCCTCCACGAACCGCCATTCTCCATTGGAAGGAATCGCTACCAAAGCAGTCGGAATCTCATATTCACGATCCCCACTATCGTTCTTCGCCCGCCCCACCGGTACCGGCTCAAAGAGTTTATGATCAAAGCAGGACAACTGAGTGATCTGCTCGCCCAGATCCAGCCCCACTAATAAACTGTGTTTGTCTGCCATGATACTCACTCCTTTCTCACATTGGCTTAAATACTTCCTTTGCCATCTCCCGCTCCTTGGCATATTCTTCCATCAAGTCAATCAAGGTAACATCATCATGCATTTCCTGCGCAATCATCATCAGATTCAGCGTGTGATAACGGCTGCTGGCCCTGGCCTTGTCCATAGATTCCACCATCGTCACCTGCCGTACCGGACTTTTGACTTCCTCACCCGGATGATGCTCTGTCACATAATACTCCAATATCTCATCCTGAAACAGCACAAATTCTTTTACCCGGATTCCTTCAAACACATTCCGCATCTTTTCCACCTTGAACTTGCCAGCCGAACCATCCGCCGACAAAATACGGTAATGAATCGTCACCTCGTACGCCGGGTCTGCAATATACTCCACATACCTCTCATCCATGATATGGATCGGTAACGGAAATTTCCCATAAAAATCCTGATAAAATGGAAAGACAATTTTTTGGTCGTACAATTTAATCAGATGATAATCCGCAAAATTAACTTCTTCCTCCGATAATTTTGTACAGGTACTAAAATATTTTAATACCGCAATCAGACATGGAATATTTTCTTTGATCTGTACATCACGAAAATAATATCCAAACATTTCTACCGGAAGAGGTCTATTCTTCAACAAATATTCATAAGCCATCAGCTTCTTAAAAGCCAATAGCAGGCGTTTATTGGCCCCTCTCTCCTGATAATAATAAAAGATATCAAAGACCTCAGGTACAACTTCTCCGGAAAATACCGCCTGTGCCAATAACCGTTCCTGAAATTCCAGTGTATCCAGATCTGCTCTCTGTGCCTCTACCCAAATCTGTACCATTTCTTCCACAGTGCCGGTATAAAAACGACATAGATACTGCAATGTATCATCACTATAGACCCCATCCCAAAACATATGCCATGCCAGTTTAACCATCTTGGGATCTTCCACAGCTCCCACTTCACGATATACTTTCTCTGAAATCTTTAAAAGTTCCTTTGCACCTATCTTGTCATAACCATATCGTAACACCCCGTCCATCGCTTTATCATAACGCTGTCTGCCAGCACAATACCGAATAAACGGAATGCGGTCTGACGGGCGTAAAATCTGCCAATCAAGATCATCCAACAGATCATCCAACAGATCACTTTCCTGACGCCGGTAATAATGTAACAGTTCTGAAAATATCTTCTGACGAAATCTGTCCGACAAACCGGACAGGTCAAAAAGGCTCTTGCGAATCAGCATGGAAGTATGGTCTATCTGACCATGCTGCTCCATTTGATCGTATTGATGCAGCAATAATCTGGTGTCCGATTTTTGACACTCTAAACAATCTCCTGCTAAATGGTCTAATTCCAATAATTTTTCATCGATATAATCAATGGAATCCGCATAACGCCGTCCCTGGGCATCCACCATATAGATCTGTGCCTGACTGGTGATAACGTTCACCAGTGCCACTCTTTTGCGTAACGGCACAAATTCCTCTGCCGACAGTTCCGGGTGTCTGACACACACTCCCACAATATCCGGATTGTCGCAAGTGATCTGATGGCAAAACATTACTTTTGACAGTGCTGCCGCACACTTACCATCCATGCTTTCTGCATCTATGAATGCTGTATATAGCACAGCCAGATTCCTGCTGATCCTCCCTATCTCCAACTGATGCAAAGTAAATTCCCGAATCTCATCAAGGTAGGATTCATATGTCTCCGGATCTTTTTCCCGTCTTTCAACAATATAAGCATATAACATTGCTTTTTTCTCTACGGTCAAATGATTGTCATAGGAAAAGTATAACAAAATAGAAGGATTCAACGTAATCTCCTGACTCTCATCCAGAGAATACATATAATATTCATATAATTCCGTGATCTTCAGATTGCGCGAAACCCCCTTCGCATACCAAGAAAATGCATCTGCCGATGTACGTTGTCCTCGCATCAACATCTTGCATATCTCAGTCAGAATCTCGTCTTCCGGAAACTGTTCATACAACAATGCCAGATCCTGCACTACCCGCGATGAATATTGCTTCCATCTGCCCGCCAAATAGACATAACGCAGTGCCAGCTCTTTCCTGATATATTGTTTCTTGCAGCCCCAGTGCAGAATCTCTCCCATCTGCGGCGTTAATTCTTTCAGATAATCCGGTTTCTCATTTAAGATCTGACAAGCCTCTAAATACATTATCGGACTGTTACAGCCTGCCTCCAACTGTTCCAATATCACTGTCAGTTTCCGCCGAACCGAATGCATCTGAGGATCCAGATAGAGCAAGAACCAGATCGCCTGCCAATGCTTCCCCTGTTGTTCATAGCTTTCCCTGATCCGATGGGTACAATCTGCGACGACATCTTCTTCCTCTGACCACAAACCTTTGAGATAATAATATGCTGCATAGATCACAGGGGCGTCCCGGTGAAGCACCTCCACCTGCTGCTCCATATTCTCCAATTCCCGATTAACCTGAGACGTACGACACTCTAATATTGCCAAATGAAGGCGATACAGCCTGGTCTGTATACTATCCTTTGGAAAACCACCGGTTTTTAATAGCTTCTTGAGTTCACCTACATAGTCTGCTAACGGCAAACGTTCCATAGCAAAGTCCAGATGCCGCTTTATCATTTGATGCTGGGAACGTTGTCTGCGTCTGATTTGTAACATCTGCTCATGGGAGGCCCCGGGTTTCACAGCCGTAACAGTCACCTCCAACGTCTGACGAACCGTATGAATCCGGATTCTGGCAAAATTCCTGCCCACTGACATCTTCTCCGGTTCCAAGGTTACCTTTAAGATATACTTATCTTGTTGAAAATCCTTGTCGGTGATTCTGACTTGATCCGGTACGGCAAATGCTGCATCTGAAGTAATGTCTGCTTCGCAGCATCCTGGAGTATCCTTCGTAATCTCAATCTTTTCCTCCCAAGCCGCTACACAATGATCGACCTGAATCATATCTCGTTTCACAGAAATCTTCGCAACGGAAGGCTGCGTCTCCCGAACAGTTTCTTCCTCTGGTTTTGCCATAATCTTAGCCTGAAACGGAATCTGTTTCACACCTTGATCGGAAATCACTTGCAATTTCCCCTGTACCGTTTCATCTCCGCTGAAAGTACCCGCATCAAAAGAATACGACACTTCATTTTCTGTTCCCCGAAAAGCTTCCTCTGCAATAGTGATATAGGGAGAATCCGTGGTGACCACACCTTTCACGATGCGCTTTGTGTTATCCGAGATTACCACCGAACCATGACAAACCGTCCCTGCCTGTATCTCTAGCACTAATTCTTCTGGTCTGGCCACGACTTCAGACTGTCTATATTCAAATATTCCATCTGCTAACTGATTGATTTTATCTCTCATGTTTCCTCCCGGATGTGGTCTGCATCATGCTTCTCTGTCGTAATACACATTTAACGTTTATTATACCATAAAAAAGGGTTCTGGAAAAGTCCTATTCCAAAACCCCTGATCATTCTCCTATACTTGGGAGGAAATATTATTTCTTCATCTTGATCTTAAATTTGATTTTTATACTATTTCTCGGTGTCTTACAATTTGGACTTTTTGTATAATCTCCACTATCTTTTTGATATTGATTGATCACATCAAAACGTATAAATTTAGATTCACTACAATACTCATCTGGTATATATACATGATTCGTCCGATATACCAATTTGTTGTCCATATATAGCTTAACATTTGAAATATCAACCTTATTTAACGCTTTATACGGAATATCCGTGTTTACGTATACCATACTCAAAACGGCATATGGATTTTTGCGAAGCGTATTTTTTAAGCCTGTAATACTGACTGTATATGTACCACTGCCTTTCATGTTTGTATCTTTTACTTTTCCTTTGGATTTTCGAATTCCAGAACTATAACCCGATATTTTCATCTGTAAGACATTTTTATAATTCACATGATATTTCTTCAAATCACTTCCGCCGATTCCCAGTGTAGCGGAATACCACGGATCTCGAAAGATCCAGTTCTCCGTCTGTTGTAAACCGATATACGCATGATACGTACGTGTCGATTTGTATTTTACTTTTGCTAATTTTTTTGCCCGTTTACTGACTGCCGCGCCTGCATAGTCTGTTGGCAATACACTTAACATCGCACAGACTAAAATTAAACTAATTATTTTTTTCCATTTCATCATTTTTTTCATTCGCTTCATCCTCTCATCCTTTTGTATCTCACAATCTTACAACGATTGTCAAATCGTTTCCCGTTGACACTATGGCGACTGAAAAAATTTTACTATAATTTCGCGGTTTATGCAATAAAACCTTTTTGCCTCCGGCCTTTTACGATTCCCACACGTCCGATATCATATTGTGGATCATATATCTGCAAAACTTACGATAATCCCGGTACCCTTCCCCTCTTCACTCTCGAGATAAATTTCAGCTCCATGCAACTCCACAATATGTTTCACAATCGCCAGCCCCAGTCCGGTACCACCCGTCTTTTTGGAACGGCTTTTATCCACCCGGAAGAAGCGCTCAAAGATACGATCCTGATTTTCCTGAGATATGCCGATCCCATCATCACGCACCTCCAAATCCGGTCCCACCTGGATCCATACATTCCCTCCTTCATGGTTATAACGGATGGCATTATCACAAAGATTATAAACTAACTCTTCCATCAGATCCCGATTCGCCATAATACATTGGCTTTTACCGGATAAATGCAATGCAATCCCCAATTTATCTGCCAGTGGTTCCACCATATTCAAACAATTCTCTGCAATCTGATATAGATCAACTTCCTCCATCACGATCTGGCGGGAACCGGCATCATCCAGTTCCGACAGGTTAATAATATCATTGATCAGACACAGCAGATGTTTGGCACTATGATGAATCTCCCCGGCAAATCTGGTGATATCTTCCTCGGCAGCCATCCCGTTTTCAATCAACTCAGAATAACCGGAGATGGATGTCAGGGGGGTCTTTAATTCATGAGAGACATTAGCGGTAAATTCCTGCCGCATCCTGGCGTTCTTTAAGATATCCTCATGCTGGGTCCGGATCAGATCGATAAAAGGCATCAATTCTTTGTAGGTATCCACCCGTTCCAGATGATCCATATCCTCTGCCATCTGCTCAATGGGGGAAACCAGACTTTTGGTCAGATAGTGCCCTAATAGATTACACAGCAAAAACAGCAATATTGCCACCACAACCAATGCCGGAAATACACTGGTGAATAGATTAAAAATACTACTGGCTTCTTTTGCCACACGAAGGACACCACCATGTTTCAATTTCCTGGCATAATAATAATTTGATTTATTGATGGTGGAAGAACGCCGGATCGACTGTCCTTCCCCCTTCGCAAATGCCGCCTTGATCTCCGGACGATTCTTATGATTGTCCAGTTCTCCCGGTTTGGCTGCTGTATCATACAACACAGTACCACCCGCGTCTATCAAGGTGATCCGAATATTGGGATTTTCCAGATGCAAACGTTCTATATCCTCGGCATCCGCTGACTCCAATACCTCTGTATCCTCCACCATCCTGGCATACGCTGTGAGGTTGTCAATAACCTCTTTCTGAAAAACTTTATAATACAAAATGGTGGTCAGCGTTACCGTTAAGATAATCGCTAATGCCACCAAAAACATAAACCGACGATTGATTTTACTTTTCATTCTGCCCGATACCCCACATTCCGCACTGTTTTAATATGTCTGCTGGCTTCTCCCAATTTTTGCCGCAATGTCTTGATATGCATGTCCAAAGTGCGGGACTCGCCTATATAGTCAGTTCCCCAGATCCGTTCCATCAGCAGATCCCGCTTTAGGACAATACCGGTATTCTGTACCAACAGATACAATAACTCGTACTCTTTATAGGTCAACTCGATGTTCTCCCCCTGCACAGAACACATCCGCTTATCCGGTTCCATCATGATCTCCTCTAATATCAATGTCTCATGATCTCCCATCCCCATACTTCTTCGCAATAAGGCTTTCACACGGGAAATCAATTCCATCACACCAAAGGGTTTTGTCACATAATCATCCGCGCCGGAATCCAAAGCCTTGACCTTGTCAATCTCGGTAGTTCTGGCAGTCAGCATGATGACCGGCAAATGTCTGGTACTTACCTGCGAGCGTAACTTTTTCACGATTGACACACCATCTTCGTCCGGCAGCATAATATCCAGTATGACCAGATCCGGCTGATGCACCTGCATTCTTTTATAAAAATCTCTGGCACATTCAAATCCTTCCACCCGGTATCCACTGTTTTTCATGGCGAATGTCTCGATTTCCAAAATATTTTTATCATCTTCTACAATATAAATCAAAGCCATGACTGCCTCCTCCGTTCCCGATTCATCATCAGGGCATCCCGTTGCTTTCCCTGATCCTTCGTATCCCAAAAAACGCTACACTTTAGAAGTGTAGCGTAACTTTGTAAAAAATACCATAGAATTATGTAAATTCTACGTAAATTCTTTATTCCATAAAATATCGGAAATCCACTGTTTCCTGTACAATGTCTGCAATATTAACACAACTATTACTCATACGGTCAATATTTTGCAGAACCTTATGATAAACCTTCGTGAGATCCGCTTTGCATTTCCCATTGCCTACCCGTTTCATATGATCTTTACGCATTTTCAGATCCAATTCCATGATTTTCTCACGCCGCTTGGCCATATGACTGATATATTGTACATCTCCCGTTTCCATCACCCGCACCGTACCGGAGTACATATGCCGGATCAGCTTTAGGCTTTTTTCCAGATCTTTGATTGCATCCTTGGAAAAACCGGATTTCTTGCTCTTATGCTTTTGTTCACTCAGAGTCAATGCAATATCTCCGCATAAACCCGCCATACGTTCCACATCCCCCAAAACATACATCATACCAGCCGTTTGGGATG
Source organism: uncultured Jutongia sp. (assembly GCA_964521555.1). Lineage (GTDB taxonomy): Bacteria > Bacillota > Clostridia > Lachnospirales > Lachnospiraceae > Butyribacter. The sequence continues at coordinate 41,865 of CAZFSU010000010.1, read as the reverse complement.
CCTGCTCTTCCGTCAACACACCCGCGGCAAACAGATTGGACAAATACTCTGTGATACTCTCCCCCAGACTTTGTACCGCTTCTACTTCCATCATCACTTCTTTCATACGGGTTTGTTTTTCCTTTGACGAAATGTCCGCAATCTTTTGTAACGCCTCTTCCATCATGCCACTGCACCTGACGATCTCTTCCGCCACCAGTTTCAGTGCTGCTGCCGGTTGACCCATTAACTTATCATCCAGATATCTCGGTTTGGAAGCTTCCAGCCCTCCCTCTTCTCCATCCGGAATAAGTAATGTTACGATCTGAACCAGCAACCAAATCAACGGAATCCACAGTAATGTCATAATCAAATTAAACCCGGTATGTGCATTGGCAATCTGTCTGGATATCACTTCCACTTCTGCACCCTTTGGCGAAACAAACCGGATCAAAGCCGCATAGGGCTTTACCAGCCAAATAAATATCAGACTACCGGATATATTAAATACACAATGTGCCAATGCGGTCCGCTTTGCATCTCTGGACTGCCCCACACTGGCAAGCAGAGCTGTGATCGTAGTTCCAATATTGTCTCCCAACAGGATCGGAATCGCACCCGTCAGACCAATAATACTGGTGGTGCCATCCGCTGCTGCCTGTGAGGCAAAATTTTGTAACACCGCGATAGTGGCACTACTGCTTTGCACCACAACTGTCATCAAGGTACCCGCCAGCACCCCCAAAACCGGAATATGAGAGACCCGACCGATCATGTCTAGAAAAATCGGACTGGATGCCAATGGTTTCATCACACTTCCCATCGTTTCGATGCCCAGGAATAATAACCCAAATGCAAATAATGTCTGGCCGATATTTTTCACTTTCTCTGACTTTGAAAAAAAAGCAATCAAAAAACCAAGAAAGATAAATACATAGATGTAATCACTGATCTTAAAGGCGATGATCTGTGCTGTGATCGTCGTACCGATATTCGCGCCCAAAATAATAGAGATCGCCTGCGGCAGACTCATAAGTCCGGCACTGACAAATCCAATCGCCATGACTGTGGCAGCACTACTACTTTGTAATACTGCTGTCGTTAATGCCCCAGCCAACACTCCCAAAACCGGATTTTTCGTAAGAAGTGCCAGGATCGCTTTCATTTTCTCTCCCGCCGCTTTTTGCAGACATTCACTCATCATATTCATACCAAATATAAAAAGTGCCAGCCCACCCAGCAATCCAAACACTATTTGCATCGAATCATTCATGATAATCCTCCTTCTGAAAAGCTAACATAGCATTGTTAAGGCCAGTTTAACAATGCTATGTAAATCTAACGCTATATCCATTAGAAATCCATGTAAAATCCGCTTTACATACATAAATAACCTGCGATCCTACTATCATTTTTTAACATTATGAGAAGAAATATACATTTTATTTATAACTCTACAGTAAATATATACGATAGGATTATCTCTCCCCGGCATATACGAAGATTTTGATTAATCCCACAATCACGCCTAATACAATCGCCAAAAAAGCACCAGTGCCAAATACCAGATTGACATAATCCTGACTTCCTGTGACCCGGCATACCAAATAACCCAGGATACAGCCTATTCCCAGCCAAAAGACGAGATCTGCATAGAAACAAAATGTTGCAATGGTTTGCCTGGACCACTGCGTTTTTTTCCTCAAACAATCATATAGTTTTATCACCGAAACCTTCTCTGTCCTATGATAATCGCTGATATGCTTATTTCTCTTCATTTCCATTTCCACCTCCTCAGATAACTTAAAAACCCCTTGCTGACCATGATGATTCTCTCATGGTTTACGCCACATCCCATCTTGATATTTTGTCCATTTCCCACTCAAATCTTTCATCCGATTATATTCCCGTCATGTAAAAACCATCCAACCCTTTTTGCAAAAAACAGGTAAAAACTTTGTGAACTCAAAAAACCCCGTGGATACATAAAACCACGGGGTTCTCTTCCATATTCCAGGTTGATCAGACTTGCGTTTTCATGCAAGCCAATCAGATCGCAGCCAAAGCCTGTGCCAGATCGGCAATCAGATCTTCTTTATCCTCCAAACCACAGGATATACGTACCAATCCAGATGGTACACCAGCCGCAATCAACTGTTCTTCTGTCATCTGACGGTGCGTTGAAGTAGCCGGATTTAAGCAACAGGTTCTGGCATCTGCCACATGTGTCTCGATGGCAGCCAATTTCAATTCTTTCATAAACTTCTCAGCCGCAGCCCGTCCACCTTCTAATTCAAAGGATACAACACCACATCCACCGTTTGGCATATATTTTTGTGCCACCTCATAATAAGGATTCCCCGGCAGTCCCGGATAATTCACATACTTCACCTGTGGCTGCTCCTGTAAAAATTCTGCTACCGCCTGTCCATTTTCCACATGGCGCGGCATACGTACATGCAAAGATTCCAAGCCTAAATTCAATAGAAATGCATTTTGCGGTGACTGGATGCTGCCGAAATCACGCATCAGTTGCGCGGTACACTTGGTTATAAAGGCACCTTCTTTTCCAAACTTCTCCGCATATGTAATACCATGATAAGATTCATCCGGTGTACACAACCCCGGGAATTTATCGGCATGAGCCATCCAGTCAAATTTTCCACTGTCTACGATGGCACCCCCTACAGCAGCACCATGTCCATCCATATATTTGGTAGTAGAATGTGTGACAATATCTGCACCCCACTCGATTGGCCGGCAATGAACCGGCGTCGGAAATGTATTATCCACCACCAACGGCACCCCATGCGCGTGAGCTGCTTTGGCAAATTTCTCAATATCCAATACCGTCAATGCCGGATTCGCAATGGTTTCACCGAAAACCACTTTGGTATTATCCTGAAACGCTGCATTCAATTCTTCCTCACTACAATCCGGTGATACAAAAGTCACTGTGATTCCCATCTTTGCCATAGTCACCGAGATCAAATTAAACGTCCCTCCGTAAATAGAGGAAGAGGCAACAATATGGCTGCCACACTCACAAATATTAAATAAAGTAAAGAAATTCGCCGCCTGCCCGGAAGAAGTAAGCATTCCTGCGGTACCCCCCTCTAATTCTGCAATCTTGGCAGCTACATGATCGTTGGTAGGATTTTGCAGACGGGTATAAAAATATCCTTCTGCCTCCAAATCGAATAATTTGCCCATGTCTTCACTGGTGGCATATTTGAACGTGGTAGATTGTACGATGGGGATCTGACGTGGTTCTCCATTACCCGGGGTATAACCTGCCTGCACACATTTTGTATTCATCTTGTATTCACTCATTTTTTCCTGCCTGCCTTTCTTAATATATAGATTGATAACGATTCATACTCGTTACCCGGATTTTACGATAATGCCAGGAAGTAAAATAACACTTCGCAACATCTCACTACAGCAGTATAACATACTTTATGCTCAAACCAAAGTTTTTTCTACACAAACGTGATGAGTACACAATCCTAATGATGTGTAGCTCCCTATGGATGATCATACCATTCATCCCTCATACTTTGCCGAAAACTTCCTCCAGTTGCTGATGATCCGTACATACCGGGCATCCACACTGACGCAATGCCTCTTCCGCCTGATGACCACAGGTTAACAAAATACAGTCAATTCCCATTTCCTCAGCCACTTCATAATCGTGGACAGTATCCCCGATGAGAACACACTCCTTTGGCGAGATCTGTTTCTGCTGCATATACTGAACAGCTCTCTTTACCTTGCTCTCGGCATAAAGATTATCCGCACCCAAAACCTCATCAAAATACTGAGTATAGTGTAATCTCCCCACCACTTCTCCTATCCCCCTTCGATCCGATGAGGATAACACAATCTGATGCCGTCCCTGCTGACAAAACCTCTTTAACATATCCTGTACTTCAGCAAAGGGTCCGGGGTTCCTATCCTGATATAACCGCTGAAATTCTTCTGCGATTTCCTCAAAGGGATATTGATTCAGGTCAAAGATGGGTTCATAAAAACGAATAATCGGCGTGTCCATGAGTTCCCGGTAATACGCCAGATCGATCGCCGGATATCCCCGCTCCCATAACATGTGATTCACTGCATCCAGAGCAACATGAACATCATCAATAATCGTGCCATTCCAATCCCAAAAAATATATTGATACTCCAACAAGCCTTTTTCCTCCTTGGTATTTGCTCTCTTATATCATATATCATATCTTTAAACTTTTTTCAATTTCCTCCGATATATAATTAAATGAGGATGGATGAACAGGAGGTTTCATTATGAGTTTTATTGACGGATTCAGTACATATCAATTACATAATCAGGTAAAGGTCCAGGAGGCCAAAGAAGAAACTACGAAAACAAATACACAGAAACAACGTAAGCAGGCTGATAAAACCAAGGCATCGAACCGCACTTCTGAAACAGACCAGACGAATTATGCAAAACTCAGTGAAAAGGCCAAGGCTTTATTGGAAGAGTTACGTGAGAAATATGGCGACACTGACTTTATCGTCGCAAGTTACAGCAGTGATGAGGAAGCACAACATTTTCTTGCAAAAGGCAACAAAACCTTTTCGGTACTAATTGATCCGGAAGACCTGGAGGCGATGGCCAATGACGAGGAAGTCAAAAACCAGACTTTATCTCTGTTGGATGAGGCACGCCATAATTTGATGAATATACAGGACCAGTTAAGCGAAGAAGGCGATACTCATGTTAGGAATCTGGGCGTTACGATTTCGACCGATGGGAAGGTGTCCTATTTCGCCGAACTGGAAAAAATGAGTCAGAAACAAAGAGAGCGCATTGAAAAAAACAGAGAAGCCAAAGCAGAGGAACAGGCCCAGGCAGAGAAGGCAGCAGACAAAGAACGTCTGGATGCGTTGAAATCGGACAGATTTCATGCCAATCTGCCACAGATCGAGAAACATACCACCGTTTATGCCGATACCATTGGCGACTTATTAGAACAAATCAAAAATGTAAACTGGGACGAGATCGAAGAGGAAAAAACCATTCCTGCCGGACGGCGTTTCGATTTAAGTATCTAGTCACGATTCATCCACGAATAAAACGAAGAAGCTTTTTCGCAATACACAGAAACAGACACAGCCTTCTGCCGCAATACCACAGCGGGCTGTGTCTGTTTTCTTGTAATGATCTCTCATCCGCCGCATGACGCACTAAGAAATATCACCAATCTCCTTGAGAATGACACCGGATTCCGGTGGGCACTCCAAATGTAATACCTGGTTATCCAAGACATAAACCTTGGTCTCCTTAGAAAAACCTTCCTGATTCGTGATGATCAGCCGTGCCATGCGTCCATTTTCGACATATCCCAGCCGCCACACAGGAATATCAATCTGTCTGGTTTCCATACTCATATTGATCGCCACCACGATCTTATCCTGTTCATCAAACCGTCCATACGTGATAAACTGATATTCTCCATTCAGAAACATCACCGATCCTGTCTTCAATGCCTGATAATCCTTGTGAATCCGAATCAATTCCTTATGATACTGTATCAATTCATGATCTTCATGCCCCCAGGGATACGTACGGCGATTATCCGGATCTGTCCATCCACACAATCCTGCTTCATCTCCATAATATATCGTCGGTGCGCCCGGCCATGTCATCTGTATCAACACCGCCAGACGAAACAGGCTTTTATCGATCCCCTGATTTGCTGCTTCAGATCCACGAGTTGCCACACGCCCTACTTCATGGTTCGTTCTGGTCAGAAACCGGGAATGATCATGGTTCGACAACTCATTCATCGCCACCTGCAACGATTGTGTGTTGAACCGGGTCATATAATGCCGCATCGAGCCAAAGAACGCATCTGCATTCCCCAGCAAATCTCCACGGTATTCATCGCTATGTTTCTCCACACCGGTCAAAAACCAGGTCAGCGGCTCCATAAAAGCATCATAATTCATTACGGTATCCCATTGATCACCGCGAAGCCAATCCGTGGGATCTCCATAATGCTCTGCCAAAACGATGGCATTAGGGTTAGCTTCCTTCACATTACGACGAAACTCTTTCCAAAAATAATGATTATATTCCCCGGTCTGTCCCAGATCTGCTGCCACATCCAGACGCCAGCCATCCACATTATAAGGCGGTGAAACCCATTTGCGTCCGATCTGTATAATATAGTTAAATAACTCCGGAGATTCCTCATAGTTTAATTTCGGCAAAGTATCGTGTCCCCACCATCCATCATAATGAGGATTATACGGCCACACATCTTCACGAAACTTAAAGAAGTTACGGTATGGGCTGTCACCTGCCACAAAAGCTCCTTTTTCATATCCCTCGGCACTCTCATAAATACATTCACGGTCCAACCATTTATTAAAAGAACCACAATGGTTAAATACACCATCCAAGATCACCTTCATCCCTCGGCGATGTACCTCTTCCACAAATTCTGCAAACAAAGCATTGCTGGCCTCTAAATTTTCCTTGTCTGTCACACGGCTAATATAGCGGGTCGCATTTTTATTCGGATGCTCCGAATCACACAGCAGATTCCCCGCTTCATCACGTTTTAGAAGTTCTCCTTCATCTTTCACAATCCTGCCAAAATGCGGATCCACATAATCATAATCCTGTATATCGTATTTATGGTTCGATGGAGAAACAAAAATCGGATTGAGATAGATTGCCTCCACCCCCAGATCTTGTAAATAATCCAGTTTCCGCATCACACCGGCGAGATCTCCACCGTAAAATTCACGAACACCCATAGCAGCCGGATATTTATTCCAATCTGTCACCCGTTCCGTACCTTCTCCAATGTAGAAATATTCGTCCTTTTCCACATCATTGCTGCGGTCCCCATTAAAAAACCGATCCACATAGATCTGATAGAAGATCGCTCCCTTTGCCCAATCCGGTGTAGTAAAGGATGGCGTGATGGAGAAATTGTAATAATTTTCCACCGTACTGCAAACGCCAACACTGTTGTAATAGCACACCATCTGACCACTGTGAACCTCAAAATAATACTCTACCCGCTTAGATCCCAGCTGCACCGTATGTTCATAATAATCAAACATACGGTCATTCGATACCTTCTTCATCAGATGCCGGTCACCGTCAAAGACCAGATATACCTCATCGACATTTTCACGTCCACTGCGAAAACGCAGCTTTACCTGCTCATAGGCCGCTGGCTCCGGTGGTATGCGAAAAGATGATGTACCATCACTAAAGAGTGCCTGCGGATTAAAGATCACAGTCAAATTATCCAGATATACTTGCGTTTTTAACGCTTTTGACATTTTATAAAATGGAACATTCAGATCCATACTTCCTCCCCTTTTCTACTCATTTTTTTCATACCTGTCATGTATTTTATCCTATTCCCAACGGAGTTACAAGACTAGTTTCTCGATTTTAAGCAATCAAATCGCCGAAATCTCCTCTTCCGCCCTTTTCAGTAATACCTCTCTCCTATTTTGCTCCGGGTCCTCCAAAACAATCTCCAGCATATTCTGCAACAACTTCCCAATCTGTGGTCCCGGCTTCACTCCCATCTCAATCAAATCCTTCCCGGATATTGCCAAATCTTTTAAATCCAGAGGGGATTCCTCCTCCAATATCTGACGGTAAACCTGTTCCACTGCTAAGATTCTTTCCAGCTTTGGTTTAATCGTAGCAGGATTTTGTGCCAATACATCTGCAAATTGTACCAAAAGCAACAGTGGCATCCGATCTCTTCCTATGCGTGAAGCGGCTCTGCGCACCAGCTTAGGCACAGGCTGAATCTGTTCATCGTGGCTATAAACCAACCGTTTCACCACATCGATCGTCTCATTATCAAAGGTCAAACGTTTCATAATCTGCCTGGCAAGAACAGCTCCCTCCTGTGGATGACCATAAAAATGCCCGATCCCCTCTGCATCCACAGTCATACATACGGGTTTTGCCACATCGTGTAAAAGCATCGTCAAACACAGAATCTGCCGCTGTTTTCCAGAACAGTCCGCCACCAGATGTCCTGCCACTTCATCCACCTCAGCGGGCACGATGGAGTCGTCCCAAGATGCCCCTTTCTGCCCAAAGAAACGATTCATCAGTTCCACACCACGTACACTATGCTCCCCCACGGTATAAATATGATGTGGATTATGTTGATCTGTCTGCATCATCCGGTCAAACTCCGGCAAAAACACAGATGTCATACCAGTGGCATAAGCTTCCCGGATTTGCCCGGCATCTTTAGAAACCAACAGTTTCATTAATTCTACCCGTATCCGTTCTGCACTAATGTATTGCAGATGACTGGCTCTTGCTATGATGGCCTGCCTGGTCTGTGGTTCAATACGAAATCCCAACTGTCCTGAAAATCGTACTGCACGCAACATCCGAAGTGCGTCCTCATCGAACCTCTGTCCCGGGTCCCCCACACATCGGATCACGCCCCGCTTTAAATCTCCTATTCCATCAAATACATCCACCAAACCCTGTTGTTCATTATATGCCATCGCATTGATGGTAAAGTCCCGTCGTTCTAAATCTAATGATAAATTCTTCGTAAATTCCACCTGGTCCGGATGACGATTATCTGCATATTCTCCATCGATTCGATACGTAGTAACTTCATATCCCACATGATGACACATCACCGTCACAGTCCCATGTTGAATGCCGGTATCAATCGTTCGTGGAAATGCTGCCTTGACCTGCTCTGGTTTCGCAGATGTGGTGATATCCCAATCCCCCGGCACACGAGAAAGTATTGTATCTCTGACACACCCTCCCACGGCATATGCCTCATGTCCCAAACTTTCCAGCCGTTGGATGATCCGTTGTACATCTTCCGGCATATTGATGATTATCGTCTGTGTCGTCTCCATACCTCTACCCTCCCTTATTCGATATTCGTTCAAATTTTACAGATGATGTTAAAAAGACCCTCGAATCGATTCCATACGATTGATTCGAAGGTCTCAAACTAAATTCCCGTCTAATACGTCAGACCGATCAGTGCGGTCAAATCTACCCCACAATTTGTCTTCAGATCAGTCAAAAAGGTAACTAAATCGATCTCACTTGTATATGTGGACAATGCCAGTTCATCGGATAAATCATATGTTACTGCATCCGCTGCCGGTTTTGTCACACCCGGATCTTCTCCTCCTTCTTCAATCGTCAGATTCATGGTAGCAAATTCATCAGAGCCGACCATCACAGATATCTTATCTTTGATCTGCTCTTTATCTCCATCCATTTCAATCTTCAGAGAATATCCTGCAACTGCCGGAATCTGTTCCGAAGAAATTTCCAAACTGCCTTTGACTACACCATCCTTACTCAGCGCCTTCTGATCCAGATCCTTGACAGAAAGCTTTACTAAGTCTGTCATGCTCAGAACAGACGCATTCCCCGGATTTAATGATTCATCCAGGCTCAGGCTGAAATCACCAGATAATTTACCATTCTTTTCCTGCCCACTGCCCGTCACAGATACATAAGTCACATCGTCCGCAGATACTGCCAACTCATATCCAAACTTCGCACCATCCTGTGGTCTTACCTCTTTGATCTCAAAAGACTCTCCATCGGATGTGAATTTTATCACACGACCGACAATCTTCGCTTCTTTATCTACATACACGGACATCTCCATCTTGGCATCATCTGCCGAAGTATCCTCTCCTGTTTCCTCCATGCTGTCCAGTGCCTCTGTAATCATATTCTGAAATGCCTCATAGCCATCACTATTGATGTTTTCCACCAGTTCTTTCACTACTTTATCGTCCTTTAATTGCTCCAGGACTTTCTTACTAATGGTAATCACATCTTCCCCATCACAGGTAACATCCAACTTGGTATATTTCTTACTGATATCACCCACTTTCAGCGTATCTTCCGAACGCTTCACATTTTTTAAGTTCTTGAATACAATATCGCTATATGTAGTGATCAAAGTATTCAACTGTTCTGTCTTTGGAAGATATTGATCCATATTCGTTATGATTGAATACATATTCTCCAGAGAAGCTTCGGCGGATGCTTCCTGGAATGTACTGGTCATATCCAGATAAGAACTGGTGAGTTCCGGAATCTGAATATAACTTTCTCCTGTGGAATAATCCATGTATGCGTTATAGCTAACTGCATCTTTCTCATTAATCTGCAGTTTTGCATTTCCTGTCACAACATTTCCTGCGACTTTTCCGTTGGAAACCAGACCGACTGACTCAATGCCATAGCTGCTTGCCAACGCTTTTAAGGTATCTCCCAATTCGATCTGACAAGTCATCTGCTGTGTTTTGTCTTGCCATTTCAAATTCTCACGCATCTTATCATAGGCAGAATCGATCTCCTCTAATGCGGCATCCCGGTTTTCCTGTTCCACATATTGATAATATTCTTCCGGACTGCTGACTTTTTCCTTAAACAGATTCGCCAGCCGCTTGGCATTCATAGCCCCTGCCACACCAACAACTAACAAGACAGCCACAATAATACCAATGATTGTAAACTTCTTTTTACCACCATTGGAAGATTCTGCTGCCGGAGTCCCCATGTCAAAAGAAGATTCTGTATCTGGTGTTATCTGCATCCAATCTTCATTTCCTTCATTTTCATTCCTATTGTTCATGCTATTCCTCCCTGTATCGTATGTTTATAAACTCTTATATCGTAAACAATTATAAGGGAAGCAACAAAAAAGCGCAAGAAAAGATTGCTTTTTTATGCAAAGTGGTAGAAAATGGTAACAGGATCTAGAGACATTGAACCCCAAATCATGATGAAAAGGGAGTACAGCAGGAACAGGGTTGCGCAGAAAAGGAGTATGACATGAAATCCAGACAAATGCCCTCGATGGAAGTCAAACAGATAACAAAATCATACCGTCATGGGAAACGACAGATATTGCATAATCTATCTGTGACTGCCCGGGATGGAGAATGTATTGGAATTTTGGGAATCAATGGCTGTGGAAAATCCACTCTGTTGTCCATATTGGCCGGTGCCCAAAAGACCGATTCCGGTGAATTATACTACCATCATCAGTCCATCACAGACAGCCGCCAATTCTCTCAGCTCTGTGGATATGTTCCACAAGAAAACCCGCTGATTGAAGAACTGGATGCCTATGATAATCTGCGGCTTTGGTATTGCGATAGCGTCTTGGACCTGGAACAGGAATTGCATACAGGCATCCTGGCCATGTTGGACATCCCTTCTTTTCTTCATGTGAAGGTAGGACAGATGTCCGGAGGTATGAAAAAGAGATTAAGCATCGGTTGCGCCACGGCCAATGATCCACCGGTTTTAATCTTGGACGAACCGGGCGCTGCATTAGATCTTCTGTGCAAGGAACAAATCACCCAGTATTTAATAAATTGCAAGAAAAAAGGAAAGATTATATGGATCGCCACACATGAACCAGCGGAGATCGCCATCTGTGATTCCCTCTATCTATTACAGCATGGGTCTCTAAAACCGATGGAATACCACGGAGATATCCGGTCAATCACTGAAGCATTAAAGCAGGCAGATGCATAAATAATCAAGGAAATCGATGATGACAACACAGAAACGTACAAGATTTTGGCTCTATTTGTGTCTGGAACACAAAAAATATCGTTCTGCTCTCCCTCGGATACTCGGAGGCTTTTTCTTGATTCTGTTGATCTTAACCGGATGCATCATGCTATATCAGATCTATGCTTCCCAGCAACATCAAAAAGACATCATTCATATTGGTATTGTGGCAGAACCGGATGAACCATATCTGGATTGGATGATGAAAACCATAGAAAATATGGAAGGCCTGAAAGATTCCTGTCAGTTTACTTCTATTTCTGCCACGGATGGCAAGAAGGGATTGCAAAGCGGTGAGTATACCGCACTGTTCATCATTCCACATAACTATATTCATTCCCTGATCGTTGGGGAGGAAGCGATTTTACGTATACAGTTTGGGCAGGGACAATCCACCATCGCAAGTTATCTGGTCCGGGAATTGGCCAGTGCTGCATCGCAGATTATGTTGGATACCCAGGCTGGCATCTATGCTATGGATGATTATTATCTGGAAAAGCAATTTCCTCACCGCTCGAAGGATGAACGATCACTCAATATACGATATCTACAAAAAATATTGCAGCGAAAACAGATCTTTACCCTGGAAGAGGTCTCTGGTAACACGGTGACTGATAAAACACATTATTTCGCTGTTGGTATCCTCTGGACCCTGATTGCACTGGGATTTACCTGCCCGGAAGTGCTGCGATCCGAAACCCATGTATTACGAGATCAATTATATCTCTCCGGTTTTCGGGATTGGAAAAGAATACTGGCAAAAGAGCTGGCCCTGCTCCTGACCTTTGGAAGTGTATACCTGATTCTGGTTCTATTGCTGGCTATCAGTACACCTTGGATATCTTTTCTCTCTTCTGCCTTGCATATTCCTGCTTCCTCTGGCTTTCCTGTGATACTCTATGCCGGTGCAAAGCTGCTGGCTTTGTCCCCTGTTTTATGTGTCATATGCGGTTGGATTTTATGGATATACGAAGTATCCAGGGACAACCTCAGCAGCATATTATTGCTGTTTGTTTCCTGTATATTTTTTAGTTTTTTATCCGGATACTTTTATCCTCTTTCCTATCTGCCTTCCGGTATTCAGCATATGGCAGCCGTACTTCCCACCAGGGTCATGCTAACGTATTGCTATCATATACTAAACGGAATCTGGCACGCTTCCGACCTTCTGGCATTATTAGGCTATGGAGGCGTATTATATGGATCACTGATTGGAATTTCCAAATATCAGAAGTACACTTCGCGCTAACCATAACAAAAGGAGGATATCAAAGTGAATTTTTTTCGCACCTGGACTCACCTGCTCACCAAGCGTCTGTTTCATAAACCGATGTTTCTTATGACATTACTCTTGATCCCTCTATTTGTGATAATGTTACGCTTGTCCTTACAACCGGAAGATGCCATGCTACAAGTTGCCTTGTATACCGACAACACCGATGCACATTCACCGGAAGCCGGACTGATCTCCCAGTTAGTCAATATTTCCCATCACTCGATCCATTTCTATTCCTGTGATACTTTAGCGGATTTACAGGCAGATGTCCAAAATCACCAAGCTTCCTGTGGCTATGTGATTCCCGATCATTTGGATGAACAATTACAGCAGCACGAGATCAGGGGAACTGCCATCATCACTGCTTACCACCCAAAAGATTCTCTCGAAACAATCCTGGTGGATGAAATTGTCTATAGCAAAATATATAGAGAATTGGCTTATCGTATTGCCTACCGTCACATCTATGAACAAACAAAGCAGGAACCAGACAACCGACTTCGGGCATTGTATGAACAATATCATCAGGATTATTCTTTTATCCAGTTTGAATACGCCGACGGAACCCTAAACCAGATCTTGAATCAACAAGATACAAACTATATGTTGCTGCCAGTCCGGGGGATTGTTTCGGTATTAATTCTGCTGGCTGCCATGACCGGCACCATCTTTTGGTATGATGATCATGCCCATAAAATATTCCTGCGGTTGACCGATTCCCAACAAAGTATGGTAAAACTCCTCTACTCTCTGATTCCCGGTGTGCTGGCAGGCATCGTCGGTTTCATCGCCATCCTTCTGACCGGTTATGCCGGACCGCTCCTTCAAGAATGTATCTCGCTAGGTCTATTCTTACCGGGTGTATGTGCTTATTGTATGTTTCTACGGGAACTCCTGCGAAAGCAATCCATATATCTATCTGCGATTCCCATCAGCGTGGTCGGCAGTATTTTACTCTGCCCGGTCTTTGTCGATCTCTCCAGCCGCCTTCCACTCCTGAAACCACTGCGTATACTGTCTCCCGTATATTACTATTTGCGCAGCATCTATAATATCCAGGCGCGGTGGGAATTCCTCCTTTATACGGGTATCCTTCTTTGCCTGGCCATCGGTCTGCACAGGCGGTATCCCAGACAATAGTTTCCCGGCAAACAGCCATGTCAATATTGACAGAACATCAGGAAACCATTACAATAACAGTTCAACAATAGAAACCGTTGTACACATTCTGGCCGAAGAGCCTGCATACAGATAGCAGACCACGACCAATACCATTATGGTTTACGAGGTAATATCATGAGCTTAATCATCACATTTTTATTGGGAATTTTCTTTTTGATCGGTGCTGCTGTAATCAGATTAGCCAAAAACAGCGAATGGATCGAGCAACTATCGGTATCGCTGGCATTTGGTTCTATGACAGCCCTGATCGTATTGGAATTATTGCCTGACATTATGACCGGATTTGCCAGAGAGCATTTGATCGTCAGTATCATTGCCATCTTGCTGGGCATCGCCGGGTTAAAGATTCTGGATCTTTTCATCCCCGACCACGATGGCGATCTGGAAACCGCCACCAAAGATCATCATGACAATATGGTACACATAGGCATTATCTCTGCCATCGCTATCATTTTGCATAATACAGTGGAAGGTATGACCGTATATAGCCTGACCCTGGAATCCATTCACCAGGGAGCATTATTATCCCTGGGAGTGGGACTGCACAATATTCCGATGGGTATGTTGATCTATGCTTCTCTGGAACATGAACCAAAAAGCAAGCGATATCTGATATTATCGCTTGCTTCTTTGTCCACTTTCTTCGGTGGTTTATTAATGACCATAATCAGCCCGTTATTAAATGAATATGTGGTCAGTGTGTTAATCTGTCTCGCTTTGGGAATGATCCTCTATATCATTTTCTTTGAACTGGTGCCGGATTTGTTCCGGCGGAAACATTGGACTTTGTCCCTGGCGGGCACTGTGGCAGGAATCCTCATTCTGTTAGTCAGCACGATGATGGAATAACGAGATTAGATACAGGGCTTTTCCGATCTGCAACACGGAAAGCAGCTATTCTCCTGCCTTACAACTAATCAACCAAGGTGCCGGCTGCGTATTGTATGTATTCTTGCTGGTCAATTTCGATACCGTCACCTGAATCACTTCCGGATCGCGGATTCCCAGTTCCTTGCACAATGCCGGCATAGAAGCAGCCACAACAAAATCCAGAGTATAAATCACAAATTCCATCGCAGGATTTAACTCTAACAAAAACTTCATCTCCTGCTCCATGCTGGCAGATGCCACCAACATAGTCACATCCGGCACCGGCAGATCCTGGAAGTTTTGTGCATCCACATGATCGACAATGGTCACATTATTTAATCCAAACTGATTCACATTATCCTCTAAGGTTCTACGGTCATTTGCATTATATTCTACGGCGATCACAGTACCCTCACCATCCAGGATCGCTGCTTCCACTGCAATGGATTCCCCGGAAATAACGCAAATGTTTTTTCCCTCATTCACTTGCATCTTAGATAAAATAATGGCGCGAATCTCCGATCCCACATAACGCACCGAACCGGTGGCAAATACCCGGTTATCCATGCCAAATTTGATCGTACTGCGTGCATGATCATTCAAAATCAGCATACCGGCAGACGCATTAATCCCCCGGTCTAACATATCTGCGACTTTACTTTGTTTGATCGGCCCCGCAGGCTCACTGCCTTCATTATATATCACAGTACAGTCTCCCAGACCGGCATTGAACATCCGGTAAAAAATGTCTTTATGTCCCGCTTCGGTAAACACTAATACGCTTCGATGCGCCTCCACCGCCGGAATCAGGTTTTTATTTTTGCGTGTAATATCTAATATCTTAACATGTTCCAGATCCACCTCGGTGCTATCTGAAAAATACTCCAGCCATGCTAAAACATGAGAATTATTAAACATAGGATGATCCATGATACCGCCTCCTTCTTCATAGATGTTTTTCTCCGGCATCAGACACTTCTGACACCTCATCAGTTATCATATATTTTACCACACTCTAATGGAAAATTCATCCGTAGATTTCCTGTGTTTTCTCTTATGTTTCCATACTTGTCTTTCGCCCAATTTATCACGAAACAAGAACAGGCTGACAAAGATTCTAATATACTCTGGAATCAATCTGCGCAGCGGCATCCTCTGCCGAATACACTCCTTCTTCCATATACTGGACAGCCTCTATGTTTTCTCCACCCTCCAGCTTCTGAATCAGCTCCGCAACCAAAGGTCCCTCCAACGGATTACACTCGATATCTACATTGATTTCCCCATCAACCATACGTTGAAAACCATTCTTTGTGGCATCAAATGAAATGACAATGATATCCCCTTCCGGTCCGCAAGTCATACCCGCATCCTGAATAGCCGAAATAGCCCCAAATGCTTCATCGTCATTTTGGCAGATAACCACATCAATCTCCTGATGTTGCTTTAGAAAGGCTTTCATAACGGCATTTCCGCCATCCTCTGTGAAGTCACCAGACTGTTCATCCAAAAGTTTCCAGTTTTTTTGTTTCTCCGCAGCCTGTTTAAATCCATCTGTTCTGCCAAGTGTTGCGGAAGCTCCCTCAGACCCCAGAATCGTTACAATCTGAATCTCTTCCGAAGATCTCTGGTTGGTGTTCAGATATTCTTCCAACCAGGCAGCGGCATCCGCGCCCTCCTTTGTAAAATCAGATCCTACCCAGCAGGTATAAAGATCCTGATCCGCACTAATATTACGGTCTACCACAATGACGGGAATGTCTGCATCCTTTGCCTTCTGCAACACTTCATCATATCCTTTTTCCACGATGGGGTCCAGAATAATATAGTCGACACCATCCGCAACAAACTGTGACAGGGTGTCCAACTGCGTCTTTTGATCATTGTTGCAATCCACAAAATCCAAGCGGTAGCCATTCTCTTCCGTAAAGGTATCTTTCATAGATTGCGTCTGTGCCAAACGCCAGCCGGATTCCGAACCAACCTGTGCAAAGCCCACATGAATCAGGTCCGGATTATCTGTATCGGAACTTGCCTTTGTTTCCTTCTCCTCTTTCTTTTCTTTCTTTTCCGTTATGATTTTCGCATTACCATCGTTCTGAATAACCGCATCTCCATCTGGTGTTAATATCGTCACTTCATCTTCCTGACATCCGGTCATAACAAGCATAAATATACAGAGAAGCACCGCTGCTATTTTTTTCTTCATATTCCGCAACCTCCCTTCACTAAACAATGAATTTATTTACTTCACCCTCTAAATTGCCAGTAGCACACAGATTGCTCTCAGATTGCTCCCTATTCTGGTATAAGTCATCAGAAAGCTTACTGACATTACCCGTTACATTTTCAATATTTTCTGTACTTTCTTCCACCGCAATGAGGATTCCGGACATGGACTGTTTAATCATTTCAATTTCCTTTGCAAGCTGGTTTGCCTTTTGCATACAGTCACTCATAACCTGATAAAAACGTTCCGCATCATTGCTATACTGTGACCCTGTATCAATCAACTGTCCGTATCCTGATAATGTCTGCTCATTTAGGAAATTCAACATATTTTCTGCCTCTTCAGCCAAATCCCGGACGGTAGAAAGTACAACATTGCTGATGGCCTGAATCTCCTGTGCACTCTTTGTCGTATCTTGGGAGAGTTTTCCGATCTCTCCGGCAACCACCGCAAACCCTTTCCCTGCTTCGCCTGCCCGGGCCGCCTCAATATTGGCATTTAATGCCAGAAGTTCCGTTTGGGAAGATATTTCCAATATATTATTGGTCAAAACATGAATATGCTCAACCTGTTTTGACTTCTCCAACTTTTCTTTTAGAGAATTTTCAATTTGAAGTGCCATCTGCTTCACTTCCTCTGTCTTTTCCTGGGTTTCATGAACCAGACCGGCTGCCTTCTGGTCAATATCCGACGCCAGCCTGGTACCGTCTGCCACCTGGTGGTCCATCAGTTGTACATACTCATTCATTCTCTCCATCGCAGCATCTACATCCTGGACACTGGCCATCGTTTCTTCCATCGCAGCACTCATCTGCAAAATATTATCTGAAATCTTACTAATCTGTTCACTGGAATGTTCCGCACTCTCCCTGCTTAGCTGCATGGATTGATTCAGGTTTTTAGTATTGTCTGAAATATTCGTAATCACAGTACGTATGTAGTCAAACAGAGCATTGATATTTCTGGCAATCTCTCCTACTTCATCGGTAGATTTCACATCTACTTTCTGCGTCAGATCACCATCAGCCTCAACAATATCCTTTATCTTCCGATTGACTTTCTTGACACCTTTCAGGATACTTCCCACAATGAATAAAAGTAACACAGAACATACAATAACCAGTACGATGGCTATGATAATAACATTTCTGGTCGTATTGGTAATGGATTTTTGTAAGGATGCCGCATCATATTCAATACAGACAGCGCCAGCCATATCACCTGATTTATTGGTCACCGGAGCAACCGCAATGATGATTTGTTTTTTCCCCTCTTTCCGGATCGATTTATAGGCAAATGGAATATTACTATTCATGGCTGCCTTCGCATTAAGTTCCACAAAGCTATCCACCGAAGTCCCTGTCTCTATCCCCTTGCTGTCATCGCCATTGATATCCACCAGATAACAAATCTGCTGATTTGCGTCATATCCCACCGTATAAATACGGTTGACACCTACACTCTCCACGATGTTCTCAATGGAATCGTACACAATCATATAACTGGAAGAATCTGCACCATCCGTCACAACATTTTGCAACGTCTCACCATTAATACGTGCTTCCGCCATAGTAACCAGGGAAAGTGCGCCCTGTGCTGCGGTTTCCAAACACTGTGCCTTAAATTCACTAAGCACTAAAATACTTAACGCAGAAGCAATCAGAATATTGGTTAGGATAACCGGAATTAAGATCTTAAATCTAATTCCAAGATACACTCTCTGCTTCTTGTTTTTATTATTTTTCGCCAATAAAATCCCTCCAATCTCTTGAAAAGCAAAAGACACATCTCTTTCTGATCACCTTTTCTTTTCACCATAACAGAAAAAAACCGGGTACCTTACATCACTTCAAAGAAATATGTCTTTATTTTACAATATAGAGTTGTATTTTACAATGACTTGTATGTTAGAGAACATTGAAAATTAACCGGAGCAGTCCAGAGACAGGACCGATCCACATTAAGCAGTCCACAAACCACGTTTCTTTAAGATATGCTTTTCGATCACAGAAAAAATACATTTATCAATCAGGATGCCAATCATGACAATCACCAACATCACCAACATCACCTGATTAATATCTGCCAGATCGCGCCCGGTGATCAACGTCTGCCCCAAACCAATCGAAGTGGTCATAACTTCACCTGCCATCAATGCCCTCCAGGCAAAAGACCAGCCCTGTTTCAACCCCGCCACCAGCTCCGGCAACGCTGCCGGAAAAACCACTCTGGTATATAACTGCCGTTTATTTGCTCCCATCGTCAAAGCTGCCTTGGTATAGATCGGCTGAATATTTTTGATCGCATTATCTACAGATATGGCAATGCTAAAAGCCGCACCCATCACCACCACAAACAGGATCGCCTGTGTGGACAATCCAAACCAAAGAATGGAAAATGGCACCCAGCATACACTGGGCAACGTCTGAATCCCCAGCACAATAGGCTTCAAGTTCTTCTGTAAATACCAGAAATGATGCAATAGTAATCCCAGAACCAACCCGATCACCACCGCTATGGCATAACCCGTCACTCCACGCAACAGAGAATTGACGGTGGCTGCACCCAAGGTACCATCCTGTACTAATTTCACAAAACGTTCTGCCACCCCGGCTGGCGAAGGCACCGAATAAAACTTCCATGCCGCCAGTACATCCACCCCCAGCCAATAGACCCCCTGCCACAGGATCACCAGCAGGACCAAAAAGATTACGATGCTCACACTTTCTCCTCCTCTCCTCTTACTTCTTCCAAAATCCGGTGACGCAGATCTACAAATTCCGGTACATCATATACATGACGCGGACGTTTCAGATCAATCTGGATAATATCCTTGATCCCTTGTTTCTCCGGTGATAGTACCACAACCCGGTCCGACAGAAATACCGCTTCTTCCACACTATGGGTAATAAAGAAAATAGTCTGATGTGTCTCCATCCAGATGTTTTGCAATTCTTCACGCAAACGGTTCGATGTCTGTTTATCCAAAGCAGAAAACGGCTCATCCATTAACAAAAGCTTGGAATCCATAGTCAATGCCCGCGCCAATGCTGTCCGCTGCCTCATGCCTCCTGAGATTTGATGTAACGGATAGTCTCGATATTCCCACAAATGAACCATCCTTAAATATTTTTCCGCTTTCGCATTCTGTTCCTCTTTTGGCAAACCATGTAACCGCATCCCAAATTTCACATTGTCTATCACATTTAGCCAGGGATACAGACCATGCTCCTGAAACATCACCGTCCGGTCGGCACCGGGCCCCGTCACCGGTTCCCCATTTAAAAAGATCTCTCCGTCTGTGGGTTTATCCAGACCTGCCACCAGGTTGAGCAACGTACTTTTCCCACAGCCGGATCGTCCCACAATGCTGACAAACTCACCATCCCGAATCTCCAAATTAATATCCTTTAATGTGGGCTTTTCAGCATTATCAAAATGTTTACCTAGATTTTTCATCACTAATGACATTTCATTCTCCCTTTTACTCATTTATATACAATCCACTGTCCGGCAGCTCATCAATAAAATTCTGTTCCTTACTAATCTTTGCAAATCCGTCAATCGATGCCTGATTATACTGTGCGCTGACCTCAATACGGGTAAAGGCATCCTGGATAATCGTTTCACTCAAAGATTTCCCAGTGGCATCCTGTAGTTCTGTATTAATCACTTGCAATGCATTCTCTTTATCATTATTGATCTCCTGGGTAGCCTCTTCATGTGCCTTTAAGAACTTTTCCACAATATCAGGATGCGCTTCTCGAAATTCCTTGCGCACTACCACCACTGCCACATCATATTTACCTTCCAGATAGACTTTGTCATAATCCAACAGCATCTTTGCACCCTGCTCCAACAAAGTCGCGCCCCACGGTTCCGGTACTAACGCTGCATCCACGTCACCACGCTCTATCGTATTGGATACATCTGCATTTTCTACTGCACTCACCGTCACATCGCCTCCCTCTGTGGTTACTTTCAGTCCATTCTCCTTGAGAAGTTCCAACAAACATAAGTGCTGTGTATTGCCAATCTGCGGAATGGATACTTTTTTACCGGATAACTGAGAAATATCGGTAATATTAGATTCTTTACCTGTAATCAAGATCGCACCGCCTTTGGTTGCCCCTGACAAAATCTGTACATCTCCTTTGGATTTTACATTGGCGGTAATCGCAGGCACCGGACCAATATAACCGATATCAATATCACCGGCAAATAATGCCTCAACCTCTGCCGGTCCTGCATTAAATGCACTCCATTTCACAGCGACATCCTCACCGAAAGTCTTTTCCAGGGTTTCATTGGCTTTTAGATATAAAGCCTGGGCATGCGTGACATTGTTAAAATATCCTATATGCACCTGGGAATCTTCTTCTCCTTTGTTTGCGCCACACCCCATCAGTCCCACAGCCAAAGCTGTCATCATCAAAAATGCAACTCCTTTTTTCCATAACCTCATGATTTTTTCCTCCATTCTATAAATTTCTTTCAAAATCCTCAGATTTCCATTTCTAATGTTAGTGTACCAAGATATTGCATTTCCCATCCTTAGAATTTTCGCAAACGTTTTCATTTATTTCTTAACATATTTGTGTTATACTGTAAAAAAGGGGCGAACCCCAATCATTAATGTATACAGAAAATAAAATTTTCTGGAAATCAAAGGTTAATGAAATTTATTATTTGAAAACGTTTTCAGTTTAATAGAAATGAGGATTGTTATGTCTTTAAAAAAAATTGCTGAGTTAGCCGGGACTTCCATCTCCACTGTCTCACGCGTCTTAAATGAACCGGAACACAAATGTCATGATAAAACCATGAAGGAACGGATCTGGCAGATTGCTGCCGATCTGCAATACACCCCTAATACTATGGCAAGAGCTCTACGCAAAGGTGTGGAGACACAAAACACACCATTTACTGTAGATGTATTTCTCACCCGATTCCATTCGATTGAAAATGATGCATTTTTTATGGAACTATTTCAGATTATCAAGGAAGAATTATTAGCAAACAAGTGCCTATTAGGCCAACTATTAACCAGTGTGGATATTTGGAATCTGGGAAAAGAAAATACGGAATCCAAACATATTCCTTACCGGACCAATGCCAAAGTAATATCCGAACGGCCTCAAAATTCCCAGGCATTCATCAATGCCAAGACAAATACCGGATTGGTCATTTTAGGAAAATGCCCGGATACTCTAATTCCTCTTTTACAAAAACGCTATCCCTGCATGGTGGGAATCGACCGGAATCCTACCGATCACCTCTACGATGAAATTTTTTGTGATGGTGCCACTGCCACAGAACAGGCAATCGAATATTTGATTTCTCTTGGTCATAAAAATATTGCTTATATCGGAGATTGTAATTATGAATCCCGTTATGTGGGATATTACCAGACCTTATTAAATCACAAATTTCCTCTCAATTACGATAACATTTATCCCACTGACCAAACCAAACAAGAGGCCTGCCATATGACCGAAAAAATCCTGGAAAAATCCAAACGCCCCACCGCTATTTTCTGCGCTAACGACACCACCGCCCTGGGGGTACTGGAGACCATAAACAAAAAAAGAAACACAGACTATAAGCCTTCGGTTATTTCCATCGATGATATCGAGGAGGCCAAACATGTCACACCGATGTTGACCACCATCTCCATCCCCAAACGTGAGATGGGACATCTGGCTTTGATCACTCTCCTCGACCGATGGAAAGGAAATCATAGCGAAAATATTCGCATCGAACTCCCCTGCCATCTGACGAAACGGGAAAGTTGCGACTATAACTATCAATCCTAACAGAAAAACCGACTTACAGAAGTCTATAGAATATTTTGATCAGAAGGGAAGAAATTATGCAGAACGCACAGATTCGTTTCATTGGATTAGATCTGGACGGCACTTTGCTGACACCAGATAAGACCATTACCCCCCGCGCCAAAACCGCCATTCAAAAATGCACAAAACAAGGTATCATCCTAGTGCCAATCACCGGCAGACCCGCACACGGACTTCCATCATGTGTGAAAGAAATGCCGGAATTTGGCTATGTTATCACATCCAACGGAGCTTTAATACAAGATCTGACCAGCGGCGTCACGCTGGCCAGACAAGAGATCCCACCAAAGACCACAGCACAGATCATCGCCTGTACGCAGAAATATGATGTAAGCTATGAAATATTCCAAAACGGATATGGATACACCACACAGAGTACCTATGATAAATTGATCCAAAAATATCATGGCACCCCGCTACTGTCCTATATCTCGGACAGCAGAAAACCATTACCCAATTTGGAATCATTGCTGTCCCTATGTCAGGAACCTGTGGAAGGATTCTCAATCCTTTGTAAACAACGCGGCATCCGAAACCGGATACATCAAAACCTAATCACGTTACCAGAGATTCAGATCGTCTACCCAAACCCTATGGATCTGGAAATCAATCATTGCATGGCAGACAAAGGACGTGCCATGCTCACTCTGGCAGACCACCTGGGCATCCGGGCAGATGCCATACTCGCCATCGGTGACAGCGACAATGACCGCACCATGCTGTCACAGGCAGGTGTCGGCATCGTCATGGGCAACGCCACCGCAAAACTTCGTTCCATGACCCGTTATATCACACAGGACAATGCACACGACGGGGTCGCCATCGTTCTGGAACATCTGTTATCCTATCGTCTCGGCTTCTGAAACGCAACGCCAAAAATCGCCAATAACAACAAGACAGCAAAGATCATCCAGCCAACCAACACTTTTACACCCATACCGGCAAAGGTATCATAGTATCCCTTGAGATATACCACCGTGATAATCAATGGCAGCAAATAGGTCATATAAAACCGTAAACCATTGGGCAGTTTATATCCGACACCTGCATTGGCCTCAGCCAGAAAACGATCCCATCCCCATCCATTCTTTCTCACACAAAACAAAACGAAAATCATGCTGCCCAACGGCAATAGATTATAAGATACCAGGAAATCCTCTAAATCCATAACCGTTGACCCTGCCCCCATAGGCTGGAAACCGGACAACAGGTTAAAACCAAACACCGCCGGCAATGATAACAGCGTAACCAATATAATATTGAAGACCACAGCCTTTTTACGCTGCCAATGTAATAAATCCATATAGAATGATAAAATATTTTCAAATACGGCAATAATGGTAGATAATGCTGCAAATGACATAAACACAAAGAAGCAGGTACCCCAAATACGACCACCCGACATATGGTTAAATACATTCGGCAAAGTGATGAACAGCAACGATGGCCCTTTGTCCGGCTCTACACCATAGGCGAAACAGGCCGGTATGATGATAAATCCTGCCATCAACGCCACAAAGGTATCCAGAATCACCACGCTTCTGGCTTCCCCACCCAATGTCCGCTCTCGTTTCAAATAACTGCCAAAGATCTCCATAGCGCCGATACCGATACTTAGTGTAAAGAACGCATGTGTCATCGCATCGAAGATCACCGTGCCGATCCCGCGCTTCTGTATGGTGTCCAGATTTGGTATCAGATAGAATTTTACTCCTTTCATGGCATTTGGTAATGTTATCGAATGAACCGCCAAAATCACAATTAACACAATCAGAATACTCATCATTACTTTCGTAATCTTTTCGATACCATTTTGCAATCCCAATACACAGATCCCAAAAGAAAGCAACACTGCCAGCACCATCCAGCCAGACATCGTACCGGCAGACCCCAGCATATCCGTAAATGCCTGTTCCACCTGCGCCGCTTCGGCATTCGCCAACTGACCGAACAACATACGATATACGTAGTAGAGCATCCAGCCTCCCACCATCGTATAAAACATCATCAGTAAGTAATTACCGAAAATAGAAACCCATTTAAAATGATGCCAATGTGTTCCCTCCGGCTCCAAAACCTCATACGCCTTGGCCGCACCTTTCTCACTGCCACGCCCCACTGCAAATTCACAAATCAGGATTGGAAATCCTAAAATCACTAAAAATACCAGATAAATTAATATAAACGCCGCTCCACCGTTTTGACCGCATATGTATGGAAATTTCCAAACATTCCCCAATCCCACAGCACAGCCGGCCGATACCAATATAAAGCCCAAACGGGACCCAAAATTTTCTCTTTCCTGCATAACATTCCTCATTACTTTTCATTTTTTTCACTGATGATTCCAGATGCACTATCCTTCCATTTTCTGTAAGAATGCTTTCGTACGCTCACTGGAAGGATGATCAATGACATCTTTCGGACTACCCTCTTCCACGATCACACCACCATCCATAAAGATCACCCGGTCTGCCACTTTCCTGGCAAATTCAATCTCATGAGTGACGATCAGCATGGTGATTTTTTCCTCTGCCAACTGACGCAACACCTTGAGAATCTCAGCCGTAATCTCCGGGTCCAATGCCGAAGTCGGTTCATCAAAAAACAGCATTTGCGGTTTCATTGCCAAAGCTCTGGCGATAGCCACACGTTGTTGCTGTCCACCGGATAACTGACATGGATAGTAATCTTCCTTATCCTCCAACCCCACTTTCTTGAGTAATTCCTTTGCTTCCCGTACCACTTCCTGCTTATTGCGTTTCTGTACATGTACCGGAGCATCAATCACATTCTTAAGTACTGTATAATGGGGAAACAGATTGAAATTTTGAAATACCAGCCCAAACATATTTTTACATTTTTGCAAGCTGGATTTCTTGGCATAAACGGCCTTACCGTGATGATCTTTGGCCACAATATGTTGTCCATACATCAGATCACCTGCATCCATCTTCTCTAACATAGTGGCACATCGGAGCATCGTAGATTTCCCTGAACCGGATGGCCCCAAAACAGCGATCACTTCCCCCTCTTCCACTGTCATGGAGATGTCAGACAACACCTGTAAATCTTCAAAACTTTTCTTCATATGATGAATAGTTAATACTGCCATACGTCTGTACCTCCTAACTGAAATATTGCATTTTCTTTTCCAACTGTTCCATCAAAATGGCTACTACGAAATTAAACACATAGTAAAATACTCCAGCCACAAACAATGGCAGGATACTGGCATCTGCTGCCGCTACCTGTTTCGCCATCGTAAACATCTCTGTATAAGCCAGGGCAAATGCCAGCGAAGTATCCTTTACCAAAGTGATGACCTCATTCGTCACCGGAGGGATCACACGTTTTACCATCTGTGGAAAGATAATCTTCCAAAATGTCTGTATCCTGGAATATCCCAAAACATTGGCCGCTTCATATTGTCCCACCGGTATACTCTCAATACCGGAACGATAGATCTCTGCGAAATACGCTGCATAATTCAAGGAGAAACCAATAATCACCGCATAAAACCGATAGCGTGAGGACAAGGACATGCCCAATACATAATACGGTCCAAAGAATACCACTAATAGCTGTAACATCAACGGCGTTCCCCGCACAATCGAGATATAGATTCTGGCAATCCATTGCACCAGACCGAATCGGGATTTACGTAACATACATACCAGCAATCCCAAAGGCATCGAAAACAGTAACGTCAACAGAAAGATCGCAAGAGATGCCAGAATACCGCCGGACAACCGTTTCATGATGCTAATAACCTTCTCACCAAAGGTACTCTTCACAATCGCGGAATCGTCTTGGCGGTATGCACTGTCAGTTCCCTCCTCTCCCAAACAGATACAATCGCTCAGATCCCATTTTTCTGCAATTTCGGCAAAGGTACCATCGTCCAGCATCTCATCCAATGCTGCCTGCACCTGATCCCTAAGTTTGGTATTACCTGCTTTGAATCCGATTCCATATTGCTCGGAAGAAACTTGCTCCTCCAACATCCGAAAAGCATCCCCCCGCTGTTCAATCTGATAGCCGGCCACACCGATATCCATACAAACTGCATCCACAGAGCCTGACTCCAGATTCATGAACGCACTATTATAATCCGATACTTGCTGTAACTCCGCAAAACCGGCACAAAGTTCTTTATTTTCCTCCGTGGCATCTTCCCCAGTGAAGGCTTTCAAAGCTGACGAATCCGCCTGCACCACCACTACCTTCCCTGCCAAATCCTTTAGTTTCTTGATCTTGTCTCCGCTCCTGACGATAACCACCTGCGAATTATCAATATATGCCTTTGACCAAGTGTATGCATTCTCTCGGCCATTAATTGTAAAACCATTCCAGATACAATCAATGGAGCCGGAATTTAATTCCATATCTTTGGAATCCCAATCCACCGGTTGTTTCACCAATGTCCATCCGTTCCGCCTGCACACCTCTTCTGCCAGATCCAGATCAAATCCCACATATTCTCCCTGCTCATTTTTGTAACCATAGGGAGGAAACTCTGCATCAAATCCTACCGTAAAGGTTTTACCATCGGCACCGGTGGCCGCCGCTGCTTTGTGTCCCCCCGTAAAAAAGAGGCTTCCAATCCCTACACAAAAAGAGCAAATCAATAGTGACCAGAACAGATACTGTTTGTAATTCTTTTTCCGCTTTTGCATATGTACGATTCCTTTCTATCCTATTCCACGCGACGCTTCAACCGATGGAATGAATGTCATCGCGTCACGCCTTCCAGTATAACATAGGCACAGAAGAAAGGGCAACATCCATATGTTGCCCTTTACTATCCCTTTACTATCATACGCTTGCTCTGTCTTTACTTCCCAACCGGCCGGTATTCCTCACACGTCACAGTGCCATCCTCATTCTTCGTCAGGAGGACGATCTGTGACCCTTCTAATGTACCATCTCCAAAAAACTCAGCGATATAAGTTTTCCCGATCTCCTGGTCCCCAACATATTCCTTTGTCACCGAACTGCCGTCCTGGCATGTATAGGAAACATAGCCATCCTGATCCACGGTCAGAATCTGCTTCGATCCCGGAATGACTTCAGCATGTTCCCGCAGGAATTTCACATCATCTTCCCTCTTATAAAAGAGTGTCTCGTATTCCTGATATTCTTTTTCCGCTTCCGTCATATCCCCTGTCGGAGTCTGTTCTGCATCATTCCGTACATCTTCGGAACCGCTTTCTGCCTTCTCCTGTAATTCCCGGATATACTGCTCTGCTGCTTTTTCATCTGCATTGGAAGTATCCAGCGGCAAATCAAACAACGCATTCATCCCTTTATATCCATCTGCCCGTTCATATACCCCCGTCTGTTCGTCCATAGTGAAAGCATGGTTTTCCTCTCCAAAACGATCTACCACACCGATCTGAACTCCTCTCCCGGCAAAAATCTCCAAATTATCGCATTCATACAACTCATAGAGCACTCCGTCCTGTACAAAACTCTGTAAACCTGCATCCAGCGTACCATTGTTTGCTACGGTCCAATCCACTCCATGAATCAAAGGGGAGACCGTCTTTTGTTCCTCTCTCATGATTTTGCCATCGGTACGCTCGATGGCAAGTGCCGCATAGGTATCATCTTGTTGCAGTTTGCCGGATATTTCATCCGGCACAAAAGAAGACAGACCGGCACCGGACACCGTCCCCAATAAAGTAACTTTGTGGTTTCCGATGGTTTGTGTCTCATTCACCTTAACCGCGTCCTTACTTTCAAATGCTTTGGCTAATTTATCATTCGATAATTCCTCTGCAATCTGCGAAGGATTCAGGTAATGATAGGCCGCATACGCGGTAATGCTGCCGGTTACTGCCACACAGGCGACGGCCGCCGCCACTGCTGATTTTCTAAAACTATGTTTTCTCATATTCTCTTTTGACCTCCGTTCCAGAATTTGACGATTCAATTCCGGATCCGGTTCCTCCATTGGTCTGAGAGCGTTATATAAAGTTTCCTCTGTTAATTTATCCACGATAATACTCCTCCAATTCTGATTCCAGACGTTTCCTGGCCATGTGTAATCTGCTTTTGACGGTCCCCGCAGGAATCCCCATGATTTCTGCCACTTGGGATACTGACCTGTCTTCCATATAGTAAAGCAGGATCGGAATCTTATATCGGTCCGGCAAGCCGGATACTGCCTGTCGTATCACCTGACGCTGCTCTGTCTCCAGATATCCCTGTAATACATCAGCACCCTCCCCGTTTGCATCACCCACAGTCTCATCCACCAATTCCTCCATCGGAGCAATCCGCTTTCTCCATGCAAACTTTCTTTTCTGATTTCGCCAAAGCCTGAGAGCTACGGATAACAGATAGCTTTTCACATTTCCATCTGTCTGCAGCCTGTCGATTTGCTCCGTTGCTTTCAAAAAAGTGTCCTGATATAATTCGTCGGCCAATATGTTGTTCTCTGTCAAATGCTTACAAAATGAATAGACTTCCTTGCCATAAAGCGCAATTACCTGCTCAAGTTCTTGAATCGTCATATGTTTACTTCTTTCCTTTTTATCGTGTACACGCCAGGAGCTTTCGCCCCTACACTAATACATTGTAATACGATTCGGATCGGTTCACTGTTTCTCTTAAAAGATTTTTCCTGCCTTGTTCCATGATGATATCCTCCCATCCTCTTCCCATGTCAAAACCTCAACCGCCCAGTGTTACATCCTGTCTGGCATACCATTCCAGGGCATTCTGAAAATCATCCTCCCGATAGTCCGGCCAGCAGTGATCGATCACATAAAAATCCGAATAAACACTTTGGATCGGAAGAAAACCGGATAATCTCCGCATCCCGCCCCAGCGAATCACCAGATCAATCCTGGAGATATCAGAAGAATATGGGTTTCCATCCGACTGAATATGGGATAGATCCCACTGCCAGCCATAATTCACCAGGAAGTTTAAGCGAATCCCGCCTCCATTAACGGAACGTCTGGTGGTATATGGCCGAAGCTTCTCCGGGAAACATTTCGATTCACGATTACCGATGACCAATAAATCTGCTCCCTCGTTTGTAATCATGTCCACAGCATCCACACATGCCTTTTGAAATGCCTGAAACTGCGCAGATGGTCGTTTGCAATTATCTACTGTAAAACCATAATACGTAATTTCCTCGATTCCCCGTTCTTTCGCCTGATGAAATAACTGCAGCCCCGGCGACAATCCATATTCATAGCCATCCTGTTTCTCCATGCCATGATGTGTTGCCCAACGACGGTTACCGTCTGGTATGATTCCGATATGTTTTGGTTTTTTATACATCTTATTCTTCCTTTCCATGATTCTGATACGATTCCAGAATAATGTCCCCCAAAAACACAATTTTACTCATTAGAAACGGAGTTTTCTGTCTCTTATCATTGCACTAAGAACCGTGCCGTACTTCCACCACCTTTTGACATCTCCCTTTAACAAAAATAACCCCCGGAACCTATGCCCGATGGCGCAAACAGAAATCTCATTTCGTCTTTGCACCACCAGACACTCAGCCCCGGGAGCTATGCTGGTTTTCATAAATTATTTCAGCAATCTTTGCTTAATTCGTATGCCATTCCCAATCACGAATCTCCGGCAAATCCTGACCATACTCCGCAATATACTGTTTATGCTCTACTAACTTGTCGTTCATCTGCTGAATCAGATAGGAACCTTTGTTTCCAAGCTGTGGCAAATGCATGATAGCATCCTTGACCAGATTGAAACGGTCAATCTCATTCTGCACACGCATATCAAATGGAGTGGTGATGGTACCTTCCTCCTGATAACCATGTACGGAAATATTGGTATTATGACGACCATAAGTCAATTCGTGAATCAAGGTCGGATAACCATGAAATGCAAAAATAATTGGTGTGTCCTTAGTAAACAATGCATCGTATTCTCGATCCGACAGTCCATGCGGATGCTTGGTGTCTGACTCCAGTTTGAATAAGTCAACCACATTGATCACACGAATCTTTAAGTCCGGCATAGCATCACGCAAAATGGTAGTAGCAGCCAGAATCTCCAACGTAGGTGTGTCACCACAACCAGCCAATACCAAATCCGGCTCCTGGTTCTGATCGTTACTAGCCCATTCCCATACACCGATACCCTGTGTACAATGTTTAACCGCCTGCTCCATAGTCAGCCATTGTGTACTTGGATGCTTGGATGCTACGATCGCATTAACATAGTTCTTACTCTTGATACAGTGATCAAAGCAGGATAACAGACAGTTGGTATCTGGCGGCAGATACATGCGCACCACATCTGCCTTTTTGTTGGCAATATGATCCAGGAATCCCGGATCCTGATGGGTAAATCCGTTATGATCCTGCTGCCATACATTAGAAGTCAGAATAAAGTTCAGGGAAGCAATCGGCTGTCTCCAGGAAAGCTGATTGGTCACCTTTAACCACTTCGCATGCTGTGCTGCCATAGAATCCACGATACGGATAAATGCTTCATAACTGGCAAAGAAACCATGACGTCCCGTCAACAGATATCCCTCTAACCAGCCCTCACACATATGCTCAGAAAGCATACCATCCATGATACGTCCATCCTGGGAAAGATTATCATCATCGCTATACATGGCAGCATTCCAAGGACGATTCTCTGTCTCAAATACATGATACAGACGGTTTGACATAGACTCATCCGGTCCAAAAATACGGAAGTTCTTGTTTTCTTTATTGAGATTAAAAATATCACGGATATATCCGCCTAATTCGATCATATCCTGTGCTTTGGTCTTACCGGCCTCTACTTCGATGCCATACTCACGGAAATCCGGCAGACGCAGATCCTTTAATAGCAAACCACCATTCGCATGTGGGTTGGCACCCATACGTGCATCTCCCTTAGGTGTCAGCTCTGCAATCTCCGGCAAAACATGACCATTCTCATCAAATAATTCCTCCGGCTTGTAGCTCATGAGCCAGTCTTTTAATTGATCCAAATGCTCTGGTGCCTCCATAGACATTGGAACCTGATGTGCCCGGAAAGAACCTTCGATCCGGTTGCCATCCACTACCTTTGGACCTGTCCATCCCTTCGGTGTACGCAGGATGATCATCGGCCAGGCCGGTCTGGTTGCATCATTGTTTTCACGGGCATTCTTCTGAATTTCTTTGATTTTTTCGATACAAAGATCCATAGTCTCTGCCATTAATTGATGCATCGCAATATGATCCTCTGCATCAATTCCGTCATTTGCCTCGTCTTTCACCTCGACAAAATGCGGCTCCCAGCCACATCCCTTAAAGAAGTTTTCAATCTCCTCATGAGACATACGTGAAAATACGGTAGGGTTACTAATCTTATAACCATTTAGGTGAAGAATTGGGAATACTGCACCATCATGGATCGGATTTAAGAATTTATTGGACTGCCAAGAGGTTGCCAATGGTCCTGTTTCAGACTCACCGTCACCCACCACCGGCACTGCGATCAGATCAGGATTATCGAATACCGCACCAAAAGCATGGGCGATGGAATAACCCAGCTCACCACCCTCATTGATAGATCCCGGCGTCTCCGGAGCACAATGGCTAGGTACACCACATGGGAATGAGAACTGCTTAAACATCTTCTTCATACCCTCTTCATCCTGACTGATGTTCGGATAAACTTCACTATATGTTCCCTCCAGATAAGTGTTTGCGATCTGGAAGTTTCCACCATGACCAGGACCGGACAGATAGATCATGTCCAGATCATAACGTTTGATAATACGGTTACAATGCGTCCAGACAAAGTTCTGACCAGGCACTGTACCCCAGTGGCCTACAATCTTTTTCTTCACATGCTCCATCGTCAATGGCTCACGTAATAATGGATTGTCCAACAAATATAACTGTCCGGCAGACAGGTAATTTGCCGCACGCCAATACTTTTCCATTTTTTCCAGCATCTCCTGACTGAGAGGCTGCTTCTCTAAGCAAGTAGTTTCGCTCATAATAACTGTTTCTCCTTTCGTGTAGATCCTATATTAGCCAAATGCTATTATAAAGGTAAATGCTGGGAAATTCAATATATTTTGTAACTTGGGTTTTCTCATTTTTATATGGAATATCCCCTCACTCCACAAACTCTGTTTTATGTGCCATGAAAAAATCATAATACGAACGGACGTTAGGCAGATCTGTCCACTTACTGGTACACATCTTCTCCTGGTCCAAGTCATAAATCTTGGCATGATTCATTGCCAGCAAAAAAGGAGAATGTGTCGCTATGATAAACTGACACCCAAAAAATCTGGCAGAATCCTCTATAAATTTCACAAGTGCCTGCTGGCATTCCGGCGAAAGACTATTCTCCGGTTCATCCAATAGATATAGTCCATTTTTCTCGATCTTATCTGTAAAATACAGATATGCCGTCTCTCCATTGGAATGTTCCCGCACATTATCCTTTAACTGTTTATTAACATACTTCGATTTAGATAACCTTCTTGCACGGTTGACCTTGACCAATTGGTCATAATCTGCTATGGAATGTAATTGAAAACCCGATGTTCTATCCTGATAATATTCCTCAAATAGTTCACTTCGTTTGACATCAATCCCCTCATTGAGCCCACGGATATTCAGCATGAAATCAAACACATCATCGCTGGTAATAATCCGGCTTCTTTCCGGCATCTCCCGAACCAGCACAGTTTCACACATCCCTACATAATCCATAAAAAAATTCGTCTTATTATATAATGCATCTCTCTGTAGCTGTAGACACTCTGCGATCACATTCAGCGCTGTCGTCTTGCCGGAACCATTTCCTCCATATAATATCGTAACGGATTCATCAAAATTCAGAGTATGGACCTGATGCTTCGGTAAGATCTGAAACGGATAATAGGTGGAAAAACAGGTTTCCCGAATCCCATGTAAAAAATTTTCTTCCATTTCGACAGAAGGAAACATAAACTGTGATAAATATATCATTCGCCGTTCATCCTCCTTATCCATAATACCCCAGTAACTTCTTCAGATCCTCAATATCTTCCATGATTTGTTTGCCATTATCCGAATCCCGGACCATCACCCGGGCCTGTTCCGTTTCCACCAGCCGGGAGTCCGATTCAATATCCTTATTTTCACGCAAAGCCTGATATACACTCTCAAATGGCTGGTGTGCCTTGATACGCAATCCGTGTGAATTATAAATCAAAGTATATCCTGCAATCCCAGTGGTCTTATGATAATCTTTACAAAAACCTCCATCAATGACTAACAATTTTCCATTTGCACGAATCGGCTGCTCTCCCTCGCTGGTTTTGACCGGCGTATGTCCGTTGATAATATGCGACATCTCTGAAAACAAACCAAACTCGCGCAATATCATATTGCAGACCTTCTCTTCCTGATAATATCTATAATATGGATCAGTTTCCTCTGCCCATGCCGTTGTATCATCCAGAAATGTTCTTTCAAAAGTCTTGATATTTCTGCCACACAGCGGTGACTTTCTCCCAGACCACAGATACCACATAAAATCTTTGGCATCCTCATCCTGCTGATGAACATAGGCCC
Source organism: uncultured Jutongia sp. (assembly GCA_964521555.1). GTDB lineage: Bacteria > Bacillota > Clostridia > Lachnospirales > Lachnospiraceae > Butyribacter. The sequence continues at coordinate 7,310 of CAZFSU010000010.1, read as the reverse complement.
GTCTCGCCACTTTGTCCGCATAATCCAGATAGGATTTTCCCTGATAAGTTTCTCCTTCCATCTGCACACCCTCGAAATTACCGGTCTCGTCCATAGGAATGCATCCGTGATATAGCAGATTCCCATTAAAAATGCGGTACATGCTTCCCTTCTCATATAGAAATCGAATGTGGCTCTGCAAGCGGACACTGTTGAGAAATGCCGCCTTCAGTTCTTCCATCACCGTCTGTTCGTCCTCCGAAAGCTGATACGCATCCTGAGAATCCAGAGTAGGAAAATCCAAATCATTCATGGCATATGACCGACCCTCCACCATGACCTCCCCTGTCTCAAAGTCGATCCGGTGTAGCAGCATTCTGTCATCCATTTGGTACTCCGGATGTCTCCTGATGATTTGCCCCTCCAACTTGAATAAAATAACCGAGATGGCCTTTAGGGCTGCCTCCATAGGATCTTCCTTCTGATAGGTATTCACGCCAAACAAAGTCAAGGAGCGCAGGCTGATCCCATAACCGCTTTCCAAAATATCGGTATTGTGGTATTTCAGATTGTTACGGATCACATTGGCAATACATGCTATACTGCCAGATGCGGCACCCATCCATAAAATATCGTGATTCCCCCACTCGATATCCAGAGAATGATGTTTCTGAAGCAAATCTAAAATCTTATCTGCATAGGGCCCCCGATCAAATATATCTCCTACAATATGCAAATGATCCACTGCCAGTTGTTTGATCAGCGCAGATAATGCGATGATAAATTCGTCTGCATTGTGAATATCCAAAATCGTATCAATGATTTTGCGGTGGTATAACACCTGATTATCGTCTTCATCCTTCTGCACATGGAGCAGCTCATCAATAATATACGCAAAGTCCTCCGGCATCGCCTTTCGCACTTTCGATCTGGTGTATTTTGAGGACAATAACTTTGCAATCTCGATTAATTGATTCAGGGTCATCCGGTACCAATCCTCCGACAAGCCACCCGTTTCCTGCAACATATCCAGCTTTTCCCTGGGATAATAGATCAAAGTACAAATTTCTTGCTGTTCCAGATCTGTCAATGTGTCGTTGAATAATAAACTTACCTTTTCCCGGATGACCCCGGAACAATTATTGAGAATGTGATAAAAGGCCTCATACTCTCCATGCAAATCACTCATGAAATGCTCTGTTCCCTTGGGCAGATTCAAAATTGCATTCAAATTAATGATTTCCCGACAAACAGCCTGTTTGGAAGGATATTTCTCTGCTAATAATTTCAAATATTTCTTATCCTGCAAATCCATAATCCCCTCACCTTTCCTCTCATTTCCCAAAATATTTTGTATGAGCAACGATTTACTTCGTCTTACCCTTATTTCCTTTTAGTTTTGCCTTCTTCTTGGAACTGCCATTCCATATCCCATGATGGGTACACTTCTTAATGGTATTTTTTGTAATCCAGTAGACTACACCTCCAGAGACAATGGAAATACCATTCTTTTTGATGCTCTTGATTTTGTTCTTGTCAATGGCAGATACGGTTCCTTTCCTGGATACACTGATTCCGTTTTGTTTACAGTTCGTAATCACATTATTGATGATACCTTTGGAACGCTTTTTCCCTACGCCCACCGTTCCTCCGGTGATGGAAATTCCATGTTTCTTCACATTATTAATCGTATTATTACTCAAAAGTTTGATCTTGCCCTTATCCAAGGTAATACCATCCTGTTTCACTTTGGTAATCGTATTGCCAGACATAGTAGTAATGGTTACGCCACCAGTAACAGAGATACCATGTTTCTTGATATCGTTGATGGTATTATCGCTAACGGTCTTGATCTTTCCTTTACCAATGGAGATACCATTTTGCTTTGACTTGGTGACCGTATTCCCGGTCAGGGAAGTCAGCGAACCACCACCGATGGAAATTCCATGTTTCGTTGTATTGGTAATGGTATTTCCTGAAATCGTTTTCGCAGTTCCCGCATCCATCATAATACCATTCTGACTGCTGTTTGACACAACATTGCCGGAGACAGTCACATTGTCTGCTTGTGTAATGTGAATACCAAACCGATATGGTCCCGTCACTTTGTTATTGACGATCTGAACATTATTCATACCACCACAGGTAATCGCTGTCTTGCAATATTTCCACTGTGAAGAACAGGTAATGGTGTTATTGGAAATGGTAATATTCTGATTATGATATTTCCCATTGCTGGTATAATGATGCTGCCCCACTCCACACGGCATGTCAACTATGGTATTCCCTGTCACTGTGACCTGCTGGCAGGAAGTTCCGTCTACTACCGAACCATTCGCCCACAAAGCATCCTGGTCTTTCTTATTCTTAGGATTATTGGTCCATGCTGTCTCCAACTGTATCGCTTCTCTGGCAAACAGATAATTCTTTTCTTTGCCCTTGCGATATCGGAATCCCGTCAGGGTACATCCACTGATACTTCCGTTTTTTATCCCGACAAACTCAACCAAATGGCAGTCATATACATTTTTAATAGTACAATTCTTCACAACGATATTGGTGGCATGATCAAACCGGATCACATCGGTGGCTTCTTTGGCTTTTGCAATATTTCCACCATCCCAGGTACCACCTTCGATAATGATATTCTGGGACATTTTGTATCCGCCCACTGCATCCATTCTGCCATTCTGATCCACATTATGTAGAATCATTTTGTCAAGCATACTGTCCATCCGATGGATGGTTGCATTCTTATCCAGAATAATATGGGTATTGGAATATACCCGCATAGATTTATCCAGATAATAATCACCTGCCGGGAAATAAATGGTGATCTGTCTGTTTGATCCCTTTGCAAACGTCAAAATGTCCTGAATCGCCTGAGCATCTGATTTTTTATCTGTAGCATTGACACCATATTGTGGGTCTGTCACTACATAATCATAAGCCGGCTCTTCGGCTGACACCTGTTTCGCGCCCACAAACAGGGAGATACCTGCCAGACATACCGCACAGGTTCTGACGATGCCAGTCATCCATGAAATGTTACCAAACTCCCTCTTCTCTCTTGTAACCCTTGTTCCCTTTACCATATTCACGCTTTCCTCTCTTTCTCTTGATGCCTGATGTCCAGAGACATCCGATCAGGCACTACAATAGATACATACACACCATATATTCTCATATATGGCATTCCATGCCTAGTATAACATAATAATGTATCCACCGCTATGCAAAAAAGAGTATCACACACACAAAGTTTTTGATTTTATAAAATTTGGAAAAGTAACACCCATAAAGCAATCCCAAGGAATAAAACAATGCAAATCCATTTGCCCGTCTTTCTAATGGCTGCCACCAGGTTGGCATGGCGTTTGGATAAAAGATATAACGGCAACTCCACTGCGGAATAAATCAAAACCAGCGTAAACGGATACGAAAAACCTTCCATAAAATATGCCATTTTCCATTCCCGATACAATGCCATATCGACTAACCCCATAAACACACATAGTCCCAGCACCCGCAAAACCGATTCCTTCACGTTATATAGAAGATTCCCCTCCTCATCGGACAGATCAAAATATTTCCAGACCAATTTTTTCTCATGCTGAATCACATCTCCCGCGATATCCATAAAACGGCTTCCCTGCAATTCTTCCTGATGAATCTCATCCCAATAAAAATCTGTATCAAATGTATTTATCTCCACCTGATCGCCCTGTAGCTGTTTACAGATTCTTATTGCGCCATGAAGTTCTTTTACCTGCCTCTGTAACTGTATCACATTTTCCTCCACAGTCGTTGCCAGAGGCTGTGCGCCATCAAATACCTCAGCGATATCCGATATGCCAAGTCCAAGTTTACGCAAAATGATGATCCGTTTCAGTGTCACAACATCTGCTTCACTGTACTCCCGGTATCCATTCTCACTTCTCTGTGGCACAATCAGGTTTTCTTTCTCATAATACCGAATCGTCGCTCTGGGGACCCCTAGTTCCTGCTCTACCTCTTTTATTGTCATCAATTTCCCTCCTTTGATTGTACTAGGATACTCCGTATCATAAGCTATAAAGCAGGTTTACAGTCAAGATTTTTTTTATTTTTTCCTTTTTATCCCAGCGCGACATCCAATGCCAGCATAATCGTAAACCCAATCGTGAAAAAAATCGTTCCCAGATTGGAATGTTTCCCCTGAGACATCTCCGGAATCAATTCTTCCACCACAACATAATTCATGGCTCCAGCGGCAAATCCCAGTAGATATGGCAGAGAGGGTACAATCAGTCCTGCCGCCCATACCGTCAGAAACGCTGCAAAAGGTTCTACCACACCAGAAAGTGCCCCCCACAAAAAAGCTTCTCTTTTCTTCATACCCTCAGCCCAAAGCGGCATGGAAATAATCGCGCCTTCCGGAAAATTCTGTATGGCAATCCCCACCGCCAGGGTCAACGCCCCCGCCATAGTAATCGTTTCATTCCCAGCCAGCCATCCGGCATACACAACCCCCACTGCCATTCCCTCCGGGATATTGTGAATCGCCACCGCCAGTACCAGCATTGTCGTTTTCTTTAACGCAACCCTAGGTCCCTCTGGCTCATCACAACCTTGGTGCAAATGTGGAATCGAACGGTCCAAAAATAATAGAAATAATATTCCCAGCCAAAACCCAATCACCGCCGGCATAAATGCCCAATGCCCCAGACCGACAGCCTGCTCCATCGATGGAATCAACAGACTCCATACAGAAGCCGCCACCATCACACCGGCAGCAAAACCAACCAGAGCACGCTGCACCATGACATTAAGTTTATTTTTCAGAAACAATACACAAGCAGATCCCAGTACTGTTCCCATAAACGGAATCATAATCCCCTGAATCACTTTATCCAATCGCTTCATCTCCTTTCCTACGAAAATTAAGATGCCAATAAGCCCTTACAAAGACTGACACCTTAATACTACTATAATATTATGCCAAGGTCAAAAAACACTTGAAATTTCCACTCCTGCGGATATCAATTCCATTTAACCGGATCTCTCCCCTCGATAACAAAATCCCTCTGTATGATAGATCCTATGCCTCTGTCTATGTGACAGAGAACATATCATACAAAGGGATTTTTCTTTCATCGTTTGATTCGCTTCCACTCTTCCTCTTTGAAACCAGTCAATACCAGGTCATCCTGAATAATCAAAGGACGTTTCACTAACATTCCATCCGTTGCTAAGAGTTCCAACTGCTGATCTTCCGTCATATCCGGTAACTTGTCTTTCAGATGCATTTCTTTGTATAACATTCCACTGGTATTAAAAAACCGCTTCAGCGGAAGACCGCTTTTGTGATACCACTGTGTCAATTCCTCCTTCGTAGGATTTTCTTCCTTAATATGACGCTCCTCGTAGGAAATCCCCTGCTCATCCAGCCACTTTAACGCCTTTTTACACGTTGTACATTTGGGATAATGCAACACTATTGTTTTCATACGAAACCTCCTTAAATTACCATTTCTCATCAGACTTGTCGTCTTACCATTGTAATTTTCCCTTCATGCCCTCATGATATTCTTTCAGAAACGGATTGTTTCTATACATGGCAGCATCCTGGTCTGCGATTGATTTCAGATAACCACTTAGGAATCACTTCGTATTGATAATAACACATCCCGCCTGCAAATGCCAGGAAATCCTCATAATACGCGATATCCGACAGGCAGGCAGAATATGTAGCCGTTACAGTCCGGAGCAGAATCATACACCACTATGTTTCCGGAATAAACCTCATCTGGGTCAAAGTGAAAAACTGTATACCGGATTAATGATACATCTCCCCATTGATCTGCACTGTTGCCTCCATTTTCTTGAAATCGATGGATAAAAGATAAGAAAAATCATTATGATCATAACCCGCATGGCATTCTGTGATTTCTGTTACCGTTTTGCCTATGTGAAAAGCAAATGGCTTACCGTTTTCATGTTCAATAAACTTCAGGTAAATGCTTTGTCCCGGTTTGACCAAGGCAGCTTTATCCTTTAAGTAATACCAATTTTTACCGTCATAACTGTACTGTGCAAGATCAAGATCTGCTCTTCCTGCATTATCGATATTCAGGTGACCCCAGCATCCATAATTTCCATCCTCCAGCACCAAATCTCCATTGCCGGCATCACTGGTCAGGCATACGGTTAATGATGGTATTGCATCCCCCTCTTTTGATAGAAGCTTCACAGAATATTTTCCTTCATAATTCACTGCGGAATGCCTTTCCACATCGCTAAATGCTCCATAATATTTCTTTTTGCCAATCGTCCGAAATGCTCTAATCTTATAATAATAGGTGCCATGACTCTGCACGGTTTTATCTTTATATTTTAATAACCAACTCTTTTTCTTGACCGTTTTCAATTTCTTAAACTTCTTGCCATCCGTGCTGCGGTATATCTGAAATCCATCCGGACGAAATCCCAAACCATCCACAGATGCATTGATCGGAATCATCTTCGGTGTTGTCATTGCATCACAAAAAGAATATTCATACCATACAGCCTTTGCCACCCCGCTATATGCATAACAACGGTCCGAACCGATCTCCTTATATTTTTTTCCCTTCTTCTGATAAGCAACTACTTCATACGCATAATTTTTATTGAATTTCACCTTGTCTATATAAGACTTTTTTTTGCCAGACAATGTTGCAATCTTTTTAAAGTTCTTCCGATTATAAATGTCTTTTTTTACTTTCGTGGTTCGATAAATTCTGATCTGGCTGACCTTATTCTTGATATCCTTCCGAAGTTTCCATTTGACCTGAATTTTGGTCTTGCTCTTACTAACGGCTGTCACTTCTTTGACGTTCATAGCCTGCAAAGCCTGCCCCCTTTTCGGAGCACCCACTATAGATAACATCACTGCCAATGTCAGTACCCCTATTCCGATACTCCATTTTTCAATTCTTTTCATAAGAATCTACCCCCTTTTTTTCTCTGCATTTTTTATGCTGATAACAATATACATTTTTTCTCACAGTAAAACGTGTCAAAACATTTAAGATATTCTTAAGAATATAAGAACGGAAATATCCGTTATATGGTGCTTTGCAGGTTTTTGTGTTACCAGTTCGTTACCAGTAAATTTGTTGTTATTTGTATTTATATATTGTAAAAATCTATAAGAAAACACCGTAGGCTATCCCATTTTGGCAGTCTACGGTGTTCAGCATGGCACAATCATATTTCTTTACACTTTTTCAGATTAACCCAACGATATCTGCCATCCTTGGTCTTGGCTTTTAGCCGCCCCCAATTACCAACCACCTTAACAACCTTGA